>NZ_REHC01000021.1 GCF_003692965.1 Lactobacillus sp. ESL0246 | reverse complement strand
GGTAAATTGTAAAATGAAGTTGAACACTTGCCCTAATTAAAAAATGAAAAAAGTCCATTGGACTTCTTTGATAGAATGTAATTACCCAATCAATTCTAGAAAGAAGTTACCAATGAACTCGCTTAATTCTACCATATCTAATCACCAAAAGGGCCAACATCTTGCTTTGCAAGACCGCGTGATTATCCAAGTCTTGCGCCAGCAGGGCCAGTCCCTGCGTCAAATTGCCGCTAGTCTTAATTGTTCGCCCGCAACCGTGAAATATGAGCTTGAACGCGGTCAGATTGCACTTCTATCACGGTCAACGGCACCGCTATGATGCCCCAGCAGCGCAAAGACGCTATCAGGCAAGACGCTTAAACTGCGGTCGTAAGCAAGCCTGCTTGGCCAAAACTCGCTTCATTAAGTACGTTGAAGCGCACTTCTTCAAGCACGGCTGGTCGCTTGATGCCTGTGTGGGCCGGGCCTTAGCCAGTGGTAAATTTACCCGGGCCGAAACCGTCTGCACCAAGACGCTCTACCATTATGTGGAACGTGGTTTATTACAGATTAAGGCAACTAACTTGCCCGAATGCTTAAGCCGTAAGACTAAAGCCAAACGGATACGCCAGCATAAACGCAGACTGGGGCGCAGTATTAGTGAGCGACCTGTTGCTATTAACCAGCGCCGCGAATTTGGTCACTGGTCTTGCGACCTAGTCTTAGGTCACAAGACCAAAGATGATCAGGCCCTCTTAACTCTGTATGAACGCATGACGCGCAAGTTTATGATTATTCCGATTAAGGATAAGACTGCCGCTAGCGTCATGACGGCCTTTAAAATCTTGCGCAGCCACTACCAAGAACACTGGAATGAGGTCTTTAAGACCATTACCACGGATAACGGTTCTGAGTTTGCGGATTTAGCCCAGTTAGAAAGAGTATCGCAGACGTTGGTCTACTATGCGCACCCTTACACTTCTTGTGAGAAGGGCGGAGTAGAGCGGCACAACCGGTTAATCAGGCGCTTCATTCCTAAAGGCAAATACATCAAGGATTATGATATGATCCAAATCTACGGCATTGAGGAATGGTGCAATAACCTGCCGCGCAAAATCTTAGCCTACCACACTCCCGATGAATTATATGAGAAAAGATTAGATTGCATCTATCAAATCAAGTAGGGTGTTCAACTTAAAATTG
>NZ_REHC01000020.1 GCF_003692965.1 Lactobacillus sp. ESL0246 | reverse complement strand
AGAATTTACAATTTTTCCTAATAACGGTAATTCTATATTACTTTTTTTTTTTTTTTTATATACTCTGTACGATCCCGCAAATTGATATATCATAAACTTAAGCGCATTTAGTAATAGCTTTCATTTCCTATTTATGACTATTTTTGAATTATATATTTCTTGTTTCGTATTTTTATAATTCAATTTGTTAGTCCAAACCTATGGCTATATACATTGATACTAACTGCGCTATTCAAAATACCAGTGCAATGTTGATACCACTATTTTAATATAGTTAATCGGTTTGCCAACTTTTGTAATAGTGATACTTTTTGCTTGTTCATTTTACTACTACGAAATTAGCGATTGGTTTGATAAAAACAGCTGCATGGGTTTTGAAGTTTTCCCGCTGAATTAACTTAGATTCAGCGGGTTTAATTGCCAATTATTTTTTTAAACGTAAGAGGAGGAGTAATTTTTGCAAGGTAGAAAACGTTGGTGGCTAGGGTTAATTTTGGTCTTGGCAATTTGGTTAACCCCGCAAACCATGGTAGCAGCCGCTCAATCAGATGATAGTACTGATTTTGAAGTTAAGCCGCTTTTCCCCGAAGAGCAAGTCGATACAACTCTCAACTACTTTAATCTAGCTTATCGGAAAAACTCTACTCATGTCATTAAAATGCAAGTCCAAAATTTTGCCTCTAAGACCATTACAGTGCGGGTTAATTTGCGTAATGCTTATACCCAAGATGGGGGCGGCATTGATTTCACGCCCCAGACTAAAGCGCTTGATCCTAGTTTAAAGCATCCTCTAACTACCTTAATCACGCTGCATCGAGGCGACGAGAAGCTTAAGTTAGGGCCGAAGCAATCCCGCATTATCAGTGCTACCGTTAAGCTGCCTAAAGAGCGCTTTGATGGCATGATCTATGGGGATTGGCACTTTGTCGAACACCCCAAGACGCCCAAGACTAAGGGCGGCATGATTACTTCTAATTACGCCTATTCCGTAGGAATTGTCTTACGCGGACAGAACTATCAGGTCTTTCCCAAGGTGAAATACGCCAAAACCGCGCCGATGCTCTTTAACCGCCACCCCGCTTTAGGAGTTACCTTGCGCAACATTGCTCCCATGGCTATTTCTCAAGCTAACGTCAAAGTAGCAATAGGAGAAGCTGGTGGCGAGGTGCGCACCTTTAACGCCAACAACTTTATGATTGCCCCTAATTCGCGCATTGTGTTGCCCATTTCCTGGAGCTATGATGCGCTCAAAGCCGGCACCTATCAGATTAAAGTCACCCTGAAAGGCTTGAACACGCAGAATCGCTTCCCGGTAAGCTGGACCTTTAACGAAACCATGCAGGTGAATAATTCCCAGGCTAAGACAATCAATGACCGCGCCGTTAAGAAGCCGATTAATTTTTGGCTGTATGCCACGATTATTTGCGGGGTTTTACTGGTGTTAAGTCTCGGCGGTTTAATTTGGACTTTCATGCTTCGGCCGCGCTAGTTTTTAACTATAAAGGAGGTGGTGTCATTTTGAAAGCATTGAT
>NZ_REHC01000019.1 GCF_003692965.1 Lactobacillus sp. ESL0246 | reverse complement strand
TTAATTCTCCAGAACCAACCTGATAGTTTTTCCATAGATTATAGATATCAATTTTGTCTTGCTTAGATAATTTAGACATAATAAAAACCTCGAAATTAATTTGTCTTAATTTCGGGGTTCAGATCATAACTCAATTTTCTATTAATGTTTTTAAATAAAAGAACGACAAAAAACATTTTGTTAGTAAAACAAAAAAGCGCTCAAGCATAAAGCTTGAGCGCCTTTTATAAAATTATTATTACCTACCAACAAACTTTCTTAAATTTTAATTTAAGAAAATCAGGCAAAATTTGCAGGTATAAATGATATCACTTAATTGTTAGTTAGTAAGTATCTTGACAAAACACAAAATCTTACGTTTACTTAATTCCCGTGGATAAAGTCCAAGTTAATGAGGTCGTATAAGTTCCTGCTGCAATATTGGCATCGGTTGGTAAAGCTAATTGAATATCACTTGGATCCCAAGCAAAAACGTAAGCACCACCACTACTAGTAACTGATACTGTAGTTCCAACCTGAACTGCAGTACTATCGGCAGCTAAATTAACCGTCAAATTTTTAGTTGTTATAGCATCAATAATGCTATCGTCATTACTAGTATATCCTTTATCCGCAACATTCTGCGTTAAGCCAAAAACGTTTGCAGTATGACCAGCTGCAGTATTGTTAAAGGCTAGCTTGGCGCCAGTTATTGTTTTGGCGCTAGCACCACTTCCAGTAGTCAGCGGGCCGTCGGCTTTGACGCTTAATTGCCAATCTCCTGTAATTTTATTATTCTTATCATCAGTGTCTGTACGGCTATTTTGCTTATCAACTACTGTTACCCAAGTCTTGCCATTAACACCTCTTAAATAAGGATTAGCGGTAGTAAGCTTTGGGGTCTGGTTATCTGCCCCGGCATATCCCTTGTTAGTGTCATTGGTAGTATTATTTAAGTTCGTACCAGCTGCGGTAAAGATCGGAGCAGCGGGATTAAACTTAGTATGACTACCAAAGTCCAGCACTGCGGGCACGTATTGTAAACGTAAGTATCCGACGCCATCATCATCATGGTGCTTATTAGGATCTGGCTTGGCGTCTTGGTCCTGGCTAAAGCCTATTCCTACCGTACTATGATTGGTATCTGGTAAGGCTTTACCACCGTTCATTTTTGCATTGCCTTCTTGAGTTTTAGCTTGAATAATGGCCGGGGTAGCGGCAGCTACAGTCGATAAGACTGTGGCACTTGTCATTACCATACTGGCTATTTTAGTTAATTTCATCTTGAAGTTCCTCCTTCAAATTCAGATTTTTCATACACAATTAATCATCTTGCAATGATTATTCCAACGATTGTTTACTAATTAATAAAGATTGATCATCTTCCAAGTATTGAAATCGTGATAGGTTTTGATGGTAAAGTACAGACACGTCGCAAAGGCAATTGCTAAGAGAATCGATAATCCCAACCAAAACCACTGCACGCGGCGATAGGAAAATTTTGCAATCAATGCTTTCAAAATGACACCACCTCCTTTATAGTTAAAAACTAGCGCGGCCGAAGCATGAAAGTCCAAATTAAACCGCCGAGACTTAACACCAGTAAAACCCCGCAAATAATCGTGGCATACAG
>NZ_REHC01000017.1 GCF_003692965.1 Lactobacillus sp. ESL0246 | reverse complement strand
GAGTTAGTACATTGAAAACTAAATATAATCCAAGAAAAAACCGAGAAACAATCAAAAGAGAACAGATTGCAAGAGCGACCGAGAGAGTATCTTAAAGTAAGGTCAAGAAAAGAAGGGCGCACGGTGAATGCCTAGGCACATGAAGGCGAAGAAGGACGTGACGAACCACGAAAGGCTTCGGGGAGCAGTAAGTAAGCAATGATCCGGAGATATCCGAATGGGGGAACCCAATGCAGCGATGCATTACTTATTAGTGAATAAATAGCTAATAAGGGCGAGACGCAGTGAACTGAAACATCTAAGTAGCTGCAGGAAGAGAAAGAAAAATCGATTTCCCAAGTAGCGGCGAGCGAAACGGAAAGAGCCCAAACCAAGCAATTTATTGTTTGGGGTTGAAGGACTGCAAAAAGTGAGTAAGGCGGATAGCAGAATTATCTGGGAAGGTAAGCCAAAGAGGGTGAGAGCCCCGTAAGCGAAATCCAAGAGACAGCTAGCAGGATCCTGAGTAGGTCGGAACACGAGGAATTCCGATTGAAGCAGCGAGGACCATCTCGCAAGGCTAAATACTAACATGTGACCGATAGTGAACCAGTACCGTGAGGGAAAGGTGAAAAGAACCCCGGGAGGGGAGTGAAAGAGAACCTGAAACCGTGTGCTTACAAGTAGTCAGAGCCCATTAAAGGGTGATGGCGTGCCTTTTGTAGAATGAACCGGCGAGTTACGTTAAATAGCGAGGTTAAGTCATGAAAGGACGGAGCCGCAGCGAAAGCGAGTCTGAAGAGGGCGAAAGAGTTATTTGATGTAGACCCGAAACCAAGTGACCTACCCATGACCAGGTTGAAGGTGCGGTAAAGCGCACTGGAGGACCGAACCCACGTAAGTTAAAAATTGCGGGGATGAGTTGTGGGTAGCGGTGAAATTCCAAACGAACTTGGAGATAGCTGGTTCTCTCCGAAATAGCTTTAGGGCTAGCCTGGTGCGAGGATGATAATGGAGGTAGAGCTCTGTTTGGACGAAGGGCCCGTCAGGGGTTACTGAATTCAGATAAACTGCGAATACCAGATATCAAAGCACTGGAGTCAGACTGCGAGTGATAAGATCCGTAGTCGAAAGGGAAACAGCCCAGATCACCAGTTAAGGTCCCAAAATCTATGCTAAGTGGAAAAGGATGTGGAGTTGCGTAGACAACTAGGATGTTGGCTCAGAAGCAGCCATCATTAAAAGAGTGCGTAATAGCTCACTAGTCGAGTGACGCTGCGCCGAAAATTTACCGGGGCTAAGCATAGTACCGAAACTGTGGATGCATTAGCAATAATGCGTGGTAGGAGAGCGTTCTAAATGCGGAGAAGTTTAATCGAGAGGATAAATGGAGCGTTTAGAAGTGAGAATGCCGGTATGAGTAGCGAAAGATAGGTGAGAATCCTATCCGCCGAAAGACTAAGGTTTCCTGGGGCAGGCTCGTCCGCCCAGGGTAAGTCGGGACCTAAGGCGAGGCCGAAAGGCGTAGTCGATGGACAACAGGTAGAAATTCCTGTACTGCGTTAGATCGTTAACAACGAAGGAGGGACGCAGGAGGCAAAGAACGCATGGGATTGGAAGACCATGTTCAAGCGTCAAGTGTAACAATGAGTCAAATGCTTATTGTAGAAAAGCATAAGGCGTGACGAGGAGCGAAATAAAAGTAGCGAAGGTTCGGAAGTCACACTGCCAAGAAAAGCTTCTAGTGAGAGCTAACGTACCCGTACCGCAAACCGACACAGGTAGTCGAGTGGAGAACACTAAGGTGAGCGAGAGAACTCTCGTTAAGGAACTCGGCAAAATAGCCCCGTAACTTCGGGAGAAGGGGTGCTGGTGTAAGAGCCAGCCGCAGTGAATAGGCCCAAACAACTGTTTATCAAAAACACAGGTCTCTGCAAAGTCGAAAGACGACGTATAGGGGCTGACACCTGCCCGGTGCTGGAAGGTTAAGGAGAGCTGTTAGCGCAAGCGAAGCAGCGAACTGAAGCCCCAGTAAACGGCGGCCGTAACTATAACGGTCCTAAGGTAGCGAAATTCCTTGTCGGGTAAGTTCCGACCTGCACGAAAGGTGTAATGATTTGGGCACTGTCTCAACGAGAGACTCGGTGAAATTATAATACCCGTGAAGATGCGGGTTACCCGCGACAGGACGGAAAGACCCCATGGAGCTTTACTGCAATTTGATATTGGGCAGCTGTTAAACATGTACAGGATAGGTAGGAGCCAGAGAAGATAGTACGCCAGTATTATCAGAGGCAATGTTGGGATACTACCCTTGTTTGATGGCTGCTCTAACCAGGGCCTCTAAGCGAGGCATGGGACAGTGTCAGATGGGCAGTTTGACTGGGGCGGTCGCCTCCTAAAGAGTAACGGAGGCGCCCAAAGGTTCCCTCAGAATGGTTGGAAATCATTCACAGAGTGTAAAGGTATAAGGGAGCTTGACTGCGAGAGAGACAACTCGAGCAGGGACGAAAGTCGGGCTTAGTGATCTGGTGGTACCGCATGGAAGGGCCATCACTCAACGGATAAAAGCTACCCTGGGGATAACAGGCTTATCTCCCCCAAGAGTTCACATCGACGGGGAGGTTTGGCACCTCGATGTCGGCTCGTCGCATCCTGGGGCTGAAGTAGGTCCCAAGGGTTGGGCTGTTCGCCCATTAAAGCGGCACGCGAGCTGGGTTCAGAACGTCGTGAGACAGTTCGGTCCCTATCCGTCGTGGGCGTTGGAAATTTGAGAGGAGCTGTCCTTAGTACGAGAGGACCGGGATGGACATACCGCTGGTGTACCAGTTGTCTTGCCAAAGGCATAGCTGGGTAGCTAAGTATGGCAGGGATAAGCGCTGAAAGCATCTAAGTGCGAAGCCCCCCTCAAGATGAGATTTCCCATACGAAAGTAGTAAGACACCTCAAAGACTAAGAGGTAGATAGGCTAGGAGTGGAAGAGCCGTGAGGTTTGGAGCGGACTAGTACTAATCAGTCGAGGACTTGACCAAAAGCGAAGGCAATTTGGGAAGAGAGTTAAAGGTTTAAGTAGTGGATTATATTTAGTTTTGAGTGTAAAAGCTCAAAGAGAAAGTACGGTGGCAAAAGCAAGAAGGAAACACCTGTAACCATGCCGAACACAGCAGTTAAGCTTCTTAACGCCGAGAGTAGTTGGTGGGAGACTGCCTGCGAGGGTAGGAAGCTGCCGTGCTT
>NZ_REHC01000016.1 GCF_003692965.1 Lactobacillus sp. ESL0246 | reverse complement strand
ATTTACTAACCCCAGTCAATAGCTCTCCTAGCTATGTTCTGCTCACTACTGCCGTATGATCCACTGCTACAAATTCTCCTTACACATGAGTAATTCTAAATTTGCAGTAGTCGTTTCTACCGCCCTGACCTTGTTCGCACTGCTGGTCGTCACCGCCACTTGCCCCACTGCTACGTTACTAGTTTTCGGAAATAGATTTATTACTTGAGATGGCTCTATTAAACCTGTCCCTTTTTACAACTTTGTCCTGTTGGCTATTTGTGTGCTGTCTTGATAACGGAAAAAGACCTCCGAACTAATCTTTTCACTTTAGTTCGGAGGTTTTTAGCTTTAATCTCTTGAATTCTTATTTAAGTTTGTTATACTTAATTATGAATTTGAGGACTAAAGCTAATTTATTCGCCCGCTCAAAAGTGAATGTGAATTAGCTTTTTTCTTTGCCTAGATTGCTTTAAATACAAACAATCTAGGCTTTTTTATTTAATTGATAACGTAATCATAGCATAAAAAATAAAAATAAAAATATTTATTTTGAAAATATTTATTTTTTATGTCGAAAATATATTATAGGACATTTAAAACAATAAGAACTATTGGTCCTCGAACTTTCAATTATTTCCAGTTAAAATAAAAATAATTAGTAGAATTGAGGACTAATTATGGCTAAAACAATTAAACAATTGGCTGATGAACTAGGTGTTTCTAAGCAAACTATTCGTTATCATCTAAAGTCTTTACCGGTAAAATTTACCGGTAAAGACAGCAACGGTATAATTACAATTAACACTACTGGCGCAAGGTTAATCAAAAACAAGATAGTAAATAAAACCCGTAATATTGCCGGTAAACAACCACAACAAAAAAGCTCTTTACCTGTAAATAATCAAGAGCAAATAAACTCATTATTACAAAGATTAGATACTCTAGAACAAACATATCATGAACAGCTTCTTAACAAAGACCAAGAAATTACTCGTTTACATAACACACTCGATCAAACACAAAAATTATTAGATCAATCTCAGCAATTACAGTTAATAGCTGAAAAAAAAGTTGATGAGTTTAAAAAGATTTCTAATACTTCAAATAAAAACAAAAAAAATCACCAGAAGACCTGGTGGTCAAAATTATTTTAAAAGTGCTATACTTAACCTAATTACATAAACAAAAAGCATTACCATACTGGGTAATGTCTTGTTTTTAATATTATTCTCGGAAATTACACGGTTCACTACTTTCGTGTAATTTTTATGTTTTACATTATTCATAATGAGTTATAGGGAAAAAGATACATTTTAACAACATTATTTCCACCTTCTTTCTAGTATATAATTTTGAACTTTATAAAAATGCTTTCTATCATTGACTTATATTGATTAATTATTTATGACCAATCGTAATAAAAATATACCAACCCCAATTTATAAAAACACCGTTTGTCACTACTTCATAATACATTTAGAAAAACCATGGTGGTCCAATTCTATGAACAAGTCTTAGCATTCCTTACACCTCCCTTCAAATCTTATTTTGCTAAATTTTATGCCATTCAATAGTTTGAGTTAACATACAACCACCTCCTTTCGTAATTAATCAATATTATTAACTTTTGTGATATCAATAATATTATCTAATCTTGATGCAATGCTTTCATGTAAATGGTGCGTAATCATGATTAGCGTTATCTTTGGATGAGTAACTAAAGTATTCTCGATGTCCAAAGCTGTATCCTTATCAAGTGCCGACGTACTCTCATCCATTAATATAATTTTTTTACCTGTTATAAGTCCCCTAGCAAGAGTAATTCTTTGTTTCTCACCTCCAGATAAATTCGATCCTTCTTTACCCAATATTGTATCTAATCCTTGAGGAAGAGAATATACTAATTCTTGTAATGACGAAGACGCAATAGCATTTTGTAAATCTTCATCGCTATAATTTAGTCCTAGAGTTATATTATCTCGTAGTGTCTCATTGAAAATATACGGATTTTGATCAATATACACCATATTGTCTCTAATATTATCTGCATTAAGCTTATTGTAATTAATTCCATCATAAGTTACTTCGCCATCATAACTATCAATCCTAGAATTAATTATATTCAATAACGTAGATTTACCGCTCCCACTAGGACCAACTAATGCATACTTTTTCCCTGATTCGAATTCAACATTCAAATTTTTAAAAACATTATGTTGTCCAATAGAATATGTAATGTTAGTTAATTTTATTCCTCTGTGTAACCCATCAATAGGTGTCGGTACTTCTGCCTTATAATTATTTAAATGGAATTTTTCAAAAATAGGCTGTACAGATTTTATTTGCATAATGTTGTTGCCTAATTGTCCTAATCCATTAAATACAGCCCCAGCTAATCCACCAGTACCTCCTAAAGCACCCACAGGAATTAACTTCAGACAAGCTAAGATACCAGTTTGTACAATAATCATAAATTGAGCTAAAACATTAAAAAATGTAATAATAACTTCAATATTTGTTTGTTTCCTAATAGAATCCACTTTTACTTCTTCAAGTTTATGTGACTGTGCTTCTATTTTACTAACGATTAATTTATTTAAACCACTTGAAAATAATACATTGAACCCATCTAATACATCCGTGACTTGTCCTAAAAATTTACCATTCGCTTTTGTAACTGCAATATTTGCTTCTTGCAATTTGCCTGAAAAGAAGCTAGGAACACTGAGTAAAATCATTGACATAATTATAACTGTTACAATCAAAGAATAATGGATTGTTAACAATGCAAAGATAGAAAAAATCACACTAGATATTGATTCAATACTGGCAAAAAAGTTTGTAAATCCAGCTTGTTCAATCATATTTAAATCATTGGTATATTCAGATGAATAAACATTAGTAGGATTCTTATGAAAGTCTAGATAACTAAGATGACTAATATTCACAGATATATCATGTCTAATAGCAGTACTCATTTTTTGAATAACAATTTGTTGTTGAACGTCTGTTATCCGCATAATAGCTAAATATACTAGCCAAATAATTCCGAACAAAACATACCATTTTAAAAAGTTACCCATATGCAACTTTATAAGCTCATCAAGAGCAAACGCATTAATTAAATTAGTTGATATTTGTAAAAATGACATAATTACTGTCAAGGTTATAACAAGCATATTTCTAAATTTATACTGTCTTAGATATCGTTTCATTTTTACCCTCCTTTACAAGTGAATATATTTGTCGAACAGCTTTAAAATTGTTTTCGGTAGCATATACATATTTCAAAGTATGAAATGGACGTTTTAAATCTAGATCAATATTCAAAATTTGGATTATTTCATTTTTAGAAGTATCAGATATTATTGGTATTTTAGGAAATTCCTTCAAATTGTCATTTATTAAATATTTCTCATATTGAACAGAAGTAAAAGAATTCATGTATAAAGCTAACGTATCTTTTAGATGAGCTATTAACAATGTTTTAAAAGCCGGTTTATCATAATTTTGAATTAAAAACTTAGTATAATAATTTAAAACCAGATCTTCTTGTTGATACGTATTTAATGTTTTTGAATATAAAAGTAAATGAAATATTTCATGAAGTAATGTATTCAGTTTTTTCGACGCTGTATTTTGTTCCGTTACATATACTAATGGTTGTCCCGAATTAAATAATGTTAAATTAGCTGCCTTATCAAATCTTTTCTTTTTATCATATATTCGATCATGCATATATATATCTTCAAAAATTTTTATACTACTTTCTCCAAAATTATAAATTCCAAAATCTGTTAGTTCTTGCTTAATTTGAGTTAAACCAATTTCCCCAGAATCATCCATAGTTTTGATATCGTTATACATTTTTTTGGAACTAATCAAAGTTTCGAATGAACTCTTAGTTTTTACATATCTTTGCTCAATTTGACTTAATTTTGGTTTTCTTAAAATCTTGGTTTTTAAATAATTTTCAGATGTAATATGATTTATCCATTCTTTTTTGCTCGTAGTTACTGGATATGCAACTGTACTAAGTGATTTTTTTACTAAAGAAAATTGTTCAAAAATTTTCTTTTCCCAAGAATTGCCAATAAAATAATCATTTATAAAAAAATCTGCATAAGCATAATTTGTTAACCTAACTTGAAAAATATCATCAAAAATAATTTTTCCAATAGATAAAGCCATAAACATTGCATTAAATATTGATCCAGAGTTACTTGAAATTTCATTTTTTGTATTAATTTCACTAAACAGTTCGTTTATTTCTTCAAGAAATGTTGCATAGTTATTCTTATCTACTAAGTAACTCATTTGTTTTTGTACAAGATAACCATTAAGGATTAATTTTTGGTTTGGATAATCTAAAAAAAGACGTGATATGATTTGTAAATTGACTTTTTTATCATCCATTGTATCTATAATATAATCATAATCATTTAAGTTAACAATTGAGGCCAAGTTATCATAAGAAGTTAGAAACTCTTTTTTCACTTTAATACAAGTAGTTGTATCTTGGAGCTTTTGCTTTAGTACATCAACTTTATATTTTCCTACATCATTCACTTCAAAATTTTGTGCACACAGATTTTTACTTTCAACTTTATCTTTATCAATTACTGTAAAATTCCTAATTCCTATCCTTTTAAGGACTTCTAATTGAAAGCTTCCACCTGTCCCTATACCTAAAATAAGTATCTTTATAGAATTTAACTTAGGTATATAAGAATCAAAATCAGTTTCAGGAATAGTCGACACAAAGCTTTTTAATCTACTAAATTTTGTATCAACATCTGAATCGATATAAACATAATGCTTTAATTTTAAGAAATTAATGATCTTATCAATATATTTATGAGAACACTCTGGAAAATTATTATATAAATCAATTTTACTTTTTGGAGTTTCCAAAAATTTTAAAACAGAAAATAATTTTTGGGGGTTAGAAACATATATACGTTTTTGTAAATCAGAATTATTTGTAAAAACACTCACACTATCATCATGAAGTCTCCAATATAGTTCAGTTTTTAATTTAAGTTTTTCCATAATGGTTTTGCCTCGCATAATCTATTTCTTGTAATTACAGTATCAACAAAGTGGTAAAATTAATTTATAAAGGTCATATATGAATTTAGGAAATATTATTATGAATAATTTTGGAAACTCTTTGAGAAACATACGAGAAGCAAAAGGCATAACTATTAAGCAAGCAGCTAAAAACATTGTTACTCCAGCATTTTTATCAAAATTCGAACGAGGAGAAAGTGAAATTTCCTTCTCAAAATTACTTAAAATATTAGATCATATGAATGTCGATATTAATGAGTTTATCTTAGAAACTAATGATTTCGAAGAACATCCTCAACGTAAATTTTTAAAAAAATTAGTTGATGCTGCCAATAATAAGAGTATTACGATATTTGACAATCTTGAAAAAAATGAAGCTCTACTGTACACCAAGGATGATAATTTGCGCCATAAGCACAATATTTTATTATGTCACCTATATAAAAGTGAGATCACTAATACACCTCCTGAAAAAAATGACTGGATGCCAATAAAAAATTATTTAATGGGTGTAGAAGATTGGGCTTATTATGAATTTCTATTATATGCAAATTCTTTATATTTTCTCCCAACAGAAATCATAGAACTAGTTAGTAAATCAGCATATCAAAAAGGTATGCGATATTTATCATTAAATGACAATAAAAATGGACTCACCGATACTTTACTTAATACCATTGAAACTTTAATAAATAGAAATGAAACAAGTTTAGTTATACCTTATATTCAATTATGTGAAACACTTTTAAAATCACCTGATTTAATGTTTGAAAGAGTACGGTTAATGTTTTATAAAGGCGCTCTTAAATATTTAACAGGTAACTATGAATTTGGACTTAATCAAATGGATGAAGCTATTAAAATCATACAAACTACAGGTTTTAGTGGCAGCGATATTAAAAATTTTGAAGATTTTAAAAATATTATTTCAAAATAAACTATATGACTTTTTCTTCTATATCTACGATTAAATTTAATAAGATAATCCTCAAGAAGTTAAGCTTAACAAATTTAATGAAAAGGAGGTTAATCTTATGAAAGATACAACTATCTATGAAGAAAAAGATAATTCTGAAGTTCAAGAACACACTTTTGTCCTTTGTGGCAATATCTAATTAATTTATAAAAAGTCTAAAAAATCTCAGATTTATATATATATTTAAGCCATACCAGTGGCAACTTAACATAATGTGCATTAAGCGAAGTAGGTAAAAAAGCCCGCAAGATTAGGTTTAATTTAAGCTTTAAACATAAGTTTGTGAAATTTAATCTGTATAGCATATAAAAAGCCCGAATTAGTGGGCTTTTTGTTTTCTGATTTTTTTCAATTTCACAATTAGACCAATTTCTTTTTTTACCAAAACAGCCCAGAAAAATCTAGGCTGCTTGGCATACTCTACTTAAATAATTTTACTAAATCATTTAAAACACAATGAAGTGCATTCAACAGCTTAGTTATCTGTTTAAGAAAAAAGTATATTACGAGAGTTTTAATCACGTTTTCCAGCATTAAGCTCGCCTCCTTTCACGAAAGATAATCAATCTTTCAAGATCGCGCGCCAAAAAACGTGCATATTCATTTTATCAAATAATCCCATTCTTAGAATATATCTTAATAATTATTTGTGTAATAATTATTTGCGTGTTATAGTACATGTACGAGAGTTTTATACGTTATTTCAGCGTAAAAAAACGTGCATACGACCTAATCAATCGTAAGGTACAGGGGCAGTCGCAATAGACTGCTTTTTTTGTTTCTTTTTTCAAAAAGAAAATCGTGTCCTCAAGGACACGACCGGACGAAAAAACAAGCATTAGTCTTCACGACTTTTGCTTGTTTTTTCGTCATGAAATTTTGTGCATTACGCAGTTTTGCCAAAATTGAATTAAGCAGAAATTGCGCCAGCTTTTTCTGCTTCGCCCCCTGCGTAAGGGCGTTTGATGTAGTGACTTTTGCGAAGCAATTGTCACTACATCGAAAACGCTTCTTTTTGGCAAAAGAAGCAAAAAATTAGTAGAATAGGGTCAGCTGGAGGTCGCTAAATTATGAACCAAAAAATGACTGTTTCGTTTGCAAAAGGCAACGCCACCGAAACTTCAATTAGACACAATAACCGCTCCCTTGATCCCAATCACTTCGATTACGATAAAGCAGGACACCGTCACATTTTGCCAGAATATACGTCCCTAAACGAGGTGCTAGTTCATCGTGACATTAAAAAAGTTTATCAAGAGCAATTTGGCAAAGCCGTTGAACAATACAATGCCAAACAGAAACGTAAAGATCGCCGGATCACCGATTATTATCGCAAAATCAAAAATAGTAAAAATCAAGCGACCCAACGTGAATTTATTGTTCAAGTTGGCAACCAGAATGATTATTTAAAGCAAGATCGTACTACATCTAAAAATTGGCAAACTGCCAAAAAGATTTTGACCGAATTTGAACATGATTTTGAACAGAATAACCCCAATTTACAGGTTTACAATGCGGTCATTCACATGGACGAGCCGGGCTCACCCCACCTACACCTTAATGTTGTCCCTGTAGCACATTTTAAGAATGCACAGCGAGGAGTAACCGTTAAGCCGAGTTTTGATAAAGCTTTAATTGAAGAGGGGTTTAAACCTGATCCCAAGGACAGTCGGGCGCTTTTTCGTGAATTTCAACATCAACAAGCCGATTGTCTAACCGAACTAGCACGTAAATTTGGCATTGAACGTGAACAAGGCTTAACCAATCAATTAAAAAACGTCCACGAATACAAGCAGGCTATGCGTGCTGTCGATCAAGCTCAAGCCTTAGCTCTACAGCAAAAAAGTAAAAATGCTGAATTAGCTATTAAATTAACTGATCAAAAAATTATGAGCCAAGAATTGGATCAGCAAATCAAGCATAAGCAAGAAAAAATGGCTGTTTTAAGCCGTGAGAGCCGTTTAAAAGTCAAAAACGATGAAACATACTTAAGTACACTAAAACGACTCTCAGACGTTAATAAGCACGCTGACGTTGATTATTATTTACCAACTAAAACTTTTGGACTCATTGATAAAGTTAGTGCCCAAGCCCGAATCGCTAACTTAATCAAACAAGCTAGGCTATCCCAAAACTTAGTTCAAGTAATTCAACAAAATCAAAAACTGACTGCCACTAATACGCAATTACAAACGCAAATTCAAAAATTAACACTGGAAAACGAAACCATTGCTGATAAAAAATCACTTGAAGGCTATAACATTGGCATTAAAAAAGGGCGCTATGAAGAAAAACAAAGAGTCCATGTCAAAGCTGGTGAGCCTTATCAAGAAGAAATTAAAAGCTTAAATAAAAAAATTGCCGAGCAAGATAACTATGCTGTCGAACTAGTTATGGAACTTAACAAGTTACAAAGCGATAACTTAACTTACCAGTATCAAATCAAGCAATTACAAGAACAGTTAGGTAGCGTCAAAATACCCTATCAAGAAAAAATCGCCACTCTAACTACAGAACTCCAAGACCAAAAACAACAAAATCAAACACAAAAACAGCAATTAGCACAAAAAGACCAAGTCCTCCATATGCAAGCCACTGCTATCAAACACCAAAAGCACCAAATTAAGCACCTCCAACAATTTGGGCAAACTTTAGTTACTGCAATTGGTAAGTGCAAACCATTACTCAAAAATACTTGGTTTAAAGTTGTAGAGCGTATTGGACAACATTTCCACCAACAACAAGAAACCGACTTAAGTCTCTTTGAACACCACTGGTCTAAAACCGATTTCCAAACCCTTAAACATCACGCTTCGACACCTTCAAAAGCTGAATTATATCAACTATATCTACAACATAACCAAGATATGGATTTAGATCGTTAAAACCACTACTAGCATTCTAGGCTGCTTTCCTGCGGCTACTCACTCTGCGCTAATCTAATCACTACTTATATACCCTCCAGTGGAGCATACTACCCCCATAAGTACCTTATAGATCAACCGCAAAGCGGTTAGTTAGGTACTTATCCCCTAGGTTAAAGAGGAAATTAATAAGTATCTAACTAACTTGCTTTGCAATTGCTGGTTATAACTTTCGGCTTACGCCGACATACATTTAAGTTTAAACGCCCTACACAGTAGTTCTTGCCGTTGTTTTTTCTCGCTTGATGAATGAATCTCGTTCTGGGCAACGCCATTTACTAACCCCAGTCAATAGCTCTCCTAGCTATGTTCTGCTCACTACTGCCGTATGATCCACTGCTACAAATTCTCCTTACACATGAGTAATTCTAAATTTGCAGTAGTCGTTTCTACCGCCCTG
>NZ_REHC01000015.1 GCF_003692965.1 Lactobacillus sp. ESL0246 | reverse complement strand
ATTAGTTCCCTCCGATAACGATAAGCAACGTCTATTTTACCATTTAAGCGGGATGTTTTCCACAGGTGAATAAAAATAATTCAGAATTAACAAGATGTGGATAAATATTTTGTGAGAATACACAAAATTTGCTTAAAAAAGCACGTTAAAAAAATAATTCGCATGATCTTCTGTGGATATTTTTTATTATAATAACAGTACTTGAGCTAGATTACACGACGAAATATCCACATGCTGTGCATAATTTTTTAAACAAGCTGGGAAATGTGCATAATCCTGTGCAAAGCACTGTGACTTGTCTGTTGTGGATAAAATTACGGGTCTTTATGTTAACATGCGAGGTCTGTGCGTGGCTGCTTAAATGGGACGTAAAATCCGTTATTGCAATTTTGTTATGGGTTGCACGTCGCGGTTTGCCGCGGTTTAATAAAACAAAAAAAGCAGTGCCCGCATTCACGGGTACTGCCAAATGGGGCATTATAGGACAAAAATTTACTCTTGCGCTGGCCGTAGCGCTTGGTAACTTGGTCTAGTTTAATAATTGGTGTTGTCATTATTGGTCCTCCTTTTGGCTAAATAGCAGTTGTTTGACGCTAGATTTGCGCAAATACAGTAATCCGAATAATAATTGCAGGATGAACTTGATGCTGACGACTAGAATACCGACACGCGAACGCAGCAGGATAGTCGTGAGCAATTCCAGTATGAAGCTAAACGTTAAAAAGAGCAGGGTCTTGCGGTAAATGTTGGAAAGACTGTAGCCGAGAAACTTCTTCACGTTGAAGAAGTTTTGCTGAGAAACCTGGTAGATGCGGATGATCGCGTAGACCAAGGTCATTGACAAGACTAGTAGCAGCGCGTCGATACCATCGAAGAGGTAGAGCGTGTAGGTCAGATCCTTTTGAGCGCCCTTGATGTATTCGCTAATGGAAATAAAGACCGGTTTATACGACGTTATCCATGAATTAGTAAAAATCTGCTCCTTGGTCTTCTGCGACATCTGTTCAGTATCAATCTTAGCCGACCCGCTCTGTGCGCTTAAGTTGTCTGTTTCAAAGAAGGTCATGTTGGCAGGCGTGGCGACAAGAATGATTGTCCGATTCATCCGCAAGGGTTCCGTCGTCTCTGTTGCCCAGGTGAAAAGCTCGTCAAATTTTGCAATATTGAAAATCTTTTCTTTAATAAGTGATTCAGTTGTAGTATCTAATTCTGTAATAGCATCAGTTACTAAAGCAATATAACCTTTAATCATTAATAATAAATCTTGGCGATGAGGTAGATTCCCTTGCGTAATTATGCGCTCTAGTCGTGTGAGTTCACTGCATGAGTTTTGATAATAAGAATCGTTCATCAATTTGATTAGCTCTTGTTCACGATCATATTGTAATTTCTTTTCTGGATTTAATTCTGCAAAAAAATTTGCAGCCGGGATGCCGTTATAGTCCAAAAGTTTGATCAAGTCATCGGCAGTGATCCGATTGAGGCCCTTTTCCACCTCGGAATAGAAAGAAGGACTGATTGCTGTTCCAGCCCATTCTCTTGGGGTTTTGTTTGCGCGCAGGCGATATTGTTTTAATAATTCACTTGTTGTCATTGGTGGCACCTCAATTCGGATACTTAGTCAATGTCTTTACTACTATTTATAAGCTTAATTACGTCTTGTTATAAGCTTAATTACGTCTTGAGAACATACAATACCGCATAAAAGCGGATAGTTATATTGAAGTGGCTATCAAGTGTCGTTTTTTATCCTGAAGCACTTCTAAGAAAGCGCTTGACATTATACTATTGGCTGAATATCATTAAATGATAATGATTGTTTATTAAGTGAGGAGGAATTGCGATTGATTAATGAACAAGACTATATTAAGCAAGGGTTGAAAGACGATGGTAACCTGAAGTTAATATTGAGAGGCAGTGTCGAACACAGTAGCAGGGATGCTGAGGTCAAAGTAGGTGTGGTTAGCGTAGTTTATGCGACTCATAATTGTCAAAAAGCCCGGCAGAAGTTTGCGGAACTAACCGCGGCTGCAAAAGACGATTACTACATGGTTTACAGCTGCCCTCTTGACACGGATTTGCCCACGCTGGAGCACTATCCTTCAATCCAAATCGGCAAGGACGATTTGGTATAAGAATGTGTTTATGACCAGCTTTGCGGATTTGTTTGAGAATAATTTATGATCAATTATCTGTCTATCCAGTGATTAACTCCATCTTTTTTTCGATTTTACTTGGTTTTTTACTTTAATCATGATATTCTAGATACTAAATTGTGCAGCTAGCATATAAAAAATTGGAGGTGTAGTTTAATGACAACTAAAAGAACTTACCAACCTAAAAAGCGTCATCGTTCACGCGTTCATGGCTTTATGAAGCGGATGAGCACATCAAATGGCCGTAAGGTTTTGGCTAGACGCCGTGCAAAGGGTAGAAAAGTCTTATCTGCTTAAACCACTGAATCCCAGTGGTTTTTTTAATATACAAGAGTGGAATGAAGCATTTTGAGAAAGTCTTATCGAGTTAAAACTGAAAATGATTTTCAACGAGTTTTTATAGCTGGTAATTCAGTTGCTAATCGAGCATTTGTCATCTACCGAATAGATAAACCGGAGAATGCTCATTTTCGTGTAGGAATCTCAGTCGGTAAAAAAGTGGGGCATACGGCAGTAGTTCGTAATCGCCTTAAACGCTATATTCGTGCGACTCTGATTGAGAATAAATCAGCAATTGAGCCGCAGATTGATTTTTTAGTGATTGCCCGACCATATGCGCGTGACTTTACAATGGCAGAAGTAAGAAAAAATCTGCTTCATGCACTTGTTTTGGCTAAGATTATTGAAGAAAAATCTGAAGAAGTTGAGGAAGATTAGAGTGAGGGACATTTTAACTAAAAAGAATGTCAAGCGTGTGCTTGCGCTACTAGCAGTGATAACACTAGCCGTTGTGCTAACGGGATGTGCGTCAGCAGCTACCAAGCAGCCAGCCCCAGTTTCACATACAAGTGGCAACTGGTGGGATCGCTGGATAATTTATTATATGTCAACGTTCTTATTATGGCTTGCTAAACTGATGAATAACAATTATGGCTGGGCAATTATTGTCTTTACTATAATTGTTCGCATAATTTTGTATCCATTAAGTGCAATTCAAATTAAGAGCACGACCAAGATGCAGAGTGTGCAGCCTGAAATTGATGCTTTGCGCAAAAAATATCCTGGTAATGATACAGAATCGCGGACACTACTTTCGCAAGAAACTAATAAGCTCTATAAAGAAGCTGGTATCAATCCTTATGCGGGCTGTCTGCCACTAATTATTCAGCTGCCTGTGATGTATGCTTTATACGGTGCCATTTGGCGTACACCACAACTTTTGACTGGTCGGTTTTTATGGATGGATTTAGGTAAACCTGATCCATATTTCATTATGCCAATCCTATCAATGATTTTAACGTTTTTGTCAACGTATATCAGCCAATTATCAACGCCCAAGGAATCACAAAATTTATCAACCAAGATGATGACTTATGGAATGGCAATTGTAGTTGGTGTAATGGGAATTTATTTCCAGTCAGCAATAGTTTTATACTGGGTGATTTCTAATCTCTTTCAAGTTGGTCAAACTTTTATCTTGCAGAATCCGATTAAATACCGGCGTGAGCAGGAGGCCAAGTTACAAGCCGAGCGTGAGCGTAAACGGCAATTAAGGAAAACGTATAAACGGTTAAAACGGAAAAAATAAATAGCTAATCTAAAATGATTTTTAGATAAAGTAGTCAAAGTGCTTTATACATCATGGTTATTCATGATGTTGTAATGCGCTTTTTTTATTGAAAGGAGTTAAATTATGGCACAAACTTTGACAGAATTTGATACAATAGCTGCTATTTCTACACCGATTGGAGAAGGTGGCATTTCGATTGTGCGAATGTCCGGTGATGCGGCCGTAGAAATTGCCAATAGGGTTTTTAAAGGTGGTAATCTACTTAAAGTTTCAAGCCATACAATTCATTATGGGCATATCATTGACCCAGAAAATAATCAGGTGATTGATGAGGTCATGGTGTCCGTGATGCTTGCACCCAAGACTTTTACACGTGAAGACATTGTCGAAATTAATTGTCATGGTGGGATTGTTGTAACCAATCGTATTTTGCAACTGTTGTTAAAAAGCGGTGCCCGGATGGCTGAACCTGGTGAATTTACTAAGCGGGCATTTGTTAATGGTCGAATTGATTTAACCCAAGCTGAAAGTGTCATGGATATTGTTCGGGCTAAGACAGATCGGGCTCGGCAGGTCGCGGAAAAGCAACTAGAAGGTGGATTGCTGAAAAAAATAAGAGCTATGCGTCAACAAATTTTAGATACATTAGCCAATGTTGAGGTTAATATTGACTATCCTGAATATGATGCGGATACAATTACTGCTGAACAGATTACCAAGGTTTCAAAAGCAGTTATTGAAAAAATTGATGAAATGTTGAAAACTGCTACTGAAGGCACAATATTACGTAATGGCTTGGCTACTGCTATTATTGGTCAGCCAAATGTTGGTAAATCATCCCTTCTTAATTATTTAACAAAAAGTGACACAGCAATTGTTACCGATGTTGCAGGTACTACAAGAGATACGCTAGAAGAATATATTTCAGTTAAGGGTGTTCCACTTAAATTAATTGATACGGCAGGAATTCGTGCTACCGATAACAAAGTGGAAAAAATAGGAGTTGAGCGCTCGAAGCAAGCATTGGCTCAGGCAGATTTAGTTTTATTACTCTTTGACGCAAGTCGAAAATTATCGTTAGAAGATCGAGCATTAATTAAAGCGACTAATCATAAAAAACGAATAGCTGTTTTGAATAAAACAGATTTAGGTCAAAGAATCAGTGTAGAAGAGATTAAGAAGCTAACTGGTAGTAAAGTAATAGCTACATCTATTTTGCGTGAGAAAAACCTTGATCTATTAGAACAAGCAATTAATGAACTTTTCTTTAGTGGAATAGAAAATTCTAATGATCAAATAATGGTAACTAATCAGCGTCAAGTAGGACTACTTGAAAAGGCTAAAAAACAGCTTCAGGACGTAATAGCTGCATTAGATAGTGAAGTCCCACTAGATATTGCTCAAATTGATTTTACGGGTGCTTGGAATACACTGGGAGAAATAACTGGTGAAAGCAGTCCAGATGAACTGATTAATGAATTATTTAGTCAATTTTGTTTAGGAAAATAGGTGCAAAAAGATGATTAAAAGTTACGATTCGAACGATTACGACGTAATCGTTGTGGGTGCTGGGCACGCAGGCTGTGAAGCCGCATTAGCTAGTGCAAAAATGGGTGAAAAGACCTTGCTGTTAACGATTAGTTTGGATATGGTTGCTTTTATGCCATGTAACCCTTCGGTTGGCGGCCCTGCCAAAGGAACGGTTGTGCGTGAAATTGATGCACTTGGTGGTCAGATGGGTAAAAGTATTGATGCCACGTATATTCAAATGCGAATGCTTAATACGGGTAAAGGACCTGCTGTGCAAGCACTTCGAGCTCAAGCAGATAAGTGGAAATACCATGAGCATATGAAAAATGTGATTGAGAACACTCCAAATCTTACATTACGTCAGGCTACGGTTGATGAACTGATTGTAGAAAATGGAATATGTAAAGGACTAATTACTAATACTGGCGCTAGATATTATGCAAAAAGTGTTGTTTTAACCACTGGAACATCTGCACGTGGTCGAATCTATATTGGTGAATTAAATTATTCATCAGGACCTAATAACACGATTCCAGCTATCAAGTTATCTGAAAATTTAGAGAAATTGGGGTTTAAGTTGCGGCGCTTTAAGACTGGAACCCCACCACGTGTTAACAGCAATACGATTGACTATTCTAAAACAGAAGAGGAACCAGGGGACAAAACACCGCGTCATTTTTCTTTTGAAAGTAGGGATGAAGATTATCTCAAAGAGCAGGTTTCTTGTTGGATGACATACACTAATCAAGCAACGCATGAGATTATTAATGACAATCTGTCGCGCTCACCGATGTTTTCAGGTCAAATCAAGGGAGTGGGCCCACGATATTGCCCTTCGATTGAAACAAAGATTGTTCGTTTTGCAGATAAACCACGGCATCAGATTTTTCTTGAACCAGAGGGAAAGGATACAAAAGAAGTATACGTTGGCGATTTTTCAACCTCAATGCCAGAAGAAATACAACTAAAAATGTTACACTCCGTTGCGGGTCTTGAGCATGCAGAAATGATGCGACCGGGTTATGCAATTGAATATGATGTGGTTGATCCATGGCAACTTAAACACACGCTAGAAACCAAGATAATTAAAAACTTATTTACTGCAGGCCAGATGAACGGTACTTCTGGATATGAAGAAGCAGCTGGTCAGGGATTAATTGCTGGAATTAATGCAGCGCTGCGTGCTGCTGGCAAGCCTGGGTTTACTTTAGGGCGTGATAAGGCTTATATCGGCGTTTTGATTGATGACTTGGTTACTAAGGGAACCGAAGAACCCTACCGATTGCTTACTTCAAGGGCAGAATACCGTTTGATTTTGCGTAATGATAATGCTGACTTGCGATTGACAGACTATGGTTACGAATTAGGACTCATTTCGCAGCAACGTTATGATCAATTTTTGACCAAAAAAGAGCAGATTAAGAAAGCAACTAATGTGCTTCAAAATATTACAATTCATCCTGAAAAAAAGGTGCAAAAATATTTAACTCAAATTGGTGAAGGGCAAATGACTGCAGGTATTAGAGCAGACCTCTTTTTACGACGCCCACGTGTCAAAATTGTCGATATTGAACAATTGAGTGGGGTGTCTATTTCGAATGATCGCTATGTTAAAGAACAAATTGAAATTAATGTCAAATATGCTGGTTACATTCAAAAAGAACAGCAACAAATTGATCGATTGCATCGGCAAGAAGCTAAAAAAATTCCAACTAAGATTGATTATGAAGCGATTGAAGGCTTGGCAACAGAAGCACGTCAAAAATTTGAGAAAATCCGTCCAGAAACTATTGCTCAAGCAGAGCGAATTTCAGGAGTTAATCCAGCTGACATTGCCATTTTAAGTGTTTATGTTCAAAATGGTCATTACGCAAAAGTAAAAAGATAAATTTAGCAAAAATTTAAAAAATATTTTATAAAAAAATTTAAGGAAAGTGGTACATAAATATCGACTCAATGATCAGGCAATCACAAGTATAAAAACTGATATTATAGAAAATGGATAAAAAATAATTAAACTTTGTGAAACTTATATTTTTATATAGCGCTTACATATTTGTAATAGCTTAGAATTTAATATACTTGAAATTGTGAAATTATATGTTTTAATACAGTATGTAAGTAACATGTATTTAAGGAGATGCACTTTAAAATGGCAAAAATTAATGGCTCAAATGCTATGCTCCAAGTTTTATTGGACTGGCACATTGATCATATTTATGGTTTCCCAGGTGGTTCATTCGATTCAACAATGAATGCTATCCACGATTTCAAAGATAAGTTAAGATACATTGAGGTTAGACATGAGGAAGCTGGTGCTTTAGCGGCAGCAGCTGAATATAAGTTCACTGGTAAAGCTGGAGTATGTTTCGGTTCAGCTGGACCTGGTGCTGTTCACTTGATGAATGGATTATACGATGCTAAATACGACAAGGTACCAATGGTAGCTATTATTGCTAACGTACCAACTAGTCGCCAAGATATTGACTTCTTCCAAGCTTTTGATGAAAAGCCTTGGTTTGATGCAGTTGCTGTTTGGAATCACCAAATTAAAACTGCAGATCAAATTCCTGGAATGATGGATGAAGCTCTTCGTCAAGCTTATGCTAAGAAGGGACCAGCTGTCTTAATTATTCCTAAGGACTTTGGTTGGGATAAGATTAATGACAACTTCCGTGTAACATACAACACTATTTCAAGTATTCCTAACTATGCTGCTCCTAAGAAGGAAGACATTGATGCAGCTGTTAAAGTATTAGCAGAAGCTAAGAACCCAGTTGTATACTACGGTATAGGTATGAAAGGTCATGGGGATGTATTAAAGGCTTTTGCAGAGAAGTTCAAGACACCATTACTTTCATCAGTTATTGCTAAGGGTATTGTTGAAGACGAATTTCCTGCATACATGGGTTCAATTGGTCGTGTTGCTCCAAAACCTAGTGATGATATTCAAATGCATGCAGATGCTGTAATTTGGGTTGGTAACAACTCACCATTCTCAGTATTCTTCTTTGATCCTAAAGCTAAGGTTGTTCAAATTGATGTTGATTCTGAAAAATTGGGTAAACGTCACAATGTTGAAGTTCCAATCTTAGCTGATGGTGCTAAGACTTTGCAAGCAATTATTGATGCTGGTGAAGCACGTGAAGAATCACCACTTTATAAGGCAGCTATTGATGATCGTAAGAACTGGGAAGATTGGGAGCACAGTTTCGATGACTCCGATGAAATGCCAATTCGTCGTGAACCAATTTTTGATGTTATTAATAAATTTGCTGATGACAATGCTCAATTTGCTATTGATGTTGGTAACATCAACATTGACTTCCAACGTTTGGTAAACTTACATGACGAACAAACTTGGGCAACTTCAGGCTTATATGCAACTATGGGCTTTGGTTCACCAGCTGCAATCGCAGCAGCAACTGTTCATCCAGACCGTGAAGTTTGGAACTTAGGTGGTGACGGTGGCTTTGCAATGATGAGTCAAGAATTATTGACAGAAGCTCGTTACAACATGCATATTCTTAACGTTGTATTCACTAACGAAACTTTAGGTTTCATTGAAGCTGAACAAGTTGACCAGTCACACCAACCATTATCAGGTGTTATTATGCCAGATAATGATTGGGCAAAGGTTGCTGAAGGTATGAACGTTAAGGGTGTAACTGTACGTACTAAGAAGGAATTTGAAGACGCAGTTAAGGAATTTAAGCAAATGGATGGACCAATGTTAATCGACATCAAGTTCACTCATGACATGCCATACTCAACTGAATTGAATACCCTTGATGATCCAGACTTTGTTAAGAAGTATCAAGCACAAGACTTGAAGCCATTTAGCTACTTTGCTGAAAAATATGGTTTAGTTACTGATACTGCTTCAGGCGCTTCAGAAACTGAAGAAGAACCAGAAGAAGAGTCAGACACTACTTCAGGTGCTTCGGAACATTAATAAAATTAATTTGTAATAAAAAAGCGAAACTTTTTGAAAGTTTCGCTTTTTTTCATCCTTACAAGTATAATAATAGGGAATGATTTTTAACAGTGGAGGAATAAATATGCAACAATTTGGTGTTATCGGTCTATCAGTTATGGGTAAAAATCTAGCTTTAAATGTTAGAAATAATGGTTTCTCCGTTTCTGGTTTTAGTATTGATAAACAAGAAGTTGATGCTTTTGCAAAGTATGAAGATAAAAAATTAAAACCAACTTATTCTTGGAAAGAATTTGTTAATTCATTAGAAAAGCCGAGAAAAATTTTAATTCAGATTATGGCTGGTAAACCAGTTGATGAAACTTTAGATAAATTACTACCTTTACTTGATAAAGGAGATATCTTATTAGATGGTGGTAACTCAAATTTCCATGATACTAATCGACGGTTTCATAAGATGCAGGAGCATGGTCTCCATTTTATTGGTATGGGAGTATCAGGTGGCGAAGAAGGTGCCTTAAATGGCCCAGCTTTGATGCCTGGTGGTGATGAAGCAGCCTACCGCAAAGTTGCACCTATTTTAGAAGCAATCGCTGCTAAGAACGCTGAGGGCCAACCATGTGTTAGTTTTATCGGACCAGAAGGAAGTGGCCATTACGTTAAAATGGTTCATAATGGTATCGAATATGGCATTATGCAAGAATTTTCCGAAGTTTACGATATTTTGCGTAAAGTTGCTGGAAAATCTAACAATGAGATGTCAAAGATCTTTGCTGATTGGAATCAAGGTTTAGTTCAAGCATATCTTAGTGAAATTACTTCTGAAGTTTTGAAGCAAAGAGATGAATTGACTCCTGATTACGTAATTGACCATATTTTGAATGTTGCTTCATACAAGGGTACAGGCAACTGGATGCTTGAAGATGGTGTTCACCTCGGAGTACCAATTAGCGTAATCGCTGAAGCTGTGCTTGCTCGGTTCATGTCAAAGGCTACTACGCGTGAGGGCAAAGAAATTAAATGGAACGGGGAAATTCCGACAGATCTGATTACTAATTTGGAAAAAGCATTACAATTAAGCCAAGCTGTAGCCTATGCTCAAGGATTTCAACAACTTAAGATGGCGGCTGATGCTTACAAGTGGGATTTACGCTATCCAGCAATTGCACAATCATGGGAAGCTGGATGCATTATTCGTTCATCAATGCTTAAAGATATTGAGAAAGCATTTGCAAATAGCAATAAGCTTGATAATATGTTCCAAGACTCTTACTTCAGTGACTTAATGGAAAAGAATATTCCTGCATTGCGGAAAGTTATCGAACTTGCTACTATAGCTGGTATCCCAACACCAACTTTAAGTGCATCATTAAACTACTTAGAATCAATTTTTAATCCAAGTTTGCCAGCTAACTTAATTCAAGGTCAGCGTGATTATTTTGGTGCACATACTTACTTGAGAAATGATCGTGAAGGTGTTTATCACACTGAATGGTATGAAGAAAAATAATTATGTTACACGTGTAACATAAGGCAGTTAGTAATAATTAAATGAGTCCCTGAATTGGACTATGTTGTAAATGTTTATCATATTAGGGCTTGTAGTTGATATTTAATCGGCGTCAAGCCCTTTAGTCTGCACATGATTTGTTCGTTATTTTGTACAAGATTTACAATAGGCAACTGTAGATTTTCTATTGAAGTCGTCCCTTGTTAGTTTTATTTCGAGGTCTGGGGGGTTGATATTATATTTGCTTTTTTGTATCTACGTGGCTAATTGATAAAATATTAAACTTTTAAGTCTAAATTTAATGGCTAAATTTCTCAAAGAAATATGGTTGGTCAAGGCTTGTTTTTGTACGGACTAAATTAAGGTTAGAAAGTAATGATGATAAAGTTTATCAATAATTTTCAAGCAATTGAAAAAATCAAGGTGATGGTTTTAGTTAAATGATTATTTAGCCATTAATGAAAAGGTTCAATTTTTGATCTTTTAGATAATTTAATCATAAAAAAGTCCCAAAAGTTATTTAACTTTTGGGACTTTTTTATGATTCTAACAGTTTTAAGTTGATAAAAAATTAGTTGCTATGTTACACGTGTAACAACTTTACTTCAGACGTTTTAAACTAAAAAAAGGTAAGCAATTACTAATAAAATAATACCAATTAAATAATCAATTAAGGCAGCAATACCTTTTTTGTGGAAATGGTAATTAGTTCTAAAAGTATGCTTATTAAACCAATAATCTATACTAAATGAAATTATTGCTACTATAAAAATAAAGCCTAGACCAACCATCATTTTGTAATAATTGGAACTAAAGATCAAATTTAAACTAGGAAGTATGGCCAAAATTGTGAACGATAATGCAACTTTATAATTATTATAAAATTTATTCATTCATAGTTCCTCTTAGTTTGTTAACTATAATAGCTTATTTTTAATATTTATATTATAAAAAAGCTATGTTGTCAAGGCTTTAATAAATTGATTTTACATGTTGGTTATTAAGAAAAAGATAATAAATACTATAAACAAGACATACATCATTGGTGAAACTTTTTTGGCTTGTTTAGATGCAATCATCGTAATGGGATAAGCAATCATCCCTAAAGCTAAACCATCTGAAATGCTGTAAGTTAAAGGCATTCCAATAACAGTTAGAAAAGCTGGAAAGGCAATTTCGAATTTGTCCCAGTTAATTTTTTTAAGATTACCAGCCATTAAAACACCAACTATAATTAATGCAGGTGCTGTAACTGTGGTTGGAATTACGGCTAATAATGGGCTAAAAATCATACTAATTAAAAAGAAGATACCAATAAAAATTGCCGTTAAACCTGTACGTCCGCCCATAGCTATTCCGGCACTTGATTCAACTGAAGTTCCAAGTGGAGCCGTACCAAGAACTGCACCCTCAACCATTGCTAAGGAATCAGATAAAAAGGCTTTTCCAATACGCGGAATTTTGCCATTTTGATCTACCATACCGGCCTGTTCGGTCATCCCAATTAAGGTTCCAGCAGTGTCAAAAAAGGTAACTAATAAAAATGTTAGAACAACCATAAATAGTTGCGGTGTATTGATATCTTTAATGTGGAAAATAGCTTGACCAAAAGTTGGAGTAATACTTGGTGCCCTGGCTATAATTGCCTTTGGAACGGCAATTTGTCCGATTATAACGCCAAAAACTGCGGTTACAACCATTCCAATAAAAATTGAACCAGGTACATTTAAGGCCATTAAGATGACGGTTAGAGTCAATCCAAAAAGTGTGATCCAAACTGCCGGTGTGTTAAATTTACCTAAAGTGACTAGATTAGATTCACTATTGACGATTAGCTTACCATTTTGTAAGCCTATAAAAGCAATAAATAAGCCAATTCCGGCAGAAATAGCATATTTTAAATCTTGAGGGATTGCATCAACTACTTTTTCTCGTAGTTTTAAAACGGTAATTAAAATAAAAAGGACTGAGGCAACTAAAACCGCTGCGAGCGCTGTTTGCCAATTAATGTGCATGCTGCCACAGACGTTATAAGCAAAAAAGGCAGCGCTGCCTAGCGTTGGAGCTAAGGCAATCGGGTAGTTTGCTACTAGTCCCATAATAAAGCAGCCAATTGCAATTGATAATGCAGTAACTGTAAAGGCAGCTCCCTTATCAATTCCTGCTGCATGTAAAATGTTCGGGTTAACAAAAAGGATGTAGGAGAGGCTGACAAAGGTGGTTAATGCAGCAGTTAACTCACGTTTGACAGTGGTATGAGCATCGTTTAAATGAAAGACTTTTTCTAATGTCATCATTTTTCCTCCAAAAAATATTTAAATAATAAAATACATTATCTAGTGTAGCATAAGCGTATGATTCTAATGAAAAATAATTACAAGAAATCAAAAAAACGAATCTTTTTAGATTCGTTTTTTTGAAATTACCACATACCGATAATCTTCATCCATGCTAGCCCGATGATTCCGTAAACCAAGATGTAAAAAATACCAAAGATAAAACTTAACTTCCACCATTCATTTTGCTTAACATATCCTGATGATGCTAAAACAGAAGCTGCTGGACTAGAGTAGTGGGTAGTTGATCCCATAATCGCTGAAAACATTGCCAAAAATTGTGCTGCCATTACTTTAGGAGCACCAGCAGCAATGGCAACTGTTAAAAGTGGTAAATACATTGCAGAGTTATGTGCAGTGGCACTTGCAAATAGGTAATGGGTATAAAACAGTACTAAAGCTAAAATTATTAAAGCAACTAGCCAATTAACTCCTTTAATTTCAGCAGCAATACTACTAGAGATCCAACCAATGAAACCAAATTGAGTTAACTTTTCTGCCATAAAAACAAGAATAGAAAGCCAAATTAGAATATTCCAAGCTCCTGTTTCACTTAATAAGTCTTTAGGTGAAAGAACACCAGTAAGTAACAATAAAGTTACAGCGACAAAGGCAATTAGAGTGGCATCAATTCCTAATGTACTAGAAAGCATCCATAGAATTAGTGTAATGGCAAAAATTATCGCCATCATTTTTTCAGGTATGGTTAACTTACCCATTTCTTTAAGCTGATCTGTTGCCCACTCTCTTGCATTTGGAGTTTCTTTAACCTCAGGAGGATATAATTTGTAAATAAAATATGGCACTGTAATTAAGCAAATAGCAGCAGGTACAATACTAGCCATTAGCCATGGCATCCAGCTTAGTGTAACACCAGCTTTGCTAGCTAAAGCTACGGCAATTAAGTTTGGGGCACAAGCTGTCATGAATAGTGATGATGTAATAATATTAACTTGGAATTCAGTAAAGACAAGGTAAGAACCCATTTTTTTCCGTGAAGGATCATTAGGTTTTGAACCAAAGGTATTTGCTAAGGACTTAATTAATGGATAAACAACACCACCTGCTCTGGCAGCATTAGAAGGTGTAGCTGGGGAAACAAGTAAGTCAATTGCTCCAATCGCATAACCAAGACCTAAGGATTTATGTCCAAACCATTTAACAAAATAAAGGGCAATTCTTTGACCTAAACCTGTTTTAACAATTCCACGTGAAATCATGAATGCCATAACGATTAGCCAAGCTGACGAGTTGGCAAATGCATTAATTGCGCCCTTTTCAATTACCTTGCCATTTACTACTTTATCAGCTAAGGGAACTAGGCCTAAAACAATAGTTAAAGTAAAACCAATTAAAGTAACACCACTAATAGAAAGTGGTAAAGTAATACAACCAGCAATAGTAGCAATAAAAATTGCTAACATATGCCATGCTGCAACTGTTACTCCAGCTGGACGTATAGGGGTAGTGAACCAAAAGATTAAACCTAATACAATCGGCATAATGAATTTTTTATAATCGATATTTTCAAGTGCTTTCATAAAGACCTCTTTTGAAATTTGGGTTAATATATCAATGCAAAATAACATATACTACATTTGCACATTTTACCATAGATATATTTTGTTTAATAGTAAAGTCTTTAGAAATTTAGAACCCATAAGAAGATGATAAAGACGATGAATAAGATCCACATCATAGGGGTGATTTCTTTACCACGTTTAGCGGCAATCATACATATTGGGTAGGTAATTATTCCAAGAGCCAGACCGTCAGAAATTGAATAAGTCAGTGGCATTCCAATTAAAATTAAAAAAGCAGGGACAGCGATCTCCATTTTATCCCAATGTACGTGCAAAGTATTTTGAGCCATTAACACGCCAACAATGATCAATGCTGGGGCGGTTACGTGAGTTGTAAACAAGCTTAATAGAGGACTAAAAATCATTGAAATTAAGAAGAAAATGGCTACAAAGACAGCAGTTAAGCCAGTGCGCCCACCGACAGCAATTCCAGCACTTGATTCTACGAATGCACCTACGGGTGAAGTTCCTAAAATTGATCCCACCATCATTGCTGTAGAATCTGAAGTTAAGGCTTTACCAACTCGGGGCATTTTATTATTTTTCATAAAACCAGCTTGCTGTGCCAAGCCAATCAAAGTACCAGCTGTGTCAAAAAAGGTGACAAGTAGAAAAGTTAAAACGACAACCCACATTTGAAGTGAATTAATGTCTTTTATGTGAAAAACAGCTTGCCCAAAAGTTGGCGCAATACTTGGTGCTAAAGAAATCATCTTATTAGGTAATGCAATTTGACCAGTTATAACACCAAAAATGGCTGCTAAAACCATTCCGATAAAGATAGCACCAGGAACATTAATAATCATTAGAATAACTGTTATTAATAATCCAAAAATAGTAATCCAAACTGCAGGATCATGCAATGAGCCAAGACCAACTAGGGTAGACTTATTACCAACGATTAAACCGCCATCTTGCATACCTAAAAAGGCAATAAAAAGACCAATTCCTGCAGAAATGGCAAATTTTAAATCTGCAGGGATTGCATTGATGATTTTTTCTCTTAGTTTAAACATGGTAATTAAGATAAAAATTATTGAAGCAACAAAAACAGCTGCTAATGCGGTTTGCCATGAAACATGCATGCCCACACAAACGGTGTAAGCAAAGAATGCGTTAATACCTAAAGCGGGAGCTTCACCTATCGGATAGTTAGCGACAATCCCCATCAGTGCAGTTCCTAGAGCACTAGCTAAAGCTGTTGCAGTAAAAACGGCTCCCTTGTCCATTCCACTAGCGCCTAAAACACTTGGATTAACAAACAAAATATAAGACATGCTTATAAAAGTCGTTAGGCCTGCTAAAAATTCCACTTTTATACTTGTTTTATATTTATTAAGCTGAAAATAGCTTTTTATAAAATTCATTTGATTACTCCTATAGATAAATGTTCGTATTTTTGATGAATTAAACAACTTCTATAGTGTAACACTGACACAAATTAATGTAAACACGAATTATATGTGAAAATAATTTTTAAATATAATATTATTTACTGAGTAACTTTAGATAATAAAGTCACAAATTAACTTAAATTTTGTAATAGCCAATTCAATTAAGTAAAATTATGGCTATAAAGAAGATATTAGAGAATATGAAATGACCAAGATGTAAGTATTTCCTGGGAAATATCCATAAAAGTATAAATTGTTTCGATAATTTGCTTGGGGTAAAAAATTTAATAATGCGGCATGTCTACTAGTTATTGAGTTAAGATCAACTGTTAAGATTGTTTTCGGGATATTAGTTATTCAATAATGGTGATTGTGCACGATTGCCAAACCATTTATCATTAATTTTTTTTAGAGTTCCGTCTTGACTGAATTTATTCAAAGCATAGTTAATCTTTTTTTGGAGAAAATGATCGTTTTTCCGAAGACCGACTGCAAATTCTTCTCTTGAAAATGGGGTTGCAACTTCAGTAAATTGTGCCGGATTTTTTTGATGAGAAATATAGTAATTTGCATAGGTACTATCAATTAGGAGCCCTTGAATACGGTGAGCAGTGAGATCAATGAATGCATTTGTAAATGAATCATAAAGAATAGGGGTTTGATTTTTTATCTGATTTTTAAAAATTGTAGGGTAGTTCATTACATCGTTATATCCAGAAGAGCCTGTTTGGACGCCCAAAGTTTTATTCTTCATTGCTTGAGGACGATTGATTTTATTCTTTTTCAATGCTACTAAAACTTGTGAGCCATATAAATAAGTTTTACTAAAAGAAACTTTTTCTTCTCTAGCAGGTGTCTTGCTAAAACCGTTCCAAATCAAATCAATTGTGCCATTACGTAGTTCTGTAGTGTTCATTGACCAATCTATTGTTTGATAATTTACTTTTAAACCATATAATTTGAAAACAGCATTGGCTAAATCAACGTCATAACCAACTAATTGGCCGTTGTTTAGTCGAAAATCCATAGGTACAAATGTATCATCAATTCCAATGGTAATATAGCCTTGCTTTTTGATACGTTCCCAGTTGTCAGTAGAGTTAGTATGCTGGCCAATAGTAATGCCACTACAAGCAGATAAAATCAAACTACAAATAAATAATAATATTAAAGTCACAAAACGTTTAGTCTTCACTCAGATTACCTTCTCATTTATCTAAAGCATTAACTGTAAAAACCATATCAGCGATTTGATTAGCAAACTCCATATCATGGGTAACAATAATTTGTGTTATTTGATTTTGGCTTTTTAGTTGTAAAATGATATCTGCAATTTTGTTTCGTAATACTGGATCCAATGCAGAAGTTGGCTCATCGTAACATAAAATTCGAGGTTTCATAGCCATTGCTCGAGCAATGGCTACTCGTTGCTTTTGTCCTCCGGAAAGTTGGTAAGGATATAATTGTTCTGCGTTAACTAAGTCAAGTTCATTAAGCAGTTTTCGAGCAGTTTCTTGAGCGACGGAAAGTTTTTCTTTTGATACTAGGGTTGGAGCGAGCGTTATATTATTAATTACTGTTAGGTTAGGAAAAAGTTCGTAGTTTTGGAAGACAACGCCCATAATTTGTTCATTTTGACGAGGTTGAGTTGGGTTGAACTCTTTGTTATTCCAATAAAAATGTCCCTCATCGACTTTTTCAAGTCCATTAAGACAGCGTAGTAAGGTGGTTTTACCTGCACCAGATGAGCCAACAATTGCAAGAATTTGTTTATCAGGGATTGTAAGATTAAGCTTATTTAGAATAACTTTTGAACCAAATTTTTTAGTAATATTTTTTAATTCAAGCATAATTTTTCCTTTTCACTTATTTCCACTTTGAATAATTTTGTTCTATTTGCTTCAATAGAAACGAAATTAAGCCAGTCATTATCAAATAAATAACACCGACTAGGATAAGAGGAATTAAGGTGACATCACGTGCTGTTGCAACATTTCCGGCTCGTAGAAGTTCGCCTAATCCAATTACGTAAACCAAGGAAGTATCTTTAACAAGATTAATGATTTCATTGCCGATTGACGGTATCACAATTTTGTTTACTTGGGGAATAATAACGTGTTGAAGAGTTTGCCAGGAGTTAAGTTGGAGAACATGGGCACTTTCATATTGACCTGTAGGTACGGATTGAAAACCGCCACGAAAAATTTCTGCAAAATAAGCAGAATAATTAATAATTAAGGCAAATAAAGCGGCGTCATAACGTTGGAAAATAATTCCAATGATTGGTAACCCATAAAAAATGAAAATAAGCTGCAGCAATAAGGGTGTTCCGCGCATAATCCAGACATAAAATTTCAAGAACAGCCGTAAGAGCTTAAAAGGAGACAATAAGCCTATACTAACAATAATTCCTAAAGGAATAGAAATAATAATTGTCCAGAAAAATAAAAGTAAAGTCATTTGCGCACCTGAAAGTAAAGAAGGCAAGATTGAGATAATGTAATTCATTGGTTAACTCCTTTATAATTCATTTTTCCAGTAGGTGCATGTTTTATTAGCTGTCGTGATCAAACATGCAAGAAATTATCTATAAGCATAACATAAATGATCTAAAGTTGATGTTTTAATTACCAATATTAACAGCTTTTCATGCAAAATGAATTTCAATTGAATTGAGACATATAAGATATTGCTCAAATAAGTATTAACAATTTAGTTTTTCTGCTAGATTGACATGATTTTCAAATTCTTACTCGTTTTTATATTTCTAACGTCTTTAGTAATAATATTAATCAAAGATATGTAAAATGAGTTGTAACTAATTGAGCAAAAGATTTACTGGACACTAATCATTGAAGTTTATAGTTAAAAGGTTATGCCCGCCACTATTTCACACCAAGGACTAGAAATTTCTTAATTTAAGAACTTAAAATTTCTATTTTGGTCCATGATTCATAGGATTATGCAACTCTTAATGATTCTTAATTGTGAAATGTTTTACGGCTTTGAGAAAATTTGAAAAATCTTGATAAACTAGAAGATGTAATTAAAGACTACGTCGAGTATTGCAATGCAAAAGAAATAAGGACAAATAAAAAGGACCAATCCTGATGGAATATCAAGAATTAGTCCTTAACTAAAAAATTAATAATTTATTCTAATCTAGAAAAAAGAATATTGTCTTTTAGACTGACTGTTTTTAATTAGGTTGTATATTATTGTTTTGCAATTTCAATTTCAGTTGATTTATCCCATGATTGAGGTAATTTTCCAATCTCTTTTAACTTTTTAACAATTTGATCTAGAACAATTTCCCTATCTTGGTCATTGGTCATAAAGTCAAGCTGATCGCCATCAATTTCCATTTTGGGCGAGTGATCATAATTTTCATACCACGGCTTATAATAGCGTAATAAGCGTTTATAATAGTCTTCAAGTGTTGCATCATAACTAAGTTGCTCATAAGGACGACCACGTTTTTTAATTCTTTTAAGCATTGTATTATATGACACTTTAATGTGAACTAATAAATCAGGGTTCTTTTTTGGCATATGATTAAGCTCAGTCATCATATTATTTAAAAGTTCATAGTATGTGTCAATTTCTTCTTTAGTTGCACGGCCTATATCGGCATTCATCTGGAAAAAGAGAGCATCTTCATAAATTGAGCGATCAAGAACATTATTGTCATCAGTCAATGCATCTTTGATACTTCTAAAACGTGTGTTTAAGAAAAATACTTGTAATAAAAAGGCATAATTTTTAGGATCTGCATAAAAGAGTGGTAAGACGGGGTTATTATCAACACTTTCATAAAAAGGTTTAGTTCCTAAATAATTAGCTAAAATACTGGTTAAACTGGATTTACCGGCTCCAATTGGCCCACTTAAAACAATAACTGTCATCACTTTCCTTCTTCATTATAAATTTCCAATCGTAAGCAGTTTATCGTCAATTTGCTTTAAAACTTCTTTTTTAGCAGTTTCATCGAGGATAAAATCAAACTGATCACCATCAATTGACATTTTCGGTGATGCGTTATAACTTTCATACCATGGCTCGTAATAATTAATCAAGCGCGAATAATAATCCTTTAAGCTGGGGTCCGTACTTATCTGCTCGTAAGAGCGACCGCGCTTTTTGATTCTATTTAGCATGGTATCAAGTGATACGTGAATATAGATCAATAAGTCAGGTTTTTTACTCGGATTACCTGGAGTATCTTCCAGCATATTTTTCAGCAAACTATCGTAAATTTTAAATTCTGTTGGATCAGCAACAGAATTTTCCGCATTCATTTTAAAGAAGAGAGCATCTTCATAAATTGAACGATCCGAAACACTGTTCTTTTCCTTAATTGCTTGATTAATTTGAGCCAAACGATGGTTGAGTAGATAGATATTAAGCAAAAAAGTATATCGTTTCATATCTTGATAATACAAGGGAAGGACCGGATTATTATCAACTCCCTCATAGAAAGCTTGTGTACCTAAATGTTCAGCTAAAATACTGGTTAAACTGGATTTACCGGCTCCAATTGGCCCACTTAAAACAATAACTGTCATCACGTTCTTTCTTAAATACTATATCTTGATTACTTCCTAGTTTAGTACAATATATAGTGGCAAACAAGAGAAAAATAAATTGAAATTGGATGGCAAATGTCAAGTGATTTTGTATAATACAGTACAATTTTTTGCTTGTCTATTGATCACAAAACATGTTACACGTGAAACTTATAAAAATCTTGGTTGAAACTCGAAAGAGATGTAGTTATGAATTAATCTCACGCAATTGAGGTGTTTCATAATTGTTAGACATACTGAGATACACCTAAATTAATGATTATTACTCAGACTGTGTTTCAAAAAAGTGACTGCTATAATGATGTTTTTGGAGAAACAGCTGTTTACTTAGTTGAACTGTAATTATCTGAACGATTTTATGATCAGCTTGTTAGGATAAATTAAATGGATACTTAAATTTATGTATATTGTTTTAACAATATTAAAAGACCTAACAAATAAAATACACGCCCCAATAAATATTGGGATCGTGTATTTAAAACTAATTAGTAAATGATAAACTTTTTGATTACACCCCAGTTAAAGTTTAGTTTACTCTATTAGTCATTTGTTTTTTTTTAATATCTTCTGTCTTATCGTCAATTTTGTTTTCAACTTTATCTACGCGGCTACCAATTTTTTCTTTAGCATCTTTGGTTGTGCCAGTGATTTTGTCTTGCAAGCTAACGGAATCTTTTTCATGTTGCTCTTTAGTCTTAATATCGACAACAGTAACATTGACTTCAACTGTATCCAAGCCGGTCATTTCTTTAACTTTATCATAAATCTTTTTCTTGATTTGGTCATATAACTTGGCTATTTCAACACCGTATTCTGCGACAATTTCAATGTCAACGGCAACTTGCTTTTTGCCAACTTCAACATTGATGCCATTGGTAACATCGTCGGTATTAACGATTTTATCAGCTAAGTTTGAGAAGAAACCACCATTAACTGTTAGGAGTCCTTTAATATCAGATAAAGCAATTCCAATAATTTTTTGAATTACCTTTGAATCATAATTTAAGTCACCTTTAACTTCGTGTTTTGAATTATTTTCTGTCATATAAATTTCCTTTCATATGTTTATTTGTTTTTTAAATTTTTAAGCAATGGTCCATAATGACCAACTAAAGCACCAACAACTAACATTACTATTACAAAAATCGTCTTAAAAAATCCCAATCCTATAAAGCAAAATGCTAATAGTGTTCCAAGTATTGCACCACTTATTTCTGGAAAGTACTTTTGTAAATTTTCTTTCATTTCTGCCTCCTTTATTGAACTCGTTGTTCTGATTTAGCAGAAGAATGATAGTTTACAAATTTGATTTTGATTTTGGGCTTCTGCTCAATTCCTAAATATTGTTTGAGGTTTTTTTCCAGTTCTGCTAAATAATCATTAAGCAGGTTTGATACGTTTTCACTAGAACCGAGATCACCACTAATCCGTATTTTAATTTTACGATTAGTTAACCTTGAATCAACCTTGGCTTTGTTCAAATATGGTAAGTCCGCTAAAGAATTCATCACATAACCATTAATTGCTTTACTGGTGATTTTAACTTGTCCGTCCCGCTTATGAATTAAATTGAAGTATCGTTGTACTGGCCAGAATAAGATGGTTATCAAACTAATAACTAGTATTAAAAGGATAACTGCACTGATACCTACTAAGTACCAGGAAAAAATTGGGTTAAGCTTACCTAATGAAGGCAAGCTAATCTTTAAATATTGTTGCCAAAGATTATTATTTTCCCAAAGAAGGTAAACTGGTATGGGTAATAATAAAATTATCCAGAGGATCAGTAACCATTTTTTACTCCGCTTCAATTAATCACCATCCTTTCTAAGTATATCCTAATTATAATACACAATATTTAGCCAGCCTAATGATATGCACCAATCATATACAATATTGCGTTAATATATTAAAATAAAAAGAGCTACTTAAAGCAGCTCTTTAAAAAGGTATGACAAGATATTAACGATAATTTTCATTTAATTTGCTTGCGGCTTCTTGATCGACAATTAAAGTAACGTTGCCATGATTTTGTAAAATGGAGGCAGGGACTTCTTCAGTTACTGGCCCCTCAACCATCTTCTTGACAGCATCGGCTTTATTTTCACCAAAAGCCATGATTACAATCTTTTTAGCAGACATAATATTAGCAATTCCCATACAAATTGCAGATTTAGGCACTTCATCAATATTGCTGAAGAACCGAGAGTTAGCTTTAATAGTGTTTTTGGTTAGTTTCACTTCATGAGTGACTGAATCAAAAGAGGTTCCGGGTTCATTAAAAGCGATGTGACCATTTTGTCCTAGACCAAGAAGTTGGATGTCGATTGGATTGTCCTGAATGATCTGGTTGTAATCAGCAGAAGTCCCTTCAGGATCCTTGATAGCTTTAATACCATCAGGTACATATGAATTCTTAAATGGCTTTTGTTCAAATAAATGCTTTTGCATAAAATAATGATAGCTTTGGTCATTATCGGCTGAAAGACCAACATATTCATCTAAATTGATACTAGTCAATTTGCTGTTATCTAAATTGCTCTTAGTCCATTGTTGATAAAGATCTTCAGGCGTGGAACCAGTGGCTAAACCGATAACTTTAGCACCACTTTCGATGCTTTTTTGAAAGATTTCAAACGCTTTTGTACTTGCTTCAGCTTTATTACCTGTAATTATAACTTTCATATGTATTCCTCCCAAAATAACTAAATTAATTATAAATTGGTATATGCCAATTTGTCAATAGAAGAAATCTTTTTCCACTAATTTATAATATTAAGAAATATGAAAAGGGGTGTCATTGTTTCACATGTAACAATGACACCCCTTTTTGCTATCCTTATTTTGGGAAACCTATTCACTTCTTAAAGCAATTGCTGCATCTTTTCTAGCAGCCATTCTAGCAGGCAAGTGGCCTCCTATCATGGTTAAAATTGTCGAAATAATAATTAGAATTAATGCATGAAGTGGATTTAACTGGGCAACATTTGATAGGTCAGTTATGGAATACAGTATGCTGTTAATTGGAAAAATCAGTAGCCAAGCAATGATAATTCCTAAAATTCCTGAGAAAACACCCAAAATAAATGTCTCAGCATCAAAAACGCGTGTAATATCTTTTTTTCTTGCTCCTAAAGCTTTCAAAATACCAATTTCTTTTGTTCTTTCTAAAACTGAAGTATAGGTTAGAATACCAATCATAATCATTGAAGTTACCAATGAAATTGCTGCAAAAGCAACTAATACTGTAGTGATTCCGTTAAGCAAGCCACCAGTCATTGATGTCACTGCACTAGACATATCGGTGTAAACAATTTGATCTTTTTTATTCTTTCCTTTATTCCATTTGTCTAAATAGTTTAAAACTTTAGTTTTTGAATCAAAATTATTTGGATAAATCATAATTCCTGCAGGAATAACTGAGCCACCAATTGATTGGAGCATTTGCTTTTTAGCAGCGGAGTTCATGCTTTGACCAGTCATCACGTTTTGATCAGATTTTTGTTGAGCTTTGACAATAGCAGATTTTTGATTTTGCTTAATAATCTTTAATGCCAAACGGTCATTATATACAATTCCGTGAGACAGAAGCTCCATAGAATCTTTACTTTTAGGTCTAATTACACTAACAATTCGAAGTTTAATATTGCTACGGTTATACATTTCTTGGTCTACTTTTTTTGGAATAAACATCCCAGTAGGTAATTGCTGATAATAATTATTGTTATCAACAATTTTAAACTCTCGACCAACTAACTTATTAAGGTCAACTTTATCACCATCTTTAATGGTAAAACCAAGATTTTTAAGCACATTATCAATAACGGTGTTTTGATCATCTACAACTAAAACTAAATCAGTTAATTTTTGGGGCCAAGTGCCAGATAATAAACGATAGTTTTCTTTTAAAATATTACCTTTACTTTTATCAAGTGTAGTTGGAAAAACTGTTGAGCCCATGAATGACATGCCAGCAGCTTGGGTTTGTATTTGAGAATATGCTTGTGACATCGTGGATCCCGCTTCTAATGGAGAAAATTGTACGCGCTTAATTTTACCATTAACTTTTCCTAAAAGATTCAAGTTTACAGCAACTTGATAAGAAATATTATTTGCATAGTCCGGATTAATTCGTTTTACATAATTAATATAACTTTTTGAAATTTTGTTTCTATGAGCATTTTGTTGCGCCTTAGCTTTTCTAACGGTCACATAACCCCGATTTTTGGCTATCTGATTGGTATCATTTTTTGAGGAAAAACTATCTAAGTTAGTAGCACTTTGAGTGATAGAAACTGGATACTTAGCTAATGCTTTGCTCATTGTTGTGTCTATCTGTTTTTGAAAACCATTAGATAAAGCTAATACAATCGCAATTGAAATAATACCAATGCTTGAAGCAAATGCAGTTAAAGTGGTTCTTCCTTTTTTAGTTAAAATATTGGTAAAACTAAGTTTGATTGCATTCCAATATGACATTTTCGTCCGCTTTAAGTTGAAGGTGTCACTTTCATCAGTTGGTGTGAATGGATTAGAATCATTCAATATCCTACCATCTTGAAAATTAACAATTCTAGTTGCATATTCTGTGGCTAGCTCCGGATTGTGTGTAACCATTATAACTAAGCGATCCTGAGATAGCTTTTTAATCAACTGCATAATTTGTTCTGATGTTTCAGTATCTAAAGCACCTGTCGGTTCATCACAAAGTAAAATGTCAGGGTTATTAGCTAATGCTCTAGCAATTGCTACTCGTTGCATTTGACCACCCGATAATTGATTGGGGTTTTTGTGAATCTGATCTTTCAATCCAACTTGTGTTAGGGCATTGATTGCACGCTTATGACGTTCAACTGCTGAGATCCCAGATAGATTCATTCCTAGTTCTACATTGGCACTGATTGATAAGTGTGAAATTAAGTTATAGTTTTGAAAAACAAAGCCAACAGAATTATTTCGATAAGCATCCCAGTCAGTCTCTTTGAAATTTTTAGTTGATTTGCCATTGATAATCAAGTCGCCACTGTCATATCGATCAAGTCCGCCAATAACATTTAACATTGTTGTCTTGCCAGAGCCACTAGGTCCTAAAATAGCCACAAATTCTTGGTTACGAAATGAGACAGAAACGTCATTCAATGCATGAGTTGATGTATCTCCAATATGATATGTTTTGCGTAAATTTTTTAATTGTAACATATTTATTTCCTTGTATAAATTATTAGTAAGTTATAGATTAATAGACACTAGTTTAACATTTCTAAAAATTAAAGCCCACTTAAACTATAAATTAAAATTACTTTTTAGTAAGTGAGTTCAATTTATATCTACCATATAAGGTTGATCACTGTTGCTAAAGTGAAAAAAAGCAGTATTGCAATAGTTATAATTAAATGACGTTTTTTATTAATTAGTAAGACTCCTACAAATTCCCTCATAATTGCGTTTGGTAAAAAGTAAAATCTAGTATAACAACCAATTCCATTAGCGTTTAATCCGGCTGCTTTAGCAATAAGCGAAGCACGAAAAATATGGTAGTTGTTACTGAAAAATTTTGCTCGATATTTTGAGCTTCCAAAGTCTTGAAAAGCAAGGCTAGACGAAAAAAGCATATTTTGGTAAGTATTTTTAGACCTACTTTCACATAAGATAAGATTCGGATTAATACCTTGGTCAATTGCGTATTCAGCCATTGCTTGGGCTTCGGAAATATCTTCATCATTACCCTTTCCGCCTGACATGATGAATTTAGGTGCTTTGTTTCCTTTTTTTATTTGCTTATCAGCATATTGAATAGCACAATTAATGCGAGTTGCCAACAGGGGAGTTACTTTTTTGCCATTAGACAAGCCAGAACCTAAAACTATTAAATAGTCTTGATTATATTGTCGGGGAACAAACTGATATAATAAAAGATTAATGAGAAAGTTATAGGCCACAAGAACTAAATAAATAATAATACCCGCTGGTGCTAGGGAAAGGAACTTAATCCAAGAGGGTAGTTGCCTAAACGGACCAATGATTAGTATCCACGAAATCAAGATGGCAAACCCAAGAAAAAGTGTTAGTAGATTACCAATTGTATGACTTTCATGGTGCCAAACGATATATGCATTCCAGAGAAAAAAGATCCAAGAAAAAGCAAGTAACAATACGAATAGACTAATAACTAAACCTATTAAAATTTTATAAGTTAAAATCAAAAAATGAGAATTGGTTATCAGAATTAAAGCAGATAACCAAACAATTGCTAAAAAAAGGAAAAAGGTAAAGAAAATACCATTAATTAATCGACGTGGTTCAATTAGCCAAAAGGTTAAAAAAAGAACAAACGATATAAATACAATTATTGAAAGCCAGCTGAACGACTTTGCCTGACTAAAAAAACTAACCATAATTATTACCTTATAATAAATATATCAATATCATAATTGAATTGCCCAAGATTTAGTGATTGTTATCAATTTTGAAAAAATGTTTCGAACTTTTTAAAACGTGACAATTACTGTCAAAAGTTAAAGGATGATATACTTGATAAGCAAGCAAAATCAAATTTTAAGAATAGGATGTTAGATGATGAAAAAAGCAATTTATTTCCTGGGGAATATTATTATCATGATTGTATCTTTTCTTTTATACTCCTTCGTTCAGCCACTGTATTTTTATCCTCAGAAAGTTATGCAGAAATATCATCTTGATGTAAATGTATATATGATAACCGTAGTGACAATTACCGTCTTGGTATTATCTCTATTATTTTATCTTTATCGTGGCCAATTGAGAAGGAAAAATGTTTGGAAATATAATGCAAGTCCACATTGGGACATGCACCGTTTGCTAGTTGCATGTCTTGGTTTTATTTTACTAATTTGCGTAAGCATAGGGATACCTATCTTACTGGGTATTAACGGACATACGACTTCAGCCAATCAAATGCAGCTAAATGAAATTTCGCAAAAAGCAGGTGTTTACTTTAGACCGATGGTAGTTATAGTTGCACCGCTTTTTGAGGAAACTATTTTTCGTGGCATGCTATTTAATACCTTTTTTGGGAATAAAAGTATTTTAAATAAATGGTTAGGAATTATTGTGAGTGGCTTTGTTTTTGGCTATGCTCATAACCCCGCCTTTACCAAGTTTCTTTTCGTATATTGGGCATTAGGAAGCATATTAGCATGGGTATATGTGAAGACTAAGGACTTGCGCTATTCAATAATGGCTCATATTTTATATAATTTTTTGGGTTTTATTTGATAAATACCTAACAATTTTATTATAAATGATTATTTTGGTTATAAAGCCAAAAATATGTAAGTAAATTAACACTTTAATTAACAAAATAAAGGGAGTCAAAAAGTTAGACAACTTTTTGACTCCCTTTAAGGATTATTAGCTATTTTAGATATATTTTTTATTTAGCAATTATTTACTTGGTAAAATTCCTGTTTCTGCCATGGTTTTGGGTTTTGTTTTAGCAAGTAAGGCTAAACTAATTGAAATCATATCAACAATTTCTTGTAAAATAGCTCCCCAAAAGGCTGGAATAACTCCTGTGAATGCAATTAATTCAATAATAACAACTATTGTAATAGCAGTTAAAACGTCGATATTTGCTACTTTCATAGTATGTTTGGCAATCGCTACAGCATCATTAATTTTAGACAGGTCATTTACCATAATGATGGCATCAGCACTTTCACTGGCCGCTGAGGCTCCCTTAGCTCCCATTGCAATTCCTACATCTGCAGCTGATAAGCTTGGTGCGTCATTGATTCCATCTCCTGTCATTACAACTGGTCGCTGGTCTGTTGGCACGTTTTTAATAGCTTCAATTTTTTGTGCTGGTAATAAGTTATAACGAATATCATTAACGCCAACATCTTGACCAATTTTGGTGGCAACATCTTTGTGATCACCGGTTAGCATCATAATATGTGCATTACTCTGCCTTTTTAGTCGAGCAACTGTTTCGGCACTTTCTGGTCGAACTTGATCTTTAAAGGTAATATAGCCAGCGTACTTGTCATCAATTGAAATGTAAATAGCGGTTGAATTAACTGCTTGAATAGATTTATCAGGTTCAATGAAACTAAGTTTTCCAACCTTGACGGTATGTCCTGCAACTTTTCCGCTGATTCCTTGGCTAGTCGTTTCCTGAATATCGGTAGCAGGTTGCAGTAAGCTTTTATCAGTAGCATCAACTAATGAATTAGCGATGATATGTGTTGATTGCTGTTCAACGCTCGTCGCATAGCTTTGAATAGTTTCTTTACTATAATTACTTCCATTATCAGCAGGAACAATTTCATCGATAACTAATTGATTTTCAGTGAGTGTTCCAGTTTTATCAAAGGCAAATGTTTTTGCAGTTGCAAGTTTTTCGATTGTTGGTCCAGACTTAACAATAATGTGATTTTTAGACATTGAACTCATTCCAGAGACAATGGCAACTGGAGCCGCAATTAATAGAGGGCAGGGTGATGCGACAACCATTACTTCGGCAAAATTAACTGGATTTCCTGAATGAATCCAAGCAGCAATTCCGATCGTTAAAGAAATAATTGTAAAAGGTACAGCGTAACGATCTGCCATTTTAACAAATTTTGCTGGTTGTGACTGAGAAGATTTAACTAGTGAAACAATAGTTTGATATTCCGAATCGCTGGCTTTTTTATTAACAACCATTTCCACAGCAACACTACCATTAATTGAGCCAGACATTAATTCATCGCCAATTTTTTTATTAACCGGAATAGATTCACCAGTAAGTGATGATTGATCAAAGCTGGATTCGCCATTAACGACATAGCCATCGACAGGAACTTGTTCACCAGGTTTGATTAAAACATGATCATTGACCTGAAGTTGATCAACAGCAACTGAAATCAATTTATTATTTACAATTTTATTAGCGATTGTAGGAGAATTACTTAATAAGGACCGTAGTTCTTTATCAGCTTGACCAGTTGCATAGTCTTCTAAAGTTTGACCACCAGTCATCATGATGAGAATCATCCATTCAGCCCAGTAATCACCAATTAAAATTGTTGAAACGACAGCAATGATAGCTAAAATATCAACACCATATCGACCAGATTTAAAGTCACTCAAAATTTCATTAAATAACGAAATAGACATCATAATTCCCACCAGATCAATTAAGATTGTTTGAATTGGAAATTGTAATTTGCCAATTTCAAATAAGCTACTAGGATGAATGCCGAATTGACAAATGAGTCCAAAAATACCGATAACTAGTACAAGAATAAATTTCCACTGCTGTTTTAAATTCATAAATTATTTTGCCTCCTACAAACTGATTTATATATTTTAAATTCTATCACTAAATATTGCGATTTAATTAGAATAAGTCTAAATTATTAATATATAGCCTGCACTTTTCAATAAAAAAATGCAACAAAAAAAGAAAGCTTAGCTTTCTTTCATTGAATAATCTTTTAATTTGATAATCTTATTTTGTCTCGTATTCTTTTTTTTATTTATGTGTGAGTAACCATTTTTTTTATTTTTAAATTGATGTGCATTCTTAGATGGGTTAATTTGTAAAATTTTAGAGCGTTCAAGTGAATCAAGGACATCAGAAGAAGACATGGTGATAAAGTTATCATTATCTCCATAATCATTTGTTTCCGTAAAATAATAATTAATTTTATTAATACTTTTAGCTGAAAATTGCTCATTGTGCGCAAGATTAATCAGTAAGGTATGTAATTGTGTAGCAGAAACCAATTCATGTTGTAATATTTCAAAAATCCAAGACAAATTATTGTTCACTGTCTTAAGCTGTTTATCAACTTTATCTTTGTAAAAAGCATCAGTAATCACTACTGTTTCATTTAAGTTATTTGTATCACGATCGATGCTCTTAAGTTGGTTAACTAATTTTTGTTTTTCTTTTAAAGATAGTTCTTGGCTATTTGGGTATGTCCAATTTTTAATAATAGCATCAACTAAAACTGTTAATTGCTTAGAGAGTGTTTCATTCATCATTTTAGTATCTTTCTATAAGCACTAAATGTTTAAATTCATACAATTATAGTTTACATGGATTTAAACTTATAATTATTATGTTATTCTATCTGTATTTTATATATTTAAGCTTGATAAGTTTAAGCATCATACTCGTTAACAAGCATATAACTTAGTAATTACCTTTAAAAATACACCTTAATTATAATACGTTTTAATTAAAAGTACATGCTATTATAAGAAAAAATAATAGTTAAATAAGAAGATATTAGTTGCACTTGTTATTTTATTTGTGATAATTTATATTTTTTATTTAAGTTATGAGCAATATAATTAAATGCTTTTATCCATTCACGTCTAGTTAGTAATCCTTGAAAAACGCCATAATCATCGACAACAGGGAGAAATGCATTGTCAACTAATAGATGCAGTTGTGTTTCTAGTGTTGTTTTGGAAAAATTAACTTTATCAAATTTTGTTTGCATAACATCATGAACTTTTAAATTATTTAATGGTGCTAGAGAAATTTTATTTGTTTCCATCATTTCAGTGGTAATCATTGATAAACTTAATAAACCAACAATTCGATTTTGACGGTCAAGTACGGGGATTTTTGAATATTTAACACGGGTCAAAATTAAGAAAGCGTGATATAGCGGGTTGTCATCTTCGACAAAAGCAATTCGGGATGCGGGAATGATAAAGGTGCCTGATTTTTCTTCAAGCATCTGCTTAATTGCGGGTGAAAACATTTAAATACAGTACCTTTCATTGAAATAATTTTACATCTTGCTAGCAAAATACAGGAAAAGGCTCGCAAAATATGCGAGCCTGTTAGTTTTCATCTACTTTGAAGGAGTAAGAATGAATGAAATAAAAAAGTGGGAGTATGTAGTAAGTAGTTAACTGCTTACTACAATATTAATCATATGCTTTAAATATAAAATAAAGGTACAATTTGTCTTATAAATTAGTAAAGCTTTTCTTTAGAACTGTTAAAGAAATAGAAAAACCCACGCAACACACGTGGGTCGAAAGGGATAGATATGAAAATGACCAATAAGTCATTTAAGTTTTTCATTATATTATTCTCGGAGGAGTATGAATGAAAAACAAAAGTTGAGTGTAATATGGTGAAGTTTTAATGTTTTAACCATATCGCTTTTTTATTTTATACGGTAAATGTGAAAAAAGTGTGACGAAATCACAAATACCTACCTCAACATTGCTAAAATTGTTTATTAAAGAACACATTGTTATAATTAGGAATGTTGGACAAAAGATTGTACTTTAAAGTGAAAGGAGAACAAATGGATAAACAGATTTATCGAAAGAAAATAACCTTTTGGTTACGCTTTTCTGGGTGGCTTTGCCTACTGCCTGCATCTCTTTGGCTTTGGCTATATCAGGTTCTTACACCGTCAAATTATACAGGCTTAGCCATATGTGAATTGGTAATAATTATCTTATTTGCGGCTTTTATTTTAACAACCGCGAATAGTGAGTATTGGCTAAAAACTAAAAATCTTTTTGGACTATTACTAATTACTCTTCTATTTGTCTCATTTTTAATTTTTATTCCTCTTTGCTTTGCCTATAATGATTGCCGAATATTGAATAATAGATGATGATAGGGAAATTTTAAATTTAGTAAAAGATTAAGCAAACAGCTTTGTCTAGATAGATACAGTAGTACTATATTTAATAGTATATTTTATGTGTTTGATGTTAAGAAAGATATGAAGATATATGGTAAAAAAAGAAAAATCTGATTCCCGAAGTAAGCAAGTTGGGAAATTTGCTCTAACAACACTTGTTTATTGTGTTATTTTAATAGCATTAATTTATTTGTATCAATATAGCGGCCTAACTTCGGTTCACTTTATTTATAACGAATTTTAAGGTGGTATACAGAATGATTAAAGATGTAATTCGAAAAATTGATGAAGTTGCTTTAGCTGAGCCGGATCGGATAGCTTATGATTATCTAGGACAGACTAATACATATGCTGATCTCAAGCAACGCTCTGATGCTTGGGCACATAAAATTGCTACTTTACCAATTGCTCCTAAAAGTCCAATTATGATTTGGGGTGGTCAAGACTTTGAAATGATCGCTAGCTTTCTGGGATGTGTCAAAGCAGGGCATGCATATATCCCGATTGCCAGCTATTCTAATGCTGAAAGAATTATAATGATTCAAGATGTTGCCAAAGCTGAAGCAATTTTAGCGATTGATGAACTTCCCGCAGTAGATTTATCTTCAATGCAGGTGATAAAGTCTAGTCAGGTTGAAAACGGCAATTTTACGATTGATCCTGGTAATTTTGTTTCAGGTGATGATAACTTTTACATTATTTTCACTTCAGGAACAAGTGGCAAACCTAAGGGTGTTCAAATCAGTCATGAGAATTTACTTAGTTTTATTAATTGGGAGATGAGTGATTTTGATTTGCCAGATCATCCTAGTTTCCTTTCACAGGCACCGTATTCATTTGATTTATCAGTCATGAGCCTTTATCCGGCACTGGTTGGTGCAGGTAAGTTAGTTGTCTTACCACATGATGTAACAGAAAATTTCGCACAATTATTTGTGACAATGCCACAGCTTCATTTCAACATCTGGGTTTCAACACCATCTTTTGCACAGATGTGTTTTTTGGATAAAACATTTGATGGCAAGCACCATCCAGAGTTAACTCATTTTCTATTTTGTGGTGAGGAGTTACCTCATACGGAAGCAGCAATGTTGAAGAAAAAATTTCCTAAGGCACGTATTTTTAACACATATGGTCCTACAGAAACAACAGTTGCGGTTACTCAAGTTGAGATTACCGATGAAATTTTGGATAAATATGATCGTTTACCAATTGGTCGGGTTAAAGAAGATACAAAAATTATAATTGATAAGACCAAAGGTGATCAGCCTAATGAGGGTGAAATTATCATTTCTGGACCGAGTACGTCTAAGGGATATATGAATAATCTCGAAAAAACAGCTAAGGCTTTTTTCAAAAATTCTAATGATGAATATATGAGCCATCGTTCTGGAGATGAGGGATTCTTTGATCAAGATTTACTTTTTTATCGTGGTCGAATTGACTTTCAAATTAAATTTAATGGTTATCGAATAGAACTTGAGGAAATAAATCATTACATTGGTAAAAGTAAGCTAGTTGCCCATGGTGTAGCTGCTCCTAAATACAGTAAAGACCACACCGTTAAACAAATCGTAGCAGAAATCGAACTAAAAGAAGGTGTGAAGGAACAATATTCTGAAGAAGAAATCACTAAAAGAATTCGTGCCGATTTGGCAAAAAATTTGATGCCGTACATGATTCCTCAACGCTATGTTTATCGAGAAAAATTGCCAGTTTCCCAAAATGGTAAAGTTGATATTAAAGCGGTGATTAAGGAGGTCAACGAGTAGTGAATTTTAACTTCATAAACTTGCAGCCTTACGGAAATCCACAATACTTTATCTATTTAATGATAGGATTAATTCCAATAATTTTGGGTTTGTATTACGGTCATCGGTTGAAGATCTATGAAGCAGCTTTTTCGCTTGTGTTCCTGTTTCTTATCTTTGATGGAGATAAATGGCAACAAGGGGTAAGTTTAATTATTTATTTGTTGTTTCAGTTGTTTGTTACTTATAGTTATCTTTATTATCGAAAAAATGGTAAGAATAGAACGTGGATCTTTTATTTAGCTGTAATTTTAGCAATGCTTCCGCTAGTGCTCGTGAAAGTACAAACAGCTTTTCCAAAGGCTAAAATCCCAGGGGTGCTTGCATTTTTAGGGATTTCATATATTACCTTTAAAACAGTCCAGATAATCATGGAAGTGCGGGATGGCGCAATTAAAGAACTGAACTTAGGGACCTATTTACGTTTCTTATTGTTCTTTCCCACAATCTCATCAGGACCAATTGATCGTTACAGAAGATTTGCCAAAGAGTGTGATCTTGCTCCAAAACGTGATCAATATCTTACTGACTTGACTCTAGCGACACGCTATTTATTTCAAGGTTTTCTGTATAAGTTTATTTTGGGATGGTTTTTTGGAACATATTGGTTACCGAGAATTTCTAAACTAGCGTTAATTGTAGGAACGGCTAATGGAGGGTTGAAATTATCTTGGTGGCTAGTTGCTTATATGTATTGCTATAGCATGTATTTATTCTTTGATTTTGCAGGTTATTCATTATTTGCAGTGTCAATTTCATATTTCATGGGCATTCATACACCGGTAAACTTTAATAAACCGTTTATTTCGCAAAATATTAAAGAATTCTGGAATCGTTGGCATATGACGCTGTCTTTTTGGTTCCGTGACTACATTTACATGCGTTTTACTTTCTTTGCCATGAAGAAAAAATTGATTAAAAATCCGATTAGGTTATCACAAGTGTCGTATCTGCTACTATTTTTAGTAATGGGTTTTTGGCACGGATTAACTTGGTATTATATTGTTTATGGACTATTTCATGCAATCGCGATTATTATTAATGATTACTGGATTAGGTTTAAGAAAAAGCATAAGGATCAAATACCATCAAATAAATTTACCAAATGGTTTGCAATTTTTGTAACTTTTAATATTGTTTGTTTTAGTTTTTTGATTTTTTCAGGCTTTTTGAGCCAATTATGGTTTGGCTGGAAGTAAAGAAAAATTTTAGTTATTAGTTAGAGGTATAAATAATGGATACAAGAAAAGAAGTTTTAGCTGTTTTACAAGACTTAACTGGTGAAGATTTAACCGATCGAATGGATGAGAATATTTTTGATAATGGGTTAATGGATTCAATGGCAAGCGTTCAGATGTTGTTAAATTTACAGGAAAAGTTTGATATTGATGTACCGGTTTCCGAATTTGACAGAAGCGAATGGGATACTCCAAACAAAATCGTTACAAAGGTGGAAAGTTTAGAAAATGAATAATAAACGCCGGCTGTGGCAAATTTTTGGCCCAGTTCTTTGCGCTTTTATCTTATTACTGGTTATTTTTCTGTTACCTTGGGAACGAACCTTTTCTAAGGATGCTATATACCAAGCTGCTAACTCGCAAACTACAACTATTTTTAAAGGTTCACGAATGAAGCAGAATGCTTTCGATGATAGCTATGTGCCGTTTTATGGCTCAAGTGAGTTGTCAAGGCTTGACCCTTTGCATCCAAGTGTATTAGCAGAAAAATATCATCGTAATTATCGACCATTTTTGTTAGGTGGTCCAGGTAGCCAATCTTTAGCGCAGTTTTTAGGTATGCAGGGTACTGCCAAGCAGTTAAAGAATAAAAAGGCAGTTGTAATTATTTCTCCGCAATGGTTTACTAAAAATGGTCAAAATCCAGATGCATTTGCGTTATATTATTCACCATTGCAAGCTTGTAATTTTCTTTTAGGAATTAAGCAAGATAATTTAACAAATCGTTATGCTGCTAAGCGCTTTCTACAAATGCCAGAGGTAAAGGGTGTAATTAAGTCAGGAATGAAACGAATAGCTAATGGCAAACAGCTAACGGCTACACAACGTTTTATTCTTGAAAACCAGAGAAGAATGCTTAATAACGAAGATAAATTCTTTAGTACATTTCAATTGCGTGATCGAATTAAAAAGATTAATGAACATGCACGTCTCTTGCCAAATACATACTCGGTTGCAGCGCTTAACAAAATAGCCAAGTATCAGGCAGCTATTCATACCAATACTAATGATTTTGGTATTAATAATCGATTCTTTAAGACACGACTAAATAAGAGAACCTTAGTTAAGCTGAAGGGTAGCCAGCGTAATTTCGATTATACTAAATCTGTTGAATACAGTGATTTTGAATTAATGCTACACCAATTTGCTAAACAGCATACTAATGTATTATTTATTATTCCACCAATTAATGAAAAATGGGCAAACTATACGGGTTTATCACAAACAATGTATCAGAAGTCTGTTTCTAAGATTAAGTACCAATTAGCTAGTCAGGGTTTTGATAATATTGAGGATCTATCTAAACGTGGTAGTGAGAAGTACTTTATGGAGGATACAATTCATCTCGGATGGCGTGGATGGGTAGCTGTTGATCAAGCAGTTAAGCCATTTATGGAAGAAAAGAATGTTCCATACAAATATAATTTGCATAATTATTTCTTTTCTAAAAAATGGCAAAATAAACCATACCAAATTAGTGTAACTGATAATACTCCAGTAAATGGTAGTCAAAAAGAATCTTTAAAAGGAAATTAGTGCGCCAGCAAATTGATTCTTTAGGGATCAAAGGCTCAGTTTTAGTTATAAAAAATGGCAAGACTTTGCTTGATTATGCTTTAAATAATGCAACTGACACTAGTTATTTGATTAATTCGGTTCAAAAGTCGATGACAGCAGCGATGCTGATGCGGTTAGTGCAAGCAAGAGAATTAAGTTTGCAAGATCGGCTTAGTAAATTTTATCCTGGAATTCCGGGTGCTCAAAAAATTACGATCAAAAATCTGTTAACAATGACGGCTGGTCTTGATTTAAAACCTGGGGAAAAGTTAGGACAAAAAAAATTTAAATCAGATCAAGATAATATTCAGGCTGATGTTAAAAAAACGGTTTTTGTGCCTAAAATGTTAGGCAAGTGGTACTATAATTCATTAAATTATATTTATTTATGTGGTATCATGACAAAAATTACAAAACAGAGCTATGAACAACTGTTTCGAGATGCTTATGTTGTCCCTCTTGGATTAAGACATACTGAATTTTTATGGTCGAAATCAGATAGAATTGTTGCTACTAAGTTGGTGCCGGGGATGATATATCATAAAGGATATTATGAAACGGTTAAGCATCAAGCAGCAATAAAGGTGGCTCGGAATGAATTAGGTGCTGGATCTATTGTAATGTCAAATCAAGATATTGCTAAGGTAATGCACTATATTCTAGCTGGTAAATTTTTAACAAGTAAAAGTCGTAAATTGCTTTATAAAGTAAGTCCGCCATTGTCTTATAATGGTGGCTTATATAATAATAATCTGTTAAAAACGAAGACTGCTAATGGAGCTGGAGAAGGATACTATACTTTTATGCGTAGTACCAATGATGCAAAAACAATGATAATTATCCAATCGAATAAGACTCAAAATGGCGAGTTTTCTGTGATAAAAAAGCAGATCGATAAAATTATGGTACAATTACTCAACCCTATAGTAAAATGAATAAATCTTGTCTTTTAGTTGATTGCATGCTAGAATTTTGTTGTGCCGTCATAGGAAAATAGATATTTTCTCCGGTAGCGAAAATGTGATTTTCTATTTATGTGGTCAGGTGACGGTACAACACTGTGTGAGCTTAGTTCCGATGTTGGTGGAACTAGGCTTTTTGTATATTCTTTGCAAAATTTTGGCAGTGTACGCTAAAATGATGAGTATAACTCATAAGGAGGTTATTATGAATAGAGCTGAATTAAAAAAACAAGCTAAACAAGAGCTTCGGGGAAATTGGGGATGGGCAACCGTACTTGGCTTGGTAATGTTATTAATTAATGGCGTTCTGTATGGTCAAGATCTTAAAGAATACGCTGTTAGTCTAGTTAGTGGTAATTTTACAACTTGGAGTAAGTCTGCTAGTTCCGTTGCCAGTAGCGGAGGTAAATTTGCATTAAGTTTTATCAGTGGCTTTTTTATGTTAAGTTTGGTAATTACATTTTTAAATTTAACAAGAGGCAGAAAATTCAATCTTGGCAAAGCAATTTTTGCAGTATTTACTGATGGTAGATTCATCCCAGAATTATTAAACTATCTTTTTAACTGTATCTTTACGTATTTATGGACACTATTATTGGTGGTTCCAGGAATTATTAAAGGTTATTCATACGCATTAACACCATATATTGTCAATGATTTGGTCGAAAGTGGTAAAGAAGTAAAAATGACAACGGGTATTACTGAAAGTCGGTACTTGATGTCAGGATATAAATGGCAATTATTTATGCTAGACTTAAGTTTTATTGGTTGGTATATTGTGGCATTTATAACTTTGGGAATTGGTTTAATTTGGGTAGTACCATATGTTCAAACAACTAAAGCAAACTTTTATCGGCAACTAGCTGGTGATCAATTTAGATAAAAAACAAACTAAGCAAAATTTAATCTTACGATTAATTCTGATCTAGCTAAATTAAGACTGTGTTCTGATATTTTATCAGGACATGGTCTTTTTAATTATAGCTTGTCTTACAGTAATGTTATTGAAACTGCAGATTATTGGATAAATTATTATTTAAAATTAATAGACTAATTAGAGGCGAAAGGCCTCTTTTTTATATAAAAATTAAATGAATATAATCAGTAAATAAGTATATTAAATTGATAATCTATTGATCAACTTTTGTTATCTAAATGGATAAAAAAGATTATCTTAGATAATTGCTTTTTGTAATAATAAATATTGTAATTTCATGAGAGCGCTTTTTATAGATATTACAATTGTTGCAAAAGGAGAATAATTATGGAAAATCCAGCAATAAATGTTAATTCAGAAATTGGCAAATTAAAAACTGTATTGTTGAAACGTCCAGGCGCGGAAGTTGAAAATATTACTCCAGATACAATGGAGAACCTTTTATTTGATGATATACCATTTTTAAAAATAGCTCAAAAAGAACATGACTATTTTGCAGAAACACTTAGAAAAAACGGCGTTGAAACCTTGTATATCGATGAACTTGCTGTTGAAACATTATCACAAAGTTCTGAAATTAAGCAGGAGTTTATTAATCGTTATCTTGATGAGCATGGATATGATTCTGGAGTAACATATGATGTTTTACAAGACTATCTAAACAGTTTCGATGTACATGATATGGTAACAAAATTATATAGTGGTGTACGTCGTAATGAAATCGATATGGATTTACGAAATGAAACTTTGCATGATTTAGCGGGTAGTGATGCAAATGATCCTTTTTTACTTGATCCATTGCCTAATGCATATTTCACTAGAGATCCACAAGCTTCAATTGGTTCAGGAATAACAATTAATCACATGACTTTTAAAGCTCGTCAACCAGAGTCATTATTTACAGAATTTGTTATGAAGTATCATCCTCGTTTTGCAGGTCATGTAAATGTATGGAGAGATCGTAATCACAATACTCGAATTGAGGGTGGTGATGAACTAGTTTTAAATAATCATGTTTTAGCTATTGGGGTTTCGCAGAGAACATCATCTAAATCGATTGAAGGTTTAGCAAAAGAACTGTTCTCTAATAGTGATAGTCATTTTGATACTGTTGTTGCTATAGAGATTCCTCATAATCATGCAATGATGCATTTAGATACGGTATTTACAATGGTTAACAAAGACCAATTTACTGTCTTCCCAGGGATTATGGATGAAGCTGGTAAAATGAATATTTTTGTCATGACACCAGGTGAAAACGGCAAAATAAACATGGAACATCATACTGATTTGAGTGAAACCTTAAAGCAAGTATTACATCTTTCAGAGTTAGATTTAATTCTAACTGGAAACGGTGACGATATTGTTGCACCAAGAGAGCAATGGAATGATGGTTCAAACACATTAACTATTGCACCAGGTGAAGTTGTAACTTATAACCGTAACTACGTAAGTAATGAAATTTTACGTGAACATGATATTTTGGTTCACGAAGTTATTTCAAGTGAGTTGTCTAGAGGGCGTGGCGGTCCTCGTTGTATGTCCCAACCACTATGGCGTGAAGATTTATAAAACTAAAGTTTTAATAAAAAAGGAAAAGTAATATGGCTATTAATTCAGTATTTCAAGGTCGTTCATTGTTAGCAGAGAAAGATTTTACCCCAGGTGAAATTCAATATTTAATTGATTTAGGATTACATTTAAAAACTCTACAACAAAATCATATACCGCATCATTATTTAGAGGGTAAAAATATTGCATTGTTATTTGAAAAAACATCAACAAGAACTAGATCTGCTTTTACAACAGCAGCTATTGAACTGGGAGCTCATCCAGAATATTTAGGTGCTAATGATATTCAATTAGGCAAGAAAGAGTCAGTTGAAGATACTGCTATTGTTTTAGGACGAATGTTTGATGGAATTGAATTTAGAGGATTTAAGCAATCTGATGTAGAAGAATTAGCTAAATACTCAGGTGTACCTGTTTGGAATGGGTTAACAGATCAATGGCATCCAACACAAATGATTGCAGATTTCATGACAATTAAAGAAAATTTTGGTCATTTACATGGCTTGACTCTAGCTTTTGTTGGTGATGGACGTAACAATATGGCTAATTCATTATTAGTTACAGGAGCTATGTTAGGAGTAAATATTCGTATAGTTGCTCCTGAAGAATTACATCCTTCTCAAAAAGTTGTAGATTTGGCTAATAAATTTGCTGCGGAATCAGGAGCAGAATTGCTAGTTACAGCAGATATTGATGAAGGCGTAAAGAAAGCTAATGTTATCTACACTGATGTTTGGGTTTCAATGGGAGAGTCAGATTGGGAGAATAGAGTTAAATTATTAAAACCATATCAGGTTAATATGGAAATGATGAAAAAGACTGGTACAAGTAAAGAGGAGTTAATTTTTATGCACTGTCTGCCAGCATTTCATGATACTAATACTGAATATGGTAAGGAAGTTGAAGAAAATTACGGGATTACTGAAATGGAAGTAACTGACGAAGTTTTCCGTAGTGAATATGCACGTCAATGGGATGAAGCTGAGAATCGTAAGCACTCCATTAAGGCAATAATGGCTGCCACTTTAGGCAACATGTTTATTCCATCTGTACCAGAATTGGAAAAGGCAGGAAAATAATTATGTCTGATACTAAGGAGAATGGAATTGCTCTACCTGCCTTAGTTGCTTTAGTTGTTAGTTCGGCAATTGGTTCAGGTATCTTTGATTTGCCTTCAACTTTAGCTCAATCTGCTACGCCTGGTGCAGCTTTGGTAGCATGGGCAATTACGGGTGTAGGTATTTTAATGCTAGCTTTGTGCTTAAATAGTTTGGTTTTAAATAAGCCTGAATTAACTGGAGTGTCAGACTACGCTAGAGCAGGTTTTGGTGATTTCGCTGGATTTATTTCTGGTTGGGGCTACTGGCTATCTTCATGGCTAGGAAATGTTGCTTTTGCAACGATGTTAATGTCATCTTTAGGATATTTTTTTCCACCACTAAAATCTGGCAATAGTCTAAGTGCAATTATTGTGGCTTCAATTATTTCTTGGGCACTGACAATTTTAGTTACACGTGGGATTGAATCAGCAGCGATTATTAATGCAATTGTGACAGTCACTAAAATGATCCCGATCTTTGCATTTGTAGTAATTGCAATTATTAGTTTTAAAATGGGAGTATTTACAAATCATTTTTGGGCTAATATGTCTTCTAATTTTAATGGAAGTGTGACGTATTCTTCGGCGACTGCTACAGGCATATTTACCCAAATTAAAGGTTGCATCATGGTAATGATGTGGGTGTTTGTAGGTATCGAAGGTGCGACAACAATGGCTGCACGTGCTAAGAAAAAGTCGGATGCAGGTAGAGCGACTATTATTGGATTGTTTTCTCTTCTAACTATTTATGTTGTTGTGTCTATTTTACCTTACGGCTATTTACCACTATCTAAGTTACAAACCATGCGTCACCCTGTTTTACTTTATTTATTTAAGGAAATGACTGGACCGATAGGAGGAGCATTTATTGCTATAGGTTTAATTATATCGATTTTAGGTGCCTGGTTATCATGGACAATGTTACCAGTTGAGGCTACATCATTAATGGCAGAACAAGGTCTTCTTCCTAAATGGTTTGGCAAATTAAATAAGCATCGCTCTCCAGCTAATTCTTTATGGTTAACAGAAATTTTAATTCAATTATTTTTAATTACACTATTGTTTACAGATCAGGCATATAATTTCGCATATTCTTTATGTACATCTTCAATTGCCGTTTGTTACGCCTTGGTTGGTGCATATCAATTAAAATTAGGGTTACAAAATAGAAACTCTCATATGATTCTACCAGGGTTTATAGCTTTGGCTTTTGAAGTAATAGGAATGATTTTTGCTGGTTTACAGTATTTGTGGCTGTGTACGATTGCTTATTTAATTGGTTTTGTTTTGTACTATCGTGCAAGAAAAGAAAATGGTCAATCTATAAGTAACGTTGAATGGATATTAATGATTATTATTGGCCTTTTGGCAGTAGCAGCAATAGTTGCGTTGATAATGGGTAAATTGAAAGCATAATGAAATATTAGGAAGTATAAAATATGAAAAAAATTGTTGTTGCATTAGGTGGTAATGCAATTTTAACAGATGATCCATCCGCACAAGCTCAACAAGCAGCGCTAATGAAGACAGCTGATTTTTTAACAGATTTCATTGCTCAGGGTGATATTCAATTAGTTATTACTCATGGCAATGGACCACAGGTTGGTAATTTATTATTGCAAGAGCTTGATGGTAGTTCAGATAGTAATCCAGCTATGCCATTAGACACAGTAGGTGCGATGACTCAAGGTGAGATTGGCTTGTGGTTAGCTAATGCATTAAATATGAGCTCATCGCATCGACATCTGCCAATAAATGTGTCTACTGTTTTAACTAGAGCTGTAGTTGATGAGCAAGATAGTGCATTTAATAATCCATCTAAACCGATCGGCCCGTTCTACACCAAGGATGAAGTAGATACTATTAAAGAAGAACACCCAGATTGGGAAATAGTAGAAGATGCAGGGCGTGGATTTAGAAGAGTTGTACCATCTCCCAAGCCAGTTAGTATTCTTGAAGCCGACTCAATTAAACTATTAGTTGAAAATAATACAACACTAATTGCTAGTGGAGGCGGGGGAGTACCTGTTGTTAAACATGATAATAAAATCAGTGGAATTGAAGCTGTAATTGATAAAGACTTTTCAGCTGCTAAGTTAGCGGAGTTAGTAGATGCTGATGAATTGATAATTTTAACGGCTGTAAAGTATGTAACTTTAAACTATCAAAAACCTAATCAAACAGATTTACATGAAGTTAAAGTATCACAAATGAAACAATATTTAACAGATAATCAATTTGCAAGTGGATCAATGAAGCCAAAAGTAGAAGCAGCAGTTTCATTTGTTGAAAAAACAAATCGTAAAGCAGTGATTACATCTCTTGATAATGTTGGATCATATTTAAATAATAATGATGGTACTATAATTATTCCAGATTAGATTAAGATTATATCAGCATAAAAATAAAGTCTATTTAAGTTATTTAATTGCCTATTTGTAAATAGTAAATTATATTATGAAAATTCGTTATACAATAGGAGAAAGTAAATATGCTTGAAAAATTTATGCATGAGTGGTTATACGTTTCAGATTATGATGTACCTGTTGCAAACAATGGTTTTAGCGGGCGAGCAAAAATTAATGGCGTAGATCTGGAACAGAAATATATTGCGCTGGTAGCCACATCTAATTATAACAATTTGCCTGAATGGCGTTTAGCATTTAATTTGGATAAAAATAAACGAGTTTATGTTATGAAACCACAACACAAATCTGACTTTTTAGCAATTTTGCCCAAAAAAGTTTATGTTGGTATAGGGAAACATCATTTTGATTTATCGGGAAGTATTAAGGAAGCCTTATTTTCATTAATGCTAACTAATAAATTTGATTCTATTGTTCATTACGATGAAATCGCTAATATGTATATTATTGCACATTCAACATTAGATTATCCGTTATTACGTAAGCGATTAAGTCAAATTGATGAGGATACACAATTAACTTTATGGTTGTATGCAAAGAATCAGGTGTCAATTTCATCGCTTGCACAAATGTTAATGGTGCATCCCAAAACAGTTGAGTATCGCTTGCAAAAAATTAAGTCTTTAACTGGATTTGATCCACGTAAGGGAATAGATCTAATACCTTTAGTGGTTTCCTATATAAAAGAAAAAACTGAAAATATACATATACTCGAAACTGAATTGCAAAGTTTTTCTAATGAAATGTTACCTAGAGATAAAACAATCTCTGTGAGTACTAATAATTAAGTTATTTTAACTATAATCTAAAACTCCTTAAATAATATAATCAAGTGTTCGGAAAAACTAGTTTCTGAAACCTAAAAATAGATCAAGTATTCCTTTGATCTGAACCCCGAAATTAAGACAAATTAATTTCGAGGTTTTTATTATGTCTAAATTATCTAAGCAAGACAAAATTGATATCTATAATCTATGGAAAAACTATCAGGTTGGTTCTGGAGAATTAAG
>NZ_REHC01000014.1 GCF_003692965.1 Lactobacillus sp. ESL0246 | reverse complement strand
TAATGGAAGGCTTCTTTGGCATTTTAAAGAGAGAAATGTTTTATGGGTTTGAAAAAAATTTTAAGAATCTAACTGAATTAGAACAGGCGATCAGAGAATATATCGATTATTACAATAATGAAAGAATAAAAATAAAATTAAAAGGACTAGCCCCGATAAAATATCGGGAACTAGTCCTAAGTTAAAGTTTAATAATCTGTCCTAATTTTAGGGTTCAGATCACTTTAGGAAAATCTTGATCTATTATTTTTTCTTAAAATAGCTCTTTCTTCTCTGCATTTCTACTCCAATATTGGCTTAAATTCATCATCATAAATATTAAACTAATATCGGTTTCTACTTTTTCTTTCCGCGTATTGGAATTAGGACAAAGAGTAGGATCTTGAGCATCATTGTTGGATGGTAAGCTGGTCTACCAGTATTTGGCCTGTGATATGATTTTGATACATGAAAAGCATACCTTTTTTGTGATGAATTAATAATATCAATACAGTGAAATGTAGACTAGTATGTTAGTTAAGTTGTCAAAGGTGTCGAAAAATTACTGAAACTGGGAATTTATTTACGAAGATAATTAAGAGCGGCGCAATTTTAGAGCCATAAATTTCTTGTAAGTATTTTATCTAACCACCATCTTCTGTAAAGATAGTGGCAAGTTCTGTTACGCTTAAAATTCATTCAGCCATTGAAAGAATTTAAATTGCTTAGTGGCTAAACGAGAATGCTTAGCCAAGCATTCTGCGTTAGTGCTGAAACACTAGCGATTAAAAAAGCCTTGCTGCCAATCATGATGCCCATAATGGTTACCAAAGCAATGAATAATGGGAGTTGTCTTTTTATAAATTACACCTTTACTGAATAAATAACTTCAATAGTTATGATTTAAACTGGTATAAAAAACTTAAATTACGATTTGGAAGCGGTTTTAAGTATGCTATAATTTTGACGTAGGCTAATTTAGCAAATTGCCGAAAGGAGAAAAAGATGAACAAAGTTACAGTTATTGGCAGCATTAATCTTGATACCAATCTGCGTGTTGAGCGCATGGTTAAGCCGGGGGAAACTATTCATGCTAAGGAACATTATTCAGCCGCTGGTGGTAAGGGTGCCAATCAGGCAGTGGCAGCTGCGAGGTCGGGTTGTGTGACTAGCTTTATCGGGGCTGTTGGTGATGATGCACCGGGTACCGAGATGTTAGACTTGCTTAAACAGGAAAAAATTGATATTTCTGGAATTACTACGATTAAGAATGAGTCAACTGGTCAAGCCTTTATTTCGGTTGATGATGAAGGGCAAAACTCAATTACGATTTATGCTGGTGCCAATTATGATTTTCATGTCAAGGATATTGATAAAAAAAGCAAATTGATTTCTAGCAGTGACTTTGTGATTGCGCAATTTGAAACTCCGGTAGAAGCAACAATTAAGGGGTTTGAAATTGCTCGTGCTAATGGGGTCAAGACAATTTTAAACCCTGCGCCAGCAATGGCTAAGATTCCGGCAGAGTTGCTTAGGTTAACTGATATGATTGCACCAAATGAGACAGAAGCTGAGACAATTACCGGAGTACATGTTGCTGATAAAACTAGTGCTCGCCAAGCTGCCGTTAAATTGCATGAGTTAGGTGTTAAGGCAGTAATTATTACGATCGGTTCAAAAGGTGCTTTTTATGATTTTGACGGGCAGAGCGAGTTGGTCCCAGCATTTAAGGTCAAGGCAGTTGACACGACTGCTGCTGGGGATACTTTTATTGGTTCCATGTCTAGTTTATTAAAACCAGATTTTTCTAACTTGCATGAGGCGATAATTTTTGCCAACAAGGCATCATCATTAACAGTGCAACGGTATGGTGCTCAACCATCAATCCCATACAAGAAAGAAATCGATCAAGTTAAGTAGTCTTGATAGTAGAAAGTGAAGCAACATGAAAAAAACAAAGGTAATTAATTCAGATCTGTCACGTGTAATTGCAACAATGGGTCATTTTGATAAATTAGCAATTGGTGACGCGGGCACGCCAGTTCCTAAGGGCACAGAAAAAATTGACTTAGCCGTAACTAAGGGAATTCCTAGTTTTATGGATGTCTTAAACAATGTGCTTGAGGAATTAGAAATTCAACGAATTTTTTTAGCTAGTGAAATTAAAACGGAAAATCCCGAAATGTTGGCTAAAATTAAAAAGCGTCTACCAGACACACCAATTGAATTTATTACTCATGAGGAATTAAAGGAAAGCCTGAAGGACTGCAAGGCTTTTGTTAGAACTGGTGAAATGACGCCATTTGCAAATATTTTACTTGAAAGTAACGTTGTTTTTTAATTAGGAGAAAAAATTGAATACAACAGCATTATTAGTTGGTCTAGGCCCACTTTTGGGCTGGGGGTTATTTCCAACAATTGCTTCAAAAATTGGTGGTAAACCTGCTAACCAAATCTTGGGAACGACTTTAGGAACTTTTATTTTTGGTTTAGTTTATGCCCTTATCGGTGGTTATACAATGCCAACGGGTTCGGCATTATTATTGTCGATTATTTCCGGTATTGGTTGGGCCAGCGCGGAAATTGTTACCTTTATGTCGTTTGGCTTGGTTGGCTCATCGCGGGCAATGCCAATTACGACAGCCTTTCAATTATTAGGTGCTTCATTATGGGGTGTCATTGCTTTAGGTAACTGGCCGGGGATTCCTGCTAAAATTATTGGGACAATTGCTTTAGTGGCGATTATTATTGGTGCCTATATGACAGTTTGGTCTGAAAAAAAAACCGCGCAAAAGTCAAGCTTACTGAAAAAAGCGACGATTTGGTTGTTATTTGGTGAAATTGGTTACTGGGCTTACTCAGCAGCTCCACAAGCAGCGCACGTTGATGGTCAACACGCATTTTTGCCGCAAGCAATAGGGATGTTATTAACAGGAATTGTTTATGGCATTTATGTTGCAATTAAAAATAAAGATGAAAACCCGTTTACGGAAATTGTTTCTTATAAACAAATTTTTGCTGGTTTCTTTTTTGCCTTTGCAGCTTTGACCTACCTGATCTCGGCACAGCCCAACATGAACGGACTAGCTACTGGTTTTGTTTTATCGCAGACTTCGGTTATCTTAGCGACATTGACTGGTATTTGGTTTTTAGATCAGAAAAAGACTAAGAAAGAGATGGCAGTTACGATTGCTGGGTTGGTGATTATTTTAATTGCTGCTGCGGTAACAGAATTTGTCTAACTAAAAACAAACGAAAATAAACAACTAATAAAAGAAAAGTTGCTAGGAAAAACCAGATACTAAAATGATGCTCAAGATCCTACTCTTTGCCCTAATCCAATACGCGAAAATAAAAAAGTAGAAACCGATATTGGTTTAATGTTTATGATGATGAATTTAAGCCAATATTGGAGTAGAAATGCAGAGAAGAAGGAGCTATTTTAAGAAAAAAATAATAGATCAAGATTTTTCCTAAAGGAATACTTGATCTAATTTTAGGTCTAAAAAGCTAGTTTTCCCGATACTTACTTTTAGTTTAAGTTAAAAAAAGCAGGATGTTTCCTGCTTTTTTTATGCTAAATACTTATAAATTTAGATCATCAATATTGTTTGGAAATAATCTACCAGAATAATTTGAACTTGTATTATCATTTTCACGAAGTGCTTCTTTGATCTGGCTGGAACTCAGATGATCAATTAAATATGCTTTTAATGCTTTATTAGTTAATGTATCCAAGTCAATATCATATGTCTTTAAATATTTTGCTGCCAGCTTTTCAACTTTTTCATTTAACTCGATTTTTCTTTTACTCATTTTTTCACCCTCTAAAAATTAATTCTATTATAACATTTTATGTTTATCTAATAAAAAAATAATAAGAGTAAACTATATGTGAAGATTGCTGAAAAATCATAAAGAGAGTATTATTTTAATTCAAATATATAATTAGAATTAAAAGGGGATTGGCAAATGTTAGATTATGCAGCTAGATTTATATTGAAAATTCGTTCGAATCCCTTTTTTAGAGCTATTCAGCGAACACTTGTTATGCTGATGCCAATTGCGGTGCTAGGTTCGTATTTTAAACTGATTCTTGACTTGATTTTCTCACCAGAAGGTATGGTTTACAATATTTTTGGGCTAGATAAAATTATCCCAGATCATTTATGGTATGCGGGATTATTTGTAAGCCGAGGAATGATTGAGGTAACTTTTGGTGTATTTGGAGTTTATGCATGCTTTTTTATGGCACGTTATACAGCTCATATTTATCATAAAGATGCAACTTTAGCGGGCTTGACTAGCGTTATCATTTTACTCTTTTGTTCTTATGGGTCTACAAGTGGGCAGCGATCAGGGAATGTGTATTCTTCTGGAATACTCCAGATAAACTCTGTCTTTATTTCTTTAGTTGTGGGTTATATGGTAGGACAAGTTTTCCACTTACTAGGTAAAGAATATTTACCAGTAAAAGTAGAAAGTACTAAAATTATTCGACAACGTGCATGGGATGCATTGCTACCAGCAATGGTTTCACTGAGCATAGGAATTATATTGGGTATAATTATTTATGAATTACAATTAAAAGTCATAAATTCTGCTAGTTTCAGCGAAATAGTTAGTCGTGTTCAAACTACTAATAATATTGGTGAAGTTATAATTTTGACAATTGTGATCACATTTTTGAATTGGATCGGTATTGGTTTTCCATTAAGATCAATCGGTGAATCACTTAATAATGCATACACAGCTGAAAATATGACAGTTGCTTTTCAACATGGCAGTTCATGGAATGTTCCATATAAGTTTTTAGGTAGTTCATTAATAAATAGCTATGGAGTAATGGGGGGAGCAAGTATACTTTTAGCGATCATAGTTTTGCTTTTGCTACAACATAATAATCCCGAAATTGAGGCAATAGCCAAGGTTAATCTCTTGCCAGCTGCTTTTGGTTCAACAATTGGATTGGCCGTTGGTCTGCCTATATTGCTGGATCCAATTTTTTTACTTCCCAGTATGTTAATCCCAATAATTAATATACTATTGGCAGCTGGAGCAATCTATTTCCGTTTAATTCCAGTTTGTGTATACCCAATTTTGAAAGGAACCCCTGGAATTTTAATTTCATTTTTTGGGACAAATGGTAACTGGTCTGCTTTGTTTTTTACGATTTTGTTATTCATACTAGATATAGCAATGTTATGGCCTATCATTAAGATTAATGATCTAGTAAATTTAAAGCTAAGATCCAAGGAAGGGAGGACTATTAATGCACAAAAATCCTAATTTTAAATGGTTAATGTTATTATTACTAATATTATTGCTTCTAGCTGTTCCCAGTTATGTTTGGATGAAAAAAGAAAATAATGCGCGTGCACAAAGAAGTAAATCGCAACTTTCTCCCGTAATTATGGTTCCAGGATCAAGTGCAACGACGGAACGCTTTAATGAACTAATTGACCTACTTAATCAATCGTCGGAAAATCATCATAGTGTGATGAAAATCACTGTTTCACGTGAATCAAAATTGTCCTATAGCGGCACAATTGGGAAAAATGATTTAGAACCGTTTATTATTATTGGCTTTGCTAATAATAAAGATGGGTATGCAAATATAAAAAAACAGGCAACTTGGCTTGATACAGCCTTTGACTCACTGATGCATAATTACAAATTTAATAATTTTAAGGCTTTTGGTCATTCTAATGGTGGGTTGATTTGGACTTATTGGTTAGAACATTATTATTCACAGTACAATGGTGAAACTAAAATGAAGCGTTTATTAACGTTGGGTACTCCGTATAATTTTACAGAAACAAACACTGATAATCGTACGCAGATGTTGGCTGATTTTGTAAAGAATCGTTCAAAATTACCAAAAAATTTGAGAGTTTATTCTTTATCGGGGGGTAAAGATTATGACTCCGATGGAATAGTTCCCGAAAGTAGCGTGGCTGCAGGAAAGTTCATTTTTCAAAATCAGGTTAAAGCATATACAGCTATGACAGTAACTGGTAAAGAAGCAGATCATTCCGATTTACCACAGAATAAGCAGGTAGTGCAAACTATTCGACAATATTTGCTTCACCAGTCTAGAAAATTTGAAAATAAAGGGAAGGATATTCAAAAGTGAGATATCAAAAACAGCCTACGCATATCGAAGTAATTGGTGGTCGTGTTAATAATTTAAAAAATATTAATGTTGATATTCCCTTGCATCAATTTGTTGTAATTTCTGGGCTTAGCGGATCTGGTAAGTCCAGTCTCGCAATGGGAATTTTGTATTCCGAAGGAGCAAGACGTTATCTGGATTCCCTTGCAACTTATACTCGTCGCCGAATTAGTCAGGTGGGGAAAGCAAATGTGGATGAAGTAAAGCATATTCCCTCAGCACTGGCTTTAAAGCAGCGACCGACGGTTCCTGGCATACGTTCAACAGTTGGAACAGTAACGGAAATTTTTAATATTCTGCGGCTGATTTTTTCACGGTTGGGGTCACCAGTTTGTCCGAATGGCCATCGTCTTATGCCAACTATTAAAATTGCGCAAGCGATGGATTTAAGTGGTGAAGCAATGGGACGAATTAACTGTCCCGTATGTGGAGTCCAGTTTTATGCTTTTAGTGCTGAAGACTTCGCCTTTAATTCAGATGGCGCATGTCAAACTTGTCAGGGATTGGGTCAGGTAGAGCAGCTTGATGACAAAAAAATTGTTGTCGATGAAAATTTATCTTTAGAAAATGGGGCAATTGCAACTTGGCAAATTCCAGGTCGTAATTGGATGTGGCGCATTGCTCGTGAACTTGGAGTGAGAACTGACGTTCCTTACCATGAATTAACGACTAAAGAACGAGAAATCGTCTTACATGGACAAGAACGTAAAGTACCAGTAGATATCCCAACTTCAACAGGACGTGTCTATCATTTGGATGCTCTATATGAGAATGCTTATAATGCAGTAATTAATTCGCGCAAAACAACTAAATCTGAACGTGGACTTGAGCGTATCAATACTTTTTATCACTTTAGTACCTGTCCGAGGTGCCATGGTTATCGAATTGATCCGAGCCGCTGGCAGCAATTGGTTGCTGGGAAAAGCATTGTGGCAGCTGAACAATTAACGTTGGGTGAGTTACCACAATACTTAGACAAAATTAAACAGGAATTACCCATAGAAATGCAAGATTTAGCGGAAAATCTGTTGGGCGAATTATTGCATCAAGTTACACCATTATTAAAATTAGGTTTAGATTATCTAAGTCTTGATCGACCTGCCAATAGCTTGTCAACCGGTGAATTACAGCGAATTCAACTGGGGCGAACTTTAAGAACGGAAACTACTGGTGTACTCTATGTATTGGATGAACCATCGGTAGGATTACATCCGGCTAACATAGACGGATTAATTGATATTTTTCATGAGCTTATTAATCAGGGGAATTCTTTAGTAGTTGTTGATCATGAAACTGCAATTATTGATGCGGCTGATTGGGTAATTGAAATTGGTCCAGGCTCTGGCAGTCAAGGCGGACAAGTTATTTCTCAAGGAACGCCCAATCAGCTTAAACAAGATTCAAATTCATTAATAGGACCATATTTAACCGGAACTGCACAGTTGTTAGTGCGGGAACCAGCTTCAAAACAGCAACTCTTTAAGCAAGGTAAATTAGACTTTACGGTTGACCATCATTTTAATCTTAATAATGTTCATGTCCAAATTCCGCTGGGCAAAATGACGGCGGTTACTGGTTTCTCTGGAGCCGGAAAAACTACATTAATTCTCGATGCTTTGCTTCCGGCCTTAAAGGCACAAAAAGCGCATAAAAGCACTCCAAGCTGGGTTACAGATTTATCTGCAACTGGGATTAATAATGTAGTCAGTGTTGATTCTACTCCTGTAGGTAAGAATCAGCGCTCAACGGTTGCAACTTATACTGATATCATGAATAATTTACGCCAATTGTATGCACGTCAGCCATTAGCCAAGCAGTTACATTATCCAGCTTCGTACTTTTCATACAATAATAAGCAGGGAGCATGTCCAGCTTGTGGTGGTAGTGGCGTGATTGCACTAGACATACAGTATTTACCCGATATAGTTGAAACTTGTTCTTTATGTAATGGTCATCGCTATAATAAAGAAGTTTTACGAGTTAAATGGCATAACCTGAGCATTGCTGATGTACTCGCTTATTCTGTGGATGAAGCTTTAAACAAGAAGCTATTTAAGGGTGAACCCAAAATCTTGCAAACAGTGACCACTCTGCATGAAATGGGATTGGGGTACCTACACTTAGGCGAAGCGACTCCTGCATTATCCGGTGGAGAAGCGCAACGATTAAAATTAATCAAGCATTTGCATCGCCAACAAAAGGGAACTTTGTTTGTTTTTGATGAGCCCACAGTTGGCTTACATCCACAAGATGTGAGAACTCTGCTAAAAGTCTTGCAAAAATTGCTGGATCATGATGCAACCATTATTACTATTACCCACGATTTAGATATGATGGCAAATAGTGATTATATGATCGACTTGGGACCACGAGGTGGAAAAAATGGTGGTCAAATTATAGCTGATGGTACTCCTCGTGATATTCTCCCAAATCAGGCAAGCCTAACAGCAGGATATTTGCAAAAACATTTAAAATTATATCAAAAATAATCTTAATGCTTTAAGGATAATCAATTAATGACTATCTTTAAAGCTTTTTCTATTTAAGATTGATCTTAGACTTAGTTGTGGAAAAATAAGACATATCTCTTGCACTCTGTGGATAACCTGCTAAAATATAAAGTATAAGAAATTAGCACTCAAAGCTTTTGAGTGCTAATAAATAATTTATAACTTATGTAAGGGGTGGCTATATATGACATATTTTGACAATGAATTTGATAATTTGTTTAATGAATTAAACAATTCTTTCTTTAATGATAGTAATAATAGTAACGGATCAATTCCAATTCATTATTCAGGCAGTATGAATATGGCACCGCAAAATCTGAACACTAATGGTCAAGCACAACAGAAAAAGCCTATCGGTGTCGATCTAGTTGAACAAGCCAAAAATAACAAATATGATCCAGTGATTGGACGAGACGAACAGATTCAAGAGGTTATTGAAATTTTAAGTCGGCGCAAGAAGAATAATCCAGTGCTAATTGGACCGGCTGGAGTTGGTAAAACGGCAATTGTTGAAGGGTTAGCCCAAAAGATTGCTCAAGGCGATGTTCCCGAAAAGATGAAGGATAAGCATATCATTGCAATTAACATTAACGATATGGTTGCAGGTTCTAGTTTGCGGGGTAGCTTTGAAGAACGCTTGAAAAAAGTAATTGATGAAGCTAAAAACAACCCTAATATCATTCTATTTATTGATGAATTGCATAATATTGTTGGCGCAGGGTCAACAGATTCGGAAAATAATAGTGGTGATGCCTCTAATATTTTAAAACCAACTTTAGCTAGCGGTGACTTAAACCTAATTGGTGCAACGACGACAGGAGAGTATCGTCAAATTGAAAATGATGCGGCTTTGGCAAGACGTTTCCAACCAGTTGATGTGCCAGAACCTTCTACTGATGTAACGGTTAAAATTTTAGAAGGTCTTAAGAAAAAATATGAGGACTATCATCATGTTAAATATAGTGATAGTGCTTTACGCTTAGCAGTCGAATTGTCACAGCGTTATATTCAAGGACGTTATCTACCGGATAAGGCAATTGATTTAATTGATGAAGCTGGAGCGAAGAAGGGGCTTGATGCTGTACCAAATGATGAAGTAAGTCTGAAAAAACAGATTAAGCAATTAGAAAATGAAAAAACTTCTGCTGCACAAAATGAAGATTATGCAAAGGCGAGTGAACTCAAGAAACGAATTGAAAAATTACGTGAGCAAATGGATCATTTAGACCAAGCTTCAGTTCCGCGTGTGACAGACCAGGATATTTATGCTTTAATTGAAACTAAGACTAAGATCCCAATGAGTGAATTGCATGCAAGTGAAGGGCAGAAGAACCTTGACTTAGCCGAAAAATTAAAAGCGACTGTAATTGATCAAGATAATGCTATCGAAGTTATTACGGATGCAATTGCCCGCAAACAAGTTTTTAAAGATAATAATCGTCCTACTGGCTCGTTCTTACTCACTGGTCCAACCGGTGTTGGTAAAACAGAACTAGCTAAACAATTAGCAATTCAATTGTTTGGTGGCGAAAATCATTTAATTCGCTTAGATATGTCGGAATATCAAGATCAAATGGCCGTGAATAAGCTAATTGGGTCAGCACCGGGATATGTTGGCTATGGTGAAGGTGGTCAATTGACCGAAAAGGTACGTCACCAGCCATACAGTTTAATTTTATTTGATGAAATTGAAAAAGCTAATCCTCAGATTTTTAATGCTTTATTACAAATTATGGATGATGGTCGCTTAACAGATGCGCAAGGGCGAACTGTTTCTTTTAAAGATACGATTTTAATCATGACCTCAAATGCTGGCTACACTGATAACCTACTCAAGGATGGTCAAGCTGATCATGATAAGTTGGTTAAGGCACTTGAAGCATATTTCAGACCAGAATTTTTGAATCGACTGGACGCAATTGTTCCATTTAATTCGCTAACGCAAGTTGATATGACAAAAATTATTGATATCTATCTAAAGAAGATGGCTCATGTTTTAGCTAAAAAAGACGTCAAGCTGATAGTTTCACCTGAAGCAAAAACTTATTTTGCACAAAAAGGCTATGACAAGAAGTTTGGTGCAAGACCTTTACGTCGAGTTGTTGAACAGGAAATGGAAACGCCAATTGCAAAATTATTAATGAAATCACCGGATACTAAGGAAGTTAACTTTACGGCAGATGGTGCCCATGTGTACTTAAATGGGGATGCCATTATTGATATTAATGTACAACCTGTAGATAAGAATAATCACGCAAAATAAAACAGAATAATTTTAACAAGTTCAAAAACCCTCTAGATTTAATTTAGAGGGTTTTTGATGCCTAAATTAAGAGTTTTATAATTTATAATACAGTTTGGTATGAAAAATTTATCTCTTGCTTATTTAACGCTATTAAAAAGATGATAATTCATGTGAAAACAGTTGTGATCGCTTTTTTGTTTTCTTTTATGTTTTATTCCAGTCTAGCAATCTTTAATGCTTTAATATTTCAAGCAGCGGATACTATGGCTAATATCGTCATTCATGATAAGCAGACAATGTTAAGCAATCAACTTAATTTAACTTCTGTGCCAGAATTGCAGAAAGCCAAAATGGAGTGGAATAAACGCCAAGAAAAAATAAACGTCCGAAAAATTACTGGGAATTGGCAAGGTAAAGAGGTGTCTATCAAGACCAAATGGGGCGACCATAGTTTTACCGAAAGCGAGTTAACACAGCTTTTTGCGAATAAAACAATCACAATTAATACTGAACGGGGCCAAGTTAGCGGCAAATTAGCAGAGCAAACGTATAAAGGTAATAAATTTTTTGGCTTTAAGCCAGATTTACCAGATAAAGCACAAAGTGAAGACTATGTTACTGGTACATTTGTACCAACAAATAAGCAAGTGAGCTTTAAAAAGCAATTTGGGACGCATATTTTTACGCCAGAAGAACAAAATCAATTGTTGCAGGGCGAAGAAATCACTGTCCAGGCTACTAGTAAGAGCGGCAAGCCTTATGCAGTAAAGGGGCAGCTCAAAAATTACGTCTATAAGGGGAAGCGTCATTTTGGCTTTAAAGCAAAATTTAATAGAAAGAAGTGATTATTATGGTGCGAAAACGTATAATCATGGCAAAAATCAAATTTATAATCGAGTACATCTAATGGTCTAATCAATTTCTACTAGTTTTAGTTAAATCACTTGATTTATTTAAATCGTAAGCGTTATAATTAATTTAATATTTGAAATAAATTAAAATATTGGTATTGGATAAGGTAAAACAATGAATAACATGACCAATATAGTAAGTGATGGCATTAGAAGCTCTAACAGTATTGTTTCGCCAGCTATTATTTATTTAAAAAAAGCTTTGAAATTAAATATGAGTGAAATTATGGATGAAATTCTATCTATAAAAAGTAACAATGTCAAGCTATTATATTCGGTTAAAGCATGTAGCAATTCTGAAGTAATCAAATACTTAATCTAAGTATGTATCTGGTTTTAGCGTTTCTTCAACTGAAGAATATAGATATATTAAGCAATTTAAAAACAAATTGATTTCAGCTACTGGATTTAATTTTAGTAATTACTTATAAATAAAGATACTATATTTTACTTTAATTCAATAGAGCAATTACAAACCTTTCTAAAATCAAATGAATATAAAAAAATTGCAATATTGGAATCAGAATAAAGGGAATTAGAACTATGTTTTCAAATAAGAGTTTTTACTCAAGATTTGGGTCTTCTATTTCACAATTAAAGGAAATAGAGCTATTAAAAACTCAGTATAACTTTAAGATAACTAATATTCTAATTCATCAAGAAAACAAAGTATTCTATGATCACTCTAGCCTAAGTATATTTATAAATAAAATTCTAACCCTTGATATTTTAAAACATGTCACAACCATTAACTTAGGAGGAGGTTGGGATAATCTCTTTTTAAAAAAGCAAATTGCTAAATTTATTACTTATCTAAAAATACCAAGTAAATATTCTATTTTTATAGAGCCTGGTTCTGTAATTGTAAGAACAACTGGTATTCTTAAAGCTAAAGTAATAGATCAAGAGATAAATGGAAAATTTAGAAATGTTGTTCTGAATACTTCCCAATTTAATGATAGTTCATGGTATGTTCCCAGAATTATAGCTAGTAATAGTATAAAAAATTCACCAAAAATGAAAACTTTTATATATGGAAACACATGTTATGAAAATGATTGTTTTGGATACATTGATGATTCTCCTCTTTCTATAGGAAACACCGTGTTTTTATATCCAGTTGGAGCATATTATTTTACTACTCATAGAGAATTACATGGAATAAAATTTCCACGAGAATATTTTTTATAATCATAGGTTTAAAAATGAATTTATATAAAAACCAACTTCAAGAATTTAATGATCTTAGTGACATACAAAGTGATATGGGGTTAACAATTTCCAGCAAAAAATTAACTAGTCTAGATTTAGTAGGAAATGAAAAGATTTTGGTTAATTTTAATAATGCCATTAGACAAGAATGGATAAAAAAGATAAGTGAAACCACTTCAAAGATTTATAAGTCTACTCTTTGGGGTACAACCATAAAAGATATTCAAAATTTTAACTACCATTTTTCTTACGAGACTTTATTGAATGATGAAAATGAATTTGCAGAGTTAATGGGATATTCAATTAATGGAATGTTTAATAAAACTTTTCTATTCTCAAGTGGCATGAATACAATTACAAGCCTTCTCTTTTGCTTAAATAGTTTTTTAAAGAATAACTTGGAAATTCAGGCTAGCGTTGGTTATTATGAAACAAAATATTTTTTAAAGATATTAGCTAGTATGGGAATTAAAATTAATTTAGACTGGAAATTAAATAGTACTTCAAATGTATTCTTTTTTGAACCAATAAAGTATGATACTTCATTGTCTGTTACAAATATAGAAAAATTGATTTTATCAATTAATACATCGAAAGCTAAATTGAAAATTTTGATAATGGATTCATCAATGCACAATGTAACAAATCTATTAGAAAATATAAAAAACAAGATTTCAAACATTGATAATATTATCTTTTTTGATATACGTTCTGGTCTTAAACTTGATCAAGAGGGTTTAGAACTAACCAATTTAGGCATTTGTACTAGTTTCGTCACTATACACAACAAACCGCTATTTACTATGATAAAAAACTATATTGAACAATACAAAGGAATAACCGGGAATAACCTATCTCTTGCCTCTTTATGTTTAAGCCATTATTTTAAAACATTAAAATCTAAAACATATTCTAGAAAAGTCCAAGATCAAGTTACATGGGCATGGGAAAAATTAAATCCCTTAAAGTCTAAGATAGTAAAAAAATAGTATGGAGCAAAGTTAATCTTTTCGATGAAATTTTCACAGTACCATTTTTATTTATAGAACTCAACAGCGACAGTGAAAAATATTATTTAAGTAATATCAAACAATTTCAAAAAGATATGCTCAAAAAAGGAATACCAATTGATTACAGAAACAGTTGGGGATTTTACAAAAAAATGGCTTTATCCAATCAAATGCTTTTGGCGAAACTAAGATTGCAGGACTATTTGCTACAGGAAGTGTAACTATGCCAATATCTGGAGTTCCAGAAGCAATATATTCAGCTCAAATTACAGGATTCTATGTAGGGCGTCTATTAAAAAAATATACTATTGCTGATCCAAGTGGTAGATTTCCTTTCTTTCCTCGAGAAGCCAACTGGGATTATAGCTTGCAACATGATATTGAAGAGTTAAGGCAGAGCAAAGATAATATATCTAATTAAATAATATTTAAGGACGGGAAAGTGTTGTTAAAAAAGAAATATTTAAACGTTTATAAGTTACTAGCTGGGCGAGTAGCAACTAATATTGCTGATAGTTTATTCTATATGGCGCTGCTTTGGTATTTCAAAGAAACTGGTCATTCCCCACTAATGGTAGCGCTAATTTTTTCAATTGAAGCTGGAATTGACATAATTTCATTTGGATTTGGTCCGTTAATTGATCGTCTATCCGTTAAAAAATTACTAAAATATTCAACTCTCATACAAATTATGATTAGCGTTATTATTGTTTGTGTACTAAACCTTAAGCAAAATAATGTAATCATTGACATATTTTTACTGCTATTATTCAGTATATCAACAACATTATCATCAATTATATATCCAACAGAATATAAATTATTGCCACTCTTTGTTGAAAAAAAATGATTTACTCCACTTCAATGGACTTTTTCAAATAAGCTATAAAATATTAGATTTGGTTTTAGATGGTATAACTACATTTGTTATTGCTACAACTTCTATTAGTGTAACTATTATTTTGTCGGCAGTTATCTTTGCCATTGCACTTTTTACCTATGCAAAAGTTCAAATTAATATACTTGCAAAAGATGTACTAAAAAGTGAAGAATATTTCACAGGTTCATATTTAAAGGATTTACAAATTGGTTGGATTACTTTAAAAAATGAAAGTAATATTATTAAATTGATGTTACCGTTATGCGTGGTTAACTTTTTCTTTGGTATTTTTGACATTGGATTACCATATTTTGCACAAAGTTATATACACGATTCGGCAATTGGTTACGGTGGTCTATTGATGGCATCCTCTCTAGGAAGCATATTAGGAGCATTTGTTATACAGCATTTTAAGTTAGGAAAAAAGAATATGGCAGCTTTTATTTCTTTCTGCTTTTTAGGAGCGGGGGTATTTAGACTTTTGGTTCCCTTAACTGTAAATGCTAGTGTAGTTTTCGCCTTGGTCAATTCTGCAATCTCTTCTTTATGGATTACAATGATGAACATTAATTTTGAAGCTCTAGTGCAAACCAGTTTTTCATCGGCAGTTTTAGGTAGAATTGATACTATCAATGATAGTTTACTTTCGCTAATGATACCATTAGGTACATTTGTAGGAAGTTGGATTATAGAAAAATTTGGTTCAATAAGCACACAATACGTTTATGGTATGGCATTACTAATTAGTTCAATCTACTATTTTAATGTAACGAGATATAGAAAGAATTCAAAATGAACTCATTCTTGAAATTTGTCTAAAATATAACTATTCTGATATCATAGATACTTGCGATACATTATATGTACTTTATATTAATGATCATTAGAGTACACTCTATTGTTTATATTAAAAATTGTGTTATACTAATTTTTATCAATGTTCATTAGACTGTGTTCAAAAAGGATTTGAAAAATGGCAAAAATTGGATATGCACGTGTTAGTACCCGTGATCAAAATTTAGATCGGCAAATTGAATCATTAGAAAAAATTCAAGTAGATAAATTGTTCTGTGACAAAATGTCAGGGGCAAACACTAAACGCCCCCAATTACAAAACATGTTAGATTATATTCGTGAAGATGATGTCGTAATTGTAACTGAACTTGATCGGTTAGGGCGTAATAATCAAGATTTGACTAAAATCATGGGTGCCATAAAGGCAAAAGGTGCAACACTTGATATTTTAAATTTTCCCTCCTTGCGTGGTATTGAAGACCCAAATTTGCGTCAGCTAATGAATAACTTAATTTTGGAATTATACAAGTATCAAGCAGAAAGCGAGCGTAAACGAATTAAGGAGCGCCAACGTCAAGGTATTGAAATAGCTAAAGCTGAGGGGCGTTATCATGGTAGAAAGCCTAAATATGATAAAGACAATCCACAATTGCAACACGCCTTTAAACTCTATCAAAGTGGTATGACTGATACTGCTGTCAGCAAGGTAACTGGAATTAATCGGATCACTTTCAAACGGTACAGAGAAAAATATGGAATTACTCAGTCAAGTTATTCCACAAAATAAAACTAAACGTGCTACAATATGACTGTAAAGAAAAAGAAGCCTTGTACGAACAAGACTTCTCTTCTGAATTTCAAGCAGCCGCTTTAAAGGCGGTTGGCAAAGTTATGTTTCAATCAAAAAGACCAATCCCATAACTCGCCAAAGTTATTGTTGGGACGGTCTTTTTGTTTACTTGTGTTTGTCGATATAAGTCAACAAGACAATAATAAACGTGGCGAATGCCAGTGCTAATTCTAGCGCATGATAAACGCTCAATGACTGTCAACCTTTCTGAAGAATTTCGTGCCATAAGCACCCTCTCCTTTCTTAGGAAAAACAGCCAACCGCCCTCAAAACAATTTGCTATTAATTCAAGCTTAGTTATAGCAAATATTGCAGTATTCCTAAATAACATTAGCCTTTAGTTTCAAACATAATGGTTTTTAGTTTTATTTAATAAGTGCCATTTTGTTAACAAATTCGTGTATGAAAAAGGGAATAAGTCTTGATATAAAAAACTTATTCCTTGAATTTTAAATAGCCGTTTTAATTTTGTTATACTTAACCTTGAAAGATTTGATTAAAGTTAATTTATTTGACCGTCAAAAAGTGAAAGGGAATTAGCTTTTCCCAGATTCCTTTTTGCCATTTTTCTTTACAAACTACCAATTAAAAGTGTAGGTATTTTGGCATAGCGCTCATCCTTAGACCATTGTTTTAATTCTTTTAGTGATTCACGTGCAAGTTTTCGATCTTTACCTTTTAACTTAGTTGTCGCTTTTTCTGCTTTTGCAAATTGCTTTAGTGCTGCTTGGGGATGGGCATCTCTAATTATCTTAGTTTCAATATTAATTAGTGCTTTCAGTGACTTTTTATGACCATTAACATTATCAATATCCGTTAAAAAGTTTACCCAAAAGCGATATTTACCATTTTGTGAAATGATATGAACAGCACTACCATTCTCAATCGATTTAGCTTGATCTACTTTAAATAACATTTTCTTTGCAACTATCTTTTTGGCATATTTTTTACTATAAGCTTGATGATCTATCCAGTTATCAGGATAGAGTGTTGAATATACACTCTTAGTTAGTCTAAAAACATAACCAGCCTTAGCTAATTTCTGTGACCAAGCTTGATCAATTGTTTCATCCTTTTTAGTTTCACTAGTAGTAGCAATTTTAGTATCTGGAACTATGTCTGACGCTTGAATGGTCCCATTAAAACTACTCAATACACTAGTACCAAAAAAAAGTAGAATAGCTACTTTACTTATTATTTTTCTCATCTTCATACTTTAATCCTTGATCTAATATTAATTTGTATTGGTTATATGTAATAAAAACATTTAATAATTTAATTATATGCTTTTAATTACTTAAATGTAAACATATGGGGTATGACTAAATAAAATAATCAAATTATCTTTACTGTCTATTGACATTAGGAGTTTTATAGCATAAATTAGTCAATAATTAAATTATAATTAAATAAATTAGCTAAGCAGGAGGCTTTTATGAAACAACGAGTAGAAGATCTTGATTGGAAAAACTTAGGTTTTGTGTATCGCGATTTGCCATATCGCTATGAAGCAAAATTTAAAGATGGTCAATGGCAGGAAGGTAAATTAGTCGAATCTTCAACTTTGACGCTGTCTGAAGGAGCTGAAATTTTACATTACGGCCAGGAAATCTTTGAAGGTCTAAAGGCTTATCGTAGAAAAGATGGTAAGATCAACTTATTTCGTCCGGAGCAAAATGCCCATCGCTTTACTTTGTCGGCTGAGCGCCTGGCGATGCCACCATTTCCGGAAGAGCGTTTTGTAGCTGCAGTTAAGCAAGTCGTTTTGGCTAACCAAGAATTTGTACCACCGTATGATAGTGGAGCCACCTTATATTTACGGCCATTCATGGTAGGAACTTCCAATGTTTTGGGCGTTCAAGCCGCCAATGAATATACTTTCCGTATTTTTGCCGTACCAGTTGGCGCATACATTAAGGGGTTAAATCCGGTGGCTTATATTGTCAGTGACTACGATCGGGCTGCTTATGCTGGGACAGGTCAAGCTAAGACTGCCGGCAATTATGCCAGTAGTTTATTGCCGTCAGTTGAAGCGCATCAAAAGGGTTATGCTGATTGTCTTTATCTTGATCCACGCGAGCATAAATATATTGATGAATTTGGCGGGGCTAATTTCTTTGGCATTACGCAAGAGGGGCAATTTGTGACACCTAAATCACCGTCGATTTTAATTTCCATTACTAAAAGATCACTGCTCGAATTGGCCAAAAAGCAAGGATTAAATCCAGTTGAACGTCAGATTACTTTAGAAGAGGCCTTTGGGATGAAAGAAGCTGGAGCTATGGGTACGGCTGCTGTTATTTCGCCAGTTGGGTCAATCACTTATCAAGGACAAAAGCATGTGATTTATAGTGAGGAAGAAACCGGCCCGATTACAACCAAGCTATATCAAGAATTGGTTGACATTCAATATGGTAATGAAAAAGGCCCAGAAGGTTGGGTACAAGAAGTTAGTGAATAAGGGAATAAAAGATGAGTACGTTATTGCTGTTTTATCATTCTCGCTTTTGAACTTTTACCAATAGACGACTCTTTGGCTTAATAAGCATAATCTAATCTATGTTATCCCTGTTTACTATAGTATATTGCTGATTTTAGTTTTGCTACTTTCCGTATTTGGTTTTACGAATGCTTTCCATTGATGCGACTATGTAATAGCAATCATTGCCTTTATTTATGAATGGCTTGTACTTTTTAAAAGTATTAGAAAAAATTAGGTATCTTAATAAAAAAATAAGCGGCAACGATTATGATGGTTGTCGTTTTTATTTACTGGCATAAATTAAAAAATTAACTAGCAATTAATTTTTTAATACGGATCGACAAAGTACTTAGTTTGAGTAGAAAAAATAATTCAAATAAGACAAAGAAACCTAAGCTAAAGTATCTTGCCCAGCCACTGTTGCCATTACTAATATCAGTCATGAGCAGTTGAATTAGTGGTAATGGAAATAGCATTGTGAGTAATATTTGTCTGCGAATGCGTTTTAAATAACTTAATTTGGAATCATTATCTGAATAAAGTTGAAAGTCTCCTTGAACTGCGGGACGCCGGAAATAGATCCATTGGCCAATTTGTGCAATTTTTTCGGCACCGGTCTCTTCAATAAAATTAATATAATCTTGTTGTTTCGTTTTAGAAGCTTTAGGATCAAGAAAATCAATGCGATAAATATACTTGGGCTTTTGATTAGTAAAATAATAGAGTAACCCCTTAATTTTGGTTAACTGCCAGCCAGCAGCTGCCATTTGATTAAGCCAAGTTTCTTCTTGTTTGTCACTAAAAAATAGCCGGAACTTCTTCTTTTCCAATTTAGTTATCCTCCATAATTTTGTGCCCATTATTTACCAATTCTTCTAATCGCTTAAGTTCATTGATTACAATTTCTTTTCCTTGGGAAGTAATAACATATTGTTTTTTGTGATCAAAGTTGTTTACGGGCAAGGCTTTAATCCATTGATTTTGCTCTAATTTACTCAGTGCACCATACAATGTACCTGCAGCTAGCATGACTCTGCCGTCAGATAGCTCAGCAATTTTCTTCATAATGCCATAGCCATGTAATGGTTTAAATAATGATAATAGGATGTAGTAATAGGCTTCTGTTAAGACGATATGTTCAGGATTCAAAATTGACACGATCCTTTTTTATTATCAGTATATCGGCATCCGATATATAAGTAAAGTATCAAATGAATTTTAGTAAGATATTTATAAAAACAAGAGTGTCTGGGAAAAAATATAGACCAAGAATTCCCTTTTGGAAAAACTTGATCTATTTTTTACTCTTTTAGTGCCTTTTTTTCAGACAATTTTTGTTTGTTCTTTTAATGTAATTGATCCAGTAAACGTAATCACGCAGCACTGCAAAGGCAGGCTAAGATCTAACTATTATGGAGCACTTTAAAAGTCTTTAAGATCAGGGCTTTATTAGTTTACTCGTGTTTATACTTGAAAAAATAAATTAAATATGATAATTTTATTAACAAAATTAGAGCAGCAAACATAATATAAAAGTAAGTTTATTGATAAGTCTGGAAGCAGATTTAAATCGCAAAAAAATTATTAATACTCCTCAATTAATTTATTTTTAGGACTAACTATGATAGAACGTTAGAGCCTAGCTTAAAGTTTAATAATCTGTGCTAATTATGGAGTTTAGATTAAGTGTTTTCCATTACATGAAGAGTGAGTTTGAAGCAGATTCGGGAGAAAATTATGGTATATAAATATTATTCACACTTTAAGTTTTTTTGCTTAAATATTTTTGGATTAATTTCCAGTATGCAAAATATTGTTATGGCGTATAGCATTGGCACATTGATTAATATGGCAACAGCTAAAAATTTTGACAGCATTCCCACTTTTATGGGTGAAACTGTCCTAATGTTACTGCTAGTTTTAGCATCGGCTTTAATTTTTGATTATCTTAAAGCAGATGCTGTTAAGCAGGTCAATACTGAGTTAAGGCTTAAAGTGATGAGGGGCATGCTTTTTGATGAGCAAGAAAATGCTTCTAATCTAGGTTTTTTAACTAATGATTTTAAACTTTTAGAAACAAATCGATATAATGCCGAAATAGAAATCTTGGTTTATTCATACACGGTTGTACTTGCTATGACGTATGCTTTGTATTTAAATTGGCAGCTCACAATAATATTTTTTATCGGTTCGGTTATACCAACAATTGTCTCCAGCTTTTTTCAAAAACCTATTCAAAATGCTGCACAAGCTTGGACAGATGCTAATGATAAATATGTTAGCCAAACCAAAAATTTGTTATCTGGTACTGCTACCTTTAACTTGTATGATAAGCAGGATAATGCGGTTAAACAAAACCAGCGTAAAGTTAATCAATTAGAAGAAAAATTAGCCAAGATGAATTTGCTTAATAATAATACTAATGCTTGTCTTAGCGCGATTGCAATTATTGGTACTTATTTACTGCCGTTTGCAATTGGAGTTGTATTAGTAATTAAAGGCCAGACTACTTTAGGAGCCCTTTTTGCAATAACGCAGTTATCTAATTCATTTGTAAATCCAATTTTACAAATTTTGCAGGAACGAAATAATCTGTCTACTACAAAGCCAATTGTTCAAAAGGTAAAGCAGTATGTACAAAAAGCAGATAAGGTGAAGCAGAACCAAACCGATATTCCGGCATTTAATGAACTGCAAGTACAAGACCTAGATTTAATGCGCCAGGATAAGGTGTTAGCACAACATATTAATTTTAATATTAAGTCTGGTCAAAAGATTGCAGTCATCGGACCTTCAGGATCAGGGAAATCTACCATGTTACAGTTTCTGATGTATGGTAAGTATGGCAACGCGAAGAAAATTATACTTGATCAGAAGGAAGTAGCAGCAGGATCATTTACTAAGTTGTTTGCATATTCTAGCCAGAGTGCGGTTATTTTCTCTGATACACTTTGGTTTAATCTGACTTTAGGTGCCAATATAGCTAAAGAAAAAGTTCTTGAAGTGTGTCAAGGACTGCAATTAGGTCAATTAATTGAAGAAAAAGGCTTTGATTATCAATTAGGTGATAATGCGGATCAACTATCCGGTGGCCAATTGTCCAGAATTGAGGTGGCACGGGCTATTTTGGCCAATCGCCCAATTTTATTACTGGATGAAATTAATGCTTCGCTTGATAAAACTTCGTCAAAGGCAATTCATCAATATATTTTTGATTCAAATTTTACTTTTATTGAAGTTATCCATCATTACGATCCAGAAGAACTACAAAAGTATGATGTAGTTGTTGACTTTGACCAATATCAATTTAATGGTAAACATAAGCTATAAAAAAGTTTTTAGAAATCTGTATTATCTAACATAGAAATAATTTTCTTTTAAATTTTTATGATGATTTTAAGATTTTTTATTTTGAAGGCTGTAAAATGAAGTTAAAAACTTTTCCTAATTAGAAAATAAAAAGTTCATAGGATTCTTTGGTAGATAGAATGAATTAAAATATAATTTAGTGCCAGCAGAGTCAGATTTGCTCTATCTTTATCGTTACTGCGCTACGACTGCCAAGCGAAAGTAAATTCTTAACTTACGTGAAAAAAGAAGAGATTGCGCGATATAGCAACTTGATCAGATTGCTAGAAAATGGCATTACAGTGGACAGTATGATTTTTATGATATGGAAAATGATCCTTCTGTCAGTGGCTAGCTTTAATAAACGTGCAATTAAAGTCTATCAGAGAGCAGGATTTAAAAAAGCAGGTTCTAAAATGCAAAAATCAAACGATGGGATATATGAATTTATTAACTTAACAAAAAGAATAGAGGATTGTAAATAATGAAGAATGAACTTTAAAGAACTTTTGACAAGTACTTTTCTAAATTTTCAAAAAAATATTTTTGAAAATTGTAATATTAAGTTTAACTCCTACATTAATTTGATAGATACAATCTAATTGGTGTTCAAATAAGACAAAGAAGCCTATGAATTTTAGTAAGATATTTATAAAAACAAAAAAATCTGATCAGTTGATCAGATTTTTTGTTTTTTTAAACTTAGTAGTTGCAATTTAATTTAATTTATTATATTGTCAAAGTAGTCAAACTTTATGAGAAGGGTACTTTTTTAATCGCCCTTTTTATTTTGGGCAATTTTTTTATTATAAAGTGCTTTTCCAGCTTTAACATCTTCCCATGTACCAATTTTAGTTCCTTCAGAATAATAACCATCCATTACACCGATTTGTTGAAAAACGGTTTGTTTGTATGCAACTTTAGCGTTATATTCGGTAATGTCAACATCTGCTAGAGATTTGTGTAGCGCAGTTATAGCATCCATATCCTTACCACCAGAAGTAAACAGTGTACCATGTGAATTTAATATAAATCCATTTCTTAAGGCTTTTGAACCAAGCTTTTTAATTTCAGTAGCAACGTACTGTGCTAAGTCTTCTGTACACATTGGGTGCCATGCCAATGTTCTAATTTCTTTCAACTTTTGGGTTGCTTCTGTCACATTAGGCATATTTAAGCCACTAGTTCCCCAAAACATACATTGATCTGCATGAGAGTGGAAAACACATTTAATTTCAGGATTAGTGTCATATATTGCTTCATGCATGTTAATTTCACGTGTAACTTTGCCATTTCCAGAAATCACTTTACGAGTGTGCGGTTCAATAACTAAAATTTGATCAGCTGTCAAGTATCCCATATAGGCTTCAGACATCATTGTTGGTGTCATGACATAATAGTTTTTTCCAGTTTCATCTTGAACTTTGATGCTGATATTGCCACCTACTATATTGGTATCACGTCGTTCCATAACTTCTCGGACAACTTTAGCTAGATCTTCACGCTCATATTCAAATGGAATTCTTCCTGCTGGATATTTCATAAATTATTTCCTTTCTAGTTTATTATTTTTGTTAAATATTTTTGTTTTTTTAGTGAATAAAGTATCGCTTCCTTTCTTATTAATTAATAGTCCGAAAATAATAACGAAAATATTTATCCAATAATTTTTTGAAATAATTGCTAGACTAAATAAACCAAAAGTAAGAAAAGATAAGCATGTCCAAAAAAACTTTTTATTCGATACTTTCTTCATAGCTAAACTCCTACTTTAATTTGCTGTATTTTAAAGCTGGAATAGGATTCTTTTTGAAACTACGGTAGAGTAGCCAAAACAGGGCAATTAGTGCTACTAATCCAACAATAGCCCAAATATTGCCACGTCCAGCCCAAGCCATTAAAAACCTTAATTCAGGAGCCTCAATGGAACTCCAAGAAACTTGTGAACCAGTAGGAACTTTAATAGAAGTGCTTGATTTAGCTAATTTTGTAAATACATTTGCAAAGTAAGAAGCTCCATATAGGAAGATAGGTTCATAGATAATGCCTAAAACAAGCATTCTTAAAAGATTACCGCCAGTAAGAAGTAAGCCACCAACTCCAATACAATAATTGATAACGCCAGCAATAGGTAAAATTTTATTTCCAGGTAAAATTGCAGCATAAATAATAGAAATAGGAATCATTAACACCATAGTTACCCATAACTCTGTACTTTGACCTAAAATAGGCCAATCTAAGCCAATAGAGAATGTTCTACCTTTGACATGTTTTTTCATAAAATTACTCATGGTTGAACCAAATGGAGTCAAAGCATCCATAAAGAATTTAGCCATGACAGGAAAAATAGCCATAACTGCGCCAACAGTAACAGATAAGTTGAGAGCGTCACCAATACTATAACGACCAGCAAGTGCAAGAACTAGGCCAATAATAGCTCCCATAGTTACAGGTTCACTAAATACACCTATTTTGCGCTTTAAAGAAGTGGCGTCCCATTCCCGGTTAAAAACAGGAATGTAATCCATTAACTTGTTAACAGGTGACATTATAATTGCGGTAAATGCTTCAATATGTGTTACGGTTACTCCTTCGTAACCAAGCATGTTGGCAATTTCCTTACTCCACATGTCACCTAGTTTTAGACAAATTATTACTTGAATTGCACCACAAATGAACCCCCAAATTAAGCTTCCAGAAATTTGATAAACAATGTAAGCTGTTAATGCAATTCCCCAAACATTCCACATATCCGCATTCATAGTATCAGTTAACTTAGTAAGAAGCATAACTAAATTAACTGCAATTTCTACTACAAAGAATAAGAAAGCCAATGTCCAACTCCAAGTTATTGCTGCAGCACCGGTCCATCCAAAATCAACAGCTGGTAGATTAATTCCAGTATATTTGGCTAAGGCTTTTGCTGCTGGACTAACAGTTTCAGTGAGTTGGTTGATAGCCATTGACATTCCAATAAATCCAGTACCTAAATAAAGTCCGGATAGTATTGCTTTTGATGGTTTCATTCCAAAGATTAATCCCAAAATCATAATTAAGATAGGAATTAATACTTGAGCTCCGACTCCCAAAATACCTTGAACTATCGAATTCCAGTCCATAAAAAATCACCTCCAAATTATGGATTCTTACTTAGTAGCTTGTTTAACAATGTCTGCAACTTTTTGGTTAGCTTCATCTTGCCCCATTCCTGTTAACCATGGCAATCCAACCATGCCAACAACATTGTTGGCGTCGAGAACTTCTTGAAGCTCCCCATCGGCAGGAGCTATTCCAACATATATGATTACATTTGAATCATTTTCGATAGTAGTTTTCGCTTCGCCAATTGGTTCAGGTGTTGCCTTTGCTAATTGATCTAATCCCTGTTCAGCTAAAAAATCATTTATTTTATTAGAAACTTGCGGACTTGTGGCAACTCCAGTACCACAACAAACTAGAATAGTTTTCATTTTATAACTCCTTAAATTTTACTTCTAACAGTTTAAGCATATCGCTAGATGTCTCTGTACTTTTAAATTTGTCTACAAAGTGTTCATCTTGAAAAGCAGATATAATTTGTGATAAAAGCTCGGGTTGTTTTTCTCCATTTTTCAAACCTAAGAACAAAAAGTTGCTAGATTGCATCTCTAAACTATCTCCCATTTGTTTTACTTTTAGCGCTTTATTAGTGCGTGCTATATAAATAAATGGTTTATTAACATATTGTGGATCAACGTGTGGTAGAGCTAAAGAAATTTGGGGGAATTTTAATCCAGTAGGATAGGATAGTTCCCTTTTTTCTAGATTGGATATGTATCCTAAGTTAGCGTAAGCTGAGTTAATAGTACGGGACCCAATCAAGTCAAATAACTGTTCTTCTGTGTTGACAGAAATATTTAAATCAATTAAATCTTGGTAAAACATAATTTAACCTCCTTTCAATCTGAATACGTTTTCAATATAATACGCTAGTTGAACAATGTCAACCTAAATTTAACAAAGTTTAACATAGACGAACTTTAATTGTTTTAGATTGTTTGATATACTTGCATTGTGATGATAATATTAAGTAAAAGAAGTGATTTTTATGAGTTTACAAGAAAAAAGATTAACAGCTATAAACAATCTTTTACATAAAACTGGATTTATGACTACCGTTGATATTGCTGAAAATTTACAAGTTTCTGCAATGACAATAAGGCGTGATTTAAAACGATTGGAAGAAATGGGGACAATTACCAGAATTTATGGTGGTGCAAAAAGTAACGATCAAACTGAATCAACGACAAATGAGAAGTTACAAAAAAATATTGAGGAAAAAAAAGAAATTGCCACATTATTGACAGAGCAAATAGCTAATAATTCAACAATTTTTTTGGGAGCAGGAACAACTTTATTGATGGCAGTTCCTTTATTGGTGCAGAAGAATTTAACTTTTGTTACTAATAGCCTGTTGGCTTTTAATGAAATTAATAAAAGTAAGTGTCGTTTACTTTTAACTGGCGGTGAATTACATAGAAATACTGAAGAATTTCTAGGAGTAAAGGCTGAAAATATTTTTGAAGGTTTAAATTTTGACTATGCAATATGCTCTACGAATGGTATTAGCAATAATAATGTTACGACCAGTATGATACCTGAAGGTACTATTCAGAACATTGCAATGGAGCATGCTGAAAAATCTATTATTGTAGCAGATCATACTAAGCTTAATCATTCAGACATTATAACTTTTCAGGATCTTGATAAATTCGACTTTTTAGTGACTGATTCTAAAACCAAAAAAGATGATGTTATAAAATATTCGAAATATACAAAAGTAATTTATTGATTATTGTGGAATAGGAATAGAAATGGACATTACAGTTACAATTAATCCATCAGTTGATCGATTATATAGATTAGATGAACTAAAAGTAGGGGGACTGAATCGTGTACATCTAATTAAGAAAATGGTTGGTGGCAAGGGTATCAATGCTGCACGTGTCTCTGCCTGCTTGGGGGCGCCAACTTTTGCAACTGGTTTTTTAGCTGGTTCCAATGGGAAATACATTTTAGATCAAGCAAAAAATGATCATTATACTTGTGATTTTATTAAAGCAATTGGGAATACTCGTAATTGCTATACGATCATCTCAAAAGATGGGAAAAAAACAGAGATTAATGAACATGGAGATTGTCTTGTACAAAGTTATTTTGATGAATTATTAGAAAAACTTACTTCGCTTGTTAAAAATAATGACGTGAATGCTATTTCGTTAAATGGAAGTTTACCCGTTTCAGAAGTTGAAAATGTTTATTCTAGAATTATTGTTAAGATTAGAGAACTTAATCCTCAAATTAAAATTGTTTTGGATACTTCTGGACAAGCTTTGAGAGAAGTTTTAACAAGTAATAATTTACCAGATGTTATTAAGCCAAATGAACACGAAGCAGCTGAAATATTATCAATACCTGTAACATATGATAGTCATTTGTTGAAAAGAGAAATTGAAGTAAGCGATCTAAGTAGAGTTGATAATATAATTATTTCCTTAGGTGCTAAAGGAGCATTAGTTAAGCAACAAAATGATTTTTATAAAGTCAGTTTTCGACCTGTTTCTGTTGTAAATACAGAGGGATCTGGTGACTCTGTAGTTGGGGGATTGCTGTATGCTCTTGATCAAAAATATGATTTTAAGGATGCTATTTGTTTAGCAATAGCTGCTGGTACAGCGAATGCAATGGAAATTAAGACTGGATTTGTGCAGCCAGAACGTGTTTTTGAAATTATGAAAACAATTGAAATAACACCGATAAATGACTAGGATAATAATATTCTTAGCAAGCGCTTTCCAAAAGTAAGAAAATATGCTAACATATAAATGAAAAAGGATCGTAACAGTTTAAAAACTGGCGAAACCGAGAAAGTATGTTTATATACTTTTTCGGTTTTTTTGTGTCTAAGGGAGGATTTTTATGGAACAAAGACAATATTCGCATACTTTAATTGAGGAATTACAAACTAAGACTATGCGAAAAGTTATTAATGGAGTGGACGAAATAATTAAGCCTGTTCCAGGACAAGATGGTAATCCAAAATTAAATATTGTGGATCCGCACGTTAAGATGATTATACAGAAAAAGATTGATGAGGGAATTGGTGACAAACCTTTTTCACTAAATTTTGATCGCAATCGTCCGGAAAACATTACCTATGATTTAACTACCAGTCCAGTTAAACTAGATGAAAAATTAGTAGAAATTGATGGTGATCATTATATTGATACATTTATTTATAGTGCAGAAAACTTAAATCATGCTAACCCTATATTGATTTATTTTCATGGTGGAGCTTTTATGACAGGTAAGATTGAAGAATTTGGCAAACAAATGAAATTTATTGCTGAACAAGCTAAATCAACAGTAATTTTCCCTCATTATCGTTTAGCACCAGAAAATCCATATCCCGCAGCAATTAATGATGCGATGGGAATCATTAATTGGGTAAAAGCCAATCATCAACAACTGGGTTCAGATAATGAAAAAATAATTTTAGCAGGTGACAGTGCGGGGGCAAGCATAATTAATTCTTGCATTGTGCGATTACACAATACATCAATTATTGCTAAAGCAGTTGAACTGTACCCAGCTATTGATAATGATATGGAAAAGTATTATAAATGGAGCAAGTTCGATGTTTGCTCTAAAGATGAAAAATATGCTAAAAATAGAGTTAACAGGATGCTTAAGTCTTTACCTGCATTTGAGAATAATTATTTACATCACAAAATTGATCCAAGAGATGAGATAGTTAATCTTTTTAATCTAAGAGATTGGGGTAAGCTGCCCCCGATTACATTTATTGTTAATCAATATGATTTGTTGACGTTAGTAACAGAAGAATTTGTTAAAAAGGCACTTGAACATAATGCTGATCTAAAAGTTATTAAATATATGGGATGTGATCATGGTAGTCTTAACTTTTTTGGAACAGAACCACAAGCAGAAGACATGTGTTTAGAGATAGCAAAAGTTATCATAGAATCATCCAATTAAAATGAAAACACTTGCAAAAGCAAAAATTGATTGATAAGATAAAGAAAATTAAATAAAGGATCGTAACAGTTTAAAAACTGGCGAAACCAAAATAATGATTTATACACGTCAAATTGTGTCAATAATCATTGTTTTGGTTTTTTGTTTTTTGGAGGAATAAATAATGGCAATTGTAGGAGCAAGAATTGATAATCGTTTATTACATGGTATAGTAGCAACCAGTTGGGCACCAGATTCAAATGCTACAAGAGTAATGGTGGTTGATGATGGGGTAGCCAATGACCCACAAAAAAAGCAAGCTATGAAACTTGGACGTCCATCAGGTATGGCAGTATCAATTATTACTAAACAAAAAGCATTGGTCAACTTCAAAGATCATAAATATGATCGACAGAAAGTTTTTATTGTATCACAAACACCAGATGTATTTTTAAATTTAATTGAACAGGGAGAAAAAATTTCTGAACTCATTTTGGGTGGTACTTTAACTTTTGATGATGCAATTAAAGTAACTAATAGAGCATATATAAAATCAGAGCAAATTGATACATATAAAGAAATTATTGCTAAGGGATGTAAAATCATTTCTAAATATGTTCCGCAGGATGATAGTGTTGATGTTGCAGAAGTTTTAGATAATAAGAAAGCTGGTGCTTAATTATGGGACTAACAATTTGGCAAGTAATTTTGATTACCGTTATTGCTTATATCCAAAGATTAGATTTTGAAACAACTCAAATCATTACAATGAATTATATGTTTTGGTCTTGTGTAGTTGGTGCTTTATTAGGCGACTTTCAAATGGGACTTATAGTTGGTGCAACTATTCAGCTAATGTCGCTGGGAGTGGCTGCTTTAGGAGGTAGCTCTACGCCGGACTATGCAGTTGCAGCTATTATTTCAACAACTGTAGCAATTACTACAGGTAAGGGAATGGCAGCTGGATTGGCTCTAGGTATTCCTGTAGGAATGATATGTATTCAATTAGATGTTTTATTAAAGATTATCAACTCGTTTATTACCAATAAGGCACATGATTTAGCTAATAAACGCCAATATAGAAAAATGAGAAACCTTATTCCTGTTATGACTGTGTTGATGCCTCTTGAATCAGCTATTCCTGTATTTATCGCTGTGCTATTTGGTAAAACTGTGGTTAGTAGCATTCTTAACTTTATGCCAGCCTGGTTTACTGTTGGCTTAAATGTAGCTGGTGGAATGCTGCCAGCAGTTGGGATGGCAATGTTGTTAACTTACATGCCTCTTAAAAAATATGGTTACTGGTTACTAATCGGGTTTGCTTTAACCGCATATTTAAAAATGCCAGTTCTAGGTGTCGCTTTAATCGGAACTGCTGGTGCAATACCAACATTTATGAATCATTCAAATCGTAGTAATAGCTTGGTAACTACAACAAATGGAATGACAGAGGAGGATATGGAAGATGAATAAGGATAATGTAGTGGAACAAAATGATCAAGTTTTAACAAAAAAAGATCTTTGGCGCGCGATGAGAAGACACTATTTGGCGATTAGTACATATAACTATGATAGTGGCTTTGCAGCTACGCTTGTTTGGGAATTATTCCCTGCTTTAAGTAAAATCTATAAAGATGATCCAGATGGTTTGCAAGAATCAATTGATAATCAATTTAAATTTTATAACTGTAATCCATGGGTTTCTCCAATTATTACGGGAGCAACTTTAGCAATTGAGGAAAAGGGTAAAAATAAATCTCTTCAAGCTGTCCAAGATTTAAAAGCTGCCTTAATGGGCCCTTTTTCTGGAATTGGGGACACATTGATTTGGGTACTATTTCCAACAGTATTAGGAGCTATTGCTGCTTCAATGGGAAAACATGGCAGCAGTATAGGTATGTGGATCTATGCCACAATTTATATACTATTCTTTTTCTTACGCTCATTTTTATATAATGTTGGTTATCAATCAGGCACATCATTAATGACTAATATGAGCGATAAGCTTTCTGCTTTAACTGATGCAGTTTCGGTATTAGGCATTGCCGTAATTGGTGCGATAGTTCCATCAACAGTTAATTTCAAATTGGCACTAAAGTTTAGTCAAGCAGGCGTATCTTTAACAGGGCAACAAATACTAGATCAATTAATGCCAGGATTAATGCCTGTACTGTTAACTGGGTTATTATACTGGATGCTTAAAAAAGGTCATAAAATGACAACTTTAATTTTAATGGTAATCATTATTGCAATGGCTGGAGCAGGACTAGGTATTTTTAAGGCATAGTATGAAACAAATAATAATTATATCGCATAAAACAATGTCACAAGGGATGGTAGAAACAATTAAGTTTTTTGCTGGAAATATTCAGAATTTGCACTTTATTTGTGCCTATGAGAATGAAGAAAATGAATTTCCAATTGATAAACTTATTAAACTGATTGATGGTTTTAATTCTCAAGATCAAGTCTTTTTATTAACTGATTTATTGGGTGGAAGCGTTAATCAAAATTGTACACAACTTATTAATGAGAGACATGTTAATGTGATTACGGGAATAAATCTAGCTATAGCTTTGTCAATTGTACTTGATACTAGTGATTATCTTTCAAATGAAAAAATAAGTGAATTAATTAAGCAGGCAAAGAGTCAGATGATTTATATGAATAATTATATTGATAATAATGAATCAGATGATGAGTAGGAATTAGTAAAATGAAAGTAATCAAAGTCTTTAACAATAATGTTGTTTTAGTTAGTGATCAAAATCATCAACAAGCAATTCTTTTTGGTAAAGGAATAGGATTTAAAAAACATCCAGGAGATGAAATATCAAAAAGTAAAGGCGTGCAAACTTTTATTAAAAATATTAGGGATCCTGAATGGCTTAATTCACTATCAAATTTACTTGAGAGTGTACCAATAGAATATCTGGCAATTTCTAAAAATATAATTGAATATGCAGAGAAAAAACTTAATACAACATTTAATCAATTTTTGATTATTAGTTTAGCAGATCATATTTACTTTGCAGTAAAGCGGAGTAGTGAACATGATGTGTCTTCACTTGCTAGTGTTAGGGATGTTTACCCATTAGAATATAAGGTTGCACAAGAAGGCGTTAAAAGAATCAATACAACTTTTAATGTAATATTGCCCCCCGGTGAAGCAGGTCTAATAGCAATTCATTTTGTGGAAAATGAAATTAGTCCGATTAGTGAGAATCAGCAATTAAGTGAAAATTTTGTTACGCTACACCTAAGTAAAGTATTGCAAATTATTATTTCAGATTTAGGTTATCCTGCTCAACCAACATCTTTGGAACGTTTGACAATACACTTAAGATTCTTAATTACGCAAATTCAAAGTGATAGTAAGTATTTAGTAAATACGTCCTCGGATAATAGACAGATATTGGATTCCTTCTTAAAACAATTTCCCGAATTGAGAGAAACACTTAAAAAATTACAGAATTATTTTTATCAAGAAATGGAATATAAGTTAAATAGTAGTGAACGGCTTTACTTGGTTATTCACCTAAAGCAAATTGAGAATGAAACAGATGATGAATGATGTAATTGGCAAAAAAATAAAATAGATAGTTTTATTATTTAATTATGATTGTAAAGTCAAGTTTTATATGGACTTGGCTTTTTAAAAGCTAATTGTCTTATCCTTAACGATAACTTTTAGTAATACTTGGTATTATGCAATTGATATTTTAAATTGAGTAATTTTTGCATGATAATTAAATTATGCAAAAATCATGATAGAAGGAATAACAATGAATAGTATTAAGAATCATTATTTTACGGGAGAACGAATTCTTTATGGTCTTAAAGATACAGAATTGACTGGAATTACCTTCGGACAAGGTGAATCACCACTTAAAGAAGCAAGTCATATTGCTGTTAAAGATTCGATTTTTCAGTGGAAATATCCTCTTTGGTATGATACCGATGTTGAAGTTGATAATACCACGTTTGAAACGATGGCACGTAGTGGAATTTGGTATACCAAAAATATCAAAATTACTAATTCTGCACTGCAAGCACCAAAATTATTTAGGCGAGCTTCTGACATTGTATTAGATCATGTGCACTTTGCTAATGCAGAAGAAACAATGTGGAATTGTCAAAATATTAAAATGACCAGTTGCCAGGTTAATGGTGATTATTTTGGTAAAGATAGCGAGAATATTTACCTTGACCATGTAAGTATTATTGGCAACTATGCTTTTGACGGTGCTAAAAATGTTGAGGTTCATCATTCTACCTTAATTTCAAAAGATGCGTTTTGGAATTGTGACAATGTTACAGTTTACGATTCTACCCTTGATGGTGAGTATTTGGCATGGAACTGTAAAAATATCAAGTTTATCAATTGTAAAATTGAAAGTAATCAGGGACTGAATTATATCGACCAACTTGAAGTAAAAAATACTAGTTTACTTCATACAGATTTGGCTTTTGAATATGTGTCAAATCTTGATGTTGAAGCGGTAACTAAAATTGATAGTGTCAAAAATCCCATTTCCGGGAAAATTGTTGCACCAGAAATTGGTGAATTAATTATTGATGCAACTAAGGTGGATCCAAGTCAAACGCAGATTATCTGTGATAAGATTGGCATTAAGACTATACATTCAGATTTAAATCAGAAACCAGAGGATTAAATAATGGAAATCAAGTATGATTTTGTCAATGCACCGGATCGTAAACAAGTTGATTCTGTTAAGTGGGATGTAAACCCCGGTGAATTACCAATGTCAATTGCTGACATGGATTTTAAAACGGCACCAGAAATTGTGACAGCGATGAAAGAAAAAATTTCGTTAGGCTGTTTTGGCTATGAGTGGCCACGAAATGATTATTTTAAGGCAGTTGCTGACTGGTATGAAAAAGAACATAAGCAGCGTCCTAAAACGGAATGGATGATTTTTACCACGGGAGTTGTCCCGGCAATTTCTTCAATTGTGCGACGGGTGTCGCATGTAGGCGACAATGTCGTAGTGCAGGAACCAGTTTACAATATTTTTTACAATTCAATTGAAAATAATGGTCGGCATGTGTTGAGTAATGACTTAAAATTTGATGGCACAAAGTATACTATTGACTGGCAAGATCTAGAAGAAAAATTAGCCCAGCCCCTGACCACCTTAATGATTTTCTGTAATCCGCATAATCCAACGGGTAAAGTCTGGTCAAGAGCAGAAGTACAACGCATTGCTGAACTTTGTCAGCAACATCACGTTATTTTGCTATCAGATGAAATTCATGGTGATTTAGTAAGACAGGGGCAGGACTATACACCCGCTTTTGCCGTTAAAGGGACTGCACAAGCTAGTGTTATTTCACTGGTTTCGCCTAGTAAAACTTTTAACGTTGCTGCCTTACATGCTGCTACGGCAATAATACCCGATGCTAATTTGCATGCTCAAGTGAGTCGCGGGATAAATAGCGATGAAGTGGGTGAACCGAACTTGCTGGCAATTCCCGGGACCATTGCTGCTTATGAAAAGGGTCATGAATGGCGACAGGCTTTACTGCAGCAACTCAATAAAAATTTTGCTTATGCTCAAGATTATCTTGCTCATGAATTGCCGCAAATAAAAGTTGTTTCGGGTAGGGCCACATATTTAATGTGGCTTGATACTTCTAAAATTAGTAGCGACTCACATAAGTTAGCAGACAGTTTACGTCAAAAAACCGGACTAATTGTTTCTCCTGGTAGCATTTACCGTGGCAATGGGCAGAACTTTTTACGGATGAACTTTGCTTGTCCATTAACAATGGTTCAAGATGGTCTGACTCGCTTAAAAGTTGGTTTTAAAAATAATAATTAATGTTGTAGTTGATTTTTCTAATCAAGCTCAAAAACACCTAGCTGGTTTATAGGCTAGGTGTTTTTGAATTATTTATTTTTATTATTTTGAAAATTTTTAGCTAAATCAATGGCGGTCAAAACATAGTCTAAAATTGTAATGACTGACATTAAAGCCTTTTTAGCACTAAAGGTTTCCTTAAAAAGAAGTGGTACTTGTGCCCCTAGTGCGATGAAAAGAACTATCACCAGTAAAGTTCCGGAAGAAAATGAACTGTTCTTTTGATCAAACTGATCTAGTAAAGAGGTAATCCTTTGAATAGTATGCGGCGAAAGTTTCATTTTATGTGCTAATAGTTTTAAAAATTTTTGATTTTTGAAAACAGGAATCAGCTCAGAATTGGCAGGTTGCAATAAACTGGTTAGTTGCTTTTGTACGTGTTTACTGTGTTTAGCACATACTAGCAACAGGTGTTGTACTTGCTGCAAACCAGTTTTTGTCCAAGTATAGTTTTTGTCACATAATTTTTGCCAAACTTTGGGAACAAAATTAGTTACTTGTTGAACTCGTTTTAACAACTCTTGTGTTGGGTTGGCATGCAACAGGTGTTGTGGTAAATTGGTAAAACTATTTTTGTTATGCATTAACTCTACCTCCTAGAGGCCTCATTATAGCAGGAATATCACCTAAATGAATTAAATATGCTTGATTTATATTGCAATAACTTAAGTATATTATACTTATTTAAGAATCAAAAAGAGTGAAAGGTTCTCACATGAGAACCTTTCACTTCGTTAAAATTTATTCAATTTTGCCATTTGTTTTTAGATGATTTTGCTGAATTATTAATGCTGAGTAAAATTTTGTTGAATATCAATATATTCCATGTGAGCGACATGAGCAAATCTTTTGATAATTGAAGTCACTGGTTTAATCGTATCTGCAGGATTACTACCTTGAATAAAGACGGAAAGTTTTTTTCCTGCTAAAGTGTCCAGTTCTGGATCTTGCCCAATTCGTTCAATTAAGGTTTTGAGATAACCGCTCATATCATGCCAATAAGCAGGTGTACCAAGGACAATCCAATCTGTTTTTTGTAATCTGGCTAATACTTTTCCAAATTGATCATCGGAATAATGTTGATTAATTTGGTAAATTTTATAATCAACTAAATTGATTTGCTCAAAGGCTTTGTCTTTAAGAAAAGCCTTTCCCATCCGGCTAGTGTTACCTGCTTGATTTTGACTAGCATTAATGAATAAAATTTTCATTTTATCTTCTTTCTTTTTATTCTGGATCGATAATTAATAAAGATTTAATTGCTTCTCTTTGATCCATTGCTTCATATGCTTTTTGAATCTGGTTTAAAGAAAAGCGCTTAGTGAAGACTTTTCCTGGATGAATTTTTCCATTTAAAACAGCATCAAGCAAAATTTTGCGATCATCAAAAGTAACAGACGCAATTCCACCACGCAAGCCAATGTTGCGCCAGAATAAGTTACGCGTATCTAGACTTGAGCTTTGTGGAACACCAACGCGACCAACAATTGAACCGGGACGTCCAACTTGAACCGCTGTTGCGACAGCTTGATTAGTACCAACACATTCTAGTACAGCATCAGCACCTATTCCATTAGTTAACGCAATTACGTGGTCAACTGCTTGTTTGCCTCTTTCTGGGACAATATCGGTTGCTCCAAACTCTGTTGCTAATTTTTGCCGATCTTCATGGCGACTCATAGCGATGATTTTTTTGGCTCCCAATAGTTTAGCGGCAATTACACCACATAGACCAACCGCACCGTCACCGATAACAACGACTGTATCACCATATTTAACTTCGGCACTGTCTGCGGCATGGTACCCAGTTGCCATAACATCAGCTAATGTTAGGAAATCATTTAATTGTTCGTCACTGTAATCCTGTGGTTTTCCCGGAATCTTGACTAAGGCCCAATTAGCATTATGAAATTCAAGATATTCACCTTGATAACCACCGTTTGTATCATTGCCTTGATTTAAACAGTTTCCATCAAAACCTGCTAGACAAGCAGCACAATGACCACAACCATGTGTAAAAGGAGCGATTACAAAGTCACCTGGTTTAATATTAGTCACGTTTGTACCAACTTTTTCAACAATACCGATTGCCTCATGTCCAGTTGTTGTATTAGGATCACGATGAGAAAGTCCCCTAAACCACCATAAGTCAGACCCACAAACTGAAGCGCGAACGACATGGATAATTGCATCATCTTCAGATTTAAGTTCGGGCATTGGGTAATCTTGTACTTCAATTTTACCCGGTTTAATAAATGTTCCTACTTTCATTTTTTATCTCCTACTTTTTTAATATACTGGTCGGTCTTGTCCTTGAGTAGCAGGATCAGCGATTCCAATACTATCATTGACATAAAGTTCGGGTTTGAGAACAATTTTTAAAATTGCATCAGCAATGCTTTGGCGCGATCCCGAGACACCAACATATGGTTGATGACGAGTAGTGATCGTATATTTGATTTCGTTACGATCATTAAGCCACGGCAAACGCAAAGTCGTGTATTGTAAGCCGGAATTTGCTAAAAGTCGGTCTGAATTAATTGCGGTTGCAAGTCCACCTAATGTATATTCATGATTCCAACGACCAAATTCACCACTAACCTCGTCATATATACCAAGAATATTAGTAAAGATAACTCTTGATACATGATGATTTTTCATTGCTGTAATGACGTTTTTAGTAATGATATTATTTTGAGAATGATCAACAACCGCAACAAAAACCATATCCTGCCCGTTTATTGCTCGATCAACTTCATCCTGCTTTAGTAAATCTACTTCTAGTACACGTGCGCTATCAGCGAGCTTGGCTAGTCTATCCGCATGACGTAAGCCTAAGGTTAACTTGATGTTTTTAAAATCGGGTTGATTTAAAATACGGTGTTCAACAATTTGAGCAATTTGTCCGTTTGCTGCTAATATTAAGAAATTCATTTATACCTCCTTTTTGTTACTTACCAAAAGTATATGACCTTAGAGCAACTCTAAGTCAACTTTTTTAAAAGCTATTTTAGTTAATAATTAAATTTACCTAGTATTAGTATAGATATGAATTTTTAAGAGCTATTATGGAAAAGTATCAAATAAAAAATGTTAATGAACTATTATGAAAAAATTGGGTTGCTAATGCAAATCTCAAAAATTTTCCTTTCAAGCATAATTATTGCTTTATTTTTGTAAGCGCTATAAATTATAGATAGGTTAAAGAAAGAATCTATAAAGGAGACTATAATGATGGACAATAATTTAATAAACCCGTTAACTCGTTATCATGCTGATGATTTTTCAAAACAGTCACAAAAATATCCGGGAATTCAAAGTAAGATGGATCCGTTACCTAATGGTGATATGCGCGACTATGAGGGACATAATTTACTTACTGGTCGCCATGCCTTAATTACTGGAGGCGATTCAGGTATTGGTCGAGCAGTAGCGATTGGTTTTGCTAAAGAAGGTGCCGATGTTGCTATTCAATATTTACCAGAAGAAGCTGATGATGCCAAAGAAGTTGCAAAATTAGTCGAACAAGAGGGCCGTAAGGCAGTGCTGATACCAGCAGACTTTCGTAAACGTGGTGAAGCATCCCGAGTGAGTGAACAGGCAATTAAAGAATTTGGTAGTATAGAATTACTGGTAATGAATTCAGCAATCCAGCAAAACTCTGCTAGCTTGGAAGATTTATCAATGGATCAAGTTCATGATACGTTTGAAGTTAACATTATTTCAATGTATGAAATGGTCAAAACCGTGGTACCAAAGATGAAACCAGGTAGTGTGATCTTGACGACGACCTCACTTCAGGCATTTAGTCCAACACCAATTTTACTTGATTATGCCGCAACTAAAGCAGCCATTGCTAACTTTTCAATCAACTTGGCGCAGGAATTGGCGCCTAAAGGGATTAGGGTCAATAGTGTTTCGCCAGGTCCCGTTTGGACACCACTTCAAGTGGCCGGGGGACAACCGACAGACGCTTTAGAGAAATTTGGACAAGAAGAACCATTGAATCGTGCAGGTCAACCCGATGAATTAGCTCCAGTCTATATCTTCTTAGCCTCTAATATGGCTAGTTATATCACTGGTCAAGTTTATGGTGTAACTGGTGGTCAATCAATTAATTAGATTAAAAGTTATCTTGAAGCTCCATTGCTATTTGAAAATTATCAAGTAACATTTGGGGCTTTATTTTTATTTAATTTTTTGATAAATTATATTTAATAAAATGATGGAAGTAATAGAAGAGTATCTTAATGAACGCTTTTACTTTGTTTCATTGTTATCAGCGGTAGCAAAATTTAACAAACAAGCATTGAAAGCATATTAAAAAGAGTTATAGAATGATTGCCTCAGAAAAAGAATCTACAAATAGCTCTATTATTAGAAAAAAGCTGGAGGGAGCAAAAAATGGATCAACAATGGCAAGAGATGCTTGCGGCAGCAAAGAAAGTCCAAGGCTTTCGCTTAATTGGTAATCACATGGAGGTCGGTGGTGTAGCAGCCGCTGTTTTATCGGAGTCTGGTAAAATTTATACTGGTGTTTGTGTTGATACTGCCTGTGGGTTGGGTTTATGTGCGGAAAGAAACGCCTTAATGAGTATGCTTACTCAAGGCGAAACAAGAATTACTAGAGTGTTAGCGATTATGTCAAATGGGCAAAATGGCGCACCATGTGGAGCTTGCCGTGAATTTATTGTTCAATTAATGGAAAAAGATTATCAAAAAGTTGAAGTAATGCTAGATTATAAGCAAGCAAAAGTAATGACAATGGGTGAATTAACACCACAATGGTGGCTCTAATGAATGAAGAAACAATTAAATATTGGCAAGACTTTTGTCAAAAGCATCAATTACCTCAAAATACTCTGGTTACTGCCTGGTCATTTGACACTACTAGTGACAAATTAGCTAATTTAGTAAAGCAGGGGCTTAAAACGGCGACAACTTCTGCATATGAACTTTATGCAAAAGATGAGCCACTGCCACAAGTTGGGGATTGGAATATCATCCTTGATCATGCTGCTAGGCCAATTTGTGTAGTTCAAGATAAAGTAGTTGAAATAATTTCCTATGAGCAAATTTCAGCTGAGCATGCTTATCATGAAGGTGAGGGAGATCGCAGTTACCAATATTGGCGCCAAATTCATGATGAGTTTTTTAGGCAAGAATATCAACAAGAAGGAAATAAGGAATTTTATCCGCAAGCGCCAATGGTCTGTGAAGTTTTTGAAAAGATTGATTAGATTTTATTTAATCTTTTAACAAATATGATATAATAATTAAAAGATGAAGAAAGAGAGACTACTACTAAAATGAAAAATTAATTTCTGAAATATTATTATGCGAAAAAGATTGATAACCCATACATTTCGGTGTGTGTTTTTTTGCTGATAATCAGAAATTAGTATTGAATTTAGTTTAGGTAGTCGTATTTGACACTGGCTTTTTTGTGCACTGCTAATTTAGGTTGGAAGCAACTGTTATCAGTGCTTTTTCTTTACTCAAGAAAGCGAGTTGTTAGATATGGAATATCTCAAAATTAATCAATTACAACTTGAATACCAAAAAGAAAAACTATTATACATTGATAAGCTAAATGTACAAGATAGACAAAGGATTGGCCTGATTGGTAATAACGGTACGGGTAAAACGACCTTGTTTAATATAATCAGCCAAAAGCCAGTGGCGTTTAATGTTACGGGGCAAATTCAACGTAATTGTCAGTTGGTAATGGTGTCACAAATTATTAGTTACGGTAAACAAAGTGGTGGTGAAAGGGAACGACAGGAAATTGTGACGGCAATTGAGCAAATGCGCCATAGTAGTAAGAAGACTTTACTATTATTGGATGAACCCACTTCAAATTTAGATATTGGTCAACAGCAATGGCTCATTGAAATTTTAAATCATCTCAAAAACCCATATATTGTAATTAGTCATGATCGTCATTTTTTAACACAAACAGTCAATACAATTTGGTATTTGAACAATAAAAAAGTTATTGCGTATAAAGAATCATTTTTGAATTTTGAACAAGATATCAAAAAAAGAAGAGAAAATGAAGAAATACAATACCATAATCAGATAAAGCAAATCAAAAAATTAAAAAAGGCGCAGCAGCGAAAGAAACAACAAGTGGATCGTGCAAATTGTAAGAAAAAAGATTTATCTTGGTCGGAATGGAAAAATCGAGATTATGGTGGTAAAGAAAAACATTTGGCGCATACACAAAAGATAATCAAGCAACGCATTGAACAAGAAACCACAAGCATAGTAAGACCATATATTCATAAACCAATAACATTAAATAATTTAAAGTGGCAATCTTCAGCTGTTTCTATAAACGATACTTTATTACGTATTGAGCCACAAAAAATAACTATTGCCCAGCATGAATTATTTACTATTACAACGCAACTAAAACTTAAAACTGGCCAAAAAGTAGCTTTGACGGGTTCTAATGGCTGCGGAAAGTCTGTTTTTTTAAGCCAGTTAGTCGCGAAAACTTTGACCGAATGGATTAATCCCCAAGCCCAAATTGGCTTTTTTAAGCAGAATATGAGCAAAGAAACAGAAAACAGCACAACATTGCAAGTAGCAATTCAAAAAATTAGTCAATTTGATCGGACAACTACCATGCAGCTTTTAGGGGATTTACATTTAACTAAGTCGTTGACAAATGAAATTCGCACTTTGAGTGGTGGCCAGATGATCTGTTACAGATTGGCCCGAGTTCTTCTGGGCCAGCATAACTTATTAATTTTAGATGAACCAAGCAACTTTCTTGATCTTAAAAGCCTTAAAGCAGTAGAGAATTTTCTTAAAAGTTATCCTTTTGCGGTGCTTATTGTGACTCATGATCAACAGTTACTTGCAAATTTAAATTTTAAAACCTGGAAAATTCAAAATAATCAATTAGTTTCAGCAACTTCTAATTTAAGCCAAAAAGCAGTACCAGTAAGTAATGAACTTGCGCTATTAAAATTTAAACTTGCTCAAGCAATTACCGATCCCAAGATTTCGATTGCCGAGATACAGCAGCTTAGGCAACAAGTTGTGCGATTGGGTAAAAAAAGTAATTAAGCTGCTTCCAAACAGATAAATGCCAAAATTCACCAATTACTCTTATAATAGAATTAAGATAATTAATAAAGTAGACAAAAAGCAGGTGAAACAATGATAAAACCAGTTATTGGTATTTCAGGTTCAGTAATCGTTGATGCAGGAGGAATGTTTCCGGGCTATCGTCGCAGCTATGTCAATGAAGATTACGTTGATTCGGTTGTCCAAAATGGTGGCGTTCCATTTATTATTCCATATACTGATGATGAAGAAGTTATTAGGACACAAATGAAACAAGTTCAAGGGCTAATTTTGTCAGGTGGACATGATGTTGATCCTCATTTATATGGGGAAGAGTTAGATCCAAAAATTGGTGAAATTTGGCCTGCACGGGATCACTTTGATATGTTATTACTCAAATTTGCAGAAGAAATGAATAAGCCAATATTAGGTGTTTGTCGAGGAGCCCAAATCGTTAATGTGGCACATGGCGGTAGTCTTTACCAAGATATAACCGATCGCTCAGAGAAAACATTTAAGCATGAACAAGGACATACACCAGATTTGCCCACTCATCGTGTACATGTAAAAGAAGGCAGTTTTCTAGCGCGGACTTTGGGTAAAACCGACTTCTTAACTAATTCTTTTCATCACCAATTAATTAAAAAGGTTGCTCCAGATTTAAATGCTGTTGCGCAGACTGAAGATGGTGTAATCGAAGGACTTGAAAATGAGTCTGGCAATATTTTGGCGGTTCAATGGCACCCCGAAATGTTACATCGCAATCCCGACGTTAAATTTATGAATAACTTATTTAAATTTTTAATTCAAAATGCGAATTAAAGGGGGACTTTGATGAATAAGGAAAGTGGAATAAATGATAAGCTTGGCTTTTGGTCGATAGTTTTATTAGCGATTAATTCGATTATTGGTTCAGGAATTTTTTTAACGCCAGGCAGTGTTGTTAGACAAGCTGGTAGCAAAGCGTTAATAGTTTACTTAATCGCAGCAACTTTTGCGGCGATTTTGGCTATTTCGTTTTCGGCCGCAGCTAAGTATGTTACGAAATCGGGTGCGTCCTATGCTTATGCCAAAGCAGCTTTTGGGGACAATATCGGTTTTTATGTTGGGATTTTACGTTATTTCTCAGCCAGTGTAGCATGGGGCGTAATGGCTGTGGGAGTAATTAAGTCAACTATTTCTATTTTTGGTGGCAATCCAGATAATATTAGCAGCGTCACTATCGGATTTATTGTCTTGATGGTATTGATTACGATTATTAACGTTTTTGGTCAAAGATTTGTTAAATTAGTCATGAACATGGCTACTGCAGGTAAATTAGCTGCTTTGGTATTAATTATTGTTGCAGGTGTGGTACTTTTACTTATTAGTGGTGCTTCTCACCAGTTAACTGAAGTCGACCAAATTACGCAAAATGGGCAAAGAATTGTCCCTACATTAACTACAACAGGATTTGTAATGGCAATCGTTTCAGCCTTTTATGCCTTTACCGGTTTTGAATCAGTTGCGTCGGGTTCAGATGATATGCAAGAACCTGAGAAAAATTTACCACGGGCGATTCCATTAGCTATTTTTGTGATTGCAGCAATCTATATTGGTGTGGTGGCAGTTGCTATGGTGTTAAATCCTAGGGCATTGATGACAACTAAGCAAGTTGTAGCAATTAGTGCAATCTTTAATAATGAAATTTTGCGCGATGTAATTTTGATTGGAGCCTTAATATCAATGTTAGGGATAAACGTAGCTTCAAGTTTCAATGCTCCAAGGATATTAGAAGCAATGGCGCGTGAGCATCAGCTTCCAATGTCTTTAACGAAGAGAACCAAAAATAATTTTCCAATTAGAACATTCTTTATTTCTGAAGCATTAGCTTTGTTAGTGCCTCTTGCCTTTCAATATAACTTGGTTAATTTAATCACTCTCAGTGCAATGGTAAGATTTTTGGGATTTATCATTGTTCCACTTGCAGTTATTCTATTTTATTTTGGAAAAAATAAAGAAGCTGTTTTACCAGCTTCTAAAAATATTTGGACAGATATTGTTGTTCCGATTCTTTCAATATTACTAGTTATTTTTTTATTAATTAATTATAATTGGCAAACTCAATTTGGAATTGTGGTTAATGGCAAAGTTGTCGGTGTCAACTGGTATGCCATTTTAATGATGGTCTTTGGGTTTATCATTTTACCAGCGTTTATGTTTTGGCTTTCTAGAAAAGAAAGAAATAAGTGATAGTTATTTTAAGCCGTAAATTCAAGATAATAACTTGATTTACGGTTTTTACTTGCCTAAAAAAGTTATACGCGAATGGTCCTTAAACTAATGCTGCTTTTGTGTTTTGAAATAGTGCATGATACTGTAACAAAATAAAATTGTCATCCCTAAGCCAGCAATTGTCATATCTGCTCGTGGAGATCCGTTACTTAAATTATTACCTAGCCAGTTAATAATCGTTGGTGAAACTGCACAGCCTATGTTGACTAAAATCAAAGTAATTGTTGTTGCGAAATTAACCGAATTTTTCGGAGCAACTTCGCCTAGCCAATTAAAAATATATGGTACTGATAAGCCAAAGCCAGCTCTTAGAGCAATTGCAGCAATCATTAGTATTGGAAGATTAACTGCAAATGCAATTGCTAGTAATCCAGTAACTTGTAAAAATAAACCAATTGGTAAAATTAAATCTTGTAATTTTTTCTTCAGATAGCCATAAAACATACCAACGGGAATTCCAATAAGGGTCACTATAGTAGAAACAAAAGCTACTTGACTAACATTAGCAATCTTTTGAGTAATTGCTAATTGTGGCAACTTAAAAGTCATTGGCATAAAGAAAACGTACATAAAGAACATTAGTAAAGCAATTTTAATTACAGCTATATTTACTTTGTTTTCATCTTTAGTCATAGGTATCTTTTGAGTAGATATATTTTTTTGCTCATTAGGTAGAACTACTATCCAGCCAAACAAAATTAAGATAGGCAATGCTGCTAAATAAATGGAAAAAGTAATATGCCAACCTTGAAAAGCTAAGCACCCTACACAGAAAGAAAAGATAGCAGCACCGATGCTACCCATTGAGTTTTGAAATCCTAGCATAGTTGATAACTCATTGCCTTGATAAAATTTTGATAAGAGACTAACTGCTAAGGAATTAAATAATCCAATTCCAGCTCCTAATAAAAAACGTGAAATTAAAATTGTGGGATAATCCGTGGCATATATGGGATATGTACCTGCTATTAAAGTAATTACAAGTCCAGCTATGATTGTTGGCTTAGTTCCAATTAATTTTATTAAAAATGGGCTTAGTACTAATCCAATAACGATTCCAATATTAGGAATGGTACTTAATGTTTCAACGCCAGCTCGTGAAATGTTAGGGAAAGCTGAGTACATTAAAGGTAACACTGGTGAGATTTGTGGTGCAATCATTAATAGTAGTGAAATTGATAATAAAGAAATCTTGAATAGTTTAGATTTTGGCTCGGCTTTTTTCATATTAAATTCCTCTTTTCTTTAGTTTTAAATTGTTTACTTACATTATTACGCATATTTTTATTTTAAATAGCGCTTTCAGTAACTTGCATGTGGCGCTGAGAAACTTTTACGAATTTGCTTACTAGGCTGTCCATAATTGGCAACTAAAGCGCGATTCATTGAACGAATACCGCTAAACCCATTATTCATTGCAACGGTGGTTAAAGTATTTGAGGTATTACATAATTCCTGATAAGCCATTTGCGCACGATATTTTTTGAGGTATTTTCCTAAAGTAATTCCCATATTTTTGTGGAAAATTCTTTGTAAGTATTGTCGAGCCAAATGGCAATTATTTGCAATGTCTTGTAGAGAAATTTGGTCTTGATAATGAGTATGAATAAAACTTAATGCATGACGCAAGTGACCAGTAATAATTAAGTTATCGGATAGTTGACTGTTATGATTACGAGGGTATAAGAAATGCTTAAGCAAAATTTCTAGAACTTGATAACTAAGAATTGTTAATTCTAAATCCTTAAGTGTTTCGTTATTATTTAAACTTATTGCAATTATTTGACTAAGCATAGTTTGTAATTGATGATATTTGGTTACTTGGTTAACTGATAGTTCAGTTAAGTTTTTTATACAAATTAAATATTGATCCATTGCTGGAAACATGCGTCGAACTAGGGAGTAAGGGAAAAGCAGGGTTAACATTAAATCTTTTTGATTGTTGTTTGTATTTTGTATACTATGAACAATTTGGGTATTAATGATTAAAATTTCACCAGGCTGTGTTTGATGATCAATCCCTTCAATTACAAAATGATCAATTTTACCTTGTAAAGTAAAACTTAATTCAATACTTTGATGCCAATGTGGGGCTACTTCAGTTTTTCCTACTTTTTGATGTACTTTAACATAAATGGGCAATTTATCTAGTTGTACTAATTCATGTATATTAGAGTTCATAGCTCCTACCTTTATTAAAAAAGGTTGAGCATGTGTTAACCATGTCAACCATTATATCTATCAATACGTTAATTAATATACTTACGGAAAAAGTCTAATTCATCTAGATTACATTGTTTAGCTAGGTCGTCTTTTTGGTTAACGTGAAACACATGTCCAAGCCGGTGGTTATCATCACCATAAAAATGCATTTCATAAAAAATGTTTTTAGCGTGTAAATACCCTGAAAGCATATATGCACTATTACGTAAAAAATCATCATTACTGGTCATTAAAAAGATTGGTGGAAGTGCTTTGGTTAAGTATTGTTCTACATTTAGTTGATCATGTTCAGTTAAACGAATTTCTGGACGAAAATAAGATTCTGGTGCTCCTACAATTAAGTCAGTTTCGGTTAAAAAGTATAGGCCACAATTTAGGGCAGCCGCTTTTATTGTTAATTCAGGTACGCTGTAGCCAAAATATTTGCGATATTCACTGTTGGTGTAAACGGCTAAAATTTGCTCTGCCATTTGCCCTCCAGCACTATCCCCAACGATAAACACATTATTAAGGTCAAAGTGGTATTTATTTGCGTTCGTACTTTTTGCTATCCAATGGAAAACTCGATTTATATCATCAAGTTCGCCTGGATAGACTACATCAGGCGCTAAGCGATAATTGGCGTTAACTACGGCAAAGCCTTTTTTAGCTAAAAAAAGACAATAAAATTGGTATGTTTCTTTTGTACCATAAACCCAACCGCCACCGTGAATGTTGACAATTACAGGTAACTTTTCATTAGTTCTTTTTTTAGGTAAATAAACATCAAGCAATTGAAATTGTGCGACATTACCGTACGGTAAATTATCAAAACGCTCAACTTCAGGAATTTGCGTTGGTAATCCCGCATCGCGTTTATCATCTCCTTGTTTAAATTCACTCCGCATTTCGTTAACTAATTTTTGATAATCTGGTTCTGTCATTTTCAAACTCCTTTTATGAAATCGTTTTAATAAACCATATTTTAGGTCATTACGAAGAAAAATAAAGGACAAAAAGATACTTTAAAATGGCGATTAGGTATTTTTATGGATAATAAAAATGCATCCTTTAAGAAAAAAAGATGCATTTTTTAGATTATTTCTTCAGCCACTTAGTGACTAATTTTTTATATTGATTGAAACTAATAGCACTAGATGAGTCTTTATAGTTGGCATTAAGAATGTCAACAAAGCCGTAATTACTTTTGGTCATATGAGCCATTCCCATAACGCGATGTTGTTTGTTTACCAAATTTAAATAATGACCAGCAGTCTTATAACCATTTGTACCAAAAACGGCATTATCATATTTGATATTAGACCAATTGGGAGAAAATTCATACGGTGCTAGACTTGGTGTTTTTTTAACATCCCACTTCCAATTGATTTCTTCACTCAGCCATTTAGCAACTGGTTCAGTACCTCCCGCAATATTTTCTAAGTTGTTGGTATATTCATAATAATGTGGCTGTGTTAAACCACCACGTTTTTGATAGTCAGCATCAATCATTGAGATTGCTATTAAGGGTAAAGAAACTTTAAGGGCCTTTTCACCAATTGCTGTGCGTGCTTGATTAACTTTAGCCAAATTTTTTAGTGAGACACGAATATTACTACTATTTGTAGCGTCTTGGGGACTGGTTAAATCAACATACTTCTTAAACCAAGATGGCGCTGGTTGGTTATTTGATTTTCCGGTTTTTAATAAATTAGCAGCATTTTTAGCCGCTTGTCTTTGTTTAACAGTCAAAGAATTATCGTTTGCAATAAAAATCATTAAGCTTATAGCATTTTTAGTTGCTATGCTGGGTTGTTTATTTGGTGTAGTCGAAGATGTCTCTTTATTAACTGTACCATTAGATTTTTGGTCCTTGAGATACTTTTCGTAGGATGGTTTTAATAACTTTAATAGTTGTTTAAACTGCTCATTAGTTAAGTAGGGGTTCTGAGAAATAGGTTGCTTAATTACCTTAGCCTTTTGCATATTAGTGTTTGCTTTGGTGTTAGATATCTCGGTAGCAGATATTTCTTGAGCAGTTTGAATTACAGTGATACCACTCAAAAAAATAAAACTTACAGTTAAAAATATTAAAAACTTTTTTTTCATATATTTCAAAAACTTTCTAAAATAAAAAATTATCGTATATATTCTAGCATAAGAGGCAATAAAATAACACTAGTAAATTATTTACTGAACTTAGTTTTTGAATTCAATTGTATAAAAAAATCTCAGTATCGACTACCTAACAATACTGAGATAAATAATATTTTAACGGAAAATGCGCTGTATTACCACACCAAAAGATAAGTTTATTAAAAATTATTTCAAAAACTATTTATCTCCACTCATAATTGTGTTTTTAACGATAACATAATCGACTAATTTAATTGAATTAAGATCCTTGCCACCAGCATAAGAGATTGAGGACTGCAAATCTTCTTGAATCTCTTGCAAAGTATTACGAATGGATCCTCGAAATGGTACTAGCATCTGCTTACCTTCAACGTTTCGATATGCACCTTTTTGAACCTCAGAAGCGGAGCCCCAATACTGCTTATAAGTTTTACCATTAATTTTAATGATATTACCAGGTGATTCTTCGTGACCTGCAAGCATTGAACCAATCATGACCATAGTGGCTCCGAAACGAATTGATTTGGCAATATCACCATTGTAGCGAAGACCACCATCGGCAATTAATGGTTTGCTAGCAACCTTGCTACACATCCTTAAGGCAGCTAATTGCCACCCACCGGTTCCAAAACCGGTCTTCAGCTTGGTAATACATGCTCGCCCTGGTCCAACACCAACTTTAGTTGCATCAGCACCAGCATTTTCTAATTCACGCACTGCTTCTGGTGTTGCAACGTTGCCAGCAGTTAAGAATGTATTTGGAAGCTTATCCTTAATATACTTAATCATCTCAATTACATAAACTGAATGGCCATGAGCCACATCAATTGTAATGTATTCAGGGATAATTTGTTCTTTTACAAGTTGATCGATAAAGGTATATTCTTCTTCTTTAATTCCAACAGAAATTGAAGCAAAAAGGCCCTTACTTTGCATCATTTTGACAAAGTCAAGACGTTTTTCTGGGTGGAAACGATGCATTACATAGTAATATCCGTTTTTCGCCAACCAGATAGCTAAGTTTTCATTAATCACGCTTTCCATATTTGCCGGAATGACTGGTATTTTAAATGTTCGGGTTCCAAATTTGACACTTGTATCGGCATCGTGGCGACTTTTGATAATGCCTTTATTAGGAATAAGCTGAATATCATCGTAGTCAAAGGCATCCATACTGAAATAATTGCTCATAAATGTGTTTGCTCCTAAATTGAATCTTTTTCAACGATGTAACTATAATCAAAAACTTTCCGCATGTCAATTAATAAATCGAATTATGTTTATTGAACTGCCGATAATAGTTCGTATTTAAGTTTGACTAAAGTTGAAATAGTTGCTAGACTATTAATGTAAAATTGCTAGATTATTATGAGGTGAATGAAAATGACGGCAGTGGCAGTAGTTGGTAGTCAATGGGGCGATGAAGGCAAAGGAAAAATTACTGATTTTTTAAGTAAAGATGCAGCTTATGCAGTTCGCTCAAATGGTGGAAATAATGCGGGGCATACAATTGAAATTGATGGTAAAACTTTTAAAATGAGATTGTTGCCATCAGGAATCTTTGCTGCGGATAAGGGTGCAGTAATTGGCAACGGCGTTGTTATTAATCCAAAAGTTTTACTTGCAGAGTTAGAAAACTTAGCCCAAAATGACATTGATACTAGCAAATTAAGGATTTCAAATCGGGCGCATATTATTATGCCGTACCATATTAAGCTGGATGAATATCAAGAAGAATCAAAGGGTGACAATAAGATTGGTACAACAAAGAATGGTATTGGACCCGCTTATATGGATAAGGCTTCAAGGGTTGGAATTCGAGTTTGTGATCTACTTGAAAAAGATACTTTTTCTGCTAAATTACAGGCTAATCTAAAAGAAAAAAATGCGTTGTTTACTAAAATTTATGATAAACCTGCTCTTGATTTTAATGATATTTTTACTGAATACTATGAATATGGACAAAAATTACGAAAATATGTGACTGATACTTCGGTTTTGGTAAATCAGGCTTTAGATGAAAATGACAAAGTCTTATTTGAGGGTGCACAAGGAATTATGCTCGACCTTGATGAGGGGACATATCCCTTTGTTACTTCATCAAATACAATTTCTGGTGGCTTAGCTAGCGGAATTGGGGTTGGCGGTAATCGCTTGCAAACAGTAATTGGTGTGTGCAAGGCTTATACGACTCGTGTTGGTGCCGGTCCTTTTCCAACAGAATTACTGGATGAAGTAGGAGATCGTATTCGAGAAACTGCTCATGAATATGGAACGGTTACTGGTCGACCACGTCGAATCGGTTGGTTTGATGCAGTTGCTTTAAGACATGCTAAACGTGTTGCGGGCATCAATGCTTTAAGTTTGAATTTACTTGATATATTTAGCGGTTTTGAGACTGTCAAAATTGCCACTGCTTATGAACTAGATGGGAAAAAGATTGACTATTATCCTGCAAGTTTAAAAGAACTTGAACGCTGTCATCCAGTCTATGAAGAACTACCTGCTTGGCAGGAAGATATTACAGCTGCTAAAAAGTGGAGCGATTTACCTGTAAATGCTCAAAAGTTTTTAAACCGAGTTGCTGAACTAGTTGGTATACCATTAGTGACTGTTTCGGTGGGACCAGATCGCGAACAAACAATTGTATTACAAAATCCATGGGAAAGAGGATAAATGTTAGAACGATATACACGCCCTCAAATGGGGAAAATTTGGTCAATTGAAAATAAATATGCGGCTTGGCTAAAGGTAGAAATTGCTGCAACTAAGGCATGGAGCGAAGTAGGAGTAGTACCTAAAACAGACGCTGATAAAATCACGCAAAATGCAAAATTTACGGTTGACAGAGTTGCTGAGTTTGAACAGGTGACACATCATGATGTTGTAGCATTTACAAGAACTATTTCCGAAAGCTTGGGTTCAGAAAAGAAGTGGGTCCATTATGGATTAACCTCAACAGATGTGGTTGATACGGCTCAGGGCTATATTTTAAAGCAATCTGATAAAATTATTCGTCAAGATCTACTTGCTTTAAAAGAAACAATTGCACAGAAAGCGCGCAAATATAAATATACTGTTGAAATGGGACGTACTCATGGTGTTCAAGCTGAGCCGACTACTTTTGGTCTCAAACTTGCTCGTTGGTATGCTGAAATTAATCGTGATTTTGAGCGCTTTGAACATGCGGCTAAAGGCGTTGAGTCTGGTAAGATTTCTGGAGCAGTTGGGACTTTTGCTAATGTTCCTCCAGCAATTGAAACTAGTGTTTTAAAGCAATTGGGGTTAACACAGCAGCCAATTACTAGTCAGGTATTACCACGGGATTTGCATGCTGAGTATATTGCAACCTTGGCACTAATCGCGACAAGTATCGAAAATTGGGCCACAGAAATCAGAGGACTTCAACGTTCAGAAATTCATGAGGTTGAAGAGCATTTTCGTGCAGGTCAAAAAGGATCTTCGGCAATGCCCCACAAACGTAATCCAATTGGATCAGAAAATTTATGCGGAATGGCTCGTGTTTTACGTGGGCAAATTATTACGGCATATGAAAATATTAGTTTATGGCATGAACGGGATATTTCGCATTCAAGTGCTGAACGAATTATTTTACCAGACGCTACTATTGGACTCGATTATATGCTTGATCGATTTAATCGTATCTTGATGAATTTGGATGTTTTTCCAGAAACAATGCGTAAGAATATGGATAAAACATATGGCTTGATTTATTCGCAAAGATTACTGTTAAAGCTGATTGATGAGGCGGGATTATCGCGTGAAGCTGCCTATGATATGGTGCAAAAATTAACGACCAAATCTTGGAATGAAGGTCGCTTATTTAGAGAATTGGTTGAAGATAGTGACGTAATGACCTATTTATCCCAAGAGGATGTGGCAGACGCCTTTGATTATCATTATCACTTAAAGTATGTTGATGAAATTTTTAAAAAGGTTGGATTAGAATAAAATCTAATTTAATAATTTTAAATATTCTATATATAGGTATTAATGGATTCGATCTAGTGGTACAACCACACGATTTATAGCACAAATGATTTGGATATTAAATAATTAATAAAAAAGAGTAAATGAATTACTCTTTTTTTAATACTCATAAGTAATTGCTATTTATTGACCTTAATCATTACGATCAGAGTAGCAATGAAAACTATGGCACTAAGTCCCAAAACACCGTATAGGGCATAATTAACATTGATTGTACCAGCAATCGTGGTAAATAATGTTGTCATTAATGGACCAGCAATTGCTAAGATTGTGTTTAAAAGCCCTGCTGAAGAAGCTAAAATTTTGCGATCTACGGAGATAACCAACCATTGCATTAACTTAGGGCTGATCGTACCAGCTAAGAAGCCAAGAGTGGTCATTAAGATAAGGCAAAGTATGCTGCTCTTGTTCAAAATGACAACGGCAATAATGGCACTATTGATAGTAGATAATAAAGATAGCTGGAAAAGCGACGTGTTTTTAAGGAGTTTGGTGCCGACTGCACTGCCAAGAGCTAAGCCGATTGCTGCAGCAGCTCCTAGAAGTGCGATGGTGAAACTATAGCTGCCGATAAGCATGCTTTTGTTGCCGGCAATAACGATTGAAATTAATGGCTCAACAGAGCTGAGCAAACCATTAAGCATAGCTACAACTAAAACAATTGTTAAGAGTCCGTGGGCTTGCCGTACTTGCTTGAGTGATGAACCAATCGTGGCAAAAAAGTTTTGGTCATTGACCTCTTCTTTCTGGTCAGGCTGCTGCTTGCGAACATTTGCCCCAATGTTGGCGTAGAGTAAGCCAGCTGCTAAGAAGGTTAGAGCATTGACAATGGCTAGTTCTGAATATGACATGAAGAGCAGGAGCCCGGAACCGACAAATTGTGCGACTAGCGTAATTAGTTGTGATACGCCGCCTGTAAAACCCTGGGCTTCGGCCATTTCATTTTCACCGACGAGGCCAACGATTAGAGGCGTTTGTAAACCGCTAGAGTACATGCCGGATAGATCAGATACAAAGTTGAGTCCAATAACCATTAAAACCAGGTTCCAGCCGGCAATATTGGTGACGAAGAGCAGGCCCACCAGCATGTACAAAGCAAAGCGAATGACTGCAAGCCAGACAATTACGCGGTATTTATTGTGTGTCCGGTCCGCTAGGTAGCCACTGAGACTTTGAATTAAGTCTGGTAGTGACTCGGTAATCGCAATTAAAGATAATGCCAAGGAATAATTTTTCAATTTACTAGCATAAGTCATGAGAGCCAGGTAGAAAAGGATGTTGCCTGCGCTGGATAACCAGCTGGCAAGAGTAAATTTTCTGTAGTTTTTATTCTTTAAAAAGATGTTCATAATATTTGCCTCTCATTTCTTAATTTGATGATATTTTTATTATAAAAGGGCTATAATTTTAACTATAAAAATGTCGTATTCGAAATTTTATAGTTAAATAAGAAAGAGGCAAGTGAATCAGAACAAATATAATATTAATACTTATTGGGAAAAATAAATTCAGGCGTAATAAAAATTAAAAATATAGTATTACAAGTAACAGGAATGGAGAAAATTATGACTATTGGTAGCTTATTAAGAAAATTTCGACTGAATGAAGAAAAAACTCAACGAGAGTGGATTGGGGATATTGTAAGTCCTTCCTATTACTCTAAGGTAGAAAAAGATATTCATCGTATTTCTGCAGAAGATTTAGTAAGTTTACTGAATTATAATTCTGTCTCTTTACTTGATTTTTTTGGTGAACTAAATAGTTCTAAACAATCAAAATATAATCAAGAACGCGAATTAATGACTGTAATAAGTGATGCTTATTATCGGAATTCAAAAAACGAATTGTTAAAGTTGAAAGAATTTGTTAGTAAAAGTGATCTTCCTAATAAAGAGACTGACTTGCTTTATCTTGATGCTTATATTGCTAATGTAAATAATGAAGATTTAAATGATATAGAAAAAAAGGCTCTAAAAGATCAAATCTTTAGTAGACCTAATTTTGATAAGTCTAAGTTAGTGCTGTATTGCAATTTTATGATGTTCTATGATCTTGAAAGCAATTTGTTAATTACTAGAAGGATAATTAAGCAATTCCAAGGATCCAATGATGTGAAGACGTTGGCAATAATTTTAAGTGTTATTGGTAATTTATTAATTCAGTGTATTGAAGAGAATGAATATGATGCAACACACTTTTTAATTATGGCTGCAGATCAAATTGATACTAAACCTGAATTGTTTTTTTATAAAAATGGCATTTTGTTACTCAAAAATATGATTGAGTATCATTACAAAGCAGAAGATAAATATTTAGATATTTGTCGAATAGCAATTGAGAATTTTTCTTTATTGGGTATGCCTGAGTATGGCAAAGAATTAGAACGATTTTTTAAAAAACAAAATGGTTAATCATTAGCTGGTGATCTTTCTTGGCAGAATCTTTTCAATTACTTGTAAAAAAATTATGACTATTATATTCACTTATTAAAATTGACCGCTTACTTAGATAAAGGAACCACTTGCACCATGTTGCTGGCTTTTACGTTTAAATTAGGGTTTAATTAAAATTATCAATTGAAGGGCAGGTGAGAGTTTTGAAAGTTAAAATTGATTTGAATGCGGATACTGCTGAAACAATGGTTACTATTCAGGCACCAGAATTAACAGCTGAAGTGGAAGAAATCTATCGGCAACTGCAAGAACTAAGCGAACGACCCAATCAACTAGAATGTTACAAAAATGAGCTGACATACTATTTAAATTTAGATGATATTCTATTTTTGGAAACGGAAGGTCGCCAAGTAGTTGCGCATACAAAAGGTAATTCTTTTAGCGTTAATTATAAATTATATGAATTAGAGAAATTACTTAGCTGGCAGTTTATGCGTGTTTCTAAATCAACTATTTTAAATTTAAAACAGGTTTATGCATTGACTAGATCAATTTCTAATTGCCAAGTACATTTTCGAGATTCTTACAAAGTTGTTTACGTTTCACGCCGTTATTATCATAATTTGAGTGATAAATTAAATGAGAGAAGGTCCTTATCATGAGAAAACAAAAGATTAAAGAAATTTTGTGGGGCATTGGTTTAGTGGCAGCCGCCGTTTTCTTAATTCTTAATCAATTACAGCTTTTATCTTTTCACTTAGGCTTGGCCACTATTTTTTGGACAGTGATTTTTGCAGTAAGCTTAATCAATAGCCTCGTTAATCATAATTTATTTGGTACAGTATTTTCAGTCGCTTTTTTATTAATTGTTTATGCTGAGCCACTACACATCACCAGTATTGTTCCGTGGACGTTACTTTTAGCAACTTGCTTAGTGTATGCGGGATTACATTTGATTTTTGCAAAAAGTTGGCATCACTATCACACATCTTATTTTTTCAATAAGCGTCAAAGCAGAGGTTGGACGGATGGCGAATTCACCTCTACCAAAAGTGATTTTGGTGATGACGACAATGAAAATGATGAACGTCATATCGTGATTAACCAAAAATTATCGGAAGTTTCGCGCTACGTTCATTCACAAAACTTAGAAACAGTCACTATTAATTCAACAATGGGTACAACTAGTGTTTATCTAGATTCTACTAAACCTGCTGGCGATACGGTGGTAATTAATGTCAATGCTTTAATGAGTGAGATCGCAATCTACTTGCCGTTGTCATGGAAACTTAAAGACAATTTAGCTACTATTTTGGGTGAAGTAGAAATCAACGGTACAGCAAAAGGTAATGGTCCAACGGTAATACTTCAAGGATCAAGTAGATTTGTCTCAATTTCGATTAATTATGTTTAAAAGAGCCGTAACAATGCACCTAACTGTATTAAAAAATGCCCTAGTATCGAAAAAATTTGGAGCAAAGTAAAGATTACTCTTATGAAGTATATTTAAAGAAGTTAAAAAAGGCAGTACTTAAGATAGTACTGCCTTTTTTGAAGATAACTAAGGCTTTAAATAACGAGGAAGAAGCTAACAGCTATTATTGTCGCTGCCAATTGGTGGTAAGCATTGCTGTAACAGTCTTTTGAATGTTCTTACTTTGGGAAATCATTGAAATAACTGCTGCGCCAGCTGCTCTAGTTTGAGCAATTGCTGGTAAATCTGTAACCTTAATGCCACCAATTGCAACGATTGGTCTACTAGTGCGCTTGACTAGTTTAGCTAAACCAGTAAGACCTATTTCTGGATCAGCATCGTCTTTTGATTGTGTGGTAAAAATTGGACCACTGCCATAATAATCAATGCCAGTAATAAAGTCGCCTTTGGCAATTTCTGTCATAGTAGAACATGAGTATCCCACAATCATCTGGCCGGCTACTTCATTTATTACCTGGGCAATATCTTCATCATCTTGACCAACATGGATTCCTTCAGCGTGAACTTTTTTGGCTAAAGCAACATCATCATCGATAAAAAATGGCACATCATATTTTTGACAAAGTTGGTGTAGTTCTTCGGCCATTGATAAGCGGTCACTTTGTTTCAAAGTTGATTTAGGACCCTTGTCACGGAATTGATAAGCAGTGATGCCAGCTTTGAGAGCTTCTTCTACTAATTCTGGTAGACTTTTGTTTGCGGGCAGGTCTTGTGTTCCACAGACAAAATATGCGGTTAACTGTGTGGGATCAAATTTTTGCATAATTTCTCCTAGTTTATTTTTACCCAATGATTAAGTGGTCCGTGACCATGGCCAACTTGGATGGTTTCTGCGATAGCTTTGGCTACGTATTGTTTACCAAGTTTAATTGCAGCACTTAAAGTTTGACCGTGAGCGAGCTGAGCTGTAATTGTTGCAGCTAAAGTGTCACCGGTGCCGTGAGTTCTTTTGGTGTGGGTACGTGGACTGCTAATCCAAAAATCGGTACCATCGGCTAAGAGGGCATAGTCGCGTACTAGTTCATTTTCAGCATGACCACCTTTGATTAGAACATTTTTCACACCCATCTCTTGTAAGGCATGAGCTAATGCTGGATACTGTTTTTCGCTGCTTGCCTTAATTCCCGTCAGTACTTCAGCTTCGGGCAAGTTGGGTGTTACTAAATCTGCAAGTGGTAAAAGTTCATCTTTGACAGTTTTAACAGCATCTTTACTTAGCAGGGGTGCACCGCCTTTAGCTACCATTACGGGATCAATTGTAATGGGACCAAAATCATACTTTTTTAGGTTAAGAGCAACTTGATGCACGTGAGCTGCATCGCCAAGCATTCCTGTTTTGCAGGCGCGAATCTTAAAATCAGCGGCAAGTGAGGTAAATTGTGCATCAATTAGTTCTAATGGTATTAAAAAAGAGTCTTGTACACCAAGGGTATTTTGTGCGGTAACTGCTACCACCACTGCTGTACCAAAAACTTTTTGCATTTGAAAAGTCTTAAGATCAGCCATAATACCAGCACCACCACCAGAATCGGTCCCAGCGATTGTTAATACTTGAGGGAAAGAATTAATTTTTTCAGTCATAAAAAGTCGTCCTTTAGTCAAATTTTGCTATTTTTTCAATATCGGCAACTTGAACTTTAGCCAAGTAGTCTATCAGATGCATACCGAACGTGCCAGGGCCAATTTCTGGCTGGCCTTTAGCTAGTAATTCGCCAGTAGCTGCAAATACCAAGGTGGCAGTTTGAGCTGCTTCAAATGGATCAGTCCCAACTGCTGCAAAAGCTGCCACAATACTAGATAGTACATCACCTGAGCCAACATGGGCTTGAAATAGCGGGGTGCCGTTGTAAACATGTGCAATCTTCTTGCCATTGCTGATTGTGTCTGTTGCACCACTAGCAATAACAACACAGTCCAATTTTTGAGCCGTTTTTTGGGTGATTTGGTCAAGATTACCTGAACCCGAACCAGCATCAATCCCTCGGGCATTCCATTCAAAACCCCCTAAAGCTGCAATTTCACCAGCATTACCACGGATTATGCTAACTGGAAATCTGTGGAGGAGGGCCTGCGCTGTTTGCAGACGATAATTAACCGCTCCTACAGCGACAGGGTCAAATACGATAGGCTTTTTATCTTGGGTAGCTAAAGCGCCTATTTTTTTCATTTGGGCAATTTGCAACTGGGTTAAAGTGCCGAGATTAAGGGTGACGCTTGAAGCCATCTTAACCATTTCTTCGGCTTCGGCAATTTCCTTACTCATAATTGGTGAAGCACCAATAGCATTTAAACTATTAGCAACATCTTGAACGGTGACAAAATTAGCAGCATTTAAAACAACCGGATTTTTTTCTCGTAATTCATTGAGAATATTTAACTTCATTTCAACCTCCAACAATTGCACTAGCCTACTTGCGTAAATAAAAAACTTTGACACTATCATGTGTCAAAGCTTAACGGTTATTGACACGTTCCTACGCAAGAATTAGCTTACAGGTTCAAAGGGTCTAGAACGTAGTTCCATCTCAGCCTCGATGGGGGCTCCCCTCGTGTTATCGCTTTCTATTATAATGACTTTTTAAGTTTAAGACAATTAAAAATAGGCATAAAATAAGAATAAAATTAATAAAGTAGAAAAGAGGCAAATTAATGAGTTTCACGCAGCAATTGCATCAAGCAGCACAAAATATATGGCAAAAAAGTCTGGTGCATCCTTTCATTACAGAATTACAAAGTGGCCAACTACCGTTAACAAAATTTCGGTTTTATTTACTGCAGGATCGGTATTATTTAGTTGAATTTAGTAAGTTCCATCATCTATTAGCTGAACAAGCAGGTAATCCGCAAATTAAAAAATTTTTATTGCAGAGTGAAGCAGATCTTAGAGCTTGCGAATGGTCTGTCCGCAGTGATTTTTTTACGGAATTAAAAATTACTCCAATGGAAATTAGACAAACAGCGATTGCGCCTACTGCGTATAATTATGTCAATCATATGTATCTGACACTCGAACGTGATGGCTTTGCTCCAGCAATCGCTGCAATTGTTCCTTGTTATTGGTTGTATCAAGAAATTGGGCAAAAATTAGCTAAAGTTGGCTCACCCGTAACACTCTATCAAACATGGATAGATACTTATGATAGTGACTGGTATGAGGTCAATGTGACGCATATTTTGCAATTAATAAATACTTTGGCTAGTCAAGCCACCGTAACTGATCGTCAAATGATGCAAACAGCTTTTGTTCGCAGTAGCTACTACGAATTACAGTTTTGGCAAATGGCTTACGCAAAAGAGCGATGGTAATAAAAAACTGAACTAGCTAGTAGTTCAGTTTTTTTATTGAGCCGCAAGTCGTTTTTCATGCCGAGCCAAAATCATGTCAACAATTGCTTGGGCGACATTAAGGTTTTTTAATAATGGTCCATGAGAATAGGTACCAATAAAGTTATGATAACGTAGCCCTTCGACTTTATCTTGGGGGTTATTACCATAACCTTCAATCATTTTGCCTAAAGGATGCAGTTTTTCTTTATCATCAAAATATGTTTGTCCTGAATGGTTTTCAAAGGCACTAACTTCACCCCAGTCGCTCAGATACCTAGTATCACCAATCATTCGCTTATCTGACTTAAAAACGGTGTGGAAGGGTAAGATATCTAGTCCTTTAATTGTAATGCCAGAATTAGTTTTGTAATAAGAACCAACTAATTGATAGCCCCCACAAACACCTAACATTGGGCCGTCACTATTGATATAGTTGGTTAAAGTATCTTTATGACGTGGTAAGTCTTTGGCAACTACAGTTTGTTCAAAATCTTGGCCACCACCAAAAAAAACAAAGTCATAGTCAAAAGCGTCAAAGCTATCGTTTAAAGAAATATTATCTATTTGAGTTGTATAATTTTGTTTTTTTAGTAAATAGCGAATAATTTTGACATCACCAGAATCACCATAGGTATTCATTAGGTCTTCGTATAAGTATGCAATTTTAATTGATTTATCTGCCATTTTATCTCTACCTCTATTCTTTGGTTAAAGTATATCCTAAAGGTAAAGCGTGAGCAAAAGATAATTATTCAATATCTTCTTGGGCAGCGAAATGATTAATTGGACCATATTTTGAGCCAACTTCAATTGGATGAGCGATTGCTTCATAAGTAAAATCTTTAGCAATTTTAACACTGTCAATAATTGACATTTTTTTGGCAAGTTCAGCAGCAATAACTGCTGATAGGGTATCGCCTGTGCCGTTAATTCGTTCAGTATTAATAAACGGCTTAGTAAATTCATAAACCTGACCGTCAGCAGCCAGCAGTACATCGGTTACTCGGGTTTGGTGAGGACTATCGTGGCGCCCCTTCATTAAAACATTCTTCGCTCCCATTGCTTGTAACATTTTTGCCCCCATCAGCACTTCTTCTTTTGAATCCAAAGAAAGCCCTGTTAATTTTTGTTGTTCATAAAAATTAGGTGTAATGATGTCAGCAAGTGGTAGTAGTTCATCTAAGAAAGCTTGGTAAGCGTCATCGTCAAGCAGGGTATTGCCATGTTTAGTCATAATAACAGGATCAATGACAATCTTACCCATATCATATTTACGCAAGTTAGCTGCAACGCAAGTAATAATTTCTTTATTAGCCAGCATTCCAGTTTTAAGAGCTGAAATTGCAAAATCATCATTTAGAACATCAAATTGCTTTTGAATAAATGAAATGGGCATTACTTCTTGGGCGTAGATTCCCGTGGTGTTTCCAGCAACAGCGGCAGTTAAAAGCCCCATACCATATACTTTTCGGGCATAAAATGAATGTAAATCTGCGGTCATTCCTGCACTACCGTCACTATCGTTTCCAGCAATTGTTAAGGTAATTATTTCTTTTTTCATAATTTTGTTATCCTCTTTTTAATCAAAGCTTGATGCTCACAGTATAACTTAAAAAATAGATCCCATGCTATAATTATTTCTTGTAAAAGTGGGCTTAGGTAGTAAAATTATAGTAAATCGCTTTCTTAAGAAAGGACAATTTATGGCAAAAAATTACATTATGGCAATTGATGAGGGTACTACTTCGACACGGGCGATGATTATAGACCATCAAGGTCATAAGATTGCTTCTTCGCAAACGGAATTTCCGCAGTATTTTCCTCAACCTGGATGGGTTGAGCACAAGGCTGAAGAGATTTGGCATGCAGTACAAACGACAATTGCTAATGCGATTATCAATTCCGGAATTCGTCCTGAACAAATTAAAGGTATTGGAATCACCAACCAAAGAGAAACTACAGTTATTTGGGATAAAAAAACTGGTAAACCTATTTATAATGCAATTGTATGGCAATCACGGCAGACAACCGAATTAGCCGAAAATTTAAAAAATAATGGCTATAGTCAAATGATTCATAAAAAAACAGGATTAATCATTGATCCTTATTTTAGTGCAACCAAAATAAGGTGGATCTTGGATCATGTAGACGGGGCACAGAAACGCGCAGAGCAAGGTGACTTGTTGTTTGGAACTATTGATAGCTGGTTGTTATGGAAGTTGACTGATGGTGCAGTTCATGTGACGGACTATACTAATGCTTCTAGAACAATGCTATTTAATATTCATGATTTACAATGGGATGATGATATTTTGAATTTGCTTAATATTCCTAAAGAAATGCTTCCCAAAGTCAAATCAAATTCTGAAATTTATGGTTATACCAAGTCTTATACTTTTTTTGGTGAGAAAGTTCCAATATGTGGAATTGCAGGCGATCAACAAGCGGCTTTAGTTGGACAGCTGGCATTGAGAAAGGGTATGGTAAAAAACACCTATGGAACAGGTTCATTTATTGTAATGAATACAGGTGAGCAGCCAACCGAATCAGATAATAATTTACTTACAACCATTGCATATGGACTTGATGGTAAAATAACATATGCACTTGAAGGATCGATTTTTGTTTCTGGTAGTGCCATTCAATGGTTACGAGATTCAATGAAAATGATTAAAACGGCAGCAGAGTCGGAGAAAGCGGCTAGTTTATCAAAATCTGAAAATGAGGTTTATGTTGTTCCAGCATTTACAGGACTTGGCGCCCCGTACTGGGATTCAGAAGCTCGAGGTGCCGTATTTGGAGTTACACGTGGAACAAATAGAAATGATTTTATCAAGGCCACGCTCCAATCGTTAGCTTATCAAACTAGAGATGTAGTTGATACAATGCAACTTGATTCCGGAATTCAAATTCCTACCTTGCGTGTCGATGGCGGGGCATCAAATAATGATTATTTATTGCAATTTCAAGCAGACCTCTTAGGAATAAAAATTGAGCGGTCGCAAATGTTGGAAACGACTGCTTTAGGGGCGGCTTTTTTAGCAGGTCTTGCCGTGGGTTATTGGAAAGATGTTGATGAGCTTAAAGATATTTTTGTTGTCGGTAAGACATTTGAAAGTCAAATGGATGATGGCGAACGAAACCGTTTATATCAAGGCTGGAAAAGAGCCGTTAAGGCAACGCAGATTTTTGCTCATGATGAATGAATTTGATATTTGAGTTAAGAAAGAGTGAGTTAATTGGTACATGATCGAATTATTAAATTGGATGGGCCGTTGAATTTTAGAGATGTTGGCGGCTATCAAAATGAAAATGGCCAGAAAGTTAAATGGAATAAAATTTATCGGTCTGATTCGCTTAGTTCATTGACTGCAACTGATCAAACTAAATTAGTTCAATTACGAATTGCAGTTGATTGCGATTTGCGTTCCCAGTACGAGAAAAAATCTTCTCCAGATATACATTGGTCAAATGTTAAATACGTTGATGTGCCAATATATGATGAAAATGAGTCAGGAAGTCAGAGTAACCACCACATTTATCGCTTTCTTCATCACATTCCCAATTTGAATAATAATTTTATTGGTCGAATTTATCAGCAAACATTGCTTAATTCACATAGTCGGGAGATGTTTGCTCAAATATTTACCGAGTTATTGAAACTAAAGCCAGATCAGGCATTGGTCTACCATTGCAGTGCAGGTAAAGACCGAACGGGGATGGTCTCAGCACTAATTTTGATGGCTTTAGGAGTCGGTGACGATACAATTGCTCGCGATTATTTATTAACTAATAAACTCTATGACTTTGCTGTTTCGCGTCAATTGCCCAGCAATGATGAAATTACACAGATGGTCGCTAAGATGAATGTTACTAAAGGCGAAGGTATTGCTATTCGTGGTATTACTGAAACTATTCGTGGTGGCTGGGGCGATTTTGCTACTTTCTTTGAAAAGGAATTAGGATTTAATAGTGCTGATCTGACTCAGTTAAGACAAATGTATTTAGAATAATGATATCTTTTTATGAAAGATAACAAAAGTTTAGGCATTTATAATTCAGATGAATTCATTGTAAATATTTTGGTAGTCGAATCTTATTAAAATGAGAGGAACAATGTTTATCTACCAGATTGCTTTTTTGCTATAGCATGCTTACCACAATCTTGTTAGATAATTCGTTTCTTATTCAGTCTAATGTATATTATGGGAAATTGTCATTAGCACTGGAATAGTGGCAGACATTAACAAAGATATGACCGTTGTTAGTGTGATGACTAAGCATAGTAGACATAATAATCAAGTTTTAAGATTACATGATGGACCTTAGTTTTAACTTAATGAAGCAAATTAAAAGAAAATCAGTAAAAATGAGGTCATGATCTTCAACATTGAGCGACAATTTAAAACAATAAACAATTTCTGATGTGAATCTGAAAAGTGGAATCAACAGTTTTTTAATGTAAAGAAAAACTTATGTTTCTTTTTATCATAATGCGGCGGTAAATTGATAGCTTAAAGAAACTACAAATAATGAATCTTTCTTTTAAACCAGATAAATGTTATTACAATAGTAATTTTAATCTATTTAGTTAACGTAAATAATTTAAAAATAAAATAACTTATTAAAGTATCTATAATCTTTTTTAAAAATTTACTTGTGTAATATATAATTTTGTTATAAATAATATATTGTATTTTGCGTTATAATATTATGATTTTATAGTAATATAATTAACGAATATCTTGTTTGCTTTCCTAACTTATGGGCATGTAAAGAAAAAGATAATTTAAAACAGTTTTGCAGTATTTATAAAAACTACTTACTTACGGCAAACTGTTAAAATAAATAACACTGTAATACATAATTGAATTGTTTATATTTATGGAATTAAAACCGTTTGACACGTAACATAATCATTTTTATAATGAAGAAAAACATATCTATACTAACTTTAATTAAATAAGATTAGTAAACCGATGGTTATTAGAAATGGTCAAATTATGAAAAATGAACAAACAGCTATTATAAAACAATTTTCGCATCTAGGTAAAGTTAACGTTAGTATTGCCGGTGCTGTTTTAAGCGCTGCTTTATTTCTAGCTAATCCCAATGTTAAGGAAATAAAGGCGGATACGGTTACCGATAAAGAAAGCCAAGTCAATGATCATAAAGTTATAGATAATCACGAATCCAGTCAAAATCAAAATAATCAGGTTGCTAAGGTAAAATTGATTGCAGATCAGATTACTACTAATTCTGGCAATAAAGAATCTACTGCTCAACGATTAAGTCAAACTGAACAATCTAAGCAACAACCTCAATTAAACGACAAAAAAGATCATACAAAAATTAGCAGTCAAAGTGAGGAGCCGAGTAATAATACTTGGAATGGTCTAAAAGTAACTTATAATGATCAAACAAAAGCATTAACTATTAATAAAGGTGGAAGTATAACTGATCCTGATCCAATTGCTTCCAATATACCACACTATCAAGATATTGAATCTATCAATATTGCTGATAAAATAAAAATTTGGGGCAAAGCAAATAATTTGTTTGCTAATCTACCAAATTTGAAATCAATTAAAAATCTAGACAACTTAGATACATCACAAGTTACTCATATGACTGGAATGTTTGCTAATGATTCCTCTCTTCAATCTCTTGATTTAAGTTCTCTTGATACCAGCAATTGTGGGGCAATGGATCGGATGTTCAGTAATGATGCTAATCTGACCACACTTGCTTTAAATAAATTTAATACAAGTAAAGTTAAGTACATGCAGTATATGTTTGACGGTGATAGTAGTTTAACTAAATTAGATTTAAGCAACTTTAAAGCTATCGAAACAGTTGATTCAAGTTATATGTTTAGAAATTGTGCTAATTTAACAAATCTTACTTTTGAAGATTTCGGAGGTGAAAAGATTGTCTATTTTATGCATATGTTTGATGGTTGTACTAAATTATCTGAATTAGACTTGAGTAGCTTTGAAAGCAAGGTTGCATCCGATACTAGCTATATGTTTAGTGGATGTACTAATTTAACTAACTTAAAAACTCCCGACATTAACACTAGTCAAGTTGTGTATATGAATTCAATGTTTAAAAATTGTGGAAAACTAGAAAAATTAGACTTGAGCACTTTTAACACAACCTCAGCATTAAGTATGAGTTATATGTTCTACAATGATCTCAGTTTAAAATATTTAAACCTTAGTAGTTTTTCAATGCATCAAGTTATTTATAAAGAGAATATGCTTAGTGGACTTAAAGATTTAGCTGTTTTTGTTCTAGGCAAAGATTCCGTTATTTCAGGAACCGGTTTAGATACACCAAAAGATTGGATTCGTGTCAAAGGCGGTACTATACAACATCCTAAAGGTACAATTAAAATATCCTCTACTAATCTAGCAGCTAACTATAATGGTGAAACAGATGCTGATACCTATGTACATAATAATTTACAATCGTTATATAAGGCGACAATTAATTACATCGATCTGGATAATAATTCGGTACTTGAAGCAGATAAAGTAGATATTGTATCCGGAACTATAATTCAATATAAAGAAAAATACAACCAGATCGTCAATTCTTTAATTTCTAAAGGATATGTACTAAATTCCTCAAAATCAAATTTACCTTTAAATAATGATCAAAACATTTCAATTCCTGATAATGTAACTGGTGACATTACTTATACTGTTGCCTTTAACCATCGAGAAGCTCCTAAACAAGGGAAAGCTGTTACAATTCATTATCAAGATACAACTGGGAATGATTTAATTCAGCCAATTATAATTAATGGTAAAATTGGTGATCCATATACAAGTCAAGAAAAAAAGTTTTCAGATTATCAGTTAAAAGAAGTTAAAGGTAACAAAACCGGTACAATTAGCGACACTGAGCAAAATATTTATTATATTTATGAAAAAATCACCAAGCCAGCTCCTGATCCTTCAATTCCTACTTCCTCTAAGGCGACAATTAATTACATCGATCTAGATAATAATTCGGTACTTGAAGCAGATGAAGTAGATATTGTACCCGGAACTATAATTCAGTATAAAGAAAAATACAATCAAATCGTCAATTCTTTAATTTCTAAAGGATATGTACTAAATTCCTCAAAATCAAATTTACCTTTAAATAATGAGCAAAACATTTCAATTCCTGATAATGTAACTGGTGACATTACTTATACTGTTGCCTTTAACCATCGAGAAGCTCCTAAACAAGGGAAAGCTGTTACAATTCATTATCAAGATACAACTGGGAATGATTTAATTCAACCAATTATAATTAATGGTAAAATTGGTGATCCATATACAAGTCAAGAAAAAAAGTTTTCAGATTATCAGTTAAAAGAAGTTAAAGGTAACAAAACCGGTACAATTAGCGACACCGCACAAAATATTTATTATATTTATGAAAAAATCACCAAGCCAGCTCCTAATCCCTTACAACCTAGTCATAAAAGTCCTATGTCGCCAAATAAATCTGATTTAAATCAGTCATCGGCGCCTGAGAACCGTCACAGTCATCAAACAGAACCAAGTAATGAACAAAAGCAATTGATACTGCCAAATAAGCATCGTCGCAATCTGTCAATATGGGAAAAGCGTGAGCAACAACAATCATCGGAAAAATCAAAGCAAGACCTAGCTAATGCAAGTAACCACCAATTGGTCACAATCCCACGTTTAATGAGCAACAAGTTAACAGTTCCACCGGATGATAAAGTAAATAAAAATTCAATGCTACCGCAAACGGGCAGCAACCAAAAAGAAAAAAACTTGTTTACTTTCAGTGGAATCATTGCTTTATTAATGACACTAATAGGTGGTTTAGGATTTAAACGCAAGAAAAAACAAGATTAATTCATAAATGTTGATCTATAGATACAATTAATCAAGTTAGCCTTTTTAATAAGTATACTTATAAACTTAAATAGTTTCTTTTCATGTCAGTTCTTAAATTTGTTTGATTATTAAAAAATATTGCTGATAGTTAAACTGATGTTTAATTAAGGCTCTGTGATAAAACCTGTTGATAGATATTCCTATGATATCCAATCAATAGGTTTTTTATTTGGATAAAAAAGACATAAGCTTTTCTTTATATTTAAAAATTTGTTAATATCACTCTTCAGATTAATATTGGAAATTACATACGTTTTTTAGTGATGTATTAAATTGTCTCTCAATATTGCGAATTTTGATCACATTTTTACTGACTTTTCTTTTGAGTTGTTTATTATTGGCTATAATTTAATTAATTTTTTATAAGTATAAAATATAAGATTGCAATTAAAATTAATAGCTAATTATGGTTCTCGACTGTTAATTATTTATCAATAATTAAGAAGTTATAGGTAGTTCATGACTATCTACTGAATCACGTCAAATGTAAAAGTAATAATATGTATTTCTTCTTCTTTTTTGTGCAACAATAAACTGTGATATTGGTTTGGAGTGTTAAATCCATAATAATTTTGAATGCCATGTTATTTTGCCTGAAAAATTAGATTATCTAATATAGACTATTATGAATCGATTGTTTGATAGTCTTAATTCATAGATCATAGCCATTACCATTAATTTCGAGCTTAGAATATTGTGGCGTGATGATCTTAGGGGTAAGCAAACTTAATGATGAAAATTTAGTCGATTACCAAATTTTTATAAGTAACCAACTAATGATAATTAGAAAAATAATATTGAATGTGATAATTGAAATTTTAATAAAGGACTGGTTTTGATAGAACTTGGGTTGAGCAGCTGCCCGAGGACAGCTTTTATGAATGACTTTTTTATTTGTTAAAATTAACTTGTTTTGGGCACTATAGGCCTTATTCTTAGATTTAATTAGCTCAGCGATCCTTAGATTGGTTATACTAGCGCTGGCTTGACCGACCAGTTTTCCCTGAGCTACCGTTCGATTAGCACCATAGCCGTATTTTGATGTATTAAAATCAGAACAAGTTATTAATGTGATCATTGGTTTGTTTCTGACATTATTTTCTACTTCAATTTGGTTAGGTTTGATTTCTACAGAAATCTTTTTAATGCGATAAAGATAGATGTTGCGTAAATCTGTGATATAAACAAGATCACCTGGTTTAGTTAAGTGCAGATTATCTAGAACCGCTGCATTGGCTGAACCCATATAATGTCCGGCAAGAACATAATTATTATTCCCTCCCATGGATCGATTAGGAAGGCAAGTAACGACACCATATGATAAATTTTGATTGTTTTTGCCATATCCAGCAAATAGCGGCACATGAATATTAACAGCAGGAATTGAAACCTGCCCAATACTATATGCCTTTTGAGACTGTGATTTAATTAGCTTAACGGTACTAACAGATTCAGTTTTACTGGCATCATAAGTAGTCTTATGCTGTTGATTCTTGCGGATTTTTTGGGCTGTTAGATTGGAGCTAGCTTTTTCGGAATTATTTTTGATAAGATATGCATTACCAATTCCAGAGCCAAAAAATACTAATGTGATACCCAAATAAAAGAGCATCCCCAAGAATAAAACAATAATTGAATTTAAAAAGCGTTGTTTTAACGAATAATTTTGTGTCTTCGTGGTCATTAAAGTAAACCTTTTTTCTATTTGGTGGGAACAAAAAGTAGTAATTAATATTAAAATATATATTTTGCTTAAGTACAAATATTTATAACTAAATAAATGCTGATGAAAAATACGTAAATAAGTATTGAAATCGCTTTAACAATGATGTATAATTTTATAAGTAAATAAGTGTGTTACTGATTCGATCAGGCATGAACCTATGAACAACAAGTTTTTTGTGCTGCTCATAGGTTTTTTTATTGGGACAGGAGTATGCTGAGTGAAATTTCGTAAAAATTTTAACAATAACGCTGCTTTGGTGTCGGATAAATCTGGTGTCGATTGGGTAGTAATTGGTAATGGAATTGGCTTTGGCAAAAAACCGGGTGATGCCATTGACGAAGAAAAAATTACTCGTCGTTTTGTTGCGGTTGAGAAAAATATCAAAATGATTGATAATATCAAAGATATAGATCAACGAACCTTGTCTTTAACATCTATTGTTACTGACCTAGTTTCAAAGCGACTGCAGGTAAAGTTTTCTGATTATCAGTACATGGTTTTAGCTGATCATATTGATTTTATGCTTAAAAGAACTGATGAAGGGTTTGAATTGGGGCCAGACACATTAAGTTGGGAAATGAATAAGCTCTTTCCTAAAGAGTATGGTGTTGCTAAAGATGCATTAAAGCTGATAGAACAAAAAACGAATCTAGCTTTTCCACAATCGGAAGCAGTTTATTTAACCTATCACTTCATTAATGCGGGTTCTAGTCAAACCAAGTTGCAGGATACTGTAAAAATTACCAAACTGATCCGTGGAGTAGTTGAGATAATCGAATATCAGTATGGCATGCAGCTTGATACCGAATCCTTTAATTTCAGTCGGTTTATGACTCATTTGCGTTTATTTATGGTACGGCATCTTTATCCAATTGGTGATGAAGATACTGGTAGTGAACTTGATCATTCTTTGCTTGAATTAATGAAAGTTAAGTACAATAAAGCATATGAGGCAGTTTTAAAGATCGGCACTTATTTATCAAATCAAGCTGGTTGGAAATTGCAACCTGATGATGAGGTTTATTTAACGCTTCATGTTTGGCGAGTTACTCATCGACAAAGTAACAAGCAAGCCAAAAATTCAGGTCAAGGTCCAATCAATAATTAATCAAAGTTTGAACGGTGTGTTACTGTTTACAGGCATTAACCCGAGAACATAAAGAAAATTCTATTGTTGTCTTAACAAGGAGTCTTCTTTGAGTTCGCGGGTTTTTATTTTTTAGATGGAGGAAGATATGGCTTACGAAGAATTAAGTCGAGAAATTATTGCCAACGTTGGTGGTAAGGATAATGTTGCCAGCGTGGTGCATTGTACGACACGTTTGCGTTTCAAATTGAAAGATGAGAAAAAGGCAAATGACGAAAAGATGAAAGCGACTGATGGAGTACTTTCATTAGTTAAATCTGGTGGTCAATATCAAGTTGTTATTGGTAATAACGTTGCTGATGTCTATGATACTTTAATAAAAGTTGGTGGCTTTAGCGATGGTGGCACAGTTAGTGATGATTATGTTGATAACAGCAACATGAGTTTAGCTGATAGATTTATTGATTTAATCTCTGGCATTTTCAATCCAATCTTAGGACCTTTATGTGCAGCTGGAATGATCAAGGGCTTTAATGCTATGTTTCTATCTTTTGGCTGGGTTGCAGCCAATTCAGGAACATACATTATTTTAAATGCAATTGGCGATAGTTTATTCTATTTCTTACCTGTTATTTTGGGGATTTCTGCTGCTAAGAAGTTTGGCATTAATGAATACTTAGGAGCGACAATTGGCGCGGCACTTTGTTATCCAACAATTGTGACCATGGCAAGTAGTAAGACGGCCCTATTTACTGTTTTTAAGGGTACAATTTTACAAGCTCCCGTTCACATGACTTTCTTAGGTATACCTGTAATTTCGATGAATTATACTTCATCAGTTATTCCGATTATTTTATCAATTTGGTTTGCTTCGAAAGTTCAAAAATTGGCTAAGAAGATTATTCCCGATGTTGTTAAAACTTTCTTAGTACCATTTGTCGTTTTATTGATTACAATTCCAATTACTTTCTTAATTATTGGACCGGTGGCTACGTGGCTTGGTAATGCAATTGCAGCTATAGTTAGTGCGCTTTACAACTTTAGTCCAATTTTAGCTGGTATTTTAATGGGTGCTTTCTGGCAAGTCTTTGTGATTTTTGGTGTCCACTGGGGCTTTGTTGCGGTAATGATGACTAACATTGCCGCTATGGGATATGATCCGATTTTAGGATTATCTTTAGCTGCTTCATTTGCGCAAACCGGTGTCGTTTTAGCAATTATTTTCCAAACTAAGAATGAAAAAACTCGTAGTATTGCGATTCCGGCTTTTGTATCTGGTATTTTTGGTGTAACTGAGCCAGCAATTTACGGAGTTACTTTATCGCGTAAAAGACCATTTATTCTTAGTTGTATAGCTTCTGCTATTGGTGGTGGAATGATTGGTTTCTTCGGTACTAAAGTTTACTTAATGGCTGGTATGGGCATCTTCTCAATTCCTGATGCAATTGGAAAAAATGGTGTTGATGGTCGAGTTTACGGCTTAATGATTGCCATGGCCGTTGCGACAGTTCTTGGTTTCATTTTACAAATGCTGTTTGGTAAAAGTAGTGTTGATGAACCACTTGTTGGTGCAACAACTTCTGCTGACGCTGGTACTCAAGCACCGGCTAATGAAAATGGGGCAACAACTAAAACAGCTGTAGTAACATATAATGAGGCAGAAAAGCTGGTTGCTCCGTTAACTGGTCAAGTATTGCCGTTATCTGAAGTTAAAGATGAAGTTTTTGCTAGTGGATCAATGGGTAAAGGTGTAGCGATTGAACCAGCAGAAGGTAAAGTTTGTGCGCCATTTGATTGTCAAGTTATGATGGTATTCCCAACCGGACACGCTATTGGTCTTAAATCGGCCACTGGTGCTGAAGTAATGATTCATATTGGAATGGATACAGTTGAATTAGATGGCAAAGGGTTTACAATCTTAGTTAAGAAGGATCAAACAGTTAAGGCAGGTGAACCTTTAATTGAATTTGATATAGCAGCAATTAAAGAAGCTGGATTCACGGTTACAACACCAATTGTTGTTACAAATTCAAATAATTATCATGATGTAAAGGTACTTGCTAGTGGCGATGTTAACTTCGGCGATGCATTGCTTGATCTAGAATAAGCGGTTAATGAAAGGAGATTTGCTATGGATACTAATAATTTTCCTAAAAACTTTTTATGGGGTGGCGCAACTGCTGCTAACCAACTTGAAGGAGCATATCAAGAAGGTGGTAAGGGGTTATCATTACCTGATGTTTTACCAGGTGGAAAAGATCGAATGAAGATTATTGCTTCTCCTGATTTTGATTTTTCGATTGATCCTAAGCGGGTTTATCCAAACCACGTTGGGATTGATCATTATCATCATTTTAAAGAAGATATTGCTTTATTTGCAGAGATGGGCTTTAAATGCTATCGTTTTTCGATTGCTTGGTCTCGAATTTTTCCCAATGGTGACGAAAAACAACCTAATGAGGATGGTCTTAAGTTTTATGATGCAGTAATTGATGAGTGCTTAAAGAACCATATTGAACCAGTAATTACTATTTCACATTACGAATTACCGCTAAACCTCATTAAGCAATATGGTGGCTGGAAGAACAAAAAATTAATTGAGTTCTTTGAACGCTTTGCGCAAACTGTTTTGACTCGTTATAAAGATAAAGTTAAATACTGGATGACTTTTAATGAAATTAATAGTGCTGCACATTTTCCAATTATGAGCCAAGGATTAACTGTAAGTAATGGCGCTTTAGACAAAAAGAATATTTATCAAGCTTGGCACAATCAATTTGTTGCCAGTTCAAAGGCAGTTAAGATTGGTCATGAATTAAATCCTGCTATGAAGATTGGTTGTATGATTCTGTATGCAACAACTTACAGCTATGATTCAAATCCTAAGAACCAATTAGCAACCTTACAGGACAATCAAGCTAATAATTTCTTCTGTGCTGATGTTCAAGTTCGAGGACATTATCCAGCTTATACTAAGAGCTTACTAGCTCGGCAGGGCGTCAAGCTATCCGATCTTGATTATACAGATGAAGAACTCGCTTTATTAGCTAAATATCCGGTTGATTATATTGGCTTCAGTTATTACATGTCATCTGTTGTTGATGTAACTCATGAAAACCAAGAAACGGCTAACGGCAACTTAATGGGTGGCGTCAAGAACCCATTCTTAAAATCAAGTGATTGGGGCTGGCAAATTGATCCAACTGGTTTAAGAATTGCGCTCAACCAATTATCTGATCGCTATGAAAAGCCACTATTTATTGTTGAAAATGGTTTAGGAGCAGTTGACGAGCCCGATGAAAATCATTATGTAGCTGATGATTATCGAATTGACTATTTGCGCCAACATATTGAGGCAATTTCTGAAGCAATTGATGATGGAGCTGATGTGATGGGATATACGCCATGGGGCTGTATTGACTTAGTCAGTGCATCAACAGGTGAAATGTCTAAACGCTATGGCTTTATCTATGTTGACGAGGATGATGAAGGTAAGGGAACTTTCAACCGTTTCAAGAAGAAGTCATTTGACTGGTATAAACAAGTGATTTCAACTAATGGGGCAGATTTAAGCTAAAGTTATAAGTAACAAAAACGCATTTTCTTAATTTGGGTGTGAATCTCAAAATTAGGACAGATTTTTAAACTTTAATCTAGAACTAGTTTTCGATATTTTATCGGAGCTAGTTCTTTTTCTACTCAAAGTTAAGTATATCAAATAGTTATATAGTACTTCAGGCCGAAGAAGAACAGAGGAAAATTAAAGAATAACAAAAATAAGGCGCATATAAAGGCGGTACTCGTCTTTATATGCGCTTGATTCTCCTAATCCACAAAAAAGATTAGTCTATAACTTCCCCATTTTTCATTTTAACTGCACCGATTTCACAAATTGTAAGAAGAGTTAGTATTTCAAGAATACAAGTCTATCATATTAAAAAATTATTCGATTAACCAATAAATCCTACCACTCACTTTGTTTGCAACTTTTCTTTTTTAATAAAGAATTCGGCTTGAGCGCTATACATCTCGTAGTATAAGCCATGCTTAGCCATTAAGGATTGATGCTGTCCTGATTCAAGAACTTTTCCTTGTTTTAAAACATAAATCTGATCACTTGCACGAGTTGAACTCATGCGGTGCGAAATAAAGAGGGCAGTTTTTCCATGGGTAAGTAGATCAAACTGATCAAATACTTCTGCTTCCGAAATAGGATCAAGTGCTGCTGTTGGCTCGTCCAAAACATAAAATTGACTGTCACGATACACTGCTCGAGCAATAGCAATCTTTTGTTGTTCACCACCTGAAAAGTTTATACCATTTGCATTTAAAGTATTGGAAACTGATGTTTCAATTCCTAAAGGTAATTGTTCAAGGCGCTTTTTTAATCCAGCTTCTACTAAAGCTGACACAGCTTTAGCTTTGTCTTTCTTAACACCAACTGACAGTACATCTGCCAGTGAATCCGCACCTAAAAAGAAGTGCTGAGAAACTACCGCAAAAAAGTGTTGGTAATCGTCAAGAAGAATTTTGTTAATATTTTGTCCATTTAACAAAATTTTTCCACTAGTTGGTTTAATTAAGCGAAGTAGTAATTTGACTAATGTAGTTTTACCACTACCGTTAGGGCCAACTAAAGCCGTTCTGGTATTACTCTTAAAAGTTAAGCAGACATCATTTAATGCCGGCTTTTCTTGTCCAGGGTAGCAATAAGAAACGTGATCAAATTTAATCTCAAAGTATTGACCCGTAATTAATGGTTTAGTCTTAGTCAGCCCTGTCTTTATAATACCCATCGACATAAACTTATGGTACTGTTCCATCGTTTTAAAAGAAGCCATACGATTACCCCAGGAGCTAAATAGCCTACCAAGACTAGCAATTAATAATTGTAAAGTTCCAACTGCTGCAATCAGACTAGCAATATTCAAGGCCTTGCTTCTTAAAATGAATAATCCAAACACAACGTACATTAGACCAATTATAAGATTAGTCAACAGATCCGAATACAAATAAACGCTTAATGCCTTATTTTGAATTTTTTCATCAATGCTAACTCCAGCGATAACTTGTTCTTCAGCTTTATTAAGATAACTGTTAGTAGGATCAAATAAGCGCAAAAGCTTATTAATGCTGATATCTTTAAAGGCATAGTCGAAGTAGTAAGACAATAGACGGTTAAATTTTGTATTAACTTCAAAAAATTGTTGAAAAATCTTACCAGATAGTTTGCCCGCCTTGCTTGATACAAATAATGGTAAAATTACTGCCAAGGCTAACCCTAAGACAAGCCAAAATTTTTCAAACGGTTGAGTCAACTGTTGCCAACATTTCACCAACACTAACATAACAACCGAACCCGAAGTAAATAGAGTAACAATGAAACTAGTAAAATCTTTGACCACGTTCTGAATAAAGGCCTGAAACCCACCAGTAAATTGAAATCCAGACTCAATGTCACTATAAAGTTGACGAAAATTAGCATCCATAAAAGTTTCATAGTCAACTTCTACTAAATGCTTAGAAATTTCCGTTTGCGCGCGAAAGTTCAGTAGCCTACTTTGCCTATCAGTTGCTTCGCTAAGACAATTTGACACCAAATTAATTAAGAACTGTCCAACTAAAAAAAATATGCCAACAGTTAATGCTTGAATAATTTCCCCTGCTAACAAAGTTTGCACTTCGAAGGCAACCATAAAGACCTGCAGAATATTAGCACTACTAGTAACAATTGCCTGAGCTATCTGTAAAGTTAAGATATGTGGTGATAAACTATTGCTCTCCTTCAAAAGCTGTTTGATTTTGCCCCACTCTTTCATACCTTGCCTCCTTCTTGATAGTATTTGGCTTGACTTTGATAAAGGTTATAATATGCTGCGTTATTTTTTAATAAGACCTTATGTTTCCCCAACCCAGCAATTTGTCCGTTTTCCATAAAGCAGACACGATCACTAGCAGCTGTTGAAGCTAAACGGTGCGAAATAAAAATCGTAGTTTTTCCGCGCATTAATTTCGCAATTTGTTCATACAAACTCTTTTCACTAAGTGCATCCAAAGCTGCAGTTGGCTCATCTAAAATCATCATCGGCGCTGACTTATACAATGCTCGAGCCAGCATTAAACTTTCTAGTTCACCACCCGAAAAGTTTTGCCCATTATCCCACACATATTTAGTTAAAGGTGTTTCTAATCCTTTTTCTAGCTGTTTAACTTTAGCTGATAATCCCACTAGTTTAAGTTCATTTTCTGCTCTTACTGGATTTGCTATTGCTTTAACAGATAAGTTATGTAAAATATCTGTTGCCAAAACTGTATTTTCCTGAAACATGGCTGAAAAAAGTCCTAATTGCTGCTGGGTACTCAACTGACTGCTGTCAATTTCTCCAAAATAAATTTTACCCGAAGTTGGTTTTAAATATCCCATTAGTAGCATCATCAAGGTTGTTTTACCGGCTCCATTACGGCCAACAAAAGCAAGATGCTCATGAGCTCTAATTTCTAAGCTAAGGTCTTTAATAATAAGTTTACTTGCTTCATAGCCAAAACATACATGGTCAAACTTAATGTTAAGCTCAGTAGGCAACATTAACTCAGCTGTTTTTTTCTCAGAAATTACCGTTTTCACACTATCAAAGTAACTGCGACCAACATTCAGATCACTATTAGCCGAACGTAAATTTAATTGACTTTGCCAATTACTTTTAATTACTATCTCAATGCTCGCAATTAAACTAAAATAAAAAGTAAACTGGCTAACATTCAATTTTCCTTGCTTAATAGCTAAAAGTAACAAGCAAAAGCTTAATCCAAACCGAACAAAACCAATCAATTGAATTAGATTTTCAGTTTTAACTTTTACATGCGAAATTGCACGCTCACTTGCTTCAATTTTCTTCTGCAAGACACTTATTTTTTGCTCAATTACAGGCGCCATGTGATAAAGACGAATATCATCACTAGCATTTTCATCAAAGCTAATTTTAGTATAGTATTGATACTTAAGCTGCTCGCGATCTATTTGTCCACGCATGGCACGCCGCTTGATTGTAAATTGCTTCAATAGATAATCTGACATTCCTATACTTAACCAAATTAAGATCAACACTAACCAGCTAACTTTAACTGTCAAAAGCGAGACAATAATTAAGGTTAGTAAAGTTGAAACAAAACTACTTAATGCTGGAATAAAAATGCCAACGCCAGTTGTTTCATTTGAAAAAGCATATTGTGTGCTAGTAAAGCGTTCCTGCTGCTTTTCATGAGATAAACTATCAGCAAAATCCTGTGTTAAATATAATTCGGCATCTTTTACAGCCAATCTCATACTTAGCTTTGTATTCTCCCAAAACATCTTTCGATCATACCAACCAGAAAGCCAACTTAAGAATCCGATAATTAAACTTACTATAACTAATAGCAACAATTTGGTTTGTAGTTGATATCTGCTACTAAAAGTCCACACTACCACTGCTGGCAGTGCTGAAGTTAATAAAGTAAGCAATAAATTGATGAAGCTTGCAACTAATGGCCATGAAATCAAGTTGAACTTTTCTTTACCCATAAAGTTGGTAAGCCAGCGTAAGTTATCTAAAACACTATTTTTTTTCATTTACTTAACCCTTTTATAGCAAAAAAATATTATTCCAATTTGAAATTTCTTCATTATTTTGTTCAAAAAAGTAGATAACCAAAAAATGATCTGAACCCTAAAATTAGGACAGATTATTAAACTTTAACTTAGGACTAGTTCCCGATATTTTATCGGGGCTAGTCCTTTTAATTTTATTTTGATTCTTTCATTATTGTAATAATCGATATATTCTCTGATCGCCTGTTCTAATTCAGTTAGATTCTTAAAATTTTTTTCAAACCCATAAAACATTTCTCTTTAAAATGCCAAAGAAGCCTTCCATTA
>NZ_REHC01000013.1 GCF_003692965.1 Lactobacillus sp. ESL0246 | reverse complement strand
TTTGGTTGACTAAGACGTGCAATTTTTTTACAAATTCGTTCTCGATAGTAAGTTTTAAGTTCGCTTGGCGTAAGGCTTGGTTTTCTTGCTTTAAGCGGTGATTTTCCTGCTTGATCAGCTTGTTTTTAGCTTTCATGACGAGGGCGTCCTTGAAATTAATTTGTCTTAATTTCGGGGTTCAGATCAAAATGACCTCTACTTTTAATATTAATGTTATCAGACTATTTATCATGAAATTTAGTGTGATTGCCATTACAGCATCCTGTTGAAGTAACTCCATATATATCTTCTTCTGATGATACCAAGGTCAAAGATTCTATATTTAAATTAAGTATATCTTTGCTCATAAAACACACTTCCTTTCAAATAAACGTTGCTTCTTGCTGATTAAAAATGATACTATCATTTAAAATAAATGTCAATTTTAATATTTAGTTAAGCTTATATGAGAATAAAAATAAGGAAACACAAAAAATATAGTAAAATGTTTTCAATTACTTGTTGCTATATATGTCGCTATAATTGAATTTTGTTTATTCCTATTATTACAAAAGCCTTGATATAAAGCGTTTAATGCAATATATACTATTACAACAAGAAGACAAGTTAATATAGCAACCAATGTTTCATCTTGCTGCAAAATCTGATTATTTGCACTTTCTGTTACGACCATTACAGAAATGAAGGACGGTATTAAAGCTGTAATAGGAATTACGTCAATTCTAGTTCAATTACTGTTATTTTTTAACAAATCAAGCTTTTTTGCTTGGTAAGCCATTGTACCATTCTTCTATTTCTGAAATTGCAAGAGCAGAGTAGTTCTTAATTGCTTATTTGACGAGTATTAATGTTGGTCCATGGAATTTCTTGATGAATGTTGTGTTGGTAATTACATTCTAACAGAAAGAGCAATGGGCCTTTTTATATAAAATAGCAAGATTTAGTCTTGGTGTTCAATTTGATTATATAATCTCCCATTCTATCTTGTTTAGATAATTTGGACATAATAAAAACCCCGAATTGGAATCTTTGTCCAATTCCGGGGGTTAACTTCAAGAAGATGCGTTTTTTGTTAATCATGGTATTGAGCAACAAATTTTTGCCAATCTCGACTACTTTCAGTCATACCTAGTATAGATAACTGTTCAATTTCTTTTTGGCAGTTATCAAGAAAAATCTGTTGGGGATCATCATGATAATTTATGAGATTTTCTAAAATTAAGATTGCTATTCTAAGAAAGCATGTTTCTGGTTGTGTGGGAATTTTTTGTGCCATTATAAGTAATTCCTTAGCCTGATGGTAGACATGGTTCTCAATACACATAGTGATCATATTGGATAAAATTGCTAACAGTAGATACTGAATTTCTATATTCGAACTATTTTGAAATTGTTTGATAATTTTTTTAGTTATCACTAGGTTACTATCGAAATCATAAAAGTACATAAAATTGCAAAAGATTACTAAGGAATTCTGATCAAAATTTTCAGTAGAGAAAAACAAACTTTTACTTGCAATTTTTTCTTCTTCAGTGAATTGAGTGTCAGAGCCACTTATTAAAGCTATGCAGGCATCAAGTATTAATGCAATTTTTTCTTGTTTTACTAAAAGGGTACTAGCTGACTCATGTTTGATTTTTTTAAGTTGACTCAGATTATTATGGTAATAGGCACTAATAATTCGATCATTAAGTTCTTTAACTGTTAAGGAGCCATTTTTTTCTTGATTAGTTACTTGACTAAAAAAATCAGCTAAATTAACATGATTGTAATTTAAAATTTCAATTAAATCACTTGCTGAAATTCTGGTCGTGTTTTTTTCAATTTTAGAATAAAAAGATGGACTAACAATATCACCAATCCATGCTTTTTGTGTTTTGCCAGCTGCCAAACGGTAACTTTTAAGTAATTTAGCAATTGTCATTTAGTTTACTCCAGATTTCATATATGACATTTTTACACATCAAATTATAGCTTAATTAAAATAAAGATATCAATAAAAAGAAAGATGGAGCTAAAATTATGGATATCTTTTTAAAAAATAGTAAGTATCGCAAGTTTTCACTTGCAAGTATTTTATCAAGTGCGGGTGACATTTTATTTTATTTAGCATTAGTGACTTATGCCAGTAAATTAAAAAATTATTCATTGGCATTGTCGTTAATCGCAATTTCTGAGTCTGTTCCTAAATTATTTGCAAGTGTTGGTGGATATTTAGCCGATCAAACTCGCAATAAATTTCAAAAAATAGTTTGGTTGGCTGCGTTTAGGGGTGTGCTATATCTCTTAGTTGGTGTTCTTTTTAGTTTAAACATTGCTGGTTGGAATTTGGTTATGATGGTAATCATTATTAATTTTTTCTCTGATACAGCAGGAATTTATTCGACCGGATTAATGACGCCTATAATTGTTAATTTGGTTAAAGAAGATCAAGTTGCGGAAGCAGAGGGTTTTACTGCAGGTGTTTCACAGATTATTACAATGGTAGCACAATTTGTAGGCGCTGGCATGCTACTATTTATGTCTTATTCAATGCTAGCAATTGTTAACAGTGCAACATTTATTATTGCAGGGATAATTTATTGGAGCGTAGAGCGAGGACAAATAAGTAGCACTATTCAGAATGAAATAGAGAAACGTAGTTTCTTCTCAGTAGTAACAAAATCATTTGGACAAGTAAAAACAGCTTCAGGCTTGTTGAGTACGGTTTTGGTGCTTGCTTTATTAAATGGAGTTCTTAGTACGATTGAGCCCTTAATAGCGATTGTCGTTGCCGGTAATCGTCAGAAAATGATAATTGGTACCTATAGTTTTACAATTGCCTTGGTTGGTGGCGCAGCGGCTGTTGGAATATCTTTAGGTAGTATTTGGGGTGTGAAAATTTTTAAGAAAGTGTCTTTATATAAAATTATCTTGTTAGCAACTATTGCTGCAATAGTTGTTACTAGTGCATTGATTATTAAACAGATATTTTGGGGATTAGCAGCGTATAGTTTATTAGGCTTTTTTGCTGGAATTGCAAGCCCCAAGCTAACTCAGTGGATGGTATCAACGGTTGAGCGCCAAATTTTGGCATCAACGGTTGGACTATTAAATACAATTTTGTTACTTGTCAGTCCCATAATGACAACTGTGTTTACCACAATATCCGCTGTTTCAAGGGTAAACTATTCTTTAGGACTACTATTAACAGTAAATGGTATGGTTTTGATTATTACACTCGTTTTAATGAAAAAAGAAGTTAATAAGTGATAAGAGAGTGTAGAAAAAAGAAATTTTTTATCTAAAGATATTTAAATAAAAAACCTCCAAACTGAATTATGATATGAACCCCGAAGTTGTCCTAACTTCGGGGTTCATATCATTTGATCCAATTTAGAAGGTTAATTTCAAGTATTATTGGCTTTTGGTTTATTTTTAGTTTTTCCTAGACTCTATTTAATTCTTTTCTTTTTTTAAGCTAAAGAAAATGATCAAAATAAAGTTAATCGCTAGCATCAATCCTGTTGTCCAAAAGACAGTTGCATAATTGAATACACCGGAAATTGCGGAACCCATTAATGAGCCAAAAACAGAACCGACGGCTTGAAAAGATTGATTATAGCTAAAAATGCGACCAAAGCTCTCAGGTGGCGTATTTAGAGTTAAGACTGTTTGTGCGGCTGGAAGCATTGCTGCACTGGCAATTCCAAGAAGGAAACGTAATCCCGCTAATATCCACGGTGAGTGGGTGAGCGCCATCGGTACAAAAAGAATTGCGCCAACACTCAAACCTACGCGTAAAATTTTGAGTGGTCCAATTTCGTCCATTTTGTGACCGATTTTGGAAGCAGCAAGCAAGGTTCCAAGTCCTGGCGTAGCGGCAACCACGCCGGCAACAAAGGCAATATTTTTACTATTAGGCATCATGGACTTGACATACAGCGATACGATTGGATCGATTGACATATTAGCTGCTTGAACCAATAACGTTGTCAGAAACATTGCTACAATTAATTTGACGTGAGGAAGCGTATGCATGATTTCTTTCATTGGTTTCATTGCTTCACGTGAAATTGGTGTAAATTCTTCGTTAACCAGAAATGTAGAGCCTAAGAAGACTAGCAACATCAAGAATCCGGTGATAAAAAAGGGAATTCGATAGCCCCAGGCCCCACCAAGCCAATTACCAAAAAAGTTGGATAAAAGGCCACCTAAAAGTGGGCCAACTAAGTTGCCAGCGGTACCTGCGGTCATCATCTGACTCATGACCCAACCGCTTTTTTGATGTGGGGTTTCTCCCGCAATCAGTGCCGTTGCATTATTGATATAACCTGAAAAGGCACCTTGAATGAATCGCATAACGATGATATAAATTGCATTAGGTGCAAATCCGGTGGCGGTAATCGTTAGAGCCATTACCCCAGAAGCTCGCATACACATTAATTTGCGTCCCTTGCGGTCAGCTAAATTTCCCCAATAAGGTGAAACTATTGCCTGGGCAATAAAAGTCATTGCAAAAGCCAGTCCGGAATAAAGACTAACCTGCAATTGAGAGTAATGCCCAAGGTCTGCAATAAATAATGAAATAAATGGCATCGTCATTGAATAACCCATGCCTGTAATAAAACAACCTAACCATAAAGTATAAAAAGCTTTGTGCCAGCCAGCTGGCAGTGTATTAGAACGTGCCAAAATGTCCTCATCTTTCTTTTTGATTTTCTTAAAAAAACTATCTTTTTTATTTTAGCACAATAAAATTACTAAGAATTTGCTAAAGACAAGAAATTTGCTCAAAAAAAGTGATAGGATAATATTTCTGAAAGAAAGAGGTGTCTTTAAATGGAGCATTCGCACATGACGCGGCGTGAATATCGTAAACAGTATCAGAAGAATACAGCTAGGATAGAAAAAGTATCTGGAACATCTTCTTCACCAGAAATACCTGCTTCACGTAGTAATTATCGACACCTTAAATTGAATTTTTGGGAAATTTTTTCCGATCGACCATACTTAGCCGTAGCAGTTGTTGTTCTTGGAATCTTTTTTATTATGGCTAAACTATGGTGGCTTTTAGGAGTATTACTTGTCCTTGTTATTATTGGCATTTTAGTAATTGGGCGCAGTCATCATCCCAACCGTGTATTAAGTCTTGAATTTAAATTAAAGGCTCAGAGAAAATTAAGTATGCTGCGAGCTCTGCAATTCGGTGGCTCAATTGTTATGTTTTTGGCAACATACATGAAAAAGGTAGTCACCGTTAATTTTTCTACAGCGGGTTCAACCGATGGCTTGCAGATTGTTCAAGGTATCTTATCCAATCGTGGCGGCGTTTATGGGCAACAAGGTTCGTATTTTTTAAGTTTATTAAATACTTTAACCGGTGGCCAATTGTGGGGCAAATACCGTTATGCAACAAATAGTGCCCAAATGATGAGTAGCCATGCGGGACGATTAATTATTATGTGGATACTACTTTTAATGCTAGCACCAGCATTCTGTGTTTTAGCCCAGTTTTTCCGTGAACCTTATGCGAGAAATACTGCTTTGACGGCATCAATTATTGCCACTTTTAGTTTTATATTAACTCCTCATTTAATGCGCAAGTGGATTACTGAATACGCGATGGAAAATCAACTAGCTCATGATCAAGCACGGGCTGCAATCAGTATTGGACCAATGGCATATGTTGCGATATTATGTGCAGTATTAGTTTTAGTAATTTCAATCTATCGCATCGTTAAACAAGATAAATTTAATTGATATTAACCGTTTCTACTATGGATGCGGTTTTATTTTTTTGATACTTAAATATTAATTAAATAAGTTTGTTGAAATCGTTTGCTAATTTGAATATTAAGAAGTATAATATGCAATGTCTAATAATTTACATAAAAGGAAAAAACAAATGAAAAAAGCAAAAATAATTACTTTAATTACGGCCTTGGGGCTGTCCTTAGCAGGAGTAGCTACGGTTGCTGTGCACCCTGAACAAACTATTCAAGCGGCCGCAAAAGGTAATAAATACGGGCTTGTCAAACGCTATACCTTACCGCAAAGTTTACGCGGGACATGGTATACCCAAGTTTCAAATATGTCACCAATGAAGATCACTAAGCATTCTTTTTCAAGACCTGGGACTAATGGAAAAAAGCTTTACGCAGTTGTCTATGTTGTTGGTAAAGTTAAGGGAACAAATAAATATCCTTGGCAAATGCCAGGTAAGTTCGACAAGTATTATGAAAAAGCGATGAGAATTGAAAAAACACGCAAGATGCGGGGATTAAAATGGACCGTGATTGGACCAGTGGATGACCATGCTCCCAAGATGGCAACAGCTTATACCATGCATGAAGAAAACATAGATGGGCAAACCGTTAAAGTCGTCTTTGAAGCAGATTATACAGGTAAAGTAGTAAATCAGTACTTTACAACGCCAGAATTAGCTCAAAAATATAGTAAGCAAAAGTTCACTGATATGACTTATTTTAATTTAGGCGACTTATTGCAATAATAATTCTTAAATAAAAAGTCTAAGTTCTCGAATTTGAGAACTTAGACTTTTTTAGTATATTATTTTTTAGCGCGATAAAAGAGAATTTCACGTGCAGCAACCATTGCACCAGATGAATGATAGATAGTTAGGCGAATTGCTTTAGCCCGAACGTCTCGTAAGCCAATCACTTTATTTTTACTATCGGCTTTCCATTTTAAATGGTCAGCGTAAATAGTATAATTTGCACCATCGGTTGATATAGCAAGGCTAAGATCAGTAGGATCGCCGTCATGATCAATGTTACGAGGTACAAATACCATTCGGCTCAATTTTTCTATTTCTTTAAAAGTAAAAGTTAGTTGTAGTGGGTTATCTTCTAAAACTGATTGATTGCTTTGCCATTCACTGGCTAATTTCAAATCAGTTAAGTAAGCCAACGGATGTTGTGAATTGCTTTCAAAATTACATGTTGTTTGAATATCATGAATAGCATAAGAAATTGCGGCTGGTTTAGTAATTACACCAAAAAGATCTGACCATTCTGAAACTTTACTGCCAGAAACATAACGCATTCTAATAATGTATCGTGTGTTGGGTGAAAGCTCATGGAAAGTAAAACTTTTGCCAGTAATTCCTTCGTAAATCAAATGATTAATTTCAACTTGAACACTACTTTGTTGAGACCAAGCTAATTCAAATGAGTGCGCGGTTATTTTACTTGAATCAACTGCTGGTAATTTGGGCGAGGATAAGAGCCCACTGGTAATTGCATGAACCAAAACATGGTCGCCATATATCAAATTCTGGACAATAATTTCAATTTTAGTATTGGAAAGCTCACGACTAGCTAACTTAATTTGTAATGCCGTTTGTCTTTGTTTTTGATATGAAGAAAATTCCGGTAAGACATAATTGGTATTATAGAAAATTCCTTCGTTAGCATGGTTAAAAGCTTCGATAGTTCCATATTCTTGTATGGGAACTATTTGGTCGTTGATTTTAACTGTTACTTGATCAGGATAAGCATCACACATAATTGTTAACTTGGTTTCTTGATTGCTATTGAATCCGGGGTAGTTACCTTTAATAGGGTCAAGTGTCACAATCAGCTTTTCGTCATTATAGGTATTTTGAATATGGGTTTCACAATGATTATGTTTAAAGTCCGTTAGATCAGAATCTGCATAAATTGTTGTTTCGCTACTTCCCTGAGGATAGATAACAAAATCACGTTGTCCTAAATCCAGAATGCTACCGCCGCGAACAAAAACTGGTAGATGCCATAATGGATATGAAAGATTATTGTAAACTCGCCCGCCAGCATATTTTTGGCCAGTAAAAAAATCAATCCATATGGTGCGAGGGCCTGGCAAGTAAAGATTATCTTTGCGAGTATTGCCACGATCATCTTCTCGACCATTAGTTACTGGGGCAATTAAGAAATTATCGCCGAGCATGAATTCGCTATCAAACTGATCGGTATAGTTAGATCGTTGTTCAGGAAAAGCTAAGAATAAGGGGCGCATAATAGCAAACCCAAACTGTGCTTGTGCGTTTAAAGTATATAAATAATTCTTTAATTTAGCATGTAGCTTTAGATATGACTGATTAATTTCAGTTATTTTTTTATTATAAGCGAATGGAATTTTGCTAAAATTTCCTTGATCATCCAAGTTAAATAGTAGGGGAGTAAAGGTCTTCCATTCGAAGTCACGAACATATATTTGAGCATTGCCTCCACCTTGCGCACCATCAACGGCAGCTCCAACTAACGGCTGGCCCGAGAGATTTGCCCCGAGCATTCCTGCAACCTGTGTGGCAATATTTTCCCAATTACCGCCTATTCCAGCAAAAATTAAAGCAGCTTTTTTTTGCATTCCCATAAAGCCATTATCACTCAAAACTAGTGGTCGTTTGCGTTTTAAATGAGTTGCCAATTGTTCATTATCTGAGTTTATTAGTTCGACGTGATTAGTGAAAGTAAAAGTCGTTTTTTCTGGTAGTGCAAGAGGTTCTTTATGCCAGAATCCGGGATGAACATCTTGTCTAAGTGCATAGTCATTAAAGAAGTCTAGCGCTTGGTGATTAGGCATTGGTGCTTCATAGTTGGGAACTAACCAGTTTAAATGAAAGTTAGCCATTTGGTAACGATCAATTAAGCCGCGCGCAGAAAACTGGTAATCTTCTTCTCCATTAAGAGATGCTTTGCCAGCCGCATTTGCATCTGTATTGGTACGAGTATAATAATTGCTTCCAAAACGAGTAGCATTGCGATCCTTGGCTTTGCTTGGTTCCCATAAAGTTGTGCAAAAATTGCCAATATGCCCTAAGCCTAATGCATATTTGGGTAATAATAGTGGTTGTCCTGTCAAAGTATAGTATTTTGCAATAATTTTTTGGGGAGTTTCGCCAAGTAGATAAAAGCTGTCGAAAATCTGGTCATGATGCATAATAGTAGTTAAATTTTGCACATTTTGTCCAAAGTCATATGTTCCTGTTTGAGTGGTATTGCGCAATTCGCCGTAACCAGCGTTTGACCAGAAAAAAGGTACTTGCAAAGGGATGCCACCTTGCCCCGTAATTTGATTACGGCTAATTTCAATTTTGTGGCCCTTATGACTAAAATAGCCATTCTGCAGGCCACCACCAAAGTAAAATTCGCTTTTCTTTTGAACTAAAAGTTCACTTGTTGCATTATTTGCCAATTCAAGTGGCTGGGCTTGAGCCATGCGAGTGCGATGAATTGTTTCATCGAAAATACTCATTACAGCTGGTTTTTGTCCAAAAATAATTTGATAATTACCTGATTGAATAATTAGCGAATCATTCGTAGCGCGAACTTGTGAATTCTCGAAAGCTGTATTATCAAATTGTTCGAGTTCGCCAAGTGGACTCCGTTTTTCATTAAAAGTTTGTTCAGGATCAAGTAAAAAGCGGAAAATACCATCAGCCAGAATGTAAAAATGTGCTACTTCACCAGTATTAAAGTGCAGTTCATAATAGTTTTCACATTTGCTGGCGCCAGTTAATGCTCCTAATTGATGTTTATTTGTTTGATTATTTTGTATCATGATTTTTGCTTTCTTCTTCAATCTTTCTACTACTACATATTATAACTAAAAAACGAAAACTTTCCGTAGTATTTGTGATTGAACTGGTAAAGACCAATTGATTAAGCTAAAATGAAGTCAGAAAATACCAGATTAACTTTTAATGGAAAGGCAAAAAAGATGACCTATTATATTCATGCAGATAAATTTTTTCTTGAAAATGTAACCGAAGATGGTGGTTACTTGGAAGTTCAAGATAATGGTAAGTTTGGCTTCTATTATTCAGAAAATGAAAAACCAGCGGGAAAAATACTTGATTACGGTGGTAAAAGGATTGCTCCTGGCTTAGTTGACACTCATGTGCATGGTTCACTGAATGAAGATGTCATGAGAAGTGATTGGGATGGAGTCAATCGGTTGGCAGAAGGATTTTTACGATCTGGGGTGACTAGTTGGCTGCCAACAACTTATACGGCAGGTGCTGATACTTTAACTAGAATTTGTCAAATGTTTGGCGCACATAAAGGAGAAGAAACTGGTGCCAAGATTCAAGGCCTTCATTTTGAAGGACCGTATTTTACAGCTGAACATGCCGGGGCTGAAAATCCTAAATACTTGCTTGATCCCGATATTAACCAATTTAACCAATGGCGGGACGATTCTCAAGGATTACTCAATAAAATTTCGCTTGCACCGGAAAGAAAAGGGAGTAAGGAATTTATTAGGGCTGCTGTGCAAGAAGGCGTTGTTGTTTCATTGGGACATTCAAGTGCTGACTATACTCAGGCTAAGGCTGGAATTGAAGCGGGTGCTTCAATGTTTACACATACTTTTAACGGTATGCCAGATCCATCACATCATGCCACCTCAATTTCTAATGCAGCTATGGCGTTAAATAATGTAACTGCCGAATTAATTTGTGATGGTCACCATGTGAATAAGGAAATGGTGCGCGCACTGGTTAAGGCAAAGGGATCTGAACATATTTGTCTGATAACCGATTGTATGGAAGCCGGGATGATGCCAGATGGTGATTACATGTTAGGTGAATTACCGGTCTACGTTAAGGATGGCATGGCTCGGTTAAAGGATGGCGACAATCTTGCTGGAAGCATTTTGCAACTTAATACCGCTTTGAAGAATGTGGTTGATTGGAACGTGGCTACTCCAGAAGAGGCTGTGATGATGGCTTCTTATGTGCCAGCCAAAAGTGCCCACATCTTAGATAAATGTGGTTCTATTGCTCCAGATAAAGATGCAGACTTCATAGTGCTGAATCAGGACATGACGTTAAGTGAAACTTACTTAAACGGTGAATCACGTTACAAGGCATAATTTAAAATATAATATTGCGGCCTCACATATTGCAAATTAAATGTGTGAGGCTATTTTTATTTAAAAAAGGTTAGAATTGTACCAAGCCTTAAATGTTGTTGATCTGATGTAAAATTTATTAACGAACTATTGGGGGCTAAACGATGATTATTAATGTGTTGCAACATACTCCTAACGAAAAACCTGGTTCGATTGAAGAAAATATAACTAATTCTCGAATATTTCAGGTCTAAAAAACCGCTTCACAGTTATTGAAGTTAACCCCCGGAATTGGACAAAGATTCCAATTCGGGGGTTTTCTTATGTCTAAATATTTACTAAAAACAAAATTAGAAGCAGTAGATTTGTATCAAAGAGGATTTAGTACAAAAGAAATTCAAGAGAAATTACATATCACATCACGTAGATCTATTGATGGTTGGATCAATAATTATCAACAGTATGGTAACAGAGGCCTGGAAAAAAGCTTTTCTAAGACAAGATATAGTGGTCAATTTAAATTAGAAGTCTTAAACTGGAGAAAAGAACATAGTGCCAGCTATCAAATTACTGCCAATCATTTTAATATTAAACAACATTCCACTATTGCGAATTGGCAAAGAAAATTAAATGAAGGCGGTGTTGATGCTTTATTTATTAAGCAAGGACAACCATTAATGCATAAAAAGAAAATTAAAGCCAAGAAGCATAAATATACTTCTCAAGAGTTAACTGAACTTGAACGTCTACGTTTAGAGAATCGTGCATTACATGTAGAAAATGAATATCTAAAAAAACTAGATGCCTTAGTTCAGAAACGCGGACATCGGACGAAGAAAGATCTATAGTTAATGAACTAAGGCAAGAATTTGGCTTTAAATTAAAAGAAATATTACCCTACACAAGTTTGTCTAAAAGTACATTCGAGTACCATCCTCATCCAAAAAAGAAGCTGATCAGTGATAAAGCACTTGTTTCAATTATCAAAATGATAAAGAAGCATCATGCCAGTTATGGATACTGGCCTGTAACTGATACTCTGAGGATGACTTATCACCTAATGGTTAATCATAAACGTGTTCAACGCTTAATGCGTGAGAACAATTTAGGAGCTAATAAATATAATCTGAGAGCCGGTAAATATGATTCTTCAAAGGGTCCACAAAATAAGAAAGCTAAGAATCGGTTCCATCAAAAGTTTAAGACTGATAGACCATATCAAAAGGTCGTAACTGATATTAGTGAATTTAGATATGGGAACATGACTATCCGTGATCGTGTATATTTATCGCCATTTAAGGACTTATTCAGCGGTGAAATTATTAGTTATACGATCACCGATCGTCCATTAACAAGATATGTTCTAGAAGGATTAGAGGGAGTGTTTACTGCAAGACCAAAGCTATTAAATTATCGAATGACAATCCATAGTGATCAAGGAATTCAATATCAATCTAATCCATATCGACATGCTTTACGAAAACATAAAGTATTTCAAAGCAGGTCACGAAGAGCTACATGTCATGATAATGCAGCTATGGAAAGTTTCTTTCACATTATGAAAGTTGAAATGAATTATTTTACACATCACTTTGATACTAAGAAACAATTGGTTAAGGCGATGAAAGAATGGATAAGTTATTACAATGAAGATAGAATTCGGCACAAACTAAAAGGCTTAACTCCGATTCAATATCGGAATCAAGCCTTAAGTAAAATGATATAAAACTAACGTCCAGTTTTAGGGGTTAGCTTCATATTGAAGCGGTTTTTGCTAATGGTAATTTTTTAATAAACGCCACCATCGTAGAAATTATAGCGAGGCTTGTTAAAGTCAAAGTCTTTTAACTCACTAATTTTAATTGCATTATCGCAAACGCCCCAGCTCATTAAATTAATAGATTTACCAAAGTCTTCGTCGGGAATAACTAAGATAATGAACTTACCTTGAGACATTGCATATCCTAATTCCATACCCAAGCCAACATCTTCTTCATCTGGAAGGTAAACCCCAATCATGATATCACTGCCTTTAATTCCGGTTAAATCACCACGGTAGGTAGCAGTAGCCCATTCGCGATCATGTAAATATTCTGGATGTTCGGCAACATTAATTCCTTTGTATTGGTGGTCTAAAGGAACGTAACTGTTTTCAAGATCAATCGTTGGATTGGCTTTTAAAGCGGTCATTGCATCTTGATAAGCTTTGTTTTGCTTATCATTAAACCATCCGGCACCAAAATAGACAGTTTTTGTTTTACTCATTACTCTACTCCTTCATTTACTCAAGATAATTACGTTGCAACTGATCAATTTCATCATCAGTCAATTTCATTATATTATGTAAGTAGTTATCAACGCTACCATAATTTTTATTTATGGTTTCTATTACGTAGTTAAAATATTCTGGACAAACGGTTTGCAGGTCATGCAAGACGCTTAAAGTAACGTCATTAGCGCCTTCAGCTTTAGCTTTTTGCAGAAATTCAGTGACAAAGTTTTTAGTAGCGATATTAGTAAAGAGATAATCTTCTTTGATTGTTTCAAGAGGTACACCTAAAACAGTCAATATGAGAATTGCAGCAACACCCGTACGATCCTTGCCAGCAGTACAATGAAAAATCACGCTTTTGCCTGGTTCGGTATTTGCAAGCAGAATATCAAAAAATTGGCGGTACGATTTTTGAGCTGCCTCACTCTTAATCATGTCATCGTAAGCAAGAAACATATGATTAAATCCGGCTTTAGGGTCATTATTTTTCTGGCTAATGATGTCGTCAATTCCTTTTGAAGCATTAGTTAAGTCTTCACTAAAAACGGGATCGAAATTGTACGTTGCTTCATTAGGCACACGATCTGGTTCGTTTTCGACTTCATCTTTACTTCTGAAGTCAACGATATATTTAACACCATATTCTTGTAGAAGTTTAAGGTCAGCTTCATTAAGTGTTGCTAAGTTTGCTGTTCGCAATAGCTTATGCATTTTAATGGTTCTACCGTCCTTAGTTGTGTAGCCGCCAAGTTCACGGAAGTTTCGACCGCTAGAGATTGGGAGTAAATGTTTTTTTAAATTTTCAGTCATAAATTGTTCCACCTTTTACCGTCTGACATTTAATACTTATTCTAGCAATAATTTATCGTGCAAACAATTATAAAAAAATTACTGTTACCAAAATTGTGTTAAAATGAACGAAACTAAGTGCAAAGTAAGAATGAGGACATGAGTATGAACAAAGTAAAAATTTTAGTTCCGGTTGATGGCTCTGAAGCAGCTGAAAGATCTTTTGATAAAGCAGTAAAAATTGCTATGACAGAAAATGCTCACATTGATATTTTAAATGTAATTGACACCAGACAATTTCTAGGTGAAATGCAGGATACGTTAATTACCGGTGATACGGTCTATCAGATGACACAGGATGCTGAAAAATATATGCAGAGCCTAAAAAAATGGGCACATGATAACTTGAACTTTGATGATATTGACTACCATATTCGCTATGGGAGTCCCAAAGCAGTTATTTCTTATGATTTTATTCAGGATCATCATAATAATTTGATTATCATGGGTGCAACAGGTCTCAATGCGGTTGAAAGAATGTTGATGGGTTCGGTTACGTCTTATGTTAATCAACATGCGTTAGCTGATGTTTTAATTGTCAGAACGGATATTGCTAATAAGCCACTTAAGTAAAGTTTACAAATATAGGTAATAAAAAGGACATGCAAAAAGTTGTATGCCCTTTTTATTATCTAAAACTTATTGTTCGCTTTTTTGCTAATATATATTTATATATATAAAAAATATTATTTATTTGATTGTTTTTGACGAACGATAATGATATTATTTATATAAAATAAACGTAAAACAACTTAAGGCTGCTAATACTTTAAAACTGAATTTTGTTTAAAGTTAGCTTTTAAATTAATTTCTAAATTGTACGTTTATTTTCTAGCAGTTAATCGCATAAGCTAAAACGGATCTGATTTTGCTGGTGTTTTTAAGTCTTTAAAAAGGAGAATGTGATAGATCAAAAAGTATTTAAATTTACGGGCGCTGCCAAGAATGAACTGGTATAAAATCGAGCATGGCAGTTGGTTAATTTTAAAAAATAATTCTATATAGGAGCATAAATAAAATGACTAAAATCAAAAAGTTTATATTAGCTTTTTTGGTACTATTACTGGCAGTGGGTGCAACTGCTTGTTCAAACAAAAAAACAGCTTCAAGTAGTTCGGAACCTAAATCACTTAATGTGCAATTTGTTCCTAGTGTTGGTGCAAATAAGTTGCAAGCACGCGCAAAGCCAATGGAAAAGTTGCTATCAAAGCGCTTAGGCATTCCTGTTCATGTTTCAATGTCGACTGACTATAATGGCTTAGTTGAAGCTATGAAATCCAAAAAAGTTGATGTTGGTTTCTTACCATCCGATGCTTATATTATGGCGCATAAGCAAGGTGCAGCTAATCTGCTTTTAAAAGCAGAACGCTATGGTATTAGGCAGCCAGGTGGAGTAGCAACTAAAGAATTAGTTACGTTTTATCGCGGAGAAATTCTGGTTAAGAAGGGCTCTAAGATTAAGACTTGGAAAGACTTAAAAGGAAAATCAATTTCAGTTCAAGACGTTACCTCGGATTCAGGCTATGTTTTCCCTGTTGCAGAATTAAAACAAAAAGGTCTTGATGTCACTAAGAGTTGTAAAATCGTATCTGTAAAAGGTGCTGATCAAGGTGTTTTAAACGTTTTAAATGGTGATACAGATGCAGCATTCGTTTTTGAAGATGCTCGAAATGTTGTAAAAAACGATGAACCAAAAATTATGGACAAAGTGATTCCAATTTACTTCACTAAGGCGATTCCTAACGATACAATTTCGGTTGTTCCTAATATGCCGAAAGATTTTCAGAAGAAACTTGCCCAAGCCTTTATTGATATTAGTAAGACTGAGCAAGGAAAACACATTATTGAAAGTGTCTATAGTCATGAGGGTTATGTTCATGCCCAAGACAGCGACTACAACATTATTCGTAAATATAATAAAATCATTGCGGCTAATAAGAAATAAGATTGCTACTCCAGAGTAGACGGGCATATAAAGTAAGCTAGACAGCTTAAAGCAAAAAGTTTCCAGCAAATTTACTTTGCTAAATAAGATATTTCTGTTATTATTTGATACGAATAATAATAAGGCAATGAAAGGAGACGTAGACTATGCAGAAGTGTGAACGATTCGCATCATTCACTATCCTTCCTGTAAGAAGGTCTCTTCGTTGCTTTCAAAATGTAGGTATTGTTCGTTTTTTGATTAAAGTTGTCATTGAAAGACTTAGTATAATTCACATTTGTGTTTTTAGCTAAAGTCTTTTTTTATGTCTAGGAGGACATGATGAAAAAATTTAGAAAATTATTAGCTGGTGTTGCTGTTTTGATTGCGGCTACAATGGCAACTGCCTGCTCAAATGGCTCAAGTAAGAAGAGTGCAGGTAGCGATGAACCTAAGTCTTTAAATGTTCAATTTGTACCTAGTCAGGCTGCAACTAAGTTGGAGTCACGGGCTAAGCCATTAGAAAAAATGTTGTCTGATCGGTTAGGTATTCCTGTTCATGTTTCAATGTCAACGGATTACAACACAGTGGTTGAGGCAATGAAATCTAAGAAAGTTGATGTTGGCTTTTTGCCACCAAATGGTTATGTGTTAGCACATAACCAAGGTGCAGCGGATGTCCTTTTACAAGCCCAAAGATATGGTGTAAAGCAACCGGATGGACGCCCAACGAAGAATTTGGTTAATTTCTACCGTTCTGAAATTGTAGTTAAAAAAGGCTCTAATATTAAGTCATGGAAAGATTTAAAGGGTAAGTCAATATCAGTCCAAAGTCCAACTTCTTCAGCTGGCTATGTTTATCCAATTGCCGAATTAAAAGAGAAAGGTTTAGATGTACCTAAGAAATGTAAGCTAGTAACAGTTACCGGTCAAGACCAAGCTGTCTTGAATGTCTTAAATGGTGATACTGATGCTGCATTCGTCTTTGAAGATGCACGAACAATTGTTAAGGATGATAATCCAAAAATTATGCAGCAAGTTGTTCCAATTTACTTCACTAAGCCAATACCAAATGACACAATTTCAGTTGTACCTAGCATGTCTAAGTCATTTCGTAAAAAGCTAGCTGCAGCGTTTATTGACATTGGTAAATCTAAGAAGGGTAAAAAGATTATCGAAAGTATTTATACACATGAAGGCTATGTAACTTCTAAGGACAGCGACTTCAATACTGTTCGTAAATATGAAAAAATCATCGAATCAACAAAAAAATAAAGGAAGTATATAATGGCAGATTCTGCAGCTAAACCAATAATTGAGTTGAAAAATGTTAAAAAAGTTTATGGTAAAGATGTTGTTGGTTTAAAAGACGTCAATCTAACGATTAATCAAGGTGAATTTATAGTTATTGTAGGATTATCTGGCGCTGGTAAGTCAACACTGTTGCGTTCTATTAATCGCTTAATTGATATTAGTGCAGGCGATATTTTAATTAATGGTGAATCGATTACAAAAGCCAAGGGGAAAGAATTGCGGACTTTGCGGCGCAACATCGGAATGATTTTCCAAAGCTTTAACTTAGTTAAGCGCTCGAGCGTCTTACGTAATGTGTTAACTGGTCGAGTAGGCTATTATCCAACTTGGAAGAGTACCTTGAATCTCTTTAGTAAAGAAGACAAGCAACGTGCTTATGATGCCTTACAACAAGTTGATTTAGCTGACAAAGTTTATTCACGTGCAGATGAGTTGTCTGGTGGGCAACAACAACGAGTTGCGATTGCTCGTGTATTAACACAAAATCCAGATATCATTTTGGCTGATGAGCCCACTGCTTCTCTTGATCCCCAAACATCACGGCGGGTGATGCAGGATTTGAAAATGTTGAATGAAAAGCATGGAATGACGGTAATAATTAACCTGCATAGCGTTGAGCTTGCCCGCGAATTTGGTAAACGAGTCATTGGTGTCCGAGCTGGCGAGATTATCTATGATGGTAAGATGAGTGAAACTCCAGAGTCAACTTTTGCGCAAATTTATAGTGGTGGTGACCAAGATGACTAATGCTGACGAAGAAAAATTGCTGACCTTACCTCGCAAAAAAATTAATTTTTGGAATTTGGTTTGGCTCATTATCTTTATTGGTGGCTTGTTTGTTTCAACTGGTGTTACCAAAACTAGTTTAAATGCTTTTTTTACCAATTTTGATCAATTTTCTGACATTTTTGTTCAAATGTTGCACCCTAATTGGGCATACATGGAGACGGTAATTCCACTATTACTAGAAACAATTAAAATGGCGGTTTTGGGAACAGTCATTGGCTCTGTTCTTGCTTTTGTTTATTCACTGCTAATTGCACGTAACATTGTAAAAAATAAGGCCATAACTGGTATTTTACGGGTCATTATGAATATTATTCGAACAGTTCCTGATTTGTTGCTCGGTGCGGTTTTTGTAGCTATTGTTGGAATAGGTCCTGTTGCAGGTATATTGGCCTTAGCAATTTGTACTTTCGGAATTGTTGTTAAATTATTTTATGAGGCAATTGAAACAATTGACCCTGGTCCCATTGAAGCCCTAACAGCAGTTGGCGCAAATAAATTGCAAATTATTGTTTTTGCTGTGTTGCCACAAGTCATTACTTATTTCATTTCATACTGTCTGTATGCTTTTGAAATTAATGTCAGAGCATCAACTGTGTTAGGTTACATTGGAGCTGGTGGTATTGGGTTATATTTGCAACAAACACTACAGGTCTTTGATTATGCCAAAACAGGAACGATTATTATTGTAATCATATTGGTTGTTGTTTTAATTGACTATGTTTCATCTAAATCACGGGAGGCGTTAATGAAATAATGGATATTACAATGAAAAAATTACCTCCTAAACCAGTTGATTTAAAGAAAAGAATAGTGCACTGGGCATTATCACTAATTACAATTGGAATAATTGTTTGGTCATGTACTGGAATAGATTTTGGTGGTATTAAAGAAACTGCTGGGCAAATTGCGGGTGCGATTTTCTCTGGAATTTTCCATCCCGATTGGTCTTATATCTATAACGGTACCGGTGAAGACCTTGTTTCCCAGTTATGGGAAACCATTTGTATTGCTTTTCTGGGGACTTTCATTTCGGCAATTATTTCCATACCATTTGCCTTTTGGGCTGCACATACTAAACATAAAAGATGGTATGTCTCGCGTGTAGGTAAAGTTGTCTTGGCAATTATCCGTTCTTTTCCAGAGATTGTTTTGGCGTTAATGTTTATTAAAGCAGTAGGACCTGGATCAGCTGCGGGGGTTTTAGCTTTAGGCTTTCATTCTGTTGGAATGTTAGCAAAATTATTTTCAGAAGCAATCGAAAACTTGGATGACGGCCCAAATGAGGCTGTAGTTGCTGCTGGTGGTTCAAAAACAAATGTTGTAATGTTTTCAATTTTACCGAATTTAATGCCTGCCCTAATTTCTAATACGCTCTATCGCTTTGATGTTTCAATTCGTTCAGCGTCCATTCTCGGATTAGTTGGAGCTGGTGGTATTGGTTACCCGTTAATCATTGCATTACAGTACCGGCAATGGAATCGAGTAGGAGTTATTTTACTTGGAATCATTGTAATGGTAATTGTGATTGATGGCATCTCAGGTTGGATTCGTAAAAAGCTAGTATAAATATAATTTAGAAGAGTGAATCACGCTGCGTTGCGCGGTTCATTTTTTGTTAGCCATGATATTTAAATGGACAATTTTCAAGATGATCATTAACTAAGCCGATTCCTTGTAAGTAAGAATAAATAGTAATTGGCCCCACAAAAGTGAAACCGTCTTTTTTCATTTGTTTTGATAATTTGATCGCAAGTGCACTCGTTGTTGGTACTTCGCTAGCTGTCTGCGGATGATGAATGATGGGTGTTTTAATAAAATTTTGTAAGTAATGAGCAAAACTGCCATTTTGGGTTTCAATAGTTAAAATGGCCTTAGCATTTTGAATTGCTGCTGAAATTTTTAGGCGATTGCGAATGATTGACTGATCTTGCATCAGCATTGCAATATCAGTTTCTGTCAGTTGGGCAACATCTTCTAAAACAAAATTCTTAAAAGCACGATGAAAATTCTCCCGTTTGTGCAAAACAATAGCCCAATTGAGGCCAGATTGAAACAACTCAAGTACAAGCATTTCATATAAATATTGCTCATTTAAATTCAATTTACCCCATTCATGATCATGATACTGTTGCATCATGGAATCATTGCTGCATCCCCAGGGGCAACGTAAATTTTGGTACATAATAAATTTCCCTTTCTAAAACACAATTTTTATTACAATTAAATACGAAAAAAGGTATTATTCATTTAAATAAATAATAAATTTTAATATTTATCATTCTTTTATAAAAAATCGCCTTCAAAAAGTGCATTAGTAGTTTTTTTGGTATAATATAGAATGAACTTTAGGAGGATATCATGGAGAAGTTAGCTATAATGACTTTGGCCGATGATTTGGCCGCAAATCAAGAGAGTATTTTAAATAAAGAGACAGATTTTGATGCAGAGGCTGTTTATCAGGCGATTGATAGTCTGCAAGTATTACATAAGCCAATCAAAGAATACCTTAAAATGACGCAGGAAGAGTATTACGAGACTGAAAGTGATCATAAACTGACTTTGATTAACTTATCTGAACAATTGACTGATTTGCATGATCGTATTTTAACAAATCATGTTGACGGTTTTATTGATCAAAATGAAATCAATTTGACATATAATCATGAAAATCCTTATGAAGATGATTTTTATAATAATATAGTTGATTTTCACGTTGTTACATATAGCTTGAAAGTAATTGGTGCAGTTCAAGCAATTGCAGCTAAGGAATTACAAGCAGTTTTGTCTAAGGATGCGCTTGTGTCAATTGGGTTGGCAACTTATGCTTTGGCAAATGACAAATAGTTTTTGAAGCTGCGGCATAATGCCCAGCTTTTTTCTTTAGTCTGAGGCGAAAAATGAATGTATTTAAATATGTTAGAGGATTGGCTGATCAATTAAGCGGAATAAAAGACCATGCGCTATTTAATAAAAAAAATATTCCACTTGATCCAATGCAGGATTATTTGACAGTGGGCGAGTATCATATTGGTGCTGAGCAGCAAACGCCTCATGGTCAACCGTATACTCTGATCGTATATAAAGATGAAAATGACATCCTGCATCAAGCACTTAGCTCAGAAAGTTCAGATAAATTGGAACCAGAGTATGTGCGAGAATTTAATCCTGAGTTGGAACGCTATCGTGCATTTGTTAATACTAAAACGGGCCGACGGTATATTGTAGAGGACTATCTTGATCAATTTTTGCAGCGCACTCGAAGACATATTCGCCAAGGTAAAAATTCCGTTAATGTGAGCGTAATAACTGATACTCATTTTAAAGATTCTAATAGTATGGACTTCTATGGCTGGAATGGACTAACGCATGTCAAAGAGTTTTCTTATCTTGATCAATCAGGCATACTTGATTTAAAGCTTCATTTAGGCGATTGGATTGATGGCTCTGATACCGGCTTTTTGGGTGAAAGTGAGTTAATTAAGCTGCGAGATTCCTTTAAATCGACAGACGTGCCATATATGATGATCAAGGGTAATCATGACGAAAATGATAAATATGATGAGCACCATGACCTAAAGGCTTCTTTTCCAGAGAATGAATTTGAAAAAATTATGTGGCCGCAGATGTATGCACAAAAAGATGTGCATTATATTTCTCGCCAACATGGTGTCTGTTATTATGATGTAGACGATGTGCGCTTTATTTGCGTTAATACTTCGGATCTTCCATATCATTTAGATCTTCAAGGACATAAAAAGTATGATGCGAAAATCACTTTAGCAGTTAGAGAAGATCAGATTGAAGAAATTATTGAAATCTTACAGCAATCATCAAATAAACGCATCGTTTTGATGAGTCATGCTAATCCGATTAATCGTAAGGGATCAAATGCGTTAAAGTATAATGGTCGATCGCTACATGAGTTGCTGGTTGCCTTTAATCAAAGAGAAAAAGGACAAATGCATTCTAGTCGTGGAATTCCGCCCGAGTTTCGTTTGGCAAATGATTTTGATTTTACAAATATAAAAAATGCCCACATCATTGCTTATTTTTGTGGTCATCGCCATACTGAAGACCAGTACCGCATTAATGGTATTCAATATATTCTCTTTAATTGTTCAGCCTTGATGGGTTCTAACCATGTTCTGACTACTAAGTACAACAAGAATTGGAAGCGGCAAATTGATCACGCTACTGAGTTTGCTGGATACGTGGTAAATATTGACTTACGTCGACACTGTATTCAAGTATTTGGTTATGGCGCGGCTAGCAAGAGAAGAATTTTTTATATTTAGTAAAGAAAGTTGGGCAATTTGGTAATTGGCTGCCTTTTAGCCTATAATAGTAAAGTTAGACTAAGGAAAATAGATGTTTGAAATAATTTAAGGAAGATAAACTATGTGCGGAATTGTTGCATTTTATAATCCAGAAATAAACGATAAGCAAGCCGCCATCGGTAAAATGATGGCAACAATTAAGCACCGTGGTCCTAATTCAGATGGGCTTTACACTAACGATAAAGTCGCACTGGGTTTTAGACGGTTATCGATTATTGATTTGCGTGGCGGTAGCCAACCAATTTTTAACGAAGACAAAACGCGGGCAATTATTTTTAACGGAGAAATTTATAATTTTAAGCCGCTAAGAGAAGAGCTAATTGCGGCTGGACATACCTTTACAACTAAATCAGATACTGATGTTTTACTACATGGATATGAAGAATGGGGCATGGATGGTCTTCTCAAGCGGGTTCGGGGAATGTTTGCCTTTATTATTTGGGATGATAATACCCAAACAATGTATGGTGCTCGCGACTTCTTTGGTATCAAGCCATTATATTACAGCAATGACAATGGTCATCTTATTATGGGCTCTGAAATCAAGAGTTTTCTTGCTTTCCCTGGTTTTAAACGTAGACTTAATACTGAGGCAGTTAAGCCATATTTAATGAATCAATACAATGACTTAAGTGAAACGTTCTTCAAAGGAATTCATCGTTTTCCTGCAGGGCATTGGTTCGAATATAAAGCTGGCGAGATGAAAATTCATCAATATTGGGATGCCGAATATAAGGCTAATAGTCTTAGCTTTGAAGAAACGGTCAAGAAAATTGATGAGGATTTGAAAGAAACAGTTGAACTGTACCACAATGCTGATGTTCCGGTAGGGGCCTTTTTATCTGAGGGTGTTGATTCAAGCTACATTACTAGTATTTTAAATCCTGATGATGTGTTCTCAATTTCCTTTGATGATGCCACTTATGATGAGGCGTCTAAAGCAAAAGACTTAGCCGATATTAAGGGATGGAAGTTTTACTCAGATAAAGTAAATGCTGATGAAGCAATGCATGATTTTGCGGAAATGCAATACCATATGGATGAACCAGATGCTAATCCGTCAATTATCCCTTTATGGTATCTATGTAAAATGGCACGTAAGCACGTCACAGTGGCATTATCTGGTGAAGGTGCTGATGAATTATTTGCAGGTTATGTTAATTATGGCATGCACACCCATAACAGTGTAATTAAGGCTTTTACTTCTCAATGTGTAAAACTACCTAAAAACACCAAAATAAAATTGGCGCGCAAGATAAAGAAAATGCCAAACTTTCCAGGGAAAGTGCATTTATATACTAATTTGGCGCAACCAAGTGAATTTTATGTAGGGCAGTCCGTCATCTATGACATGGATTACCCAACTATTTTTACTTCTAAAGATGCTAATAGTATTTTGCGACCATCTTATCGCAATCAGTTAACGGTTAATGGCATTTATCAAAGTGACTTTAAGAAAGTTAAAGATTTGGATAATGTTCGCCAAATGCAATATATCGATTTGCATCACTTTATGCTAAACGATATTGAACAAAAAGCTGATAAGATTTCAATGGCGCACTCGTTAGAACTACGAGTTCCTTACCTAGATAAGAAAATGGCAGAACGTGCTAATTCAATCCCGACAGATTATTTGGTTAATAGCCATGACACCAAGTATGCTTTACGTAAGGCCTCTGAAAAAGTATTGCCAGATGAATGGGCTAAACGTCCGAAACTAGGTTTTCCAACACCAATTAAACAATGGTTACAAGAACCACGCTTTTATAAGCAAGTAAGGGAATTATTTATCGAAGACTTTGTCCAAGATATTTTTGAGCAAGATAAGATATTGCAATTATTAGATGATAATTATAAGGGCGATGGGACGCACCGGCGTCAAATTTGGACGATATATACTTTTTTAGTATGGTATAAGTTATTCTTTGTTGATTATGAGGGAACAGTATCCAAGTATCAGCACGTGCAACCAGAAGTAGCTAGCTTGATTGAGCAAGGAAAGTTAGTCTGATAGGAGCAGATTTTTAAAATGAAACAATTTACACCCATCTTACTTGGTAGTGATATTAATGTTTATGGTATGGCTCGTTCATTTAATGAAGCCTATGGCATTAAAGTTAAGGCATTAGCTGATACCCAATTGGCACCAACGCGTTATTCTAAAATTGTAAACGTTGAATTACACCATGGCTTTAGTACAGATCCGACCTTTATGGATGTCATGTATGAACAAATGAAAATTTATCAAGACCACAAGGAACCAGTGATTTTGATTGCTTGTGGGGATGGTTATGCAGAACTGCTTTCTAAGCATAAGACTGAGTTAAGCGATGTTTTTATTGTTCCGTATATTGACTATGATCTTTTAGCAAAATTGATTTCTAAAGAAGGCTTTTATCAAATTGCGGAAGAATATGGCTTACCTTATCCAAAGACAAAAATTGTAACATTGGCTGACTATCAGGAAGAAAATTATTTAGAGCTTCCTTTTGGTTATCCACTGGAATTAAAGCCTGAAGACCCAGTTTCTTGGCTTGATGTTCAATTTGAAGGTCGTAAAAAGGCGTTTACCATTCATAATGAAGCTGAATTAAAAGATATTATCGGCAAGATTTATGGTAATGGCTATAAAGAAGACCTGATTTTGCAGGACTTTATTCCCGGGGATGATTCTAACATGCGTGTTTTAAATGCTTATGTTGACAAGGATCATCACGTCAAGATGATGTGCATGGGGCATCCGCTATTAGAAGATCCGACTCCGCAGTCAATTGGTAATTATATGGCGATTCTACCTGAATATGATGAAAAGCTATATGAGCAAGTTGAAGCATTCTTAGAAAAATTAAATTATACTGGAATGGCTAACTTTGATATTAAATATGATACCCGTGATGGCAAGTATAAGTTCTTTGAAATCAACTTGCGTCAAGGTCGCTCTAGCTTTTATGTCACTTTGAATGATTATAATCTCGCTAAGTGGTACGTAGAAGATTATGTTGAAGATAGTTTAAAAGATAAAGAAACTGTTTATGGGAATAAACTAAAGTCTAAGCATGTTTTGTGGCTGGGGCTACCAGTTAAAGTTTTCCAACGATATGCAGTAGATAATGATGCTAAGCAATTGGCTGAAGAATTAATTCATGAGGGTCGCTATGGTACGACAGTGTTTTATGACAAGGATCGTAACTTTAAGCGCTGGCTGTTAATGAAATATATGTTCCATAATTATAATGGTCGTTATCAAAAGTATTATCAGGAAAATAAAGGACAATTTTTTAATAAATAATATTAGTTAAAAAAGCAGATTAATTAAAATTAGTTAAAGGCCGTATGTCGATATTCAATCGAGATACGGCTTTTATGTTGGCTTACTTTTTAAAATTATGTTAGTTTCGGCTCACGTTAATATTGTGAACAATTTGATATAAGTAAAATAAAATTTATATCTATTGAGTCTGCTTTTAGTGCCAAAGCTTGATTAACCAGGATCAAATAAAAAACAGCTATTTTATTACATGATTTTTACTTGAAATTTTTTTCACAATAGCTTATATTTAGAAAGTGAAACGTTGTTCCATTTATTTAAAGGAGAATTACATGAATGAATTAAAAAAATATAAATTTAGTGACTTTTGTAATAAAATAATGTCTGCTGTAGCAATGGCTATAGTGGTTGCTGTGACACCAGGAGCGATTATTGCACCATTTATAAGTGGGTTGGCTAACACAAATTCATTTTGGAACACAGTAAACACAGCTACTAACATGGGAATGTATATTGTTCCCGTTGCAGCTGGCATTTTGGCAGCTAATCAATTTGGTTTTAATATGATTGAAAAAGCTAGTGTTTCGATAGCTAGCCTAGTGGGCAGTGGAGCAGTTATATATTTAAAAGGTGAGTGGAAATTAGTTGGAATGGGAGACTTAATTAATACCATTTTGATTATTGCTATTTCTATAGTTGCCATATTTTTAATTAGAAATTATGTTGGAAGTTTTTCAATTATTTGGGATCCTATTGTTTGTGGGACAATAGTAGGATCTTTTGGTATGTGGAGCTATACTTATGTTCATTTGATTTCAACGACTGTTGGCTCAATATTAAATTCGTTTACAAGGCTTCAACCGACTTTAATGTGTACATTAATAGCCATGTCTTTTGCAGTTATTATAGCTACTCCACTTTCAACAGTGGGATTGGCTTATGCGATTGGAATTAGCGGATTAGCAGGTGGTGCAGCATCTGTTGGTGTGACATCTTGCTTTATGATAGTTGCCATCGCTACGTATAAAGTTAATGGAAAAGGAGTTTCTTTTGCAATGTTTTGGGGATCTGTGAAAATGATGTTAGCAAACTTTGTTAAGCATCCACGCATGTTACTTCCAATAGCGATAGTCGGGGCAATAATTGGTTTTGTAGATTCATTTTTAGGAATAAAAAATGGTTCAGCTTATGCCGGCTTTGGTCAGCCTGTTGGTCCAATTAATTCATATACGTATATGAATGGACCAGATTTATTAAAGATAGCTATTTTGATATTTATATATTTTGTATTGCCGATCGTTGTGTCAATAATTGTGGTTCACTTTATGGAAAAATTCCCAAAATTGTATAAAAAAAGTGATTGGGTAGTCAACATTGACGAAAAGTAAGAGGAGAAGAAAATGAAAATTATTTGTTATGGAGTTATTGAATTAGAAAAACCATATATTAATAAATGGGCTAAAGAAAATAATGTTGAAATAAAGCTTGTGAAAGAAGAACTAAACGATGATAACGTTGGTTTAGCTGAGGGTTATTCAGGTGTTTCTTCAGAAGGGATTACTCCTGTAAACGAAGTGGTTTATTCTAAACTTGAGAGTTTTGGAATAAAACAATTGGCAATTCGTCAAGTTGGAGTAGATAATCAAGATTTAAATGCTGCCAAACGACATGGTATAAGAATAACTAATGTTGCTGCTTATTCTCCTCGTGCAATTGCTGAAATGGGAGTAACGCAGGCAATGTATCTACTACGTAAAATTGGTATTTATCAAGAACGTATGGAAAAGGGAAATTTCACTTATGATCAATCTACTATTAGTACAGAAATTTTTAATTGTACCGTTGGATTAATTGGTGCTGGCCATATTGGAAGTGCAACTGCTCAAATTTATAATATGCTAGGGGCTAAAGTTATTACCTATGATCCATATTATGATGCATCACTTGAACCATTTACAACTTATGTTGACTTAGATACCATTTATAAGGAATCAGATATTATTTCATTGCATGTACCATTGTTGCCTAACACAAAAAAGATAATTAATGAAAATTCAATTAATAAAATGAAGAAAAAACCAATTTTGCTTAATATGGCTAGGGGTGGACTTGTTGATACCCAAGCATTAATTAAAGCACTTAAAAATGGAAAAATTTCAGCAGCTGGATTAGACACTCTAGAAGATGAAATAGACTTTTTTGGTAAGCAATTAGATGAAGAGTCTTTACCTAAGGACTACCAGATATTGCATAAAATGCCTAATGTTTTGATTACGCCACATATTGCGTTCTTTACAGAATTAGCAATTAAAAATAGTATGGAAATTGCTTTAAATGATGCTAAGACTATAATTAATGGAGGAACTACTAGAAGTATCGTAAATCCATAAAAAGAGGTTACTTTTTTGAACGATGAATTAAATAAAACCGTCATTAACACTTTTAAGATTATTGATGTGATAGCAAATGCAAAAGATAGTGTGGGAATTAGTAATTTAAGTGTAGCTGTATCCTTACCAAAAACTACAGTATTTAGATTAATTAGTACACTAAAATATTTAAATATAATTTTTGAGGATAAAGATAAAAAATATAGCTTAGGTTCAACCTTTTTAAAATATGTTAATAGGGTTAAAAGTAAGAATTCTCTTGTTGAAATTGCACTACCTTTTATGAATCAATTTTCAAAAAAAATAAAAGAAACAATAAATTTGGGAATATTATATAATTCACAGGTAGTCTATCTAAAAAGTATTGAGGGAGAGAACTTTTCTCTTCAAGTTAAATTAATGCCAGTAGCTCCCTTATATTGTAGTAGTATGGGAAAAATATTTTTAGCTACTTTTTCAGAAAAACAGTTAACTCATTACTTCGCTACTTGTAACCTAGATAAAAAAACAGTGAATACAATTAATAATGAGACAGTGTTAAGAAAAGAAGTTTTAGCAATAAAAAAAGAAAAAATTGCCTATGATAATGAAGAAGCTGAGTATGGATTAAGTTGTATTGCTGTTCCAATAATTAAATGTAATAAAGTGGTAGCTGCAATTAGCGTTTCGGGTCCAACATCTCGAATGCAAGTACGTGGTTTAAAACAAATTAAGATGGAATTAGAAAACACTGCACAAAAAATAATTAAAAGCTTACATGAAGAAAATATTGATGATTTATACATCAATGAAGCAGATTTTTAGTGTTTAACAGTTAATATTATTTTGATTTGCTAAGGTCGTATGTCGATAAAGTATCGGTATACGATCTTTTTATATTTATTATAAGTCTTGGATACAAGGGTAGTTTATTGAAATAAAATAGAATCAAAATTGTGATATGTATCTGCATTAAGTATGCGTATATTTATTTTTTGCTTTATTATTTTTTTACTTAACTTACAAAAATAAAAACAGCGCAATAATTATATTGGCTTAATTTTTTGCTGATTATGAAGCTGAACTTTTAATTTATTCTATCAATTATTATCTTTTATATATATTTAGTTATACAATTGATTATAAGATACAATTTATTATTTTATAAGAAATAATTGTATTATTAGCTGTAAGTTTTACGGAAGAAGTAAATATGAAAAAACGTAAAAGTTTTAATCAAAAGAATAAAAAGATAATGGTTAGTAGTATTGCCGCCAGCACGTTATTGATATTAGGAATTACTGAAAATAACACCGTTAAAGCGGCTGACTTGCGACCTGAAGTTTCTGAGCATTTAACTACAACTAGCTTGCCCAAAGCTGCATCAAATAATCATTTGACTAGATCACAACAATTTATGTGGGGCAACACTGTACCATTAGAATACGATGCTAATAATAGAACCTTAACTATTGGAGCACCTGGGGAAAAGTATACTATTAATGGTCCTGGTATGCTTGCAATGGTAGCACCAGGAGTGAAACATATAGTTATTGCTGCTGATTTAATAAAAATTAGTGGTTCTGCTGCTGGTATATTTGCCCAGTTAGATCAATTACAAGACATTCAGAATTTGGATAGACTTGATACTTCAGATGTAACTAATATGAGTAGTATGTTTTTTGATGACCGTAATCTAGCTGGAGTGGATGTTTCGCACTTTAACACAGCTAAGGTTACTGATATGAAAAGTATGTTTGGCGCTTGTGAGAAAATAACAGAATTAGACGTTAGTCGTTTTGACACGAGCAATGTTACTGGTAGTGGGCTGATATACATGTTTTCGAACTTGAGGTCCGTTAAAAAGCTCGATATTTCAAACTTTAAAGTTGATAAGGTGACGAATCTGAATGACATGTTTTTTGGCTGTTCGTCATTAGAACAGGTAAAACTCCCTCAATGGAATAGTGAAAAAATCGCTGCTTTGGGAGGTATGTTTGAGTGGTGTGAAAAGTTAAAAGAAATTGACCTCAGTAGTTTTAAAAACTCGACCCCGACCGAGATGGATCAAATGTTTCACGATTGTAAAAGTTTAGAGAAATTAGATCTTAGTGGTTTTAAAATGACCAGTTCAACTCTACGTTCAGATATGTTGACAGACTTACCTAAGTTGAAATGGCTAAAATTAGGCAAGAACAACGTCTTAGATGGGTCTGGCTTAAATACTCCTGTAACGTGGTATAACCAAGGTGATGATCCTTCCTATCTGCCAGCTAATACTCATAAATGGAGTTCAAGCGAGCTAATTAGTAATTATAATCCAAATACGGACGCTGATACCTACGCTGATAAAAAGGCTGTACCAAAACCGCTACCTTCGCCTGTACCACCAACTGATTCAACAAGTCAAACGCCAGCTATTCCCATCACTTCTAATCCTAGTAATCATGTCCCGTCAACTAATGATATGGTTAAAGAAGTTGTGCTTAAACACAATGCTTATCTCTATGATAAAAATGGTAAGCGGGCAAATAAGGTTACGCTTAAGTTTGATTCAGAGTTAGCTGTGCATGGTAAAGAAAAGATTAATGACAGAACATTTTATGTTTTAGTTGATCAAGGTGCTGACAAGCAGAAATATTATGTAGTCGCTAGTAACGCTGACGCAACTGCGCAGGTGCTAAAGCATAATGCATATGTTTATAATCGTTATGGCAAGCGAATTAAGCACTCAAAAATGTTGCGCAACAAACAAAGAATTGACACCTATGGTGATCCATTAACCATTCGCGGACACAAATATTTTATCATTGCCCGTAATCGTTTCATCAAGGCCAATAACGTTATGCCAATTACAGTACAATCATTAACTACAAGTGGTATGAAAGTAAGCGTAAATGTAAATAATCTCGTTGAAAAGAAAATTATGCACAATGCTTATCTTTATAATGAGCAAGGACAACGTGCCAATAAAGTGATTCTTACCACCACCTCAGTTGTAGATGTCATAGGCAAGAAAGTTTTAAAAGGTACGAATTATTATGAACTTTCTAATGGTTTGGACATTGTTGCTAACAATATCGATGGTACTAATATGAAACTCAAGCATAATGCATATGTTTACAGTCGTTATGGCAATCGGTTAGGCAAAAAAGTGTTTAAAAAGAATCATTTGGTTAGAACTTACGGTAGCAGTGTAACGATTAAGAAAAAGAAGTATTATATTATTGGTCAAGGTACTTATATGAAAGTTGCAAATTTTAAGTAATTAACGTTAATTACAATATAGAACACCCGCAAGTTAAGCACGAATCCAGAAGTTAAAGTAAGCATTTTGATTCGGTCATTAACACCTTGGGGTGTTCTTTTTTTAAACTTCTTGCTAAACTGGTAAATAGAGTCTAAGTGGAGAGGATTAATTATATGAAACTTGCACATGGATTAAATAATAATGAAATAGAAGTCAAATTGCGCTGGCTGTTGTTAGGAGAATTGGTAACTTGGATTGGGTCAAGCTTTGTTTGGCCATTAACCTCAGTATATCTTAACAAACAGTTACATATCAGTTTATCAGTGATTGGTATTGTTTTATTCTGCAATTGTGCCAGCAATGTGTTGGGATCATTGGTAGCGGGCTGGCTTTATGATCGCTGCAACCCATACCCATTAATTGTTACTGGACTTGGGGTAGATGCATTAATTTTGATTTTGATGGCGTTTTTCCATGGCTGGCCAGAATATTGGTTCTGGTTAGTGCTGACTGGCTTTGCTAGCGGATGGAACGGAACCCTAATCAATTCAATTGCAACTAGCCTGCGCAAGTATCCGGGACGCTATGTTTTCAATCTAATTTACTTTGCCCAGAACGTGGGAACAGTGACAGGCACACTCTTAGTGGGCTACCTATATGATTTTTCGATCGAATTTTTGTTCTTGTTGGCAGCAGCTTTATTTGCAATTGGCTTTATTAATGCCGCAATTCATTATCGTCCAATTAGCAATTTTCATAAGCAAAGACATGCTAAGAAAACACAATTAGGCAAAAAACCTAAGGCTGAACCGATGCCTAAATATAATTTGATGCTGATGGTAGGATTTTTAATTTCACTAGCAGTAACGTGGCTAATGTATATGAACTGGGAATCTAATCTTTCCGTTTATATGGTATCTTTGGGTATTCCGTTTCACTTATATAGTCTATTATGGACTCTTAATGGAGCAATTATTGTGATTGTGCAAGTAATTTTGGCACGGTACCCAAATATTTTTAAGAGCTTGTTCCAACAAATTGTGTTCGGCACTTTGATGTTTGCCATTTCTTTTGCAACCTTGATTGTTGCTCGGGACTTTTTGCATTTTGCCTTATCGATGGTTATCTTAACTTTGGGCGAATCTACAGCTTTTCCAGCTGTTCCGGCTTACATTAATGATTTATCGCCCAATACCAGTAAGGGTAAATATCAGGGGGTAATCAATGTTGCTCGCGGGATAGGTCAAGCCTTTGGTCCCTTATTTGGCGGGATGATAATTGATCGGGCAGGCTATATACCATTTTTCATGGTTGCAGCTGGCGGAATTTTTCTAATGGTTATTCTGCTATTACCGCTTTATGCGAAGTTACGGCATCGGATAAAACTTTACAAATAAAGTTTGTAAAAGCTTTTTAATATTAACCTGATAATTAAAATGATAATATTAATCTAGTTAAATTTTAATCTTAATCCCAAGGGAGGATTTTTAAATGAAAAAAATTTCTACAATTCGTGGCGGAAGCGGCGATGTAATTGAACCTAAAGTGGGTACACGTCCCCAAGACAATATTTATCTAGCGGTTAACTCGGACTGGCTTGAAAAGACTAAGATTCCTAGTGACCGTTCGCGGATGGCATCTTTTGATGGGATTGACGTTAATGTTGAAAAGCATTTAATGCAAGATTTCGCAGATTTTGCCTCTGGTAAAAAAGAGGTGCCCAATGTTCCTAACTTGAAAAAGGCGGTTAAGCTTTACCAATTAGCAAGCGATTTTGATAAACGTAATCGCGAAGGGGCAGAGCCGATAAAATCCGACTTGACACTTCTTGCTGAACTTAAGGACTTCTCTGATTTTAATTTGAAGGCACCAGACTTAACAACTTTTGCATCAATGCCATTTGGCTTTGATGTGGAACCGGATATGAAAAACACCAAAGTTAATGTACTGAACTTTGCCGGTCCTGGAACCTTTTTGCCAGATACTACAACTTATCAAACTGAAGATGCGGCTAAATTATTAACTATTTTGCAACAGCAATCAGTTAAGTTGCTTGAAATGGCTGGAATAGATTCTGCAGTAGCAGAAAAATATGCGGCAGATGCAATTAAGTTTGATGCCAAACTAGCTAAAGTAGTTAAGTCATCTGAAGAATGGGCTGATTATCCAGCAACTTATAATCCAATGAAAATTGCTGATTTTGAAGCTAAATTTAGTGAATTCAAGATTGATTACTACTTGAAAGAAGTCATTGGGGAAGAGCCTGCCAGAATTATCGTAGCAGAACCACGTTATTTAGATCATATTAATGAACTAGTCAATAAGGATAATTTCGAAGAAATTAAGGGCTGGATGATTGTCAACTTTATTAATGATGTTGCCTCTGAATTATCACAAAGCTTCAGAGAAGCTGCCTTTCCGTTTAGTCAAGCCTTGTCGGGTCAGCCACAATTATCCGATGGCATTAAACAGGCATATCATATTGCCAATGGTAGTTTTAGTGAAGTCGTTGGTGTTTATTACGGTCAAACGTATTTCGGCTCTGAAGCCAAAAAAGATGTTGAAGATATGATTCGGCGCATGTTGGCTGTTTATAAAGAGCGCTTGGCAAAGAATAGTTGGTTATCCGAAGCTACCAAAAAGAAGGCAATTGTAAAACTTGAAGCTTTGGAACTTAAAATTGGTTATCCTGATAAGATTGAAGAAATCTACAATCGCTTAGAGGTTATTCCAGCTAACCAAGGCGGTAGTCTTTACTCCAATGAACGTGCCTTCGCAATCGAAGAGCAGAAATACAACATTGAACAATTGCATCGTGAAGTTGACCGAACAATTTGGGCAATGCCAGGCAATTTAGTTAACGCTTGCTATGATCCGCAAAGAAATGACTTAACTTTCCCAGCCGCAATTTTGCAAGCACCATTTTATGATTTAAAGCAAGATCGTGCCACTAACTTTGGCGGGATTGGAACTGTGATTGCTCACGAAGTTTCGCATGCCTTTGACAATAATGGAGCGCAATTCGATGAGTTAGGTAATATGACCAATTGGTGGACTGATGAGGACTATGCCGAATTTAAAAAGCGGACACAAGCTGAAATTGATCTGTTTGATGGTCTTGAATATGGTCCAGTTAAATTGAATGGTAAGCAAATTGTGTCTGAAAACATTGCCGATCAGGGCGGATTGACTGCTGCAGTTGAGGCTGCTAAAAATGAAAATGACGATTTAAAGAAATTGTTTGAAAACTTTGCTAGAATTTGGGCAAATAAGCAGTTGACTGAGTCAATTAAGACTCAAACGGCAGTCGATGTTCATGCCCCAGGTCCATTACGGGCAAATGTCCAAACGCAATGTCAAGATGATTTTTATGAAGCCTTTGATGTGAAGCCAGAAGATGGTATGTGGTTAGAGCCAGATAAACGTGTTCATATTTGGTAATTTAATTATTAAAACAAAAACAGCACTATTCTGATCTGAACCCTAAAATTAGGACAGATTATTAAACTTTAACTTAGGACTAGTTCCCGATATTTTATCGGGGCTAGTCCTTTTAATTTTATTTTGATTCTTTCATTATTGTAATAATCGATATATTCTCTGATCGCCTGTTCTAATTCAGTTAGATTCTTAAAATTTTTTTCAAACCCATAAAACATTTCTCTCTTTAAAATGCCAAAGAAGCCTTCCATTA
>NZ_REHC01000012.1 GCF_003692965.1 Lactobacillus sp. ESL0246 | reverse complement strand
TATTTTGCGTATTAAGGTCATTAACGGTTGATTTTTGGCATCTTTATCTTTCTTATTAATGGTGTAGTAATAATTACTGCGTGACATGTGCGGCAGATCAGGATTGGCGTTAATAGTTTCAAGAATAAAAGTTACACTGACTTTAAGTTCACGTCTTAGCTGGGTAACTGCCGCAGCTATTTCTTCGGCTTTTGGTTCTTGTTCCTTTGGTTGACTAAGACGTGCAATTTTTTTACAAATTCGTTCTCGATAGTAAGTTTTAAGTTCGCTTGGCGTAAGGCTTGGTTTTCTTGCTTTAAGCGGTGATTTTCCTGCTTGATCAGCTTGTTTTTGGCTTTCATGACGAGGGCGTCCTTTCAGTTTAATAATGACATTATACCCGTTTTCTTTGTAAGAGCGCACCCAATTAAACAGTATACCTGGACTCTTAAGTCCTAAGTCCAGCGCAACACTGTACAAAGACTCATGATTAACTATGACACGTCTAATAGCCTGTTCTTTAAATTCTGCAGAATAAGTAATGTAGGATTTATTGAGGATACTAAAACCATGGCGATCGATTAAAGCAACTAAGTAGTTAAGTACACTAATATTTACATCATATCTGCGACTTAATTCTCCAGAACCAACCTGATAGTTTTTCCATAGATTATAGATATCAATTTTGTCTTGCTTAGATAATTTAGACATAATAAAAACCTCGAAATTAATTTGTCTTAATTTCGGGGTTCAGATCATTCCCAAGTGGAATGGTGCTATTTTTATATTGTTTTATTGCTTTACTCACTTTGCTAGATAACTAGTAATTAAAATCTGTTTGGATAAAACCATGACTTCAAAAAGACTATTTATATTATACCTAGATCGGTAAGTGAAAAATAACATTTTCTAAATAAATGGATAATATTTTACCAATTTGATGTGTATAGCATTAAATAAAAAGTCTCAAATGACTGGGCAAAAAGAGGCCTTAACTTTATATATAAAATAACATAAAATTAGTATATATACATCAAAAAATATGATACCATATTTATGGTGGTATATAAATAGGAGATGTAATTATGAGTAAAAAAGCAAATTTTTATTTAGGCAAGGCCTTAGTAACTAGTGTAGCTGCGGCGGCCTTAGGTGTAGTAGCATTAAATACTCAAGATGTGAAGGCTGATCAAACAACTGATCAATCGGTTAACACTGCAAAATTAAAGCAAACTGCAAATAATATTGTACCAGTTGCAAATACAACTAATGGTGCTGATGATAATTTATCAAAGCAGATAGGTAGTGAAACAAATGAAAAAGTTCAACCTCCTATTAATGATAACCAACCAGCGCAACCAAAAAAGACTATCAAAACGGTAGCTGACTTGCCGAATTGGGAAAGTACAGATGGAAAAGCCAGCAATGTAACTTTGACGCTAACTGACGATAATCAAGAGTTAGATATTTCCGGTGGCACTATTACCGATCCTAGGCCTTTATTCTGGGTTTGTTTTCAAAACGGTCGCATTGAACTTATTACGAAACTTAAAAAAATAAAGATAACCGGTAATTTAACAATTACAGGGAATGCTTCATACTTATTTGGTGGCCTGGGAGCTTTAACTCAAATTGAAGGCCTAGAGAAGTTAGATACTTCCGGTGTGACTAGCATGTCCAGCATGTTTGAGGAATGTTCTAGTTTAACTTCATTAGATGCCAGCCACTTTGACACGTCAAAAGTAACTGACATGTCTAGCATGTTTAGTAATTGCAGCAGTTTATATAATTTGGATTTAACCAATTTTAATACTAAACATGTGGTAATGGGTGCCATGTTTGCTAATTGTGCCGCATTGAATACCTTAAAGTTAGGCACCGAATTTGTCAATTCGTCGAATAAATATCTCCCAACGAGTGGTAGTGCCGGATACTGGAAATGGTACAAGATAGGCAAAGGCACTTCTGTTCATCCTGAAGACCAAGATGAACATTCAAGTAATTTCTTCGATAATTTTGATGGTTCTAAAAATGCGGGCACTTATGTGCGTTTAGATTCAGAGAATTCTACTCGTGCTAAAGACATCATTATTCATTACCTAGATAAAAGTAGTAATAACAAGATTAAAGATGAAACATGCGAAGGATTGCTTGGTGAAAAATTTATTCCAAAACAAGAGATAACTGACAACAATGGCCGAAGATATTTCTTAACTAATGATAACAGGAATTCGCAGAATGTTATTTTTATCGATCCGTACAATGGTGAACAAGTACAACCAAAGGAATTTAGTTTTTATTATACTAAGGAAAATATCCCTAATGCTGGCTCCAGTATTCAGAATGTGCAAGGCGGCGATGTGACAGTTCATTATCAAGATGAACAAGGCAATACTTTGGCACCAGATGAAATTCTTAAAGGGCATCTGGGAGAAGGTTATACTTCCCAAGAAAAGAAAATTACTGGTTATAGTCTAAAATTAAGGCCAGAAAAGGCAACGGGCTTTTTTGAAAATAATCCTCAAAGTATTACATATGTTTATACTTTAGATCAAGCAAAAATCAGTAAAAAACTAATGCATAACGCCTTTATTTATGATATTAATCATCACCGAGTTGGTAATTCGAAGTTTCACTCATATGAAAATATCATGGTTTATCCTGAAACCGTGCGCTTAACTGATGGCGTTTTGGCTTATAAATTAGCAGATAACCAATACGTGCTTGCAGCTAACATTGATGGCACCTTGCGCCAATTAAAGCATAATTCTTATGTTTATCAAACTGGCAGAAAGCGTGCTAATCATCGCTTGCTACGTAAGGGCAGATATATTCGAACATATGGTGCAGCTTATAAATTTAAAAACGGCAAATTATATTACCGCATTGGTGGACCGAAGAAACAATACGTCAAAGTAAGAAATTTTAAGTAAGAAAAAAGAATTGTATCAAGTAAAAGATACAATTCTTTTTTTATTCATCATCCTCATTTTTGAGGTGGGAATAATCACGCGGCGCAACGCGCTTAATGTGTAAGTCACGGCTCGGACGACCAAGAATCAGCGGCACACTTTCAACAACCGTGTCCGTATATTCAAGACCAAACCATGAAGCAGGATTTGAAGAAAGGTTTTGTAACCAGACACGAGCAGTCACAATCCACTTTTCAAAGCCCTTGAGCTTGGTTAAGGGGCTGACTACATCGTTGACAATAACAAAGGAGAAGTCTCCCACTTCACGTCCCGGGGTAGTGGTGTATTCCTGTGGCTGCGATTCGATAGTGCCATCTTTAATCAAATCATGAACTACTTGGCGCAAGTATACATTTACGCTGGTTTGCTTTTTAAAGCCTAGGAAAAGCTGCACATTGATGACATTCTTGGTGCCATAGGTGTTAACCGCATATTTAGCGGTAAAGGGTTCATTGGTAATATTAACGGAAACAAACCAATATGCACTAGCCCTTTTTGGCCGCTTATCTAAGATTGAGTAGAGAATTTCCCGTTTAATAAACTTATTGTATTTAACTTTAGCCATATAAACAAGGTTGGTGGCATAAACAGGGTAATCATCATCATGACTAAGGTCGGTAAGCATATCGGTGTAATTATCTAGGCGAACATAGGTATTAGCGCCCTCGTGCTTGTCACGAACCTTATTACCAAAGTACCAGATGAACATAATAATGCCGATGAAGCCCGCAATTAAAACGGTCACGTATCCACCATGAGTAAATTTGGTTAAACTAGAAATTAAAAACATGCCTTCAATAAAGCCAAAGGCGATTAAGAAACAAAGTCGCAGGATGAATGGATGGTGTTTAGCCCCGAGATATTCAAATAATAAGACGGTGGTCATAAGCATCGTCACCGTAATTGACAGCCCATAGGCAGCTTCCATATGTTCTGAAGTTTGGAAAAAGACAACGATGGCCATTGTGGCTACGCAAATCATCTTATTGACGGAAGGAATATAAATCTGTCCATGTTCGGTAGTTGGATAGTTAATTTTCATTCGTGGCAAGAATTTTAAACCACTGGCTTCGGAAACGAGTGTGAATGAACCGGTAATCAGGGCTTGAGAAGCAATAATGGCCGCAATCGTTGCCAAAATAATGGCAAACAGACGTAAGTTGGTCGGAACGGCTTCAAAGAAGGGGTTAAGCTCTGTGCCGTGAGTTTGGTAGTTGGGATTTTGTAAAATCCATACTCCTTGACCCAGATAATTTAGTGCCAAGCAAAGAAATACATATGGCCACGACCCTAGAATGTTGCCGCGACCAACGTGACCAACATCGGAATAGAGGGCTTCAGCTCCCGTCGTAGCAAGGAAGATTGATCCCAAAATAAAGATGCCGGCTTTATTAGTTGGACTGAATAATACTTTAATAGCAAGAATGGGGTTGAGTGCTTGCAAGATTGACCAATCTTGATTCATATTGTAAATACCAATCAGTCCAAGGAAAGTAAACCAGACAAACATAATTGGACCAAAGGCCTTACCAATACTACTAGTACCAAGCATTTGAATTGAAAAGAGCACCAGTAATATTACCAGTGTAATTATAACCACTGAACTTTGGTTAGGAACAGGAATGCTTGAACCAAAGCGCATATTCTTCAAGCCCTCAATTGAGGTGGTTACCGTAACCGCCGGCGTCAAAGTCCCGTCAGCAAGTAGTGCTGCTCCTCCAATTAATGCGGGCATTACCAGCCATTTGGCACGTTTGCGCACGAGTGCATAGAGAGCAAAGATGCCACCTTCACCGTGGTTGGTTGCGTGCAAGGCAATCATCACGTACTTAACAGTTGTTAATAAGGTCACTGTCCAAAAAATCAAAGAAATTGAGCCCAAAATTAATTCACGGTTCACGTTGGCAATTCCGCCATTACCAGTAACGATTGACTTCATAACGTATAACGGACTGGTACCAATATCGCCATACACAATTCCAATCGTAATCAGCAGACCCGCCGCAGAAATCCGTTTATTTTTTTGATCCATATTATTATGTACTCCAATAAACTAATATCCATATTTTTTAAATAAAAGAGAATGTCAATTTGACATTCTCAGCTAAATATATATTTTGTTCTTTTTTAAGTGATAATACAAGCAAATTATGATAAAGAAGTCGAAAAATTATTGCGACGTTCTTCATACCAATTATCCCAGTCTTCGTATGAAGTCATTGACTCCTGGTCAATGTGATCTTGGCGAACAATCTCATCTACCAATTGGTGGAAATTATTATCGTGGTATTGTAGGGCATGACGCACAAGTTCTTTACGAGTAAAGTGAATGTTATCAACCAGATAATGATTGATGTCAACCATGTTGGAATTAACATCATAAGTACTCATAACTTCTAAATCACGCTGGTTGAATTTGGCAATATAAAAGTTAGTGAAAACCTGCAGATATTCAGGTTGCTCCTTGAACTCCTCTTGCGGCATGGTTGTCCAAGTGGCTTCAGGCATTACGACTTTAATTTCGTCATTTTCTTGTTCATTTTCGTTAGTTGTATCTTTAATATTATTTTCTTTTTCAGTCAAAGCGGACACTCCTTTAATAAAAATAGGAAACGTGAAAGTCAATAGTCATTTTACCGAGTTTAGACTATAAAAGCAACTATTCTAATGCTTCAGCAAAATAACAGCTCTCTTTTTGAGTAAGGTTAATAAAATTATATCATCTTATCTATTGTTATTATAATTGGAGAAATAAAAAATCGCCGCTTGGGCGATTTTTTAATTAATGCGTTATGGTTTTAAATATTGTTGAACGTCACTCTTAGTGATTTGATTTGGACTAGTGCGCTTGGAGCTGCGGAAAAGATCGATTAAGTCTTGCGGACTCCATGACATGCCGTCAAAGCCTAATTTAGTTACGCGCTTACGTAATTGGGTAATTTGATCAGTGGTAACAGTCTTGCCGCGCACCTTGTGATTACCCATCGAACCTTCACCAGTTTTACCTGCATTACCGGTTTCGCCCACGTTGTTTTTGACCTTACCAGATTTTACGCCATAACCTTGGGTTGAACTAGTACCGTCACCAGTCTTGGCGGCTTTTTGAGCATCCTTAAGTCCGTCTTGTGCCTGCTCTTTATACTTAGCATAATATTTGCCATCAATGTAAGGTAAATCCAGCACTTTCTGGTACTGGTCGCTAGCCATCTGGTATTGCTTGTTAGTCAGGGCTTGTTTTGCCATGGACAGAATCGGTTTAATCTCGTGTTCATAATTATCTTGAACGTTGGCAATTGTTTTCTTCAATTGGCGTCCCTGACTAATTAGCACATTATAACCGCTGCTTTTGGTAATGACACTGTTAGTCTTGGTTAGTGCTCGAGCGTACTTGCCAGCCTTGGCAGCTTTAATTGCACTAAGCATATTATCTGCTTGCTCCTTATAAGCTGCTGCTTGCGCTGTCTTCTTAATGGCTAAAGCGGCAGCGAACTTGCTGCTGGCCTTGGTGTAGTCCTTATCTTTGACAGCGGTCTTACCACTAGTAATTGCTTTATTATAAGAAGCATCAACTTGGTTGCTAGTTGATTGTCTGGTTGCGTAGAAGACTCCGCCGCCAATAGCAATGATAATCACTGCTACAATCGTCCCAATCGTCGTTTTTTTCATAATAGGAATATATCCTCCTTGTTAATACTAAGTTAATTATAGATGGTTTTAGCTGATTTGACTACTTATTGAGGACTGCTTGGCTTAATTAGCAAATTTTTGCCAAAAAATTGTTACAATTTGCCGGTTCATTTCGTTAATAATAGTGTAAGACATCGGCGCCGAAATCTTACAACTAAAAGATAACCTATAGTAAGGAAGGTATTAAAAATGAATTTCGAATTAATTGACCAATCTGTTCAGTACAAATTTATGAACTCTAAGAAATATGGTGATAAGGGCTTCAAGAACCGCGTCATGCAGAACGTTAAGAAGAATGCCACTGCTAGTGGCTTAGCCGAAGTCGGTAAGGCACTGGCACAACTTCAAAATGATACGCTCGGCGACATTGTCTTGATTCAAAAACAAGCAGTTCCAATGGATCAAATTGGATAATAATATCAGAGATATTTATAGGAAGAGGAAATAATCATGCCAACTACAACCAAATCGTTACAACTAGTATTCTTAAATTCCGAAAACAAAAAGACCAACATCATATTGCCTGATGCCTCAGACAATGTGACTGCAGAAGCTGTTCAAAGTGCAATGACCACAATTGCCCAAGCTGATGCCTTTAATAAGGGTGGAGTTGATCTGTATAAGGTTCCCCAATCTGCTGCATATGTTGAACGCACTGTTACTAGTGTGTTCGATCATTCTGAAAATAAGTCAAACTAGTCTCAAGCTTTTACAGACATTAGTTAGCATAATTAAGGAACTCAAACGTTTCCTAAGCTAACAATAATCGTCTTATTAAAAGGTCACGTCAATTATTGACGCGACCTTTTTTAATGTAACGCTAATGAAGTATTGTCAATATTCTGTAAAATTTCTGCCGTAATAAAATTTCTACTGTAATCTTATTGAGATAAATATACTAAGGATTAATTGTTATAGCAAGCTTATTTAAGTTCAACTAACTTGATAATTTAATGTTGGCTTTGTAAGCGTTTATTACAAAAGTATGTAAAATAACTACATGCCTTGCAATTTCTACTAAAGGCAGGTACAATATGAAATGTGGTGAGTAATAGCCTATGCTTCAGGTAAATAAGCCTGTACGCATGCGCGTTCTTCAGTTGGAGAGCTACCTCATAAGAGTTATAAACTTATGAATTCGACTCGAAGAGTGTTGTAACAATGTAGGCTCAACTACTGAACCTATAGCCTATTACTATTTTGTATATACACAAGGAGGAAAAGACCACATGAAGAAAAATTTAAGAATTGTTAGTGCTACTGCAGCCGCTTTATTAGCTGTTGCTCCAGTTGCTGCTACTAGTGTTGCTCCAGTATTTGCTGATACTAGTGTTACTGGTTCAGTGACATCTGGTAAAGTTTCTAGTTCGGATCATATTAAAGCCGGTATTACTGTTTTAAACAATGGTGCTGTTAAGGCTGGTGATGATGCTTCAAAATTGAACGCAAAGGTTTGGAGTACTGTTGGTACACCAAATATTACTAATGCACCAATTAAGATTTATCACTATGTTGCTGGTCAAACTGCAGCTGATTATGTTAGCCATGGTAGTGCAACAGGTGCAGCTGCAGATGCAAAACCTGTTAATACCCTTGAACCAGGTGTTGACTATGTTGCTGTTATTTCTAATATGACTATTACCGGCTTGGATGCAAATAAAACCTACTATATTAATGATGATACTACTGGGATCTCAACTGATAACAATAAGAATCTTGCAGCGTTTGGTTTAGTAAGTAGAACTTTCCAAGTTGGTGTTACTACTACTGACGGTGTTCCTTTTGCAAAGGAAATCTCTACTGGTAAGGCTGTAACTTCTGGTGCTATTGGTCTTGGTAATGGTAAGTACAGTGTTGATGCTGTAATTGATGCAATTAAAGCAAAGTATAGTGTAGATACTACAGTATCTGCGAATGCTGCTTTCAGCGAATGGGACGACCTTAAGCGTGATGTTGAAGCTGGTTTGAAAGCTAATAATATTACTGTAAAAGCTGATGGTAGCTTTGACAAGCCAACTGCTCCATTTACAGTTAAGGCAGTGCTTTTTGCTTCAAACAATGCTACGGTTACATTCCCAATAACTGTAGATCCTAATCCACTTAACAAGGGTGACGAAACATTCCCAAAGATTACCTACGTATTTAAGGATTCAAATCCTAATGCAACTAATTCAACACATACGTTGACTTTCTATGGTACAAATAACACTGTAGATGTTAGTGATGCAGACTTTAATTATGTTTCACTTAATAGTGGTGTAGCTGTAAGTGAAATTCAAAAGGCGTTTCCAACAACTGTAAGTGGTACTAATGGAACAACAATAGTACCTAATGTTGATATTAGTAAAGTAAATACTGCTGTTGCAGGTAAATATCCTGTAACTGTAAGTGCAACTAATACAGATGGTAAGACCACTTCAGTTACCTTTATGTTAACTGTTGGTGCAAAGGGTGCCACTTACACTACTGTTCAAGCAGATACTGATACTGTCCCAGTTTACAAGATTGATGGTAACACTGTAACTGACACTAAGACTACTGTTAAGAATGGTGACAAAGTTGCTACTTTTGGTACTATTAAAGTTGGTGACAAGTCATACACTCGTATTAACAGTGCTGACTCAGATTTATTTGTAGAAACTAAGTATGTTGATGGCTCAGTTAAGCCAGCTCCTACTGTTGCTAAGAAGGTTATGCACAACGCATACATCTACGACGCAAACCACAAGCGTGTTGGTTCAAACACATTAGCTGCTTACACTACTGTAAATGTTTACGGTAACGCAACTAAGCTTGCTGATGGTAGCCTTGTTTACAAGATTGGTGACAACCAATACGTAATGGCTGACAACATTGATGGTACTTCACGTACTTTGACTCACAACGCTTACGTTTACAAGACTTCTAAGAAGCGTGCTGACCGTCGCGTATTACGTAAGGGTTCAACTGTAACTACTTACGGTGCTCCTTACAAGTTCAAGAACGGTAAATCATACTACCGTATCGGTGGACCTGCTAAGCAATACGTTAAAGTTGCTAACTTTTAATTAATTAACCAATTGAATAATTAATTACCAAAACGGAAACAAATGATTGTTTCCGTTTTTTGGTTACTTTAATATTTGATTGGGTTTAGGTACGTTTCTTGCAATTTCGGCTAAATATGCGTACAATTTGAAGCGTGGTAGGTAATAGATATGTCTTTGCTTCGTTTAGCCTATAAGCATGCGTATTATTCAGCTTGAAAGCTACCTCATAAGGCTAATAAACTTATGAATTCAGCTTGAAGGATGTTGTTTACAAGATGGGTTCTTACGATTAATACAGTCTGTTACCTTTTTTATATATTCAAGGAGGATAGACCACATGAAAAAGAATTTACGAATTGTCAGTGCCACTGCTGCCGCTTTATTAGCTGTTGCTCCGGCTGCTGCTTCTACTGTGTCAACAGTTTTTGCTGATATGAATGTGCCTGTTGTTGGCGGTACGACAAATGTCGGCTCAACTAAAGCTGAACTTAAATTAAAGGTTACTAACATTCCTAGTTTAGTTGCTGGTGCTGCTGCTTCAACTGCCCAAGCATCATTGTTAACGCCTAATTTACCTGCTGGGGCTTCAGTATCAGTCTCAAGTGCTAAGATTTATAAATCAAGCGATGTTGATGTTACTGGTGCTCAGGGTGCATCCCTTAAACCAAATGCGTCTGAAGTTTCTAACTTTAATGGCGATGATACTTATAGAGCATCCGCTACGGTAACAATTACTGGTTTAACAGCTGGACAAGGATATGCTATTACTGTAGGTGGCAATACTTATAATGTGACTGCTTCAGGTTCAGGCACCATTGCCGATCTTAGAATTGCAAGTGACGCCTTCAAGTTGTTCAATCCAAACTTAACTGGTGCACCTTACATGCAAGATAGTAAGGGTAACTTGGTAAACTCTGGGGCAGTTTCTTTAACTGCTACTGGTAACAGTGTTGCCAGCGTTGTTAAGAGTATTACTGATGCTTATAAGCCAGCTATTACAACTGCAGGTGCAAAGGATGCTGCTGATGCTTCATTTACAGACATTGACCAAGACGTTCTTTCTGGCTTAAGAACTGCTGGTGTTACCCTTAAGGCTAATGGTACCTTTGATCAACCAGCAACTGCTTTCCCAGTTACTATTAATTTAATTGCTACTAATGGTAGGCCGGGTAGCTTTACTGTTACAGTGAGTCCAAGTACAGACACTAGTGACCCAACTTATCCTGCAATTACCCTTGATGGTTACAATGGTAATAAGGCAATGAGTGTTTCTGCTACCATCAAAGATTTACCAGACAGTGTTAAGTTCAACTATGTACCAGTCAATGGCACTGTTGATACTAAGGCAATTCAGGATGCCTTTAAGACTACAATCAGTTCTACTAACACGACAGTCTTAGTGCCAAATGTTGACATCAGCAAGGTTAATACTGCTGTTGCTGGGAAGTATCCAGTAGTTGTTTCAGCTACTAACCCTGACAATAAGACTACTAAGGTAACCTTTATGTTAACGGTGGGTGCTAAAGGTGCTACTTACAAGACGGTGCAAGCTGATACCGACACGGTGCCAGTTTACGAGATTACGGGTAACACAGTAACTCTATCTAAGACCACGATCAAGAATGGTGACCAGATTGCTACTTTTGGTAACCCAGTTAAGATTGGTGACAAGACATATATTCACGTTAACAGCGCTGATTCTAACCAATATATTGAAAATAAGTACGTTGATGGCTCAGTTGCCCCAGCGCCTACAGTTACTAAGCAAGTTATGCACAATTCCTACATCTACGACGCAAACCACAAGCGCGTTGGCACTAAGACTTTAGCTTCTTACAGCACCGTAAATGTTTATGGTGACGCAACTAAGCTTGCCGATGGCAGTCTTGTTTACAAGATTGGTGACAACCAATACGTAATGGCTGACAACATTGACGGAACTTCTCGTACTTTGACTCACAACGCTTATGTTTACAAGACCAGTACCAAGCGCGCTGACAAGCGGGTCTTGAAGAAGGGTTCCACTGTTACTACTTACGGTGCTCCTTTCAAGTTCAAGAACGGTAAGACTTACTACCGCATTGGTGGACCTGCTAAACAATACGTTAGAGTTGCTAACTTTTAATTAGACAATTAAATAATTAATTACCAAAACGGAAACGAATAATCGTTTCCGTTTTTTGGTTACAAAAAATAAGGTAAACACCTCATGAAATTATTAGTATGATTTTTGAATACTAAACGTTGCTTTTTCAACGTCATTGCCATTTTTAGTCATAATGAAAGCGCTATAATTATTTATTATGCACTATAAAAAATGAAAGGATGGTTAATTGTGCGTAAAGAAAATAGCCAATGGAATTTACCCTTAAAAGCAGAGTATAGAAAGTGGTCCAAAACACTAATACGTGAGCGTATAGGAAAGGATACGCTTCTTGATCAGTATTTGATTACAGATCCTAACTATTGTATTAACCCCGATACTTTGGTACTTTATCAGTTTCAACATCAGCCCCTTCTTGGTGAATATAAGAGTGTTATTTTTGATCGTCGTAAAGGAATTGTCTTAAGTCGACGTAGCAGCAGTGCTCTTTTTACGGCATTTAGCCGGCGTAATCTGCTCGCGGGGTTAGAATTTCAAAGATATTTAGCTCGCAGATTTAATTTTCGGGGCAGCAATGTTATTGCGACTGGTCGTTTAGCCTACTTTTCAACACGCAGTTATAATCGGGGCAATATCGATTGGGTAGCGTTACATCGAATGGTGGAGGCGAGCAATTTAAGTATTTCCAGCCTGGCTTTCAAAACAATAGATTATAATTATTGCTTTATCTTTGAGCAATGCAGTCGCTATATCGGTACACAATTATCACGCAGTTTAACCTATAATCACGTTCTCTTTCAGCTAATTCATACTCATTTACAAGATTATCTTGGCTGGCAGATTAAGCAACCCAAAGGTCAATCATTAATTGATCAAGCAGATTATTTTTTCCCCAGTCCTGTCACCGATGATCATCAGTTGAAGGATGCGGTCATGGAATTGTTGCAACAAAAACAGTTGCGGTATATTAACGAATTAAGTGACTACTATGAATTACCCTTTTTAAGACAGGCAGATTATCCCATCTTTCGTTTTAGTTGCCGCCTTGATACATTATATTGATGCATTAACAACTTTTTTCATCTTTTTTTACCCAGAATTAACTTAGGATGGCGCAATAAGTAGCAGTTTTTTTATTTTTTTGCTATTTGACAATTATTATATTACCAAGTAATTGCAAGTGATTAACGCTGGTTTTGATTTTAAAGCTAATACTGATAATCTCAAGGTGCACAAGCGCTTGTGACAAAATTACGAAAAGGAATGTCACAACTAATGATTAGTAAAGAAAGTTTTATGCTCGCTTGGAGTAACCAGAAATTAGTCCGTGGAGCATTGAAAAAAGCCCATGTTCGCCTAGATTACAGTAATTATGATGATCTTTTTCAGGAAGGAATTATCGTCTATGCGTCAATATTGCAACAAGAAAAGAATTTGGCACGTGCAGAAGTTGATCGCAAAGCTTTTGGCAAGATTATTTGGCATACGCTTGACCGGTTGCGTCAAGAGCAGGTGCATTGTGCTCGTGAGGTACCGCTTCTTTTGGAAGCAGGAATTGGGCAAATAAGCAATCTAAATAATTGGTTAGAACTTGAAAATGAGGTAAAACAGATGTCAGAAGAAGAAATTATGTTATTTTATCGTCATCTGATAGAAAATAACACGATTACTTCTTTAGCTCAAGAAACTGGTATCAGCAGGGGACATCTTCAGCGAATTAAACGCCACCTACTTACTAAGCTTCAACATAGTTTAGAAATATAGATTACTATTTGTAATATAAGCTAGACAATATTACTTTTTGACTACAATTAAAAGTAAACTATTGTTTATCCACAGCTAGCTCGATACAATAAAAGTGTCGGTTAAGGAGGAAAATACATTTATGAAGAAGAGACTAATCACTGGATTATCCACGGCTGTTTTAGCAGCTGCAGCCGTAATTCCAGTTACCAACAACTTAATTGCCAATTCCCCGACGCGGGTTCAACAAGTATCTGCAGCGCAGGGAAATGAAACTGCATTCTTAGATACGGCTGCTTGTCAGGCACAGAAAGTAGCAAAGAAGTATGGTTTATATCCATCTGTCATGATTGCGCAAGCAATTGTTGAATCTAATTGGGGGCAATCTGGCTTGGCGGTAAATGCCAATAACTTATTTGGTATGAAGGCTAATGACAGCTGGCCTGGTCAGACATATTCGGCTAAGACGCGCGAAGAAGATAAGAACGGTAAGAGCTACTATGTAGTTGCCAAGTTTAGAAAATATAATACTTATCAAGAATCTTTTGATGATAATGGTAAAAAATTACGCCAAGGTGTTACTTGGCAACCAGATCGCTATCAAGGTGCATGGTTAGAAAATGCGGCTTCTTATACTGATGCGACGAAGGCCTTAACTGGAACCTATGCAACGGCGAATAATTATGACAGCATTTTAAATAATCGGATTACCAGTTACAATTTAACGCAATATGACCCGCAGATTTCTAATGATAGTAAATCTTATGTTGTCAAAAAGAATGCGGCAACCTATGCTTGGCCAACGGATCATTCACTATCGGCTAAGACGGATAGTGTCAATGCAGGTGATTCGATTACAGTTACCAAGACAATTACTTACTATAACGGTAGTAAGCGGATGTATATTGCCGGCAAAGGCTGGGTTAATGGCACAGTTTTAGATACTGGCAGTGCACTACCACCAGCTGCCCAAGCGCCGCGAGACGATAAGAAGGTCAATAAGACTTTAATGCATACTGCTTATGTTTATAACAATAAAGGCGAACGGGTTAATGGCATGAAAGCCATAAAGGTTAATAGTAATGGCAAGATCATTGCAACTTATGGTACCAAGACTATTAATGGTAAGAAGTATTACCGCATTGGTGAAAACCACTATATTGCTAGTGGCAATATTGATGGGACGATGAAACTGTTAAAGCGTAACTCTTATGTTTATAATGACTACGGCAATCGTGATAATCAAAGCATAATGAAGAAAGGTAAGTCAGTTGCTACCTTTGGCTCGGCAATTACAATTTACGGTAATAAATATTATCGTATCGGAGTTAACCAGTATATTAGGCAAGCAAACTTTTAGCTTGCATTAAGGCTGCTAAGCAGAAATGAGGAATGAACGGTTAGAATGAAGCTCAAAAAACTAATAACTACTATTGCTATCGGGGTAGGTTTAGTTGCTCCTATTTATCAAACAAATCAAAGTCAAGCGGTAGAAGCCGCATCAATTAATTCAATAGCTAAACAAAACAGTTATGTTGGTGTAACTTTTTTGAATAAAATGTTGCAAACACAGAACATTCAATACAATAAGTTTTATGCCAATGGTAATAAGATATATTATCGCAAAGGTAAACCTGAAGGAATTGTTATTCATGAAACGGCTACACCGGGTGCATCAGCCTATAATGAAGCGATTTATTTCAACCGTGAGTGGATGAACATGTATTCCTACGTTCACGCCTTTGTTGACAGTCAACAAGTTATTCAGATGATGACGCCCAACTATGGTGTTTGGGGTGCTGGTGCCAATGCCAATAATCGATTTATTCAAATTGAACTTTGTCAAGAAAACACTAGGGATAACTTTGCTAAGAGTGTCAACAATGACGCAATCTATGCGGCTAAGCTCTTGCATCGCTATAATCTTGTGCCATCCAATGCCTGCAACACAGGCAGCGGCACAATCTGGTCGCACCATGCCGTTTCACGCTTTTTAGGCGGAACGAATCATACTGACCCTGATGGTTACTTTAACAAGTGGGGCTATTCGATGGACCAATTTTATTCTTTGGTCAAGTATTACTACGATTTGCAAGGAGCTGATACTGGCGCTAAGCCAGATTCAGGCAATAACAATTCAGCTACTGATACTGGGCAAAGTGATGTTGGTGCTGGAAAAGATACCACTTCTAAACTGCCAACTGGTAATAAGACCTTGATGCATGATGCTTATACATATGATGCAACTGGTCAACGTACCAATTCAGGACTAAAAACTGCTGGCACAACTGTCACGGTGACAGCTGCGAAGTTGATTAGTGGTAAGCAGTATTTGCAAATAGGAGATAATGAATATATTGTTGCAAGTAATATTGTTGGCAAGAAGCGTATACTAACTCGGAATGCTTATACTTACGATACTGCGGGTCGGCGTACGACTGATCCGAAATTATTACGCAACCACAGCATTCGGACTTACGGTGGTCAAGTTATAATTGCTGGCAAGCGCTACTACGCCATCAGTCCAACACAATTTGTGAAAGCAGTTAATTTTAGATAAAAATGCGATCCTTAATTTGAACCCTATAATTAGGTAATGTCATTAAGTTAGGCCAAAAAGCTCAGTTAATTAACTCTAACTGGGCTTTTTGCTTGCATTCTTTTCCCTATCTAAGCAATCATAATTCTAATAGTTTATAAAAATGGAGCTATGATATGACTTTTGCCGTTGATTTAAGTTCTAAATTGCTAAACGCTATTCAATTTTTGGTAATATCTACCTAGCTTTAACCAGCATCACCTAAAAAAGAACTACAATTTAAAAAAAGTGCAGTTCTTAAATAAAGAGTATTGCTTAACTTAATGACATTGCCTAATTTTAGTGGTCACATCATTTCTGTTAGGCTGTTTGTGTTGCTAATGCTAATTATGATAATCCAAATCCGTCATCATCTAACGTGTCTCTAAAGTGTTTAAATTCCGAAAGATTCTTTGCTTGTTCATCTGGAGAAATTTCTTTACCAACATTTTGTGAACGAGCACGTAAATTAGGCTCCATGCCTTGAATACCATGTTTATACGTCCAATCTTTCAATTTTGTCATATCATTGGAAAAATAATAATCGGCTAACATCTTCTGCCAAGTGGTCCAATAATCTAGCGGTACATTAATTAGCCCAGCTCCGTTATCAATCATTATCTTATTAGCAGCAATTGTGGCTGTCCGTTTATTACCATCGTAAAACATCTGCTCACGCATATTGTGATACATAATGGTCAATGCCTTATCGGTAGTGGTGCGCTTACTTGCTAAAATTGAATTCAAATAATGCTCTTGCTCTTGTTCGTCAATTATTGGCGGTTCAAAATCACCTCGATAGGTACTTACACCGCCAGTTCCGTTTCGTAAGTAACCAGGGAAAGCGGCACTATCACGAGCAACAATTGCATTAATTTTTTTTTCTGTTGCTAAAGTTAAAGGCTCTTTATTATTAATTATAAATTGCCAACCTCTTTTTAGCTGCACAATCGTATTAATATCGTCAATCGATACACCGTCAACTCCCAAACCGTCAATAATTGTTTGAGTTTGCGGCATAGTCGTAGTTAAACCTTCAAAACGTGAATTGGTAAAAACTAGCTTGGTTAGATTCGTTTTAGCAAATCGTCTATTTTCTTCTGCTGTTAAGTGAAACTTATCTTCGTAATCCAATATTCTTTACCTCACTATCAATAATTATAGCCCAAACTGTCTTGATAAGGTCAGACAGTTCTTGCTGTTGTTTGAGTATTAATTGTTTGAAGGCTACTGCTCGATCAAGAGTGTCTTCAAACAATTAATTAATTTAGCAATTCGATCACTCATTATCTTTACCCCAAATTTCATCAATCCTTTTAAGTTATTGAGGATTAGGATTAATTACATAATCTAAGATGTATTCAATATCACTTTTTCAGAATTCCCACTCTAAATGACTTGCTTTTATTACTCCCCTTATTTGCTGATACATAAATTTATCTGGGATAACAACTATTCCTTGAATAGATTTATTTTTATCATTAATGTCTAAAGTATCAGCCTTTGGTTGTAACATGTTTAATAATCGCCCCAGTCTTTCTGATAAATAATGACTGATGTGACCTTTAGCAGTACAGTGCTGATAAGCAGAATCTTGAATATTTAAAATGGCTTGCCAGTTGCCTATAACTCTTAGCCCGCTTTAAATTCTAAGGCTATGCGGTTATATTGGGTTAAGGCGTGATCAAGCCAAAAGAATAATGGTGAGCTTTTGTTTATCTTGGTAAAGCGAGAATTGCTGAAAAGGCTAATGTTGCTAAATCAACAATCTCCAAAATTGAAACTGGTCAAAGGAAGCAAACTTACAAGTTAATGATTGACGGAGGCTTTTGCTTGGGCCAAGACATCCATTACATTAATGCTGTGATGATATAGCATATTGGCAGTCTGAACATCATGTTGGTCAATAATTTTAACAAAGTCAGTAAATTCGCTAGCCATCCGGTGCAGAAACTTATTATAATTGTAACGCTGAGTGTCACCATTACGCAGTTCGATTGTAAAGGAATTAAGGACTCCGGTAGAACCATCAAAATGGATTGTTCCTTTCTCTCCTTCAATAAAGGAACGTGGAGTAGTGTAGCAGTCCTTAGATGCTACTAATACAGCCTGTTTATCTGGGTAGGTTAGATTCAGAATGCCAGAAGTATCAATCTTTTTTTGCATAACAGGGTAGTATTGAACGGATTGGGGCTTACCAAAAAGACCAACAGCCAAGTGAATATTATAAATATTTAAATCCATCAGAGTTCCCCCGTCTTTTTTAGGGTCAAAGACAGGTGCAATCTTATCTGCTAAAAAATCATCATAGCGACTAGAGTATTGGGTGTAGTTAAGAGAAATAATGTGAATTGGAGCAATTTGGGCTAGTGCCGTTTTAATTGCTTGATAGTTGGGCAAATGTAAATTGGTGATTGCTTCAACGATGATTACATTATGCTGATCAGCCAGTTGCTTAAGTTCTTCAGCCTCGGCTACAGTTTCAACATATGGCTTTTCACAGATGACGTTTTTGTTTGCCATAATTGCCTGCTTAACAATTTCATAATGTAATGAATTAGGTACGGCAACATAGACAGTATCAACATTATTATCACTACATAATTGCGCATTATCGTCAAAGACATCACGAATACCGTATCTTTGTGCCAAGTCCTGTGCAATCGCTTGACTGCGTTTGGTTGTTGAAATTGCGGTCAATTCTAAATTAGTGATTTTATCTGCGGTTTGAAAAAAATCATGCACAATTTTGCCACTACCAATAATTCCTAGTTTCATAATTAAACCTCCATTAAGAAATTTACTATCTCACACTTACAATCATAACCGTTTCCGCTTTCAACAACAATCTTATTGTAATGATAACTTGAAAGAGCCCAAATTGATTGTGTAGCCGCCTTTGTTGATGCTACGAGTGAGGCAACATATTGGTTTGTTGCCCCAGATAGAAATGTTTTCGATGACACGAAGAAAAATCCTTTTACTTGAATTGCCTACAAATTTTACATAAAACTAACTTTTAACAATTTACCAAAAGTGTGCATTACATAATATGTAAGGAGGTGATGAAATGAAAAAGAAAAAAAGCCAAAGAAAAAAGCTACAGTAAAGCTAACCATCAAAATTAACTAAATATTCTAAAATAGTCCCCAATTACAACATGCTTTTGCGTTGGATAAAAAAGGCACTAACAATACAAGAGTAGCAAAATTAACAGGTATTAGCCGAATAACAGTTAAACGATATAGAGAAAAATATGCAATAACGCAGTCAAGTTCTTGCATAAAATAAAGCCAAACGTGCTACAATATGATTGTAAGAAAAAGAAGCCTTGAACAAACAAGACTTCTCTTCTGAATTTCAAGCAGCCGCTTTAAAGGCGGTTGGCAAATTATAAGTTAATCAAAAAGACCAATCCCATAACCTGCCAAAGTTTTGCTGGGACGGTCTTTTTGTTTACTTGTGCTTGTCGATATAAGTCAACAAGACGAGAATAAACGTAGCGAATGCTAGCACTAATTCTAGCGCATGATAAACGCTCAATGACTGTCAACCTTTCTGAAGAATTTCGCACCATAAGCACTGTCTCCTTTCTTAGGAAAAACAGCCAACCGCCCTCAAAACAATTTGCTCTCAATTCAAATATAATTATAGCAAAAAAACATTACCTTGAGTTTCAAGGTAATGTTTTTTTAATGAAGCCAGATTCACTTTGATTAATAATAAAAAGAAGACAGTCAAAGAAGTTAACCCTTTGGATTAGACCAAAAATCAATTTCGGGATTAACTTTATAACTTAGGCGTTTTTTGATAGTTATTTTTTTTGCTTTGGCAGTGGTTTTGCCGTTAAAACATTATTCGGTATCTTGAGAAAATCTTGACTACGCATATTAGCATAACTCTGTCCAATATTCATTTGGAACATTTTGCCCATTTGTAAATTAACTTTGTAATTAAATGTTGCTAATTTTTGGTTTTTAATTACGAGTTTGACGTCCATTTTCTTATATTTGCCGGCTTTGACTAACTTGTGGTAGGTGGGATATTGCCGCTGACTTTGAGTATTAGTAAGTAAAATCGGTTCGGCTGCCTCGCGCATAATTTTAGGGTCGGTAATTGTGGCCGTCAATGTATAGGTGTTGCCGGAGCGTTTCATTTTATAAGCGTTAACTAATTTTTGCGGCGGGTTCATTAGCAAATTATTATTCATGATTGCGTCAAGTAAATCGGCGTATGAATGACCGCTCATTTGCTTAAGGTCCGAGTAATACCAATTACTTTGCCCATTAATATAAGTTTTGTTAGTATTACTGATCCATTCTTCGATATTATTGTTTTTGTCCTTAACTTGAGTTTGGTAATTAAGGTGAAAAACAGTGGGATTGCCACCAAAGGTATAAGAACTTGTAATAACCTGACTAGCTGTATCAGTACTAAGATCAATTAATTGCTTGGCTTGACCACTTTTGAAAGTCTGTTGGGCTTTTTTGATTGCGGCAGTTTTTGTTAAAACCGGTTCCGATTGCTTTTTTGCTTGTGAACAACCACCGGTAAATAGTGCGGTCATTGTTGCAAGACCGAGAAATAATTTTTTGAACTTCATCATGATGAACTTTTCTCTTTCTGATAATCATTACTTTCTCTATTGTAGCTTAAATTAGGCAATTAAAACATTATTTTTGGTTCTAAACTCTATGAAAACAAAATGTAAATGTGTAAAATAATAAGTGAAACTTTTAATTTGCAAAGGAGATATTTCATGTCAAAATTAGTTTTGATTCGTCACGGTCAAAGTGAATGGAACCTTGAAAACAAGTTTACTGGTTGGGTTGATGTTGACCTATCCGATAAAGGTGTTGAAGAAGCCAAGAACGCAGGTAAATTGCTTAAAAAGCATGGCTTAAAGTTTGACCAAGCTTATACTTCTGTTTTAACTCGTGCCATTAAGACATTGCATTATGCATTAGCCGAAAGTGATCAACTTTGGGTACCAGAAACGAAATCATGGAGATTAAATGAACGTCATTACGGTGGTTTGCAAGGCTTAAACAAGAAGGCAACTGCAGACAAGTATGGTGACGAGCAAGTTCACATTTGGCGTCGTTCATACGATGTTTTACCACCTAAATTGGAAGATGATTCAGAATTTAGTCAAGTACATGACCGCCGCTATGCTGATCTTGACCCCAACATCATTCCACGGACTGAAAACCTCAAGGTTTGTTTAGGACGGGTAATGCCATTCTGGGAAGATCACATTGCACCAGACTTATTAGCTGGTAAGAATGTCATTATTGCTGCTCATGGTAATTCACTTCGCGCATTAACCAAGTACATCGAAAATATTTCTGATGAAGATATTATGAACTTGGAAATGAAGACTGGTGAACCAGTAGTTTACACATTTGATGATAAATTAAATGTAGTTAATAAAGAAAAATTGGATGATTAACCTGATTTTTTAATAATTTTTAATACCAAAAAGACCACTATAATAAATTTTTAGGTGGTCTTTTTTTGTATTGAAACACTCTGTAAAAATAAAGCTAGATTAAATTATAGATATAAGCTTGAAATCAGTCCTACTATACTAGGAATTTAACGATTTAAAAATAGAATATAATATTTTGTTATAAAAGCATAAGATTATTTAAACTTATTATATGGTTGTATAAATATAATTCTTAATTAAAGACTGACACCTAATATTTATTGGGGTTAATCCTTTTAATTTTTTCTTTTTTTATAATAGCACTTGACTTAAAGTGTACTTTAAGGGCTATCTTAATAATGTAAGAGGTGAAGCTAATGAAGACGGCAGCAAGATATCATATTGGACAATTCAGTCAATTGACACACTTACCACCAGCAACTTTACGCTATTATGAACAAGAAGGTCTATTAGCTCCCGAGCGTGATGCGTCTGGTCAACGTTTTTACACCGATGCTGATCGGTCATGGCTTGAATTTATCTTACATTTGAAGGGCACAGGAATGACAATTACCGAATTAAAGGAATATGTTGTTTTGCGTGCTCAAGGTGATGGGACGATTCCAAGCAGGCTAGCGTTATTAAAAGAAGTGCAGAAAAATGCAATGCGCCAGCTAGAGGAATTAACTGACAATATTAAGTTATTAAATCAAAAAATTGACTGGTACGAAGAAAAGCAAAACCGGACAATTTCAGATGATGAAACCTTTGCGGCATATTTGAAGCGAATTAAGGAGAAAAATCAAAATGAATAATCATGAAGATGAGGTAAAAAATGGTCTTTTTGCTTTAGGCGATAAAAACGAAGCATATCAAAAATATTTTATTGGTCAAAGCTATCTACAAAGTTTGGTTGCTGATCCTAAAGTTGATGTTGGTGTAGCAAATGTTAGTTTTGAACCGGGATGCCGTAATAACTGGCACAAGCACAATGGTGGTTTTCAAATTTTATTAGCAACTGCTGGTGAAGGGTGGTACCAAGAAGAAGGTCGACCTGCACGTAAGCTTCATCCCGGTGATGTTGTTGTGGTTCATGATGGTGTTAAACATTGGCATGGAGCAACTAAAGATAGTTGGTTTTCACATTTGGCAATCACTGCCGGTACGCCTGAATGGCTTGAGCCAGTAACTGATGAAGATTATCAACAATTGGAGGATTAATAATGAAAAAACAAACTGCTGGGCGTGATAACTTAGGTAAATTTGCTCCTAAGTTTGCCGAATTAAATGATGATGTCTTATTTGGTGAAGTTTGGTCACGTGAAAAAGAAATGCCAGCACGTGATCGCAGCTTAATTACTTGTGCCGCTTTGATGGCACAAGGTGCTTTTCCACAATTAAAAGCTCATATGGGAATGGCGAAAACAAATGGCGTCACCAAAGAAGAAATAGTTGAATTAATTACCCACCTCGCCTTTTATTGTGGATGGCCGAAGGCATGGTCTGCTTTTGATCTTGCTAAAGAAGTATATGGCGAATAAAGCTAAAACAGTCAGCTTCAATCATGATTGAAGCTGGCTGTTTTTATGTTGTTTAAGAATCATAATCAGTTATAATACGAGTAATAAATACATGGTTTATTTCTAAGTAGGAGTATTATTATGTCTAAGAAAATTCTTGTATTACACACCGGTGGTACGATTTCAATGTCAGAAGATGAGTCAGGCAATATCAAACCGAACAAGCAAAATCCACTTGCAGAGTTGTCTTTAAATAATCAAGGTGAAGTGGAATTAGTGACAGAGGAAATTTTCAATGTGCCATCTCCCCACATGGATCCTAAACATATGTTACAACTTTCATTAAGAATTCGGCGAGCAGAAGAAGAGGGCTTTTTTGGTGCGGTAGTTACGCACGGAACGGACACTTTAGAAGAGACAGCAATTTTTTTAGATTTAACGATTTCGAGTAAAATGCCTGTTGTTTTAACTGGTGCAATGCGCTCTTCAAATGAAATTGGGACTGATGGTTTATATAATTTTCGCGCCGCAGTGATTGTCGCTAGTTCACCGGAATCGGTAGGTAAAGGTGTTGTTGTTGTGATGAACGATGAAATTCATTCGGCACGCTATGTAACCAAGACACATACGACTAATGTGGCAACATTTCGCACGCCAACATTTGGGCCGATTGGAATCGTCTCTGATGGTCACGTTAATTATGTGCAAACGATTAAACCGTTGCCGCATTTGCCAATTGATCATGTTGTCGATCGGGTCTTTTTGGTTAAGGCATTCGCAGGGATGGGGTCAGAGCTTTTACAAGCTTTAAATAATTCATCGACTAATGGAATTGTGATTGAAGCGCTAGGTGCGGGTAATATGCCACCACAAACATTGCCAGTCTTGCAGGCACTTCTTGATAATCATATCCCGTTAGTATTAGTTTCACGTTGCTTTAATGGAATAGCCGAACCGGTTTATGACTATGAGGGTGGCGGCGTCAACTTAGCAAAAATGGGTATTATTTTTTGTCGCGGACTAACGGGTCCTAAGGCTCGAATCAAGTTGTTGGTTGGACTTAGTGCTGGATTAAAGGGTAAAAAACTGGCTAAATATCTTAATAACTGATTGAAAATCGCTCATCATTGTTGGTGAGCGATTATTTGCTTCGAGGGCTATATAAAGTAAGTAGTTAACAACTTATTCATAGTTTTTATGCTATATTATTAAAATAATGGACTTATTAATATTCATAATTGCTTATTGAAATCTTTATTACATATTTGTGATATGCTTAACATAATTACAATTGAAGAAGTTATAGGAGGTTTACCATGACTTATCAAAATAGCATTATTTGGAAAGCTAATTACGATGTAGTTGTATTGGGATTTGGCGGTGCTGGTGCAACTGCGGCTCGATTTGCGGCAGATAATGGTGCTAAAGTATTGTTAGTGGATGCGGCACCGGAGGGTCATGAAGGTGGTAATACTCGCTATTCAGCTCAAGCAATTGGAACCAGTAAAGACTTTAATAAAACTAAAAAGTATTATCAAAAATTAACAAGACCAATGTCACTTGATGAAGATATGATTGATACCTTTGTTAAGGGGATGGTTGATATACCTAATTATGTATCTAACTACTTAGGTGTGAAACCTTGGAGCGTTCGTGAATATGCTCCAGAACTTAGAGATTCATTTGAAGAGTATCCAGAATATACTGGAGTAGAATCTTATGATTTTACAACTGTCAACAAAGGATTATTTGATGCATCATTGTGGCATATCTTAAAAAAACAGGTAGTCAAAAGACACAATAAAATTGATGTTTTATATGAAACTCCAGCTCTTGAATTGATTCAAGATCCTGCAAATCAACAAATTACTGGTGTAGTAATTAAACATGATGGGAAAAAGCTTAATATCCAAGCTAAAAATGGTGTAGTTGTAGCTACAGGTGGTTTTGAAAATAATCAAAGAATGATTGAAGATTTTTTGGGTGCAACCAAACTAGCTCCGTTAGGTACACTATATAATAAAGGCGATGGCATTAGAATGGTGCAAGAGATTGGCGGAGATCTTTGGCATATGCATAATTTTGAATCTGGTGGCGTACTTCATGGAATGACTTTTGCTGTTCCAAGAGGTGAGCGCGGGCGAGTAATGCCTGCCAAGCAAAAAGAAATCATAGATCATGGTGCTACGTTTGTTGTTGGTGATGATGGTACTAGGTACTTTAATGAAACTGAAATACATCGACATGGTCATATTAAAAATCATGGTCAATGGAAAGTGCCAATGAATCAAGACCATCCATATTTGATTTTTGATGAAAATAAGAAGCAAGAATTGGATAACGATCCAATTATTGGTGAGTACAAACCATATTGTGATCATGTAATTATGGCCGAATCAGTTAGTGAATTAGCTGAAAAAATTGGGCTTGATTCTACGATTTTGCAAACTACAGTTGATCGCTTTAATAAGGCAGCAAATGAACAAAATGATCCCGAATTTCACCGTGATCCGCACTCTATGCGTGCCTTTGTTGGCAGTAAAATTTTTGCAGTTAAAATGGAACAAACCATGCTTAATACCCAAGGTGGTCCAAGAAGAAATACTAAAGCAGAAGTTTTGGATACTAAAGGTAATCCAATACCAAATTTGTACTCTGCAGGTGAATTGGGCGGAATTTGTGCTAATCAATATCAAGGTGGTGGAAACTTGGCAGAATGTTTGATTTGGGGTAAAATTGCTGGCGAAAATGCAGCAAAGCCAAAATCACACAGTAAAACTGATGTAGCAAGCGGTGCATCAGAACAAGCAAGTTATTTAACTTCAGATATACAAACAGAAAATTATCCAACGGGTGAAAACCAATATATTGGTCGTTCAAGCCGTGGAATGGGTGATGAAATTGTTGTACGAGTTACCGCTGATAAACAGAAAAATCTGAAACAAATTGAGGTATTAAAACAAGCTGAATCAGCGGATTATGGACAAAAAGCGATTAACATTTTACCTCAGGAAATGGTTGAACATAATAGTGTTGATGTTGATGCAGTCTCAGGTGCTTCTAGTACAAGTCGAGGATTACGGGATGCAGTTTTAGATGCATTAAGCCAAATTAACTAGTAATTAGTTTAAAAAAAGACCGTTGGCAACAATGGTCTTTTTGAATGGTTAAAGTTTATAATTAAGGTGAAATAATTTTATGTTAGTCAATTAGCAATTGCGGAGAATAAAAGAATGAATTTTACCCAGTTACGCTGTTTCATCAAGGCAGTAGATAATTCTAGCTTTACGATTGCGGCAGAGCGAATGAACTTTTCTCAATCGGCTGTTTCCAAAAATATTAAAGATTTAGAGAATACGATTGGTGTAACGCTAATTAATCGTGCCCATCATCGTATCTCTCTTACCGATGCTGGAAAGTATTTTTATCGTGTTGCTCGCAACATTGTCGATGATATGGATTATACAGTGGCATATTTACAAAGTAAGAAGAATGACCCAGAAACACTTTTACGAATTGGGGTGTGCGATACGCCATTAGAACAAAAGATTTTGCCCATTTTTTTGAAAAAATTGCGAGCAGCACAAAGTAACCTTAATATCCAATTTGTCTTTGTGTTAAATAATTCAATTGGTGAATTACTCAATCACCATGTTGATCTATGTGCGATTGCCCGAGATGATGTTAATGTTGTGGATGATGTTCATTTTTCACCTTTAATTCAAGGTAGGGTGGTTTTGGCTTGCCCACCTAATTCGCGTTTAGCTCAAAGGTCACGGCTTCTTTTAGATGACTTGGAAAAAGAAGAACTTTTCTTACTTGATCCTAATAGTTCTTTGAATGTTCAAATGAATTTTCAAAACGAACTAATTAATCGCATGGGTATGGAACATATTAAGTTTGTCCAGGACTTTTTGGCAATGAACATTTATGTTAAAGCTGGCTGGGGTTATGGGATTATCCCAAACTTTATTGCTGATAACCGTGCCGATGATATTACTTATGTACCGATTGATTATCATGAGATTTCCCCATATGGTATTGCTTATATGGAATCTTTTACCAATGATTCTGTTTTAAAAGAAGTAATTACAACATTAAAGTTAGCAATTAATGAGTATTTAAATCAAAATAATAAATAATACACAAATTAATAGTAAACTGAAATAAGCTTGTGAAAGGCGCTAAAACGTTGATTCACAAGCTTATTTATGTTGGTTGGTAAAGATAGCTAATCGTCAGCATTCCATTTAGTAATCTTCAATTCTAAATTTAGTGCAAAGATTCACTTAATCCATAGTATTATGAAAGCGATAAAAAAGTTACATTAAAAGTGAGGGATAAATATGGTAAGTACTTATGATGTGATTATTGCCGGCGCTAGCAACGCTGGTGCAATGGCAGCATGTGCTGCTGCTGAAAAGGGTGCCAAAGTTTTGTTAATTGATAAATCTGGCAGCTCCCAGTTCTTATTCCGTTCTTTCTTTGCGGCACTTAACAGTAACGCTCAACAAAGAGCAGGCATCAAGGTAGATAAAGCTAAATTAATGAACTTTTTAACGCTTTTCTTCCAAGACAATGTTGATGAAAGATTACTTTGGACTTGGGCCAATCATGCTGATGAAACAGCCAACTGGCTTGAAGATAATATTTTAAAACCTAATGGTGGTATCTTAAGACCGCAAGAAGATGCTTATTACGAAACAATTGTCAATACCGCTTTTAATACAGAATTGGCCATTGCCACCCCAGATAATGGCTGGGCTCACTATGGTGAATGGGTACTCAATAAAGCACAAGAATTAGGCGTGACCATTAAATATAATACCAAGCTGGAGGAACTAGTTACTGATGATAATAAAGCAGTAATAGGAGTAATAACAAGTGACCGAGCTAGTGGTGAAAAGACTCAGTATAATGCTAATAAAGGTGTCATTATTTGTACCGGTGGTTATGGTGGCAATGTTGATTTAATGAAGAAATGGAATCCGCTTGGTTACAAGAAGAATGTCTACTCTGATGGACCACGAGATGATGGTTCAGGGATTCTAGCCGGCTTAAAAGTTGGTGCTGCACGTGATGAAGAACCAGCTGAAATTATTTTTGATCGTGGTGCAGTTCCGGTTGGTACAAAGGCTGAAGATCATTATGAAATTGACTTTAAGGGACCAGGATATTTCTGGATGGGAGCATATCCACTACTTAAGGTTAATTTGAAAGGTGAACGTTTTGGTAACGAAAGTGTCCCTTATCAATTTGATATTAATGCAATGTCGAAGCAGCCGGGCTATCTTGAGGCTCAGATTTGGTCAGAAGATACCATGGATCACTTAGCACAATTTGATACACAGGGCTGCTCACGGCTAGGTTGGCCTGGTATTTATAATACTGAAGAAAACAAAGCCGAAATTCAACGGCGAATTGATGATGGAATGGTGCAAAAAGCCGATACGATTGAAGAACTAGCTGAAAAATTAGCTTTACCCAAAGATAAGTTGATTGAGACAGTTAGACGGTATAACCAGATGTGTAAGCAAGGTGTAGATACCGATTTTGGCAAAGAAAAATTCCGCTTATACCCAGTCGAACATGGCCCATATTATGGTGTCATAATGGGGGGACGTCTTCTTGCAACGCTTGATGGCTTACGGATCAATTCTAAGATGGAAGTGATTGATAAAGATGGTAACCCAATTCCACATCTTTATGCAGCGGGTAATGCTAGTGGCGGCTTTTTCTGGGGTTCATATCCAGACCGTGTTCCGGGCTTAACTTGCAGTCACGCGCAAACTTTCGGTAGGTTAGCCGGTCAATTCGCAGCAGAAAATTAGTTTAATTTAAAAAGGAGTTTTAAAAATGATGGATGAAAGACAAATGCCAAAGCTTTCAAACTATCGGTGGGTAATATTAGCTATTGCCGCATTATTAGATGCAATCAGTAGCTACATTCAATTTCAAATTTCAGCGTTGGCAACTCAAATTATGCCAGAATTACATATTTCACCAGCACAATTTTCAAGTTTATTGATGGCGCCAATGCTTATTGCCGTATTCTTAAGCATTCCGGCTGGTTCTTTGGCTGATAAATTTGGAGCCAAAAAGATTGTTGCGATAGGCTGTGTTATTTCAGTTCTTGGTGCATACGGTCGTTTAATTGCACATAACTTTGTAACGATGATGATTATGTTATTACTCTTTGGAGTATACATGGCATTATTAAATGCTAATACATTAAAACTTTTTGGTACATGGTTTAAGCAGGATACTAATTTGGCGATGGGAGTTTTCTTTGCTTCTGCCAGCATTGGAATTATGTTGTCACAAGTTACCAGTCCAATGTTTCCAAGTGTTGAAGCGGCATATATTTTTTCATCAAGCGTCCTTTTGGTATTAACTATTTGCTGGATCTTATTTGTTAAGGACATGCCAGCAGGTGAAGAACTTCCTCCAGAGGCAGTTAAACAAGATAGAGCAGAATCTTCAATGGAGTTTTTCAAGACTGCTGCACGTAGTAAAAAGACTTGGCTAGTTGCTTTATCAGTTGGCTGCGGGATGGGTGCTAGTGAAGCCTTCTCAGGAATTCTGCCACAAGCATTTGTTGCCCGGGGAATGACTCCAGCCGGCGCCGGAATGGCTGCAGCGGTAGGTACAATTGGTAGTTTATGTGGCTCACTTTTTGGTCCAGCCTTAATTAATAAAGCGAGAAAAGCTAAGCCAGTGATGATGTTAGTTACGCTCTTAGGTGGATTATTAATTGCCATGACCTGGTATATTCCAATCGGCATGCCACTAACAATTGCCTTAATTTTAGGCGGGTTATTTGGTGCCATTACCGGTCCAATTATGCAGTCACTGCCAATTACTTTTCCAGAAATTGGACCTAAGTATGCTGGTTCTGCAGGTGGTTTAGTTGGGACTGTGTCACTGCTTCTATCATATTGTATTCCGGTTATCGTTTCAGCAATTGCTGGTAGAAATTATGCTTTAACCTTTATGATTCAGGGGCTTGTCTTTGTTATTACTATCATCTTTATGGCTATTTTGCCAGACGCAAATGATGCACGTCGTCGTAAATAAGTTATTTGATTAGTTAAGAAGGATTTTAATTATGGTAAAAATCACTACTAAGCCCGGTAAATACACTGGTTCCGGTCAAGGCAAGGAAAGTCAAATTAACCTTGAGGTCGAAGTGGGCTCAGATCAAATTATTAGCGTTAAGGCACTTGATCAATATGCACCCGGAAGTTTGGCCGATAATGCCTTCAAGAAGATGGCGCAAAAAATTGTTGTGCATCAGGATGTTGATGTGGATGTCGTTTCTGGAGCTTCCGAAACATCACGTGGAATAATCGAGGGAGTTAAAAATGCTTTAACAAAAGCTGATGTTGACTTTGAAGCGCTAAAAGCTAATGGTGCTAAGACCAATATAAGTGCTAAGAAAACCATTAATGTTGATGTTGCGGTTGTTGGTGCTGGTGGAGCCGGTGTAGCTGCCGCACTTGCTGCTAGACAACATGGCGTTAGTGTTGCTCTTTTAGAAAAGACAATTTCGCCATTAGGTGCCAGTACCTTTGCCGGCGGGATGTTTGCCGGTGATAGTCAGCAACAAAAAGATCAAGACCAAGTCGTTTCTAAAAAGTGGCTTTATGATGAATATATGGATGCGTCACAAGGCTATATGAATTCAATTTTAGTACGCAGAATTATTGATGAATCTGGCAAAACAGTTGACTGGCTCAATGAAAATGGTGCAATTATGAAGTTGGTTGATGCCGGAACAGGTGGCAGTTTTGATCATATTGGCATGCCGGCAACTTTGCATGGTTATCAAGAAGGTGGTACAAAAGCCGTTACCAAACTGATTGAAAAGTTTAAATCTCTTGGTGGACAAATGTACTTCGGCTTTGCAGGGCAGAAGTTATTACAAGATGATGATGGTAAGGTAGTTGGCTTAATTGCGCAAGGTGACGATCAAGAATTACAAGTTAATGCTAAAAAAGTAATTATTGCAACAGGTGGCTTTGGCGGTAATGCCAAGATGCGCAAAGAATATCTGGGTGATGTCAGTACCCAAGGTCAGGTTCTACAAAATACTGGGGACGGTTTGAACATGGCTTGGGATGCTGGAACAGCTCGTCATATTAATGGTTCAACTCACTATTTCTGGCAAACTTTCAGCAATGAGGATATTGGCGCTATGGCCAAGTTAGTGGGACCAAATTGGATGCCATTAAATGCTTTAGCAGATTTTCCTAACTTACGGGTTAATAATCGTGGTCAGCGCTATGCCAGTGAAACTCATGCTTTGGATTTTGCAGTTCACGGTGCGGAACTATCAGAGCAGCCTAAGCAAACCGAATTTGTGATTTTGGATCAAGCAATGCTTGACAAGATTAAGGAAGGCGGCACGGTTGCAATCGAAGATCACTATGGTACGTGGAAGAATAAGCGTGAATTCTATATGGAATTCAATTATCCAACTGATACTGACGAAAGTATTAAACGTGAACACGAAAAAACTGATTTTACAAGTCTTTTAAACAAATTGGCTTCTACTAATGTTGTTTTTATTGGTCAAACTATCGCTGAACTAGCTGAAAAAATGGGTGTTGACCCTGATAATCTGCAAAAATCGGTTACACAATATAATGAAGCCAAAACCAAAGGCGAAGATGATCTATTCTTCTCTGATACTAAGCGAATGATTCCGGTGGAAGAGGGACCATTTTACGCAGTTAAGTTTATTGCCCGCAATCTTGGTACATTAGGCGGTGCCACAATTGATGAAAGAATGCGTGCTTTAGCGCCAAACGGAGAACCAGTTGCTAACTTATATGTCGCAGGAGCCGATGCTTCAGGCATGTATGGTAAGGCTTATGTTGATTTTGAAGGCGGTACTTTGGGCTTTGCATATATTTCGGGTCGCTTAGCCGGAATTGACGCAGCCGAGTCAGTTAAGAAGAACAAGTAATTTTAAAAAGCATGGGCAAATTGTACATGCTTTTTATAAAATAATGAGGTCTGAATAATGGAAGAATATGATGTAGTAATCGTAGGTGCTGGGTTAGCTGGTTTTGCGGCTGCTGGCGAAGCTGCTGATAATAATTTAAAGACTTTGCTAGTAGAAAAAGGCAAAACCACAGGTGGAACCGGTAATTACGTTGAAGGTGTGTTCGCTGCTGATTCTGAAATACAGCAAAAGGAAAATGCTGTTATTGATAAAGACAAATTGCTCAACGAGGAATTAACTTATTCTCATTACCGAGCTGATGGTAAAATGTGGCAAAAGTATATCGATCAAGCCGGTAAAAATGTTTCCTGGCTTGAGAATCACGGCGTTAAGTTTTGGCTAGTTTCTGGTCTTGGTACTGGCGCTAAAACTTGGCATTTGTTCAAGGGTAAGGGTCACGATGCTATTCACAACGGTTTAGAACCATACGTCAAGAGCAAGGGCGTTGAAATTGTTACTTTGACGCGGGTAACTGACTTAAAGCAAAATGCCGACAAGACTTATGCTGTAACTTTGACCAAAGTTGATGATAAGAGTACGTCTGTGGTAACCGCCAAAAACGTCGTTTTAGCTACCGGTGGCTATTTGAACGACCAAAAACTGTTGGAAAATACACCACATCAAAATCCAAATAATATTATTCCTGTTAATTCTGGTAAAAACACAGGTGATGGGTTGCATCTTGCTTGGAACTTGGGGGCAAAGCAGTACTTCACTGGTATGGCCATGATGTTTGGTGGCCAGCTCAAGAGTAAGAAGATTCCTTCATTTAAACTATGGGGAACGGCCATCTGGAGTTCAGTTTGTGATCAGCCGCAAATGTGGGTAAACGAACTAGGTGAACGTTTTGTTGATGAAAGTGCTTGTGTGGTCAACTGGGCGAACGAAGGTAATGCAATGAATCGGCAAGACCGCGTCTTTTGTATTTTTAGTCAAAAGATTCTGGATGATTTTACCGACAAGTCTTTCCCAAGATCAATGAAGCCCTTTGTACCAGAAGACCGTTACCCGTCTTTGCGTGATGACATTGAAAAGGCTGAAAAAGAGGGTCACGAGTACCTGCACAAGGCAGCAAGTTTAGCTGAATTGGCTGCGGAAATCGAAACGCCCAACTTAGTAGAATATGTTAAGCATTACAATGAAATGGCAGCCAAGGGTGAGGACAGTGACTTTCATAAGCCAGCTAAGTATATGCTACCGGTTGATGGAAATGGGCCATTTTATGCCCTTGAATTAGGTGTTGGAGCCTATACGACTGGTGACGGCTTGCGCGTTAATATTAAAAATGAAGTTTTAGATACTAAAGGACGACCAATTCAAGGACTATATGCTATTGGCGGGGATGGTTCCGCTGTGTTATACGGTGATACTTATGGAGTAAATGTGCCAGGAACTCATGCCGGTTATTGTGTTTTCTCAGGTAGAAATGCCATCGAAAATATTGCAAGGAAGTAAAATAAATTAATATAAAAATTGCTGATACAAGTTAGTCGTATCAGCAATTTTTTGTTAAAAGATATTAGGGTTTGTTTGTTATTATATTAGCAATTTCTATACATGCATCCTTGGTTTGCTTGAGGAAACCCAAACGGTCAAAGAATCCATGATCTAAGCCTTTATACAAAATCTCTTTAACTGCAATCCCATTTTTACGTAACAAATTAGCAAAGTATCTATTACTTGGTAAAAAGTAGTCGAATTCTGCTTCAATTAAAGTCACAGGTGGCATGTTTTTAAAATTTTTTGCATAAATTGGACTAATCAAGTAATTAGTTACATTCTGATTATTAATGTAAAGAGGTCGCATAATATTGTTAATCAATATTATTTTGTTTAATCTTGTATGAATAAAATTGACTTGTTCATTTATCATTTTATAATCTAGATAAGACCAATGATAAATTGTTTTAGATGTTTCTTGAAGATCCAATGCTCCATAAATGGAAATTACTTGTCTTATAAAATGGTTTTTATCAGATAAACCACAAGCAATTGCTAAATTTCCACCAGCACTATCTCCCGCTATAAATATCTGTGAATTTATAAAACCTAATTTGTTTTTATTATTTATAATCCATTCAATAGCTTCTAAACAGTCTTGTAGAGCACCTGGAAAAGGTGTTTCAGGTGCTAAACGATAATCAAGCGCAACAACTGTGCAATTCGCTTTTTCAGCAATTAATTTACATTGATTGAGTATAGTTGAACTATTACCACCTATAAATCCTCCTCCATGTAAATAAAGGCAGGCATTATCAGTAATTCTTATTTTTTGAGGATGGCATATAATGGCAGGAATATATCGACTATGGCATTTAATTAAAATGTTTTTCACAATTATTTTAGTAGTTGTAAGATCTTTGTTGGGAGATCCCATACTTGATCTTATTTGTAAAAAATCAATTTTTGTTATATCTATTTTTTTATTAACATCTTCATCAGTGAGTAACTTCTTTTTTTTAGTTCTACTTAAAACTTCGGGATCAAGGTATCCCCATTTATTACCATAAACAGAATTCTTAATAATCATATTTTCTCCATATTTAATTTTCACAGAAAGTCAAAGCAGTTTGACCAGCTTTAATGTTGTTTTTTTCATTAATTATTGTGTGGGTTTGTGAAGTTGAATTAATCAAAGTTACAATAACGGACGTATCATATCCTTCATCAGCAATTTTAGCAAAGTCAGCAGTACATAAAGGGGCGCCATGATCTATCTTACTATTTGATGACACTGCTTTTGAAAAATATTTTCCTTTTAGGTCAACAGTGTTAATGCCGATATGAACAAGATATTGGCGTCCATCTTCTCCAGTAATTCCGTATGCATGCATGCTGGGATAAGTTGCGGTAACAACACCATCAACTGGCGAGAGTACTTGTTGTGTAGTTAAATCGGGTGCAAAAGCGAGTCCTTTTCCAAGTGATTCTGATGAAAATACTTCATCGTTAATATTTTTTAATAAAACTATTTTTCCAGTTACTGGGGCAGATATTTTTTGATTAACCCATTTGTCTGTGTTTTGTTGAGAGTTAGGATTATTATTGGACGGTGAAGGATTAGTTTTAGACTGAGCTGTTACAGTTTGAGTATTATCAAGACTGGAATCATAGCCAAACAAGTAAGTTAGAATTGCAGCTATAAAGAATGCAGAGAAATAGCCAATTACAAATTGTAAAAAGCCGTGACCAAAGTAAACTGGGAAGCTCGGAATACTTGCAACTGCAACTGCTGTTGCTCTGGCTCCAGCGGCACCAGAAATTGCTCCCCCAATTCCGCCGCCAATCATTGCCATGAGGAATGCACGTTTATATTTTAACGTAACACCATAAATTGCTGGTTCTGAAATACCAAAGAATCCCATTAGAGTTGCAGAAGATGCTATTTTTTTCATATTAGAATCTTTTGTTCTTAAAAAGATTCCTAAAGCAGCACCAGATTGGGAAATAATACTTGGACCGAAAACAGCTAAAATAGTGTCAAAACCATATTTTTGGATATTTGAAAAGATAATAGGAAATAGTCCCCAATGAATTCCAAAAACAACCATTGCTTGAGCAAAGAATCCGATAAATCCTCCAGCAACAATTTTGCTCAAACCATATAAATACATGTAAAAACTAGCAATCCAATCTGCTAAAGTGGAACCAATGGGACCAAAAACAATAATGGTCAAGGGTACAAGTATTAATAAAGAAATTAAAGGTTCAAAAATATTTTCAACAGCAGATGGTATAACTTTTTTTAGAACTTTTTCTAAATATGAAAGAGTAAAAATAGCAAAAATAATTGGGAAAACACTACTTTTGAATGTAGCGATTCCAATAGGAATATGCATAAATTGAACTGTTTTTCCATATAAAGCTGCAATATTTGGATAAACAAGAGCACCACCAATAGTAATGGAAACGAATATATTGGTTTTAAATTTTTGTGCACATGTAATTGCTAAAATCATTGGTAAAAAGTAGTAAAGACTGTCGCCAGCTGCATTGAAAATTTCATATGTGCCTGACGTAGTACTCATCCATTTTAATGAAGTAAAAATAGAAAGTAGGCCTTTGATGATGCCTGATCCAATTAAAACATATAAAATAGGTGTAAAAATACTAGATACAAGGTCAATTAAAGCCTCAAAAATATTTTGGTGTTTCTTTTTTTCTGTTGAATTTTTGATGTTTGTACTTAATAATTCTTTCATAGCGTTGTAAACATCAATTACCTTGGGACCAAAAACAACTTGGTATTGTCCAGCCGCTTGAACAACTGAAATTACGCTTGGGATATTTTCTATTTTCTTTGTTTCAGCCAAACTATTATCCTTTAATGTAAAACGTAATCTTGTTGCACAGTGAGTACAAGTGAGGATATTACTATCACCCCCTAAGTTTTTTAATAGATTTTCAGCGATTTCTTTGTTATTCAATTTTATTCCTCTTTTCTTTTACTTATGATTTAAAATGATTCGTTGAATATGAATTGTTAAATATGACTGTTCACCGATAGAAAGATTAAAATGCTGAGTTTTAGCAATGTATTTTTTTATTTTTAACATACAGTTAAAGGCTTCAGGCATTTTTTGGGGTAATTCTGAATAGAAAAATACTGCATCCGTAGATTGCTTTTCCTTGCTTAAAATTCTTTTAGTTAAAAATTTTAAATGAATCACAAAACGAGTATATTCAAGTGAATCCTCTTCATAGTTAATATTGAAATAATATTTAACTATATTAAGCATATCGGTAACTATTTTTATTGAATCACCAATATTGAAGTTTTGGCAATTGTTCTTAAGATTATCGGCAATATGAAAAGTTAAAAGCCGAGCCTCTTCTACTGTCAAATTTACTTTAAATTCATTATTTATTTTCTTTAAAATGTGGAGAGATTCTTTATATATCTCAGGATAAATATCCTTTACTTCCCATAAAAGCGATGTATTTATTTTTTCTTTTTTCCTATATCTTGATACAGTAAAGTATATGTGATCTGTCAATGCAATATAAATATTATCATCAAATTCCCTGCTTAATTTTTGAGATAATTCTTTAACTACTCGATCTGTAAAATCTAAATATCTTATTGGAATAGTTCCTACAATGCTAATTAATTTATTTTGACTATCAGCTGTGCTCAGCTTATAAATTTTTTCTAGTTTTTCTTCTTCAACGTTATCTCCTCGTTTCTTCATAAAGCCGATACCTTTACCAGTTAAGATTTGATCTATACCATCTTGGCCATAGGCTATAATAGCGTTATTATTTAATTTTTTTTTGATGATCATCTTCAAACTCCTTTTGACATATAACTACTCCCTTCGGAAATAAAACTAAAAAAGGCCCACTAAACCTAAATGATTTAGTAGGCCACGCCAGCTTTACCTGTAACAATCCCTATATTTTTTCATAGACTATTATAACCGCTTACAAAATAATAAGCAACAGGATTATTTATAAGCATTTGTATATATGGTTTACCATTTGTGCATCTAGTCAGCATGTCGCCACTTGGCGTCTGTCAAAATTCTTGCAGTTAGAAGGCCAATTGGTAAAGCAATGATAATCATTAAGGCATTCATAATCCAGTAAGCACCAATGTTAATATTCGTAATGCCAAAGTTGAATACAGCACGATACATATATAAACCTGGAACCATGATAACAATGGCTGGTACAGTAATTGCAATTCTAGGAAAGCCGACTCGATCGCGAACAAAACTAGCAATCAACCCCGCGAGTAGTGCACCAATGAATGCAGCCATGGCAGCAGGGGTATGTGAAAAGTCAACTAAACTTAAGCGTAGGGTGTTAGCAAAGGCGCCGATAGCTGCTGCAACTGTTGCCATTGCTGGTGTAGCATTGAACATGATTGAAAACCCATAAACCCCACAAAAACTAGCAATAATGCGAAATATTGTTAAGAAAAGAGGGGATAAATTAAGTGCGGGCATTGAACCAGGACGCAAATTAAGTAAAGTCGCCATTCCCCAACCCGCCATTGTTGCAATCATAACAACCAATATGGCGTATGCAAGTCGCTCAATTCCAGAACGCATATCTAGTTTTGACATATCAAGTCCGGAAGTGATGAATGGAAAGCCAGGAATGACATAAAGCATTGAACCAATATAACCGAATGCATGATGATAATCCCAATGAAGCATAAATTCGCCAAGCTTAAAGCCTAAAAAGTAAACAGCACACGAAATAGCTACACCCACAACAATTTTTGCTACTAAAGTAATTTGTTGTTTACCAAGCAAACCGCGGAAGTAATTTCCTATTGCGGCACCGAAAAACGTACAAAGCATTTCAGGCCATCCTCCACCAAGCAAAAAGATAAACCCAGCACATGCTACGCCTGCGCTTAGAGCTGAAATAAGTAGTGGATAACTTTTAGTATTGCGCTCAATTTGCGATAAGCGATGGTGAACTGCACCGATTGTGATGTAGTCATTTTCTGCTTCAAAACGACGAACGAAGTTTTCAAGTTTATTTAATTTATTCATATTAACAGCGGTTGAAGCCAGCGATAAGGTTTGAGAATAAGATTGGTTATCAACATCAAAACAGGTATATTCAATAGTAATCAAACCAATATCAGCCGAACAGGTAATATTTAATGCCCGTGCAATTGTATTCATTGAATCTCTAACACGCCAAGCTCCAGTACCACAAGATAATAACATAATGCCAATTCTGCCAACTAAGGAGCCTTTTTCTACAAGTGTTGCGTCTTTGACCAAAGTATCATCTGAACTTTTAAAAAAATCTTTCCAATGAATTTTCATGTGATGTTTAGATGATAGATGATTTTCTACATTATTCGGATTGTTATGTTCCATTAATTAAAATTCCCCCTTAATAGCCAATTTTAATTTTACCACACCGATAATGGAGGAATTTTTTACGAAAATGGAAAAAGTCTGGTTAAATTTAATTTGTGTAGTATACTACATAAATAGAGGATAAATAATATGTCAAAAATGTTTTTAAATAATTTAGGGCCCAAAATAAAAATCGCCAATACATTAATTGAAAAACAGTTGAATAATGAATTTGCTAAAGTATTTGATAAGTATTCTTTAACCGGTGCCCAAATTTCTTTACTGCTTTACTTATATGATTCTAAGGGCAGGACAGTTACCCAAAAAGAAATTGCTGATGCTTTTGTATTGAGTCATCCAACGGTTAGAGGAATTGTTAAACGGTTGGCTGATAGCAATTTAATTGCAACATCACACCTTGAACATGATCAAAGACAAGTTGTTCTGACCCTAACTAACCAAGGGTTCAATCTAATTAATGATAATGCTGAAAAAATACGCATAATTATGGATAACGTTAATCAACGAATTGTTCTAGGCTCTTCACCTCAAGAAGTTGAGAGGCTTGAACAGGCAATAGAAAAGATCATTTCTAATTTTTGATATTTTAATTTAACCAAAAATGTAGCTTACTACATATAAGGAGAACAAATGAAACAAGAGATTAAAAATATTTCTAATCAACAAAGAACTACTATGATGGCAGTTTTGCTATTTGGAGCCTTTGTGGCCTTATTAGCAGAAACTTTTTTAAACAATGCCTTGCCGTCAATTATCAAATCATTTAATATTAGCCAAGCGACTGCTCAATGGTTGACTACTGCTTATTTGTTAGTGGTGGGATTAATGATTCCAATGTCGGCTTGGGTGTTTGAATCATTTAATTTACGGCAAAACTTTATAGCAATGATTGGCATCTTTTTTACTGGTTCGATAATTTGTATTTTTGCTTCTAATTTTTATGTTTTACTTTTGGGAAGAATTATTGAAGCAATTGCAGCAGGCGGCTTGATGCCATTTATTCAAAATGTTATTTTGATTATGTTTCCACCAGAAAAACGTGGCTTGGCAATGGGAATAACTGGTTTGGTTATTGGTTTTGGGCCAGCAGTCGGTCCAACAATTTCGGGTTTGATTTTAAAATATGCAGATTGGCAAATGCTGTTTATTATTCTAAGTATCACCAGTGGTTTAGTTGGAATTTTGGCTTTCTTTTTAATTCAAAACTTTACAGTACTCCATAAAGGTTCGATTGATATTATTTCGTTATTGGAATCAACTTTCGGCTTTGGCTTGATTTTATATACATTATCTGAAATCGGTAATACTGGGAAAATTTCACTGCTATTAATAATCACTTTTATACTTGGTTTGATAATTATTGTGTTGTTTTGCCTGCGTCAATTAAACATGAAAGAACCATTATTGGATATTCGTGTTTTTAAAAATATCGGCTTTGATTTATGTACGATGTTAAGCACAATTAGTAATATTTCAATGGTTGGTGTTGAATTGGTCTTACCTCTTTATTTACAGACAACTAGAGCAGAAACAGCTTTGACCGCTGGGCTAGTCATGATGCCGGGTGCGTTAATTATGATTATCTGTAACCCAATTTCTGGTATTATGTATGATAAAGTTGGCATTAAGAAATTGTCATTATTTGGCTTTGCAATGTTACTTCTAGGTACATTACCAATGGTAATATTTAATGCTTACTCTAGTCTAATATTAATTAGTGCTTGTTATGCATTACGTATGGTTGGTATCTCATTTACGATGATGACTACTTTCACAGCTGGAATTAATATGGTTGAAGATAATTTGACAGCACATGCCAATGCCTCCTCATCAACTATCAGACAAATTGGTGGTTCATTAGGAACAGCTTTAGCAATGTTGGTAGTAACAGTTAGTGCTACCAGTTCAAAAGGTAATAAATTAGTAAAACTGACTAGCGGATATCGTTTTGGTTTCTTATTAATGCTGGGGTTTGCATTAATCGGGCTTGTGTGTTCATTTATGTTACCAGGTATTAAGAAAGATGAAGAATAAGTTATTTATATAAAATTAGGTTGTGAGGTAACTCATAACCTAATTTTTATTTATCAGACTTAGTCAAATTTGATAATTTTTGCATGAAAATGACGTATTTTGATTGTTAATGATTGATTTTATTTACTTAACAGAATAAAATACTTTGGAGGTGAATGGGATGCTCACGCAAGAGCGACAAAAATTAATTGAAAATCGTGTTAATCAACATGGCTTATGTCGGGTAAGCGACTTGTGTGCAATGACTTCAACATCCGAGTCAACAATTCGGCGTGATCTTAATCAAATGGAAGAAAAAGGTTTGATTAAGCGAATTCATGGAGGCGCTCAGTCGGTCACCAGTTTTGCTCATGATGTGTCACAACACATTCGTTTTACAATGAATCACGATGATAAAATCCGAATCGCCCAGTATGCTGTTCAGCACTATGTTCATGAAAATGACTACATTTTTATTGATGCTGGAACAACAGCTTACGAAATGGTGCCATTCTTGGCTAATATGGTCAACGTGACCGTTGTGACCAATGGTCTTGAAACTGCCTTAGGGGCACTTAACCATAATATTAATACTATACTTTTAGGTGGAAGAATTAAGGAAGATACACATGCGGTTGTTGGTCAATCAGCAATTAAGCAATTGAGGAATATGAATTTTGCAGCTTGTTTTGTTGGCACTAACGGGATTGATCATTCGGGGAGTCTGACCACTCCAGATCCTGAAGAAGCGGCAATCAAAAAATTGGCATGGAAACACGCAGAAACAACTTATATTCTTTCTGATATATCAAAGATAGGTGATCAAAGTTTTGCAACGTTTGGTAATATCAAAAATGCAATGTTGATCACTACTATCTTAGATAAAGCTCATCTGGACTTATTACCAGCTAAAATCAATGTGAAAGAGGTTAAATAATGATTTATACGGTCACTGTTAACCCTGCTTTAGACTATGTTATTCAGTTACAGCAGGTGAAAAGTGGGGAAGTTAATAGAAGCAATAATTGCTCATTTTTAGCGGGAGGCAAAGGAATCAATGTTTCTCAAATTTTGAACCAGTTAGGAATTGATAACACTGCTTGGGGATTCGTTGGTGGATTTACTGGTAAAGAACTTGTCCGTCAGCTTAATCAACGGCGAATTGTGAATGATTTTGTTACAATTTCTGATGCTACAAGAGTTAATGTTAAAGTTCATGCCGAAGCCGAAACAGAAATTAATGCTGCAGGTCCAAGCATTACTGAGCAGGAAATAACTGCTTTTAAGGATCGATTAAGTGATTTAAAAAAAGGTGATATTGTTGTTTTAAGTGGTTCATTGGCTCCCACGTTGCCACCCGATTTTTATCAACAGTTGTTACCAACAATTACTCAGGCAGGAGCCAACTTTGTTGTTGATACTACTGGTCAAGCATTGCTGGATACACTTAGTTTTCATCCACTTGTTGTTAAACCCAATCATCATGAATTGGCGGAAATGTTTAATACAACGTTTAATTCTGATGATGAACTGCTTGATTGTGCTCGTAAATTGCTTCAATTAGGTGCACAAAACGTAATGGTATCAATGGCAGGTAAGGGAGGTTACTTAATAACTACTGATCATGTTTATCATGCTAAAGGTGCTGTTGGAACTGCTATAAACTCTGTTGGTGCTGGGGATTCAATGATTGCCGGCTTTGTAGGAACATACGTTAAAAATAATGATCCAGCTGAAAGCTTTAGAATTGGAATGGCTTGTGGTGCAGCAACCGCTTTTACCAAGGATATTGCAGTTAAGAGTCAGATTGAAGCTGTGTTACCGCAGATTAAAGTGGAACAAATTTTATAATTAAGGAAGGATTGTAATGAAAATTAAGGACATATTAGCTCCAGAATCAATGATTATGGAGCTAAAGGCAACTAATCAAGAAGATGCTATTAAAGAAATGGCGGACCTAGAGGTTGAGACCGGTATTGTTAATAATGAAGATGAATTTATTTCAGCAATATGGGCCCGTGAAAAAGAGTCGACTACTGGTATTGGTGATGGAATTGCAATGCCTCATGCTCGTAATAAATCGATTAATAAAGCACGGGTATTGTTTGCAAAGAGTAAAGCAGGAATTGATTATAATTCACTTGATGGTCAACCGGTTTACCTCTTTTTCATGATTGCAGCACCAGCAGGTGCGGATAATACTCACCTTGAGGCTTTAGCAAAGCTATCTAGTTTATTAATTAATCCAGATTTAGTCGAGGCATTGAAAAAGGCTCAGACTTCTGAAGAAGTAATTCAACTTTTTGAAGATGCAGAAGAAAAAACAGATGCAGAGAAAAAGGCAGAGAAAGAAAAGCCCGTTGTAAAGAGTGACCGACCTTTAATAGTCGGGGTAACCGCATGTATTAATGGTATTGCTCATACATATATGGCACAAGAAGCCTTAATAAAAGCTGGTAAAAAACTCGGTGCGGATGTTCGGATTGAAACTAATGGCTCCGAGGGTGTGAAAGATCAATTAACTGCCGATGAGATTAAACGGGCTCAAGGTGTAATTATTGCTTCTGATAAAAAAGTTGATATGCCACGCTTTGATGGCAAACCATTAATTAATCGACCTGTTGTTGATGGGATTAATAAGCCTGATGAATTAGTTGAGAAAATTTTATCTGGTAATGCCAATGTATACCATGCGGACGGTCAAGCGGGTGCCCAGGGTAATTCTGGTGAAAATACCAAACAAGGCTTCTGGGGATCCGTTTACAAAAACTTGATGAATGGTGTTTCGCACATGTTACCGTTCGTTATTGGTGGCGGAATTTTAATGGCTATTTCTTTCATCGTGGAAAACTATGCTGGTGGTCCTAAATCTCCTGCATTCATCTTCTTAAATAATGCTGGTAACATGGCCTTTGCCTTTATGGTACCAATCTTGTCGGGTTACATTGCTGAGTCGATAGGTGATCTGCCTGCTTTAATGCCCGGTTTTGTTGGTGGTTTTATGGCCACTGTATATAGCGGTGCATATGGTGGTGCATATGTTGCCAATGTGGTTACTAATGCAAAATCTCCTGCCGGATTTTTGGGTGGACTTGCCTCAGGATTTATTGCTGGATACTTGGTAGTTGGTTTAAAGAAATTATTCGCTAAGTTACCTAAGTCATTGGAAGGCATGAAGCCAATGCTGATTTATCCAATTTTAAGTTTGCTATTAGTCGCTTTGATTATGTATTACATTGTTAATCCGATTTTTAGTACGATTAACTTTGGTATTACCAGTTTCTTAAATCAAATGGGTACAGGAAACTTAACTGTTTTAACCTTGATTTTGGCTTCTATGATGTCAATTGATATGGGAGGACCTTTCAACAAGGCTGCTTATGTCTTTGCTTCTGGTGCATTTGCTAATGATCCTCATTCAACAGTGGCAGCTGTTATGATGGCTGCCGTAATGGTTGGGGGAATGGTTCCACCATTTGCGACTGCAATTGCAACTACTTTCTTTAAGAATAAGTTTACTGCTGATGAACGTCGTGCTGGTGTGACTAACTGGATTTTGGGCTTCTCCTTTATTACTGAAGGTGCTATCCCATTTGCTGCTGCTGATGCTAAACACGTTATTCCTTCATGTATTGTAGGTTCTGCAGTTGGAGGAGCTTTAGTCGGTTTTTGGCGAATTGGTGTGCCTGCACCTCATGGTGGTTTATGGGTATCACCATTAGCCAATCATATTGTTTTGTACTTTGTAGCTACAATTATTGGCTCAATTGTCGCAGGTGTGATTTTAGGTCTATGGAAGAAAAATATTAAACATCATAATTAACAACATAGTATTTAATAAAAAATCTCAATCGTTTGGATTGAGATTTTTTTAGTTCCTTTTTTTGGCTGTTTAAACTCCAAAAAGGGTAATTAAACATGTTTCGTAAATTATGAAATTAGTGTTATGGCATAATAAAAGATAAAACTGGGGTAGTCTAACATAAATTAAAGAAGTGAGTACAATTTGTTTAATCTATTTATTTTATTATCAGAGCGATTAGGTCTTATTATGGTACTGGCATTTATGCTAGTAAATATGCGTTTTTTTAGGAATCTAATTGAAAAAAGAACGCTTAAATCGCAGACATGGTTGTTTGTAATTTTTTCAATCTTTGTAATTATTTCAAATTTAACTGGGGTGGAGATTTCGAATTCAAAAGAGATTGTAACGCCACTAATTATTACTAAAATGTCTCAATCTGATTCGATTGCTAATACAAGAATGTTAGTGATTACCACAGCTAGTTTGACCGGTGGGCCTTACGTTGGAATGCTGGTTGGATTAGTAGGTGGCTTACATAGAGTCATTTTTGGTGGCTTTTCTGATTATTTTTATATTTTTAGTTCGGTCTTAATTGGATTCTTAATTGGCGTTTTGGGAGACCATGTTAAGAAAAATAATTTGTATCCATCTACACTTTGGACAGTGGTTTTAGCGTTGCTGGCAGAACTGATTCAGATGGCCTTTATTTTTGTATTCCGCGGTTTGGGATTGGTTAAATTGATTTTTGTTCCGATGATATTGCTCAACTCAATTGGCTCTTACTTGTTTATTGAGATTTTGCAGACTTATTTATCTAACGAAAGACAATTACGAGCAGTCCAAACTAAAGATGTTTTAGAACTGACTAACAAGACACTACCTTATTTTCGCAATGGGCTCGATCTCGATTCGGCTAAACACGTTTGTCAAATAATTAAAGAATATACTCATTTTGATGCAGTAGGCTTGACCGATCAAAGAAATGTTTTAGCTCATATTGGCATGGGAGAAGATCACCATATTTCAGGAGAACCAGTGCTTACTGATATGTCTAAGTATGTAATTTCAACTGGAAAGGAGAAGGTAGCGTATTCTAAAAAAGAGATTGGCTGTCCTCACCATGATTGCCCCCTGACTTCAGCGATTGTTTGTCCATTAAGAGTTAATGATGCAACAATTGGAGCATTAAAGCTCTATTTGCGTGAAGGACGGGAAATGACAGTTGTTGAGGAAAATTTGGTTCGTGGGTTAGCGATGATTTTTTCTGGTCAATTGGCAATTGGAATTGCTGAACAGCAGACCAGCCTAGTTAATGAGGCTGAAATAAGAGCACTTCAGCTCCAAATTAACCCACACTTTTTATTTAATGCGATTAATACCATTGGAGCATTAATGCGGGTAAATGTTGATAAAGCGCATGAAGCATTAATGCAATTAAGTACCTATTTTCGACTCAGTCTTAAAAATGGTCAAAAAAAGAAATTTCATTAGAACAAGAAAAAAAATATGTTGAAGCGTATACAGGAATTGAGACACTCCGCTTTCCTAATAAGTTTTCAATTGATTATCAAATTAAAGTACCGGCTGATACCTTGCTACCACCATTTTGTTTACAAATTTTTATTGAAAATGCGATTAGGCATGCTTTTAAGGGGAGAAAGACCGGAAATAAAATTATGGTTGGTTTGACAAAAAGGGGACAATCTTTGGAAATCAAGGTTAGTGATAATGGAAATGGAATCGATTCAATGGTTCTTGCTCGGTTAGGACAAGAAGTAATTGATGAATCACGTGGAAGTGGGACCGCACTTTATAATTTAAATCGACGACTGCAAGGGTTATACGGAACGAGTAGCAAACTTAAAATTGTAACCAGTTCTGCTGGTTCAACTTTCAGCATGAAAATACCAATGAAACAAAGCAAAAATATTGAGAAGATAGCAGGAGATTAAGTTGAAAATTTTAGTTGTAGATGATGAACCGTTAGCACGAACGGAATTATTATATTTAATTAAAAAGAGTCCGAGTTTAAAAAATCACCCAGTAACACTTTATCAAGCAGAAGATATTAAAGAAGCTCAAGGAATTTTGCTAAAGTATCCAATTGATTTATTGTTTTTAGATATTTCATTAAATGATGAAAATGGCTTTGAACTTGCAGAAGAATTGAAGCAGTTAGCTCACGCACCACTAATTATTTTTGCCACCGCATATGATGAATATGCGGTTAAGGCTTTTGATATAGGGGCGTTTGACTACATACTCAAGCCATTTGAGCAAAAGAGAATTGACCGTGCTTTAAAAAAAGCTACTGCAAATCTAACAGCTAAATTTCAGAAGACATCAAGTAACGAAAGTGAAGTCCTGATTGTTGAACTTGATGATCGAAATGTGGTAATTAAAAAAGCAAATATAGTTGCTGCTACAGTTAATAACGGGGTATTAACGATTACCACTGTCAAACAAAAGTTTGAAACAAGGAAAACTTTGGCCTGGCTAAAGCAGCATTTAACTGATGTAACATTTGTCCAAGTTCATCGTAACGCTATCGTAAATATCGGAGATATTAAAGAAATTCAGCCGTGGTTTAATCATACCTTATTACTTTTGATGAATAATGGTGTCAAAATTCAAGTAGGTCGATCTTATCGAAAAGAATTAAAAAGAAGGTTAGACATGTAAGGACATAAATTCACCTTAATCGCATTGTGAAATCGCTTTTAGGTAATTCGTGGCTTATTTTTTGCAGTTCATCCAATAACCAGATACAATTTTCTCTATTTAGCTTATGGTATTACTTGAAAGCAAGTTGTGAGAGAAAGGGAATGGTTTTTATGGAAGAAAAGAAAGTGAAGTCAGCACCAATTTTGGTTCAGATGTTCATTTATGCCGCAATCTTATTTGTGTCACAAGTGATTTCAGATTTGATGCCGAAGTCATTTCCGGTACCAACACCAGTGATTGGATTGATTCTACTTTATATGTTATTAACTACTAAAGTGATTAAGATAGAATGGGTTGACTCTTTTGGCAGTGTTCTAATTTCTTTAATTAGTTTTATGTTTGTTCCATCAGGAATTTCATTAGCAGCTAACTTGAAAATTATGAAAGCACAGGGAGTGCAGCTAATAATTGTAATTGTGGCAGCTACAATTATCTTGTTAGTGGTTATTGCATATACAACCAGATTTTTTAGTTGGCTTGTTAATAAGATAACCGAGAGTCAGGTAAATATACATCACAAAAAGAAAATAGGAGATGCTAAGTAATGAAGTTTATAACTAATCCGTTATTTGGGGTTTTCCTATCACTGGTCGTTTTCTTGATCGGTCAATGGCTATTCAAAAAGTCTAACGGCTTCTTTCTTTTCCAACCTCTGTTTGTAGGAATGATTTTGGGAATTGCTGTTTTAGCAGTTTTAGCCAAATTCTTCAATACAACTACAGCAATAGTTTACACACAAGCCTATAAGCCTGGTGGAGATATTATTTTTTGGTTTATTACTCCGGCAACAATTGCTTTCGCTGTCCCGTTGTACAAGCGTAACGATGTTGTTAAGAAAAACTGGCTGGTAATTTTACTTGGCTTAGTTGTTGGTACATTTATTTCGATGATATTAATTACGCTTGTTTCTAAAGCAGTTGGCCTTGATAGTGTTGGTATTAAGTCAATGCTCAGCCAATCAGCTACCACTGCAGTTGCAATGCCATTAACTAAGTCAATTGGTGGTAATGCCTCAGTAACTGCAATGGCATGCATTATCAATGCGGTCGTTATTTATGCACTTGGTAAGCAACTGGTAAAATGGTTTAATCTCAATGAAGATCCCTTAGGTGCAGGCTTAGGATTAGGAACTTCAGGTCACACAGTTGGTTCAGCTTTTGCGTTAGAATTAGGATCTGTTCAGGGAGCGATGGCATCCGTTGCCGTTGTTGCAACTGCTTTAGTTGATAATTTGTTGGTTCCAATCTTTAGTCATATGATTGGATTATAGTTGTTAAAAATTTTATTATTATGTTACTTACACTGAAAACGTACTGAATATCTGGTACGTTTTTTGTTTTAAAAAATGAATATAATTTATCACGGTAAAAGAAAAATAACTGAAATGTAATATTAATCAGATTGTTAGCAATGTTTAATGCGTTACTTTAATCGTGGCGTTTTTTTAGTGTATAATTGTTATTAATTGTAAGTAACTTTAGTTGAAGTTACGGTTATTTTATTTGGCGATCCCTAACGATAGCCTAAAAATTGTAAAGGAATGACAACAATAATGAATTTTACTAAATTGAAAAAATTATTCGCTGTGACTACCTTAGGGTTACTGATGCTGACGCTTACTGGGTGTTCATCACAATCAAAAAAAACAGACAAAATTTCAATTATGACTACAACTAATGTTTATGCAGATATTGCAAAGAACGTTGTTGGCAAGTATGGCACAGCACAAGCAATTATTAAGAATGCCAATGTGGATCCCCATGACTTTGAGCCGACTACTAATGATGCTAAAGCTATGTCTCAAGCAGATATTGTTGTTGCTAACGGCTTAGGATATGACAGCTGGATGAATAAATTGGCTTCCTCTGTTGATAAAAAGCCTATATTAGTTGGTGAAGACTTGCTTGGCTTAAAAAAGGGAGATAATCCACATGTCTGGTTTGATTTGAAAATGCCTGCCAAGTATGTTGATTGGTTAGTTAAGGAACTAAGCCGTAAAGATCCACAACATTCACGATATTATCGCAATAATGGTCGTCGGTATTTGGCAGAGATTGCTCGTGTTCAAAAAGCTGCTTCAAAAATTGGTGGTCATCACCAGTCAGTCTATGTCAGTGAGCCTGTTTTTGATTATGCATTAAAGGCAGCTGGCTTCAAGGTTGCAGATAAAGATTTTGAAAAAGCAGTTCAAAACAATACGGATCCAAGTCCTGCAACAGTGCAAAAAATATCGCAGGGAATTAAAGAAAGAAAAATCTCGTTTTTTGTAGTTAATTCTCAGACTTCTAGTTCTACTGTTGATAATTTCGTTAAGATGGCCGATGAACATGATGTTCCTGTTTTAAAAATTCGTGAAACAATTCCAGCAAAAACCACTTATCTAGAGTGGATGACAACAAGTTATCAAAGTTTAGCAGAGATTGCACAAAAATAATATATGAGGAAATAAAAATGAAAAAATTAATTGCTACGATAGCTATGGTTATCGGAATGAGTACGATGCTAACAGCTAGAGTGGTGGAAGTTCATGCTAGTGCCCAGGGTAGTACAATAAATAATAATGCTAAACAGGAAAGTTATGGCAGTCTGACCTATCTGCAGCAAATGTTGCAGCAGGAGGGGATTAAGTACAACTGTTTTTATACAGACAATCCGTTAAATTATCGTAATGGTAAACCTGAAGGAGTTGTCATTCATGAAACAGCAACTCCTAATGCTAGTGCACATGATGAGGCGGTCTATTTCAATCGTGAATGGATGAATATTTATTCTTATGTACATGCCTTTGTCGACCATAATGGTGTTATTCAGATGATGACGCCAGCATATGGTGTTTGGGGAGCCGGTCCTATCGCCAACAATCGCTTTTTCCAAGTAGAATTATGCGAAGAAAACAATCTTACTGATTTTACTAAGAGTATAAACAATGATGCAATTTATGTGGCTCAAATTATGCACAGATATAATATTGTTCCCGTTAATGCTGTACATACAGGTCAAGGAACAGTTTGGTCACATCGTGCTGTATCGCAGTTTCTTGGTGGAACGGATCATGGCGATCCTGATGGTTATTTTGCCAAATGGGGCTATTCTATGGATGACTTTTTTGACCTAATCAAATATTATTATGACAAACCAGGTTCGCAAGATTCACAAAGTTCGCAGGGAACGCAGAATCCAGACAATTCAGGTAATCATGATAAAGATAATCAGACTTCTCAAAAGCCAACTTTGCCAGAAGCTATCGGAAATAAAACTTTAATGCACAATGCAAAAGTTTATGATGAAAATGGTGTAGCTACTGCTACAGAACTAAAAAAAGCTGGTGTAAAGCTTACTATTTATGGTGATAAGATAATTAAAAATAAAAAGTATTTACAAGTAGGGCTAAACCAGTATGTTGTTGCCAGCAATGTTGAAGGAAAAATGCGACTTTTAAAGCATAACGCTTATATGTATGATGCAAGCGGAAATCGGACTAATCTAGGCAAATTGTTCCGCGGTAATTCTGTGCGAATATATGGCGGGGCACTCAAAATAACTAATCGCAAATATTATCAAATTGGAATAAATCAATTTGTTAAAGTTGGGAATTTCTGAATAACCAAGTAAGGAGTGTAAATTGTCTGATATTTTAGAAGTAAATAATCTTGCCATGAAATTTGACCAAGAATTAATTTTTGAAAATTTAAAATTTAAATTGAAGCAGGGATCGATGACTGCACTTTTGGGACCAAATGGGACTGGCAAAACGACTTTGATTAATATTTTAATGAAGATGCTAGTACCAACAGCAGGAAATTTCAAGTTTGATTCAAATACTCGTTTGGGATATGTGCCACAGTTTCGCAATATTAATCCAGAATACCCATTATCAATTGAAGCATTTGTTGGCTTAAATGCTCCCTTAATCAAGAATCGTAAAATTAAGCAGGCAATTAAAGCGCAACTTAAAGAAACAAATTTATATCAAATTCGAAATACTCGAATGGGTGAAGCATCAGGAGGACAAAAACAACGTGCATATTTAGCACAAGCATTGCTGGAAAATCCTAACATGATTATTTTAGATGAGGCAACAGCAAGCCTAGACCCACTTGCTAAGGATGAATTAATGAAGTTAATCAGACATTTAAATCAGAAGCATAAAATTACGGTATTGTTCGTAACCCATGATGTGCCATTGGCAAAAAAATATATGCAGGATTACCTTTATTTAAATCATCATAAAATTGAACAAGGGTCAATGGCACAATTTGAGGAGGCTTACGATTAATGTTTGCTTTTGGATTTATGCGTAACGCCTTTTTAGCTAGTACATTTATTGCAATTACCTGTGGTATTGTCGGTGTTTATGTGGTGGCGCGCAATTTTAGTTTTTTAGCACACACTCTTTCGGAGATTGGCTTTGCTGGAGCCGCTTTTGCAGTTTGGCTGGGAATTAATCCCCTATGGGGAATGCTACTATTTACTTTATTAGGGTCAGTTAGTGTTGGTGAGTTATCCCTGCATAGTGAACAAAAAGAATCATCAATTAGCGCAATTTCAGCGCTATTCATTGGGTTAGGGGTCTTGTTTTTAGCAATTTCAGGTAATAATAGCAATTATGCGACCAATATTCTTTTCGGCAGTATAATTGGAGTTGATAAGCAAGGGGTTTGGCAATTAATTATCTTATCTATTATTGTACTATTGCTAATTTTTGTTATTCAAAGACAATTGAATTTTGACTCTTTTGATCATATTGGTGCACTTGCTCACGGTGTCAAAACCGGCTTAGTTAGTTTGATTTTCTTGGTGACTTTGGCGATGTCGGTTTCAATTGGGGCTCAAATTGTGGGATCATTGTTAGTATTTATTTTGTTGACCCTTCCGCCATCAATTGCTAGTTATATTGGCAAGACTATTCCGGCAATGTTGGCTTGGTCAGTTTTCTTTGCATTATTAGGTGTTTGGCTTGGGCTCTATCTTGGGTTTATAACCAATTTACCAGTAACATTTTTTATTGCACTAATTGAAGTGATTATTTATCTTATTGCTTACTTTGTCAGTGTTATTAGACATAATTTATAAGTGAAGATAATATTTACAAGATAAATGTAATTGTTTTCACTAGAATAGGCGAACATATTGAAATTCAACTAACCTGTGTAAGCGATTTTATGTATAATGATAGTTGTGTAGTTTATTGAATAGAATTAACAAAAGGAGTTTTAAAAAATGACATCCTATTACAACGGTTTTCCGCAAAGTGATCGCGATGAAGCGATTAATATGATTAATCTTGATGAACTTGAGGAACGTGCAAAGAACGTTATGCCTGAAGGTGCATACTACTACATTGCTTCTGGTTCAGAGAATGAATGGACTTGGAGAAACAATACGACCGCGTTTAATCATTTCCAAATTATTCCGCGTGCTTTGACTAATATGACAGATCCTCAGCTTGATACTGAATTTATGGGCATGAAATTAAAGACCCCGGTTATGATTTCACCGATAGCTTGTCATGGAATTGCACATAAAGATGCTGAAGTTGCAACACAGATAGGTGCTGCCGCTGCCGGAGCATTGTTTAGCTCTAGTACCTATGCTAACAAGAGCGTTGAAGATATTGCTGCTGCTGCTCCAGAAGCACCACGCTTTTTCCAACTATATCTCAGTAAAGATTGGGATTTCAATAAAATGGTCTTTGATGCAGTCAAAAAAGCCGGCTACAAGGGAATCTTTTTAACAGTTGACGCATTAGTTTCAGGATTTAGAGAAGCTAATTTACGAACTAAGTTTGCTTATCCAGTACCGTTAGATTTCTTTACTCGTTACCAGGGTGCTAAGGGTGAAGGTCAAACAGTCGCTCAAATGTATGCTTCATCTGCTCAAAAGATTGGTCCGGAGGATGTGAAACGGATTAAAGAAATGTCAGGGCTGCCTGTTTTTGTTAAGGGTGTTATGTGTGCTGAAGATGCTTATCTTGCAATGGGTGCCGGTGCTGACGGAATCGTTGTCACTAACCATGGTGGTCGTGAAGTTGATTGTGGGCCTGCAACAATCGATATGCTTCCAGAAATTGCTAAGGCGGTTAATCATCGTGTACCAATCATCTTTGATTCAGGAGTTCGGCGCGGTTCACATGTCTTTAAGGCATTGGCACTTGGTGCCGATCTTGTTGGGATTGGCCGGCCATACCTCTATGGGTTAGCATTAGGTGGAGCAAAAGGAGTTCAATCGGTAATTGAGCAACTAAATAAGGAATTATTGATCGATATGCAATTAACTGGTTGTAAGACGATTGAAGATGTGAAACGAGCAAGAATAACGCATATTAACTATACGGCTGATAATTTGAGATCAAATACTGATCCTACAAGGATTAAGCCATATCCTGTCACAAAAGAAAATCAAATGAAAGTAGATGACTCGGATACTGTTTCAGGTGCATCTCATTCATAATTAATTGTTTGCCTGTTAATGGGCGTTGTTTAATTTTGAAAAAAATCACTATTGTAAAAATTGATAAAAACCCCGAAGTTAGGACAACTTCGGGGTTTTTATTATAATCAAATTTAGGAGACTTACTAAAATATTGAAATTTAAATTGTAATTCTATAAAATAAATTAAATTATAATTATATTTATTTATTTTTGTTATCAATTAACTAAAATTATATAATTAAATTATTATATTTTTGTGGTAGGTTCTTTGGATGACTGCTATCTATGCCGAATTTTGAATTAGTCGTTGTACTTTTATTTTTTGATTATTATAATTATTTTTATTACATACACGGAGGGAAAACAATGAAAAAAGCATGGAAATGGCTTGAAAGTATTCTATTGTTAATGATACTACTAACCATAATCCCGCAAAATGTTGGTGCTGCTAGTAAAACAGCACCCAAGGTGACAGATAATTATTTACAAAAAGTTAAACAAAAAGGCGAACTGATAATGGGGACTAGTCCTGATTTTCCTCCATATGAATTTGTCAAAAATATTAATGGCAAGTCGAAAGTCGAAGGAATCGATGTTGAAATCGGAAAAAAGGTGGCGCGTGATTTAGGTGTTAAGCTGGTTGTCCGGACAATGGACTTTGATTCATTACTGGTAGCATTAGAAACCGGCAAACTTGATATGGTTATTTCCGGTATGGATGCAACGCCAAAACGGGCACAAAGTGTAGACTTCAGTCATGCATATTACAAAAGTGGCCAGGATCTTTTAATTAGAACTTCCGATAAGAATAAATATCATGATTATCACTCATTTGCCGGCAAGGCAATTGGTGCACAAACCGGTAGTTTACAGGCTACGCTTATTAAGCAGCAGGCTAAAAAAGTTACATTAAAAACAATGGATAAAGATAGTGATTTGATTTTAGGTTTGCAAACCAAAAAGTTTGATGCTGTTGCCGTTGATACGGCTACTGCCGGTGCTTTTGCAAAAAATACTTCTGGTATTACTGCTATTCCATCAGGCTTTAAAGTTGATTCAGCTGGCTCAGCAATTGCCTTTCATAAGGGGGCAAAGAGCTTAGTGAATGCAGCTAATAAGTCGATAGCAGAAATTAAACAAAAAGACCTGATTAATCAGGTTTATTTACCTAAAGCTGGTAAATATTTGACCAATGGTAAAAACCAAAAGGCTACTAAGGCCTCTAATTCAATGTGGGCATATAAGGATTTCTTTATAGCTGGTGTGGGGTATACTTTATTCATTTCAGCAATTTCGGTTTTCTTTGGCTTCTTACTTGGAGCAATCTTAGCGCTAATGCGGTTAAGCCATAATCAATTTGCTCATACAATTGCTACGGCCTATATTGAATTTGTCCGGGGAACGCCATTAATGGTACAGTTGCTTTTTATTTATTTCGGGTTAGGGCTAATTATTAATATTCCAGCACTATTATCAGGAATCATTGCTGTTGCTCTTAATTCTGCTGCTTATGTGGCTGAAGTAATTCGTTCGGGGGTTAGTTCAATTGCCAAAGGACAAACAGAGGCTTCACGTTCATTAGGGCTTTCTCGCTCAGCAACAATGCGTTATGTGATTATGCCTCAAGCAATGAAAAATATTTGGCCAGCTCTTGGTAATGAATTTGTTTCCCTTATTAAAGAAAGTTCAATTGTATCAGTCATTGGAGTTAAGGATTTAATTTACCAATCGCGAATTGTTCAAGCGGATACTTATCGAGGTGTTATGCCCTTAGTCATTACGATGATTTTATACTTTATTATTACTTTTAGTTTATCCAGTTTAATGAAAGTATTTGAAAGGAAAATGAAACATGACTAATGAGACAGTGATTAAAGTTGAACATTTAAAAAAATCGTTTGGTCAAAATGACATTTTAAAGGATATTAATGCTGAGGTTCGGGATGGTCAGGTTATTTGTTTAGTTGGACCATCTGGTGCTGGTAAAAGTACCTTTTTACGTTGTATTAACTTGTTGGATCAGCCAACTGCGGGGAAAGTTTTATTTAAAAACAAAGAGTTAACAGCTTTAAGTGAAAATCAACTTGATACTTTACGTGAAAAAATGGGTATGGTTTTCCAACAGTTTAATTTATTTCCCCATATGAGTATTATTGAAAATATTAAGTTAGCTCCGATGAAAGTTAAGCATGTTAGTGATAAAGAGGCTACAGCAACGGGAATTGAGCTCTTAAAACAAGTGGGACTGGAAGATAAGGCTGATACTTTTCCAGCCAGTCTTTCTGGAGGGCAACAACAGCGGGTTGCTATTGCGCGAGCCTTAGCAATGGGACCAGAAGTAATGTTATTTGATGAACCTACGTCTGCACTTGATCCCGAGATGGTTGGTGAAGTTCTTAAAGTAATGCAGGATTTAGCACAAAAAGGAATGACGATGGTTGTTGTAACGCATGAGATGGGGTTTGCCAAAAACGTTGCTGATGAAATTTGGTTCATGGCTGATGGCTATATCCAAGAAAAGGCGAAACCAGAAGAATTTTTCTCACAACCAAAAACACAAAGGGCTCAAGACTTTTTGGCGAAGGTATTAGAAACGTAAGAGAGGGAAAATTGTGGATGAGAAGCGTGCAATAAAGATTTTGACTGATTTATTAGCAATTGATTCGGCGAACGATCATGAAAGCTTAGTGGCAGACTATATAGCAGCTTTATTTGCTAATTACCCAGTCCAAATTGAGCGTATTACTTATGAACCTGGTCGGGATAATTTAGTTGTTACACTAGGCAATAAGGGACCGTTATTAGGCTTTTCTGGTCATGAAGATGTTGTAGATGCTGGGAATCAAACCAATTGGCAATTTCCACCGTTCACACCAACGCTTTATAATGGAAAAATTTATGGTCGTGGAGCCAGCGATATGAAATCTGGATTAGCTGCGATGATTGTATCAATGCTTGACTTACTTGAGAGTGGCAAAAAGTTACCTGGTCGAATTCGTCTTTTGGCTTCAGTTGGTGAGGAAACTGGTGAATATGGGGCTGCACAATTAACCAAGAAAGGTTATGTTCAAGACTTGGACGGACTTATTATTGGTGAGCCATCCAATTTTAATATTCGAGTAACACATAAAGGTATAATTGATTATTATGTGTCTTCAAGTGGAAAATGCGTACATTCCTCTATCCCACAAGAAGGTAAAAATGCTATTATGCCACTAATTCAGTTTGCACAACAGGCGCAATCTTTAATGGATGGTCACCAAGAAAAAGATCCTATTTTAGGTTCTTTGACACATGTAATTAGTCAGATTCAGGGTGGTAATCAAATTAATTCTGTGCCAGATCAGGCTTGGCTTTCCGGTAATATTCGGACAACTCCGAAATATCCGAATGATCAAATTTGTGGTGAGTTAGAACAGATAATTGCAAAATTAAATTCTCAAGGAGCAAAGCTTTCAATTCGTTACAGTTATCCTGAAGTACCCCTACCAGATCAATCTAATAGTCAATTAGCCAGATTGGCACAAGAAGTTGTTCAGCAAGAATTTGGTAAAGACTGCGAATTTACAGCAGGAACAGGTGCGACTGATGCCTCTGAATATATTCAGGCTGGTAATTTTCCTGTAATTATTTTAGGGCCAGCGGAAGGTAAAACTGATCATCAACCAAATGAATTTATTGAAGTAGCAGATTATCTTGATGGCTGCAAGTTATATCAAAAGCTTGCATGGCGCTTCTGGCAGGAGCGGGTTTAATATAATCAAAAATCACTTTCCTATATAAAATGAGAAAGTGATTTTTGTTTTTGTTATTTAAAATTGTTTTTGATAATACTTTTGAATTCCTCAAGGCGTTGAGCAAAAGTTTTAAAAGCTTCCTCCAAATAATCGGGCTTGGTCATGTCTACTCCTGCTTTTTTCATGATTTCAACTGGATAATTACTTGAACCGGATTTCAAAAAATTAATGTAGTTTTCTTTTTGTGTATAAGTTCCGTGGACTATGTTGTTAGCTAGTGCTGTCGCTGCAGCAAAACCTGTCGCGTACTGATAAACGTAAAAGTTATAATAAAAATGAGGGATTCGGGCCCACTCTTTATCAATATCACTATGTTCTTCAACAGCATCCCCATAATAACGCTGATTTAATTTGCCGTAAGCGTCATTAAAAAAGTCTGCGGTTAATGGTTCACCTTGAGCATCCATTTCATGGATATACTGTTCAAATTCAGCAAATTGGGTTTGTCTGAATAAGGTACCTTTAAAGGAATCAAGATAGTAATTAAGTATAAAAGCGCGCTCTTTTGGTTCAGTAAGATGATTGAGAAAATATTCAGTTAAAATATTTTCGTTAGTAGTTGAAGCAATTTCTGCTACAAAAATAGGGTAATCGCCATAGGCGTAAGGCTGATTTTGTCTAGTATACATGCTATGAACAGAATGACCGGTTTCATGGACTAATGTGTAAAGAGAATCAACGCTATCATTCCAATTGAGTAATTCATAAGCATCTGTGTCATAGCTACCGCCAGAATAGGCACCTATTACCTTATGTTGTGACTCAACGACATCGATAACGCGGTTGTTAAAAATGTAATCGACTTGTTTGAGATAATCACTTCCGAGAGGCTCTAGAGCTTCTTTTGCTTTGCTTTTGGCTTGATCAAAAGTATAAGAAAGAGAGGGCGTGCCAGTCAGTGGCACATACATGTCCCACATTTGTAAGTCATCAAGTTGTAAAAGCTGCTTACGTAAAAATACGTAGTCGTGTAGCAAGTTAAGATGGTCGTCTACTTCTTTGATTAAGGTATCATATACTACTTTAGGAATACAATTTTCACTTAGGGCATTATTGCAAGCCGAATCATAATGATGAATATTAGCGAGATAATTATGCTTTTTGACAACGCCTGCCAATGTTGATGCAAGAGTATTTTGAAATTGCCCATAAGTTGCATACATTGAATCAAAGGCATCATGTCGCACTTCACGCTTTTGCGATTGAATTAACAGCGAATATAGGCCATCAGACAATTGCACCATTTCACCATCATCGTTTTGGACATAACCGTATTCCATATCGGAGTTTGTTAATACATTATAAGTATTTTCGGGATTTTCTAGGGCATCTCCCGCCGCTGCAATCAATTTCTCATCATTAGAAGATAAGGTATGTGGTTTCATTTGAATAATTTCATCAAGCAGATGCTGATACTTATTTAAATACGGCTCTTGTTGCATAAATTTATGCAATTTTTCTGGAGAAAGATTTAAAATAGTAGGATTGATAAAAGCGGTAACTGATTCAAATTCATTAGCAAGAGTTTGTGCTTGCGCAACATACCCCAGATAATGTGTATTACTTGTATCAACATCACTTGCCATAGTGGCATAAGTATAGACTTTTTCAAGGCGCCTGCGTATATCAAGAATTTTGGTTAAACCAGTATATAGTTTTTGACCAGATGATATAAAGTCAGAGCGTAACTTAGATAAAGTGGGAATTTCTTGTTTGATTTGTTGGTATTCGGCTATCCACTCATTGTCAGATTTAAAAACACGAGTAAGGTCCCACTTAAGTTTAGTTGGAACTTGCGTTCTTTTAGGAATTGTCATTAGAAATCTCCTTTGAAATTTAGTAATAATTGTGCTCAAAAGCAAAAAATAAGATATTATTAATTATATTTGATAATATTTTAATTCAAGTTCTTAAGTGATACAAATAAAGATGCATAATCATAATATGGATGGAAGGATTAAATAAAGGAATGGATCCAAATTCAAAACGTAGAGAAGATTACCGTAAGAAACAATCATCGTTAAATATCCAACGTAATCATGTCTTGGCTGGTCCAACAAGTACGCGTCACGGTAATTCCTTTGCTCGCTTATGTGGTATAGTTGCTGTTATTTTTGTGAGTCTGGCACTTGCATGGACAGCACACATGTATTTTGCACTCCATAGTGCCATTGATGGTGAAGGTGGTAATACAGCTACATCAGCTCGAATTGCTAAACGTCAACCAATTTCGATTTTAATTCTAGGTGTTGATCAAGGACTTGAGGGGCGGCATGATCGCGGTAATTCAGACACTATAATACTGGCTACCGCTAATCCAGCTAAAAGTAAGTCGACAATGACCTCAATTCCTCGGGATACTTTAGCCAATATTTTGGGCGATCCAGGTGATAAATATAATATTTTTAGGATAAATTCAGCTTATGGTGTAGGTGGTAGTTCAGCTGCAGTGAAGACGGTATCTGCGTTAGTTAATGTTCCCATCTACTACTATGTTGAAGTTAATATGAAAGCATTACGAAATTTGGTTAATGCAGTTGGCGGAGTAGATGTCAATGTCCCATTTAGTTTTTCGTATGATTGGTGCGATTTTCATAAAGGTAAGCAACACCTTAATGGTCGACATGCTGTTGCCTATGTTCGAATGCGACATGACGATCCTAGGGGAGATTATGGCCGACAAGTTCGTCAGCGACAAGTAATTACGGCTGTTGTTAATAAGGCGATTTCAGTTGATACTCTTGCGAATTATCGTAAATTAGTTAAAATTTTTACTAAATATGTTAATACGAATCTAACTTTTAATGATATGCTAGCTTTAGCATTAACCTATCGCAATTGTTCGCAGCATATTGATAGTGATTATATTCAGGGGCATGATGCGTGGATTAATGGGTCATCAATTCAAATAGCATCAACTGCTGAATTGCAACGAGTATCTAATAAATTACGTCTGAATTTAGGGTTAGATAGTGAGATTCTTGATAACGATGAAACAAGGCTCAATAAAATGAATGAACAAAATAACAATATTAAATGGAAAGATCCTACTCCATTTAATAATTATCAGATCTATCAATCAGTTCTTTCCAATGACTCTGATGCAACAACTAATAATCAAAATTCTGCAAATTAATAATTTCTCACTGATTAATTAAAAAATTTCAAGATGTGGAGGCTAAAGGATGCATAAGCAAAGAGTTTTTCCTATTGTCTATGGGATTATTTCATCATTAATCGCATTTATTGCTGTTTTTTTCATTAGTAATCGAACTTTTAAATGGTCTTTACCTATAGCTGTTATGGTAGCTAGTATCTTTGCAATGTTTTTCTTTGTTTTATCATGGTTTCGGGGTCATGCTTCAGTTGAAATTAAACGCATTGCTCATGAATTTCAGTTATCTGATGAGGATTTAGCACAAATTACTGGAATGAAGAGAAGTGACTTTCCAATTTATCATGATCGCTTACAGTTGATTCTTCCTAAGCGATATTGGCCTAAAGTATTAACAGCCCTACAAAAATTTGAGCGGGACCAAAAATAAGTTGTACTTTATATGAAATTATTAATTAAGAAGTTAGATATTATTTACAAGGTAATACCTAACTTTTTTATTGAATAGCAATTATTACTTGATTAATTTAAAAAAATTTAGCTGGCGAACAAAAACAAGCTAAAGATATAACTTTATTATATACTAGAGCAAGTTGTTTTTTACTTTAAGGGGATAGATAATGAGTTTACTGACTGTTAATAATTTAGGCCAGCACTTTGTTGATAAAACATTATATGAAGATGCAAATTTTGTTTTGAACAAAGAAGATCACATGGGAGTTACTGGACAAAATGGTGTTGGTAAATCAACTTTAATTAAAATTTTAACTGGTGAAATTTTACCAGATGATGGTCAAGTTAAGTGGCAAAGTCGGGTAAGTGTTGGTTATTTAGACCAGTATGCTAAGCTGACCCCAGGAGTTACAATTCGTGACTTTTTGAGAACCGCTTTTGCGCCACTTTATCAACAAGAAAAAGAGCTAACAAAGCTGTATATGCAGTATGGCGATAATGGTACTAATGAATTGCTGCAAAAGGCCGGTAAGATACAAACTTACTTAGAAGAGCATAACTTTTATGGAATTGATACGGAAATTGAACGAGTTGCCGCGGGATTAGGATTAGCTGATTTAGGTTATGATCATGATGTGGCAAAATTATCTGGTGGACAGCGATCAAAAATAATTCTGGCCAAGTTACTTCTGCAAAATCCAGATGTATTATTATTGGATGAACCTACAAATTATTTAGATGTAACACATATTGACTGGCTTGTAGATTATTTAAATGATTTTTCAGGTGCTTTTATCGTTGTCAGCCATGACTATGATTTTCTAGACCGAATTGCTAACTGTATTATTGATGTTGATTTAGGGACAATTACGCGGTACACGGGAACACTTAAACAGGCAATGCGCCAAAAAGAAGCCAATAAAGAGACCTATTTAAAGGCTTACACTAATCAACAGCGCAAAATTTCCAAGACTGAAGCCTATATTCGCAAGAATAAGGCGGGAACCAGATCCAAGAGCGCAAAGTCTCGAGAACGTCAACTTGCTAGGATGGATATTTTAAACCCTCCAAAAGAAAATCGGCATGCCCACTTTGAATTTCCTTATGTTGCAACTGCCTCAAATTTACTGTTGCAAACACAGGATCTGGTCATTGGATATAACGAGCCACTAGTTAAAAAAGCATTTAATTTTTCTATTGGTGGTAAAGAAAAAGTTGCTATCACAGGTTTTAATGGTATTGGTAAATCAACCTTGTTGAAGACTTTATTAGGCCAACTTAACCCACTTGCAGGTTCTTTTGAAATAGTGACAACTGCTAAAATTGCTTATTTTAAACAAGATTTAATTTGGCCCAATAATAACATGACTCCGCTTCAATATTTACAAGAAGAATTTGAACGTAAAAGGCCAAAGGAATTACGTGGAGCATTGGCTAGATTAGGGGTAACCGCCCAGCAGGCAATGAGTCCGTTAAAAAAATTATCCGGTGGCGAGCAGGAGAAGGTCAAATTAGCCAAAATGCAATTCGAACCAGCCAATTTATTGTTTTTGGATGAGCCAACTAATCATTTAGATCGTGATTCCAAGGATGCTTTAAGAAAAGCAATAATTAATTTTGCAGGTGGTGTCATTATTGTTAGTCATGAGCGAGACTTTTTCCAAGGAAATTGGATTGATAAAACAATTGATATTGAAACGATGAAATAAGTTTTGAGGTATAGAATTGTGAATGAGCAAGATAAGACTTTTTACCAAGAGTTGTTAGATACTTGTTTGACTGTAGGTGAATTGATGATTGAGGGGGGGAGTGAAATGTACCGCGTAGAGGATACAATGATTAGGATTGCGAAAACAGCAGGGGAACCAGATCCGCGTGTTTTTATTGTTCCAACGGGAATATTCATGAGCCTAGATCGAGGAAATTATTGTCAAACGGTGCAAGTTCATGAACGAAATATTAATCTTGAATTGGTGGATCGAATTAATTCATTGTCAAGGGCATTCGCAGATCAAAAAATCAATTTGCAGCAGGTCAGAAATGAGGTAGATAAAATTGCTCATGGAAGTTATCCGACATTTCCAATCTGGTTACAGGCTGTTGGGGCTGCTATAGTTAGTGCAACTTTAATGGTTATGTTTATGAATAATTATGATTGGATTGATTTTCCAGCTGCTGCAATAGTTGGAATGTGTGGCTTCATTTCTTTTTACTATTTTAAACGATTTACAAACGTTAAATTTTTGTCTGAACTAGTTGCTGCCATTGTAATGACAACAATGGCAGTTGGTATGGATCACATATTCCCTACAATGGTCATTGATCATATCTTAACGGGAGCACTAATGCCGTTGGTTCCAGGCTTAGCTTTAACAAATGCTTTGCGTGACTTATTTAAAGGTGACTTGCTTTCTGGAATGGTTAAAATTTGTGAAGCATGTTTAACTGCTTTTGCCTTAGGTGGTGGCGTTGGAATTATATTGAAGTTTTTAGGAGCATAAAAATGCCATTGTGGTTAGAAATAATTATTAATCTTATTTTTGCTTATGGAGCTTCGGTTGGTTTTGCGTTGACAATCAATGTTCCACGAAGAGTTTTGAATTTGAGTGGAATGGCGGGGGTTATTTGCTGGATAATTTATTGGCTGGCAATGAGAGCTAATATGGGGCGCTTAATTGCAAACTTACTTGGGTCCTTTGCTGTAGGAATTTTGGGAATTATTTTTGCAAGAAGAAAGAAGTGTCCAGCAACGGTATTTTATATTCCAGCTATTGTACCACTTGTACCCGGAGTTCCGGCTTATCAAGCGGTGCGTAGATTGACTTCTGGCAATATTCAAGGAGCCAATGATGCTATTTTGCGAGTGATTGTAGTTACAGGAGCAATTGCATTAGGAATGCTATTATCTAATATGTGTGTTGAAATCTTTTTCAGAATAAAAAAATTTTACAAGCGAAATAAAGATGTTTATAATAAGTAATTGCGAGTCGACAAAAACGCGAGATGCGGATTTGGATAAGGACACCCGCCTTAAGTGGCAGACACGGGAAGTGTTGGTCGTTGACTAACCTGATGTGAACAGAAGTGGTCACTCATTGTAAAAATGAGCCTTGATTTAAAAAGGGCAGGTTCTTAATTGAACCTGCCTTTTTTGTTATTTTAAAAATAATGCCTGCTTTCCTTGCTGATTATAGCTACGTTCTAGTCCACTCCAGGAAACTTTTTTATTTTTTTGACCAAAGGGATCATTAACGTAAATTTGCCTTTTTTCCTTGTTAAAACCTGTAAGAACACAAGCATGTGATGATGGCGTAACATGCACTATTCCTTGCTTAGTTGACCAAGTTTGCATGTCTTTAACGCGGTCAAAATTAGTGGTAGTAATAATCAACACGGGGTGACCCTCAGATACCAGTTTTACTACTTGAATAAAGTCGTGTCCAGTAAAATTTTGAATACGATTAGTATATTTGCGAGCTACCTGCATTAAGGGCTCGTTATAAACGCACCATCCTGCATTTGCTAGACTCATATAGCCCACAAAACCGACATGGGGATTTCCACGATACTGACCATTATCAGTAAAAGAAGCAACATGATTAATCTTTTCTGATAGGTCTAACTTAGTTACTTTAATATTATAATAGCGCAAAAGCATAGCTAAAGAGGTTACTTCACAGCCATTAGGCAGCTCTGGGTACTGATTTTCTAAAGGAACATTTATCTTCTGCTTCGAATTGAGAGTTAACCAATCATAATGATTTATGATCTCTTTTGAATTTAGGCAAACAAAAATAAGCCCCACAATAAGTAAGCCTGATACAACTTTAATTAAAACCTTGTTGAAGAATTTCTTTTTAGTCATAAGGTATTTATATCATGAAAAATAGTGTAAAGCAAAAATCGCTCAATAAAATGAGCGATTTTAATATTTTTATTAATGGTTAAATTAATGGTGACTAGCACCAGATAGAGAATCCATAGTATGGTCAGTGCCTTTAACATCCATTCCTTCGACGTCCATTCCTGGGCACCAAACTTCATCCATTGGGATTCCTTTTTCTTCAGCAAACGCCTTGGTTAAGGTTTCCATATCCATCAAATCATATTTCTTATCTGGTTCTTTTGGATCTACGATCTGGATTTGAGCCATCATTCCTGCATCTTCGTGTTCAATAATGTGACAGTGATACATGAAGACACCAGCATTTTGGAAGTAAACCTTAACGCGGACTGTTTCTTGTGGAGCAACTTCTACGGTATCCTTGTAAACATTTCTTTCATTTGGATAAGGTTCTTTGCCATCGCGCGAAACAACTAAGAAGTGAGCACCATGAATATGGAATGGGTGAAGCATACCATGAGTCTTGTCATTAGTATTAGTAATATCCCAATATTCAGTGCTCATTAGCTTTTGCTTCATATCAATTCTCTGCATTGAAAATTGCTTGCCATTGATCATGTTGTGATTATCCATTGTTACTTTACGTACTTCTGCATCTGGATTAACTTCAGGATCATTTGGCGTAAATAATGTGTCAGGAATAACGCTGTCGTCTTTTTCGTACTTATGAATTCTAAATTCAACCAATTTGAAGTCATCAGTATATAGGTTAACGATATCGCCATCATGATATGCACCAAAATCAACGACAACTTGTTGACGTTCACCGGGCCCGATTAAAACCTTAGTCATTTTCACAGGATGTTCCAAGAAAGAATCATCACCAGCGATCTGAGTCATTACAAGATCATCAGTAAAGTGGAGTCGCCATTCTCGTCGGTTTGAGCCACCTAAGAATAGTAAACGAACCTTTTGAGTAGTTACATCAACATAAGGTTTAATCACAGCATTGATAACAGGAACATCACCAAAGATTCCCATAGCATTATAATCTGCCTTGTAATCAAATTGGTTGTCTTCATGGAAAATTCGATCTTGTAAAATAATTGGAAATTCATCTTTGCCATAAGTCTTAGGAATTGGTAGCTTAGCCTCATTTTCGTCAGTTACTACAACCCCCATTGCTAACCCCATCCAAACTTGGGCAGCAGTTGATGGACATGGATGAGCATGTAGCCATGTTAAGGCAGCGGGTTGGTTAACAGTGAACTCAATGTGCTTTTCTTCTCCAGGATATACAGGTGAATGACATGCACCATCTGCTCCAGGTCCTGGAACTTCCATTCCGTGCCAATGATAGGTTGTTAACTCGGGTAAGCTATTTTTTAGTGTGACATGAACATTTTGTCCCTTTGTTAAGACCATGGTTTTACCAAGGACGGGGAAATTATATCCCCAAGTATGTGTTTTTTTACCTGGTAAAAATTGGAAATCTCCTTCTTGAGATTCAATTGTAAACCAAATATCGTTACCTTCCTGCTTATCTGGCTCCAAAACTGGAGGTACAATTAGAGGCTGTGCCTCGACACCTTCTGGAATATGAAGTTCTTTGTACCCCATATTATGATTTTTATCAAAGTCGGCTGATTTATAGAAATAATCTGTATAAACTTTATCTGACATTTTTGTCTACCTTTCACTAAAAAATTAATTTAATTTTTTATCTGTATGATAAATTTACTCTAGATGAAAACGCTTGTAAAGTGGTCATAGTTATGTTTTCCGAGTAGCTAACAAAAATAATGCGTTTTCGCAAAAATATAAATAATTTTGTTATTTTATTTTTTGGCAAAACACTTATAAATAAAGTGGTTTTATGATAACAATTTAACTTTTGGCAAAATAATTTTGTTTTTTAAATTTGATGTTTTTTAAAAATAATTTTAAAAGAAATAAAAATAAATTGTTTTTAGGTAAGAATTTGAGTATCGTTATAGAAGACTAATAACTAAGTTTTAAATTTGAAAAGGACTTTTACTTTGAAAATCAATTTAATCGATTTAACCAATAAAATTGAACAGCAAGATTATTTAGAAGATTTAGAAACGATTAAGTACGCTGAAATTAGCAAATCGAAAACCAAAATTAAGACATTGGCATCTAAGATGGTGAAAGAGTTGGGTGCGGCAATAAGGCATGATTCTTTAGGACATATTGCTCTTGAAGTGACAGGACAGCGACCAGTTACATTCGCGATAGAAAATAATATTATCAACTTGCCGTACAGTGATTATAAGAAAATTGCTAATTTTTTTGATGAAAATACGAAACAACCTCTGAATGTTTATTTTGAGACTGAATCAGACTATTTGAATGCATCTGGCTTTCGAATTGACCAATTGGCTACGGATAAGGAACTCATTGAAAATGAAGATGAAGTAAGTGAGCGTCTTGCTGATGCGGTAATGGCTAAACTCCATCAAGTGCGTGAGTATCAAAAAAATGAGATACCAGTAAAAAGCAAGACAGTAAGCAATAAAAAGGTAAGTACAAGCAAGGGTTAATTTGGAGTGAGTAAAATTTGGTTGATGAAGTGACATTCATTTAAAGCACCTATCCAAAATAAACTTTTTACAATATAATGGAACTTATAGGAGGTCTATTATGATAAGCTGGAATTTTCTTGGTGTTTTATTATGGGTTATCGCTATTCTTTATCTGGTGTTTATTGTTCAAAATATTCGTAAACGTCATTTAGCGATGATTATCAAGAAGCATCAGCAATTTAATTGGCCCAATTTATTAATCGATCTTTTGGAAGTTCTGGTTTTGCTAATCGGAGTAGGATACCTTTTTGGTAAAACAATGCTCGATAATCCTGATCTTGAAGATACGAGTGAAATTTCATCAACTATTACGTATCAACCATTAATTATTAATACGGGAGCTGGTAACTCCAGTTATGTAACGATTGATTCAAAAAAGAAAAAAATTGGTACCCAGACATACACCTACTATTGTGCTGGGAATAAGACAACAGTTTCAAGTAATTTTGCGACAGTGGCCTATGATAAGAATCCCTTAGATATAAACGCTGCTCGGATTCCATATAATGAAAAAGAATTAAGAAAGCAGGATCGCAAATATCAACGAGCCTATGTAGCGGTTTATACAGCAAAGTATAAATCGGTATGGCAAAATGGTATTGGGTTACATGCTGGTCATACTGCTACTCGCTATTATTTAATTAGAATTCCAGATGCTTCGTTTATTAAGCAAAAATAACTAAAAACAGGTAACAGCCAAAATAATGGTTAGTTACCTGTTTTAATTATTTAGTGTTACGAATATTTCAACAAATTACCCTCGATAAAGGCAAGAATAAAGCTGGCGGTTAGGAAATCAAGGACATTACCGGAAGAGAAAGCAGCTAACAAAATAAAGCTGCTTGAAAGAATGAGTGAGCTTACTAAGTAAGTTCGAGTAGATTGATACCGCAACCAGCGGTAGATTGCATAAATGATAATAATTAAGTACGGGCTAACAAAGAGTATCATCCCCAGCCAACCCAAGGAGTAAATTTGAGCAGAAAAGTCGCGCTCAAGATTAAAAATATTGTTCTCACGCACATAAGAAATGCCGAAGAACTTGTCACCCAAGTTATTATTAGTTTTAACAACTTGCTTAAGCATTGCTTGCTCAATATGACGATTTCCCATACGACTTTGGCCCGGCTCACGCATAATCTGCAGCCAAAATTCGGGATCATATTGGTAAGGATAACTTTTAAAAACAAATTTAGGATTAAGAGCGTATACTTGGTAGTATTGTTTAATATAGCGCTGTAAAAATTCAGTGCGCTTATTTCCTGTAGGATACTTTTTAAGTCCCTGCGTTAGTTCTTGCTTTGCTTTAGTTAAATCATGGTCGGACTGTTTTGCTAAATAAATTTCATAATGGTAGCGTTGAACAGCCGGACCTATAGTTATTAATCCAGCAGCAGATATTCCAAGCAAAATAACCACTAATAAAGCTCGCCCATCTGACTTAATGTCTTTAACTAGGTACTTATGGAAAAGAAATAATCCTAAACAAATGATTATTCCCCCAATTAGGCCAATTGCTGCAACCTTTGTCCCAATTTCCACCATTGCCAGTGCCTGAATGATATTTAAAGTGACAATGCGCCAATTAAAATTGGTGAATAGATAGTAGACCATAAGTGGTAATAGCATGAATAAGACTGCTGAAATCATATTGGTAAAATTGAAAAAACCTTTTGAAGCTAAGTGTGAGTAACCAATATTGGTATTAAAGAACCAAGCAAAAATATTGGCACTGATCGTTCCGGATTCGTAAGATCTTAATGAAATTACGAATAAATTAGATACGACAATTGTTCCGGAGAAAAGCGTTGAAATTCCTGTGATTACTTGGCGTAAATTTAACGCACTAAAGTGCAATTCTGAAGTTAAATATAAGACAATTAAGGGCAATATCATCCTAATTAAGTAAAAAATTTCACCACTAGTTGAGTAATTATAGCCACTGGGATTAATACTGGTAAAGTTTTTAACATGGAGAAGATGCAATACCGAATAAATGAATAAAACTAACAGATAACAAAATAACCATTTGTGGTTAATTAGCTGCTTGCGTGCCTTTTTTTGACTAAAGAAAAGGCCTAGCAGTATTCCAATTGTCACAAGACGAATAATAGTAGGTAAGGTAAATGGCAAAATATTGGCTAACTCTCCATGATAGAACCAATATAAATCTAAAAACGGTTGACTGAGGATGAACCAAAATAGAATGGTTTTTACTTTTTCTTTCACTTTTTTTCTCCAAGTAATAAATATTTATTAGTTAATTGTAGGCAAAAATAGTGTAAAAAAAAAGGCTTTAAGGATAACTAATAGTCCGATCTATTTTAATTACTATTTTTGCATGGTAATTAAATAACTTTTTATTGCTTGTTATTAATTTAAAAATTGCTTGTGACCCCAATTATGACAACAAAAATGAAATAATAATCAGTTGAAAAAGGACGTGCTTCTATTTGAAAGATAGGTAATTTTATATTGTTTTTTTTTTTTTTTTTTTATAATCTGTACGAGCTGTCAAAATGATATATCATATTCTTAAGCACATTTGGTAATAGCTTTTAAGCCCTATTTATTACCACTTAATATGATATATTTGGTATTTGTAATTAATAAATACCTATCATAATTTATTGCTTATATATGACGTTACAAAATGTGTTATTCAAAAGTTGAATGCTCCCATAATTTTAAGAAGTGTTAACTTATAGTAGTTTTTGGAAGAAATAATAATTTTATAGCTTATTCTTATTACTGCTAGGTTAGGACAAACTAAAGAGAGCGTCATTTTTTGAAGTCATCGCGTTGGATTGACTCTAATTCAGCGGGTTTAAGTGCTAATTATATTTTTAAAAATTGAACAGTAGGAGTATTTTTGCAAGGTAGCAATGCAAAAGCTACAGATGGTAGCTAAGATTCAGTGAGTCCTGATTAAGTTTGCTTAAGGGCAAGTTATTTTACGCTAAGAGAGACTCTATTTTTAGTTAAACTAGCGATCATAGTTTTAGTGAAAGTTTGGGTTTATCTTGGCATTAGGTATTAATTCATACTAAAAAAGCGCAATTTTTGTTAACAAGAAATTGCGCTTTTTTGTTTAAAACTCACTAGAGAAACTATTATTTATCATTAGTTTGCTTTTCAGTAGAATTTTGCTCTGATATCTGGTCAGTTTTGGCAATTTTTTCAACTTTGACATCGCTCTCTGCAAGGTCTCGAATTTCTTTGATTTTGCGCTTAGGTGCAGTCTTTAAATTCTTAAAGTTGACGACAATCTTATGATTAAGATCACCAACTGAAGTTTTATCGATGGGATCAAAGTCAATGATCTTTAACAGGGCAGAATTTTCGTAAATTTTTTCAACCTTGCCAATAAAGGGTTGGGTGAGTTCTTCTTCAGATTTTGCACTCAGAATATCATCTATTTTTACATCTGTTTTTTTCATGATAATTTTTACTTCCTCTCTTACCCATGTTTCATTATAATAGAAAGATATTATTATAAAAGCAAATGGTTTTCAAGTAAAGGGGGCTTGGATTATGCGAAAATTAATTTTAATTGCTGGCCCGAGCGGTGCTGGTAAAACTACTATTTCGGAATATTTGACTCGCGAATTTGCTATTCCACGAGTAGTGACGCATACGACCAGACCCATGCGCCAAGAAGAAGTGCCTAATCAATCATATTATTTTGAAAGCGATGCAAGTTTTGAAAAACTACATTTTTTCGAACATATTAAGTATGGCTCTTACCAATATGGCTCTAGTAAAGAGGCTTTAGATGAAGCTTGGCAAGAACATGAATTAGTTTCACTAATTGTTGATATTAATGGCGTTAGGTCGTATCTTACGGCCTTGAAACAGCAAGTTTATTTTTTGTATGTTACTACCAGTACTAAAAAAGAATTAGCAGCACGATTAATGCAAAGAGGTGACAGTCCAGCCAAAATTAGTGAACGTCTAAGTGGCAGTGAATTAAACGAATTACCAAAAAGCCTAAAGAAACAAGCTCACATATTAGTTAATGATGATTGGGCCACTACCACAAAAAAACTTGCAACATTAGTACCAAAATTATTAAAAGCCTAAGCCTAATCCTAATCGTAGAGTTTTAAAATTACACTTCGACTAATTCTTAATGTTTTGTAGCTTCTTTGACATGAATGTGTAACATTTATTGAGTAGTATATAGATTGTCAGTCAAGTTAACTAGCAAATTAAACAAGAAACAATAAGAAATATTTAGTTGAGAGAAGAGATTGGTTTTGAAACACGGACATAAATATGGGTTAATAAAGATAATTGCAGTAGTAGCACTGGTTTTAATAGGAACTACGACTGCTGGTACAGCGTTGGTGACTACATCAAATGATGTTAGTGCTAATTCTATAACTAAATCCCGTAATGCTGTTGTACGACTTGCTAAAAAGCAGGTGGGAAAAGGTTATGTATATGGTGCAACTGGTCCTTATTCTTTTGATTGCTCGGGTTTAGTACAGTACGTTTATCGAAAAGCTGGTAATACCCAACTGCCAAGAACTACTTACTCTCAAGTGACACTTGGTAAGAATGTTTCTTTGAAGAAACTTAAAAAGGGCGATTTGTTATTTTGGGGGTCAGCTGCTGCTCCTTACCACGTTGGAATTTACGTGGGTGATAATCAGTTCGTTCATGCTGCAACTCCTGATCAAGGTGTATTACAGCAACCAATGAGTGCTTACTTTTATCCTTCTGCTGCAAAGAGAATAATTGAATAAAACCAATCAAACTCAATAATATTTCTAAAATACAAGAATCCAAATTTTAGTCCTTCAAGAGCAAAATTCCTGATAGGGCTTTTTTACGTATCAGTATTATTTTTGTAACATTTTTGTAACACTGCACGAGTAGAATTATAAATGTATGTAGAAGTAGATAAATATTGTTTAAATATTATTTGATTGAAAATAAACTTAATATTGGGGGGAATTTAATTTTGAAAGTTAAGAGTAATTTAGTAAAATTTACCACGGCCGCCGCTCTGGCAGTTACTAGTATTGGGGTTGCTACCACTGTTAATACAAAATTGACATCTTCTGATGTTGATGCGGCAACTGAAAAAGTCAAAATTAATTATATTCCTGGATACGGTATCAATGTTTGGGATAATTACGAGAATCCAACTTTTACCGGCGAAAGAATTAAGCACGGCAAGACAGTTTCAGTGTTGAGTAGTGCAGTTGATGAGAAAGGTAGAACTTGGTATCAAATAGGCGATAATCAATGGATATTAGCTCGTTATACTGTTAAGCCTGCTCGTCATATTAAAAAAGTAGTTCAAAAAAGTCTAGCATCTTCTATCAGTTCAACACAGGCGGAGAAAGTTGTAGACTTAGCCAATGCAGAAGTTGGGAAAGCTTATGCTTGGGGAAGTAATGGTCCTGGTGCGTTTGATTGCTCAGGCTTAGTTCAATATGTTTATAACAAGGCTGCGGGTAAAGAGGTTAGTCGTTCGACTTATACTCAAGTCAAACAAGGCAAAACAGTTTCAATGCAAAATTTGAGACCTTCAGATCTTTTATTCTGGGGGTCGCCTAATGCTCCTTATCATGTAGGTATTTATATTGGTAATAATCAATATATTCATGCAGCAGCACCAGGACAAGGTGTTGTCAAGGACAGTTTAAGTTCATACTTCTACCCCTCAGTTGCCAAGCGCGTGCTTGACTAGTCAAATAACTAAATAAGCAAAAAAATTGCACTTGGAGATAGTCTAGGTGCTTTTTTGTTAACATTAAGATGGCTGTAACTTGATTAAAAACTTTAAGCAGTTAAAATAAAGTTAATATTATTTCTTTTGATTACTTTAGGCTACTAATAAGGAGAGTATGGATTTATGAAGCGGAATTTTTGGAAAATGGGGTTAGCAGCAGCAATAACCATAACTGGTGTAGTGACTGCTGTACCTCAAAAAATGGTGAATGCCGCAACATTAAAAGCACCGATCAAGCGTGTTCAGATTAATTATTTGCCCGGAAAAAGTGTGAAAATTTGGACTAATTATGATGGTGGACAATTAATTGCCTTTCATGCAAAAGACAAAAGTAAATGGAACGTTGTTGAAGTTGCTGTAGACCGTAAGCAGCGATTATGGTATCGCATTGGTCCTAATGAATGGATTGAAGCACGTTATACAGTCGATATAAATCAGACTAAAAGTAAATCAATTGTTGCTAAGAAAAAGAATAATAGAAATAACCGTCAAAAAGAACGTAAAAGGCAAAGATTTGTGAATCAGGTAGCCAAGTCTAAAAATAAGGTTATTATTAGTAAGTTAAATATCAATAAAATTAAAGGGATCGAAAAAACATCAGTTAATAAACAGACTGCAACTGTTGAAGTAAATAAACGTGCCAAAGCTGTAGCTGATTTAGCAAGAAGTCAGGTTGGTAAAGGATATGCATGGGGTGGAAATGGCCCCGATAATTTTGACTGTTCAGGACTTGTCCAGTATATTTATAACAAAGTTGGTGGAATAAGCTTGCCGCGAGTAACTACTGATCAGGTTAAAGTAGGAGTAACAGTTGCAATGAATCAACTGCAACCGGGAGACTTATTGTATTGGGGATCTCCTGATGCCCCGTACCATGTTGGTATCTACATTGGCAATAATCAATATGTGAATGCAGCAAGTCCAGACCAAGGAGTGGTGCAACAAACAATTAGTTCTTATTTTTATCCTTGTATTGCTAAACGAGTGATTCAATAATTTTTCTTATAATTAATAAAAAGAGGCCTTAATTTAAAGGTCTCTTTTGCTTGAATAAATATTATACTTATACGACGTATTGTGTGAATTGATTTTGCTTTTGCGAAGACATGCGCACAGTTAGGTGAACACCATCAGATTGATAAGTTTCACTAATAATTTGCGTGTCTTCATGTAATTGAGCTAGAGTCTTACCAGCAGATAGTGGCAAGAGTAAATCAACTTTTTGATAATCAGCAAATACTCGTTTAGTAATTAACTTAGCTAAAGTAGTGATTGAAGCTGTATCAATAGCTGAATACAAAATATTATTACCTTCAATTTGGGGATAATTACGATTGGCTTTATCAGCTTTATTATAAGCTGTAATCATTGGTGTATCTTTTACCCCGATTTCAGTTAGTACGTCTTGTGTAGTTCGAATCATTTGAATCATGTTAGGATCAGCAGCGTCAACAACGTTGATTAACAAATCAGCATCTTTGACTTCCTGTAAAGTGGCTTTGAATGATTCAACTAACTTATGTGGTAACTTAGAAATAAACCCAACCGTGTCGGAAAGAATAAAGCTAAAGTTATTATTTAATTCAATGCGGCGTACACTTGTATCTAGGGTAGCAAAAAGCATATTTTTAGCAAAAACCTGTTTATCATGATTTTCTTGAGAAAATTTTTTCAAAAGTCCATTCATTGTCGTAGATTTTCCAGCGTTGGTGTAGCCGACAAGAGCTACTTTTGGAATATGGTTTTGATTGCGACGTTTAGCTTTGATTTCTTCTTGTTCCGAAATTGCTTTTAGTTCTTGCTTAATAGCAGAGATTTGCTTACCCAGTGTTCGCCGATTCAATTCCAGCTTTGATTCTCCAGCACCACGGTTGGCAAAACCACCTCCTCGTTGCTGGTCTAGGTTGTTTTGCGATGGATGTAAACGTGGCAGTTCGTACTGTAAACGTGCTAATTGGACCTGCAATTTGGCCTGTTTAGTTCGTGCACGATTAGAAAAAATTTCAAGAATTAATTCTGTGCGATCAATAACTTGTAATTTAGTTAGATTTTCTAAATTGCGGATTTGGACTGGTGAAAGTTCATCGTTTAATATAAGAATTTTAGCCTTTAGTCCACGTGCCATCTCTTTAATTTCGTTAATTTTACCAAGACCTAGGTAAGTACCAGTAACTACTTTTTCTGCGTTTTGTCGTGATTGGCCAACAACTTCCATATTATCTGCTTCGGCTAAGTTAGCAAGCTCAGTCATGTAGTAGTCAAAATTAGGGTCATTTAAATTAACGCCAGCAAGATATGCTTTGGTTTGATGAGGGGTATTATCAATCATATTGTCCTCTTTCTAACTAAAAATTTGAGCAGAAATCATGTTGCCACTATATTTAGTTTGAAAATTCTGTAAGATAACCACTTTTTTTAGATAACTATAATTGTAATACAAAATTGTTTGTTTACCAAGATAATGGGTCAAAGCTAACTTTTATGATTTAGCCAGTAAGTTATTGAATCAAGTAAGTGGAAGAATTTTTGATAAATATAATTAAAAGCTAAAAGAACTAGCAAAAAATACTTATAGTGTTTCGACATGATTTAATGATTTGTTATAATAATATAAGTGATATTTAATTATTGATTGAGGTACTTAAATGAAAAATCGACTATTAAAAATATTATTACCTGTATTGCTATTACTAAGTAGTTGTGGTTTGATCAATCTTCTAGATAAAGACATTCTTCAACCAACAATGGTAGTTCAAGCTAAAGGGTATCACAGACAATCCCGTAATTATTTACACAAAATACATCGGTACATAGAAACAGGAACTAAAAGAATTATTGGCAACCGTAATTCAAAAATTTATCATGTACCTGGGCAACATAGTTATCGTCTAAATATGGTTAATGCGATATATTTTAACTCTGAAAAAGAAGCAATTAGGGCAGGATATAGATGCTCAAAGAGATAATAATATATTAAATTTTAAGCACACTATATATGGTGTGCTTTTTGTTTTGTAGAAAATTATTAGTTAATCGGTTGCACTAAAAATAAGTATAAATCTTGACTTAAAGCATGACTTATAAAATAGTTAAATAATTTTAAGAGAACATATTGAAAGCTAAAGAAGGTAAATAAATGTTAGAAAAACTAAAAGAAAAGGTTTATAAAGCAAATATGCAATTACCGCAGTTAGGATTAGTTACATTTACTTGGGGTAATGTTTCAGGAATCGATAGAGAAAGTGGTTTATTTGTTATAAAACCATCTGGAGTTGATTACCAACAATTGAAACCTCAAGACATGGTTGTAATTAATCTGCAAGGTAGAATAATCGAAGGTGATCTAAATCCATCAAGTGATACTCCAACTCATGTTATTTTATATCGTAAATTTGGAGAAATTGGCGGCATTGCACATACACATTCTCCATGGGCCGTATCGTTTGCTGCAGCTAAAATGGATATTCCAGCAATGAATACGACTCATGCTGATACATTTTATGATGCAATTCCAGTTTCTGATTCTCTTTCTCAAAGTGAAATTGCATCAGATTATGAAAAATATACTGGTGTTTCAATTGTCCGTACTTTTGAAGAAAGAAATCTTGATTATAAAGCGACACCTGGTGTACTTATTAGTCATCATGGACCTTTTTGTTGGGGAGAAACGCCTGAAAAGGCGGTTTATAATGCCAAAGTGCTAGAGACAGTAGCAGAAGAAGATTATCATACTATGCAATTAACACGAGCAAATTGTGAGTTACCACATTATTTGTTAAACAAGCACTATTATCGTAAGCATGGAAAAGCTGCGTATTATGGACAAAATAATCCTGTATCAAAATTACATGCAAAAAATAATAACTTTAATAGTTAATTGATTGCACTAAATTTTGTCATGTAATTGACTTAAAAATTGATTTTGTAAGTGCTTAAATTTAAAAAGAAACAATAAAGAAAGAAGTGAATTGATGGAACTTTTAAATCAATCATTAGTTTTTGCAAGAATAAATCTTAATAGCAGTGATGAAATTATTCATTATTTAGCCCAACAATTGAAAAAACAAGGGAAAGTTAAAGACACATTTGAGCAAGCCGTTAAAGACAGAGAGCAAGTTCATCCTACTGGATTACCTAGTGGTGAAATTGCCGTTGCTATTCCTCATACTGATATTCAGTATGTCAATGAAGCGGCTATTGCCTTTGCAACTTTAGCTCATCCTATAAAATTTCATAATATGGCCATTACAAATGAAACTTTGGAAGTCCAGATTGTGGTAATGCTAGCATTAAAAACATCTCATGGACAGGTAAAAATGTTACAAAAATTAATGGCGCTATTTCAAAACCAAGATTTATTAAGTAATTTAATACAACTTAAAAATAATGTTGAATTATATAAAGCTATTTCAAAGCAAATTTAAATAAAGTTTATGGGAGGAAATATTTATGAAACCTATCATTGATTTCATTATGTATATTGTTGGCTTAGGTCCAACTGTTCTAATTCCAATTATTATGTTGATATTTGGCTTATGTGTAAGAGTTCCTTTTACAAAAGCGCTACGTGGTGGCTTAATGGTGGGGATCGGATTTATTGGATTAAATGCTACTGTTTCTATTTTAACTGATGTAATGAATCCGGCCATTAAAAATATGATCCAAGTTATGCACTTAAATTTGCAAGTAATTGATGTTGGCTGGCCATCAGCATCAGCTATTGCATATGGTACAGCTGTTGGCGTAAGTATGATTCCTCTTGGAATTGCTATAAATGTTTTGATGTTATTAACAAAAACTACATCAACAATAGATGTTGATATTTGGGACTTTTGGCATTTTGCATTCAGTGGATCATTAGTATACGCTTTAACTAAAGATATTGTACTTAGCCTTTTTTTAGCTAGTGTAAATATGATTGTGATAATGGTAACTGCGGATAGAACTGCACCACTTTCTGAAAAATATTTAGGATTGCCAGGAATTTCAATTCCTCATGGATATGCCGGTTCATTTGTTCCGATTGCCATTGTATTTAACTGGATTATTGATAAAATTCCTGGAATTAACAAGATCCATATGGATGCTAAAGATTTTAATAAAAAATTTGGTTCATGGGGTGAGCCTACTCTTTTAGGATTCGCTATTGGTATTATTATTGGAATTTTGGCTTATGGCTTTATTCCAGGAATGAGTGTAGCTACTAAATTAGGTAAGATAATGTTGATGGGTGTAACCTTATCGGCAGTAATGATTATTACACCTAAAATGGCTGCGTTACTGTTACAAGGTGTTGTACCAGTATCAAATGCAATTCAAGCATTTACCCAAAAGAAGTTTTCAGGTAAAAGAAAAATTTATATTGGAATGGATACTGCCGTAGGTATAGGTAGTCCAGTTGTTTTGGCATGTGCTACTTTAATGATTCCGGTTGCTTTATTATTTGCTTTCATTTTACCAGGTAATCAATTCTTACCGACAATTGGACTTGTTGGATTCGTATTTATGTTTCCACTAATTGTATCAATTACTCATGGTGATTTCTTTAGATCATTTATTATTGGTGCGATTAATGTCGTATTAGGGTTATGGATTGGTACTAATTTGGCACCATTAATTACTAAATGTGCAATAGCAGCTCATTTTAGTATTCCTAAAGGCTCATCATTGATTTCTAGTATTGATTATGGTTCAAATCCATATCCATGGTTGATTGTTCAAGTAGCCCCATTTAAATTGGTAGCGTATATAGTAGGAATTGTTTTGATTTTAGGATTATGCTGGTGGAACAGAACAAAAATTATTGCAGAAGAAAAACAAATGGCAGTAAAAAAATAAAAAGGTTTTAAGGAGTAATTTTTATGAAAAAGATTTTAGTTGCATGTGGAGCAGGTGTTGTTACTAGTACATCGGCAATGAATAAGTTACAAGAAGAATTATCTAAGAGAGGTATTTCAGAAAACAAATATACGTTAGGTCAGTCATCAGTTGCTCAAGTAGAATCACTTGCAAATGATTATGACCTAGTTATAACGACAACTCAATATGATAATGATGCAGTTAGTACACCAGTTATTAATGGACTTCCATTATTAACCAATATTGGTATTGATCAAGTAATAAATGAAGTAATTGATAAATTAAGTCTGTGATATTTTGGGCAAATTGCTATGTTACTAAATTTGAAGGGTGATAAACGTGGTGGCAAGCAATTCTACCAGTTTGATTAGGGCTAATCGATTATTAAATTATTTAATTAAATCATCAGATTTTGTTAGCTTAAAAGAAATTATTGAAACTTTTAACATATCTCGGAGAACTGCTTTTAATTGGTTAGAAACAATCAATCAAAATTTACGTAAGCATAATTTAGATGAAATTGTTAATGTTCCTAGGTATGGTTATAAAATTACGAATCGTACAAGAAAAAAATTGATTAATGAACGTAACATAATGGTTTCAAAACAAGATTATAATTATGAAAACAATTTACATTCTATTGATCGTCAAACGGTTATTATTTTATTGTTAATACAAGATGATTATTTATCTATTAATAAATTAGCTAAGAAATTTAATTGTTCTCGTAACACCATCATTAAAGATTTTAAGACAATTAATGGAAGGTTTCCTCAATTAAAAATTGCTAGCTCTAGAATGGGTCATAAAATTACTGGTAATGAAGTGGCAATTAGATTAACAATTTATAAATTATTACTTTATCAAAATAGGTTAACTTATTCTTTTATTAAAGATTTACGTTATTCTATTTCAAAAGCTAGGCAACTAGTCATTAATACCCAACAACGAATGAAAATTAATTTTTCAGAAAATTCAATAGAACAGTTAGCCTATTTGTTGGTTTTTATAAAGTGGAGAATATTAAAAAAATTTACTATTCAAGAAGATTCAGAATATAATTGGATAGCAACCAATACGACAAATGTTTTGACAACATGTGAAGATTTATTGCGGTCACTTATTGGGGAAAAAGTTTGCAATGGTGAAATAGTTTTTTTTAGTAAAATTATACTTTGTTCACAAGCTACAGAAGTTAATTGTGTTAATAAAAATTTATATAAGGATTTAAATAATATTGCTCAGGATATTATTTTTAGATATGAACAATTAACTGAACAACAAATTTCTTATAAATTATTTACTAAGGTTTTATGTAATCATTTATATGCTACTTTTTTTAGAGTGAAATTTGACGTACCATTTTCTTCAAGTGAAGTAGATGAAATTAAACGACAATATCCAGAATTAATTAAGTTTACTACGATTGCATGTGCTCCATTAGAAAATTATTTAAGAAAAAAATTGCCAAGTGAAGAAATAGCACTGATATGTCTTTATTTAGGATCGGTTAGTCAAAAAAATTACCATGATTTAACCAATAGCGATAAATTTAGAAGAGCTTCACTAGCTGATGTATTAGTGGTTTGCTCGAGTGGTATAGGTACTTCAGCGATGCTTTATCAAGAACTCAGAAAGATGTATCCCTTAATTAAATTTTCTTTACCTCTTGAGATACGAGATTTACCTAACATATTTAAACATGATTACCAAGCAAAATTGATTATTAGCACAGCAATATTATCTAGTACAAAATATCCTATTCCTGTAGTTAATGTTAGAGCAGTTATAACTAAGCATGATCAAAGTCTAATTGAAAATATTTTGCGCCAGAAGTATCCACTTAAGGTAGAGCATAATACTAGTGTGGTAAATAGTTTAGTATCAATTATAAATGAATATGCAGATGTTAAGGATGAAAGTGGACTTAGACAAAGCATTGATCATTTTATTTTCCCTAAAAGCAAAAACGTAAAGAAATCTAATTTACCGACATTAGGTAGTATATTACCTACTGAACGCATCATGGTTTACCATAATAATACTACCGATTTAACTTGGCAAAAAGCACTTCAGTTGGGATGTAATTTACTTGAACGAGATGGAATTATTGACCAGTATTATTTTGAAAAAATCGTACAACTGATTAATCAATATGGACCTTATATGTTAATTGCTAATGATATTTTTTTAGCTCATGCTGCGCCTAGTATTAGCAATAAAAACATTGGTTTATCGTTGATTCTATTTGATCATTCATTAGAAATAAATACATGTAATCAATATGCTTCTGTTACTTGCTTATTTGTTCTTTCACCGGGATTAAAGCATGAACATGAAAAAGCTTTGGAGCAATTAGTTGATATTGTCCGCGACAACAATAATGTCGAACGGTTACTCAAAGCCGAATCTCCTCGGGATGTGCGAAAAATATTATTATCATGCTCATGATTTTTAAAAATTAGTATTTAGTGTACTTATATAAGAAGTAAAAGCGGTCACATTATCAATGTGGCTGTTTTTTGCTACTTGGCAACTGCAAAAATAAGTGTATAATTTAATCAAATAAGGTACCTAACTAAAATTTGAATTGAGGAGATTGGTAAAAATGTCGCAAACTGTAAGTTACCAAACTAACGAAAAGGTGCAAAAAAATCGGTGGTGGATATTAGTAGCTGTTGGGCTATTTACATTTATGTCTACCCTTGATGGAACAATTGTTAATATTGCATTACCAGTAATTAGTAATGATTTACAAATTCCGATGAGTCAATCGGAATGGGTTGTTTCTCTTTACTTAATTGTTGTTTGTAGTTTTATTTTATTTTTTGGAAAGTTAAGTGACCTGCAAGGAAAAATAAAAATTTTCCGTTTTGGAGCTATTTTCTTTATTGCAGGTTCATTGTTATCTGGTATTAAAATCAATTTACCGTTCTTATTGTTGGCACGGGCTATTCAAGCCGTTGGTGCGGCGATGACAATGGCTACTAATAACGGAATTATTACTGAAATTTTTCCTTCGACTGAACGAGGTAAAGCTCTGGGAACAATTGGTTCTTTTGTGGCTTTGGGTTCGATTGCAGGTCCTGGACTTGGTGGCCTGATTTTGAGTAAACTTTCGTGGTCATACATTTTTTGGTTAAATGTTCCCGTTGGAATCATTGCTGCGATTATTGGTGCGATTTATCTTCCTAAAGATATTACATTTACTAATGCTCCTCTTGATAAGACTGGTTCAGTTGGGTTTGCTTTAGGAATGATTACTTTATTTGGCGGAATTTTCTTAGGTCAGCAGCTTGGCTTCACAGCTTTGCCAGTTTTAGCGTTATTGATAATTGGAATTATCAGCTTTGTCTGGTTTGTTTCTGTTGAAAACCATACTGAAAACCCGCTATTGCAATTTAACTTGTTTAAAAATCCTGACTTTTCAATTAGCTTATTGTGTGCACTGTTAATTTTTATAACGAACTTTTTCTTTAATGTTGTTACTCCTTTTTATTTAGAAAATGCGCGCAGCTTGGCTCCAAGTCAAACAGGTTATATTTTAATGATTTTGCCAGTTGTTCAGCTTTTTGCAGCTCCTATTGCTGGTACGCTATCTGATAAAATTGGGCCTAAATTGATTACCTTTATTGGCTTAGTTTTATTATTAATTAGCCAAATTGGTTATACCTTGTGTAACCTTAATTCGTCAATTTGGTTATTCATTATTAGTATTGCCATCATGGGACTTGGAAGTGGTATTTTCAGTTCACCAAATAATTCTTTAGTAATGAGTTCTGTTGAACAGAAAGATTTAGGTGTTGCTGGTAGTATTAACTCGCTTTCAAGAAATTTAGGTATGGTTATCGGAATTTCCAGCGCAACAACCGTTCTTTTTGCGGCAATGAGTCATGCAAAGGGCTCTCGTGTTACCGCATATTTACCTAAACAACCAGAGATCTTTATCTATGGTATGCACGTAGTTTTTATCATTTCAACAATTATTTGCTTAGTAACTGTAATTTTGAGTGGATGGCGCCTATTCAAAAAAGATGTAAAGTAAGAATTTTTAATATGGATATTTAATAGATAAGAAAAATTATTCAAAAAAACATCCCAAAGATATCTTTGGGATGTTTTCTTATTAACTTGTTCCAAAAACTAATTTTATAATTCTCGGGAACACCATTATTATAATATATCAAAGTGAAATTTGCTAATAATTTTAATGCTTTTAATAGAATAATTGCTAATTTAGCTTTAATTATCTATTCTTGATAAATGCATTTTTTATATTAATGAAGAATTTGAATTAATTTTAAGCTTGAATTGATGCCATCAAAGTGATATTTTCTAGGGAGGAGAAAGTTTGGAGAAAGTTATGCAAATAATTGAAAGTTCCGTCTTGCAAGTTGCTGTGGATGAAAAGGGAGCACAACTGGTTAATCTTGTTTCAAAGAATAACCAGTCTGATTATTTTAAAGATGGCGACACGCAAAATAGGTTGAAGATTGTCTTTGCAGAAAATGGTCAAGATGAAAAAAATTTGGCCGAACTTCTGCCATGGACGGTCGTTGATAAAGGAGATGCAAGAGTTAGTTTAACTCTAATTGATAACAGTGCAAGTTATAAAAAGTTTCCATATCATTTTGAAGTGATTGTATCCTATGTACTTGAGGAAAATCGTATCAATATTAAATGTTATTTGAAAAACAATTCTCATAAAGAGATGCCTTTTTCATTAAAATTTCTTTTGCCAATTTCTGAAGAATGGGATATTAAAGAGAATATTAATGAATTTGAGTTGAGCAAAATGGATATTAAAGTGAAATTTGCTTCTACAAATCTTACACTAGTTTTAAGAGATAAAAATTTTATTGCTACAACGAATGATGAAATATTGAATGGTAATCAAAGTACAGAATTTACGATGACATTAACTGCGAATTAATAAGTTAATGATTTTAATAAGATACAAGAAACAAGCCAGCAACGGCTTGTTTTTTTTGCTATAATATACTCATTGTAATTAAAAATTGGGTAAACGAAGAATATGGATCACAACGATAATCATCCGAAGAAAAGTCGGGTTGAAATACACGCAAAGGATTACAACAAGAAAAAGAGTCTCTTAAAATGGATATCGATCATTTTGTTTTTTGCAATTGTCGCAGTAGTAGCATACTCTGCTTATATTTATTGTCGAACCAAGAATGCAGTTGATGATACCTATGATAACAATAATCAGGTTCAGATCAAAAAAGGTGAATTTAACGGCAAGAAAAAGTTTGCGGTATTGTTAATGGGTACGGATACGGGAGCTCTTGATCGTACCGAAAAGATTGGTAACACTGATACAATCATTATTGCTGTTGTTAATCCACAAAAAGAGCGTTATACACTAATGTCTGTACCACGTGACACGATGGCACAAATGGTTGGTACAAAAAAGTTCCAGATCGAAAAAATTAATGCAGCATATCCATTGGGTGGGGCAGCAATGTCAATGGCCAGTGTTTCTAAGTTGGTCAATATACCAATCAAGTATTATGCCTTAGTTAATATGAAAGGCATAATGCGTTTGATTCGCTATGTTGGTGGAATCAAGATACGACCAACGCTTAGTTTTGAGTATGGTGGCTATATTTTTAAAAAAGGTCAGTTAACTCATATGGGTGGCGGTGGTGCTTTGGCATACTCACGGATGCGTTATGATGATCCGCAAGGAGACTATGGCAGACAGAAGCGCCAGCGACAAGTAATTACAACGCTAATTAAAAAAGCGGTAGCACTCAACACATTAACTAAATTGGACTCAGTTTTGACTTCAATTTCTGGTAATGTAAAAACCAACTTACCATTTGATGCTTTGCAGCAGATTGCTTTTAATTATCGCAATTCAACTAAAAATGTTAAAAATGATTATCTCCATGGGCATAATGCCACAATTGAAGGTGCTTCTTATCAGGTTCAGTCGACTCAGGAATTACAACGAGTGTCTGATTATTTACGCTTAGAATTGGGATTAGAACCTGAACGGATTCAAAATAATGAAACTTATCAAAATCAGCGTAATAAAACTCATGGTTTTGATTTTACTAATCCTGCTACTCAAGATTATAATATTTATCAAGACTATTGGGATCTGCAGGAAGAAGGTGAAAATTGATGGCCCATCTTTATGTAGCTCTAATTGGACATGTATCTGATTAGTTGTTGTTTGTGGGTAGCATTGCTCTTCAAGATTACGCTAGAGTTGGGTCTACCAATACGGTTGTCATTTGAGAGAAAATGGGAATTATAACTTGGATTAGTGGTTTATTAAAGATAGCTACTTGTTTAATCCCGATCAATTATTTATTTCAAAGGAAAGTGAACTTGATTTGTTCGGTTTTAGGACTAATTTTAGGATATATTTTTCTTTTGGAATCATTCTAAAGGTAACAAGAGGGTAAGAGTTGCCTATTACTAGTAGTGATGTAGATATCCAAGCTGTTGTAGCAGCACTGTTGATTACTTTGCTATCGGTGATAAGAATACGAAATTTAATAATTTTCCTTTAGTGTTTAGGCTGTGGTTTAGCTTGTATTATGCAGATTAAGGAAAAGGTCATTGTGTCAGGGACTGTCACATTAATCATGGCTTCAAAGTTGAGGCGTGATTTGCAAGAATTCTTTACTGAGTAAAGGTAAAGAGTGAATGTCTTGTACATAATAAAGTATAAGACGAATTCATTAATAACATTACTTTTAGTTAGGATATGTACTGGAAATATGAATAAAAATAAAAAAACGTTAAAAGCTGCCAAGATTGTTTGTCTTCTAGTAGCAACTCTTTTCATGCTAGTACAAATGTACAGTTTGAAAGGAATTGCTTCTAGAGCACATTATTCTTTTATTCGCTTTATACCGAATATGTTGCATAATGCAACTTTAATGATTGTACCAATGGTTTTTGGTGCTGTTTATAGCAAGAAAAAGCTGAGCGTCAGTGAAAGTTTTAAATGCTGGTTACTTGCTAGTGTAACGCTGATTGTGTATTACATTCTTTTCTTCTTCAAATTGCCTAGTAGCTTTAATATGTGGCGGGTATGGGGGATGTTGTTCCCGATTATTGCCAGTACTTCAGTTTTATTTGCTGGGTTATTTTTTAGTCTTTTACTACAGCCATATTTATATGACTTGCTTAATAGGCAAACCGAAAAGCAGAAGTTACTGATACTGAGTCTGCTTACGCTTTTAGGTTTTGCTTTAAGTGCGGGTAATTTGTCATTTCAATACTCGTTTTATGGTCTTTATTTAGTGCTCTTTTTTGCTTGGGGCATGTTCCTATCCAATGTTTCGATTGATGGTAAATTACTGACCTTATCTGTAATTATTGGACTGTTTTCGTTTTTTATTGTCGTAATTGGAGTATCTGGCTTTGATGCTGTTTATTGGTCGCAAATTATTTCTGGAAATGGTGGCGGTGACTGGAATCGTGAATTCTTAAACAATCCATCATCTCCATTCATGTTTTTATTGGTTATTGCTGTTTTTCTTATCTTTAAAAAGATTATTGTGACTTTTAGCCCGCGGCAAATGCGCTATTTGATTCCAGTAATTATGTTTATGGATGCGCCAATCTCTCCTAAATTCATGAATGCATTTCGTTTCACGGGTTCATCAACTGTTAATAAGCTGTTGATGCTTATGATAATGTTTATAGTAGTTATTGTTTGGGATGATGTGCTTGAACGATATTTATTTAAAATTAAGCCGTTTGCTCGAACCATTAATTATCTTGATCATGAATCTAATTTAGCTAAAATATGTGAACGAGCTTGGTCAATTTTTGTTAAATTTATTGTAACTAATCGTGTTAACCTCCTTACTTGGACTTGGTTCTATATATTGAGTTTTGGTTCATTTTTAATTGAATCAGATAAATTGCGTATCCAAATTAGCACTGCATCAACGATTAATGCGATCGTTTACTTGCTCGGAACAAGATTTTTCGCCATTATTTTGACAACAATCTTTCTAGATGCATTGTTTTCTATTCTATATTTTGTGACTACACGATATTGGACTTCTAATATGTTGGTCAGTCTAATTGCAATTGGTTGGGCTGTTGCTAATAAGATCAAATTAATCCTTCGTGGTGAGCCAATTTATCCGACTGAATTAAGTGAAATTGTTAATTGGCGTACTTTGTTACCAATGATTGGCAAGACAACCGTAATTGCAATCTTGATCGCAATAGTTGTTATAGTTGCACTTGATGTCTTTTTGGAATGTAAATTTTCAATCAAGAAACGAGGATCATGGAAACATCGTGGTATATGGGCATTGCTTAGTTTGTTACTGTTCATGACCCCATTTCGTTTGAATCACGATGGTGGAATGATTTACCACATTAACCGTGGTTTTGATAATAAACAGAAGTTTCGTAATCCAGAACGTGATATTCAAGTTAATGGTCCTGTATTGAACTTCTTGAATTATATTGATTTACAAATTATGGATGAACCAACGGGTTATTCTGCTTCAGCGATTAAGCAATTGGATCAAAAATATACAAAAGTAGCAGCTCAAATTAACAAGGGTAGAAAAAATGATCTGCGTGATCAGACGATCGTCTTTAATTTGAGTGAGAGTTTTGTTGATCCTAACACTTTCCCGACTATTAGATTTGAACATTCTGTTCCTAACCCAGTTAAGTTTATCGAATCAATGAAGTCTCGTTCTTCTTATGGTACGATGCTAAGTGCCGGTTATGGTGGTGGAACTGCCAATATGGAATGGGAAACACTGACTGGTCTGAACATGGGGATGTTTAAGTCAACCTTGACACCATATGTTCAGGTTGTTCCTAATTATGAATTTTATCCTACAATTGGAATGAACTTTGACTACAAATCTGCGGTTCACCCATTTATTGGAACGTACTATTCAAGACAAGAAGATTATCACAGATTTAAGTTTGATAAATTTATTTATACTGGCTCTAAATATAAGATTATTGACCAGAAAAAATTGGGTCGTAGTGGTTATAATTCAGATTTCACTACTTATGCTAACGGCTTACACCAAATTAATTCTCGTCAAGGTGGCCAATTTATCAATTTGATTTCTATTCAGAATCATATGCCATATAATAACTGGTACCCGAATAATGAATACATGGGTAAAATTTCTGGTGATTTATTCAATTCATCAGGTGTTCGTGAACAGATGGCAACTTATGTTAAAGGAACTCAATACACTGATCGGGCCGTTAAGCAGTTCGTGAATGAAATTGATAAGATTAAAAAACCGATCACGCTGGTCTTTTATGGTGATCACTATCCAAGTATTCTTTCACAAAGCTACACTGCGAAATACCCAGTTCAAATGCACTCAACGCGTTACTTTATTTACTCAAATAAATATGCACGTGAACATGGTGCAAAGATGAGATTGCCACGTAAGGCAAATAATTTTGTTAGTTCCAGTGATTTCATTGCAATGATGTTACAACAGACTGATTCGAAAGTGACGCCATATCAAGCATTGTTAACGGAAGTTCACAAGAAATTACCGGCAATCACAATCAATTTTGAGGGTGATAAAGGTTTTGAATTAATTGGACGTAAGGGTCAAGTGATTGAGCCGAAGTATTTGACCAAAGAGCAGAGAGAATTACTTTCTGATTATGAAACTATCCAGTACGATATGACTGCCGGAAAAGCTTATGGTTTGCAGGTCAAGGGCTTTTATAAATAGTCTACATTGGTATTGACTTATTAATAAAAAATAAGTATTATTTTGAGTAATAGTTAAGTAACATCTCAATTCAGTGTTCAGAGAACTAGCGGTTGGTGTGAGCTAGACAGGTTGATGATAGTGAAATACAAAGTAGGGTGGTTCCAATAATGACCGTAGTTGAGACGCTGATAATAGCGTAAACGTGGGTGGTACCACGGCTAAAATAATTAATTTAGTCGTCCCTAGATTCTATTCAGAATCTAGGGACTTTTTTATTGGAGGAAAAAGATGGCAAACTTTGATATTTTGGAAGATTTGAAATGGCGTGGAGCAATCAATCAGCAAACAGACGAAGCTGGATTGGCTAAATATTTGCAAGAGCATGATGAATTAGCCCTATATTGTGGTACTGATCCAACTGGAGACTCACTTCATATTGGTCATTTGATTCCCTTTATGATTCTAAAAAGATTTCAGTTGGCTGGTTATCATCCGGTAATTGTAATCGGTGGTGGGACAGGAAATATTGGTGATCCATCAGGTCGAAAATCGGAGCGGGTTTTACTCAGTGCAGAAAAATTGCATCAAAATGAAGTGGCTTTAACTAGGCAAATGGAAAAATTGTTTGGTAGCGAAAATTTTGAAATTGTGAATAATGCTGAGTGGCTAGACAAATTAAGTCTAATTGATTTTTTGCGTGATTATGGCAAATACTTCCAAGTTAACAACATGCTGAATAAAGATGTAGTTGCCAGTCGATTAGAAAATGGTATTTCTTTCACAGAATTTTCTTATCAAATTTTACAGGCAATTGATTTTTATCATCTTAACAAAGACCATGATGTTCAAATGCAAATTGGTGGTAGTGATCAATGGGGCAATATTACGGCGGGAATTGATTTGATTCATAAATTGTTAGGGACAGAAAGGCCGGCTTTTGGGCTAACAATTCCTTTAATGCTAAAAGCCGATGGTACAAAATTTGGTAAATCAGCTGGTGGAGCTGTCTGGCTTGATCCAGAAAAAACCAGTCCGTATGAATTTTATCAATTTTGGATTAATCAAGATGATCGTGATGTTATTAAGTATTTGAAGTACTTTACTTTCTTAAGCCGAGAAGAAATTAACGATTTAGCTATTCAAGTTAAGAATGAGCCGTGGAAACGCACAGCACAAAAGACACTAGCTAAAGAAGTAACCAGATTTGTGCACGGTGATGAAGGATTGGCTGAAGCAGAAATGATTACTGCCTCATTGTTTTCTGGTGATATTAAAAACTTATCAATTAAGCAGATTGAGCAGGGGCTTAAGAATGCTCCAACTGTTGAATCAGAACCTGGAATAAAAAATATTGTTGATTTCTTAGTCGATACAGAGATTGAACCATCCAGGCGGCAAGCTCGTGAAGATATTGCAAATGGTGCTATTTATATTAATGGTGATCGTGAAGAATCGGTTGACTATCAAATTGATCCTGATAGAGCTTTTGCGGGCAAATACGTAATCGTCCGTAAGGGTAAGCGAAAGTATACTTTAGTTAATATTAAAGACTAAACGTGAATCCGCCACGCTGCATTGCTGTGTGGCGGGTTTTTAGATTGGAGAAGGCAAAAAAATGCGAGCTCGTGTAGTGTTATATAATCAAAAAGCCGATAAGGTTTTGTTGATTCATCGAACTAAATATGGACGTGATTATTGGGTAGTTCCCGGTGGCGGAAGTAAAGGGCGTGAAAGTCCACAAGAAACAGCCATGCGAGAAATACATGAAGAATTAGGAATTGAGTTAGTATCTACAAATTTAGAATATTTATTCACAAAAACAGATCAAATTGAGGAACAAGTATTTTTTTGTGAGCAAATTCCATATATTGCTGCACCCAAAATTGGTGGTGAAGAAAAAAAACGGCAAAATTCTGATAATCTTTATTTCCCATCTTGGATTGCGGTTGATGATTTATTGAAAGTTAATTTACTACCAACAGCGATAGGAAAAGCTATTTTGACTGCAATAAAAACAAATAACAATAAAGGGTAAAGAATATGAAATTCTTGGTGAACAACCCCATTCTAAAAGTATGTTTAAAGCTTTTGACATTCAATTAAAGTTGATAGTTAGTAGCGAGGTATGCAATGAGATAAAAGCATTGAAGAATTCACAAAATTAAATTGCATAGTGGATAAAAAATGGATGCTGATAATGTCGTAGTCCTGTGATTACAGCTCAATTAGTAAAGATATGCAGTCATACAAAAATTGTAATAAATTTTGGTATTCACCAACATGGCGAATATTTTTTTGTTACAATTGACTTGCCGCTTTAGCTCAGCAGGTAGAGCACCGCCGTGGTAAGGAGGAGGTCCTCAGTTCAACTCTGGGAAGCGGCTTTGATTAACATCATATAAAATAGTTATCTTTAATTTATCGGATTTTGTTAAGATAAATTAAGGATGGTTTTAATATAGTGCTAATGCTAATTACTTATCGAAATATGCTAATATTAAATTTTGATGGTTTTAGAATTAACTGATCAAAGGATGATTAACTATTTATCGCGTTAAACTAATTAAGTTTAAAGGAAAGGAATACTTGAGTTGGATTTAAGAAAAATAATTAATTTTGTTAAAGAACAATTAAAAGACGAAAAGACTGGTCATGACTTTTATCATGGACAGCGTGTAGCACATTTAGCCAGTCAACTTTACTTGCAGGATAATCCGGATGCACATTCTGACAGTAGATTGGTGGCGATTATTCAAACAGCAGGCTATCTACACGATACGATTGATGAAAAGATTTGTGCTGCTCCAGAATCAGTTTTAACGCAAATTAAGACTCTGTTACCGCAGGTTGGTTTTACAGATTTGGAGATTAAGGATATCTTATTTACGATGCAACATATGTCTTTTTCTAAGAACATTGAGCACCATTACCAATTACCATTATCTGGCGCCTATGTGCAAGATGCTGACCGCATTGAAAGTTTAGGAGCAATAGGAATTGCACGGGCTTTTACATATGGCGGCGCACATGGAAATTTAATTTATGATCCACAAATTAAACCTCAAAAATTGTTCAGTCATGATCAATATCGCCAGCATCAAGAAACAACAATTAATCATTTTTATGAAAAATTATTTCAGTTAGAAAAAACAATGAATACAGAGGGTGGAAGAAGGGAAGCTCACCAGCGAACAGAACTTATGCGTAATTTTGTCAAAGAATTTATGGCAGAATGGAATATTTAACGAGTGGGTTAAAACGAGGTATTAATTAAAAGATTTGGCTTTTGCGAAAATTAAATGCAAAAAATTATTTTTTAAATTTTGGTGTATACAAAATTTTGCTCTACCTAGGTGAACTTGCAATTAGAGCAAAAATAAAAACATTGTCACATCAACACTTTATCTTGTGGCGCAATTTTGACATAACCACTAAATGTTGATATTTTATTAATTGGAAGAAATATTAGGAGGATTATTTATGGAGTCTAAGATTAAAAAAGTTTTTACTGTCACTACAATGATAGCTGCGGCTGCGATAGCATTTACTGCATGTTCTGGTAAAAAGCAGGGGGGAAGCGGAAATTCAGGTAATAGTGCGAAACACTCGATAGCTCTGATTACCGATACTGCAGGTGTTAATGATAATTCATTCAATCAGTCTGCATGGCGTGGATTTAAGAAATATGGTTCAGAACACAACTTAAATCGAGGTCGTAACGGGTATCAATATTTCCAATCAAGTAGTGCTGCTGATTTTGAACCTAACTTTGATCAAGCTAGTAAAGCAGGATACCAAACAATATTTGGTGTAGGTTATAGCTTAAAAGATGCTGTTAGTGCCGCTGCTAAAAAGGATTCAAAAAGAAACTTTGTTATTATTGACGATGTGATTAAGGGACAAAAGAATGTTGCTTCGGCTAATTTTAAGAGCGAGCAAGCTTCATATTTAGCAGGTGTTGTTGCTGCCACAGAAACTAAGACAAATACCGTTGGTTTTATTGGTGGTACGCATAGTGATATTATTGATCTTTTTGATGCCGGATTTACTCGGGGAGTTAAAGATCAGGCTAAGAAATTACATAAGAAGATTACTTTGTTGAATCAATATGTTGGTGATTTTACTAGTGCTGACAAGGAAAAAGCTATTGCACAATCAATGTATGCTAAAAAGGCTGACATTATTTTTCACGCTTCCGGTTTGGCAGGTAATGGTCTTTTCCAAGAAGCTAAGGCCCTCAATCAAAACCGTCCTGATGGTAAAAAAGTTTGGGCTATTGGTGTAGATGTTGATCAATCACATTTGGGTAATTACAAGAATAAAGATGGTAAAAAAGAAAATTGTGTTTTAACTTCTGTTATTACTGGTGTAGATGTAGCTACATATGATATTGCTAACCGTGCTTACGAAGGTAAGTTTCCCGGAGGTCAACAGTTGGTTTATGGTTTGAAGACTAACGGAGTTTCAATTAAGCGTGGTCAGATAAGTGATACGGCATGGAAATATTCGCGTGAAGCACGTCAACAAATTATAGACAACGAAATTAAAGTGCCAATTCATCCAAGTAAATAATTTTTATAGGACCGTATGTTGGGCATGTCTACAAAATTACGTGACTGGCGTGTTATGTAGTTTAAAAAAATCCTATTTTTGATTTAGTAAGAAGAACCAACTGTTAGCTAATAAAAATAATTGAGTGTTTAAAAAACTCTTTGTGTGTGACAAAGAGTTTTTTATAAAAGGAAAATAAATAATGGAAAACACGGCTAATGTAATCGAAATGCGTCATATTATTAAGGAATTTGACGGCTTAAGAGCCAATGATGATATCAATCTTACACTTAAAAAAGGTGAAATTTTGGCTCTTCTTGGTGAAAATGGTGCAGGTAAATCAACCCTTATGAGTATTTTGTCAGGACTATTAACCCCTACTTCTGGAAAAGTGTTGGTTCGTGGACAGCAAGTTAGAATCAAGAATCCGACAGTAGCTAAGGACTTGGGGATAGGAATGGTTCATCAGCATTTTATGCTAATGGATTCTTTTACCGTTTTAGAGAATATTATTTTAGGCCATGAAACAACTAAAGGACCAAAACTTGATTTTAGAAAAGCCTTTCAACAAATTCAAGAGCTATCACAACGCTATAATTTAAATGTTGACCCTAATAAAAAAATTAGTGAAATAACGGTAGCACAACAACAACGAGTTGAAATTCTCAAAGTACTATATCGAGGCGCAGATATTATGATTTTTGATGAACCCACTGCTGTATTAACGCCACAAGAAATTACTGAGTTTATTCAAATCTTGAAAGAGTTATCTAAAGAAGGTAAGGCAATCATTTTAATTACTCATAAATTGGAAGAAATTAAACGAGTGGCTGATAGGGTAACTGTAATTCGTTCTGGCAAGAGTGTTGGTACATTTGATGTTGCTGGTGTTACTGATAATCGATTAGCAGAATTAATGGTAGGGCGTCATGTTAATATGCGTCTTGATAAACCACTTGCTACAGTGGGTAAAACTATCTTGCAGGTTAATAATTTGCAAGTTAAAAATAATCAAGGCATTATGGCATTAAAAGATTTATCTTTTAATTTGCATGCTGGAGAAATTCTTGGTGTTGCAGGAATTGATGGTAATGGTCAAGACGAATTGGTTCGAGCATTAACTGGCTTACAGCACGTTAATACTGGTCATATATTGATTAATGGACAGGAAATGACAAATCGAAAAGTACGTGAAATCACTGAAGCGGGTGTTTCATGTATTCCAGCAGATCGTCAAAAGTACGGCTTAATTATGCCTTTTTCAATCTCGGATAATTTAGCTTTGCAATCATATTATCAAGCACCTTTTTCTAATCATCACGTCTTGCACCATGATGTAATTAATTCGCATGCTAATCAGTTGATTAAGCAATTTGATATTCGTACCACTAGCAGCAGTGTACCTGTAAGTGACTTATCCGGTGGTAATCAACAAAAAGTAATTATTGCGCGGGAATTGAGTCGAAATAGTGACTTGATTATTGCGTTTCAACCAACACGTGGTCTTGATGTTGGTGCAATTGAATATATTCACCGACAGCTCTTACAAGAGCGAGCTAAAGGTAAAGCTATTTTGCTGATCTCGTATGAATTAGATGAAATTATGCAATTATCGGATCGGATTATTGTTTTGCATGATGGTAATATTTCTGGTGAAGTAATGCCAAAAACAACCAGTGATGAAGAGCTGGGTCTATTAATGACTGGTGTTAAGAAAGAAGGAAGCTCTGTTGCTTAAAGTAACCCCTAGAATCAAAAAGTTTTTAGTGCTCACAATTTCAATTTTAGCTGGATTTTTAGTTGGTGCGGTAATTATGCTTATCTGGAGTTATAATCCATTTGAAGCGTATAGTTCAATGTTTTCAAGTGCGTTGGGCAATATGAATGGTATTGGAGAAACTATTCGTGAAGCAACGCCTCTGATATTCACAGCTATTGGTTTTGCAGTTGCATCTAGTGCAGGTTTTTTCAATATTGGGTTACCAGGTCAAGCGCAGGCAGGATGGTTGACTTCAATTTGGATTGTCTTAGCTAACCCTAATATGCCTAAATTCCTACTTTTACCTTTGGCTACGATTGCCGGTGCGGTTGCTGGTGCTTTTGTTGCAGGAATTGCTGGTTGGTTACGGGCACAATTTGGTACGAATGAGGTTATTACCACAATTATGCTCAATTATATTGTATTGTATTCTTGCCAATACTTAATGCAGCAAGTTATGCCTGGGGGGTTGCGCATTGATACAGATACTACTAAGACAATTTCTCAAAATGGTAGTCTAAAAATCAGTTGGCTTACTTCTATGTTTGGTGAATCAAGAATTAACGCTGGAATTTTTTTGGCTTTAGTTGCAGTTGTAGCATATTGGTATCTAATGAAAAAAACAACAATTGGTTTTGAAATTCGTTCTGTAGGTGCGAATCCTTATGCTGGCCGGTATGCGGGGATGTCTACTAAAAAGAATATTGTACTTTCAATGCTATTGTCAGGTGGCTTTGCCGGGTTAGGTGGTGTTGTCCAAGGTTTGGGTACGTATCAAAATTACTTTAACCAAACTACAAGCCTTGATATTGGTTGGGATGGCCTGTCTGTCGCATTGCTTGGTGGAGGAACAGCTATCGGAATTTTGCTAGCCGCTATCCTCTTTTCAATATTAAAAATAGGTGGATTGGGTATGCAGACTATTGCTGGCATACCTTATGAAATTGTTTCAATTGTAATTGCAGCAATTATCTTTTTTGTTGCAATACAATATGTAATTGGTTTGTTATTTAAAACTAAGCCCCAAACGGTTGTTGATGAAAATTAACCCGCTAATATTGAAGGAGGTCGTAAATAATGGATTTGGTAGCAATTTTATCTCTGTTGGTTTCATCAACGATTGTTTATTCAACACCTTTAATTTTTACTTCTCTTGGTGGTGTTTATAGTGAGAATTCCGGGATAACTAATATTGGTTTAGAAGGAATTATGACAATGGGCGCTTTTTCTTCCATTATGTTTAACTTAACATTTGCATCATCCTTGGGGAAAATAACACCATGGATTGGTTTAATTGTTGGTGGTATTGTTGGTTTGATTTTTTCACTTCTGCATGCGGTTGCTACAATTAACTTTCATGCTGATCATGTGATCAGCGGAACGGTTCTTAATTTAATGGCGCCACCGCTAGCTGTGTTCCTAGTTAAAGCAATTTATGATAAAGGACAAACTGAAAATATTTCACAAAGTTTTGGTTATTTTAATTTTCCCGGTTTAGCTGATATTCCGGTTATTGGACAGATTCTGTTTCAAAATACTTTTGCACCAGCATGGGTGGCAATTATTGTAACTATTATTTTATGGTGGATATTATATAAAACCCGTTTTGGATTGCGGTTGCGATCATGTGGCGAAAATCCTCAAGCTGCCGATACGGTTGGCGTTAATGTTTATGGGATGCGCTATGTTGGCGTTTTAACTTCTGGACTTTTAGGGGGAATCGGCGGTGCTGTCTTTGCCGAAGCTATTTCTGGTAATTTTTCGATTTCCACCATTGTTGGGCAGGGCTTTATGGCATTGGCTGCGATGATTTTTGGTAAATGGAATCCACTTGGAGCAATGTTAGCTTCCTTATTTTTTGGTTTTGCCCAAAGTATTAGTATTATTGGCAATCAATTACCTTTGTTCAATCATATTCCATCGGTCTATATGCAGATTGCACCGTATGCAATCACTATAATTATTTTAGTGCTTTTCTTTGGAAAATCAGTTGCACCAGCAGCTGATGGACAAAATTATATTAAATCGAAATAGGAAGAAAAATGAAGCAAATTTATTTTAATCATGATAGTAATATTGATGATCTAGTATCATATTTATTGCTATTACAAGCGCCAAATATTAAGTTGCTTAGCGTTAGCGCGGATTGATGCTGATGGTTACATTGATCCGGCGGTAGAAGATTGCCGAAAGATGACCGATCGTTTTAATTTACGTGGCGATGAGCTGAAAGTAGCTAAGTCAACTTCTGGCACTGTCAACCAGTTTCCAGAAGTATGGCGGACAGCATCATATTCCTTTAACTATTTACCAATGTTGAATGATACTGATAGGATGGATACACAAGAAGCGATTGAACCGGCTCATTTAGATATGATCACTAAGATTAAGTAATCTAGTGTGTGCTATTGAAATTTAACCAGATATTGAAAATAAAATTACTCGGCTCTATTAGAAGCTAGGTTCACTGGACGGTCATGGCAATGTGGTTCAGGTTAATGCCAATGGAACACAAGAATGGAATGCTTTTTGGGATCCATTTGCGGTTGCACGTGTTTTGAAATCGAAAATTTCAATGCAAATAGTTGGTCTATGACAGAGAGTGTAATTGTGGGTCGAATAAAAAATTCCTAATGGTAGAGAAATTACTTTAGCACTTAAGGCTAACCCAAAATTGTTTTTTAAAAATTTTGATGAATTATTAATGCAGGCAAGTAATGAAAAGTGTTAAAATGATTTCTCTTTGTTTTTAAATGTTTTAGATAGAATTAATATCAAAAAAGGCAGGATAACTGCCTTTTTTGTTTGCTTTTAATCATAATCAATTACTAGTTGATTATTAATAATATGCGTTATCAAATAATAAATACGTATATTATCCAATTTATATCTATTTATTTAGTAACTTAAATACGTTAATTAAATATTTGATATGCCTTAATAATACTGGAATATAGACTTGAGATATATTGACCTTTTTAATTTTTCAATAAAATATTATTCCGGTAATTATATATTCCTTTTTTTTTTTTTTTTTATATAATCTTTACGTTTTCGCTGGTAGGTATATTATAAACTTAAGCGCATTTAGTAATAGCTTTTAATAGCTGTTTATGACTATTTTTGAATTATATATTTTTTGTTTCGTATTTTTATAATCAAAATTTTCTATCATAAACAAGTACTTATAGGCATTCTACTAACTGCGTCATTCAAAATGCCAGTGCAATGTTGATACCACTTTTTTAATATAGATAAATGGTTTGTTAACTTTTACAGCAGTGATACTTTTTGCTTGTTCATTTTACTACTGCGAATTTAGCGATTAATTTGGTAAAAACAAAGCATGGCTTTTGAAGTTTTCCCTCAGAATTAAAGTTAATTTTGGGGGTTTAATTGCCAATATTTGAAATGTTGGATAAGAAGAATAACTTTTGTAAGATAAGAAGTGCTGGTGGAGGGTGGTGTCATGGTATTGTTGCTCTTGAGTTGAACGCCATAAGCCATTGTAACATTGTTAAGTCGAGAGTAAAGACTTTGAAAGTTATTCCTGAAGAGCAAGGTAATACCATACTAAACTACTTTGATTTAGCTTATCGGAAAAATTCAACCCATATCATTAAGATAACCTTGCAAAACTGCTCGAAAAACGATCACGGAAAACTTAGTTTAGCATCTTTTTATTTTAAATAACTAAAAGTTTGATATCTTTCCAATTTCAGCAAGATCTAGTTTTAACTAGATCTTTTTAATTGGCATACTTAAATAAAAAATGGGAATATATCTTTAAGTATCTAGAAAACTTTAAAATTTTTTTAATTAAATGACTATCTATAATTTAATCATACAAATACTCCATAACTAGATAATCTAATTATGGAGTATTTAATTTAAATCTTATCTGGTGTCTGTAGAAAATTAGGCGAGTGCATCCCAAACGGGGAGATCGGTTGCAGGACCTTCTGTCAAAGCTAATTGCTCAGGAGTTAAATATTTTTTATGAACAGCTACCTCATAAACATATTCTTTAAACCATTCATTATTCATGACAAAAAACCCGTTATCACCATTTTTTTCACCCCATGAATTTTCAACTTTCCATTGACGAATCTGTCCTTGTTCTTCATCTACACCTACAAAAGCCATTGCATGAGTAAATGCACCAGCACCGGTACGTAGCCGATCTGCTTTTGACATTTTAAGGTTAACTCCAAATAAATCGCTCAGTTGATATAATTCGCTATCTAAAATTCCTTGTTTACGGTCGCTTTGTTCACCAACGTCATTGCCAAACCAGACTGCTTCGCCATCTTTTAATTGTTTGACTGTGGCTGTTTCAAGGTATTCAATGGGTACATTCAATAAACGAATTTGACATGTTTCCTCAATATTGCGTTCATCAGGTATACTATAAAGTTTATTGTACTCATGGTTGGGAGCATTAGTTAATACGACATAATCATCGAAGTTAACTTCTGCTAAATATTTATGTAAAAATTCTAATGGAGTTAGGTCCTTATCTAAATGATAATTTTGGTCATCATCACGGTATTCTAAATCAAATTTCTTTGGTGGTTCACCAATTGCAACTGTAGTCATATGATAGACTTCGTTCAAAAATTGTTCACGGACTTGATTAATTTTCTCAACCGTATCGGTTTGTTTTAATTTACGTAAGACAAGAGCATCCTTTTTTAGTTTATCACCCAATGCTTTTCCTAAACCAGCAGTATTATTGGCATTAAAACTTTCTGGCATAGTATAAGAAGGCACAATGCCATATTTTTCTATTAGTGCAGTTGCCATGTGAAAGTGTCCGCCATCCTGACCGGCACTATCTAGATATGCTCTAACAATACGTGAATCGAGTGGCTGATCAGCAGTAGCGAGGATATTATTATAAAAAATATTAGCTCGTTCGATTTTATCCCAGAAAAAATTATAACTTTGTGAAAAAGTAAAATTTTTACAATGATACTTTTTACCAAACGCGTGCCGTAAAATGTTTAATGTGGCAAACTCCCAGCAACGTCCTGATTGACGCTGGTTAGTTACATTGTCGGTATCTAGCTCGGTGGAAAAGACCCGAGTCAAATTCCTTGATACTTGATTGTTATATGCTGCTGCCAAAACACCACTTTTTTGAACAGCGCGAGTAATAACTTGATTATGTTTGTCGGTATTAAAATTGTGTGTAAATTGTTCTAATTCTTGCATTGTAACTTGATGTCGCATAAATAAAACTCCTTTTAATTAATTTTTAAATTAATTAATATTTTAATCTAAAATAAAAGTGAGTTCAACACTTGAACTCACTTCAGAGAATTATTTGTATTGACAACTTAGCTAGAACTTCTTGCATTAATTCATAAGTTAATCAATTTGAATTGAATTATCACTCTTGTCGGCGCTTTGCTTAGGTAAGGTAATAGTCAATACACCATTATCATACTTTGCATGAATCTCATTTGCAACTACGTTTGGCAATCTGAAACTACGTGAAATGTGCCCCTCACTTCTCTCGCGGTGGATGATGCTACCGTTTTTATCAGTTGAGTCATTGAATGACTTTCTTGTTCCCGATACGCTTAAAACACCATTAGAGTAATTTAGATTAATATCATTTTTATTCATTCCTGGCATGTCAATTTTAATTACATAGTCATGGTTATTTTCAACCACGTCTGATTGCATTAACTTTGCCACTTCGCTACCATCAAAAAATTTTCTTGGAAGATCAAACCAATCGTTCATTGCATCGAATAAATCATTGTGCCGATTCATCATTTCGTTTGCCATAGTAAAAACTTCCTTTCAAAATTAGTTTAAACTGTAAGAAGTACTTTCTTTTCTTCCTTACAATGATTATTATAGTATGCAGTTTGATAAAATGGAAATATTTAGCACTCTTAATTCACGAGTGCTAATTTAAAAAGCTAATTGGACTGAGTTTTTCCAAAAGCGGAGAGGGAATATTTTGGTTTATTATCAAAAAATGACGCCTGAAGGATATCATCAAATTGAAGCTGAAATCAACCGGTTAAAGAAAGAACGACCACGACGGATTAAAATTTTGCAAGAAGCGCGATCGCTTGGCGATTTATCAGAAAACACTGAGTATACAGAAGCCAAGCGTGAACTTGGACATTTACAAGGCAGATTACGTTACCTTGATAAACAACTCAAGTATGCGGAAGTTGTTGAAAAAAAAGATGACGGCAAGGTTGATTTGGGTAAAACAGTTCTTTTAAAATTTGATGACGGTGAAACAGAAGAGTATCAAATTGTTGGTCGCATGCAAGCAGATATTGAAAAAGGCAAACTAGCTTATAATTCTCCCTTAGGTCAGGCAATTATGAAAAAAGGGGTTCAAACTAAGGTAAGAGTAGCTGCCCCAGATGGTGAATATCAAGTAATCATTACTAAAATTGATTAAATTTTTTCTTGCTTAATCGAACTTACGTTTGTATAATTGATTCAAAAGCAAACTTACGTTCGCAAAAAGGAGCAGAATCAATGTATGATTATCGTTATGAACCACACCACGTGATTTTTATGATTGATAATAAATCATTTTTCGCAAGTTGCGAAGCACTTGCATTAGGATTAAATCCAATGCGAGCAGTATTAGCGGTTGTATCACATCGTCCCAATCTTAACTATGGCTCAGGACTGATTATGGCGGCTTCTCCCTTAGCTAAGAAAAAATATGGATTGACGAATGTTATGCGAGTACGTGACCTTCCTTCAAAAAAAGTGGCTCCCGATTTAATATTGGTTGAACCACACATGAATCTTTATATTAAACGTAGCATGCAGATACTAGATATTTTTCGGAAATATGCGGCCGACGAAGATATTCATGTATATTCAATTGATGAAAGCATGGTCGATATGACCAAGTCATGGCAATTATTTGGTGATGATCCTTACCTGGTAGCGCGAAAAATACAAGTAGAAATTAAGAATAGTTTAGGTCTTTATACTACCTGTGGTATAGGAGAAAATCCATTACTGGCTAAATTAGCTATGGATATTTCAGCTAAACACCGATATTCAATGATTGACTATTGGCACTATATTGATGTTCCTGATACTATTTGGAAAATTTATAATTTAGAAGATGTTTGGGGAATTGGTAAAAAAACCGCTCAGCATTTGCAACGAATGGGGATTAAGAACATGTATGATCTAGCACATACTAATCCAACGATTTTAACAAATGAATTTGGCATAATTGGTGCTCAATTGTTTGCTACGAGTTGGGGTGTTGATCGCAGTATTATTAGTGAAAAGTCTCCTCCAGAATCCCCAAGTTATGGTAATTCTCAAATTTTAAATTATGATTATACGATTCAACGAGAAATAGAAATTGTTTTGCGTGAAATCGTTGAACAGGTGGCAGCGAGATTACGTGCGTATAATTTTCAAGCAAAATGTTTAAGTTTATATGTAGGCTTTTCCCGTTCTTATCATGGTAAAAGCAAGGGATTTAATGTTCAGCAAAAGATAACTCCAACTAACGATGATCAGTTTTTAAATTGTGCACTGATAAATCTTTTTCGAAAAAATTGGCATGGTGAACCTGTCAGGCTTTTAAGCGTGAGTTGCAGCCATTTAACCTCAGCTAATTATGAGCAGATGACATTCTTACTGACGCCAAGTCAGCAGATTAAGAAAAGTATGATAAATAAAACTATTGATTCAATTCATCAAAAATACGGATTTACAAGTCTAGTTAAGGCCTCAAGTTTATTACATGGTGCAACGGCAATTAAGCGTAGCAATTTAGTTGGTGGACATAATGGTGGCGATTTATATGAGTGATTTTGACAAAATAGTTTTGGATTTTTTTGCCAATTATCATGATCGCAAAATGAAAAAGTGGCAAGGTTTCTTTTTAAGTGATCATATTCAGGCGATAAAGTGCAATCAGAGTAAGCGTAAAGTACGGTATACATTGAGAAAAGAAATGACTCAAGAAGAAATTGGTATGCAGTTATTGCGAGCGTATAGCAATCATCGCCGAGTTCATATTCAAGTAAAAATAATTGATAGTAACGATCAATTGTCGGCAGATATTACAGGGGTAGTTGAAGGTTATAATGCAGAAGTAATCATTGTAGACGGTCAACAAGTTAAATTAGATGATATTAATAATATTAAAGTGGAATAGAAAAACTAACTGCCAATTCATAAACTCTGTGTTTTTTGCTATAATATAGGACTTAGAAGGCATAAAACTAGATAGGAGTAATTTTTGTGAATACACCAGCTTCAAGAGAAGGGAATTTGATTCGCTATATATTTTATATCATTGGCTACCTAATGGTTGCTGGTGTTATTAAACTAGTGGCTATGAATTCGCCACTTCATCTTTGGGATCTGATTTTATTTGGCTTAGTATCATTAATGATTTTGTTGTTTTTTACTTATCGATTTAATCGTGAACAGCGGTACTTCGATCGGGAATTTTCGGGAAGCTGGCTTAATAATTTTAGCTTGACCATTATCTTAACAATCGTTGTGACCGCTCTAAGAATCTTTGTTTCGTGGCTACAATCATATGCAAGACTTAGGCTATACGGTTTTCAAACGATTTATTTACGGCATGAATCGGTATCAAATTATTGGTTTATGTTAGTTGCTCTAGGAGTTGTTTTGCCAATTTTGCAAGAGTTTTTAATCACTGGCTTTTTATTTAATTATACTTTTCGACGTAATACATTAATGACAGCCCTTGAAGGAATTCTAACATCCGGAATTTTATATAGTGTGCTTAATTGGCAAGCTTCACCGCTACTTTTGCTTATTAATGCACTTTTTGGTGCGATTTTTGCTTGGTCATATCTTCACACACAAACTTTGTGGATGCCGATTTACTTGGCAATTTTAAATGGGATAATCTTAATTATTATGACTTAACAAAAAAGACAACAGCTTTTAAACTGTTGTCTTTTTAATTAAGCGGATAGCGTGAATCGAACCCGCATCTTCAGCTTGGGAAGCTAACATTTTACCATTAAACTATACCCGCATTACTGAGATAGTTTACCATGTTTTTAGATTAAAGCCAAGCCTTGTTTTAAAATTAGTTGATTAGCGCATATCATGTGGTGTTTGTCTGACAACTAAGTCTATTTTATGGCGATCAACAAGTGAAGTGAAGTTTTGAAATAACCATTGGCGTAATTCGCTAGACTGAATAATGAGAGGCATGCGGTTATGAATAGGAGCCATTATACTATTAGGCTTAGTTGTAACCATTGAAAAATGATCATTTTGATAAATACCCGCTATCATTGTTAATGGTTCATTAGGGTTTAGGAACCCGAAGTTTTCATGGTATCTGTGACCATTTGGGGAAGTATAAGTTTGTCTACTTGATTCAAAAAATTGCTTAGTGATAATTAAACAGCGCGACTTAGCAAAAGATTGATCCCACATTGATGGCTTTTTTTCAAAAAAATGTTCAATACGAGCATTAAAAACTACTTTTTGATGGTTAAATGGACTAGGGTAGCCCCAGGATTTAGATTTAAGTAGAAGTTGTTCATTCTGATAAAGCAAAACTGGAACTTGATTTTTAGGGAAAACATTAATATTTTCAGGTAAAGAAGTTGTTGGCTCGACTAACGGTAATTTTAGGTCATTAATTAAGTATTTTTTAATTTCTGACAAAGTAGGTATTTGAAATTGGTGACACATTTTATCCTCCATGTTTATTCATTACTTGATTTTTGATAGAATTAACTATAATTATCTCATTAAAAAAGAATTTTAATTTTTAAAGAAGGCAAATTATAATGAAAAAGAAAGTTATCCTTACTGGCGACCGTCCAACAGGAAAATTACATGTAGGTCACTATATTGGCTCGTTGAAAAATCGGGTAAAGTTGCAAAATTCTGGTAAGTATCATCCTTATATTATGATTGCTGATACGCAGGCGCTTACTGATAATGCTCGTAATCCTGAAAAAATTCGTAATAGTTTAATCCAAGTTGCGCTTGATTATCTTGCAGTTGGAATTGATCCTGAGATTTCAACAATTTTTATTCAATCACAGATTCCTGCTTTATTTGAGCTCACTGCCTACTATATGGACTTAGTGACAGTTAGCCGCTTGGAACGTAATCCAACTGTGAAAAGTGAGATTAAGCAGAAAGGTTTTAATGATTCTATTCCGGTTGGATTTTTGAATTATCCTGTATCTCAAGCTGCTGACATTACTGCTTTTAAGGCGACTATTATTCCCGTGGGTGATGATCAGGAGCCGATGCTTGAACAAACTCGCGAAATTGTACGGACTTTTAATCGGGTTTATGACTGCAATGTTTTGGTCGAGCCAGAAGGTTATTTCCCTAAAAAAGGACAGGGAAGACTGCCGGGCCTAGATGGCAATGCCAAAATGTCGAAATCTTTGGATAATGCAATTTATTTATCAGATGATTCTGCCACTGTTCAAAAGAAAATCATGTCAATGTTTACCGACCCCACTCATGTTCATGTGGAAGATCCTGGTAAGATTGAGGGTAATACTGTTTTTACTTATCTTGATATTTTCGATCCAGATAAAGATAAGGTGGCAGAATTAAAGGAAGAATATCAAATGGGCGGTTTAGGTGATGTTAAGATTAAACGTTATTTAAATCAGGTAATGGAAAGGGAATTGGCTCCAATTCGTGAACGGCGTGCTCAATATGAAAAAAATTTATCTGATGTTTATGAAATGCTTGAAATGGGATCCCAAAAAGCTAATGATGTTGCAGAGCAAACCTTATCTGAAGTGCGCGATGCAATTGGATTAAACTACTTTAATAAGAGGCAAAATGATGCGTAAACGAATTCCTTGGAAACAATACTTTATGATGCAAGCATTGGTGATCGCCCAGCGATCAACTTGTGATAGAGCTCTTGTGGGGAGTGTTCTGGTTAAAGCTAATCGAATTATTGGTACGGGGTATAATGGTTCGGTTTCAGGTGAAGCACACTGTGATGACGTGGGACACCAATTTGTTGATGGACACTGCGTACGGACAATTCACTCTGAAATGAATTCACTAATTCAGTGTGCTCGCAATGGTGTTTCAACTGATAATACAGAAATTTATGTAACGCATTTTCCTTGTTATAATTGCTCCAAAGCGTTAATGCAAGCTGGTATAAAAAAAGTCAATTACTACTTTGATTATCATGATAATCCACTAGTAATTGACCTTTTGAAAGATTGTGAGGTTCCTTATGAGCAAATTAAAATTAATCGCCAGTACGTGGAACAATTGGCGCATAAACTGGAAAATGCTGAAAACTAAGATAGCATTTTTGGTATTTTTAGCAGCGATATTTTTAAATTTAACGGCATTTTCAAGTCCTAATATAAAGGATAAGAGCAATCTTTTGGAAAGGGAAACAACAAAATTAATTACTGCAAAGAATAACCGCTATTTTCAAACAAGTGAACAACCTAAAATAATTGTTGAGACAGTTAACCGAATTGACCATCTAACGCCACAAAAGTTAACCAAATCTAAGCGTTCAGTATTTATTGTTGTTGGAAGCAAAAACAACAAGCGTAACGTCCAGATATACTCTAGTAAAGACCTTCATGGTGCATTTACTGCGGATGTTCGCAGTAACATTATCCGTTCACAGTCTGATGCTTTACGTTCTAGCAATCGCCGTAAATTTAATCAGGGATTAAGGTTTGTTTTTAGAGCATGCGCAACAACAATTGATCAAAAGTATCAATATTCACTTGATAAATACGATTTAACTAATCAAGAGCGTGATCAAATTGCACATCCACGAAGAGTGGCATTGCCAATTGCATTTGCCTTAGTAATCATAATTGGTTGTTTAGTTTATTTCTTTAAAAATAATTTGCATTTGAAAAATAAATAAAAGTTGACTTATGTATCTTGTTTTGATACACTCGCAATACTGATAAGAAAAACAAATAAACTGTTAGGTGAGACTCCTATGTGAACACATGCTATCGCCCAGAAACATCCAGAGATGCCAACGAGTTAAATAGTTACCGTCGATTTAAGGCGGTAACCAGGTAGCTAGCCTAAGCTTACGTCACGTAGTGTTAAAACTGAACGACGAGTACTTCAAAGATACCTTGTTTAAAAGAGGATCCCTAACGATGCACGTAGGATCCTTTTTTAGTTTGTTTGCATTTTTTAATAGAAAAGGAGTGAGATGATGCGTAGAAAAACTACTGACGCGGCTAGCAACAAAGATCTAGAACTTGTTAAAAAGATTGCACAAGAAAGTAGATCTGAAACCTTGGCCCGACTTCATGCTAGTAGTGATGGGCTAACTAGTGAACAGGTTGTTCGAAATCGTGAGGAATATGGTTCTAATACAATTGCTTCTAACAAGCACAATTCCAAACTGCATTTCTTAACGGAGGCGTTTATCACACCATTTACATTAGTCCTATTGGTTTTAGCAGCGTTATCCTTATGTACAGACTACATTTTTGTTCCAGCTGGTCAAAAAGACTTAACCACTGTTTTAATTATGGTAATAATGATAATTATATCAGGAGTTACTAATTTTATTCAAAATGTTAGATCTTCTAACGCAGTTGACTCACTGCTTAAGATGGTTTCAATTACAACGGATATTGTGCGTGATGGCAAAGATCAGGAAATTGATACTAGTGAAGTAGTTGTTGGCGATGTAATTAGATTAGCCGCAGGGGATATGGTACCGGCAGATATGAAGCTTCTTACAAGCAAAGACCTCTTTTGCTCATCCAGTTCTTTAAACGGTGAATCAAATCCTATTGAAAAAATTGCAACTCGGAAACCTAAAATTGGTTCGGAACGTGATTATTTAAATTATCCTAATATTCTTTATGAGGGCACGACGATAGTCTCTGGGTCTGGATTGGGAGTTGTTTTTGCAACAGGTGAGCGGACAATGTTTGGTAAGTTGGCTCACGATATTGCTCATCAGGATGTAAAGAATACTGCTTTTGACGTTGGAATAAAAAATGTTTCTAAACTATTAATTATCATGACAGCAATTATTGCACCGCTTGTTTTTATTATTAATGGTTTAACCAAGGGCGATTGGATCAACGCACTGATTTTTTCTATTGCGACAGCAGTAGGATTAACTCCAGAAATGTTACCAGTAATTGTTACTACTAACTTGGTAAAGGGTTCAATTGAGATGTCTAAAAAGGGCACAATCGTTAAAAAGATGAACTCGATTCAGAACTTTGGTTCGGCAGATATTTTATGTACCGATAAGACTGGAACTTTGACACAGGATAAAGTTGTTTTGGAACGCCACTATGACTTAAACCTGCATGAAAATTCGCATGTTTTAGAATTAGGATATCTTAATTCATATTATCAAACCGGAATGAAAAATCTGATTGATAAAGCAATTATTGAGGCTGCAGGTGATGAATTAGATATTAATGAGATGCAACGTGACTACAATAAAATTGATGAAATTCCATTCGACTTTTCCAGAAGAAGAATGAGCGTGGTTGTGGCAAATTCAGATCGCAAACATGGTGAACATTTACTTGTTACTAAAGGTGCATCTGAAGAAATGATTGCCGTTTCGACCAAGATTGAAGTTGATGGGCAAATTTTACCGTTAACCCCCGAACGTAAGCAAAAGGTAATGGCAAAAGTTAATGACATGAACGATGATGGTCTTCGGGTAATTATGATTGCATATAAGCGTAATCCTGCTCCAGTTGGAGAATTTTCTGTTGAAGATGAAAATGATTTAATTTTGTGTGGATTCTTAGCTTTTCTTGATCCGCCGAAAGAAAGTGCTAAGGATGCATTAGCTCGCTTGAAGAGTGATGGAATTACCGTTAAAATTTTGACAGGTGATAATGAAGCAGTTACCAGAACGATTGGCCTGCAAGTTGGCTTAAGTGTTAATACGATATATTCAGGAGCGGACTTAGAAAACAAGAGTCCGGAAGAGCTAGCCAAGATGGTTGAGGAATGCAACATTTTCGTTAAGCTATCGCCAGAAGATAAAACCAAAATAATTAATCTGTTAAAGCAGAATGGTCATACTGTTGGTTATATGGGTGATGGAATTAATGACGCGCCAGCAATGAAGGCGGCAGATGTTTCAATATCTGTGGATACAGCGGTAGATATTGCTAAGGAGTCTGCAGATATTATCTTGTTACACAAGGATATGAATGTTTTAGAAACTGGAGTTAGGATTGGACGAAAGGTTTTTGGCAATACTACGAAGTACATTAAGATTACTTTATCGTCTAATTTTGGCAATATCTTATCGATTTTAGTTGCCTCATCGTTTTTACCATTCTTACCTATGTTACCATTACAATTATTAGTTCTTGACTTGCTATATGGAACAAGTTGCTTGTCTCTGCCATTTGATGAGATGTCGAATGATTATTTGAAAGAACCAAGAATTTGGTCAACCAAAAAATTACCCAAGTTCATGTTTTACTTTGGCCCGACATCATCGGTTTTTGATATTGTAACTTTTGGCTTGTTATACTTTATCATTTGTCCTCATCTAGTAGGTGGAAATTTCAATGCAATTAGTCCAAGTAATCAGGTTGCATTTATAGCTCTGTTCCACACGGGATGGTTTATTGAATCACTGTGGACACAAGAGATGGTAATTCATGCTTTACGAGATCGACACCTACCCTTTATTGGGCAACACGCTACAACAACTGTCATCGTTGCAACGTTTGGTGCTGGAATCATTGGTACTTTAATTCCATTTTCATTTCTAGCTACCAAATTGGGATTTGGTCGTATGCCACTAAGTTTTATGTGGGTAGTTTTAGGAATTTTGGTGCTATATATTCTATTAACAACGTTGATTAAACATTACTATTTAAAAAGTGAAAAATTCTTAATTTGAGAATTATCCAATTCGATAAGTACACAAGCAAAGGGAATTCTGAAGAGAATTCCCTTTTTTGGTGGTGTAGTATAATATAATAAATTAGATGAAACTTAAGGAGAAAATGAATATGGCTGATAAAAAAACTTTTTACATTACCACCCCAATCTACTATCCGTCTGGCCGTTTAACTATCGGTAACGCTTATACAACAATTGCTGCAGATGTGATGGCACGCTATAAGCGTACGCAGGGGTTTGATACTTTCTTTTTAACTGGAACAGATGAACATGGTTTAAAAATTGAACAAAAGGCTGAAGCAAAAGGCATCAAGCCACAAAAATTTGTAGATGATATGGCTGCTACCTATCAAAAGTTATGGAAAAGTTTGGATATTTCATATGACAAATTTATTCGTACAACTGACGAGCAACATGTTAAAGGAGTTCAAAAAATCTTTGAACAACTGCTAAATCAAGGTGACATTTATCTTGGAGAATATACCGGCTGGTATTCAGTTGAGGATGAAGAATATTTCACAGAATCTCAACTGGCCGAGGTTTATAAGGATGATGTCGGTAATGTAATTGGCGGTAAAGCACCATCTGGTCATGAGGTGCAACTAGTTAAGGAACCATCTTATTTCTTCAAAATGAGTAAATATGCAGATCGACTCTATCAATACTATCAAGATCATCCTGAATTTATTTTGCCTCATTCTCGAGAAAAAGAAATGGTCAATAATTTTATCAAACCAGGACTAGAGGACTTATCGGTAACAAGGACAACTGTTTCTTGGGGAATTCCTGTGCCAAGTGATCCTAAACATGTTGTTTACGTTTGGATCGATGCTTTGTCTAACTATATTACGGCATTGGGATATGGTTCAGATGATGATTCGCTATTCAAGAAATATTGGCCTGCAGATATTCACTTAGTTGGTAAAGAAATAGTCCGGTTCCACACAATTTACTGGCCAATTATGTTGATGGCATTAGGCTTGCCACTACCTAAGCATATTATTGGTCATGGCTGGGTATTGATGAAGGATGGTAAAATGTCCAAGTCCAAGGGTAATGCCGTTTATCCTGAATCAATTACTAGTCGATACGGCGTTGACGCATTGCGTTACTATCTAATGCGGGCACTACCGTTTGGTTCAGATGGAATATTTACTCCGGAAGATTTTGTAGAACGTGTCAATTATGATTTAGCGAATGATTTAGGTAATTTATTAAATCGAACTGTTTCGATGATTAATCAATATCAAAATGGTCTTATTACTCAAGTTGCGGGTGAACAAGATCAATTTGGAGAAGATTTAGCACAAACTGCTGCTGAAATTATTATTAATTATCATCAAGAAATGGATACACTTCATTTTACTCAGGCAATTGACGATATTTGGAAATTAGTTAGTCGTGCCAACAAGTATATAGATGAAACCACACCATGGACTTTAAACAAGGAAGGAAAAACTGCTGAACTTGCACGGGTAATGTCTAACTTAGCAGAGAGCTTACGTATAATTGCTTTGTTAATTGCACCAATTATGACCAGGACACCTATTGAGATGTTCAAGCAATTAGGTCTTGATTGGAACGATGAAAGTCAAAAACAGCTTAATTTTGGAGCATATGATTGGAACATCAAGGTAGTTGCTAAGCCAACACCAATTTATCCAAGACTGAAACCTGAAGAAGAAATTAAGTATATTAAAGATGAGATGGCTAAAGCCAAGCCTAAGAAACAAAGTCGTAGTGAAAAAGGGCAAGACAAGGAAATTACAATTGATGATTTTGATAAGGTTAAAATACAAGTGGGTAAAATTCTTGCCGTTGCACCTGTTAAGGGTTCGGATAAATTGCTCCAATTCCAACTTGATTTTGGTAACGGTCAAGAACGACAGATTTTAAGTGGGATTCGTAAATTTTATCCGAATGCTAATGAGCTTTTAGGTAAGAAAGTACTGGCAGTAACTAATTTGAAACCACGTAAAATGTTGGGTCAATTAAGTCAAGGAATGCTTTTATCAAGTGAACAAGGCGGACAAGTAAAACTTGCGATAATAGGTGATGAGCATGAACTTGGAGCAGAATTAGGCTAATGGAATTAATTGATAACCATACGCATTTACAAGATGAGCCATTTCGAGGTAGGGAAGAATTTTACCTTGATCGCGCCCAAAAGTTAGGTGTAACAAAAGTAATTTGCGTGGGGCAGGATCCTGAATTTAATAAAAGAGCAATAGAACTAAGTCAGCGTTTTGAAAAAGTATATGCCATGGTGGGTTATTGCCCAGATGTTGCTAAAGACTATGATCAAAAAGCTGAGGATACGATAATTGAACAGTTACAAATTCCTGGCGTGGTGGCAATGGGAGAAATTGGTCTTGACTATTATTGGGATGAATCACCACGATCAAAACAACGTGAGGTTTTTGCAAGACAGATTGAAGTTGCTCATGAGATGAAAAAGCCGGTAGATATCCACACTAGGGATGCCTTTGGCGACTGCTATGAAATTTTAAAGCATAGTGATTTGGAATACGGCGCAATTTTGCATAGTTTTAATGGGGATGTTAACTGGCTAAATAAGTTTTTGGACTTAAATGTATATTTTTCTTATTCTGGTGTAGCCTCATTTACTAAGGCAGTAGAAGTTCATTCAGCGGTTAAAAAAACACCTTTAAATAGGTTGCTGCTAGAAACAGACGCGCCCTTTTTAACTCCTAAACCGTATCGTGGTCATCAAAATGAACCGGGTTACGTTTACTATGTTGGTCAAGCTATTGCTCAGTTAAAAGGTATTTCGTTAGAAGAAGTTGCACAAATAACATATAAAAATACGATGAGGGTTTATGGTCTTAACTAAAAAAAAATTTAATGCAGTTGTGGTTGTCGAAGGAAAAGATGATACAATTCGTCTAAAGCAATTTTTCCCTGGTATTGAAACAATTGAAACAAATGGTTCGGATGTTCCGGCATCTGTTTTAGAAGAGTTGAAAGAACTAAGTAAAAAACGAGAAATAATAATTTTAACTGATCCTGATTTAAATGGTGAACGAATTCGGCGTCTTGTGACTGAAGCAGTTCCTAAGGCTAAGCAGGCTTTTATTACTCGTAAGGAAGGTGAGCCGCATAATAGAGGCAATTCATTGGGGGTTGAACATGCTTCAAGACAAGCACTAGGTAAGGCTCTAAGTGATTTACGTGAGATTCAACCACCTGCTAGTGATTTAACGCTGTATGCTTATCGAAAGCTTGGCTTATCTAGTGGTCAAGGTTCACGACAATTGCGTGAAAAAGTGGGAATAATTTTGCGAATTGGTTATGGAAATGCAAAGCAATTTTATAAGCGTTTGCGTACTTTCAATGTACCTTTAGCTCAATTGAAAGCTGCAGTCAAGGAGGCTAATAATGAATAATGAAATGCCAATTGGCTCTATGGTTAGGACGCAAGCGATCATTAATCGCTATTTTGTTCGGGCTAAGAAAAATTTAGGACAAAATTTTTTGATTGATTTAAATGCCATTCAAGGAATTGTTCAAGCAGCTGAAATTGGACAAGATGATCAGGTAATAGAAATTGGGCCTGGAATTGGGTCTTTGACGGAACAACTTTTACTGGCAGGAGCTAAGGTTTTTGCTTACGAAGTTGATGATAGCTTGCCAGAAATTTTGCACAATGAGTTACCAATTAAAGTTAATGGTGTTGCTCTTAATGATCGTTTTCGGCTCTTAATGAAAGATATTTTGCAAGCTGATTTTAAACATGATCTTGAGGGCTTCTTTGATTTAAGCAAGCCAATAAAAGTAGTTGCCAATTTGCCCTATTACATCACAACGCCGATAATTTTCTTTTTGAATAAAGCCATGAATTTTAGTAGTTTAACCTTAATGATGCAAAAAGAAGTGGCTGAACGGCTTCAAGCTAAACCCAATAATAAAGATTACGGTCCACTAACAATTGGTGTGCAAACTGAAATGAGTATTAAAATTGCTTTAACGGTTAAAAGCAGTTCCTTTATTCCTCAACCAAAGGTTGATTCAAGTGTAGTGATATTAAAGCCTTTAGAACAAAAAATTGCTGTGGGCGATCCAGAATATTTTAATTGGATAGTGAAAATGTGTTTTGGCCAACGACGTAAAACTTTAAATAATAATCTTAAAAATATTTTGCCAGATCCCGATAGTCGTAAGCAATTATTGGCAAAGTTGCATCTTGATCCAAGAGTTAGACCGGAACAATTGGCTATTTCTCAATTTGTTATGTTGGCACAGGCAATTAAGTCAAAAAGATAATGTTGTTACTGACTTGCTCTTAAAAAGTATTGAAAAAATGATGATAAAGTGGTAAAATTCGACTCAAAGGAGTTGTTATTAGTGCCAACATCTATTATTACCATTAAAGAAAAATTGGATTCACACCTAGGTGACCCAATTACAGTCGTTGCAAGAGCAGGACGTAAGAAAGTTACTAAAAGACGAGGGATTTTAAAAGAAACATTTCCAGCTGTGTTTGTAGTCGATTTAGACCAAGATCAAAATAATTTTAAACATGTTTCTTATAGTTACACGGATTTATTGACTAAAAATATCACTTTAAAATTTGATGATATAACTGATTAAGTTGATTAATTAGCATTTGTGGAGGTAATAACATTTTGTAAATGTTAGTGCCTTTTTTTGTGGTTCAGTGTATAGTAGTAACTGGCAAAAACCAAACATTAGGGAGGAAAATTTATGAAACGTTCAGAGAGATTGGTTGATATGACCAAGTATTTAATGGAACGACCACATGACTTGATTTCATTGCCTTTTTTTGCAAAACGCTATGATGCTGCTAAATCTTCAATTTCGGAAGATCTTGCAATTTTAAAGCATACGTTAGCTGCTAATCAAGATGGGATTTTAGAAACAGTAGCTGGTGCTGCTGGGGGTGTACGGTATATTCCATTTTGGGGGATGGAACATGCCCAACAATATTTAGAAGACTTAGCTAGTAGAATTGAGGATCCCAATAGAATTTTGGCGGGCGGATTTGTCTATCTTTCGGATATTTTAGGTAATCCACAAGATTTAGACAAAATTGGTAGACTAATAGCAACGCGTTATGCATACTCCAATATTGATGTAGTAATGACTATTGAAACCAAGGGAATAGCATTGGCACAGGCTGTCGCACGTTATTTAAATGTTCCGTTTATTATTGCTCGTAAACGTTCCAAAGTGACAGAAGGAGCGACCGTTTCGGTTAATTATATTTCTTCTTCACTTGATCGGGTATCAAAAATGGAATTACCAACTAGAGTTTTAAATGAAAATTCGAATGTTCTATTAGTAGATGATTTCATGATGGCAGGTGGAACCTTAACAGGTATGCAACAGTTAGTTAAGGAATTTAATAGTAATATTTCTGGTGTTTGTGTTTTGTGTGAAGCCGATTTTGATGATGAAAAGTTAATCGAAGATCATTTGTCATTAATAAGAATTACTTGTGTAGATAGTAAGAAGAATGTGATTTTAGCTGAACCGGGTACTCTTATATCACATACAAATTTTAACCATTTTTAGGTTGCCTGATGATATGATAAAATAAAATAATAATTTAAGAATATAAAGAGGCCGGAATTAATGAAAAAGTTTGTAGTTGTATTAGCAGCCGGTAAAGGTACACGAATGAAATCAAAGCTGTATAAGGTTTTGCATCAAGTTTGTGGTAAGTCGATGGTTGAACATGTGGTTGAGGCCGCACAGGCAATTGAGCCAGATAAAATAGTAACGGTTGTTGGTAATGGTGCTGAAGAAGTAAAAAAAGTATTAGCTGGTAAGTCTGAATTTGTTTTACAAAAAAAACAGTTGGGAACAGGCGATGCGGTTTTAACCGCAGAAAAGCAACTTTCAAGACAAGAAGGAGCGACACTGGTAATAACTGGAGATACACCATTATTTACTAGTGAGACTTTCCAAAAATTATTTAATTATCATCAAAATAAAGGTAATGCAGCAACAGTTTTAACAGCGCAAGCTCCTAATCCATATGGATACGGAAGAATTATTCGTGATGAACAGGATAATGTTTTACGGATTGTTGAGCAAAAAGATGGGAATTCTGAAGAATTAAAAGTTAAAGAAATTAATACAGGCGTTTTTTGTTTTGACAATAAACAATTGTTTAAAGCTCTCAAGCAAGTAACTAATCATAATGCGCAAGGTGAATATTACCTTACTGATGTCTTAGAGATTTTGCGAAATAAAGGACAGCGAATTGGCGCATATAAAATGCACGATTTCAGTGAAAGTATTGGTGTCAATGATCGTGTTGCGTTGGCACAGGCTACCAAAATCATGCAGAGACGTATTAATAAAAAACATATGTGTAATGGGGTCACTTTTGTAGATCCTGAAACTGCATATATTGATGCTGGTGTTGAAATTGGCAGTGATACACAGATTGAGGGCAATGTTGTGATCAAAGGTAAGACAGTAATCGGCAATGATTGTTTAGTTACCTCTGGTTCAAGGATTATTGATTCAAAAGTTGGTAATGATGTAACAATTATATCGTCAACAATTGAAGGGGCTGAGATGGACGATCACAGTGATATCGGTCCCAACTCTCATTTGCGTTCACAAGCTATAATTAGGTCAGGTGCCCATATTGGCAACTTTGTAGAAATTAAGAATGCAGAAATTGGAGAAAATTCAAAAGTAGGTCATTTAACTTATGTTGGAGATGCTACACTAGGAAAAGATGTTAATGTAGGTTGTGGAACTATCTTTGCAAATTATGATGGTGTCAAAAAAGATCATACAACTGTTGGAGACCGAGCATTTATAGGTTCAGGTGCAACTTTGGTAGCGCCGGTTAATGTTGCAGATCATGCCTTTATAGCTGCTGACTCAACGATTACCAAAGATGTTGACCAATATGATTTAGCAATTGCCCGTGGGCGACAAGTAAATAAGCCAAATTACTGGCATAAATTGCCGTTAGCTAATGATTCTAATTGGAAATAAAAAGTAATTAACTAAAAAATAATACTATTAAGTCACTAATGCTTAAAAATGGTAAAGATAATGTCGAAATGATTATCTGATTCTTAAGAAAAAGTAAGCTATTACAAACTTCATTTAAAAAAAGGTTGTATTAGTATACAATATTATATGATGAAATTTAAATTTTACGAGGTAGAGAAATAAATGAAATTAAGTCATAAATTAATAACTGTATCAACGGCTGCATTGATTGGTGTTAGTCCAATTTTAAGTGTAAGTCAAGTTGCTTTAGTCCAGGCAGCTAATAAGCCAGCCAAAACTAAGAAAAACTCGTCTAAAAAAGCAACCTCACAGCAAGGAAAAATCAAATTAAGTCGCAATGCTTATGTGTATGATAAAAATGGTAAGCGGTTAAAGACCTACATGGGCAGTCCTAAGAATACGGTAATTGCTAAAGGCTATACAGTTAAATACAGTGCCAAAAAGACTATTAATAATAAAGAATATTATGATCTTGGTGGTGGTGCCTTTATCAAAGCAGCAAATGTTGGTTATGTTGATGGTAAAAAAGTTGACGGCAAAAAGGCCACAACTAAACCAGCTCCAGCTTCAACTACTGCGAAGTTAAAGAGTAATGCTTACATTTACGATGCTAAAGGTAAAACTGCTAAAAAGAAGCTGAAGAAAGGTCAAGTTGTTACAGTTGATCAATTACTGTACATTGGTAGCAAATTATATTACAGAATTGGTGGACAAACTAACCAATTCATTAAAGCTGCAAATGTTGGCTCAACAACTGGTACAAAGTTAAAGCCAAGCAATAAAAAACCGTCAAAGAACGATAATGACCGGACACCTAGTGATAATCAGAATGATGCAACTGTTATTACCTTGAGTAAGAATGCTTATGTTTATGATGGTAAAGGTAATTCCGGTGATCAGCTAATTAAAAAGGGGCAAAAGGTTCAAGTTGATAAGTTGCAATATATTGATGGTAAGCTTTACTATCACATTAGTGATGCTAAATACCCAGGTGACGATCAATGGATTAAGAAAAGTAATGTTGGCGTCATAACAGGTAAGCAATTATCACCTTCAAATGAGAATAAACCAGAAGATAATCAAACTGGTACGATTGCAACGTTGGGTAACGATGCCAATGTTTATAACAATAAGGGTATTTTACAATCAACCAAAACATTTGCTAAAGGTCACACAGCTCGTGTAACTGAATTGCGTTACATTTGGGTTGAGAGTGAAAATAAAGCTGAATTATTCTACAAGTTACAAAGTGACAAGAGTGGTTATCTGAAAGCAAGCGATGTTAGCAGTATAAGTGGTGACAAGTTAGTTCCAGTGAATACAGAAGAAAGTGCTAAAGATGAAACTGTGATGGCAACTGCAACTGACAAAAAGCCATTACAAGATGCTTTAGCTGAAGTGGCTAGTGTTAGAAGCAGTGATGCATACAAATTATCAGCTAAAACTTTGCGTGATGCATATGATAATGCAGTAACTTCTGGTACACAGGTTAATAATGCTAGTTCAACCATTGCAAATGTTAAGAATGAAATTAACAAGATTACCAAGGCTAAAGCTGCATTAAACGGTAAAAAGATAGTAGTTAATGATTTAAAGAATTTGACAATGGATGAAGCCAACCAGATTGTTCAAGTGGTGGCAACTGCAAATGGTGTAGCTGCAAGCACGGTTCAATTTAGTAATAATAATACTGTTTTAACTATTGTTGGTAGTAATGGTTTCCAGCAAACCTTAAATATTGCAGATTACGCTACTACAAATAAATAACTGACTAAAATTATATATAAAGGTAGATAAAATATTGACTTTATCTACCTTTTTTGTATATACCATTTAACGCTTACATAATTATGATATACTAACAAAGTAAAGAGTAGGAGGGAAATTATGAATGCTTTAATTAATTGGTTAAATAAACACGTTGTTCCAATTGCTGCTAAGATTGGTTCGATTCGCTGGTTAATTGCTTTACGTGATGCTTTTATTGCGATGATGCCATTGATGCTGGCAGGCTCAGTAGCAAATGTTATAAATTCTTTGGTTAGAGATTTACCAAATCAATTTGGCTGGACAAGCTTTGTTAATTCAATGCAATGGCTAATTGGAATTAATGCAATGGTTTGGACAGGCTCAACTGCTATTTTGGGGTTGCTATTTTCATTTACATTTGGTTACCAGTTATGTGTTCAATATAAGGTAGAACCTATTACGGGTGGACTAGTTACCTTAGGAACTTTCATTATGGGCTTACCCCAAAACTTTGTTTTGGTTTTGAAGAATACACTTTCTCAAGGTGATACGAAGACTTTAACTGATGCGGGAGCCGTCATTACAGGTAAAAATGTAACTTCATGGGGTTATTTTAACTTTAGTAAATACTTTGGAGCAGGTTGATGAAGAAAAATATCACAATTAAAATGCCTGATACAGTTCCGCCAGCAGTTGCTAAAGCTTTTACTGGAATTATTCCTGCAACTGCCGGTTTATATGTAGTTGGTATTATTAATTATTTATTTAGTCTTAACCAAACAACGGTAATTGACTTTATTTCTAAGACAATACAGGATCCGTTAATGAAAGTTAGTCAAGGTTACTGGTCTGTTTTGCTGATAACATTCTTGGTCCAGTTATTCTGGTTCTTTGGTATTCATGGAAGTAACGTGTTGGCACCAGTTATTGAAAGTATTTGGACGACAGCTTTAATCGCTAACATGAATGCTGCCCATAAGGGACAAGCTTTACCATATTTGTGGACGAGATCTGATTTTGATCTTTATGTGTGGATCGGTGGTGCTGGTTCTACATTACTATTAATTCTTGCAATTTTAGCTTTTTCAACACGTGAAAATCAGCGTGCAGTGGCTAAATTATCCTTAGTACCAGGAATTTTTAATATTAATGAACCAATAATGTTTGGAATGCCAATCGTCTTGGATCCAATCTATTTCATACCGTTTATAATTGCACCATTAATTATGGTTTCAACATCATATGCGGCATTGAGTTTGGGGTTAGTTTCACGAGTTAGAACGCAAATTGTTTGGTCAATGCCGCCTATTCTTAATGCATTTGTTGGTACAATGGATTGGCGTGCAGTAGTTCTACAATTAATTAACATGGTAATAGGCTTCTTGATTTATGTACCATTTGTTAAGGCGGCTAATAACGTTAAGCCCCCAACAGAAGCTTAGCTAGGGAGTTATAATAATGAAACAATTAGGAATTTCACTTTATCCTGAGCAGAGTACCTTTGAACAAGATAAAACATATATGGATTTAGCTAAAAAATATGGTTACCAACGTATTTTTTCGTCACTTTTACAGTTAAAAAGTGCTAGCGGTATTGATTTACTAGCCCGTCTTAAAGAAGATGTCACTTATGCTAATCAACTAGGATTTAAAACAATTGTTGATATCAACCCAGTTTTGTTTAAGGAATTAAAGATTGATTATCATGATTTGAAGTTTTTTCATGAACTAGGAGTTTGGGGGCTTCGCCTAGATGAAGGTTTCAGCGGTTCAGAAGAAGCGGCAATGACTCATAATCCTTATGGATTAAAAATAGAATTGAATATGAGTCGTGGTACCAATTATTTAGATAGTATCATGTCATATGATCCTGAAATTGATAATTTAATTGGTTGTCACAATTTCTATCCACAGGAATATACAGGGTTAAGTGAAACTGTTTTTATAGAATATTCTCAAAAGTATCGTGATTATGGCTTGCATACAGCTGCGTTTATTTCTTCAAAGCAAGCAAAATTTGGCCCTTGGCCAGTTCATGAAGGCTTGCCGACGATAGAAAGTGATCGAAAGAGAAATATTTTCAGTCAGGTAACTCATCTGCGTTTAAGTAAAATGATTGATGATATTATCATTGGTAATGCATTTGCCAGTGAAGAAGAATTATCAAGTGCAGCAGAAGCTTTTAATAGTCCATTTCCGATGTTAGGGATTAAATTTGAACAGGATGTTCTACCAATTGAAAGAACAATCTGTTTGAAAAAGCCCCATTTGTATCGTGGAGATGCGTCAGAATATTTGTTGCGTGATACCGAGCCTAGAGTTGTTTATTCAGATAAAGAGGTTGCAGCACAAGCTGAAGTCAAAACAACTTTTGACTATGGTGATATTGTTGTTGTTAATGAGAAGTACCCTCGTTATAAAGGGGAAATGCAAGTTGTGTTGAAGCCATTTGAAAATGATGGTCGACGTAACTTGGTTGGTCGAATAATAGATGACGATTTAGATCTATTGGATGAAATTAATCCGTGGAGCACATTTATTTTACATGATGTTAATTAATGATTTAGAGTCGCAAGATTGATCTTGCGACTCTTTTATTACTATGATTATAAATCGAAATAACATTTTGTATTAAATTAAAAATCATGTTGAAACTTTATTTGAGAGCGTTATAATAAAAGCAAATCTATGAATGTAATAACAGTAAGGAGTAAATGAGATGTAATAACAACTTATTTACCTATTGTGTTAAGCTAGTTATTTTAATTGACAAATTTTTTAAATAAATAATTTTAATAATTGAGAGGAAAACAATGTCAGGCGATAATTTACTGTTAGTAATGGACGTTCAAGAAAAGCCAATGCGATTTTTGAGTGGTAAGACCAAACTTATGAAGCGAATCAATCGAATTATTAAGCTATTTGAAGAAAAAAATGAACCTGTTTTTTATATTAAACAAGAAAATTGTGGCGCTCTTTGTTCACAATTAGAGGTTAAACAGACTTCACCAGTGTTTACCAAAAAAGATCAGGATGCATTCACTCAACCTAGTTTAGCTGAAAAGGTTCAGCAACTTCATCCGCAAAATTTGGTTGTAATTGGATTAATGAGTCATGCTTGTATTCAAGCTACAGTTAAAGATGCATTAGACCGTAATTATTCAGTAATTTTAATTGGTGATGCTCATGATTCACTAATTAAACCGATGCGTCATCATTATAATCAAGTGTTAACGAAGCTAGGTGCCCATCGCTTGTCAACGGAAGAATTTTTACAAGTTGAATAATTAAAGTAAGTTATCGTTCAAAACAGATTGTTTAAAAGAATATTCTATCTTTTACAATAATCTGTTTTTATGTTATTGAGTAATTACAAGTTCACGTTGATTTGGCAATAAAAAATAACTAAGTGGTTACATAAAAGTTAGAAAGAGAGAGGAAATCTATGTTTGGGTTTGCTATGTAAATTTATCGGAATAAGAGTAATAATTCAAACTAAGAAATAAGAGTGTGAAGTTATGGAAATCAAAAATTTAATAACTGAAATGCAGAATAAGGCAACAACTCTAGCACAAGCCGATAATAATGTTGCTTTAGCAATTGTAATGATTAAGACGGGTAAAGATCAAAAAGCGGCGGCTAAACTCTTGGATACTTGTCATGGTAATATTAGTCAAGTATTAAGAGAAGACTAACTTAATTCGTAATCTTATAAATTTTAGTTCAATATAAGAAAGTTTTAGACATTTAAAATAAAATTGCTAATTTATCTTGTCTTAAAGGCTTGAATATAGCAGTGTAAAGTTGAATAATAAATACAGGAGTAACTTTTTCAAACAACTTTTGCTAAAATAATAAGTTGTTAACAAATATTATACGGAGGAAATTATGTCTTATAAAGACAATATGATGTTGTTTGCCCTTAATTCGAATTTGCCACTTGCTGAGAAAATAGCTGAACGCGTTGGGGTAGCGCTAAGTAAGTCAAGTGTTCAACGTTTTAGTGACGGTGAAATTCAAATTAATATTGATGAGTCGGTTCGAGGTAAGGACGTTTATTTAATTCAATCATTGAGTGTTCCTGTTAATGATAATCTCATGGAACTTTTGATCATGATTGATGCAGTTCGCCGTGCGAGTGCTCAGACAATTAATATTGTAATTCCATATTATGGCTATGCCCGTCAGGATCGTAAAACTAGACCACGTGAACCAATCACAGCTAAATTAGTAGCTGATATGCTTCAAGAAGCTGGTGCAACAAGAGTCTTGTCACTCGATTTGCATGCACCGCAAATTCAAGGCTTTTTTGATATACCAGTAGATAATCTTATGGGTGCGCCTTTACTTGCAGACTACTTTTTGTGTAATCATTTGGAAAAAGATGCTGTTGTAGTTTCACCAGATCATGGTGGTGTAACTCGTGCTAGAAAATTGGCTGAATTTTTAGGTACTTCAATTGCGATTGTAGATAAACGGAGGCCACGAGCTAATGTTGCTGAGGTAATGAACATTATCGGTGATGTTAAAGGCAAACGGGCAATCATTATTGATGATATGATTGACACTGCGGGAACCATCACCTTGGCGGCACAAGCTTTAATTGATGCTGGTGCAACAGAAGTTTATGCTAGTGCTACTCATGCGGTCTTGTCAGGACCGGCAATTGAAAGATTAAACGCATCACCAATTAAAAATCTTGTATTAACCGATTCGATCAACCAACCAGAAGAAAAGAAATTGGATAAAACTTTGCTTGTATCAGTTGGTTCCTTGATGGGGGATGCCATTAAGTGTATTCAGAAGAATGAGCCACTTAGTCCATTGTTTAATACACGTTATCAAGAAAATAAGCATTAATATTTTTTAATTAGGTAAAGTAAAAAGAATCTGGGAGATAAGTTCCGGATTCTTTTTCTCTATTTCTTGGGTTTTCTTAAATAACGTAAGGTACCATTTTTAATGTAGCGTTGAAATTGCTGATATAACGGATCAAAAATTTGTGGTTCGGCACTATTTGACATCATGATTTTAGGAAAGAAAAAACGCTCATCGCCTTGTAAAGTTCCATTAAGTGCGCGAACAAGGGGGCTTAATTGTGATAGTTCAATTAATTGCCCATCATCTTGCATGATTTCAATTTGACTATTAGCGTTTTTACCAGTTGGTTTATAGGCGTCATATGGTTCATCAAAAGCCGAGTTAGTGTCTGTGTAATAGGTGGGATCAAATCCGGCTTGTTTAATCAAGTCTTTGAGCTTGGGAAGCAGGTTTTTGGTTTCAGCATCAATACATACGCTAGATAATGGCTTTCTGAATAAATAACGATTCGCAAGATCAGCTAAAATTGGATCAGTAGATTCAGTCCACATTGAAAAATTAGTTTCCATTACACCATCGTCAAGTTTAAGATAGTCATTTAATGACCAGTTATCTGCCAAGAAATTTGCTAACTCGGGCGTTACTTGTAGCACACCTTGTTGATATACTATTTTTGCTCTTTCAAGTAGATGTTGCAAAATAACTTCCATAGACCGACCCACACGATGAAAGTAAACTTGTTGATACATCTGATAACGAGACACGATATAATCCTCTGCTGCATGCATTCCTGACATTGTAAAACAGATTCCGCCACTATAAGGTCGGATTTCCTGCAAAATTCGTGATAGATCAAATTCGCCGTAAGTGACACCGGTAAAATATGCATCGCGTTTTAAATAATCCATCCGGTCGGCATCAGCTTGACTGGAAATTAATTTTACAACTTGTGGATTAGGATAGGTTTTGGCAATTACACTTGCGACTAGTTCAGGAAAGTTAGGAGCAACTTGACGCAATACTTGGTTAACTTCGGTATGGGGATCAGTAATAATTTTTTGACCAATTTTCTCATGATCTGTTCCAAAAAGATGTTCAAAAGTGTGCGAGTATGGGCCGTGACCAATGTCATGAAGTAATCCGGCACATTCAACTAGTAAACGATTATTGTCATCCCAAAGTCCGTCATTAGGAGTTTTAGTGGGATATTTTTCGGCAAAAATGTTGCAAATTCGTCGTGTTAGTTCATAAACACCAGCATTGTGTTCAAACCTAGTATGTGTTGCTCCTGGAAAAACATAGGCAATCGGGCCAAGTTGCTTAATGCGACGCATGCGTTGGAATTCTTTAGTGGTCAATAGATCCAGGATCACTTGATCTTCAATATGAATGTAATCGTGAACGGGGTCACGTAAAACAACTTCCTTCGTTAATTTGTTACTTTTAAAATTTGACATATCCATCCTCAGGTTTTGTATTTAAATCAATATTATAGTATATACATAGATTATAACAAAATTAATGAAAGAAAGTTAAAATGATAGAAATAGCAACTTAAAACATACTAAAATATGTTTTCGCATGTCTTAAATAATTTTGTTTAATTTCGTATTTTATAAATCTATAGAAATAAATTTTAACTAATCACGGTAAGATCTCTTAAAGATAGTAATCTTGCAGTTGTTGTTACTAATAAAGGACAAGAATTAAAAGAACGAATGACGACTAACTTTGGTAGTCCATTACCTCAAGGATATAGAAAAGCCTTGTAAATCATGAGAACAGCTGAAAGTATGAATTTGCTGATTATAACCTTAATAAATACCCCGGGAGCATATCCGGGAGCGGATGCAGAAATAAATGGTCAGGGGCAAGTCTTGGCTTAGAGTATAAGTAGTATGCTTGGATTAAAAGTTCCCATCCTTACTGTAATTATTGGAGAAACAGGATCTGGTGGTGCTTTAGCATTGGCATGTAGTGATGAAATATGAATGTTAGAGCACAGCATGTATACTGTATTATCACCTGAAGGGTTTGCCTCAATAATGTGGAAGGATGCCAAACGAGCTCAAGATGCAGCTGAAATAATGCATATTGAACCAGAGTGGCTTAAGCAGCAGGGCATCGTTGAACGGATTTTGCCAGAAAAAGTTTTAGCTAACGAAGCAATACAATTAAAAGTAATGCTGCTCAGAGATTGAAGGAATTTAATGGTTTGTCAGTTGATGAGTTGTTAAATCAACGTCAAGCTAGATTTCGCAAGTTTTAATTCATGAAGTTGGAGCTACAAAAAATAGTAAATGTTGATGAATATCTGGCTAAAAATCCTAGTTTACTTTATAATAAGATTAATAGAGCAAGTATTGCTATTGTCCGGATTAGCTAATCTTCATGGTTAGCTTTTTTACTTGTTAAACCACGTAAAAAATGAGTGATATAACTAATGATAGCTCATGAGGGAGAAATTAGACCAGTAATGACAAGAGTTAAAATCAACTTCACTAGTAAAATTGTTCAAGAAAAGGAAAGTGAAACTTTTAAAAAATCTGGAATTGGAGATATACAAAAGCAAGGAGAAATTACTAGAATTTCTTATTTGGAAGATGATGTGGTCCCAGTTAAAATTTTAATTAAGCAGGACGATGTGATTATCAAACGTGGTAATGATCGAGATAATTATTCACAGCTACATTTTGTACTTGGCAAAGAAAAAGAATGTCGTTACGTTGCACAAGGTTATCAGATGGATTTAAAAAGTACTACAAATTTACTTAAATTTTTTTCAAAAAAAGATGGCTCGCGAGAACTTCGCATTGAATATGACCTCTTTAGTGGGCTATACTTAGTAGGAAACTATACTGTCACGTTGATTTTTACTTAAACGCCTAGTAAAATAAAAAGGATTGTTAAGAGAGAGGAATGCAATTGTGGGATTAAACGACTTTAAAGACAAAAATCGCAATGAATTATCAATGATTGAAGTTGCTCGCGCAATTTTGGAAGATAACAATAAGAGAATGGCTTTTGCTGATATTGTTAATGCTGTACAAAAGTTTTTGGGTGTGAGTGATGAAGAAATTAGGGAACGTTTGCCTCAATTTTATACAGATATGAACACCAATGGTGAATTTATTTCAATGGGTGAAAATGTCTGGGCACTTCGCTCATGGTTTCCCTATGAATCAGTTGATGAAGAAGTTAATCATCCTGAAGATGAGGATGAAGAAGATACACGTACTCATCATAAGAAAGTCAATGCCTTTTTGGCAAGCGCTACTGGCAGCGCTGATATTATTGACTACGATAATGATGATCCTGAGGATGAAGACTTAGATGTAACACCAGCAGATGATGACGATGATTTTGCTTCTGATGACGATGAAGAAGACTTTGTTCCAGACGAAGAAGATGAGGACTTGCCAGATGGTATTGAGGGGCAGTTATCGGAATTAAATGATGACGATGATGAAGAGGATGAATAATTTTCTGTAATTTAAGTAAATTTTCAATCTTTATATAAAGCGGGATTATTTTCCGCTTTTTTGATGATTTATATTGTGGCTCTTATATTTTTATATTGATTGCTGACTACAAAAACTAGTAAGATTTAGCATTTGACAAGCAGTAAGACAAGTAAAAATTAACAGAAAATGGTTAAGAATAATCTGGGGCTTTGCTAAATGTAAAAATTAGGTTAGTTGAAGAGCGAATTAGCTGTAAGACAAATTATTTTCTTGACTTAAGTAGTTAAAATGGATAATATTTTATTTGGGCACGTTGTGTGCGATTATGCTCCCGTAAGGGAGCTTTTTTTATTTTTGGTTAATTTTTATTTTACGAAAAGGAGTTTGGCTAATGACAAAATATATTTTCGTTACTGGTGGTGTTGTTTCTTCACTAGGGAAAGGAATTACCGCTTCAAGTCTAGGACGGTTATTAAAAAATCGTGGGCTCAAGGTAACAATGCAAAAGTTTGATCCATATATTAATATCGATCCTGGTACCATGAATCCTTATCAACATGGTGAAGTTTTTGTGACTGATGATGGTACGGAAGCCGACCTTGATTTAGGCCACTATGAACGAATGGTTGACGTACGAACTAGCAAGTATTCTAATGTAACTACCGGTAAAATTTATAAGGAAGTTTTAGAAAAAGAACGTCGGGGAGATTATCACGGTGCGACTGTTCAAGTAATTCCGCATATTACTGATATGATTAAACAAAAAATTATGCGTGCTGGCTTGACTACTGATTCAGATGTTGTGATTTCTGAAATTGGTGGTACCGTTGGGGATATTGAATCGACCCCTTTTATGGAAGCCATTAGACAGATGCGGCGCGAAGTTGGTGAAGAGAATGTGATGTATATTCATTGTACTTTAGTACCATATTTGCATGCAGCCCAAGAAATGAAAACTAAACCAACACAGCATTCAGTTGCTGAACTCCGCAGTATCGGTATTCAACCTAATATGTTAGTACTGCGTGCAGAAATGCCAATTGATCAAGAACATAAAGACAAGATTTCCAACTTTACCGATGTACCTGTTGATCGAATTATTGAATCAATTGATGCACCTTCCTTATTCGATTTGCCACTCGCTTTTAAAGAGCAGGGAATGGATCAAAAAGTCTGCGATTTTCTCCATATTGATAGTCCGAAAAAAGAAGCCGATATGGAAGAATGGAAACGTTTGGATGAAAGGGCTAAGAATTTAAAGTATTCAACTAAAATAACCTTAGTTGGTAAATATGTTGAACTAGAAGATGCTTATATTTCAGTCACCGATGCCTTAAAACATGCAGGTTATTCTTTTAATACAAATGTTGAAATTCAAAAAGTTCAAGCTGAAGATATTACAGAAGATAATATTGCTAACTTTATGGAAAATTCTGATGGCTTAATTGTTCCTGGAGGATTTGGAACCCGTGGGCTTGAAGGAATGATTACGGCGATTAAGTATGCACGTGAAAATGATATTCCATTTCTTGGTGTTTGTTTGGGAATGCAAATGGCGACTGTCGAATTTGCTCGGAATGTTTTAGGATACCAGGATGCTAACTCTACTGAAGCAAATCCAGATACAGCCCATAATGTGATTGATATCATGGCAGATAAACGTGATGAAGAGAATATTGGTGGTACTTTAAGATTGGGATTATATCCGACTGCATTAAAACCTGGAACTAAAACTGCTGCGGCTTATGGTGATCAAGAGGTAATTCAAGAACGTCACCGTCACCGGTTTGAATTTAATAATCAATATCGTGAAGAATTTGAAAAAGCTGGTATGACTTTTGCTGGTGTGTCTCCTGATAATCATTTAGTTGAAGTAATTGAATTATCAAAGAATAAGTTTTTTGTTGCGGCTCAATATCATCCCGAATTTTTGAGTAGACCACAAAGACCCGAAGGTCTTTACAAAGCCTTCATTGGTGCTGCTTGTGGTTTACCAGAAGAAGAACTTTAATATGAGAATTTGAATAATACAAAAAACTGATATTTAAACGGGAATGACGGAGGTCTTCCCTTGTTTTTTCTAGCAAATTCCTTTAACATAATTATGATTAAACGAAATAGAAAAGGATTTTTTCGCCAATGAAGCAAATGATAATTCATGGTGGAAAGCCCCTACAGGGTGATGTCTGGATTGGCGGTGCTAAAAATTCAACCGTTGCTTTAATTCCAGCATCAATTTTGTCGCGTACACCGGTAACTTTGGAAGGTGTCCCAAGAATTGCCGATGTTGACAACTTAATGGATTTGTTGAGCGAAATGGATGTTGAAAGTGATTTTCACCAAACAACCTTACATATTAACCCCCAAAACATTAAGATGAGCCCATTACCAAGCGGTAAGATTAAAAGTTTGCGCGCTTCCTATTATTTTATGGGTGCACTTCTTGGGCGTTTTGGCAAGGCTGTAGTGGGCTTTCCAGGTGGGGATGATATAGGTCCCCGTCCAATCGATCAGCATATTAAGGGGTTTGAAGCTCTAGGTGCATGTGTAAAAAATGAAAATGATCAAATAATAATTACTGCTCCAGCTGGCGGTCTTCAAGGTGCAACGATACACTTAGAAATGCCATCTGTTGGTGCAACAATGAATATTATTATGGCATCGGTTACAGCTCATGGTCAAACAATAATTGATAATGCTGCTAAAGAGCCAGAAATAATTGATTTGGCTACTTTTTTAAACAATATGGGTGCAATTATTCGAGGTGCAGGAACTGATTCAATTAGGATCGAGGGTGTCGAACATCTTGAAGCAAAGACCCCCCATACAATTATTCCTGATCGAATTGAAGCTGGCACGTATATTTCACTTGCTGGTTGCATTGGCAATGGTGTATGCATTCATAATATTATTGAAGAACACCTTGATTCTTATCTAGCAAAGGTAGAGGAAATGGGTGTAGTTATTGATGCTGATGAGGATTCACTGTTTGTTTATCCAGCTGGTGATTTGAAAATGGCTCAGATTAAAACAGATGCTTACCCAGGATTTGCGACGGATTTGCAGCAACCAGTAACGCCACTTTTGTTAACCGCCAAAACAGGTGAAGGGATAATAATTGATCGAATTTATCCTAAACGTGTTGGTCATATTGAACAATTACGCAAAATGGGCGCAAACATTAGTGTTGAAGACAATGTTATCTTAATTCATCCCACAACAGAACTTCATGGGGAAACTGTTTCTGCAGGTGAAATTCGTGCAGGAGCTTGTTTAATGATTGCAGGGCTTATGGCTAAAGGAAAAACTGTGATTAATAATGCGGGTAATATACTGCGTGGCTACGACAGAGTACAAGAAAAACTTCGTTTATTAGGCGCTGATGTCACTATTCAAGATGTTCTAGACTAAAATTAACCAATAAAAGAGACGTTGAGTAAGAAACTCAACGTTTTTTGTATACATTTTTTCTTTAAATTTAATCCTAATATTAGATTGCTGGCATTAAGATGTCTATACATAAATTGAAATTTATCAATATTTGTATCCAGTATTTATTTGTGTATATTTTTTTAATACTTGTCTACAATATCAAGCAATTCTAGTGTGATTTATTTTAAAGAGATTTATTAGATTGGAGCAGATTAGAAAAGGTGGTAAACTTCAACATAATGTCTACTAGATAGTTTTATTTAGAAATGGATAGAGGTATAAAACTTGGAAATAATTGATTTGAAGAAGTATTTGACACCTAATGAAATAGAAAAGCAAAGTAATGTAATTACTGTTAGCCTATATTCTGACCAAATAATTGAAAGATCGGGCTTTTATAACACGATTTTTAAAAGAAATGTTGGTCAATTGCGTAAGAGAGTGTTTACGATATCCAAAACTGAAAATGTGTCGATTACTTAATTATTAACATTAAAGTATTTATCACTTATTTAAAAGAGCTATATTTTGCAATGAAGAGCAAATATAGCTTTTTTGTTTTTTGTAAGTAAATAGTTGTTTCAATTTTTTGATTTTAAAATAAAAAAGGTATTGACACAATTTGTGAAAGCGATTACTATATCTTTGGTACCAAAAAATAATAATCTATCATTTGGATTTGACAAAAAAGTTGACTTTATTGTCTGTGTAGCTATTTTCTATTCGCAAAAAATACACCAAGTTAAAAAAAAGAACCAATAAATAAAATGGAATATAAAGAAAGAAGTGCTGCCGTTCAAGCACAGGAGTATCTTCAAGATTTAATTAGCTTTAAGCCTGATATCAAGGTTTTGCCATCTCAAAGAGAGATTGCTGATAAATTAAGAATTAGTCGGAATGCGGTTTTGCATTCATTAGATAAATTAAAAAGTGAAGATTTAATTTCGTCTAAAGAAAGGACGGGAATAGTAAAAAATACCAAAGTTGACATTAATATGCTCGGCATGAAATCAATGTCAAGTGAATTAAATGATGATTCGGTAGCAATAGTACATTTATTAACTACAATAATCGCTTTACCCATTAATTTGCAGAATTTTTTTGGTTTAGAGACTAATAAATTAATCAAAATAGAGCGTATGCGCATGAGAAAAAGTAAGCCAATTACTTACGAGATTGTCTATTTTGATCAGGCAAAATTTGCAGACTTAATCAAAGTTGATTTTACTAACATATCTTTGTATAAATTATTGCAGAAGAAGTACGGAATTAAGCCCACTTATGGTAAAGAAAATATTACTTGTTGCCTAGCTGATAAAAAAATCAGTAAAATACTAAAAATACAGAAAAATATGCCCCTTTATAAGGTTGATAGTTTTAATTATTTAGATAATGATGAGCCACTTGAAACCACTACACAATATTTGATTGGTAGTTATTTTAAATATCATTTTAATGCAAACAATATTTATGATTATCGAGAGGATTAATATTGCTTTTTAAGGAAATTTATACTGATTTAAAATTAATGATAAGTAAAAGTGATTATCCACCAGGAAGTAGTTTACCCACTGAAGCTGAACTACAACATCGTTATAAAGTTAGTAGGACAACAGTTCGGAAAGCTGTTGATCAACTGGTAGCCGAAAACAAGGTGATTAGAAAAAAAGGAAGCGGATTGTTTGTAGCTCCAGTAATTTCTAAGCAAAATATTTTAGAGATGACCGGTGTTATTAAACCATCATATATTGGCTCTTCAGATATGATAAAATTCAAAGATAGTTATTTAAGATTAGTTGGCTATTATTACGCAAATATTTTTCATATTAGTTCTAATGAACTTTTATACTACATTTCATTTATTACTGTAATAAATGATCAGCTAACGTGGGAAAAACTATTGCTTCCTTTGGTGTTATTTCCTGGGTTTGATCCAAGTTGTTTAAAAGTAATGTCGATTATTGAGGCAGTTGGTTCAGGAAAACTGAGACCAGCAAATTTGTTGCAAGAATTACAGATTATTAAAGCAACCGATGAGATTGCTAAGCAGCTTAAAATTAAGAAGCAGGGTCCTATTTTTAAAACTACCAATCTTTTTTCAACTAAACGTGGCAAAATTGTAGCTGTTGAGTACAGGTTACAGGATGCTTTAACTACAAAGTACTCAATCGATTTTTAATTAGTGGAGGAATAATAAATAATGATTAAGCTTGTAAGAGTCGACCACCGACTAGTTCATGGTCAAGTTGCAGTTTCATGGTTTAATAGTCTAGATGTAAACACAATTTTTGTGGTAAATGATGATGTTGCTAAAGATGATTTTCGAAAGTCTGCTATTCGATTAGCTAAACCTGACAATTCAAAGTTAGTAATGAAGTCGGTTGATGATAGTATCAAAGCAATTAATTCGGGGGTAACTGATAAGTACAAAATTCTTATCGTGGTTGAATCTGTAGCAGATGCTTTTAAGTTAATTGAAGGAACTAAAAGTAAGATTAAGTCATTAAATTTGGGTGGAACCAAGCCGAGACCAGGAACTAAAAACTATTCCAAAACTATTAACTTAACTTCTGAAGAAGCCGATCAGCTTTCAAAACTAGAAGATAGTGGAGTAGACGTTTGGATTCAACAAATCCCAAGTGACGATAGACAAAAATTTAATAAGTAAAAATTGGGGGCTAAGTTATGAATGTTTATTTAACGGCAATTATTTTAGCTTTGATTGCAATGTTAGGAAATGGTGAGTACTTTCTAGGTTCATCGATGTTATCAAGACCGCTTGTTACCTGTACTTTGACCGGCTTGGTGCTTGGAAACCTGCAACAAGGAATTATTATGGGAGCAACTTTGGAACTTGCTTTTGTTGGTTCATTTTCAATTGGTGCAGCGATTCCTCCCGAAATTATTTCTGGTAGTGTTTTAGGAACGGCCTTTGCTATTGGTGCAGGAAAAAGTACAGCAGTTGCCCTAACACTTGGTATTCCAATTGCCTCACTAGTTTTAGTTATTAAAAACTTGTGTTTTATCTTTATTTTGCCATATTTTGTTCACCGCGCTGATCACTATGCAGAAGTTGGTGATGGTAGCGGAGTCAGTCGAATGAATGTACTTGGAGGCTTTTTCTCAGTTAACTTACCAATTGGTCTTGTAGTTGGAATTTCTTATATTTTGGGCAGTCCTGTAATTAAAGTAATTCTAAATGCTATTCCCCAGTTTATTATTAATGGGTTAGGAATAGCGACGGGATTACTTCCAGCTTATGGGTTTGCTCTTTTGATGAAAATGATGATCAATAAGAAAAACGCAACCTTTTTTATTATTGGGTTTGCGTTAGCAGTTTACCTCAAGATTTCTGTTACAGGAGTAGCCATTTTTGGTGCTTGTTTAGCTCTAATCTTAACTGGTTATTCCGCATTTAATGGTAAGCCAATTGTAAACATGACCACAAATAGCAACAAAACAAATGTAGAAGATGGAGGCATTGACTATGAAGATGAAGAATTCTAAGTTACTCACGAAAAGGGACTTAATGAAAACCTTTTGGCGTTCATTTACGATGGAATGGGCGTGGAACTATGAGAGACAAATGAATTTAGGCTATGCTTATTCAATGGTTCCAGCGCTACGCAAAATTTATGGTAATAATAAAGAAAAGCTTAAGGCTGCTTATCAGCGTCATCTCGAGTTTTATAATGTTACTCCTTGGCTGAGTACTTTTCCATTAGGAATATCGATTGCAATGGAGGAACAGAATGAGCTTGATCCTGAATTTGATGATGCATCAATCAATAACATAAAAGTTGCATTAATGGGACCCTTGAGTGGTATCGGTGATTCATTTTTTTGGGGTACTTTGCGTGTAATTGCAACTGGTATTGGTACTTCACTAGCGATGCAAGGAAATATACTAGGACCAATTTTATTTTTGCTAATTTTTAATATCCCAGCTCTTTTAACACGATATTACGGCTTATTTATTGGCTACAACGTTGGTTCATCTTTTATCGATAAAATTCAAAAAACAGGTCTAATGGATAAATTAACCTACGGTGCATCAGTTTTAGGCTTAGCTGTAGTAGGTGCAATGGTAGCGTCAATGGTTACTTTAAAGATGCCGTTGAAAATTGGTAGTGGCGCCGAAGCAACAACTGTCCAAAAAATTTGTGATGGTATTGTACCAGGGATTTTGCCGCTGTTATTTACTTTATTTATCTTTTGGCTAGACCGAAAAGGTTGGAAGTCGCAATATATTTTACTATTGATTGCGGCTATCGGTATTTTTGGTGCTTGGTCTGGTTTATTAGGCTAATATTTTAAGGAGTATATTGGTGAAAAATATAGAAGATTATGTCAACTTAGAGCCTGAATATTATCAAAATGTTTTAGATAATTATCAAAGCCTCTTTGGTAATCAATTTTCTAAAGGCGAGTTGGATGATATTGATAATGTTGTCATCTACGCAACGGGATCGAGCTCAAACGCTGCATATGGTGCCTTACCTTTTATGAGTAAAGTATTGGAAATGCCTGTTCAGATTGAAGAACCATCTATTTCCGAGAATTATTTGTTGAATGTTAAGCAAAATACCCTGTGTATCGCTATTTCACAGGGGGGACATAGTTATTCAGTGGTTAAACTTGTTGAACGATTGCAAGACACAGGGCATAAAGTATTTACACTAACAAGTGAGTTTGATAGCCCAGTTGCTAAGGTTGGTAAAAACATTCTGAGGATGGGAATGCCAGTTGAAGAAATGCCTTATGTTAGTGCAGGTTATAGCGTTGAAATTTTGGATCTATTATTGTTTGCACTAACAATTGCTAAAGCGACTAGAAAAATTACGGTTGAGGATTATCAACAATATTTTAAAGAAATTTCGAAAATCGTGCAGAAGATGCCTAATGTTATTGAATGTGCAAGTAAATGGGTTGATCAGCATTTAAATGAGTTTGCTGCTGCTAAGCGATTGATATTCATTGGATATGGTTCGGCCTATGGTATAAGCCGCGAAGGAGAAACTAAGATTACTGAAGCTGTGCGAATCAGTTCATGGGGAAAAGAATTAGAGGAGTATATGCATGGACCGTATTTAGGATTAATGTCTGACGACTTCATAATTTGCCTAGAGCCTAACGGAAAATTACAAAAGCGTGCAGACTTGCTGAAACAGTTTTTAAATAAGCATGTTGATCACGTATATTCAATTTATGCAGATGATGCTAAAAATAAAAAAAGTCATGATTTAAGTCTCAAAGTCAAAACTGACGAGTTATTGGTTGCGTTATTTATGACCGTTCCAATACATTTATTGGCCTATCGGTTGTCAAAAATAAAGGGCAATGATTTACAACATTCAGCTTACTCGGATTTTGATGAAATTACGGCGTCGAAAATATAAGTTTTAGTTAATAACAGTTAAAGTTTAAAGAAAGAGAAAAAATGCGTAAATTTAATAAGCAAAAATTAATTGATAGTATGAATGGTGCTCTTAATTTGAGAAGTAAAATTAACGAAATAGTTGATCCATTGTTTGAAAAGGGTATTTCAAATATTTGCTGGCTGGGAATTGGTGGGACCTATGCATCTGGAATGCAGGCCAACATTCATATGAAAGAAAAAAGTGCTTTAGAAACTTTTTACCAAAATGCTGCTGAATATTTGGTTACTGATAACAAGCGTATTACTGATAAAACATTAGTAATTATTTCATCAGTCACTGGAAATACGAAAGAAATGGTTGAAGCTGTTAAGAAGTTAAATGAAGTTGGTGCTACTATTTTGGGCTTCATGGATGATCCAAAGGCAAAACTTGCTTCCAATTTGACATATTGTATCTCTTACCCCGAAAATGAACAATTAAAATTTTTTATGGTAGGAGATCGCTTAATGTATTTGAATGGCGAATTTTCTGATTACAATGAATTTTACCAAGAGATGGATGATCATTTTGCAGAAGATATTGCTGAAATTGGTGTAAAAGCTGATAACTTTGCAAAAGAATTCGCTGAAAAGCACCATGATGACAAAATTCATTACTTTGTTGGTGCAGGAAACCAATGGGGAGCAACGTACTCATATGCAATGTGCTACTGGGAAGAACAACATTGGATTAGAACTCGTGCTATTGAAGCTGCTGAATTTTTCCATGGTATGTTTGAAGTGGTTGATCGTGATACCCCTGTTACTGTGTATGTAGGAGAAGATTCTCAGCGCCCACTTAGTGAACGAGTAGCCAAGTTTTTACCAGAAATTTGTGGAAATTATACGATCATTGATTCTAAGGATTATGATTTGCTTGGCTTCTCTGAAAAATATCGGGGAGCTTTATCACCATTTGTTTTCCATGCAATTAATAACCGAATTGATGTTCATATTGAACACATTAATCGACACCCAATGGACATTCGACGTTACTATCGTGCTTTAGATTATTAATGTTAGGTGGTTTTGAGTTAATGACAGGAGTTTTAATTTGTACACACGGAAATTCTGCAACAGAATTACTCAAGTCTGCAGAAATGATTTGTGGAAAACAGGATAATTGTCAAACTGTTAAGTTTGAAATGGGTGAAGAACTGGACGAATTGCTAAATGATTTAGATCAAAAAATTGGCTTACTTTCTAATTCTATTATTTGTTTAACTGATTTAAAAGGGGGAACCCCCTTTAACATGCTGATTAAGTTAGTAGAAAAATATCCTAATATGGAAATTATAACAGGAGTCAATATTCCAATGTTACTAGAACTTTTCATTAACCGGAGTCAAGTATCTTCTTCAAAATTAATCGATATGATAGTTGAGGCAGGTAAAACAGGAATTTATCGTTACTGTAAAGATTCATCACTTGTTGAAGATGAAGAATTTTAATTAAAATCAGAAGCAAATATTTAGAAACTAAATTTACAAAAATTGACGAGTAAATTATTTCTAACAACTGTTATAGTAGGTAAGTAACTATGTTCCTACAATTCCTTAGTAAATTGGCTAATAAAACCGCATTTAAGTAGTAAAAATTGCATGTAAGCAAAACGGGCTATAGTAAATGCAAAGGATTATAAATAAAACCACATTCAAAAACGGTAAGTTGTTTTAACTTACCGCTTTTATTTTTAAATTTAATCTAATAAATCGAACTTCAAGTTCATTAAGCAATGACCTTCATTGACCATATTGCCAAGTAATTCAATGGTATTATTGTAAACTTGATCAGCCATCTTTTGATTGGCGGCAGTTAATAATTCTGTAGCCGTCTCGCCTGTAAGATTTTTTGCCTTAGCATCCGTTTCGTGTTGAATGAAATGGCATTCAGCTAATGATTTTTGTTCAAAATCAGTTTCAAGTTCACCGTATACTTTAAAGTTAGTATCGCCAAGTTGAGCAGTTAACTTGTTAAGCCAGAAGATTTTCTTCAAATCAAATTTTGGTCCGGTCTTAAATGAAGCTGGTGTGTCATTAATGTTGGTATAGAATGGCACCATACTGTTAAAAGTATTTGGTCCAAAGCAAAGCCACTGCACACCGGCTAATTCTTCAGAAACATCATTTCTTACTTGCAAAATATGAGTTTCAAAGTTCCGGTTCAAACCAATTGGCCGGAAAGCTTTCTTTTGTTCTGATGTACCTTGATCACCATAAACATCATATGGTGTATCTTGGTAATGTGAGCTTTCAACCCACTTAATGTCTTCAATACTAATTTTACGATTAGGATGGCAAATAAATGGTTGATCTTGATCGCTTGGTGTGCCACCAAATTCTGGATCAAAATAATTATGTACATACCACGCACGAGGATTGTTATAATGAGCATCTTTGATAGTTGAACTGCCAAAGATATGCCGCATGTTATAACCTTCACGATCAGGATTTAAGTGGTAGGCGGCAATTAAATCTTCTAACTGCTCATCGGCCATAAAGCCTTCTTCACCAAAATGAAATTCATCAATATTTAAGCGGTTAGGAGCAACTACGTAAGCATCGTCAGGAATTCGGCGGGCAATCCAGTGGTGACCACCAATTGTTTCAAGATACCAGATTTCATCGTGGTCAGCAAAAGCCATGCCATTCATTTCATAGGTACCATATTTTTCAAGTAAATAACCAACTCGTTTAACTCCATCGACAGCCTTGTGTAAGTAAGGCAAAGTCAAAGTAACAAAGTCTTCTTCGCCTAAGCCACCTTTACGTAGTAAAGGATCAATTCCTTGGATACGAGAGTTGCTAGTAATCGTTTCAGTGGCGGTCATGGCAACGTTAGCTGAATTAATTCCAGCAGCAGCCCAGATACCACTTTCGCCTGAAACATCTGGTGCGCTAGTATAGCGCAACGGGTTATCTAGTAAGTCTTCATCATCAATTTTTTGATGGCTGATGATACTTTCATAGTGTTTAGGTTGTTTTTCAGGGGTAATAACTTCAAACCCTTCTGGAATAATGGTTCTACCACCATCTTCACTGCGGGCAATCATGGTTGAACCATCAATACTGGCATTTTTACCAACAAGAATGGTTGTACATTCTGCTTTTTTCATAAATATTGTCCTTTCAAAGTTCTTAAGGTATATTGTATTAAAAAATGGACATTAATTGCAAAAAAATGGTTGGTTTTTAGGAGAAATTATAATTCTTTTTGTCTATGGTAACTAGTAATGGAAATTAAAAGGCATTGCCGGAGGTCATCGAAAAGTGGATCAAATACAAACTAGCATTAGGTACACGTTAAAAGACCGCACCCCGCTTGAATATCGGAATACGGCCTTAACGAAAATGAAATAATGTTAGCGTCTAACTCTGGGCGTTAACTTCACTCCCTATAATAGAACAAGAGTACTATTTTACTTTACTATGATGTGACTAAATTTGGTTAGCAGTCAAACTGTTTTCGGACTTAGCACCATTGAGCAGTAAGTTCAGAATAGTAGCCGATAGACTGGTAATCACAATACCGTTATTTAGGAAAAGTTGAATAGTTGCAGGTAAATTGTGGAAAAATTGTGGATAAATAGTAACACCTAGTCCTAGGCCAACTGAAAGAGCAATAATTAAAATATTATTGTTATTACTTAAATCAACTTGGACTAAAGTTTTAATGCCCTGAACGGCAATCATGGTAAACATTACTAGCATGGCACCGCCTAATACTGGTGTTGGAATAATGGTGACGAGAGCGCCAATTTTGGGTAGTAGCCCCATCGTCATCAACAATCCAGCGGTCCAATAAATTGGCCGCTTAGTTTTAATGCCTGACAACTGTAAAAGTCCAACATTTTGGGAAAAGGTAGTGTAAGGAAAAGCGTTGAATAAACCACCCAAAATTTGGGCGATACCTTCTGCCCGATAGCCTTTTTTAAGATCTTCTTCTGAAACTTGATGCTTGATTAAATCACCCGTGGCAAAGAAGACGCCAGTTGATTCAACCATTGAAACTAAGGCAATGATGATCATTGTCAAACTTGAAGACCATTCAAAATGAGGCGCCCCAAAGTAAAAAAGTTGTGGTAAATGAAACCAAGATGCTGCGATTACTGGTGTAAATGAAACTCGATTTAAGCAAGCAGCAATAAGCGTTCCACTAATTAATCCTATTAAAACTGAAATTGACTGTAAAAAGCCATTTGTCCAAATTTCTAAAGCTAAGATAATGAACATGGTGCAAAAGGCAAGTAATAAATTTTGACTACTGCCAAAATCCTTAGCAGCAGCATTACCACCGCCCATATTTTGAATGGCAACTGGAATTAAGGTTAAACCAATTGTGGTAATTAAGGTACCAGTGACAACAGGGGGAAAGAATTTTTTGATTTTGGCAAAAAAACCAGCAATTAAAATTACAAAGATGCCGGCAACAATAATGGCACCATACATGTTGTTGATTGAAAATTTATGACCAATCATCTGCAAAGGAGCTACTGCTTGGATGGCGCAACCTAAAATCACAGGAAAACCAATACCCCAAAATTTGGTAGTTACTAATTGTAAAAGTGTAGCAAGTCCACACATAAAAATGTCAATGGAAACCAAGTAAGTCATCTGTTCAGGACTAAATTTTAATGCAGTACCAATTAATAATGGGACGGCAACTGCGCCAGAATACATGGCCAGTAAATGTTGTAACCCAAGAATTGCCGCTTTTTGATGACTGACTTCTCTTTGATCCATTATTCTTCTCCTACAAATTGCACATGATTATTAGCTAAACTAGAAATATTGGCTAAAGCCTCTAAGCGGTAACCATGATCTTTGATCCATTGACTACCACCTTGAAATGATTTAGCAACAACAACACCAATTCCCACAACTTTTGCTTGAGCTTGATTAGCAATATTTATCATGCCTTTAACAGCTTCACCGTTAGCAAGAAAATCGTCAATAATTAATAAGTGATCATTTTTACTTAAAAATTTTTGTTCCACACAAATTTGATTTACCGTTTTGGTAGTGTATGAATAGACATCGGCCCAGTAAACAGCATCATTGAGTGTTGAAGGTTTCTTCTTACGGGCAAAAACCATTGGAACGTGTAATTCATAAGCTGTCATCACACTTGGAGCAATTCCAGAAGCTTCACAAGTTAAAACTTTGGTAATGCCAGTATTATTATATAATTTAGCGAATTCTTTGCCGACGGCCATCATTAATTCTGGATCAACTTGATGATTTAAAAATGAGTTGATTTTTAACACATTGCCGGGTAAAATTTCGCCATTCTGGCGAATACGCTCTTCTAACAAATTCATGACTTTCCTCCTAGAACAAAAAAGACTTTTCTACCAGTATCTATGGTAAAAAAGCCTCTTAAAATAGCAAAAAGCTATTGAAATTGTTTAACCCATAGTTCAGAATTTACGGTTCTGAGTAGAAACTGCCGACCTGATTACGACAATATATAGATTTATAGTTACTTGTGTAATGAATTCTAGCAAACTCAAAACAGATGTGCAAGCTTATTTTTTGTTTTTTAAAAGCGAATTATATTATACATATATAAGATATAATTCGTATAATTTTAATTACTAGATAAAAAAACAGTTGACCAAAATAGCAATTATTAGTAAAGTTTATTTGATTTGTTGTGTGATTAGAGAAGGAGCATTATGGGAGTGGAAAAAGATCTTCATAATTTTGATGAAATTATTGTTTTAGATTTTGGTAGTCAATATAATCAATTAATAACTCGGCGCTTGCGTGATTTTGGTATATATTCCGAACTATTGCCTCATGATCTTAGCTTAGAAAAGATTAAGCAAATTAATCCCAAAGGAATTATCTTTTCAGGTGGCCCCAACAGTATTTATGATAAGAATGCTCTTAAAGTTGACCCCAGAATTTTCACATTAGGAATTCCAATTTTGGGAATTTGTTACGGGATGCAATTAATGTCATATTATTTAAATGGCAAAGTTGAAAAAGCTGCTAATTCTGAATATGGTAAAGCTGATATTCAAGTCGAAGATACTAATTCCATTTTATTCAGTGGTTTACCCAAAAATGAATATGTTTGGATGAGTCATGGTGATTTAGTTAAGCAAGTTCCAACTGGCTTTAAAACGATTGCTTCAAGTAAAAATTGTCCAATTGCAGCGATTGCTAATGAACAAAGTAAGTTTTATGGTATTCAATTTCATGCTGAAGTCCGCAATACCGAGTATGGCTTAGATATTTTGCGTAATTTTGCTTTTAAGGTTTGCAAGGCTCAGGCTAATTGGTCAATGGCTGATTTTATTGAGTTGGAAATTGCTAATATTCGGCAAACTGTTGGTAATAAAAAAGTTATTTTAGGTTTATCTGGCGGCGTTGACTCGAGTGTAACAGCTGCTTTATTACATAAGGCAATTGGTCAGCAATTGACTGCAATTTTTGTTGATCACGGGATGTTACGCAAAAATGAAGGCAACGAAGTGATGGCTGCTTTGAAGCAAGATTTAGGTGTAAACATCATCCGAGTAAATGCCCAAGAGCGTTTTTTGACTAAATTAAAAGGTGTAACTGATCCTGAACAAAAGCGTAAAATTATTGGTAAAGAATTCATTGAAGTTTTTAATGAAGAAGCACAAAAAATGCACGATGTTGATTTTTTGGCGCAAGGGACGCTCTATACGGATGTGATTGAGAGTGGCACGAATACTGCGCAGACAATTAAATCGCACCACAATGTCGGCGGTCTGCCTCAGGATATGCACTTTCAACTAATTGAACCATTACGAAAATTATTTAAGGATGAAGTGCGTCAGCTTGGGGAAGAGTTAGGGCTTCCGCATGACTTAGTTTGGCGCCAGCCGTTTCCTGGTCCCGGTCTTGGTATTCGAGTATTAGGTGAAGTTACTGCGTATAAATTGGAATTAGTGCGTGAAAGTGATGCCATTTTACGTGCGGAAATTAAAATGGCAGGTCTAGAAGAAGAAGTTTGGCAATACTTCACGGTTTTACCAGGAATTAAATCAGTTGGCGTCATGGGGGATGGCCGTACTTATGACTATACCATTGGCATTCGGGCAGTAACTTCAATTGATGGGATGACAGCCGATTTTGCGCGCTTGCCGTGGGATGTCTTGCAAAAAGTTTCAACGAGAATTATTAACGAAGTTGATAACGTTAACCGCGTCGTTTATGATGTAACGAGTAAGCCACCTTCAACTATTGAATGGGAATAAAAGGTCATGTTAAGTTATGAGGAAATTTCAATTTAACAATACTTATTTAGAACAAGCTTTATGAAAAAGGTAAAAATTAATTTGGTTGTCTGCTCAAAGTCTACTAAATATAAAAGCACTTAATATAAAAATTGAGTGCTTTTTAGTTTGTGTATTTATTTGATATTTTGGTAGCATTTTAAGATCATTGAAGAATAATTGCCTAACATGAAATTTCCATGAATTTTATTGATCCTGTCTAATCCTGATAAGAACAATTTTAAAGCAGTCGCGTATTTTGCTAAATCAAAATAAATCTTACCTTGTTGATATTGAATTACGTTAAGCTTTTCAGACTGTGCATCACTAATGGTAGATGAATATTTATTTACTATTTTAAATATTTTAAAGGCTTCTTTGTTTCTTCCTAACTGAAAGTAAATAACACCTAAAGAATTAAGTAATAGTAGTTCAATAGAATTTTTAGGAATTGGCTTTGAAACATTCATAGAGTATGAAATTGCCACCTCAAAGTAATGCTGGCAAGCCAATAAATCATGCTTAACTTGATATATTGAACAGCTATAATAGTAATAATAAGTTTGAAAGTCTAGATTAGTATTAAGGGATGCAATAATATTTTGATCATCCAAATATTTAATAAGCTTAGTATATTTATGTTCTCTACATAATTTAAAGGTTGTATTTGCAAGATAAGTATTATTGCTAAAATTTAATTTTTCTTTTAAAAAAGCTTTATCAATAGATAAATTTAGTTTGCTACATATAGCAATAAAAATAGCAGTATTTGGTATATAGTCACCATGCTCGATACTACTTATCATTCCTTGTGAGCAAATTCCTTCGGCCAATTCTTTTTGAGAAAGCTTTTTATTTATCCGTTCTTGTTTAATTGTTTTACTTATTTTTTTAGAAATTACTTCTTCAAAGTTGTTCATAGTACTGTTTACTATAGCATATTAATCTTTAAAAGAAATCAAATTTCTTCCTCTGCTTGGGCTTGTAGTTTGATATTCTATTGCTTCATTAAAATTTTTGTAATTAAAAATTTGATTAATAGGTATAAATAATCTATTGTTTGAAATTTCATTCATCAAGAAACTATAGTCCTTTGGTAAAGCTGGTTTACTAATGAATTTAACACCAAATAAATCATTTTGTGCGACACTAATAACTTCGTCATTGTTCTGAATATGCTGATAAAGTTTGTCATTGATAGCACTGCCGACTAAATCAATAATAAGATTGTTCTTTTGCGCTGTTGATCTGAACCCTAAAATTAGGACAGATTATTAAACTTTAACTTAGGACTAGTTCCCGATATTTTATCGGGGCTAGTCCTTTTAATTTTATTTTGATTCTTTCATTATTGTAATAATCGATATATTCTCTGATCGCCTGTTCTAATTCAGTTAGATTCTTAAAATTTTTTTCAAACCCATAAAACATTTCTCTCTTTAAAATGCCAAAGAAGCCTTCCATTA
>NZ_REHC01000011.1 GCF_003692965.1 Lactobacillus sp. ESL0246 | reverse complement strand
CTTAATTCTCCAGAACCAACCTGATAGTTTTTCCATAGATTATAGATATCAATTTTGTCTTGCTTAGATAATTTAGACATAATAAAAACCTCGAAATTAATTTGTCTTAATTTCGGGGTTCAGATCAATTTTGTACCTATTTTTATTTTGATAGTTATAACGTTGATCGTTCGATTAAACTAACTGGAATAATATCATGCTCTAACTTAGTATCTCCGCTTTTGATTGCTTTAATTAGATGTTGACTAGCTCGTGAGGCAATTTCTACGACATTTTGTCTAATGGTAGTAAGTTCGGGAAATGAATATTTGGCAATTGGAGCATCATCAAAGCCAACAATTTTTAAATCTCCCGGAATATTTAAGCGAAGGTCTCGTGCAGAAATTATGATATCAGCAGCTAAAGTATCGCTTGTAGCAAAAATGCCCAAAGGTAATTTTTGTTTTTGAACCAAATCTCGTAGAATAGTTCTAATTTCTAGCCTTCGCTCGTCTGAGCCTTGCTTATAAGCACTGTTAAGGTAGAAAATTAAATTATCAATTTTACTATTTAAATTAAGTAATTTAATAGTATCCTTAAAACCCCTTATTCGATGCTTAATAGATGAAGAGCTACCAACTATTGTAAATAGTAATGGTTGGGTATCAGCTTCAATTAGAGTTTGGGTAGCTATTTTTGCTCCAGTATAATGATCCGATCCCACATAAATTGTATCTTGATTTTTAGGTTCACGGTCAATACAAACAACGGGAATATCTCGACTAAGAATTTTAGTATTAAAAGGACTATCGCCAGAAATTACAATTAAGCCATCAATTTGTTTTGACTCTAACATTTGGAGGTAAGTCATTTCTTTTTTAGAATTACGTCCAGTATCACAAATAATAGTGGAATAATTATTAGAAAAAAAGTTGTTTTCTATTTTTTCAACTAATGAAGAAAAGAAAGTATTTGCTAAGTCTGGCACAATAATTCCAATTGTATTTGAGCGCTGCATTCGTAGACCTTTGGCAAAGCTATTAGTTTGATAATTATATTTTTTAATAGTTGCAAGTACGCGTTGCTTTGTCTCTTCAGAAAAGCGACCATTATTGTTAATGACGCGTGAGACAGTTGAAGCTGATACACCGCTTAATTTAGCGATTTCTTTTATAGAAACTTTATTACTCACGATTAATTTTGATTCTCCTAAATAATTAATTAATGTGAGCTATTAAAACCAACTATTAATTAATTTTTTATATCTCAGTAATATTATTTTTTATTTTATCAAACTTTTGGTTATCGTGCGTATCTTCTGCAGCTAGCTCGTCAATTCGTCTTTGGTGTCTACCACCCTCAAATTCTGCATCTAACCAAGATTTTACAATCATTTTTGCTAATTCCGATCCAACAACACGTGAACCAAAAGCTAAAATATTTGAATTATTGTGACGTCTTGATAATTCAGCTGAATATGGCTCACTAACACATGCCGCACGAATACCAGAAACTTTATTAGCAGCAATTGAAATACCAACTCCAGTTCCACAAATGACAATTCCTAAGTCATAATTACCAGCAGCTACTTCTTCACCAACTTTTTTACCATAAATTGGGTAATCAGTTCGTTTATTTGAATAAGTACCAAAATCATAAATTTCATAACCAAGTGACTTAACATATTCCATGATTACAGGTTTTAGTTCGTAGCCAACATGATCAGAACCAAATGCGATTTTTAAGTTTTTCATGATTATTCTCCTCGTAATTTTTTGATAATTTCAAGATAATTTTCTTGTTTTCCAAAAAGTGATGACGTTCCTAAAATAAAACCGTCTACACCAATAGTTGATAATTCTTTGATTTTTCCTGGTGAAATAGCTCCATCGACCATTAAAGTAAAATTTTTTTCTTGTTTTTGTTGAGCAAGATTTTTAATTTTAGGAATGACAAAATCTAAAAATTTTTGACCTGCAAATCCTGGATTAACAGTCATAACCATTACATAATCTGCAAGAGGTAATAGTTCTTTAATTGTTTCAATTGAAGTACCAGGATTAATTGCAATCCCAGGATGCTTACCTAAACTTTTTATTTTCAATAATGTGCTGGTAGAAATTGGATCTGCCTCTGGATGGATATATATGATATCAGCTCCAGCATTACTGAATAAGTTAATATATTGATTTGGATTTTTGACCATCAAGTGAGCATCCATAGGTAAAGAGGTTAAACTGCGAATTGCTTTGTAGTCTTCTAAACCTAAAGCAAAGTTGGGTACAAAATCGCCGTCCATAATATCCATATGGAAAATATCAACTCCAGCTTTAATTAAATTAGTGACCTCAGATTTAATGTTGGCTAGATTAGCACACATCATTGACGGACATAGTAATCGTTTCATATATCATTCTCCTTTGAACAATCGTTTTCTCAAATATGAATTTAACATTGAAGATTTTATTAGTCAACCTAATTATTAATTCTTTACATGTCAACATATTTTTGGATATTTATTTAAACGATAGTTGACAAAGTAAAAAACATATATAATATATTATCCAACAAGAGAAAACGTTTTCTCAAAAACATTAAAGTTATGTAGCAAAAAAAGTAACTTTATTTTTGAATTGATGATAATTTTTGCATATTTTTGAAAAATTATGCAAAAAAATATTGTAAAAATGAAAATATTTGATTATAATCGAAAATGTAAACGATAACAATTGAAAAATGAAAGGAAACTGTCACATGGAATTAAAACTAGCTACAAGATTAAATGCATATTTACCTCACTATAAGAATGATTTAGAAAAAGTTTTTGCACAATTAGAAAAAGTAGGTATCAATTATGTTGATATTAATTTTCCACAGCAAACAATTGGTGTTACTCCAGAACATATGAAAGAAATGCTTGATAAACATAATTTGCAACCAAATGGAATGGAAATGCGCTTTGAAACGCATTATCTAACTGGTGATTTGGGTAATCCAGATGAAAAGCTTTATCAAGATGCTATTAAAATGTGTAAGGAAGCTGCAGATTATTGTCATTCGATTGGTGGCACAATGATTAATATTTGGAGTGCTCATGATGGTTTTGATTATAGCTTTCAAATTGATTATGTTGAATATTGGAATAGGATTGTTAGAGCTTGTCAAGAAGTTGCGGATTATGCTCCTGATATTAAATGGAGTATCGAATATAAACCGTATGAACCGCGGGGTTATGCTTTTGTTGACAGTATGGGAATAGTAGAAATGATGCTTCATGACATTAACCGTAAAAACTTTGGAGTTTTATTAGACTATTGTCACATGTTGATGAAACATGAAAATCCAGCGATGGGTACTGCGCTTTTTTGCAGCCGTAAGCAACTTTTTGGAGTTCACTTAAATGATGGATATGGTGTACATGATGACGGCTTAATGGTTGGTACAGTGACACCTTTTAAGACGCTTGAATTTTTATATTATATGAAAAAATATAATTTTGATGGCATGATTTACTTTGATACAGAACCTGTAAGAGAAGCTCCTTCAGATGAAACAAAATCAAATATTGAAATGCTTAAATATTTATTGGCTTTACTTGATCAAATAGGGATGGATAAAATTCAGCAGGTTATTGATTCTAATGATGGAATAAAAGCAAGAAAGTTAATGCTAGAATTTTTAAAAAAATAGAATTCTAAATTTGTAAAATAGAAGGTGAAAATTATGGATTATAAAAAAACTGCTCAAGGAATACTTCAAACAGTAGGTGGTCCACAGAATATAGCAAATATGACACACTGTGCTACAAGGCTACGCTTGACTTTGAAAGATGATAACGTGGATGACGCTAAAGTTAAAGAAGTTGATGGTGTAATAAATGTTGCCCGGGGAGGCGGTCAATACCAGGTTTTAATTGGTCTCGATGTTCCTAAAGTATATGATGCTTTTGAAAGTTTAGTGAATGGTTCAGGAAATGTAACTGTTGAGACTAAACCAGAAATTCATGGTGTAAAAGATTGGATAAATAATTTGTTTACTGCCATTGCGGGAATATTTGCTCCGTTATTACCTGCATTGGCAGGTTCAGGAATTCTATATGGATTATTACTCTTGAGTAGTCAGTTAGGGTTAGTAAGCCAAAAAAGTGGTACTTTTGTGATTTTAACCGCTGCTTCTAAAGCAGTATTCTATTTCTTGCCAATTCTATTAGCTTTTTCTGCATCTAATCGTTTTAAAGTTAGTCCATATGTCGGTGCTTTAATTGCAGGTGCCTTGTTATTTCCTGATTTTATCCAGTTGATGGGTAATCATGGTAATGGTGCTATGTCATCATTTATGGGGATACCTGTGGTTTTAATGAATTATAATTCAACAGTTGTTCCAATTTTGATTTCCATTTGGGCATATTCTTACCTATACAAATGGCTAGAAAAGCATATTCCGGAAAATTTGCAATTAGTTGTTACACCTTTAATTTCCTTATTAATAATGGTTCCATTAACGGTAATTGTTATTGGCCCATTAGGAGTATATGGTGGCCAAATTGTAGGTGATGCTGTCAATTGGCTAATAAAAAATGCTCCAATTCTTTGTGGCATTGTAGTTGGTGGCGGCTGGAGTTTCTTGGTATCATTAGGAATTCACTGGGCCGTTAATCCAATTATGATTAATAATATTGCAACCAAAGGGTTTGACTATATTTGTCCATTAACATTTGCATGTAATTTTGGCGTTATTGGTACTGCTTTTGGTGTGTGGTTGAAAACAAATGATAAAGAATTAAAGAATTTTTCGTTAACGGGTGTTATTACTATTTGCCTATCCGCAATTATTGAACCAACATTATTTGGGTTATTAGTTAAAAATCGAAAGATTTGGTTGTCACAAATAATAGCTGGAGCAGTTGGAGGGGCTTATCTTGGATTAACTAAGGTATTTACTACTGCTTTTGTGTTTGGTAGTGTAACTACTTTTCCAGCATTTATTGCTAAAAATGGTGGAAACTTTATTAATGCAATGATTGGACTTGGAATTTCTGCTGTAGTTGGTGTTGTACTAGGATTCTTGGTTACAAGTAAAGATGAAAAATTGGCTTAACAAATTTTTGATAGTATAATTGAACGGAAGTGAAAAAGTTATTAAATATTAATACGGAGAGAATACTTGTTACCTGTTGAGAGACAAAACAAAATTTTAACAATTTTAAAAAATAGTAAAATGATCAAACTTGATGAATTACATCAACAAATTCCTGATGTTTCATTATCTACACTACGAAGAGACATTAAAGTGCTTGAAGATAAAGGAAAAATTGAATATCTTTTTGGTGGTGCTATCCGCTTGGTATCAAAAATTGGTGAAATATCTTTTATAAAAAAGGCAACTATGCATTTAAAAGAAAAAGAAAAAATTTGCGAATTGGCTTCAAAGATTATTCAAGACCAAGATACAATTTATGTTGATTCTGGCTCAACATGCACGCTTCTGTTAAAACAGATAGTTAATAGAAAAATCATTATTTATACTACTAATACACAGGTTTGTAGTATTTTAGGTGATATAGTTGCAAAGGTTATTTTAATTGGCGGTAATTATAATGGCTTTACTTCATCTTTGACTGGTTCTTTGACTGAAACTACTCTAAAAGATTTACATTTTGACAAAGCATTCTTTGGCATCAGTGGTGTAAATATCGGAACAGGCTATATGACACCATCAATTGAAGAATCTTCTAAAAAAAGAATAATTAGCCAAAGGTCAGTACAATCTTATATTCTATGCGATAGTAGTAAGTTTGGTGTAACGTCGACAGTTAGTGCTTTGCAATTAAAGGATGCAACTCTAATTTCTGATCAATTCAACAATGAAATTGCTGAAGGTACACAGATAATATTCCCTAATACCTTTAAGCCGTGAAGAAGGAGATTAATGTGTTTAAATTATTTTCGAAAAAAGTAAAATCTGAAATAGTTGCTCCGGTTTCTGGTAAGTTGGTTAAGATGAATGATGTAAACGATGATATATTTTCGCAAAAAATGATGGGTGATGGCTTTGCAATTATCCCTAGTGGTGTTACGTCTGAAATAGTTTCTCCAATTGATGCTGAAGTAATTATGATTCCAGAAACTAAGCATGCAATTGGGTTAAAGAGCAAACAAGGATTAGAAATTTTAATACATATTGGATTAGAGACGGTTAACCTTAATGGCAAGGGGTTTGAGTTACTTGTAAATCAAGGGGATAAAGTAATAAAGAAGCAACCATTGCTTAAAATCAAACCTCAATTTTTTATAGACAATGGTTACGATCCAACTACGATAGTTGTATTTACTAAAGGCTATGATAAGCAGGTTAATCCTATTGTTAAATATGATTCACAAGTTAGTGCAGGTGATATAGTAGTTAAGTAGTTTTGATAAAGTATATGTAAAAAGACCTAATTTTCATGAATTAAGTGAAAATTAGGCCTTTTTTTGATTTCAAAAATAACTTTATAATTTTTGTAATCTGGATTAGTTATCAGTTAATAAATTAAAAAGCAAAAGCAAGTAAAAAATTACTATTGCAAATCGTTTGAGATTTAACTTTTCTTTTGATGTTGAACATAAAGATAGACAGGCCAACCACTTAAAGTTAGCAAAATACCGATTAGGGCTAAGACTGGTTGGGTGAGCGTAGTACTAATAACAATAAACAGAGCACCACAGATTGCTAGAATTGGTGGCAATGGATACCAGGGCGTTTTATAAGGTCGTTTTAAGTCTGGTTGTCTTTGTCTTAAAATCAAAACACCGATGAACAATAAGATTGAAAAAATCCATGAAACATAAACTAACATATTCGTTAACGAATCAAAGGTTCCCGAAAAAATCATGATGGTTGCAATAGCACATTCAAAAAGCATGCTGTTGGTCGGAACCGATGTCTGTTTGTTAAGTTGACCAAAAAATTTTGAACCAGGTAATTTGCCTTCCTTACCTAAAATATATGGTAATCTTGAGCCCAATAAGAGGTGCCCGTTAATTGCTCCGAAGATTGAAACGAGAATTCCAGCACTAATAATGATGCTGCCGAAATTTCCAAATAATTTTTGAGAAGTCAGAAGTGCAGTTGCTTGATTACCGACAATTTGATTCCAAGGAACAATTTTAATAAAGCTCCAGTTAAGTAAAGTGTAAATAACAGTTACGCCAAATAATCCCCAAATGATAGCCTTGGCAAGAGTTTTCGCTGGATCTTTAATTTCACTAGCAAGATTGCCAATACTTAGCCAACCGTCGTAAGCAAATAATACCGCAAGCAAAGCCTGACCAAAGGCAGCCGCACCGCTGGCGGATGAGATTTGTGGTTTAGGAGCTAGAGCTAGTTGATTCTGACTATTAAAGATTGCCAGAACAATGATTGCAACAATTGGAATCAACTTAATTATTAAAGCAATCTTTTGTACTTGTCCACTTAACTTTGATCCTAACCAGTTAATTAGTAAAATTATAAGCATGACAATAAGTGCAATGCCTGTAATTGAAAAATTTTTAAAACTTGGAAATTCCTCTAGTTGTGTTGCAAACACAATGGAGAGAGCACCGATATTAGCGGGATAGTAAATGATAATTAATGACCAACCAAACAGGAAGCCAATCTGAGGACCGTATATTTTTTCAAGATACTTAACTGGTCCACCGTCTTCGGAGAAAATTCCTGCCAGTTCAGCAATACTAAGACCAGCCATTAAGGTAATAAAGCCAGCAAGTGGCCATACAAGAATACTTAGCCAAGCATTGTGTGTGAGTGTCGATATGTTAGCAATTTTAAAAAAAGCACCGCCACCAATCATGGTACCCATAACAGTGGCTAGGGCTGCAAAAAAGTTTAATTGTCTTTTCATTATTTTACCTTATTAAATTAAAATGATTAACCTAAATTATATGCCAAGCTTTATAAAATAAAAAGTAAGATATTCTTGAATTTAATAAGTTCTTGAAAATAACTACTAGTGATATTGAAAGCATTAGTTATTGTGTTATTATTTTGATAGATTGAAGAATTAATTTACATTACTTCTTAAATATTAAGGGAGCAAAATAAATAAGGTACAACAATTAGAAGTACTAAATCGTAATAAAATTAAACAGTTTAGTAGATTTTTTGAGTCAGAAAGGATAATTATTATGACAACTAAAATTGGAATTATTGGTGATGGTCATGTTGGTTGTACTATTGCACATGAATTAATTATTTCAGGCTTTGTTAATGACTTGGTAATGATAGATGTCAATCAGGAAAAGCTTGAAGCTGATGTGGTAGACTTTGAAGATGCAATGGCTAATTTGCCTAACCATGTTAACTTAATTATAAACGATTATACCGCTTTAAAAGATGCTCAAATTGTGATTAGTACTTTGGGAAAAATTTCTCTTGAAGCTAAAGGCGATCGATTCGAGGAATTGGAATATAATAAAAAGCAGTTACGTCCAATTACTAAATCAATCAAAAAGAGTGGATTTAATGGCATTTTGCTAGTAATTTCGAATCCTGTTGATGCCATTACAAATCTTTATCAGCAATTAACTGGCTTACCCAAAGAGCACGTTTTAGGAACTGGTACGTTATTGGATACTGCTAGAATGAAGAAAGTCGTTGCGAAGAAATTTAACGTTGATCCGCGATCAGTTTCTGGCTTTACATTAGGTGAACATGGTAATTCGCAATTTAATGCTTGGTCAACGGTTAAGGTTCTGGAAAAACCAATCAGTGAGTTGGCAAAAGCGGAGTCATGGAATCCCACTGATCTAGATGATGAGATTAAATCTGGTGGTTTTACCGTATTTAATGGCAAGCATTACACCAACTTTGGGGTTTCTGCTGCAGCTGTCAGAATTGTACGGGCAATTTTAGCTGATTCTCGAAGCGAATTACCGATTTCCAGCTATCAAGAAAAATATGGTACATACATGTCTTATCCGGTAATTGTGGGTCGGGATGGAGTTGTGGCAAAAGTCGAATTACGCTTAACTGCTGAAGAAGAAAAATTACTTGAGCAATCGGCTAAAACGATAAAAGAAAAGTCTCAAGCTTAGAGTAATAAGGAAAGCAAAATAGTAATTTGTGGATAATTACTGCATTTAATTATTATTACTTGAATTTATTAGCTGAAAATGGTATTGTATTAAACGTTAATCGATTAATCTATGACTTGCAATAAAGTCATGGCAAAGGAGTAATAAAAATGAAACAAGGCATTCATCCAGAGTACCAAGAAGTTGTCTTTATGGATTCAGCTACAGGAGCTAAGTTTGTAGCTGGTTCAACATTAAAGTCAAAGGAAACTGTAGATTACGAAGGTAAGACATACCCATTGATTCGGGTTGAAATTACATCTGATTCGCATCCTTTCTACACTGGCAAGCAAAAGTTTGCGCAGGCAGACGGTCGAATCGAAAAGTTCAACAAGAAGTATGGTATGAACGAAAAGTAGTATCTTTTATCTGGTGGAAGCAGTCCCATTGGGGCTGCTTTTTTATGTAAAGCTGAATTAGCTGTTATACTATATACAGCGTCTGCTTTACGCAAATTTCTTTTTAGCTAGGAGAAAAATCGATGAAAATGCAACTGGCAGAAATTGCCAAGGCAATTAATTCAACCTGTGAGGGCGACGATCAAACTATTATTACTTCCGTAGCCTTTGATTCAAGAAAAATCGTGCTAGGTGGTTTATTTGTTCCTTTACAGGGGGAACGCGATGGTCATGATTTTATCAATAGTGCGATTAACAATGGTGCAAGTGCTACACTATGGGAAAAAGGACATCCTGATAAGCCAACCAGTATCGCAGTTCTAGAGGTTGAGGACCCATTGGATAGTATGCAAAAACTGGCACAATATTACCTTAATAAAGTTAATCCCACGGTTGTTGGTATTACCGGATCAAATGGTAAGACAACGACAAAGGATATGACTGCTGCTGTTTTGGCTAAAAGATTTAATGTTCATAAAACTGCTGCCAATTTTAATAACGAAATTGGAGTTCCAATGACTATTTTAGAAATGAAACCTAATACAGAAATATTGGTATTAGAAATGGGAATGGATCATTCTGGGCAATTGCATCATTTAAGCGAATTAACTCATCCTGATGTAACTGTAATTACAATGATTGGTGAGGCACATATTGAATTTCTTGGTTCACGTGCAGCAATAGCAGATGCCAAAATGGAAATTACTGACTTCTTACGTGAAGATGGGGAATTAATTTATAATGGTGATGAACCTCTTTTATGTGATCGTGCTCAAAAAATTCATCAATCAATGGTTACCTTTGGTTTTGCCAAAACTGATAGTGTTTATGCAACGGAGTTTAGAAGTTATAAACATCATGCTAGCTTTATGATTAATGATTCTGACTGTAAGTTCACAATCCCAATGATTGGCAAGCATAATGTTTCTAATGCACTATCAGCGTTATGTGTTGGAAAACATTTTGGTGAAAAAGATGAAGAAATTGCAGCAGCTTTAGCCAGTTTTACTCCAACTGCTAATCGAATGGAGTGGGAAAAAGGTGATGTCGGAGAAGATATCATGAGTGATGTGTATAACTCAAATCCGACAGCTGTTCGGGCTGTACTAGCTAGTTTTGGTCAAATTCAAATTACACCAGGAAGTCGTCGAATTGCCGTTTTAGGGGACATGCTTGAATTAGGAGAACGTTCGGCGGATTTACATGCCCAACTTGTTGATTGCCTTGACCCACAAGTGATTAACGAAGTGTATCTGTTTGGCTCAGAAATGAAGTACTTAGCTGATGCATTAAAAGATAGATATGGGTTAGAATATTTACATTATTACCCACAGGATCAAATGCAGCATATGATTGCTGATTTGAAAAATGATATTAAGCCGCATGACATTGTTGTTCTTAAAGGATCACATGGTATGCACCTTGAAAAGGTAGTGGAGCGGCTTAGATAAGGAGAATTTAGTGAAATTTTCGGAATTAGGATTAAATGATGAGCTTTTAAAGGCTATTAAACGTTCGGGCTTTGAGGAAGCAACCCCCATTCAAGAACAAACAATTCCACTTGCTTTAGCAGGTAAGGACGTAATTGGTCAGGCTCAGACAGGTACTGGGAAAACAGCCGCTTTTGCTTTGCCAATTTTGCAAAATTTAGATAATCACGATAAAGTGATTCAGGCATTAATTATTGAACCAACGCGTGAATTAGCGATTCAAACTCAAGAAGAGTTGTTTCGGTTAGGTCGAGATGAACGTGCACGTGTTCAGGTGGTATATGGTGGAGCGGATATTGGTCGCCAAATTCGTTCACTTAAGAATCATGTGCCTGCAATTTTAGTGGGTACACCTGGGCGTTTACTTGATCATTTAAAGCGGAAAACCATTAATTTAGAGACTGTCAACACAATCGTATTGGATGAAGCTGACGAAATGCTTGATATGGGTTTTATTCAGGATATTGAAAGCATTTTGAGCTATGTAAAGAATCGCAAGCAAACATTACTTTTCAGTGCGACAATGCCAAAACCAATTTTGAATATTAGCGAAAAATTTATGAACAATCCTGAAATTGTTCAAGTTAAGGCCAAGGAGTTAACTGCTGATTTAATTGACCAATATTTTGTACGCTCAAAGGATTCAGAAAAGTTTGACATTATGTGCCGGTTAATTGATGTTGAAAGTCCGGATTTAGCCGTAATTTTTGTTAGGACTAAGCGCAGAGTTGATGAAGTTACGCGTGGCTTGCAGGCTCGTGGGTATAATGCCGCCGGTATTCATGGTGATTTATCTCAGGCGCGCAGAATTAGTGTTCTAAAAAGATTTCGGGCTGGTAAATTGGATATCTTAGTTGCAACTGATGTTGCTGCACGTGGTTTGGATATTTCAGGAGTAACCCATGTTTATAACTATGATATTCCACAGGACCCAGACTCATATGTTCACCGTATTGGTCGTACTGGTCGTGCCGGACAAAACGGAAGTTCAATTACTTTTGTAACGCCAAATGAAATTGGTTATATGCGGACAATTGAGCAATTAACTAAGAAAAAAATGACGCCATTGCGTCCACCTTCAGATGATCAAGCTCTTCGTGGTCAATTAAAAATTGCAAAATCTAAAATTGAAGATTTATTGAAAGAAGATCTAACCAAATATACTGAGGATGCAAGTGAATTATTAGATAATTATTCGGCGATTGACTTAGTTTCAGCGTTTTTAAAGAACTTATCAAAAGATTCTTCTAACGTTGAAGTCAAAATTAGTTCAGAAAAGCCTTTGCCGTATAAGGGTGGTAATGGAGGCTATCGCGGTGGAAATAGAAACCGTGGTCGTGGCAATTATCATAGTGGTGATCGTAATCATCGACGCGGCAATTACCGTGGTGGGGATCATTCCCGAGGGAATCACCCACATCGTTCTAGCAGTGGACATAATTTTATAATTAAGAGCAAGAAAAATTAACTTTGCTATATTGAATGAAAAAGACGAGTCATTGACTCGTCTTTTTATTATTTCTTAAATTTAAGTATAACTATTAATTAATACCAACTTGGTTTATCACCATCAGTATTGGGTTTATTAACACCTAAAGATTCATTTACGTGCTTAGATGGATTAAGTACAAGATCAGTTATTAAGCTAGCAATACTCTTGCGGGACACTTCGGTTCCTTTGAAGGACTCATTTTTTTGTGTTAGTTCATAATCAATTTCGTCCTTGTCTTGTAGCCAAGCTGGTCGGATTATAGTATAGTTAAGGCCGCTATTCTCAATTACTTTGGCTGCTGCGGCATAGGTGGGTAAGTAACTTTCACCAAGCATTTGATTATTCCATTCACCGAACTTTCCAGGTACTTCGTTGTAAATACCTAATGTTGAAATCCAAATCAAACGTTTAATATGCTGCTTTTTCATAGCTTTAACGGTGGATTTCGCCTGCTGTTCGATGTTATTACCAGCTAAATTGGCATAAATAATATCTTGGTCAGTCATTGCTTGTGTTAGTTTAGTAGTGTCTGTTACATCGCCTTGAATAATTGTACCCCAGTCTTTACGTGCGGAAGGAAATTTGTCTATGTGTCGTAAATAGTATGTTACTTTCACTTCTTGATGTTTATGCAATAACTCTTCAGCCAGTTGAGCAATTTGCCCACTTGCTCCTAAAATTAATAAATTTATCATTTTAATACCTCTAATCTGATACTATCTTAAATATAGTTCTATGAGAGGTATTTAACAAACAAAAGTGCTTTATTAATAAAGAAAACGATACAAAAAACTAACTTTTTTGCTAAAAATGAATTGAAGCAATGGACAAGCGGATTTTTTTATTATAAGTTGAACATATGAGATAAATATTGTGGGGTAACTAAATGATTGTTGGGGTAGGCATCGATGCCATAGAAGTTGATCGCGTTGCGAAAATTGTTGCTAAGGGTGATAATTTTGCTAAAAAGGTATTAACGTCAAAAGAATTTGAGCAATATCAAAAAATGAAAGGTAAACGAAAAGTTGAATATTTAGGTGGTCGATTTTCAATCAAAGAGTCCTTTTCAAAAGCAATGGGCACGGGTTTAGGAAAGAAAATCAGTTTACAAGATGTTGAAACTTTATGGGATGAAGTAGGGCAGCCAGTAACAACGTCACCTAAATTTACTGGTAAGATATGGCCAAGTATTACACATAATAATCATGACATAGTCACATTAGTTGTATTGGAGAAATAAACATGATTCCAGGAATACATCGCCCAGCTGCTGTTTGTATTGATTTGGCAGCTATAAGGCAAAATATTAAAGAAGAAATAAAACATTTAGAACCGGGGCAAAAATTGTTCGCAGTTGTTAAAGCTAATGCATATGGGCATGGTGCTGTCAGAGTTGCTCAAGAAGCAGTAAAAGTTGGAGTAAGTGGCTTTTGCGTTGCGCTTTTGGATGAAGCACTAGAGCTTCGCAGAGCGGGTATTGTGCAGCCAATTTTAGTATTAGGGGTAACGCCAGCCCAATTTTCTCCGATTGCGTCTGCTAACAATATCTCGCTTGCAGTGCCTAGTTTGGCATGGTTAAAAGATGCTGAAAAATTTTTACTAGAAGAGAAGGTAGATTTAGTTCTTAAAATTCATTTGGCGATTGATTCTGGTATGGGTCGAATTGGTTTTAGTGAGGATGAAGAATTCACTGCGGCTAATGATTTTTTGTTAAATAATGCAAATTTCTTTGTTGAGGGCATGTTTACTCATTTTGCTTCAGCTGATAGCAGTGATGACACCTATTTTGTGGCTCAAGTCAAACGGTTCAATCATCTGAAAAAATTACTTAAATTAAAACCTAAGTGGATTCATGTTGACAATACAGCAGCAAGTATCTTTGATAAGGGAATTCATAGTGATTTGGTTCGTTTTGGAATTGGAATTTACGGCTTGAATCCTTCATCTAATCCTACCAGTCCCGATTTGCCAGTAAAAATCAAGTTAAAGCCTGCTCTTTCTTTTGAAAGTGAATTGGTACAGGTACATACCATTCATGCAAATCAAGGAGTAGGATATGGTTCAACCTATGTTGCAGATAGTGACCAATTGATAGGTACGGTACCAGTAGGATATGCTGATGGCTTTATTCGAAAATTTCAAGGCTTTAAAATTAAAGTGGGGGATGAATATTGTCCAATTGTTGGGCGAGTCTGCATGGATCAATTAATGGTGCGCTTGCCTCATGAAATGCCAGTGGGTACAAAGGTGGTTCTCATTTCAAATAATCCTAAAGCTCCCAACAATATTAAGGCAGCAGCAGATTATGTTAACTCGATTCATTATGAAGTGGCCTGTTTATTAGGTGATCGCTTGCCGCGTAAATACTATAATGGCCAATAATTTTGGCTAAAACATTGTGATAATAAAAGGTCTATCCTGAAAGTTAGATAACTTTTATGACTATTTTTTTGCTAAAATTATATATAAATAAAAAACGTTGAGAAAATATATCTCAACGTTTTTTATCTTGTTTTAATTAGTATAGTTTCTAAGTATATTACTGTGTCCCGCTTGCTTGAAGAAATTAGACAAGCTATATTTATAGCTGTAAAAATTCAAAAAATGTAAAGCAAACAATTATGATGTTGGTTATTTTATTAAAATAATCAACATCAATTAATTTTCGGCCCCATTAATGTAAACTCCTGGATTTTCATCGCTCATAATGGTCATGCCAGCTTGTAAATCTTCAATCTCTGCTACAACAAACCCTTTATGCTCTAATTTTTTAACAATTGTGCGCATAGTTTCCTCTGTTATTCCAGCTGGTAGAGTAAATAAAATTCGACGTACAAAGTTTTTGTTTTTTTCTGCAGCTGAAGCATCAAGACTCATTGTCCCAGCAATGTTAGAATATTTACCAATTATTTTTGCTATTTTGACCAGATTACCATGGGAATTATCGGTTAATACTGTAAAAACATATGAACCGGTTTTGATATTCCAAGCATCTGATAACATATCAAGTAAACGTGAGTGAGTTAGAATGCCATAAAATTTATCACTTTCATCCAAAACTGAAATATAAGGCAAATCTTTAATTGTAAAAAAAACTTTAAAAAATGGTGAGTTAACCTTAATAGTCTTAGTTGCATTTTTAAGTAAATAAGTTACTGGCAAATTCATATCTTTGCCTTGTGACTTGTGGCGATAAATATGCATTTTATAAATATTGCCACGGAAAATAGTGCCAGTATCATCTAAAATTGGAACACAGCGGTAGCCAGAATCTTCCAAAATTTTTAGTGCCTCTTCTAGCGTAGCATGTTCATTAACCGTTGTCAGATAATCTTTTTTGATAACTAAAGATTTGATAAGCATTAGACTGCCTCCATAGTAGTATTGAATAATCCCAATTAGTATATCATAATAAGTCAGGATTAAATAAACATTAAAATTAAAAAGTTGATAAATAGAGTTTAGCACTTGCTAGTCAAATAAAAAAGTATTTTTTACTTAGTAATATTAAAGTGTAAATAGTTAGTGAATTTGAATAGACTAGGATGTGCTATTATTAACTACGACTAAAAATAAGGGGATATCTAATGAAAATAATTGCAGGTCTGGGCAATCCAGGTAGAAAATATGATGGTACCAAACATAATACCGGTTTTATGGCTATTGATTATTATTTGAGCCAGCATTCTCTGATTCTTGATCGACAGAAATTTGAAGGTAAATATACCAAACTGGTAATTAATGGTGAAGATGTAATTTTACTAGAACCACAAACTTTTATGAATGATTCAGGTCGCTCAATTGCACAATTCGCTCGTTTTTTCAAGATTGAGCCGCAAAATATTTTAATTATTCATGACGATATGGATATGCCACTTGGTAAAATCCGTATTCGTGCAAATGGAAAGTCCGGGGGGCATAATGGTATTAAGAGCATTATACAAGATTTAGGGACGACTAATTTTAATCGTCTAAAAATTGGAATTAAGCATCCCGATAATGCAACGCAAGCAAGTGTTATTTCTTGGGTATTATCACCGTTTAATGCGGAGCAAAGAAAGATTATGGATATTGCTTTTGCCTCTAGCTGTGATGTAATTACAGATTTTATTATGGGAAAAAGCAGCCAGTTTTTAATGAATAAATATAATTAACTATGCATTTAACCAATTTAATTGAGAAAGATCAATCGCTAACAGATTTTATTATCAAAATTGCTAAAGTAAAAAACTCTTTAATCACGGGTGCTAATGCCGGTGCTTTTAATCTGCTTTTATGTCAGATTGTAGCATACCTTGATAAACCATTAATTTTAATAGAAGAAAATGAAAACAAAGCCCAAAAAATATTTAATGAATTAAGCAGAATTATGCCAGATAATAGTGTTCAAATTTTTTCACTTGATGCTACAATTGCAACACAATCTGCTGTTAGTTCGCCTGATGAATTAAGTAGTAGAATTCAGGCATTAAATTTTTTGCTTAGTCGTAAAAAAGGAATAGTGGTTACGACACCGCAAGGATTACAATATAAGTTGTCAGATCCTAGCGATTATGCAGTTGCTAAGCGTCAATTTCAAGCAGGCAAGGAATTTGAATTAACTTCGTTAACGAATTGGCTAGGCAATGCTGGTTATCAGCGCGAAAATTTAGTGGCTAAACCAGGAGAATTCGCTTTACGTGGCGATATTTTAGATATTTATCCTTTGGATCGTGAACTTCCTTTGCGAATGGAATTTTTTGGTGACGAAATTGATACAATTAAAAATCTTGATTTGGCTAGTCAGCGAAGCCAAGATATTATTGAACGTGTAACTATTAGTCCAGCACAGGATCGAGTTTTTACTCAAGCCGCTCTTGAGAATGCAGCAAGTAAAATCGAATTAGCGATGTCTGATGCACCGGCGCCACAAGAAATTGTCAAGAATCACTTTGAACCAGTATTGGATGATTTGTTAAAACAAAGTCTACCTCAAAATTATTCGTTTTTAGTGGATTTTTTAATTGAACATCCAAGCAATTTACTGGAATATTTACGTTCAGATGGTGTGATTGTTCTTGATGATTGGGCATTAATTGACCAGTCGCTTAAGACGGTGAACGAGCAAAATGCAGCTTTTATTGATGATGAGTTAAAAGTAGGTGCAATGTTGCCAGGACAGGAGTTGCGCACAGATTTTTACCAAAATTGGTTAAAGGATAAGCATCATCATCTTTACTTTTCACTTTTTCAAAGGGGTATTGGTCATATACAACTGGGACAACTTTTTGATTGGCCTACAAGGCAACCTGAACAGTTTTTTAGTCAGATGCCACTTATTAAATCAGAGATTGAGACCTATCAAAAGAAAGGTCAAACTGTAATTCTACAAGCTGATAATTCGCAACGCGCACGTGAAATTAGTCAAACTTTAGCAGAATTTGGTATGGATATTCCGGTAGTTGACAGTAATAACTTGATTGAGCAACAAAGTCAAATTGTAGTTAATTATTTTGCTAATGGATTTAGCTTACCTAACAATAATTTGGTCTATTTAACTGAACGCGAGCTTTTTAATAAGCCTATCCATCAACAGCGGCGAATTAAGACATTAGAAAACGCTCAGCGACTACGTAACTATACAGAATTGAAACCGGGTGACTATGTTGTCCACGTTAATCACGGGGTTGGTCGGTTTGAAGGAATTAAGACTCTTGAAAATAACTGTACGAAGAGAGATTACATAACGATCACTTACCAGCATGGCGATCAACTTTTTGTGCCAGCTGATCAATTGAAGTTAGTGCAAAAATATGTGGCCTCTGAGGGTAAGAAGCCACATATTAATAAATTAGGCGGTAGTGAATGGGCTAAGACTAAGCGCAAGGTACAATCTAAAGTTGAAGATATTGCAGATGATTTAATTGAATTATACGCTAAACGAGAATCAGAAAAAGGGTTTGCTTACCCTAAAGATGATGATTTACAGCGTCAATTTGAAGATGCTTTTCCATATGTTGAAACGGCAGATCAATTACGTTCAATTAAAGAAATTAAGCAAGACATGGAAAAAGCTAAACCGATGGACCGCCTTCTTGTAGGGGATGTTGGATTTGGTAAAACGGAGGTTGCACTGCGAGCAGCCTTTAAGGCAATTGAAAGTAATAAGCAAGTGGCATTTCTGGTGCCGACTACAATTTTGGCTGAACAACATTTTGAAACTATTCAAGATCGATTTAAGAATTTTCCGGTTAATTATGCAGTTTTATCGCGCTTTCAAACACTTGCTGAAGCAAAAAAAATCACATCTGATCTTGAACAAGGCAAAATAGATTTGGTTGTTGGTACACATCGATTATTATCAGAAGATGTTCACTTTAAGGATCTAGGGCTTTTAATAGTAGATGAAGAACAACGTTTTGGGGTAAAACATAAAGAAAGGATAAAAGAATTAAAGGCTAATATTGATGTTTTAACACTTACTGCGACCCCTATTCCGCGAACTTTGCACATGTCAATGGTAGGAGTAAGGGATTTGTCAGTAATGGAAACGCCACCATCAAATCGCTTTCCAATTCAAACTTATGTAATGGAAGAATTGCCAAGCGTTGTTAAGGATGCTTGTTTGCGTGAAATGCAACGTGATGGACAAGTCTTTTACTTGCATAATCGAATTAACGATATTGATGAAGTTGTTATAAAGTTACAGCAACTTTTACCGAAAGCTAAGATTGCGAGTGTTCATGGTCGAATGAGTAAAAACCAAATGGAAGATATTCTCTATCGTTTTTTAAACCGAGAATTTGATGTACTTGTTACAACGACGATTATTGAAACTGGAATAGATATGCCTAATGTTAATACAATGATTATTGAAGATGCGGACCATTATGGCTTGAGTCAACTTTATCAGCTCCGTGGACGAATTGGACGAAGTGCAAGATTAGCTTATGCCTACTTTTTATATCAACCTAATAAGGCTTTAACAGAAATTGGTGAAAAAAGATTAGATGCAATACGTGATTTTACTGAACTGGGTTCAGGCTTTAAAATAGCGATGCGTGATTTATCAATTCGGGGTGCTGGAAACATGCTTGGAGCCCAACAGCACGGCTTTATTGATAGTGTAGGATACGATCTTTATTCACAAATGTTGGCAGATGCAATTCAGGTGCGAAAGGGCAAAAAGAAAATCCAAAAAAGTAATGCGGAGATTGATTTGGGTTTAGAGGCATATATTCCAAATGATTATATTAGTGATCAAGAAGAAAAAATTGAATTTTATAAAAAAATAAAAGAGGCCGATCTAGATAGAATTGAACAAATTAAAGATGAATTGATTGACCGTTTTGGTGATTATCCACAGCCTGTTGAAAATTTGCTAGCAATTTCAAATTTAAAACTTGAAGCAGATTTAGCCCAAGTTGCACGGATTATCAAACAAGGGCAACAGGTAAAAGTCGAATTTCAAAAATCCGCAAGTAAAGAACTTGAGGGGCCGAATATTTTTAAAGCACTCGAGCATGTTTCGTTAAAAGCACGGATTAATTTAACACCTCAAAAAAGACTAGTTGTTTTATTAACAGTATCAGAAAAAATATATCAGCGGCAATTAGTTAATGAGCTTACTATTTTTATGAAGGCTGCTAGAAATATTATTCAAAGATAGGGGAAGTAAAAATGAGAATTGATAAGTTTTTAAAAATTTCACGCCTAGTTAAAAGACGCCCAATTGCAAAAGAAATGGCAGATCAGGGCAGAATTAAAGTTAATGATCGAGTGGTTAAGTCAAGTTATGACGTTAAAATTGGCGATGAAATAATTGTTGGGTACGGTTCAAGAGAAGTTAAGGCAAAGGTATGCAATATTAGAGAAACGACAAAAAAGGCAGAAGCTAGTGAACTATACGAACTAATTGATTAAAAATGGGATTCTTTAATGACTTTTATTATTAGCATTGTTATAATAAAAAAGGTATTGTTTTAGTAATAGAGGATTAAAATCATGAAGGGACCACGTATTTATAACTCGCTTAGTTCTGAAGAACAGGTGGCACGTTTAAAACAAAAGCAGATAAAAAGAGAAAAAGAAATACATCGTGTTCGGTGTAATCGAATCGTTGCTGTTTTTGTAATTTTATTCGCGATTTTAAGCTTTCAGATTGTGCAAACTTGTGCTCAAACCAAGCAAATAAAACAGCAAGTACAGACCTCTAAAAAGTCCCTTAATCAAATTAATGAAGAAAAACGTAGTTTAACAGTTAAGCGGGATGATTTGAAAGATCCAGAATATGTAACTAAACTTATTCGTTCGAAGTTTTTATATTCTAAGCCTAATGAAACAATTTATAATTTACCGGAAGGAACAGATCAAGGTCAATGAGATATCAAGTTGGACAGCGCGTAACCGGTGTGATTAATAAAATTACTGATTTGGGTATTTTTGTTACTTTACCCCCAAATATTTCAGGGCTGGTTCACCATAGTGATTTTGGTGATAACTGGTTTCGTGAAAGGACCCGATATAAAGTTGGAGAACCGCTTAGGGTAGTCATTTTACACAATTATAAAGGGAAAATTGATTTATCTAAGATGCGGCTCAATGATCCCGATCTAATTGATCGCACGAATAAATTTTCCACTACTAAGGAGGAAGACTTTTTGCAAGTTTTAAACCAAACTGTGGTGAATGGGGAAAAAAAGATCAAAAAATTACAGCAAGAATTGGTTGATTATGCAAATTGATACTTTTTTTAAAAAAATGTCTTTGCCATTGAGTGGTAAAACCCTTGTAGTTGCAGTTAGTGGTGGTCCAGATTCGATGGCACTTCTTGATATGTTAAATGACATCAAAAAAAAATATCAATTCAAATTAGTTGCTGCTCATTTAGACCATCAACTACGCTCAGATTCTTTCCACGAAACAGAGATAATTAGCAAGTATTGTCATCAAAAAAAAATTAAATTAGTAAAGCAAAAGTGGCCTACAAAGTTGCATCCTGAGTCTGGTATAGAGGAAGCTGCTCGAGAGTACCGTTATACTTTTTTATTGCAAGTCGCCCGCGATAATATGTGCGATTATCTTTTAACTGCTCATCATTGTGATGATTTATTAGAAAACATCTTGCTTAAATTGATCCGTTCGGGTAATCCTCGCGAAATGAACAGTTTACAAGCCGTGAGTGGTTTTCATGATGTCTTATTACTCAGACCATTATTGACTATCGAAAAGACTGAATTACTAGAATATGATCATCAAAAAAACATTGCGTTTATTATTGATAAGACAAATAATCAAGATGATGTGTTGCGCAATCGGTTAAGGCATAATGTTGTCCCACTTTTAAAAAGAGAAAACTCTGCGGTTGGTAAAAATGCTTTGCGTTTTAGTCAGCAGCTGAATTTAATGACAAGCTTGATAGAAAAGCATTTTACTCAATTAAATAAACCAGAGAAGTTTTTAGGTGTAGCATATCGGATAACACGTGATTCTTTATGTAGCTTATCTGCTCAAGAGAAAATTTTTTATTGGCAATCCTTTATTTGGCATAATTGGCATATTCGTGTAAATGAAAATTTGGCCAATTTTGAATTGATAACCTATCAAGATTATTTTTACTTACTCAAAAGTGAAGTATCTTTTTTTAGTAAGGCAAAGCTGATTCAACTTGATCAGAGTTTTTCTTTTGGAAAGCGTAGTTTTTTCATAAGTACAAGTTGGCATAAAAATCCACTAATAGGAGAATTTTATGCGGCTAAAAATATTGTCTTAAGCGCTGGCTCGCTTACTAATGGAACAAAATTATTATTAAAAAGTGGACAACACGTTAAAAGTAAGAAAAAGTTTGCTCAAAGTGGAATTCCAAGTGCGTTAAGGCAGTACTGTTTGACAGTATATGGTGAAGGCAGGCCAATTTTTATTGAGCAAACGTATTCTAATCAATTTGTTCTAGCAGATTCACAAAAATATTATGTCTATCTCAATAATTGATAAGAAATTTTAAAATATTAGAGCATTAATGAAATTTGTGATAAACTTTTATTCGTATATCTCTAGAAACTTTGCGGAGGTTTTTTATGAAGAATAACCGGAATCGGCTGTTTTCAAACGGCTTGTTCTATATTGTTGTTTTCCTTTTACTACTAGGAGGAATCAACTGGGCGCTTGGCGGATCGGATAATTCTGGTAGTAGTGAGAACATTAGCTATTCGGAATTTGTTAACGATTTACGTCAAGGCAAAGTTAAAAGCTTTAACGTTCAGCCTGCAAACGGTGTATATAACGTTTCAGGAAGCTATAAAACAGCAAAAAGCAGCAAATCACAGTCAAAAAACTTTGATTTCTTTAATGGAAATTCAGGGTCAAATGTAACCCGCTTTTCTACGACTATGCTCCAAAATGATTCGAGCGTAGAAAATGTTCAGAGTCTAGCACAGAGAAATGGCACCAAAGTAACAACACAGGGCGAATCACAGTCTGGTAACTGGATCTCGACAATTGTTATGCTTGTTCCGACAATTTTGTTTATTGTTATGCTCTGGATGATGATCAGTCAAAGTGGCGGTGGTCGTGGTGGCAACGGCGGAATAATGAACTTTGGACGCTCGCATGTTAAGCCTGAAGATCCAAAGAAAAATAAAGTTCGATTTTCTGATGTTGCTGGTGAAGAAGAAGAAAAACAGGAATTAGTTGAAGTAGTTGAATTTTTGAAAAATCCAGCTAAATTTACTAAACTTGGTGCCAAAATACCATCAGGTGTTTTATTAGAAGGTCCTCCAGGAACTGGTAAAACATTATTAGCACGTGCTGTTGCGGGTGAGGCTAATGTCCCGTTCTTTTCAATTTCCGGATCGGATTTTGTTGAGATGTTTGTTGGTGTCGGTGCTAGCCGTGTACGTGACTTGTTTACAAACGCTAAAAAGAATGCACCAAGTATCATTTTCATCGATGAGATCGATGCAATAGGTCGACGTCGTGGTGGAAATGCAAATGGTGGCGGAAATGATGAACGTGAGCAAACATTAAACCAGTTATTAGTAGAAATGGATGGCTTTGAAGGCAACGAAGGAGTTATTGTAATCGCAGCTACTAACCGTTCAGATGTTCTGGATCCTGCTTTATTGAGGCCAGGTCGTTTTGATCGTAAGATTTTAGTCGGCTCTCCAGATGTTCGTGGTCGTGAAGCAATTTTGCGTGTTCATGCTAAGAACATGCTGCTTGCAGATGATGTTGACCTCAAGGAAATTGCTCGACAAACTCCGGGATTTGTTGGTGCTGATTTGGCTAACTTATTAAATGAAGCTGCTCTATTGGCTGCAAGACGTAATGGTAATGAAATTACTGCTTTGGATTTAGATGAAGCAGAAGATCGAGTTATTGCTGGTCCTGCAAAGAGAAATAGTATGATTTCACAAAAGGAAAGACAAAGAGTTGCTTTCCATGAAGCTGGTCACTCAATTTGTGGTTTAGTTTTAAGTGATTCGCGAACAGTTCGTAAAGTTACCATTGTTCCGCATGGTCGTACGGGTGGTTATAATTTAATGATGCCAAAAGATGATCAGTTTTTATTAACTAAGAAACAGTTAATGGAACAAATTGTTGGCTTAATGGGTGGTCGAGCTGGTGAAGAGGTTGTTGTTGGAGATCAATCAACTGGTGCATCCAATGATTTTGAACAAGCAACTCAAATAGCCCATAGCATGGTTGTCAATTATGGTATGACTGACTCATTAGGAATGGTTGAACTTGAAAAAGAAGGAGAAACTAACGCTTACGGTTTGAAGCCATATAGTGAAGCAACTTCCGCTAAGATCGATGAAGCAGTTAAAGGATTACTTGATGAAGCTCATCAAGAAGCGGTGGAAATCGTGAAGAACAACCGCGAAAAGCACCGCATTATTGCAGAGGCACTGCTTAAATATGAAACACTAGATGAAAAACAAATAATGTCGCTTTATACGACAGGTAAAATGCCAGAAAAAAGTGAACAAGAATATCCGAGTGAGTCGCAAGCACTAACTTATGAGGAAGCCAAAGCAGCAGCTGAAAAGAAAGAAAATCATAAATTAACTTCTGATGATCATGTTGAGTCACCCGAAGAAAAGAATAAGGAAATTGAAGCGAAGAATCCTGAAAACCCTGAAAAAAATGATTTTTCTAAATTTAGTGAAAATGATCAATAAGTTTCCAAGTCTACTAATACTGATTCAGATAAAAACAAATCGGCTTCGGATGATGATCCGCAAGCCAAATAATCAATAGGGCCTAATGAGGCTCTATTTTTTTAGGAGAATATAATGACCGATTATTTAGTTAAAGCAATTGACAAAACCAAAAATTTACGTTTATTAACAATTACAGCAAAAAACTTGGTTCAAGAAGCCCACTTGCGGCATGATACATGGTCTGCCTCGTCCGCCGTTTTAGGAAGGACGTTAATTGCTGGTGTGCTTCTTGCTGGGGCTGAGTTAACTGAAAAAGAAGAATTAACCGTTCGCTTGCTTGGTGATGGGCCTGTGGGGCCAACCGTTGTAACTGCAAAGTCAGATTTGACGGTTAAAGGGTATGTCAAAAATTCTCATATTGCACTTCCGCCAAAGGAAAATGGACATATTGATGTTAAAACAGCTGTTGGACAAGGCTGGCTAGAAGTAACCAAAGATTTGGGATTAAAAAAACCATACACAGGGCAAGTTCCAATTGTTTCCGGTGAAATAGCTGAAGATGTTGCATATTATTTGACCAAATCTGAACAGATACCATCTGCAGTCGGCTTATCAATTTTTGTTAATCCTAATAATTCCATCGGTGAAGCAAGTGGCTTTATGTTACAAGCCTTGCCAGGAGCAAGTGACAAACTAGTTAGTTCAACAATTGAGAGGATTAATAATTTACCAGCACTTTCAAGTGCCTTTTTAGACGGTATGAAGCCAGAAGAATTAGCTAAGGTAATTTTAGGAAGCGACTGTAAAATTTTATCTAAAGATGATGTCGCTTATAAATGTGATTGTTCAAAGAAAAAGTACACCAACATTTTAGCTACATTAAAAAATAGCCAATTACAAGAAATGATTAAAGAAGATCATGGGGCTGAATTAACATGTAATTTTTGTGGTAATAAGTATCAGTTTACAGAAAATGAGTTGAAGGCAATTTTAGTTAAGAAACAATAATAAAAGGCTAATATATAGCCTAGTTTTATATTTCTACTTCTCGTATTTAGAAAAATTCTATTACAAAAATAAAGATGCGGAGAATTATAATTTTGATTATAATGAGTTAGTTATATTAAACAAGTAAAGGAGTGTAGCTAATGCTAAATGTTTATATTGTGCGTCATGGTCAAACAGATACTAATAAGACCTTGGCTATTAACGGATCAGGAACTAATTTGCCATTAAATGAGACTGGTGTTAAGCAGGTTGAAACTTTACGCGACAATTTTAATATTAAAAATATTGACTATGTTTATGCTAGTCCATTAAGAAGGGCTAAGCAGACCGCTGAAATTTTGAATCAAGGGCAGCACGATATTATCTATGATAATCGCCTAAAAGAAATGAATTATGGTAACTGGGATGGTCAATCTGCAGCTGAAATTCGATCACGCTATCCACAAGTGTTTGATGAATTGGGTTATTTTAATGAAAAATATGCAGAATATTGTGACGGCGAGAGTTATGAACATTTGGCAGCGCGGTTGATGAATTTTTGGCATGATTTAGTGGATAAATATGTGAATAAATCGATTCTAATTGTTTTTCACGGTACAGCGTCACGTTCAATGATTCAAAATGTTTTGCAGAGCCCAGACATAACCAAAATAGGAGAAGCGCAAAATGCAAGCGTTTCAAAAGTCTCGGTTGATGATCAAAGTAAAAAAGCGTTTTTACGTTATTACAATCGGGTAGCACCTGGTAATTTTTTTGACACAGTTAATTAAGCAAAAGATCTAAGGCATAACATTTTTAATGTTTTGGTATCGTGGATTTTCTTTAAACGATCCTTTTTGTTATGATATTAAAGTATTGAAAGGATGATTTGGTGGATAATAGCTGGAAAATTCGAGATATAACTATACCTAATCGAGTAGTAGTAGCACCGATGGCTGGGGTGTCAAATTCTGCTTTTAGGATGACTTGTAAAAAATTTGGTGCGGGAATGGTTGTTTGTGAAATGATTTCTGATCATGGAATCATTTATCGTAATCAGAAAACAATGTCAATGATGCAGGTTGATCCGCGAGAGCATCCAATGAGCATCCAAATTTTTGGTGGTACAGAAGACACACTTTTTGAAGGAGCCCAATATATCGATCAGCATACAGATGCGGATATAATCGATATCAATATGGGATGCCCAGTACCCAAAGTGACTAAAACTGATGCTGGCTCGAAGTGGTTACTTGATGCAAATAAGATTTATCAAATGGTACATAAAGTTGTGCAAAACGTTTCTAAACCAGTTTCTGTTAAAATGAGAATTGGATGGGATCGTAAGCATATTTTTGCTCTAGAAAATGCATTAGCTGCGCAAGAAGCTGGTGCAAGTATGATTGCAATGCACGGTAGAACTCGTAAGCAGATGTATGCTGGCAAAGCTGATTGGGAAACTCTTCATGAAGTAGCACAGGTTTTGGATATTCCATTTGTAGCTAATGGTGACATTGCTACCCCTGAATTAGCTAAAAAAGCGCTTGATGAAATTGGCTGTACTGCTGTCATGGTTGGTCGTGCTGCATTAGGTAATCCCTGGATTTTAAAAGATATGGTTCACTATTTAGAAACAGGGGAAAAATTACCGCCACAAAGTGTTGCTGAACGAGTTGCCACTGCTAAACATCAATTAGCTGGGTTAGTTGAATTAAAAGGTGAAAAAATTGCCGTACCAGAATTTCGACAGCAAGCTGCATATTATTTGAAAGGAATTCCTCGTTCGGCAAGAACTCGTGCTAAAATAAATGAAGTTTGGACGGCGCAAGAAGTTTACAACTTATTAGATAATTTTGTTGAAGATTACAACAAGTGGCAAACCCAAAAAGCTACTAGAAAAGAAAAATTTATGGAGGAAAAATAATTGGCAAAAAATGATATGAACGACCAATTAATTGTTCGTCGCCAAAAAATGGAAGAATTGCGAGAGAATGGAATTGAGCCATTTGGCATGAGAAAATTTGAGCGTCAAGATTTGGCTCAAACATTAAATGAAAAGTATGTAGATGATGACAAAGATGAATTAAATCAAGAATTGCCTAAGACGAAAATTGCGGGTAGAATGCTGGCAAAAAGAGGTAAGGGTAAAGTTGGTTTTGCTGACTTGTATGATCGTACTGGTAAAGTTCAAATTTACGTAAGAAAAGATATTGTTGGGGAAGAAAATTATCAAATTTTCAAAAAGTCGGACATTGGTGACTTTTTAGGAATTGATGGTGAGGTCATGAAAACTGATACAGGAGAATTGACTATTCGTGCAACGCATGTGACTTTTTTGTCTAAATCCTTACGACCACTGCCTGATAAGTATCATGGATTAAAGGATGTAGAGCAGATTTATCGCCAACGTTATCTTGATCTTATTTCAAATCGCCAAAGTTATGAGCGATTTGTTAACCGGACTAAGATTATTCAGGCAATTAGGGATTTTCTAAACAAAAAAGATTTCTTAGAAGTGGAAACACCAGTTTTGCATAATATTCCAGGTGGTGCTGAAGCACGTCCATTCATATCTCATCATAATGCACTAGACATTGATTTGTATATGAGAATTGCGCTTGAATTACCTTTAAAGCGATTAATTGTTGGTGATATGGAACGCGTATACGAGATTGGCCGTGTTTTCAGAAATGAAGGTCTAGATACCCATCACAATCCAGAATTTACCGAACTAGAAACGTATGCTGCATATTGGGATTTTCATGATGTGATGGATGAAGCAGAGGGTATTATTCGTGCGGCTGCTGATGTGGTTACAGATGACGGTAAGGTTACGTATCAAGGAACAGAAATTGACTTAGGCAAACCTTTCCGACGTGTTCACATGGTTGATTTAATTAAAGAGAAGACTGGTGTTAATTTCTGGCAAGAAATGAGCATTGAAGAAGCAACCAAGATTGCTAAAGAACATGATATTCAAGTTGAAAGTTTCTGGAAAGTCGGCCACATCATCAATGCTTTCTTTGAAAAGTATTGTGAAGAAACCATCATCGATCCAACCTTTGTTTATGGACATCCGGTAGAAATTTCACCACTAGCAAAGAAAAATGCTGATAATCCTCGCTTCACTGACCGTTTTGAAATCTACATCATGGGCGAAGAGTATGGTAATGCCTTCTCTGAATTAAATGATCCCGATGATCAAAGAGAACGTTTTGAAGCACAAATGGCTGAGCGTGAAGCAGGTAATGATGAAGCCGACATGATTGATGAAGATTACTTACGTGCAATGGAATATGGTATGCCGCCTACAGGTGGTTTGGGAATCGGGATTGACCGATTGGTAATGCTCTTAACTGACGCCCCAGCAATTAGGGATGTGTTACTCTTCCCAACAATGCGTCCAGAAAAAATTGAAGATATTGAACGTGAAGTTGAAGAAGACTTAGCGAAGAAAAATAAATAACCTATCAAAAAAACAAGTATGACACGATATGACCCCCGAAATTAAGACAATTTCGGGGGTCATATCAAGTTTTCGTTTTTGGATTTCAAAATTTTTTAGCATTTAATTAAATGATTTAAAAAATCTGATTTGAAAAGGAGAAAACAAAGTGAAAAATACTACATTTAAAAAAGTTATTTTAACTACAGTTGTTTCTGTCGGTCTTGCTACTCCATTAATTGCAAGCAACACAAATATTGTTCCATTTGGGCAAACTGCTATTGTAGAAGCCGCAGCTAAGAAAATCACTTTAAAGCACAACGCATATCTCTACAACTACATAGGACACAGAATTGGCAGAGGTAAGTTATACAGACATCATTCTTACAGATACTACTCAGTAAAATATATTCATGGTAAAAAGTATTACCGTGTAGATAAGAATCGTTACGTTAAGGCTTCAAATGTTGCCAAACTGCACTCATACAAAGTAGAAAAAGGTTCAAATACCACTTCATCTTCTACTACAAAAATTAATACTGATGGTATGGGTACTCCAAAATTCCAAGTAAAAATTGATAACAATAATATTGATATTTACAGTGCTTCTCATGCTATTCCACACGGCAGTTGGATTAATTCAATTCCTTTACATGGTACTTACAATGTATATGCAGAAGAAAATGACATGTACGAAATTGGTAAAGATCAATGGGTAAATGAAATTGATACAGATAGTGTTGTTTCAGATATAGCTTCAAATAATGTAAATGGCCAAAAGAGTTCACAATCGGGTTACAAGTACTCAGCCTCTGATTTAACATCTACTCAAAAGCAAGAAGTAGTTTCTATCTTTTTGAGTTTAGTAAATCAAGCAAGAGCTTCTAAGGGCGTAGCTCCATTAAAATTAGATACTAGTTTGTCTGACATAGCTAACAGAAGATCAATTCACGATGCAAATACATTAATTGCTACCGGAGATGAAGATGATCATGTAGATAGCAATGGAAATAGTTTAGTTCCTGATGGACTTGCAGAAGTTGAAAGTGGGGTTCTTACTCCAAATTCAAGTACTAAGGAAATTGCCAATTATGCATTCGATCAATTTACCAAAAGAGATAGTTATTATAATTGGGAACACAAAAAAATTTTATTAAGCCCAGATTATACTGAAATTGGTATTGGTGTTACTTTCCCCAAGGGTTTCGGTATTGATCCAGATGCTTCTACAATTCCAGTTGGATCACTAGTTGCAGATTTAAAATAATAATTTAGTATATAAAAAAGACTTCATTAAAATGAATGATATGACCCCCGAAATTAGAACAATTTCGGAGGTCATATTTTTATGGCTAAATTATCTAAACAAGATAAAATTACAAGCTATCATCTTTGGCATGATTATCAAATTAGTTCTACTGAATTAAGTTGGTGTTACCAGGTTAGAAGGTCTAATATTGATTATTTGCTGGCATTAATTGCACGTCAGCCTGGCTATCAAGTAGCACTAGATTTAGGTTTGAAAAGTTGTGGCACGTTACACATTGGCTGTGCGAATACCGCAAAAATGGTTATAATATCATTAATCACCGGAGAGGACGACCGCACCATGACCAAAAGTCAACAGCTGATCAAGCAGGAAAATCACCGACTCAAGCAAGAAAACGAACACTTACGCCAGTAGAACTTAAAGCTGGAAAGCGAGAACGAATTTGTAAAAAAATTAAGCGTCTTAGTCAACCAGCAGACCATGAACCGCAAGCCACGGAAATAGCCCAGGCAGTTACCCAACTAAGACGCGAACTTAAAGTCGGCGTAACTTTCATTCTTGGTACTATCAATGCCAATCCACAGCTGCTCCACCTGTCATGGCAGTAACTATTACTACACTTTGAAGAAGGATAAAGATCGGGGCAACAATGACTGAAATCAAAGCTATTTATGAAGAACACAAGCACCGCTATGGCTATGTCGCATTACTTGGGAATTAAAATGTCGCGGTTTATTAGTTAATCATAAAGAGGTGCAGCGCTTAATGAACAAATTGAAACTGTTTGGCATGGTCAGTAAACGCTGGCCAAGCATCCGGCAAACGGATTGATCTTCCACACCGATCAAGGCTGGCAATACCAAAATGCTCAGTTTTAAGCATGGCTGGAAAAACCATGGCATTAGCCAATCAAGGTCATGCAAAGGCAATTTCCTTGATGATGGCTTAATGGAAGGCTTCTTTGGCATACTCAAGCGGGAAATGTTTTATGTGTTTGAAAAGCAATTTAAAAATATTAATGAACTAGAAGACGCAATCAGGGTCTACATTAAGTATTACAACCAGAAAAGAATTAATATCAAACTAAAAGGACTAACTCCGATTGAATATCGGCAGTTAGTCCTCAGTTAGCAGCTAATAGAGTATCCTAATTTTGGGGTTCATATCATCAGCTACCTGTTTTTTGTATATCAACGTTTATTATTAATTAAATTAGCAATTAGTACTTGTAACTCAGGCCTTTTTAGGAAAAAATAGCAACTTGAAGCATTGCTAACCAGACATTCAATATTTGACGTTAATCGGTGGTTAAAATAGTTTGGTCACTATCCATTTTCAAAATTAGTGCTTTCCCAATAGGGCAGTAAATAATTGCAAAAAAGCAGCATTATTCTTAGGTTTAGTAATTTGATAAAACAGGGTTTTTATTAATAAAAAATTGATAATCACTCTAAGTTGCTTTTTACTAAAAGAATTTTCCTGAAAACCACGTTCTAAAAGACTATAACTAAGTTTATAGCAAAAATGTGGATCAATACTTCCAAGATTGTTTAAGAGTATACACACATGTTGATCAGTAAAGGATAGTTGATTTTTGGATAAGTGCAATAAATTTTCTGGTTCATTTTGCATAGATCTTTTCCTTTTATTATTATTTGTACAAATATACCGAATTTTTGTTAATGTAATAATCTTTTGTCTTATAAAATAACTAGCTATTTAGATTTTTTTAAAAAAAGGTTGAAAAACTATATTTGTCTGCTATAATAATAAATGTCTTGCGGAAGTAGTTCAGTGGTAGAACATCACCTTGCCATGGTGGGGGTCGCGGGTTCGAATCCCGTCTTCCGCTTCAGATAAATCCCGTCCACTATGATGGGATTTTTTATTTAACGGGAAATAGCTCAGCTTGGTAGAGCGCTACGTTCGGGACGTAGAGGTCGCAGGTTCGAATCCTGTTTTCCCGATTACGTAATACCTTTATATCGACAATTAAAGTTGATATAAAGGTATTTTGTTATTTTAGAAAAGTTGGTAAAAATCATATAATGAATATGTAAGTAAATTTCTTAATAATATTCAAAGTGATTAGTATTAATTAGCAAATGATTTGAGTAGGATATTCGCATCTCAAGGGAGTCTTTGTTATAATAATAGCAATGTTTTTTGGCATGAATTAAGTTAACTTGAAACAGAATATTTTACATTTCAGCAAAAAAGTTTATAGTTGATACACGTTACTTGTAAAGGTGGTGCTATGATGAAAAAATCTTATACTAGAAGTGCAAATCAAGTTTTAGAAATTGCACGTGAACAAGCTCAAAGTTTTCATCATCGATTAATTGGTACTGAGCATGTACTTCTTGCGATGGTTATTGAATCAGATGGTGAAGCTGGTAAAAATTTGCGTTCTTGGGGAGCAACACCAACCACAATTCGTGAAGAAATTGAACGTTATACTGGATATGGTTCAGCTGGTAAAGCTACGTATATGGAAATGTCACCGAGGTTGAGTATGGTGCTTGCTTACGCGGGTACGTTAGCTGAACGTGAAAATTCATCTCAAATCACGACTAGTCATATTTTGTTGGGATTGATATTAAATAAGCAAGTATTAGCCTCAGTGATTTTACAAAATTTAAATATTGATTTAAATGGCTTAAAGGATGATGTTTTTCACAGTCTAGGTGAGGAAACTGATGCTGAAGATAGCTCTGCTGATAATAATGGTTGGTCTAATATTAACGAATCTGATTTTAGCGGAGCAAATGATTCTAGTACAACTCCTACCCTTGATCAAGTTTCTGTCAACTTAAATGAGCGTGCTGAAAATGGTCGTATTGATCCGGTCATCGGACGTGATCAAGAAGTTTCTCGAGTAATTGAAATTTTATCACGTAGAAATAAAAATAATCCTGTCTTGATTGGTGAACCTGGTGTTGGCAAGACTGCGGTTGCAGAAGCAATTGCAAGCGCAATTATTGCCAAGAAAGTCCCACATGACTTACTTTTTAAGCAAGTAATTTCGCTTGATCTAGGTGGATTGGTCGCTGGAACTAAATACCGTGGTGAGTTTGAGGATCGCTTAAAGAAAATCATTAAAGAAATCACTAATGATGGTAATATTATACTTTTTGTTGATGAAATGCACACACTGATTGGTGCAGGGGGTGCAGAAGGGTCAATTGATGCCGCTAATATTTTAAAACCTTCGCTTGCTCGTGGTGATATTCAAATGATTGGTGCAACCACCTTTGATGAATATCAAAAGTATATTGAAAAAGATCAAGCATTAGCTCGGCGGTTTCAGATTGTTCGTTTAAATGAACCTACTTCGGAAGAATCATATGCAATTTTAACTGGTTTAAAATCAAAATATGAGGCTTTTCACCATGTTAAAATTGAAGATCAAGCATTAAAAAATGCCGTCGACTTGTCCAGTCGCTATATTACTAATCGGTATTTACCTGATAAAGCAATTGATTTGATTGATGAAGCTAGTGCAGCAGTTAAAATTAGATCGGGAAGAGGATCTAATAATCAGTTACTACAAATTAATGAACAAATAAAAAAAGTGATTGAGCAAAAGAATCAGGCTGCTGTTAATCAGAACTTTGTAGAAGCAGCTAAATTTCAAGAAAGGCAAAATGCGTTAAAAACAAAACAGGCTAAGTTGTTGACTACCTTAGATAAAACTACGCAAAAAAGTGCAGTTGTTCAACCAGAAGATATTGCTAAAGTGGTATCTAATTGGACCGGTGTTCCTGTAACACAAATGAATCGCGATGAAACTAAACATTTGGCTAATCTTGAAAATTTCTTACATCAACGAATTGTTGGACAAGAAAAAGCTGTTTCAGCTATTAGTAGAGCAGTTCGACGTAGTCGTAGTGGGATTAGAGATGAAAATAGACCGATTGGTTCATTTTTATTCTTAGGTCCCACCGGTGTCGGGAAAACAGAACTTGCTAAAGCAATTGCAGCGGCTATTTTTGGCTCTGAGCGTAACTTGATTCGGATTGATATGTCAGAATACATGGATCAAATTGCTAGCAGTAAGCTAATTGGTTCTGCTCCTGGATATGTTGGCTATGAAGAGGGTGGACAATTATCCGAAAAGGTACGGCGACACCCATACTCAGTTATTTTGCTTGATGAAGTTGAGAAAGCACATCCAGATGTTTTTAATTTATTGTTACAAGTACTTGATGATGGCTTTTTGACAGACGCTAAAGGTCGCAAGGTTGATTTTAAGAACACAATTATTATTATGACTTCTAACTTAGGTTCAAGGTCATTATTTGAGACAAAGGCTGTTGGATTTAATGCGGATAATACTAGTCAAACCAAAATGAGACAAGACCGTGTTCGTCAAGCACTGAAGCAATTTTTTAGACCAGAATTTTTAAATCGGATTGATGATACAATTATTTTCGATGAACTTAATCAAAAACAATTACGCCAAGTTGTAACATTACTTACGCATAAATTGATTATTCGATTAAAGAAACAAGGTGTTCAATTAAAAATTTCGGTTGCAGCAATGGATAAAATTGCTAAGGATGGTTATAACCCTGAAATGGGAGCACGCCCACTAAGAAGAGAGATTCAAAGTAGTATCGAGGATAAAATTGCAGAAATGTTAATTAACGGTGAAATTAAAGCTGGCGATGTGTTAAAAATTGGTTGTAATTACAATAAATTAAAATTTACTATTAATAGGGCTGCTGATAAGCACATGGTTAAATCAAACTAGTTTGTTGACAATAATAAAGAAAATTGATATCATTAATTTTGATTTAATAGCTGATTTTCAGGATTCTACTGATATATTGTCCAGTAGAATAATAAAGGACAAAAATGACAACAGTTGTTTTTGTCTTTTTTATGCTTAAAATGCCAGCTTTTTGAATTTGTAATTAAAATGTAATACTAGCTTTCTCTGATAGAAAGGATGTTTTCTCCTTGTTAAATGGACACGTAGTTAATTTTGGTAAACATCGAACAAGACGCAGTTTTTCACGCATTAAAGAAGTATTGAAACTGCCTAACTTGACTGATGTCCAAACAGAATCATATAAATGGTTTTTGGATGAAGGAATTAAAGAAGTTTTTGATGACATTATGCCCATTAGTGACTTTTCAGGTAAGCTTTCTTTAGAATACTTAGGTTATAAATTACAAAAACCAAAGTATACTGTTGATGAAGCGCGTGATCATGATGCTACTTATGCAGCTCCCATGCATGTTACTTTAAAGTTAACTAATCAAAAAACTGGTGAAATAAAAACCCAAGATGTTTTCTTTGGTGACTTACCATTAATGACAGAATCAGGTTCATTTATCATTAATGGTGCTGAAAGAGTTATTGTTTCGCAACTTGTTAGATCACCTAGTGTTTATTATTCAGGTGATTATGATAAAAATGGTCGGCAAATTTTTGGTACAACTGTAATCCCTAACCGGGGTGCATGGCTAGAATATGAAACAGATGCGAAAAATGTTTCTTATGTTCGTGTAGATCGGACACGTAAACTGCCATTGACTGTTTTAATTCGTGCACTGGGAATTGGCTCAGACGATGAGATTTTAAATATTTTTGGTCAAAGTGATACTTTGCAATTTACTTTAGACAAGGATGTTCATAAGAATCCGGCAGATTCCCGTGTTGCCGAAGCATTAAAGGACGTATATGAGCGTCTGCGTCCTGGTGAACCTAAGACGACTGATTCGTCACGTTCCCTACTTTATGCACGCTTTTTTGACCCTCGTCGTTATGATTTAGCAACTGTTGGTCGTTACAAGGTTAACAAAAAGTTATCTTTAAAGAATCGCTTATATGGTCAAACTTTAGCTGAAACCTTGGCAGATCCAGATACTGGTGAAATTGTTGCTAAAAAAGGTACTATTGTCACTCATGAAGTAATGGAAACATTAGAAAAATACCTTGATCGTGACGATTTTAAGATGGTAACTTATGAACCTTCAAGTGAAGGAGTCTTACCAGATCCGATTGTTGTTCAAGAAGTTAAAGTCTATTCAAAAGTTAATCCAGAACGTGTAGTTAAGATTATTTCTAATGGGCATATCGACAAAGATGTTAAATATCTGACACCAGCCGATGTATTGGCTTCAATTAATTACTTCTTATTGTTACAAGATGGGATTGGAAATACTGACGATATCGACCATTTGGGAAACCGTCGAATTCGTCGTGTGGGCGAATTATTACAAAACCAATTTAGAATTGGTTTAGCAAGAATGGAACGTGTTGTCCGTGAAAGAATGTCAATTCAAGATCCATCAACTGTTACTCCACAACAATTAATTAATATTCGTCCAATTGTAGCCAGTTTAAAAGAATTTTTCGGCTCATCACAATTGTCACAGTTCATGGATCAACATAATCCATTGGGAGAACTGACACATAAACGACGGATGTCTGCATTGGGGCCCGGAGGATTGACTCGTGACCGTGCAGGTTATGAAGTGCGGGATGTACACTACACTCAATACGGACGTTTATGTCCAATTGAAACTCCTGAAGGTCCTAATATTGGTTTAATCAACTCTCTTGCAACGTATGCAGTGATTAATAAATATGGATTTATAGAAACGCCATATCGGCGTGTTTCTTGGAAGACCCATAAAGTTACTGATAAAATTGATTATTTAACGGCTGACGTTGAAGATGATTATATTATTGCTGGTGCTAACACCCATCTGAATCCAGACGGTTCATTTAAAGACGACTTGATTTTGGCACGTCATAAGGAAGATAATGTCGAAGTTAGTCCTGATAAAATTGACTATATGGACGTTATTCCCAAGCAAGTTGTTTCGGTTGCTTCAGCATGTATTCCATTTTTGGAAAACGATGACTCTAATCGTGCCTTGATGGGGGCTAATCAGCAACGTCAGGCTGCTCCATTGATTAATCCACATAGTTCGCTTGTAGGTACTGGGATGGAATATCGTGCTGCTCATGACTCTGGTGCAGCTATGTTAGCCAAGGCTCCAGGAACAGTTGAATATGTTGATGCAAATACAATTAGGATTCGTCGTGATGATAGTACTTTAGATAAATACACACTTGAGAAATATCGTCGGTCAAACAATTCTAAATCATATAATCAAACTCCAAACGTTAAATTAGGCGATAGAGTTGAGCAAGGGCAAGTTATCGTTAATGGTCCAACGATGGATCATGGAGAATTAGCCCTAGGACAAAATCCGGTAATTGCCTTTATGACTTGGAATATGTATAACTATGAAGATGCCATCATGCTTTCTGAACGTTTAGTTAAAGATGATGTTTATACTTCAATCAGTATTGAGGACTACGAATCAGAAGCTCGTGACACTAAGCTTGGTCCTGAAGAAATTACACGTGAATTACCTAATGTTGGTGAGGATGCTCTTAAAGATCTTGATGCTGATGGTATTGTTCGCGTTGGTGCTGAAGTACATGATGGTGATATTTTAGTCGGTAAGGTTACGCCTAAAGGTGTGACTGAACTTTCAGCAGAAGAAAGATTGCTTCACGCAATTTTTGGTGAAAAAGCTCGTGAAGTTCGTGACACTTCTTTACGTGTTCCCCATGGTGGCGGCGGTATTGTTCGTGATGTTAAAGTGTACACACGTGAAAATGGTGATGAACTTTCACCAGGTGTTAATACTTTAGTTCGTGTCTATATAGCCCAAAAGAGAAAAATTCAAGTTGGAGATAAAATGTCTGGACGTCATGGAAACAAGGGTACCGTTGCTGCTGTTGTTCCTGAAGAGGATATGCCATACTTGCCAGATGGTACTCCGGTAGATATTTGTCTGAATCCAATGGGTGTTCCTTCTCGTATGAATATCGGTCAGCTCTTGGAGTTACACTTAGGTCGTGCTGCTAATAGTTTGGGTATACATGTTGCAACTCCAGTATTTGATGGTGCTAGCGAAGATGATGTTTGGGATACAGTTCATAAAGCTGGAATTGATAAGGACGGAAAGACAGTTCTTTATGATGGTCGAACAGGTGAGCCGTTCCACAATCGGGTTTCTGTTGGAATAATGCACTATTTGAAATTAACACACATGGTCGATGATAAAATTCATGCACGTTCAATTGGGCCATATTCGTTAGTTACTCAGCAACCTCTTGGTGGTAAGGCACAGTTTGGTGGTCAGCGTTTCGGTGAAATGGAAGTTTGGGCACTTGAAGCATATGGTGCGGCATATACTCTCCAAGAAATTTTGACATATAAATCAGACGATGTTGTTGGTCGTGTTAAAGCATACGAAGCAATTGTTAAGGGAGAAAGAATTCCTAAACCAGGTGTACCTGAGTCTTTCCGGGTTCTTGTTAAGGAGCTGCAATCGCTGGGCTTGAACATTCGTGTACTTGATATGGATCATAACGAAGTTGAATTGCGTGACATGGATGATGATTCAAGTGAGCACTTGAATATTGACACCTTATCTAAGATGGCAGAAGAGCAACAGAAGAAGAAGTTAGCCGAAGAAACCGCAAAATCTGAGGATGAAGAAACTAATGAACCTCAAGAAACAGATGTTCCAGTTGTTCAATCCAATAATGACGATAAGATTTCTAAGTAAGTAGGGGGTTAAACTTTTGATTGACGTTAATAAATTTGAAAGCATGCAAATTGGACTAGCATCGCCTAATAAAATCCGTAGTTGGTCTTATGGAGAAGTCAAAAAGCCAGAAACGATTAATTATCGTACTCTAAAGCCGGAAAAAGATGGGTTATTTGATGAAAGAATTTTTGGACCAACTAAAGATTGGTCTTGCGCGTGTGGTAAATATAAGGGTGTAAGATATCGCGGTATCGTTTGTGATCGTTGTGGTGTTGAAGTTACTTCTTCTAAAGTTAGAAGAGAGCGCATGGGACACATTGAATTAGCTGCACCAGTGACTCATATTTGGTATTTTAAAGGGATTCCGTCAAGAATGGGATTGATTCTTGATATGTCTCCACGTTTACTTGAGGAAGTAATTTACTTTGCAGCGTATATTGTAATTGATCCAGGTGACACTGATCTTGAGTTTAAAGAACTACTAACTGAAGTTGAGTATCGTGAACAAAAAGCAAAATATGGCAATCGCTTTGAAGCAAAGATGGGTGCAGAAGCAATTCGCGATTTACTTCGTAAAGTTGATTTAACTAAAGAAGTAACCGATTTAAAGAAAGAGTTGGAAACAGCTACTGGTCAAAAGAGAACGCGTGCAATCCGAAGACTGGATATTTTAGATGCATTTAAAGATTCAGGAAACAAACCCGAATGGATGGTAATTGATGCTGTTCCAGTTATCCCACCGGATTTACGTCCAATGGTTCAACTTGAAGGTGGTCGATTTGCTACATCTGATTTAAATGATCTATATCGGCGAGTAATTAATCGAAATAATCGGTTGAAACGCTTATTGGATTTAAATGCCCCGAATATTATTGTCCAAAATGAAAAACGAATGTTGCAAGAAGCTGTCGATGCTTTAATTGATAATGGTCGTCGTGGTCGTTCAGTTGTCGGTCCGGGGAATCGTCCACTTAAATCACTTTCACATATGTTGAAGGGTAAACAGGGACGTTTTCGTCAAAACTTGCTAGGTAAGCGTGTTGACTATTCTGGTCGTTCTGTTATTGATGTTTCACCAAAATTGAAATTTTATCAATGTGGTGTTCCGCGACCTATGGCACTTGAACTTTTTAAGCCGTTTGTCATGCATGAATTAGTAAATCGCAAAATAGCTTCAAATATAAAGAGTGCTAAGCGAAAGATTGATCGTGAAGATGATGAAGTCTGGGATGTACTTGAAGATGTAATTAAAGAAAGAACAGTTTTATTAAACCGTGCTCCTACTTTACACCGTTTGAGTATTCAAGCATTCGAACCTGTTTTAGTTCCTGGTAAATCAATCAGATTACATCCATTGGCATGTGAAGCATACAATGCTGACTTTGATGGTGACCAGATGGCTATCCACGTGCCTTTATCAGATGAAGCTGTTGCAGAGTCAAGACTTTTAATGTTAGCTGCGCACCATATTTTAGCACCTAAGGATGGTAAGCCAATTGTTACTCCATCACAGGATATTGTTTTGGGTAATTACTGGTTAACACAAGCTGAAAAAGGTCGCGAAGGTGAGGGAATGATATTCAATTCACCCGATGAAGCTACAGTTGCATATAACAATGGCGACATTCATTATCATACTATTATTGGGATGTCTGCTGACTCAATGCCAAGAAAAGCTTGGCCTAAGGGGTTGGAACATGGTATTTTTATTACGACATATGGTCGTGTGATTTTTAACCAAATTTTTCCAGAAGATTATTTCTATATTAATGAACCGACTGAAGAAAATTTAAATCATCCGCTTGCAAACAAGTACTTTTTGGAACCAGGGGAAGATATTCATGAAAAAATTGATAATGTAGCCGGTGAATTGATTTCAACACCGTTCAAGAAATCATTTTTGTCAGACTCTATTGCGACCATTTACAAGTATTATAAAGTTCAAAGAACTTCTGAATATTTAGATGATTTAAAAACTTTAGGATATACTAGTTCAACTACTTCAGGAATTACAATTGGTATGACTGATGTTCCTGAAATTGATGATAAAGATGAAAAAGTAGCTGTTGCTCATAAGCAAGTTGATATTGTTTCGAAGCAATTTAGAAGAGGATTAATTACTGAACAAGAACGTCATGATCGAGTAATTAGTATTTGGAACAAATGTAAGGATCAGGTTCAGGATGAAATTGCCCAGATTTATGATCCACGCAATCCAATTACAATCATGGCAGACTCGGGGGCTCGTGGTAATATTTCCAACTTTACTCAGTTAGCTGGAATGCGTGGCTTAATGGCCACACCAAATGGAGGATTATTTGAAATTCCCGTTACTTCTAACTTTAAAGAGGGCTTGTCAGTTCTGGAATTGTTCATGTCAACTCATGGAGCTCGTAAGGGTATGACAGATACCGCTTTAAAGACTGCACAGTCTGGTTATTTAACTCGACGGTTAGTTGATGTTGCTCAAGATGTTATTATTCGTGAAGATGATTGTAATACTGATCGTGGAATTGACGTACATGCAATCATGGAAGGTGACGAATTAATTGAGCCACTTTATGATCGTTTGCTTGGTCGGTTCACTGCAGAAACAGTTAAAGATCCTAAGACCGGTGAAGTAATTGTTGGGCCTAATGTCATTATGGATGAAGACTTATCGCATAAGATTTGTGATGCTGGAGTAACAGATGTTAAAATACGATCAATTTTAACTTGTGATACACCTCATGGTGTTTGTCGTAAATGTTATGGTATGAACTTAGCAACTGGTGAAGAAGTTGAAGTTGGCGAAGCAGTAGGTACTGTTGCCGCTCAATCAATTGGAGAACCAGGTACTCAGCTTACATTACGTACATTTCACAATGGTGGTGTTGCTGGTGCTGAAGATATTACTCAAGGTTTACCTCGTGTTCAAGAACTATTCGAAGCTCGTAATCCGAAAGGTCGCGCAGTTATCTCGGAAGTAGATGGTATAATTGATTCTATCCAAGAAAATCCTGCAGAGCATACACGAGAAATCACTGTTAAGGGTAAAATTGATACCAGAAGTTATAGTGTGCCTTACACTGCTTCAGTTGCAATTGCAGAAGGCGATGAAGTCAAGCGTGGGGACAAATTAACACTGGGATCAATTGATCCAAAAGAATTAATTCAAGTTACAGATACCTTAACAACGGAAGAATACATTTTAGTTGAAGTTCAAAAAGCATATCGGATGCAAGGGGTTGATATTTCAGATAAGCATGTCGAAGTATTAACTAGACAAATGTTACAGAAAGTTCGCGTACTTGATCCTGGTGAGACTAACTTGTTACCAGGTGAAATTATGGATATTGGTCAGTTTAAGGAGCGTAACACATCAGTTATTATTTCTGGTGGTATTCCTGCAACTGCTCAGAGTGTAATTCTTGGTATTACTAAGGCAGCTCTTGAAACTAACAGCTTCTTATCTGCTGCCTCATTCCAGGAAACAACACGAGTACTTACCGATGCATCAATTAGAGGTAAGAATGATCCACTACTTGGATTAAAGGAAAACGTCATTATTGGTAAGATTATTCCTGCGGGTACAGGTCTTCCAATTTATCGTAATATGGAACCAGAAGCGGATGTTAAGCAACCAGAATCAGTATACTCAATTGCAGATATTGAGAAGAGAATGAAGGAAGCTGACAAAGCTAAGGAACCTCAAAATTAATACTGTTTAACTAATAGCGTTTTACTATCAAGAATAGGAACGCTATTTTTGTTACCTTAGTAATAATTGAACGATTAGTCCTAAAAAAATATCGGGTACAAAAGCAATTGCAGATGTTGTAGAACGAAGCGTTTCATCTAATAAAAAATGTGTAAGTGAAAATAATGCTCCAAAAAGAAAAACATGATTTGCAAACTCTGGATTGAAATAAAGTGCTAAAGTGAGATAAATGAGAAAATCACCAAAACCTAGTTTTTTAGTCAAGCTATAATATATTAATGTAATTAAAACCGGAATTAATTGAATGAAATCGAATAATTGATATGAAAAAATTTTAGGGCTTTGCCATAATGCAAGAATGACTGCCGGCAAAATCATTATAAGATAAAATTCCATTTGGTCATAATCACAAATTGCTGCAAGTAAAAGAGAAAAAACAAAAATTGCTGTTAAAATATCAAGTAATTTACTAAAATCAAAAGAAATAAAGGCAAATCCTCCAATGATTTCAATTACCACAAGTTTAGGTGGAATAAAGTTATGACAGTATCGGCATTTACCGTGTAGCCAGAAATAAGAAAAGATTGGTAATTCGTCTAGTAAACAGAGTTCTGTATGACAAAATGAGCAGCGAGAACGCGTGAAAATAAAATTTCCATCATCCCAACGATCACAAATTAGTGCTGCGTGGGATGCTAAACAAGTTCCAATCAAATAATTAGTTAATTTAAAAATCCATTCCATATTAAGCACCTCAGTATTAAATACTCCAAAAAGAGAATTATTTGTTAATAGAGTTTGATTTTTTATTAAAAACGAGTAGAATAGTTTATGTAAATTTTTTAAGAATCGTTCAGGATAAAAAAGAAACTCCTGGGTATGTGAACAAAATAAACGATTTATTAGGAGGAAAATTTTAATGCCAACCATTAATCAATTGGTAAGAAAAGGTCGTCATACTAAGACGACTAAATCAAAGTCACCAGCTTTAAGCTATGGCTATAACAGTATGAAAAAGGAATTAGTTGCAAATCCTGCTCCACAAATGCGTGGCGTTGCAACCCGTGTCGGCACAATGACACCAAAGAAACCAAACTCTGCCTTACGTAAATATGCGCGTGTTCGTCTGTCTAACTTGATTGAAGTAACTGCATATATTCCGGGTGAAGGTCACAATTTACAAGAGCACTCGGTTGTCTTAATTCGTGGTGGTCGTGTAAAAGACCTTCCTGGTGTGCGTTATCATATTATTCGTGGCGCCCTTGATACTGCTGGTGTTGATGGTAGAAAACAAGGTCGTTCTAAGTACGGCGCTAAGAAAGATTAAGGAGGAGTTAAATAATGCCTAGAAAAGGACATGTAACTAAAAGAGATATTTTAGCGGATCCAGTATACAACTCAAAGCTTGTTACTAAATTAATCAACCATTTAATGATTGATGGTAAGAGAGCTAAGGCATCTTCAATCCTTTATGATGCTTTCAATATCGTCAAAGATAAGACAGGTAAGGAACCACTTGATGTTTTTGAAGAAGCAATGAATAACATTATGCCAGTGTTGGAAGTTAGAGCTCGCCGTATTGGTGGTTCAAACTATCAGATTCCAGTAGAAGTTCGTCCTGAAAGAAGAACTACCCTTGGTTTAAGATGGTTAGTATCATATGCTCGTTTACGTAATGAACATACTATGGATGAACGTTTAGCCAATGAAATTATTGATGCTTCAAATAATACTGGTTCAGCAGTTAAGAAGCGTGAAGATGTTCATCGTATGGCTGAAGCGAACCGTGCATTTGCTCATTATCGTTTCTAATTTTTTAAGGAGAGAAAATTTATGGCTAATAAACGTGAATTTCCATTAGAAAAAACACGTAATATTGGTATCATGGCCCACATTGATGCGGGTAAGACTACCACTACAGAGCGTATTCTTTACTACACTGGTAAAATTCATAAAATTGGTGAGACTCATGAAGGTGACTCACAGATGGACTGGATGGATGAAGAAAAAGAACGTGGTATTACCATTACTTCAGCCGCTACCACTGCACAATGGAATGATTATAGAATTAACATTATTGACACCCCAGGACACGTCGACTTCACTATTGAAGTTGAACGCTCACTTAGGGTTCTTGATGGTGCAGTAACTGTTCTTGATGCTCAGGCAGGTGTAGAGCCTCAAACTGAAAATGTTTGGCGCCAAGCTGAAACTTACGGTGTTCCTCGAATTGTTTTCATTAACAAAATGGACAAGATAGGCGCAGATTTTGATAAGTCTGTTACATCTTTACATGAACGTTTAAACGCCAATGCTTTAGCTGTTCAGATGCCAATTGGCTCTGCAGAATCGTTTGAAGGTGTTATTGACTTAATTAACATGGTAGCCGATATTTATGATGAAGATAAACTGGGTTCTAAGTGGGATACTATTCCTGTTCCTGACGAATACAAAGAAGAAGCAGAAAAACGTCGTGCTGAATTGATTGAACAAGTTGCTGATGTTGATGACGACATTATGGACAAATACCTTAACGGTGAAGAAATTTCTATTGATGAACTGAAAGCAGCTATTCGTAAAGCAACTTTAGATCTGAAAGCATTCCCAGTATTTGCTGGTTCGGCTTTTAAGAACAAGGGTGTTCAAATGATGCTTGATGGTGTTGTGGATTATCTACCATCACCATTAGATGTTAAGCCTTATGTTGCTCATGATCCTAAGACTGGTGAAGAAGTTGAATTAATTGCTGGTGATGATAAACCATTTTCAGCTCTTGCTTTTAAGATTGCTACTGACCCATTTGTTGGTCGTTTGACTTACATCCGTGTCTATACTGGTTCATTAGAATCGGGTTCATATGTTTTGAATGCTTCCAAAAATGGTCGTGAACGTGTTGGTCGTTTGCTACAAATGCATGCAAACTCGAGAAACGAAATTTCTGAAGTATTCTCCGGTGATATTGCTGGTGCTATTGGCTTGAAGAATACTACAACAGGTGATTCGTTGACAGATCCTGATCATCCGTTAATTTTGGAAAGTTTGGAAGTGCCAGACCCTGTTATTCAAGTTTCTATTGAGCCAGAGTCAAAAGCCGATCGTGACAAATTGGATGTTGCATTACAAAAGTTAACTGAAGAAGACCCAACTTTCAGAGCTGAAACTAATGCTGAAACTGGTCAGACTTTAATTTCAGGAATGGGTGAATTGCACTTGCAAATCATGGTTGAGCGTATGAAACGTGAGTTCCACGTTGAGGCAAAGATTGGTGAGCCTCAAGTTGCTTATCGTGAAACCTTTACTAAAGCTGCTCAAGCGCAAGGTAAATTTGTCCGTCAATCAGGTGGTAAGGGCCAATACGGTGACGTTTGGATTGAATTTACTCCAAATGAAAGAGGCAAAGGTTACGAATTTGAAGATGCCATTGTCGGGGGTGTTGTTCCTCGTGAGTTTATCCCATCAGTAGATGCTGGATTACAAGAATCAATGAAGAATGGTATTTTAGCAGGGTACCCATTGATCGACGTCAAAGCTAAACTTTATGATGGTAGTTATCATGAAGTTGACTCTTCAGAAGCCGCATTCAAGGTTGCTGCGTCTATCGCATTGAAGAATGCTGCTCCTAAGGCAGGTGCTGTAATTCTTGAGCCAATTATGAAGGTTCAGGTAATTACGCCTGAGGAATATTTGGGTGATGTAATGGGATCAATTACTGCTCGTCGTGGTACGATGGATAATATGCAAGACCGTTCAGGAGCTAAGGTATTGAATTCAATGGTCCCATTAGCTGAAATGTTTGGTTATGCAACAACTTTACGTTCATCGACTCAAGGACGTGGTACTTTCACAATGGTATTTGATCACTATGCAGCCACTCCTAAGTCAATTCAAGAAGAAATTATTAAAAAACGTGGCGGTAACGCAGAATAGTTTTTGGTAATTAAAGTAAAAATAATCGAGCTATTGGTAAATCCAATAGCTCTTTTTGTATTCTAATTACTTAGAGAATAATAGTTGAAAATAGTAAAGAGTATATTTGTCTAGCTTAAAAAAACAAAAAATGTGCTAAAACCCTTGATATTGAAGCTGAAACTAGTTACAATAGTCTTTGTGTATTTGGGGCATATTATGCTCTAAAACACTTATTTGTTGTAAAGCGTTGATGCAAAAGGTTGCGGCACACCAGGCTGCATTGCCACAGAGATGATGCCGGGAATTTTTGCGGAAGCTAGTCATCTTTTAAAGAAGACGTTAAGGAGGTAATTTAATGGCAAGTCAATCAATTCGTATTAGACTTAAGTCATACGAACATGGTATTCTCGATGAATCAGCTGCTAAGATTGTAGCTACTGCAAAGAGAACTGGTGCTGAAATTTCAGGCCCAGTTCCATTGCCAACAGAAAGGGTTTTGTTTACAGTTCTTCGTTCACCGCACAAGAACAAAGATTCACGTGAACAATTTGAAATGCGTACGCACAAGCGGTTAATTGATATTTTAAATCCAACACCTAAGACTGTTGATTCTTTGATGAAGCTTGATCTACCAAGTGGTGTTGACATCGAAATCAAACTATAATTTTAAAGAGAAAGAGGTGTAATCATGACCAAAGGAATCTTAGGAAGAAAAGTCGGTATGACTCAAATCTTCACCAAAGATGGTATCCTTGTTCCCGTAACTGTTGTTGAAGCAACTCCTAATGTTGTTATGCAAGTTAAAACTGTTGAATCAGACGGTTACGAAGCAGTTCAATTGGGCTACCAAGATAAGCGTGAAGTTTTGAGCAACAAACCAGAAAAAGGTCATGCTGCAAAAGCAAAGACTTCGCCTAAGCGCTTCATTCGTGAAATCCGCGGAGTTGAGCTTAAGGACTATGAAGTCGGCTCAGAAGTTACTGTGGACACATTTAAGGAAGGCGACGTAGTAGACGTTACTGGAATTACAAGAGGTCATGGATACCAAGGTAACATTAAGCGCTGGGGTCAATCACGAGGACCCGAGACTCATGGATCAAGATATCATAGAATTCCTGGTTCAATGGGTTCAATCATAAATCGTGTGCCTAAAGGCAAACGGTTGCCCGGACACATGGGTGTAAAGAAAGTTACCATTGAAAACTTAGTAATTGAAAAGGTTGTAGCAGATAAGAATGTTTTACTAATTAAGGGTAATATTCCTGGTGCTAAAAACTCATTAATTACTGTTAAATCTGCTGTTAAGAATAACGATTAGGAAGGAGGACTAGAATGGCTAATTTAAAAGTTATCGATCAAAAAGGTAAAGATGCTGGTGAAGTTGCTTTAAACGATAATATCTTTGGCATTACCCCAAATGAAAGTGTAGTTTTTGACGCAATTATTAGACAAAGAGCTGGTAAACATCAAGGTACTTCAAAAGTCAAAAATAGATCCGCTGTTCGTGGTGGTGGTAAAAAGCCATGGAAGCAAAAGGGAACAGGTCGTGCTCGTCAAGGTTCCATCAGATCACCGCAATGGCGTGGTGGTGGTGTTGTCTTTGGACCAACTCCACGTTCTTATGCTTATTCAATGCCAAGAAAACAGCGCCGTTTGGCTATTAAGTCAGTTCTTTCCCAAAAGCTACTTGACAATGATTTGATTGTTTTAGATCAGTTGACAATGTCAGCTCCTAAGACTAAAGAATTCAAAGCAATGCTAGACAGTTTGAATGTTGAAGGTAAGGTATTAGTTGTATCAGAGGATAGAAATGTTCAATTTTCAGCTAAGAACTTACCAAACGTTAAGGTAATCACAATCAACGGATTAAATGTTGAGGATGTTGTTAACTACAACAAATTAATCCTGACTAAGGATGCTGTTGAAAAGATTGAAGAGAATGTTGAGGGGGCTGCAAAGAAATGAGTTCACACGATATCATTTTAAGACCTGTCATTACTGAAAAGTCAACGAACTTAATGGATGATAAGAAGTACACTTTCAACGTGCTTTTAACCGCAACCAAAACTCAAGTTCGTAATGCTGTTGAAGAAATTTTTGATGTAAAGGTCAAAAAAGTAAATATCATGAATGTTCGTGGAAGAGACAAGCGAGTGGGGCGTTATACTGGTAAAACCGCTCGTACGCGTAAAGCAATTGTGACTTTGACTGAAGATTCAAACGACATCAAAATTTTTAAAGACGAAAATACAGAAGAGAATAAGTAATAGGAGGTCAGACAATTGGCTATTAAGATTTATAAGCCAACCACAAATGGTCGCCGTAATATGACTTCTTCCGACTTTGCTGAGATTACTAAAAGCAAACCAGAACGTACTTTGCTTGAATCACAATCACATACTGCAGGTCGTAATTCATATGGTCATATTACAAGTAGACACCGTGGTGGTGGTCACAAGCAAAAGTATCGTATCATTGATTTTAAGCGGAATAAAGATAATGCAAAAGCTGTAGTTAAGGCAATCGAATATGATCCAAACCGGACAGCAAATATTGCTCTTCTTCATTACACTGACGGTATTAAAGCTTATATTCTAGCATCCAAAGGTTTAAAAGTTGGAGATGTTGTTGAATCTGGTTCTAGTGCAGATATCAAGCCAGGCAACGCCTTACCATTAAAAGACATACCGACAGGCACTTCAATTCATAATATTGAATTAAGACCTGGAAAAGGCGGACAACTTGTAAGAAGTGCAGGTACCAGTGCTCAAGTTTTGGGTAATGATGGAAAATACACTTTGGTTAAACTACAGAGTGGGGAAGTTCGCAAGATCTTATCAGCTTGTCGTGCAACTATTGGAGTTGTCGGAAATGAACAACATTCATTAATTCAATTAGGTAAAGCTGGTCGTAGTCGCTGGTTAGGCAGACGTCCACAATCTCGTGGATCTGTAATGAACCCTAATGATCACCCACATGGTGGTGGTGAAGGTAAGGCTCCAGTTGGTCGTCCACAACCTATGACTCCTTGGGGTAAGAAAGCTCGCGGCATTAAGACTAGAAATAGTAAGAGAGCTAGTGAGAAGTTAATTATTCGTCACCGTAAGGGTAGCAAGTAGTAGAAGGAGGGTTAATTAATGAGCCGTAGTATTAAAAAAGGGCCTTTTGCTGATGCATCATTACTAAAAAAGGTTGATGCACAAGCAGATACAGAAAAAAAGCAGGTTATTAAGACTTGGTCACGTCGTTCAACTATTTTCCCTTCCTTTGTTGGATTGACTATAGCTGTTTACGATGGCAGAAAGCATGTTCCTGTATATATTACTGAGGACATGGTTGGCCATAAATTAGGTGAATTTGTTCCAACGAGAACTTTCCATGGACATAAAACATCTGACGATAAGGCTACAAGATAAGAGAGGAGAAACACTTAAATGGCAGAACAAATTAGCTCAGCTAGGGCTGAAGCAAGAACTGTTCGTATTGCTGCAAGAAAAGCGCGTTTAGTTGTCGACTTAATTCGTGGCAAAGATGTTGCCGAAGCATTGGCAATCTTGCAATTTACGCCTAGAGCTGCTTCCCCAATCGTTGAAAAAGTTTTACGCTCAGCAATTGCTAATGCGGAACATAATTACGATCTCGAAAGTGCCAATCTATACGTATCAGAAGCTTACGTTAATGAAGGTGCAACACTAAAGAGATTCAGACCACGTGCAAAAGGTATGGCTTCTCCAATTAACAAGAGAACAAGTCACGTAGTTGTAGTAGTTTCAGAAAAGAACGATTAAGGGAGGTATATTAATGGGTCAAAAGATTAACCCAAATGGTTTTCGTCTCGGCGTAATTCGCGACTGGGAATCAAAATGGTATGCTGACAGAGGATACAAAGAAACCTTAAATGAAGACCTGCGCATCAGAAAATTCATTTCTAAGAAATTAAAAGATGCCTCTGTTTCTACTATTGAAATCGAACGTGCAGCAAACAGAATTAACGTTTCAATCAATACCGCTAAACCAGGTATGGTTATTGGTAAAGGTGGTTCTGAAGTTGAAGCTTTGAGAAAAGAATTAAACGCTTTGACTAAAAAACAAGTTCAAGTAAATATTATTGAAATTAAAAAGCCAGATCTTGATGCTAAGTTGGTAGCCGAAAGCATTGCTAGCCAACTTGAAGCTCGTATTGCTTTTAGACGTGCAATTCGTCAAGCTACTCAAAGAACTATGCGTGCTGGTGCTACTGGAATCAGAGTACAAACTTCTGGTCGGTTAAATGGTGCCGACATGGCAAGAAGAGAATGGCATACTGAAGGCCGTGTCCCATTACAGACTTTGAGAGCTGATATTGATTATGCTTGGGTAAATGCATTCACCACTTATGGTGAAATTGGAGTTCAAGTATGGATTAATCGTGGTGAAATTTTGCCTTCAAAGGGTAAAAAACCAGAAAAAGCTGTGAAGGGAGGAAACAAATAATGCCTCTAGTACCAAAGCGAGTAAAACACCGTCGTGAATTTCGTGGTAAGATGCGTGGCGCTGCAAAGGGTGGAAAAACCATTGCTTTTGGTGAATATGGTTTGCAAGCTCTTGAATCTCACTGGATTTCTAATCAACAAATTGAAGCTGCCCGTGTTGCTATGACTCGTTATATGAAACGTGGTGGTAAAGTTTGGATTAGAATTTTCCCTCAAAAGTCATACACTGCTAAGGGTGTAGGTGTACGTATGGGATCTGGTAAAGGTGCACCAGCCGGCTGGGTAGCTGTAGTTAAGAGAGAAAAAATTATGTTTGAAATTGGTGGAGTTAGTGAGGCAACTGCTCGTGAAGCATTAAGACTTGCATCTACTAAATTACCAATTAAATGTAAGTTTGTGACTAAAAGTTCGGAAGTAGGTGGCAATTCTAATGAAGGCTAAGGAAATCAGAGCACTAACCAATGATCAAATGTTAGATAAAGAAAAGCAATATAAAGAAGAACTCTTTAACTTGCGTTTCCAACAAGCAACGGGTCAATTAGAAAATACCGCTCGCCTAAACAAAGTCCGCAAAAATATCGCTAGAATTAAAACAATTCTTAGTGAAAAAGCTTTAAAAAACGATTAGTGGAAGGGAGTTATTAACTTGAGCGAATCAATCGAAAGAAATAGTCGTCACGTATATCAAGGTCGAGTAATTTCTGATAAGAATGATAAAACTATTACAGTAGTTGTTGATACTTATAAGAATCACCCTGTTTACAATAAGCGTATTAGATACTCAAAGAAATATTACGCACAAGACGAAAATAATGAAGCTAAAGTTGGCGATACTGTTCGTATCATGGAAACTCGTCCATTATCTCGTACAAAACGCTTTCGTTTAGTAGAAATTGTCAAGAAATCTGTTTAACTTGCGGATTTAGTGAGGGGAGGATTATACAGTGATTCAAAATGAATCCCGTTTGAAGGTTGCTGATAACTCAGGTGCCAGAGAACTTTTAGTTATTAGAGTCTTAGGTGGATCAAAGCGTAAGACTGGTAACATTGGTGACATCGTAGTAGCAACTGTTAAACAAGCAACACCAGGTGGCGTTGTCAAAAAAGGTGACGTTGTTAAAGCTGTTATTGTTAGAACAAAATCAGGCGCACGTCGCGAAGATGGTTCATACATTAAGTTTGATGAAAATGCCGGCGTAGTTATTAATGCAGATAAAAGCCCACGTGGAACTCGTATCTTTGGGCCTGTTGCACGTGAGTTGCGTGAGCACGACTTTATGAAGATCGTCTCTCTTGCTCCTGAAGTCTTATAATTAAGTGAGGTGCACTGATGTTTGTTAAAACTGGTGATAAAGTAAAAGTAATTGCCGGAAAAGACAAAGGTAAAGAAGGTACTGTTTTGGCTGTTAACGTTAAGAAGAACCGTGTGGTTGTTAAAGGCGTTAATACAGTTAAAAAACACCAAAAACCTTCACAAACCAACGCAAATGGTGGAGTGGTTGAATCAGAGGGTTCAATTCATGCTTCAAATGTTAAGGTTATTGCTAAGTCTGAAAGCAAAAAAGAAGAAACTAACAAGTAGAAGGGAGGATACAAATGGCAAATTATTTAGCTCAAGAATATAAGGAAAAAATTATCCCTGCGTTGCAAGACAAATTTGAATATAGCTCGGTTATGCAAGTACCCAAGATTGAAAAAATCGTTTTAAACATGGGTGTTGGTGATGCTGTATCAAATGCTAAGAACTTGGACGAGGCTGTTGATGAATTAACTTTGATTTCTGGTCAAAAGCCATTAGTTACTAAGGCTAAGAAATCAATTGCAAACTTCCGCTTACGTGAAGGCATGTCTATCGGTGCTAAGGTTACTCTTAGAGGTGATAGAATGTACGATTTTTTATACAAATTAATTAGCGTTTCACTTCCTCGTGTTCGTGACTTCCGTGGTGTTTCAAGTCGTTCATTTGACGGTCGGGGCAACTATACCTTGGGAATTAAAGAACAATTGATTTTCCCAGAAATTGACTTTGATAAAGTTAATCGGACAAGAGGCTTAGATGTTGTTATCGTTACTACAGCCAATACTGATGAAGAAGCGCGTGAGCTTTTGACTCAATTTGGCATGCCGTTTGCAAAATAATGGAGGACACTAATGGCTAAAACGTCACAAAAAATTAGAAATCATCGTCCTGCTAAATTCTCTTCACGTGAATATACTCGTTGCGAGAGATGTGGTCGTCCACACTCCGTTTATCGTAAATTTGGCTTATGCCGTATTTGTCTGAAAGATTTAGCTCACAAGGGTCAAATACCTGGCCTTAAAAAGGCTAGTTGGTAATACGGAGGAGGATAGCATAAATGGTCATGACAGATCCGATTGCAGATTATTTGACTAGAATTAGAAATGCCAACATGGCAAAACACAGTTCTGTTGAAATTCCTGCATCAAACATAAAAAAATCTATTTCAGAAATCTTAAAACGCGAAGGCTTTATCCGTGATTACGAAGTTACTGATGACAACAAGCAAGGGGTTATTAAAATCTTCTTGAAGTATGGTCCAGATGGGGAACGTGTTATTTCAGGCTTAAAGCGAATTTCTAAACCAGGTCTTAGAAATTATGTTAGCGCAGAAAATTTACCTAAAGTTCTTAATGGATTAGGTATTGCCATCGTTTCTACTTCTGCAGGTGTGATTACCGATAAAGAAGCAAGACAAAAAAATGTTGGTGGCGAAGTTATTGCCTACATTTGGTAATTCTGACAGAAAGGAGAACAATCAATGAGCCGTATAGGTTTAAAAACAATTGAAGTCCCAGATAGTGTCACTGTTACCAAGGATGGTGACAACATCACTGTTAAGGGCCCCAAGGGTGAATTAACTCGATATTTTGATCCAAAGATTACTTTTAAACAAGAAGATGGAAAAATCAATTTCTCACGCTCAAGTGAAAATGACAAAGCACTTCATGGAACAGAAAGAGCTAACTTGGCATCAATGGTAGAAGGTGTAGTTAGTGGTTACAAGAAAACCTTAAAATTGATCGGTGTTGGTTATAGAGCAACTACTCAGGGTAGTAAGTTAACTTTAAACGTTGGCTATTCACACCCAGTTGAAATGACAGCTCCAGAAGGTGTTTCTGTAAAAGCAACTTCGGCTACTGAAATTGAAGTAGAAGGAATTTCAAAGCAAAATGTAGGTCAATTTGCTGCTGAAATTCGCGATGTACGTCCACCTGAACCTTATAAAGGTAAGGGTATTCGTTATGTTGATGAATACGTACGTCGTAAAGAAGGTAAAACAGGTAAATAATAGATAATTTTTGAGGTGAAATTGTGATTTCAAAACCAGATAAGAATAAATTGCGCTTAAAGCGTCATAAACGTATTCGTAGCAAGATTTCTGGTACTGCTGAGCGCCCACGCTTAAGCGTTTTTCGTTCAAACAAAAACATCTACGCTCAATTAATTGATGACGTAGCGGGTGTCACGCTAGCAAGTGCCTCAACTTTAGATGCTTCCGTTTCTAAGGATTCAACTAAGTTAGAACAAGCTCAAGCTGTTGGTAAGGCAATTGCTGAAGCAGCTAAAAGTAAAAACATTTCAAATGTTGTGTTTGATAGAAGTGGTTATCTATACCACGGCCGTATTTCAGCTTTGGCAGATGCCGCTCGTGAAAACGGATTAGATTTCTAGGGAAGGAGAAAAATACATGGCAAACCGCAACGATTCTCGTAATAATCGCAGAAATAAAGACGACATCGAAGATCAGTTAGTAGCAATTAATCGTGTTACCAAGGTTGTCAAGGGTGGACAACGAATGAGATTTGCTGCCCTGGTAATCGTTGGTGACAAAAAAGGTCGTGTAGGCTTTGGTACTGGTAAGGCTCAAGAAGTTCCAGAAGCAATCCGTAAGGCTGTTGAGGCTGGTAAGAAGAACATGATAACTGTTCCAAGAGTGGGTACTACTATTCCTCATGAGGTAAATGGTCACTTTGGTTCAGGTAACATTTTGATTAAACCAGCTCCAGCTGGTTCAGGTGTTGCAGCTGGTGGTGCCGTTCGTATCGTTATGGATATGGCTGGTATTGCTGATGTTACTTCAAAATCACTTGGTTCAAATACTCCAATCAACGTTGTACGTGCAACAATTGATGGATTAAGGAAACTTAGAACTAGCGAAGAAGTTGACAAGCTTCGTCACGCAGAATTAGATTAGGGAGACTGAGTAAATGACTGAATTAAAAGTTACTTTAATTAGAAGTGCTGTGCACCGTCTGCCTGAACAAAGAAAAGTTGTTAAAGCTCTTGGCTTAGGTAGAATTAATAGTACAGTTACTCTACCAGACAACGCTGCTACTCGTGGTGCACTACTAAAAATTGCCCACTTAATCTCTGTAGAAGAGACAAATAAATAATTAATTAAGGAGGTGCCGAATTAATGAAGCTTCATGAATTACATGCTGCTGAGGGTTCACGTACTGATAGAAAACGTGTTGGACGTGGTACTTCAAGCGGTCACGGAAAAACTTCTGGTCGCGGACAAAAGGGTCAATTGGCTCGTCAAGGAGGACACACTCGTTTAGGTTTTGAAGGTGGACAAATGCCACTCTTTAGAACTATGCCTAAGCGCGGTTTTAAGAATGTTAACCGTAAAGAATATGCAATTATTAATTTAGACGACTTAAACAAGTTTGAAAACAATAGTGATGTAACAGTTGCTGTTCTTAAAGAAAAAGGCTTGGTAAAGAAAGAATTATCAGGTATAAAATTACTTGCCAAAGGTGAGTTAAAAGTTAAGCTAAACGTTAAGGTTAATAAAGTTTCCGCTGCTGCAAAAGAAGCAGTTGAAGCAGCTGGCGGATCTGTTGAGGTGATCTAATGTTTTCGACTTTGAAGAACGCCTTTAAGGATAAAGAAATCAGAAATAAAATTTATTTTACACTCTTTATCCTTTTGCTATATCGCATCGGGTCTAATATTACTGTTCCCGGCGTTAATGCAAAAGCGATTACTCAAGTTGCACAAACTGGTTTAGTTCCGATGCTAGACACCGTTTCTGGTGGTGGATTAGATAATTATTCGATTTTTTCGCTTGGAGTTTCTCCATATATTACTGCTCAAATCGTTATTCAACTACTTCAAATGGATATAGTTCCATTTTTAGTTGAATGGGGCAAGCAAGGTGAAGTCGGACGGCGTAAAACCAATCAGGCTACAAGATGGCTTTCATTATTTGTTGCATTCTTTCAAAGTATTGGGATTACTTTAGGTTTTAATGCCTTGACTCAGATGGGGTTGGTTAAAACTCAGACTCCACAAACTTACATCGAAATTGCAATTATTATGACAGCAGGAACAATGTTACTTACTTGGTTAGGTGATGAAATCACTGATAAAGGTTTAGGTAATGGTGTTTCAGTAATCATTTTTGCAGGAATTATTGCTCGGCTTCCACGCGGATTATGGGAGCTATATAAAGAAGAAATTATCAATAACAGTGCGACTGATCGTTGGAAGGGTATTATGTTCTTCATTGCGATTATTATTGCGATAATCCTTATAACACAAATTGTTACCTGGGTTGAGCAAGCAGATCGCCGGATTCCAATACAATATACTAAACGAGCAACTATTAGTGGCTCTGAAAGCTTTTTGCCGTTGAAAGTTAATGTTTCTGGTGTTATTCCGGTAATTTTTGCGAGTTCGTTTATTATTACACCAGCAACGATTTTAATGGCTTTTCAAAGATCTCAAGGCGATCAGCAATGGTATAAGATAATGACTAATATATTTAGTATGCAAACAACGCCAGGAGTTATAATTTACACTGTTTTAATTATTTTGTTTACTTTCTTCTATGCTTTTGTTCAGGTTAATCCTGAGAAGCTTTCGAAGAATCTACAAAAGCAGGGTGCGTATATTCCAAGCGTGTGGCCGGGTAAAGATACCCAAGATTTTGTTTCAAAGCTGTTAATTAGGTTATCAACAGTTGGATCAGTATTTTTGGGACTGGTAGCTTTATTACCACAACTTGCTACTAATTTTTGGAATCTTCCAAGCTCAATTGGGCTTGGTGGAACGAGTCTTTTAATTGTTATCGGAGTTGTCTTAGAATTATCTCGTCAGATTAACGGACTGTTAATGAAACGAGAATATGTTGGATTCATCAGATAGGAACGAATAAATGATTAACTTATTTCTTTTGGGACTGCCAGGTGCTGGCAAAGGTACAGTATCAGAACAAATTGTTGATAAATATCATCTAACTCATATTTCAACTGGGGATATGTTTAGAGAAGCAATGGCTAACGAGACTAAAGTTGGTCTTGAAGCTAAAAGTTATATTGATAAAGGTGATTTGGTACCAGACGAAGTTACTGAAAAATTGGTTGAAGAACGTTTAAGCCAATCTGATATTAAAGAAGGATATATCTTAGATGGTTTTCCTAGAACAATTGTTCAAGCAGAAGCTTTGGAAACTATTACTAAACGATTGAATAAACCATTAACTAAAGTAATTTCTTTAGAAGTTAATGAAAAAATTTTAATCAACCGTTTATCAGCACGGTTCATGTGTAAACAGTGTGGCGCAACTTACAATAAGATTACAAAAATGCCTAAGTTAAAGGATACCTGTGATCGCTGTGGTAGTCATGACTTTTATCAACGTGAAGATGACAAACCAGAAGTGGTAAAGAATCGTTTAGAAGTAAATGAAAAGATGAATACTCCTTTGAAGGACTATTATCAAGCAAATGGTTTGTTAACTAGTGTAAATGGTGAGCAAATTCCAGAAAAAGTTTTTGAAAACGTTGATGCGGTTTTGAGTAATAAACAATAATTTGTATATTTACATTTCCGTGTTATAATTTCAAAGTATGACTGTTTAAATGCGGAGGAACAGCTTTGGCAAAAGATGATGTCATTGAAGTAAAGGGTAAAGTAGTTGATACCTTGCCTAATGCTATGTTTAAAGTTGAATTGGAAAATGGAGCTGAAATATTAGCACATGTATCCGGTAAAATTAGAATGCATTATATTCGGATTTTACCTGGGGACCGTGTTACTGTTGAACTTTCTCCTTACGATTTAACAAAAGGTAGAATTACTTATCGGTTTATAAAGTAATAACGGAGGGAAACATGAAGGTTAGACCATCTGTTAAACCAATGTGTGAGCATTGTAAGATTATTAAGAGACATGGTCGTGTAATGGTTATTTGTCCTGCAAATCCAAAGCACAAGCAACGTCAAGGTTAAAATAAAATAGGAGGTGCAATTTATGGCACGTATTGCTGGTGTTGATTTACCAAGAGATAAAAGAATAGTTGTTGCATTAACTTATATTTATGGTATTGGTGAACCAACTGCTCAGAAAATTTGTGCGGATGCTGGTGTTTCTGAAGACATACGTTCAAAAGATTTGACTCCAGATGATCAAGAAAAGCTTCGCGCAGAAGTAGATAAATACCGCGTTGAAGGTGACTTACGAAGAGAAGTTAGCATGAACATCAAGCGGTTAATTGATATCGGTTCATACCGTGGTATGCGTCATCGCCATGGACTTCCAGTTCGTGGACAAAATACCAAAAATAATGCCCGTACACGTAAGGGTAGCAAAAAGAATAAATAAAAATTATAAGGAGGTTTATTGATGCCTAAAACAGCACGTAAGCGTCGTGTGAAGAAGCACGTTGAAAGAGGCGTTGCTCATATTCATTCTACGTTTAATAATACTTTAGTCATGATTACTGACACTCAAGGTAACGCTATTGCTTGGTCATCAGCAGGTGCATTGGGCTTTAAAGGTAGCCGGAAATCTACACCATTTGCAGCACAAATGGCAGCTGAAGCTGCTGCTAAAAGTGCAATGGATCAAGGCATGAAACATGTAGAAGTTTCTGTTAAGGGGCCTGGCGCTGGTCGTGAATCTGCTATAAGATCACTACAAGCTACTGGTTTGGAAATTACTGCTATTCGTGACGTTACTCCTGTTCCTCACAATGGTTCTAGACCACCAAAACGTCGTCGTGTTTAATTTTGTTCTTATTGAAAGACGTTGCGTTTTGAAAGGGGTCTAGTAATGATTGAATTTGAAAAACCAAATATTACCGTTGTGGACCAAGAAAAGTCTTATGGTAAATTTGTTATTGAACCACTTGAACGAGGCTTTGGTACTACTTTAGGTAATTCATTACGTAGAGTATTACTCACTTCTATTCCAGGTACGGGCCTTGTGTATGTTCAAATCGATGATGTTTTGCACGAATTCTCTACCGTTCCAGGTGTTAAGGAAGACGTTGCAAAAATGATTTTAAATTTGAAAAAGCTAGAATTAAAGTCTTTTTCAGACGAACAAAAGATAATTGAAATTGACGTTGAAGGTCCGGCTACTGTTACTGCCGATGACTTTAAAGTTGATGCAGATGTTCAAATACTTAATCCTGATCAATATATTTGTACCATTGCTGATGGTGGACACTTACATATGCAAGCCGCTGTTAAAAATGGTCGAGGTTATGTTGCAGCAAGTGATAACAAGAGTGATGACATGCCAATTGGGGTCATTCCTGTTGATTCTCTCTTTTCCCCAATTGAAAAAGTTAATTATCAAGTTGAGTCAACTCGTGTTGGTAAAAGAGATGATTTTGATAAGCTCACTTTAGAGATTTGGACTGATGGTTCAATTAAACCCAATGATGCCCTTAGTTTTGCTGCTAAAATTTTGGTAGAACATTTCAAAGTGTTTGAAAATGCTGATGCAAGTACTAAATTCAACGATGTTATGGTTGAAAAAGAGGATGATACGGCAGAAAAAAAGCTTGAGATGACGATTGAAGAGCTTGATCTATCTGTTCGTTCTTATAACTGCCTTAAAAGAGCTGGCATTAATACACTGCAAGAACTGACTGATAAATCAGAGGCAGATATGATGCGTGTTCGTAACTTGGGACGTAAATCATTGGAGGAAGTCAAAAATAAATTAACTGACTTGGGACTTTCACTTCGTCAAGAGGATTAACTGAAAAATAAAAGGAGGTAAATTAATGGCATACCGAAAATTAGGCTGGGATAGTGCCCACAGAAAAGCAATGCTAAGAGAAATGACTACTCAATTAATCATGAACGAACGCATTGTTACAACTGAAACTCGTGCTAAAGAAGTACGCAAGACAGCGGAAAAGATGATCACTTTAGGTAAACGTGGTGACTTAGCTGCCAGAAGAAAAGCAGCTGCTTTTGTTCGAAATGAAGTTGCTGATATCCATGAAGAAAAAGATGCAGTTGTTGTTAAATCAGCACTACAAAAATTGTTTAGTGATATAGCACCACGTTACAAAGACCGTAATGGTGGTTATACTAGAATTATGAAGTTAGCTACAGCTCGTAAGGGTGATGGCGCTCCAATGGTTATTCTTGAATTAGTTTAATTAGGAATAGCCCAACAACTTAATAGCTATTAAGAATTATCCATGAAAGTGAGAATAAGCGTTAAGATGATGACGAAAGTTTAGTCTAGCTTAGATAATGCATATTTATCCCTCTTCATGGGTGATTTTTTTTGCCTTTTTTTGGTACAATTAAATCAGACTTTTAAGGATGGTGATAACATGACAAAAGAAAGCATTGTTAATATAAAAAACTTAAGTTTCACGTATCCTGAATCAAGCACTCCAGCAATTGACAATATTAGTTTGAATATTGAAAAGGGGTCTTGGACTTCTATTATTGGTCATAATGGAAGCGGTAAATCTACGATTATCAGACTAATGAATGGGTTGCTAGTTCCTGACGATCCTGATATTTCACGTATTAAGATTGGTGATACAATTTTAACAGAAGATACTGTTTGGCAAATAAGAGATAAAGTGGGGATTGTATTTCAAAATCCGGATAACCAGTTTGTTGGTGCTACAGTAACTGATGATGTTGCATTTGGTCTTGAAAATCGTGGCGTTTCGCGTGAAGATATGATTAAAATTGTGTCTAATGCAATTGAAGCAGTAGGCATGAGTGATTATGCAAATTCTGAACCCTCGACTTTGTCCGGCGGCCAAAAACAGCGAGTTGCAATTGCAGGAATTATTGCGCTTAAACCAGAAATCATTATTCTAGATGAAGCAACCTCAATGTTAGACCCAGAAGGTAGAAATCAGATTTTAAAAATAGTTCGTGAAATTAAAGAAAAATATAATCTCACCGTGATTGCAATTACACATGATATTGATGAAGCGAATAGTTCGGATCAAGTATTAGTTATGGATGATGGGAAATTAATAACGCAAGGCAGTCCTAAAGAAGTTTTTGCTCAAGTTAATCTTCTTAAAAAGCTGGGATTAGACGTTCCATTTTTTCAACAAATTAAAAATGAATTATGCAATAATAAAATCAATATTCCTGATGAGATTAGTTCAGAAAAAGAGTTGGTCCAATATTTATGTCAATTAAATTCGAAAATGTAAGTTATGTTTATTCGCCTGGTTCACCACTTGAAAAAAAAGGCTTAGAGAATATCAGTTTTGAATTAAATGATGGTTCATTTACTGCTATTATTGGGCATACAGGAAGTGGTAAATCAACCTTAATGCAACATTTTAATGCTCTATTGAAACCGACTAGTGGCCAAGTTGAAATTGCAGGTATAAAAATAAAATCTGATACTAATAATAAGCATTTAAAAAATTTACGTCGTCATGTAAGTTTGGTGTTTCAGTTTCCAGAATCACAATTGTTTGAAAGTACTGTTTTAGATGATATTGCGTTTGGACCTAAAAATTTTGGCTATGACGATGACAAGGCAAAGCAAAGCGCACAAAAATGGTTGAAGAAAGTAGGCTTACCTGTAGAATTTGGTTCAAGATCACCATTTGAACTTTCTGGTGGTCAAATGAGAAGAGTAGCAATTGCCGGAGTTTTGGCTTATGAACCTGATATTCTTTGTTTAGACGAACCAGCAGCGGGGCTAGATCCTAGATCTCGTAAGCAAATGATGGAGCTTTTTTCAGATTATCGTAACGCTGGTCATACGGTTATTTTAGTTACCCATAATATGGATGACGTTGCCAATTATGCTGATGATGTTTTAATAATGGAGCACGGAAAACTGATTAAACATTCTCAGCCAATCGAAGTATTTAAAAATCGTTCCTGGTTGAAAGAGCATCATCTTGATGAGCCAAAGTCTTCCGTTTTTGCTGCCCAATTGAAAAATTATAATTTTTCTGCTCCGCCTTTAAGGTTACCGGATTTGATCTCAGGAATTAAGCAAAATTTAAAGGGGTAACTCATGAGTAAAATTTTGATTGGACGGTATCTTCCGGGCGATTCACTAATTTATAAGATGGATCCACGTGGAAAGCTACTAGCCACTGTACTTTTTATTTTTATAATTTTTCTAGCTAATAACCCAATTACTTATGTAATTATAACTTTTTTTAGTTTGGTGGCAGTAGCGGCAACCAACCTAAAATGGAAAATCTTTTGGGAGGGCATTAAACCTGTAATTTGGTTAATTTTGTTTACTTCCCTGTTACAACTTTTCTTCACAGTAGGGGGAACAGTTTACTGGCATTGGGGTATTTTTGCTTTGACCAGTTATGGAATTAGTAATGCTATTTTTATTTTTATTCGCTTTACAGTCATTGTTTTAATTTCGACGGTTATGACAGTAACGACCACTCCATTAGAAATCGCTGATGCAATTGAATGGCTGTTAATTCCGCTTAAATTAGTTAAGGTTCCGGTCGATAAAATTGCTTTAGTAATGTCGATTGCATTACGTTTCGTGCCGACCCTATTTGATGAAACTTTTAAAATTATGAATGCGCAGAGATCTCGGGGAGCCGACTTTAATAATGGTGGATTGGTTGCACGTGCAAAAGCTATTACTCCATTACTTATACCTTTGTTTATAAATTCTCTTTCAACAGCGATTGATCTTTCAACAGCAATGGAATCTCGTGGTTATCGTGGCGATGAAGGAAGAACACGATTTCGTGTTTTACATTGGTCTAAGTTCGACTTGTGTAATCTCGGCTACTTTCTGATATTGACAGCATTGTTAGTTATTTTTAGGACACATTAATGAAAACAAGATATAAAATGACGCTTTCCTATGATGGTCATCTATTTCATGGCTTTCAAGCACAGCCCAAGCAAAGGACAGTACAGGGGACAATTGAATCTGCACTTGAAAAAATGACAAAAGGTCAGCAAGTAAGAATTGAAGGTTCTGGCAGAACTGATGCTGGTGTTCATGCTTTAGGTCAAGTAATTCACTTTGATTATCCTGGAAACAAAATTCCACCTCAAAGAATGCTTTGTGCACTCAATTCAATGATGCCTTTGGATATAGTTTTTAATGATTGTGAAATTGTTAATGAAGACTTTCATGTCAGATATAGTGCTAAAGGAAAATGGTATCGATACAGACTTAGCTTGGATCGCTTTGTTAATCCTTTTAAAAGATTTTATACTGGACATTATCCCTATCAAATAAATGTTAAAAAAATGCAACAGGCAGCCAGAGATTTGATTGGTACACATGATTTTACAAGTTTTGCTGCAAGTGGGGGACAAATCAAAAATAAAGTTAGAACAATGTATTATATTAATATACGAAAAGATGACATTGAAAATGAAATAATTTTTGATTTTATTTGTTCAGGTTTTCTATATAATATGGTTCGAATATTAGTTGCGACACTTCTTGAAATTGGAAACGGCAAACGTCCTATTAATGATATTCCCCGGGTAATATTAGCTAAGGATCGCGAACAGGTAAGAGAAACAGCACAGGCAAACGGACTTTTTTTATTTCATGTGTTTTATGAGGATATTCCCTTAAAATATCGTCAAGATGAGAATTTATATTGACAATTAAAGCAAAAGGACGTATTCTATTAAAGTATGTTTGTCCACGATAGGCCCCGGAATCTTATTGTTTTCAAACAACGTATAAACGGAGGAATTTAAATTGCGTACTACACAATTAGCTAAACCTAATGAAATTGAACATAAGTGGTATGTTGTTGACGCAACAGATGTGTCTTTAGGACGTCTGTCTACTGCAGTAGCAACTATTTTAAGGGGTAAAAACAAGCCTCAATATACACCAAATGTTGACACTGGAGATAACGTTATTATTATTAACGCATCTAAGGTTAAGTTGACAGGGAAGAAAGCTACTGACAAGATTTATTACCATCACTCTGGTTTTCGTGGTGGTATCAAAGCCATTCCTGCTGGAGAAATGCTTGCAAAGAATCCAGTTAGATTAGTTGAATTGTCGGTTAAAGGAATGCTTCCGAAGAATACTCTTGGACACCAAGAATTTATGAAGATGCATGTTTATGCTGATGCTAATCACAAGCATGAAGCTCAAAAACCGGAAACGTTAGATATTAACAAATTAATCTAGGAGGTTACATAAATGGCACAACAAGTTGCATATGCAGGTACTGGTCGCCGTAAGAATTCAGTTGCGCGTGTACGTTTAGTACCAGGCAATGGAAAAATTACTGCAAATAATAAAGATATTAATCAATATATCCCATTTCCTAACTTAGTTAAGGATTTAAAACAACCACTGACTTTGACTGAAACTGATGGTCAATACGACGTTAATGTTAATGTTAATGGTGGAGGATTTTCAGGTCAAGCCGGTGCGATTCGTCTTGGAATTGCTCGTGCTTTACTAGAAGTAGATCCAGACTTTCGTGGTCCACTGAAGAAGGCTGGGTTCTTAACACGTGATCCAAGAATGGTTGAAAGAAAGAAGCCAGGCTTGAAGAAGGCTCGTAAAGCTTCACAATTTAGTAAGCGTTAAATTTGTCAGTTTTTAAAATCGACTAGTAGCGTCAAAAGCATCAGTAATAAAGCTGATGCTTTTTTAACTTCTTTTGTAAATACTGATAATAAAAAAACTAGACTGCACTAAACTATCCTAGAGCTTAGTGTTTTTGTATAATTATTATACTGGGTTACTTTTAATCTAATAGAAATGATCTGTAGCAAATTTTAACTTGTAAGTGTGTAGTTAATTGAGGACACAAAAAATAGAAGTCCTTATTAACTAAATAATTATAATCTGCTGATTTTATTAGTAACTAAAAGCTTAATAAATTTGAAAAAGAACTAATTAGTGGAACATAAAACTATAATTAAATAGGAATCTTTTGTTTAATTGTATAAAAGGAGGGTTTAAATGGATAAAGTGGAATTAACACGATTCAGAATCAAAAAAGGAAAAGAAAAATTGGCACAAGCTTGGATGGATTTTCTTAATCAGCATCATGAAGCAACGGTGGCAACTATGGCAGATGAAAAGATGTATGTTGAGACAGTTTTTAAGGAAGAAAGTTTAGATGGTTATACTTATTTTTACTGGTACTCGATTCAAGGTGAGGGTGGTAAAGCTGTTGAAGATTCTGAAAACTACATTGATAAAAAACATTTAGAATACTGGGATGAATGTATAGATAGAAACTATCATCCGGATAATTTAGAAATAGAGCAAAACTTATTGTCGCCTATAATTGAGCAAGTTATTAAGAGAAATAAAGGTTAATGAGCACAAAAAAGACTCATGTAAGTGAGTCTTTTTTAATAATTATTCGTATCTTAAAGCAGTAATTGGATCAAGCTTGGCTGCTCGTCTAGCTGGCAGTGTTCCGGCTAAAAATGTAATTAAACAAATAATTCCAATGATTAGCAAACTGCTAGTCCAATTAAATTGAATTAAGATAAAGCCATCAATGCCTTTTAAGAAAGTTTTTCTGGCAACTGAGTTTAATACCTGTCCTAGTCCTATGGCACCAAGCAATCCAAGAAGTGAACCGAATAAACCGATTAGAATTGCTTCACAACTAAAAATTGAAAAGACTTTACCTTGACCTAATCCTAAAGCCTTCATTAGACCAATTTCACGTGTTCGGTCGCGAACTGACATGTAAAGAGTATTAACAACCCCAAAGCTGGCGGCTACAAGAGCGATTGCTCCAAAAATAATTAATACACCAGTTGCAATATTGAAAGTTTGAAAGAGTTGTTTAACCGCATCTTTTAAAGTTTGAGCTGTATAACCTTTTTTGGCTAATTTCTTTTCAATCGTTAAAATTTTGTCAGGATTTTTACTGGTTGGTGTTGCTACAATTTCAACATAACGATCCTGAAGCGCCTTTGGCATACCATCTTGATTGGCCTTAATTATTTTTTGACTTAAGCCATGACTGTAGACGTTTTGTCCGCTACTGACCATACTATCGTTACGAACTCCTACAATTGTCGCTGAGATCTTCTGCTTCTTTTTGGTAACAGGGGAGTTAGTCACAAGTGTGATTGATTTTCCTAAGGCTTGATGAGCATTGTGATAACCAAAAGCTTTTACCATTTGCTTAGTTAAAAGAATTTCTGAGGAATTACCTGAAGTTGCAACTTGGCGACCTGCTTTTAAATCATAAGCGATTCCCAAGGTTGGTTGAGCATCGATGACATATTTGACTTTATTAAGTCCTTGCACATACGTAACGTTACTATCCTTTAGTGCCTTAATGTCTTTTATTCCTTTGACTGTTTTGATTTTTTTGAGGTCGTTTTTAGTTAACATCCCGTCCGCATTATTGCTGCTTTTATTAGCATTGTATTTTTCTGGTGCGGAGTTACTATTTCCACTAGAAAAATCGGGAGAAATTATCATTTGCTCGGTATTACCAACATTTCCGATTTGCTTAGTTAAATAATTATTAACACCAGAATTAATCCCCATCGTAATGCTCAGGGTTAAGGAACCGATTAGCACGGCTATAATTGTTAAAAACGTTCGACCTTTATTGTGCCATAAATTACTTGCAGCCGAGTTTAAAATATCGCGAAACTTCATTATTCTCCTCCTTCAACTACTAAACCATCTTTAATTTGGATTTGTCTTTGACATTTTTGTGCAAGATCAGGGTCGTGAGTAACAATAATTAAGGTAATTCCCTTTTCACGATGTAATTTAAACAAAATGTTTTCTACCATTTCTCCAGTAGTTGAATCTAAATTACCAGTTGGTTCATCGGCAAAAATAATTTGCGGATCATTAACTAGTGCACGGGCGATACAGACACGCTGCTTTTGACCACCAGAAAGGTTATTTGCTTTATTTTGAGCTTTACTTTCAAGATCGACTGCTTTGATTGCAGCTAAAGCCAATTCACGGCGCCTTTTTCCAGTTACACCGGCAATTTTTAATGGTAACATTACATTTTCAAGAACGGTATCTTGGGCATTTAAGAAAAATTGTTGAAAAACAAAACCAAAAGTTTGATTGCGCAATTTATTTAGTGCACGTCCTTTAATTTCGCTTGTTGGTTTGCCGTCTAATAAAATATTGCCTGAAGTTGGTTGGTCAAGAAGCGCCATAATATGCATTAAAGTTGATTTTCCAGATCCACTTTTACCAATAATAGCAACTGATTCACCTTTATTTATTTGTAAACTAACTCCGCGTAATGCATCAAACTTGGTTGTACCTTTACCATAAGTTCTGACCACATTACGAGTTTCTAATAAGCTCATTTTTTATCTCCTTTAGTGTGATAGATACATCATACACCAAAATTAGTTAAATTCAAGCTTTTTATTAAATAAATATAAAAAATATATGCCAAATGATAGAACGTTTTACTTTATCCATGTTATTTGCTAGTTTAAAAAATTCTAATTAACTACTTTTTATTAATTGAACTATCAAGTTAGTGGTAGAATCAAACCATTCACTTTTGCTTTTTAGCTTGAAATTTGACTAACTATACCATATTATAAGAAATGTAATATAAGGGGTATGAAAATGGCAATTCAAATTCAAACTCGGTTACTGGAAGGTACTGTTTTAGCTTTTATTAATCAAGAAGATCTTTATGGCTATGCATTGACACAACAAGTTCAAGCTGTATTTAATATTTCTGAATCAACTATTTATCCTGTTTTGCGGCGATTGAAAAAAGAAAAATACTTGGTAACATACGATGAACCATTTCAGGGACGGAATCGACGCTATTATAAAATAACAAAAGCTGGTAAAGTTGAATTACAAATTATTAATGCTGAATGGAATGAGTTTAAAACTAAGGTGGATCAAGTATATAGAAAAAAGGTTAATTATTAAAAAGGTAGTAATTTTAAAAAGCGCTATTCAATGTTTTGAATAACGCTTTTAAGTTAAGAAAAATATGGTTCTAAAATTTTTAAAGAAGACTGATCAAGGTTAATTTGCGCAAGAGCGCCGTAAGGAAGCGCGGTGTGGGGGTAGGCATGACCAATATTAACGTTTGCCAAAATGGGTGTTTGATACTTTGCAGTGGCTGCTAAAAGCTTGGTTTGATATTCGTTAACATAGCAATTGTTCTGTGGCTTTCCCATTAAGATTCCTCGAACAGATTTTAAAAGACCTGCTTGATCTAGTTGATCAAGCATTTGGGCATATAAATCTGGAGAGGGACATTCTTCACTAGTTTCAATGAATAAAATGATGTTTTGAGCTTCTTGGGGAGATAAAATTAATCGGTAATGCCGAATAATTTCGGCTTGATCAGGATAACGATATTGGGTCAAGTCATCATAGAGACTGTCTAAGCAGCCACCCCAAAGTAGACCTTGAATAACTCCATTTCCTCGAAGCACTTGATAACCAGTATCGAGATGGCTAATTCGAGGATGATTGATTGCTTTAGGCGAAAAATCTGTTCGTTCTTCATACCAAGTTTGACTTGCAGGAATATTAGTTGTAGGTGGGTTAATAAAGAAATGATTCCAAGTATTTAGGGTGTATTCCAGCATATTAACATCTAATTCTGCGAGATCATTTAAAAAATTAGGTCCATAAAAGCTCTGCATCCCTAATCGATAAAACATTAGGTGATTATTTGTCGTGTCCGAAAATCCTGTAAATAGTTTGGGGCTTGTCTGTACTGTTTTAATAAAATCTGTATCTTCCATTAAATATGGTAACAAGCGATAAGTATCATCACCGCCAATGGCCGCAATAATTGCTTTAATTTCAGGATTCATAAAAGCTTCTTTTAAATCATTAGCCCTTTCATTGGGATGCTTTTTTAGGTAAGTAGTTCCTTTTAAGGAATTAGGCATATAAATAAATTTAAGACCTAGTTCCTTTAAGCGCTTTTCCCCTAATTTTCGTTCATGAAGAACCTACTTTTCGCCTAAGACACCACTAGACAAACTAATTAGTGCTACTTGATCCCCTTTTTGTAATTGATGTGGTTTTACTAACAAAATTTAGCCTTCCCTTTTATTATAAAATGATTAAATATCAGTATATCATAGGTTAAGTATGTGAAAAATTAAAAGCAATTTAATAATTTCTGTTTTCTTGACCTAAAATAGTGATAATAATAAAGTAAATATAAAAGTATTAGGTATTCATGAATGTAATAAGTTAAGGGGGAAAATTAATTTGAGTTTGAAACATTTTTCTGCTCTAGCCGATGACGATTATTTTACTTCAAAAAATTGGCATTTAAAGGCTAGACAAACAACGATAGCAATAATTGGGTGGATAGGTGTCTGTTTACCATTTGTTTGTGTATATATAACGTTAAAATCACCTAAAATTGCAAAACTAGCTCATATTAAATATTATTCGGATATAGTGACACCAATTGGATTTTTAATTAAATTTTTTGCAGTTATATTCATACTTATTGCAATAATTTATTTGTTTTTGACGTTTCGCAATAATCGTCATTTTATCTCCGTTTGGACTAAAAAAAGGGTAGTCAATCAAGAACGCAGAGAGCAACACGAAAAATTAATCGAAGAAGGCTGGAGACAAAAGTTTGGTGACTTAGATAAGCGCCAACAGCAAAATTTTTATAGTGTTAAACCCGAACAAAATCTTGAAACAGATTTTGCGCAGCGTTTATTTAAGAAGCGAGGTTAATAATGAGTTTAACTTGGTCAACTATTAAGCCTTTATTAAATATATTGTTTTTGATTTTAATTTCATATCCCATCCTCGGTGGTCTTGGTTGGTTCATCGGTGGCTTATGTTACAGGTTCGTATTTAGAAATAAGAAAAAATACTTTGTTGATATTTCTGAAAGTGACGAACCATTTATTACGATTATGATTCCTGCACATAATGAAGAAGCCACTTTAGAAGAAACTATCATTTATTTACTTACAAAGCTAAATTATACTAATTATGAGGTTTTGGTAATTGATGATTGTTCAACAGATCGTACCCTGCAGATCCTGCAAGATTTACAAAAACAGTATTCAAACTTACGGATCATTCATATTGAAAAAAATAAGGGTAAAGCGCATGCCTTTAATGTTGGCTTGGCTTTTACTAAAGGAGAATTTGTCCTTAGTAATGATGCGGATACAATTCCTGAACCTGATGCGCTAAAACGCTATGTTAATTATTTCAATAGTCCAGAAGGACAAAATATTGCAGCGGTGACTTCTAATGTCGAGGTTCGTAATCGGACTAAGCTGATTACGAAGTCAATCACTGTCGAATTTTCTAGTATTGTTGGTATTATAAAGAGAGCTGAGATGGGCGTTTTTGGTAGTATTTTTGCTTACAGTGGTGCGAATACGATGTATCGTAAAAGCGCCTTAATGGATGTGGGCTTATTTCGTCAAGACCGCGCTACTGAAGATATTAGTATTGCATGGGATCATCAATTAAATAATTGGTTATCAGTGTTTGCACCTGATATTATTTCTTACACCTTGGTTCCAGAAACGCTAAAGGATTTATATCATCAACGTAAGCGTTGGGCTAAGGGCGGCACGGAAGTTTGGCTTACTAACTTATCAAAAGTTTTGCAACATCCGATTAAAAATTTGGGTGAGTCTCTGTTACTTTTTGATCAAACATTTAGTATTTTTTGGTCATTTTTCTTTGCCATTTCATCAATAATTTTTGTTTTTTTAGTGATTAATTATATTACATTGCAAAATTGGCCACAGTTGTTTTATTTGCTCTTTTCAACTTTAATGTTAATTTGCTTTGAAATGATTGCTGGTACTTTACAACTAACAACAGCTTTATTAATTGATACGCGAGGAAATAAGTTGAGATATATTTTATTTGCCCCCATTTATTTACTGTGTTTATGGGTAATTAATACCATAACAATCATTACCACATTTATTCCAGCCATAAAAACTATTTTGGGTCATGGTTCAGGTACATGGGTTAGTCCGACGCGATAAACCAACATTTTGTATAGTGAGATTTTATTATTAAATTTTTCCCAAAATTGCGCTTACGCATTAATTAGGCTATGCTACAAAGAATTTAAAGGTTTCATTTGAGGCTATTAAGTGGGATAGACAAAATGAAATATGATTTCTTGCTAGCTATTTCAAAAAATGATTATCTCAGTATTCAAAAATTATTTGATTTTATTGTAACCTTTAGGAAAATAATTAATAAGAGTTCTTCTGCTTAAGAAGTTAAAATGCAATTTGCATGTTGATTAAAACTAGTGATTGAGGAGGATTAAAATGTTATTTGGATCAGTAGAAGCAGGTGGCACAAAGTTTGTTTGTGCGGTTGGCAATGAAAATTATCAAATACAAGATAAAACTACTATACCAACAACTACACCAACTAAAACTATGAAGCAAGTTGTTTCTTATTTTAAACAATTTCAAATTGATGCTATTAGTATTGCATCGTTTGGTCCGATAGAGATTAGGAAAACAGCACCAAATTATGGCTATATCACTAAAACACCTAAAAAGGGGTGGCAAAACACCGACATAGTTGGGATGCTTAAACAAGAAATCAATGTCCCTATCTTTTTTACTACTGATGTTAATGGTTCAGCATACGGGGAATACATAATGTCGCTTCTATCAAACGAGGATATTAATTCACTTGTTTATTACACGATTGGCACAGGAGTTGGTGGTGGTGCCATAGTTAACGGTAAACTAATCGGTAGTTTAGGTCATCCTGAAATGGGTCATGTTTTAGTTAAGCGCCATCCTGATGATTTAGAGTTTGACGGAATCTGTCCGTTTCATAGTGACTGTTTGGAAGGATTAATTTCAGGACCTACCTTTGAGGCACGGACGGGTAAAAAGGGGATAGATGTTCCTTTATCCGATCATGTTTGGGACATTATGAGTTATTATGCAGCTCAAGCTGCATTACAAACTACACTGATCTTAAGACCAGATAAAATTATTTTTGGTGGCGGTGTAACGAGTGAAAAGTTTTTAGAAAAAGTTCGAAAAGACTTTAATCAAATGCTTAATGGTTATATTGCTGTGCCGGACTTGAGCAAGTATATATCCATGCCAGCAATTGCTGATAACGGCTCGGCCACAGTTGGGAACTTTGCTTTGGCTAAGAGAATATTAAAAGAATTGAATTAAAAAACTGGCATTTAATTATATTAAAGAGCTAAATCATAAAATATGTATCATTTTTAATAATATGATTGAATCTTTACAAGAATCGGATTTTTAGTATGAAAAAAGGGTATGCGTTCAGCATACTCTTTTTATATTTTAGCTAAATTAATGATTTAAATTCTAGTTGTTTTTTTACTTTATGTGATAAATTATTAAAATAACGCTTTCAATTTCGATCAAAATTTTTGCTTTAATATTTTGATAATATAATACAACAAATAAATTAATTATCAAATTATTAATAGTAAAAACAGAGTTAATAAATCTAAAATTTTATATAAAAGATATTAAATAACCTTGCTATAACCATTTATAAAAATAAAGCAAATTAATTGATAAAAAAGCGCTATAATTTGTTATTTTAAAAGCGTGATAAATAACAAATAATGCTCAATGTTTTTATATTGATTTTATATCTCATGCATTAGTATGAATTGATGATTAAGCTCGCAATTATTTATGGAATTTCAGTATAAAATGTGAGAAGATTATCCCTAGAGGTATAATATGTAGTAAAAGAAAAAGAGGCTATATTTTGAACAAGCATTTGAACAAGCATAAGTTAATTGAAGATGTTAAAAATACAAATTATAAAATGCATAAAAGTAAAAAAGGATGGGTGGTTAGTTATTCCTTACTAACTTTAATGCTGGGAGGATTATTTTTTGACAGCACTTCTTTTACACAAAATGTAAAAGCTTCGGAAATTGAATCACAAAATAACCAACAACAGAGTAGCACTATTAAAAGTAGCTCCCAAGATATTTCTGCTGCAAGAGAAAACGCTCAGCTCAGTTTAAAAGCTGAAGCAGATAAAGTAAAACATGAAATCAGCTCTGACAATAATTTGAGTAATAGCAAAAAGCAAGAGCAGCTTAAGACAGTTGATACTATCTTTAATAAAGCTAAAGATAAAATTGATCAAGCGACTACTTTAGTAGACATTAAAGTATTAGTAGCTAATGAAACTTTGAATATAAATTCCTGCTACAAAATTACAACTACTCAAGCAACTGTTACACACAATAAAAATATTGTTGTCAAAAATAAGAAAATAGTATCTAACAAACCCAAGAAACGCCAATCAAATGTTACTAATAAAACAACTAATAAGAAAGCCAAAGTAACATCGTATTCTGGGCTGAATTCGTTTTTAAAGAGCAGTTCCGTGAAGTCTGCTACTAAATTAGAACAAATTAATAAGCATGAATCTTCAACTGCTTCACAACAGAATGATAATCAAACTAAGAATATTGGGCTACCCGTCACAACACCTAAGGAAGTTACTTCTAGTAATGTACCTAAAGCCATTAATTTGTCTGCTGGTATAACACCTGATTCAGATAATCATGTGGTGGATCAGAGAAGTACGAAGAGTGCCGTCTTAAAAGATGGACTTCCATTGAACCCAGAATTGGCAGCAGATGATGCTGATTCAAAGGAGATAACTGTATCACCTGATGTTGACAATGGGCGTAAAGATTTTGAAGAAAACATTGGTAAGTCCACTAATGTATCCCCTACTTCCTTAGATATTGCTGTACCAGATCAGATATTAAATCCTGATAAATATCAACAAAAAAGCGTAGATGTAGATAGCTTTAGTGCTTTGGCAAAAGCATGGGCTGATAGGACTGTTACATATATTAATATTACAAAAGATATAAGCTATACTGGAGGCACTATTAGAAATAGAGCTGCGGGAGCAAGTGTGGTAATTAATGGTAATGGTCACACAGTAGATTTGGGCAATCAGGATTTTGGACTAGGTGCAATTCCAAGTACTAATCCGACAACGATTACTCTGACCAATACAAAGTACCAACAAGGATACACTACTAATGATGGTCTTTATGGTCTTGTTTATGCAACTTCTGGTTACGGTCTTACCGTAAACGTCGACAAGATTAATTTATCAGCAAGTTCTGCAAATAAAAATAATCCGATCCATGTGGTTTATGCATCCAATGCACTAGTTAACTTTTCAGGCGATAATAATTTTAATATTTCAAATGAAGTTACTCGTGCAGTGACTAAGATTATGTTTTCTAATAAAGCTCATGTGACAATGCAGCGAACTGCTAATGATGCACACTTTTCAGAATTCTTTTTTTTGGTTCCCTCAATTGCAGGAACTGCAGGTTATGGCAATGTAATCATGATGGGAAATGACTCATCCAATACTGCCTATACTAATAATGGTAGTCCTGCTAATTTTCCTGCTGTATATTTAAATATTAATGGGATAACCACTGGAGATAATGTCAAGTGGGAACAAAGTGGCTTTCAGTACTTTATTAATGGTACCCAAGGAAGTAGCGCAGGTGCAAAATTCAAATTTGGGCAAAACTTTAATTTGAAGGCGCCATTTACCACTCAACCGGGTGCAATTAAACTTGAAGATAATCAAATAGCTGAATTTGGTGCAGGTACTGTTTTTGATATTAATCAAAGAGCTAATGGTGCAGTAATTCAAGTAGATGATAGTTCTTCTGTAAGTTTTACATCACCGAAGCAACTTCATTTGGCTGTTCAAGATAATTCAGGTAACCCTGCATCAAGTCGTACAGGAATAATTGCAGGTACAGGTAGTGTGACCCTAAATAATTCGAATGTTTCGACTTGGTCAGACGCTAACTCTTCAATAAAGTTTCCTGATGGGAATAATACTGCTCAGTTTACTAAAATGGTTGTTCAAAATGGAAGAGCAACCCTTACTGATTTAAATGGCAAAACAACCTCATCAAATATTGTTACATCAACAACAAGAGAATTACAAACTAATGCACTTCCAGTTGGTAAAATATTGGTGCAGTATGTTGATCAAAATGGCAAAAAAATCGGTGACCCCGTGGCAATTAGTCTTGATAAAGACGCGTATATTGGTCAGTTTATCCCACTTAATAGTCAAGAAATTGCAGTTAAAAACCTGCCTAAGAACTATATGTGGGCAATTGGTGACCAAGTTTATGCTGGGGCAAAAACTGATAAGCAAAGCCGAGGTGATAGTACCTCAACGACTGATAATGGGGACGAATTTGGGCAAGCTCAGATTGGAATTGTGCCCATGAAAGGCCAGACATATACATATAATGTTTATGTTTATGGTGTAAAGGAAAAAGCAACTTATCAATATATCGATATTAATAATCCAGATAAGGTTCTGACTTCAAAACTTTCGGGAAAAGCTGGAGATGAAGCAGTTGGCAATAAAATTCCAGCCAATTATGGTAATACAATTAATTGGCAAGATGAATACTATACTAAAGATAATGTACCTGAGAATTATCATTATGTAAAAGATGCACCAAGCCAAGCTACAACAATGCTAGTAGGAGAAAATAATCCGGTAGTTAATATATATGTAGCAGGTGATACACAAACCATTACGCCAACATATGAGGATAAAAATGGTAAGGTACTTAATCCGTCTGAGACCGTAAAGATTACAGGCGCTTTCGGTGAAGAAGTAGCCATTCCAAAGGCTCCTGAAATTCAAGATTATGCTTTTGACCATGTGGAAATAGATGGACAAAAGGTAGCTAACGATACCAAGATTACTATTAATAGTACAACTAAGGTTAAGTATGTTTATCATGCTTTAAGTGAAGATAAGAGCCAAGCTAAAACAGAGATAGACAACGAAGCTAAGCAGATCAAGGAAGATATTGCAAAAGATCCGACGCTTGATGATGCCGCTAAGACAGCTCAACAAGGTCAAGTTGACACCGATGCCAAAGCTGCCAAAGATGCCATTGATCAGGCAGAGAATGCGCAAGGCGTAAAGGCTGCCAAAGACCAAGGTATAACTAAGATTGATGGCGATCATAAGCCAAATAGTACTTCACTAACTGATCAAAAGAGCCAAGCTAAAACAGAGATAGACAACGAAGCTAAGCAGATCAAGGAAGATATTGCAAAAGATCCGACGCTTGATGATGCCGCTAAGACAGCTCAACAAGGTCAAGTTGACACCGATGCCAAAGCTGCCAAAGATGCCATTGATCAGGCAGAGAATGCGCAAGGCGTAAAGGCTGCCAAAGACCAAGGTATAACTAAGATTGATGGCGATCATAAGCCAAATAGTACTTCACTAACTGATCAAAAGAGCCAAGCTAAAACAGAGATAGACAACGAAGCTAAGCAGATCAAGGAAGATATTGCAAAAGATCCGACGCTTGATGATGCCGCTAAGACAGCTCAACAAGGTCAAGTTGACACCGATGCCAAAGCTGCCAAAGATGCCATTGATCAGGCAGAGAATGCGCAAGGCGTAAAGGCTGCCAAAGACCAAGGTATAACTAAGATTGATGGCGATCATAAGCCAAATAAGAATATTGCGGTCACTATTAAGTATGTTGATGCAGCTGGTAAAGAAATTCATCCAGAGACAACAGTACAAGCAGAAGTTGGTAAGGATTATACGGCTCACGCACTTATAATTGATGGCTATGAGATAGACGGAAATGATTCTAAAACAGTCAACATCACAAAAACTGGTATAACAATTACCTTTAATTATGTTGCTAAGAAGGCGGAAGCAAAACAAGCACCAGTGACAATTAAGTATGTCGATGCAGCTGGTAAGGAAATTAGTCCAGAGACAACAGTACAAGCAGAAGTTGGTAAGGATTATACGGCTCATGCTCTACAGATTGCAGGTTATGAGATTGACGGTAGTGAATCGCAAACAGTTACTGTAGGAGAAAAAGGAACAACAATTACCTTTAAGTATGTTGCTAAGAAGGAAGAAGCAAAACAAGCACCAGTGACAATTAAGTATGTCGATGCGACTGGTAAGGAAATTAGTCCAGAGACAACAGTACAAGCAGAAGTTGGTAA
>NZ_REHC01000010.1 GCF_003692965.1 Lactobacillus sp. ESL0246 | reverse complement strand
GGAAATTAGTCCAGAGACAACAGTACAAGCAGAAGTTGGTAAGGATTATACGGCTCATGCTCTACAGATTGCAGGTTATGAGATTGACGGTAGTGAATCGCAAACAGTTACTGTAGGAGAAAAAGGAACAACAATTACCTTTAAGTACGTTGTCAAGAAGGAAGAAGCAAAACAAGCACCAGTGACAATTAAGTATGTCGATGCGACTGGTAAAGAAATTCATCCAGAGACAACAGTACAAGCAGAAGTTGGTAAGGATTATACGGCTCATGCTCTACAGATTGCTGGTTATGAGATTGACGGTAGTGAATCGCAAACAGTTACTGTAGGAGAAAAAGGAACAACAATTACCTTTAAGTACACTAAGATAAATAGTGGCAACACTAATCCTGGTGGCAATGGTAATAATTCAAATTCGAATAATATTCCTCTCCCTAATGCTGGAAATGGCAACTCAAGTTCAAACTCAAATCCAGGTGACAGTAAAGTGCCGGAACCTAGTCCTAAACCTATTCCAAATGCCATCGAAAAGACTTTAAAACACAATGCTTACTTCTATAGTAAAGAAGGCAAACGAGCTAATCTGTTAATTGCTAAGAAGGGGTCAATCATTGCCACTTATGGCACAGAAAAGATTAATGGTCATGATTTCTACTTGACTGATAATGGCTTATATGTTGATATTTACAACGTTGTTGGACAAAAGCGGAATTTGGTTCATAATGCTTTTGTTTATAACCGCTACGGCAAGCGAATTAGTTCTAAATTGCTTAAGAAGAATACAGCAGTTATTACTTATGGAGATCCTGTCAAGATTCATGGTAAAGCATATTACCTGACAATTAATAATCACTATGTCAAAGTCGCTAACTTTGCCCCATCTATTACTAGACCAAATAGAGAAGTAGCAGATGGTGTAACGGCCAATGCAGTGATTGTTCATAATTCTTATGTTTACAATGATGAAGGCAAACGAATTAATCAAGTTGTTCTTCAGGTCGGTTCTAGATTTACCATTGGACAAAGAAAAGTAGTGAGCGGTCATGAATTGCTAGAAATTGCTCCTAACCAGTATGTGGCAAGTGGGAATGTTATTGGTACAAAACGGCGGTTAAAAGCAGCTAGTCATATTTATAACAAAGATGGTAAGCGTTTAGCTGGTAAGCAATTAAAGAAGCATAAGACGATTAGAACCTATGGCAATGCAGTCAAAATTCATGGTAAAGCGTACTACAAAATTGGACATAACCAATATATTAAAAAGATAAATTTTTAAGGAGGATAGTTTAATTATTTTGAAATAAGAAAAGAAGCTCTCATAGCAATGGGGAGCTTCTTTTTTGTTTAATAAAATTCAAGATTGGTTAAAGATAATTGACATTACTTACTGACGCAGTTAAATTAAAAATAAAGTGTAGAATAGAGGGACTTAACGATGAAGAAAAGCATGAAGATGACAATCATTTCGGCAGCAGTGTCTTTGTTCTCTGTTGCCACGGGAGCAATTGCTACTTTATTAATTAATTCTTTTTCCAAAAAAGATCAAAGCCAAGATAAGCATGCTAGTAAACAATTAGCGCGAGCGGGTTATACTTTTAAACTTTCTCCACATGCAGTAATGTATCAACAAGCTGAAAAACAATCAACCTTTGAAAAAAAGGATGTTGAACAGCTAATTGAACAAAAAATATTATTTAAAATAATAGCTATTAAGACAATCTATAATACGGACATAGCTCATATTATTGATCAAAGCGGTGAACATCATGGCTGGGTTAACTTAGTTTCAGATCTTTATAATATTAAAGCATTAAAGCAGGGCTTAAAGTCTTTAGTTGAAGTTGAACTAAATTTGATGCGACTAAAAGATAATGCGGGTAAACAAATCGCTTTGAAACAATTGCCCCAGGTTCAAAAAGAAATTCAGAATTTGTCGCCGCGCAACAAACAAATTGGCGAAGTTTCCTTACATGAATTAATGCACTGGTTAGAATATGATAGTAATATTAATATTCCTAGTTTATTAATTGGTAAATATCCTGAAGAATAATATTTAGTAATTTAAATGGTTCCAAATATCGCAGTGATATTTGGAACCATTTTTGTTTATAAATATGCTATTATCAAATAAAAGCATTTTTAATCACATTGTTATTAAGGAGACCGCTATGCTTGAAGTTAATCACCTTACAATTAAGACCCGTCAACCAATCTTGCATGATTTTAGTTATCAGTTTATACCTGGTCAGTTTTATCAGATTGCTGCTGAAAATGGCTTAGGCAAAACTAGCTTTTTGCGGGCAATTACTAATTTAATCCCGATTGCCACCGGAAAAATTCGCTTAGAAGGTAAACCGTATGCCCAAAATATGGACAAAGTGTTTTTCTTCGAAAGTAATGACTGGCTCAATCCCAATCTAAATAGTTTAGACTATTTAAAATTTATTAAAAACATGTGGCATTCACAGGTGAATTTAGCAGACGAGTTAGCCTTTTTAGGGGTGCAAGATTACGCAAAAGTACCCATTAAAAAGTATTCCCTAGGAATGAAACAGAAATTGCTGGTAGCCATGTATTTTGTGAGTGATGCCGAATATTATCTAATGGATGAAATAACTAATGGTTTGGATGAAGCAAGTCGCAGACAACTTTATGATCGCTTAGCGCAAGAAGTTATGCATAAAAACAAATGTATTATCATGACTTCACATTATAGCAGTGAACTAAGGATGGTCAACGCTCATCGTTTAGTTTTAGAACAACAAATGATGCGTGAGGTGCAAGAATGATGTCGTACTTTGGTTTTCAATTTAAAAAAATAACTAAGCATAATTTAACCATAATTGCTTTGTGCATTTTAATAATTATTTCCTTTGGGGTGTTATTTCTTAATACCAATCAAATTGACAGCGGAGAATCAATCAGGGGGCAGATACAAAGCAATATTGTGATCCAAAAAAATAATATTGCCCAAGATAAGCAAGCATTAAAAAAGTATTCGCCGACTGGTGAAGGTTACCGACAAACTAAAATTGCACTGAAGCAAACGAAAAAGCAATTACAAGCAAATCAAGCGTTGATTGAGCATATTAATAAGGGGCAGTGGGGACCAGTTTATAAGGAAAAAATCAAAGAGATCAATAAAATGAAAACTACTGGATTAAGTGGGCGAAACCTTGACTTTGTTAGTGGCGTAAAAAAGCGTTATCAATATCTAGTTAAGCATCCGCTACCTTATGAAAGTGATGCCGCCGTTACTGGTGTTCAATTTTGGTCAGATTTAAATGGAACCTACTGGCCAGTTTTATTTACCTTAGTAATAATTTTTATTCTAACGTATCTATACACAGACGCTTATAAAAATGGATTAGATATCACCACTGCTTTACCAATAAATATAATGAGCAAGCTATTAACTAATAGCTTGGTGGGATTAGCCATTAGTTGTTTATTATATTTATTAGTTAGTTTATTAGTCTTTACGGGAGCGTCTTTAATTTTTGGTACGGGTAGTTTACAATACCCAGCTATTATTCATCACTTAGTCAATGGGCACTCAATAGTTGCTGTGGCTCCGTTAGCTACTTTAATCCCTAAAATGTTAATTTTGCAATTTTTGGAATTTATATTTTTAGTGCTGTTTATCCAGCTACTGGCAAAACTATTGCATAATCAATTGCCAACACTGTTATTAGCGGTACTTCTAATAGTGGGCATTGGGTTAGCAACCACCGTAATTGAACCTTTGGCTCGGATTGCCCAGTGGCTGCCTAACACTTATCTTAATGCAATCAATGTGGTTTCGGGGGCAGCCGCTTATAACTTAGATAATTATCGAATTAATTTTGCTAGTGGAGTAGATACCCTACTAATTGGTTCACTTATGTTGTTTAGTTTGATTTGCTTATTAGAACGGACTAGAACTCCTCATTTTAAAGAAGTGGGGGCACTATAATGGCTTATCTCCTATTTCAACTAAAAAAAGTAGTTAAAAATAAGTTGACACCAATTTGTCTTTCTATCCTGATTCTAATTTTAGGCGTTGTTTTATTCCTGAACCTGCGTACTACGCCTCAATTTACCTTGCAGGCAGGAGCCCAAAAAGAAGGCATGTACTACCAAACGGAAAATACCAAGTTAAAACAAAATTTGAAGCAGCAAAAGAAAAATAGTGACCTTTATCAAGAAACTGAACAAGATATTAACAGTAACCAAAAAATTGCCAACCAAGATTATCAAATACAAAAAGCTGCTCAAGCTGCTAAGTGGCAGTTAGCTTATACGCTTATGTGGCAAAAAAAGCAGCATGAAAAAAAACATTTAGAAAATATCGCTGATCAGATTGATCCAGCACAAGTGACAGAGACTAATAACAAACTAAAATTTTTTGCCTATCTTAAACGCAAACCACTTGCTTATGAAAGTCAAGATATGCCAGTAACGGGAATCCAATTTTGGTTGCACCTTAACGAGCAGTATCTACCGTATCTATTTACTTTGGTGGCTTTGTTTATCTTAACTTTATTATTAACAGAACCTTATCACCAAAAACTTGATCTAACTCGGCTCAATCCCATTAGTAAATGGCGTCAGGCCTTAACAGAAATTAGTGCAGGTTTAATTTTACTAGGAGGAAGTTTTTTGGTAATAAATTTGTTAATGATAATTGCCGCTACGATTTTTGCTGGTTCTGGCAATTTAGCTTTTCCGTATTTGACCTATAAATTTGTTAACGGTCGAATGATAACTAATTTTGTGGCTAGTGGCAATTTGATTTTACCAATTATTGTTTTGCAACTTTTGGGTCTGTTATTCTTAGTAGTTTTAGTAAGATTTTTAGCCAAAATTTTTCGCGCTCAACTGCCCACATTGCTGCTTGCAATCTTGTTAGTATTAGGAGTGAACGTGGCGGTAATAGCTGTCCCAATGTTAAGAAAAATCAGTGCATGGTTACCGGTGACGTATTTGAATGCGGTTGATACTGTGTCAGGGAAATTAGGAATGTTATACCAAAATTCGCAATTGAATTTTAGTTCAGGAATCATTGTTTTGCTTGGTAGTACGGTGATTATATTAGCTTTAACTGTTATTGTCGAGTATGCTCATAGCAGAGCATAGTAAGATAAGATTTCTAATAAAAATGTCTCATTCTTATAAAATGAGACATTTTTTAGTAGTTATAAACTTGTTTGGATATTATCAGCTAGATAGTTGTAAAGCATTCCTTGCTTTAATTCCTTAGTTTCAACTCCTAGGGCTTCGGCAATTGCATATGCATATGCCCACGCAGTAGCAGGACCGCGACTAGTAATAAGTTTATGTTTGGTGTCTGTAATCGTAATTGTTTCTTTAAATTTACCAGTTGGAGCATCTTGCTTAGTCTGTTTGTCAAAGCCTGGATAACAAGTATAATCAGCGTTGTCTAATAGACCATAACGGGCTAAGGCAATTGGAGCAGCACACATCGCTGCATTCCATTTGCCTTCTTCGTGACGCTTAACCATTAAATCGCGAAGGTTTTTATTATCGCGTAAATTTTCAGCACCGATTTTTCCGCCTGGGAAAGCAACTAAATCATAATTTAGTAAACTATCATCCACCACTTTATCACAGATAAGTTGAATTTGATGATCGCCAGTGATTTTTGGGCTAGTTAGACCAACCATGTCAGTTGGAATGCTTAAGCGTCGCAAAACATCAACTACACTTAATCCTTCTACTTCTTCACAGCCATTAGCAAATACTACTGCAACTTTTTTCATTGTTAAAACATCTCTTCTTTCTATTGATTATTATAGACTAGCTCATGTTAAGGTAAAATAATAAGTCACTAATTTTATTTAAATGCAGGGTTGGACGAGGGTTAATTGGGATTTTGCTTTTTTTGGGGGCTAACCATAATGATTGTAACCCAGCATTTTCGGCACCCTGAATTTCATCAGTTAGATCAGTCCCAATAACAAGACATGAATTTGGGTTAAGCGCTTGTTCACGGATAATCTGATCAAAAATTTTTCTGTCAGGCAATTTTTGAGAAAAATCATTCATAAAATAAGTGGCTGAAAAAAACGATAACAATTCACTTGGGCCAAGTCTAGAAATAATAGTTTTTCTTGATTCTTTAGCAAGCATAATTAGGTTGACTTGATTTTCAACTTCGTTTAAAAAATTGGTTACATCCTTTACAAGCTGTTGTTGCTTTTGTAATTCGTGAGTAAATAAATCTATTTGGCTGATGCCAAACGTTTGCAATAGCAGTTTGATTCGTTCGTTAAAGCCAAGCAGTTTGATTTGAGCTTGCAGATTATTATATTTTAATCGTTGGCTTGAACCAAATTCTTGTCCGATGGCATTTAAGGTGGACTTGAGTGCGCTTCTTTCAGCGGCAGATTCATTGAGTATGCTACCCTCTGGGATAAAGATTAATGTTTCAAATTTTGTCACTTTAAATTTACCTTCTTAAATGGTTTACTAACTGCATTATAATCGATATGATGATAAAAGGGGGAAATGATGCCAACATTTTTGACAATAATATTTATTCTTCTAGGAGGAATTATAAGTGGGCTTTTATCATCAGTGGCTTCAATGGCTTCACTAGCATCTTACCCAGTTTTATTAGCGGTTGGGATTCCTCCCGTTTATGCTAATATTACTAATGATGCCGCGTTGATTTGGACTAGTATTGGTTCAACAATTTCTTCTACTAAGGAACTAAAAGGGCATTGGCGTCAGGTGGCTTTTTATGCTATTTTCACTGTTTCTGGTTCACTTTTAGGAACATATTTATTATTGGCGTTTCCAGCGAAAATTTTCGAAAAACTAGTTCCATTTTTTATTGCTGGGTCTGGGGTGATGGTGATTGCTTCTGGAAAGCATCATAATTTAGAGCCTCATAAACGTCCTTTATGGCAGGAACTACTATATATTTTTGCACTTTTAGTAATGGGAGTATATACTGGCTATTTTGGCGCTGCTGGTGGGGTCATTATTTTGGTTTTACTGACATATATTACTAATGAAAAATTCATCGTAATAAATGCAATAAAAAATGTTGTTTGTGGTTTAGGTAATCTTGTAGCCTTAATTGTGTTTGCGGTTACCACACATGTTTATTGGCTACAAGCTATTCCATTAGCAATTGGGATGTTTATTGGTGGATTTCTTGGAATGGGAATATTACGTAAGGTTCCAGCTAATGCTGTTCGGCTGTTTATTGCAGTTCTTGCCTTTATCCAAGCTGGGTATTTCTTTTATCGAGCATATATGTTATAGTTTATTCCACATTATTTAAAGTAAGGAAAGGAGAATGAGAGGTGGCAACAGAAGTTTATTTAGTGCGACATGGCGAAACAATGTTCAATCAGTTGAACAAGGTTCAGGGATGGTGCGATTCTCCTTTGACAATCAATGGGATTAATGACTTAAAGCGCACGGCACAAGCGTTAAGACAGGTTCATTTTGATAATATGTATTCTTCCGACCTTAAACGTGCAATTGATACTGTTCATTTAATGAAAGATGTTAATCAGGTTTCCGAGATAGGAAAGATAAAAAAATTACCTGAATTTCGCGAAGTGTTTTTCGGGTCCTTTGAAGGTGATGACATTGCTGACACTTGGGAGCAAGTATCACTAGCTGCAGGGATGTTACCCGAAAAAAACATTACTAATATAATTAATCAAGTGGGCATCGATGAATTTCGGCAGGCAACGAAAAAAGCTGATCCAAGGCATTTAGCCGAAAATAAACAGGAACTTGACCAGCGAATGGTACGGGCAATTTCTGTCTTACGTGATTTAACTACAAAAGAACAGAGAATATTGATTGTTTCTCATGGTGATTTTATTAAAACCTTAGCAATTAAGTACTGGAATCAAAGTGATGGTAAACATGACATTATTTTTCCTAATAATGGTAGTGTTAGCCGAGGTATCTTGCATAATAATGGTCAGTTTGAAATTGTTGATTATAATGTTGATGCTGAAAATATTTAAAGTCCTACTTTTAGTAGGACTTTTTGTTACACTAACTGCAAAGGAGAAAAGCAAATGAAGGATCCTACTACAAAGCGGTATGCTTATGTTACAGCGCTGAATGTGATAATCACGATTAGTGAATTTGTCGGAGGATTTATTTCTGGCTCATTGTCATTATTATCTGATGCGGTTCACAATCTAAGTGATGTTGGTGCAATTGTTATTTCGTTTGTTGCCCATTTAATCAGCAATCGACGTAGCAATCAGGAAAAGACTTTTGGTTACCAACGTGCAGAGACTTTGGCAGCCTTTACTAATGGCATCATTTTAATTTTAATCAGTATAGTGCTTTTTATTGAGGCAATTGAACGATTTTGGCAACCGACCAAAATTAGTGGTGGTATTATGCTGGTTGTTGCCATTATTGGACTAGTTGCGAATGTGGTTTCGATGGTTGTTATGCATCAAAATAATAAAGATAACCTTAACGTAAGGTCTACTTTTATCCATATGCTAAGTGATGCTCTTTCGAGTGTTGCTGTTGTCATTGGAGCTATTTGTATTTATTTTTGGCATGTTGCTTGGCTTGATCCAGTAATGACAATCTTAGTATCATTGTTCGTTTTACGTGAAGCAATTGTATTAACTAATGAAGCAGCTAATATTTTAATGGAGTCAAATCCTGATATTGATTTAGACAAAGTAAACCAGATCGTATTATCTTTTACAGAAATTAAAAATATTCACCACGTCCATGTTTGGCGCTATAGTGATCAATATATTATGCTGGATGCTCATGTTAACGTTGATGCAAAATTAACGGCAGGCGAATTCGAACAGTTAACACAAGAAATTAGTCAAAAATTGGCAACTTTAGGGATTAATCACATTAATTTTCAGGTAGAATGTGAACGTGGTAAAAACTATCAAATGATTGTATCAGATCGTGAACATGAGGAGTAAAGAAAGTGAATTTTAAAGTTAATGTATATACGGCAATTATTGTATTAATCGTTGGCTTATATGATCTAGCCTATGCTTTTAATCGACGCCAAAATCACAGTCGTGGTAATAAAGCCTTTATGATTCTTGGTTTAATCTTTACGGTTGCAGGTGTTGCACTTTTGTTTATGCATTGGATGAATTAAAAATGGTCAAGTTAGTGCTCTTGCGGCATGGTGAAAGTACCGCTAATTATGCTAATATTTATACGGGTTGGAATGATGTTAAATTAACGTCTCGTGGCAGGACACAAGCTGTATTGGCTGGTCAATTAATTAGCAAGATCCCTAATTTTGCTCCCACCCATGTGCATACTTCTATTCTTGTGCGAGCGATTGAAACGGCAAACATTGTTGCAGAAGTTGCCAACTTTTTATATTTGCCAATTACTAAAACTTGGCGGCTAAATGAACGTCACTATGGAAAACTTCGGGGATTAAATAAAGATTTATCACGAGAAATTTTTGGACAAAAGCAAATATTAGAATGGCGCAGGGGCTTTTACTCTGTTCCACCCGCTGGTGATCGAATTACCGATCGACGTTATGTTAATTGTGATCGCCAAAGATTACCGCGAGCTGAAAGTCTCTACCAAACGCAACAAAGAGTATTACCCTACTATCATAACGAAGTAGCACGACGTCTACTTAAAGGCGAGGATCAACTAATTGTGGCACATGGTTCAACTTTACGTGCTTTAATCAAGAAACTTGAACAAATTGATGATAGCGCTATTACTGAACTGGAAGTTTATAATGCCGAGCCCATCGTATACACTTTTGATAAATACTTACATATAAGGAACAAACAGGTATTATCTTGATTTTTTGTCTGGCTTTTTTAGTTATAAGAGTGGAATTGGCCAGATATATGTTAAAATTTAAGACGATACTAAATATATTTACATTCTTAGTTTGGAGTAGAAGGCATGCGTAAAATATTTTTGTTGCGAGGCGCCCCCGGCTCCGGTAAATCTTCTTTCATTTCGCGTCATCACTTACAACCGTACGCGATTAGCCGTGATCAAATTAGATTATTGTTGGCAAATTTAACCTATTACTATGAAGAAGATACCGATTGTTTACATCAAGTTATTCCGCGCTATGCAAATGAGCAAACGGAGAAAGTGGTGGATTACCTCGTAGAAGAAAAGATGAAACGTGGCGAAACGGTGATTGTCGACAGTACCCATATTCTTGCCGAAAATGTCGAGCATTATCAACCGTGGGTTGAAAGATACCGTTATGAATTATTTGTGGTTGACTTGATGTATCATAGGAATTTGCGAAGTCTGCTTGAACGCAATGAAATTCGGCGACAGTATGACTGGGTCAAGCCTAATGTGGTTAGGGAAATGTATTTATCTTATCAGAGTAATACTCAACTTCCAGAATGGGCTCATGTTATTAGTCCTAATCAGATGGGTAAAGCATTATCACAAAGGGAAAGTAATTTAGATTATTATACTCACGTAATGGCGGTTCCCGATAAAATGAGGGAAGAAGATTTTCCCCATGTCCATATTTCTAATTTTTATTTTTCCTTTAATGATCGTTTTACGGCAAAGTATGGTACTTATCGTAATGTTGTCACGATTGGCAAAACAAAAGAGGAAATTATTAATGAATTTCGGTTGCCATACTTTGTTTTTAAGTTCCATCATAAACACTTTTTAATTTCGGCATACCCGATTAGAAATGAAATGCTTGATCCGATTAAAAAAGTTAAGGGTATGTGGACTTATTCTACGGGATTGGTTAATTTGGCTGATTTTGTGGAACCATTTCCCCCAAGTCAAGCGCAACATGTACATCAATTTAATTTAAGTAAGTTACAACCAGATAGGTTGCTTCATATTTGGTAAAAAAACGTCGCTAATTAGCGACATTTTTAATTTGAAGAATTAAAAGTATAGTAAAGTTATCATTTCAAAAAGATAAAATTGTCATCTTCTTTTTGATTACTAATTTTAGAATGAAGTTTTAAATATGAAATTAAAAAAAGGCAGTTATTGCCTTTTTTTGTTGCTTTTAAGCATAACAAAATCTTAATCTGTTATTAATAACTACCGTTATCTAAGAATTAATGTTTACTTTTTCTTCGCTTATTTGCCTTATTTTATTAATTATTGTTTACTTATTTAGTAATTGCTAACCCCATGCTAGTAGCTAATTAGCTTTAATTAAATCCAGCTTTTTCTAAGGTTTATTATTTTCTCAAATAACGGTAATTCTATATTACTTTTTTTTTTTTTTTTATATAATCTGTACGATCCCGCAAATTGAGATATCATAAACTTGAGCGCATTTAGTAATAGCTTTCGTTTCCTATTTACGACTATTTTTGAATTATATATTGGTATATTTTTATAGTTTAAATTTTACTCAGACTAAAGCTATAATTATCAACGTTTTACTAATTGCGTCTGTCAAAGGTCAAGAAAATTTTGTTGCTAGTTTAGTGACTTTTGCGGTAGTAATACTTTTTTGCTTGTTCATTTTACTACTACGAAATTAGTACTTATAGTTAGTAAAACTACAACCTGACTTTTGATGTTTTCCCGCTGAATTAATGTTAATTTGGCGGGTTTAACTGTCAATATTTTAAAAAATTGCTAGGAGGAATCATTTTTGCAAACTAAGAAGCGTTGGTGGCTGGGATTAGTTTTGGTCTTGGCAATCTGGTTAACTCCGCAAACCATGGTGGTGGCTGCTCAATCAGATGATAGCACCGACTTTGAAGTTAGGCCGCTTTTCCCCGAAGAGCAGGTCGATACGACCCGTAACTACTTTGATTTAGCTTATCGGAAGAATTCCACTCATGTGATTAAGATGGCTGTACAGAACTTTTCTAAGAAAACGATCACGGTGCGGGTTAATTTGCGTAATGCCTATACCCAAGATGGGGGCGGCATTGATTTTACGCCTCAGACTAAAACACTTGATCCTAGTTTAAAGCATCCTCTAACTACCTTAATCACGCTTCATAAGGGCGACCAGAAGCTTAAGCTAGGGCCGAGGCAATCCCGCGTTATCAGTGCCACCGTTAAGCTGCCTAAAGAGCGCTTTGATGGCATGATCTATGGCGACTGGCACTTTGTCGAACACCCCAAGAGGCCCAAGACTAAGGGCGGCATGATTACCTCTAATTACGCCTATTCCGTAGGAATTGTCTTACGCGGACAGAACTATCAGGTCTTTCCCAAGGTGAAATACGCCACTACCAAACCGATACTCTTTAACCGTCACCCCGCTTTAGGCGTTACCTTGCGTAATATTGCCCCCATGGCTATTTCTAAAGCAAGTGTTGCGGTAGCCATCGGTCGCAGTGGCGGCGAGGTGCGCACCTTTAACGCCAACAACTTTATGATTGCCCCTAATTCGCGCATTGTGTTGCCCATTTCCTGGAGCTATGATGCACTACAATCCGGTATATATCATATCAAAGTCACCCTAAAAGGATTGAATACGCAGAATCGCTTCCCGGTAAGTTGGACCTTTAACGAAACCATGAAGGTGAATAATTCCCAGGCTAAGACAATCAATGACCGTGCTGTTAAAAAGCCGATTAATTATTGGCTGTATGCCACGATTATTTGCGGGGTTTTACTGGTGTTAAGTCTCGGCGGTTTGGTTTGGACTTTCATGTTGCGGCCGCGCACTAAAGGAGGTGATAGTATTTGAAAGTATTGATCGCAAAATTTTCCTACCGTCGCGTGCAGTGGTTTTGGCTGGGGTTATCGATACTCTTAGCAATTGCCTTTGCGACGTGTCTGTACTTTACAATCAAAACATATAACGATTTTAATACTTGGAAGACGATCAATCTTTATTAACTAGTAAACAATCGTTGGAATAATCATTGCAAGATGATTAGTTGTGTATGAAAAATATATATTTGAAGGAGGAACTTCAAGATGAAATTAACTAAAATAGCCAGTATGGTAATGACAAGTGCCACAGTCTTATCGACTGTAGCTGCCGCTACCCCGGCCATTATTCAAGCTCGAACCCAAGAAGGCTTGAATGGCGCATCTAGAAACGAGGGTAAAGTCTTACCAGATACCAATCATAGTACAGTGGGGATTACCTTTGGAAAAGACAGCCCAAATCCTAACCCAGATAATCCAAATAAACCAGATAATCCAAATAAACCAGATAATCCAAATAAACCAGATAATCCAAATAAACCAGATGATGGCAAGGGCTATTTACGCTTGCAACATGTGCCAGAAGTACTCGACTTTGGTAGTCATACTGCGTTTAATTCTGCCAACCCTGTCTTTACAGCAGCTGGTACAAACGTAAATGGTATCGTAAATGGTACCAACAATGATGTATATCCTGGATATGCCGGGGGAGCTAACCAGACCCCGAAGCTTTCTACCACTGAGCCTGAGTTAATTAATGTTATTGGTAAGACTTGGGTGACAGTGGTTGATAAGCAACAGAACCGTTCAGGCGTAGAACCTGGTGACAAGAATAATGACCATGCAGGAGATTGGCAGTTAAGTGTTAAAGCCGATGGTCCGCTGACAACTGGTAGTAGCAAAACAATTAGTGGCGCCACGCTAGGTTTTAACAATACTGTAGTTGGCCAAACACGAGATGCTATGCGATTAACAGGAAATATAGATGATGGAAATTATAATTCTCCCGCTAATCTGGTCGATCTCAATAGTGTGAATAAAAGTTTTACGGTTAATTTAGATACCAATGGTACCGCAGTTCAGCTTGGGAACGCACCATCAACTGCTACTGGTGTTGGAGCAGCCGTTTTTGCTTGGGATCCAAGTGATATCAAGTTGACTTTACCAACCACTGCCAGTGTTGATGCAGGAACTTATACGACTTCATTAACTTGGACTTTATCAACAGGAATTCAATAAACTTAAGATTTTGTCAAGATACTTACTAACTAACAATTAAGTGATATTTTTTCACTTATACCTGCAAGTTTTGCCTAATTTTCTTAAATTAAAGTTTAAGGAAATTCTGGTAGAAGTTTGTTGTTAGGCAACAATAATAATGATTTTATAAAAGGTGCTCAAGCATAAAGCTTGAGCATCTTTTTTGTTTAATTAGGATTATAAAAAGGCGGTAGACAACTTTGAAGTCTACTGCCCGTTACTTATTGTTGCTAAAATAATTATTTCGCTAAGGCGCCCATTGGATCCCATGGCAAAAGTTGAATAGGATCTTTAGCCCCCTCATCAAACTCGGTCTTTAAAGTATCAGAGAGAAACTTTTTGTTAATCACCGCTTGGTATACAAAAGCATCAAACCAAGCATCACTCATTACAAAGTAACCTTTGAAGCCCGGCTTTTCACCCCAAGAGTTTTCAATTTTCCATTTAGTTGGTTTTCCTTCAACTAAATCAACCCCAGTAATCACCATGGCGTGATCCATCATGCTTTCGCCAGAATCAAGTTTGTCGCCCTTTGACATTGACATATCAATATCAAATAATTCATCGCGCTGGTAAATCTTGGTATCAAGCAAGCCTAGTTGTCTTTCGGAATCTTTGCCCACATTTGAGCCAAACCAAACGACTTCACCACCCTTTAATTGTTGGATGATTAAAGCTTTCATTTCGGCAATTTCTAAGTTCATGTGCCGTACTTGGCGCCCACCGACAACATTGCCAAGGTATTCAACAGAAAAGACTTTATGATATGGCTTATCAGTTGTTGGTGAATTAATAATTGATACATGGTCTTCAAGATTCATGCCAACATACTTATCGAAGAATTCTTTTGGTGTAAGATCTGCTTCGCGGTGATAGTTGCCATCATCATCTTTGTATTCAAAGTCAAATTTCTTTGGTGGCATTCCCAATGAAATAACAAGAACTCTGAAAACATCATTCAAAAATTCATGCTTGCGAGCGGCAACTTCGTTTTCAGTTTTACCATTATTAATCATTGCGCGCAAAGCTAACCCATCTTTACGTAAAAGAGTATTCAAAGTGTCATTCAAGGCACTTGAACTAGTGGCATTAGCTGTTTCGGGATAAACTGCTTTAGGTACAATACCGTATTTTTCGATTAGGCCGCATAGCATATCCCATTGCCCACCATCTTGTTGTGGAGTTGCAAACAAGAAGCTAACTTTCCGATCTCCTAAAGGTTTATCGGCAGTAGCAATGACATTTTCAAAGAACCAGTTAGACTTTTCGAATTTGTCCCAGAAGTTAGTGTAATTTTGGGATAATTCAAAGTCTTTAACTTTGTATTCTTTTTGTAAAGGGTGACGCATGGTATTTAAAGCTGAAAACATCCAGCAGCGACCTGATTGTTTTTGGTCAGCGGGTTTACCTGTATCAATTTCGATAGAAAAAGTTGGCTCGAGGTCAATCTTTGATTGCAAATTTTGACTAGCCTTGTAAATGCCATTTTGTTGGGCAGCCCGGCTAGCAATGTTAATGCCAGGGTGCTTGTCTAGATCAGCAGCAAAATTAGCAATTGCTTCATTTGTGATTTCTTTTGTCATAAAATGTTTCCTCCTTAAAGTTAATTACTTCTATTTTAGCCTAATGTACGTGAGTAGTCTAATATATAAAGTTTGATAATTATTTGCTATAAGGCTTGTGATACCAAATTTTATCAAATTCTGAATGTTGGCTAAAATAGGCGATGACTTGCGGGTCAAGTGGCCACACTGGTATTTGGGACTTTTGAGCAATTTCCATTACTACTTTCATCTGATCGTGTAAAATTTGCTTACTATTTACATCGGGGTTAATAAATAAGTGATTCATTACCCAGACTGGTCCAGTTTGTCGGTTAATTTTGTCCATTGACCACCGGCAGATTAGGCGATTATTATCGTCGTTAACTTGGAAGGCTTGATGGGGATTATCAATATCGAACATGGCATTTTCCTTTTAAAATAACTTATTTTTACGTATTTAATCATATAGAAGATTTCTGAATCTTCGTAATCTATTGTAAAATAAATATTAATGTTTTAAAGGAGATAAAATGAAGAAAAATCGTGGTTTTGAAGTCGTATCTAAATATCAAGATCAAAAAATCATGTTACCAAGACGGCAAACACTTGCAAGTGCAGGCTATGATTTAGAGGCGGCTAAAGATATGGTAGTTCCGAGTATTTGGCGTCTTAATTTTGTACGCATTTTTCGTTTATTGCGTAATGGTCATCAACTTTATGAATCTGATTATGAGCTTGCTGATGAAATTTTACGACCAATATTAATACCAACTGGAATCAAGGCGTATATGCCTGAAGATGAAGTTCTGATTTTGGCAAATCGCTCATCTAATACTTTTAAACGTAGCTTAAGTTTACCCAATGGAATTGGAGTCATAGACGCAGATTACTATAATAATGAGAAAAATGAGGGTGAAATTTTCGTTCAAATGCTTAATTATGGTATCAGACCAATTAAAATTCACAAGGGAGATCGCATTGTCCAAGGTATTTTTATTAAATACAACAAAGTTGATAATGATTTGCCAGTCGATCGTCAAAGATGTAACGGCTTTGGTTCAACAAATGAGAAGGAGGACTAATGGGAAAGATTAAAACTAAGTATAAATGTCGTTCATGTGGCTATATTTCTGCTAGTTATTTAGGGCGTTGTCCTAATTGTGGGGCATGGAATCAGTTTGAAAAAGAAACTGAAACATTGCAGACACGATCAAGTAAAGGTAGTCCCAGTAGACTCATTAAGCAAGCTGGTGGCAGTGAACCGATTAAAATGGATCAGGTAAAAGCAGAAAAAGAAGAACGTATTCAAACTAGCATGGGTGAATTAAATCGTGTCCTTGGAGGCGGGATTGTACCTGGATCACTTGTTTTGATCGGTGGAGATCCAGGGATTGGTAAATCAACATTAATGTTGCAAATCATGAGCGAACTATCGCATCAGCATAAAGTGCTTTATGTTTCAGGAGAAGAGTCTGCAAATCAGATTAAGTTGCGTGCCGATCGTTTAGGGCTAAAATCTGGCGAAATGTTACTATATCCTGAAACCGATATGGAGGATATTAGACGTCAAATTGATACCGTTCATCCTGACTTCGTAGTTATAGATTCAATTCAGACAATGAATGAGCCAAGTCTTGATTCAATGACGGGTTCAGCTTCACAAGTGCGAGAAGTAACAAGTGAATTAATGAAGATTGCTAAAGTTGATGCAATTACGGTTTTTGTGATTGGTCATGTCACTAAAGAAGGCGCAATTGCTGGACCAAAAATTTTGGAGCACATGGTTGACACCGTTCTTTATTTTGAGGGTGATGAACACCATGCCTACCGCATTTTACATTCAGTAAAAAATCGTTTTGGCGCCGCAAATGAAATTGGAATGTTTGAAATGGTAAATAGGGGTCTCAAAGAGGTAACCAATCCGTCAGCAATATTTTTGGATGAGCGTTTACCTGAATCAACGGGCTCAGCAATTGTAGTTTCATTAGAAGGAACAAGACCAATTCTGGCAGAGATTCAGGCACTAGTTACGCCAACGGCATTTGGTTATGCTAAGAGAACGACTTCAGGGGTTGATTTTAATCGAGCGGCTCTTTTATTAGCAGTCTTAGAGAAGCGAGGCAACTTAATGTTGCAAAATCAAGATGTTTACTTAACTGCAACGGGTGGCATTCGTTTGAATGAACCTGCCATTGATTTAGCGGTTGTAATGGCGATTGCTTCTAGTTATAAAAATCAGGAGATACTGCCGACCGATTGTTTTGTGGGTGAAGTTGGTTTAACGGGCGAGGTGCGCCGTGTTAATCAAATTGATGCCCGGATTAAGGAAGCCGCTAAGACTGGTTTTAAGCGTATCTTTATTCCAAAACATAATATGAGGAATAGCTTGAAGCAATTAGGAATTGAAGTAATTCCTGTTGCAAGTATTCCACAAGCATTAAAATTGGTTTTGGGATAAGGAAAGATTGAACTTTTAGCTTATTACGGGTAAACTAAAATTGTTTGAATTTACTATATTGAAAGAGGCATAATTTTGGCAAAACAAAAAATTCGAGTAAGATATGCCCCCAGTCCAACGGGGCATTTACACATCGGTAATGCACGTACCGCGCTTTTTAATTACTTATTTGCTCGGCACAATAAGGGCACTTTTGTTTTAAGAATTGAAGATACTGACACTAAGCGTAATGTCGAAGGTGGCTCTAAGTCACAAATGGAGAATCTTCATTGGCTCGGAATAGATTGGGATGAAGGTCCTGATAAAGGGGGAGACTTTGGCCCCTATCGTCAATCCGAACGTAAAGAAATTTACAATAAGTATATTCAGCAGCTACTTGATGAAGGTAAAGCTTACTATTCTTATAAAACTCAAGAAGAACTTGAAGAGCAACGAGAAGAGCAACGTGCTATGGGAATTGCGCCGCACTACACCTATGAGTATGAAGGCATGACTGCTGATGAAATTGCGCAGAGTCAGGCCAAAGCCCGAGCTCAAGGCTTAACTCCAGTTGTTCGTATTCATATTCCAGAAATGGAAACTTATGAGTGGGAAGATTTGGTTAAAGGGCATTTGAGCTTTGAATCGGATACCATTGGTGGTGATTTTGTTATTCAAAAACGTGATGGCATGCCAACTTATAACTTTGCGGTTGTGGTTGATGATCACCTAATGGAAATTACTCATGTTCTTCGTGGTGATGACCATGTTTCTAATACACCTAAGCAGTTAGCAGTGTATGAAGCATTAGGCTGGGAACCACCTAAATTTGGTCACATGACGTTAATCATTAACGCTGAAACTGGGAAAAAGCTATCTAAGCGTGATGAATCAGTTTTACAGTTTATTGAACAGTACCGTGATTTAGGGTATCTTCCTGATGCAATGTTTAATTTTATTACGCTACTTGGGTGGTCGCCAGTTGGTGAAAGCGAAATTTATAATCAACGAGAACTGATCAAGCAGTTTGATCCTGAGCGTTTATCTAAATCTCCGGCTGCTTTTGACCAGAAAAAGCTGGAATGGATTAATAATCAGTACATTAAACAGGCAAATCGTGATACCTTACTTGATTTAGCTTTAAACAACTTACAAGAGGCTGGATTAGTTGAAGAAACCCCATCACCAGAAAAGCTAGAGTGGGTTCGACAATTAGTAAATATTTATTCTGTACAAATGTCTTACACTAAACAAATTGTTGATTTAGCTAAAATATTCTTTGCTGCACCAAAAAATTTGGATGACGAAGAAATTGCTGAAATTCGTAAGGATGAGGCACGACCAGTAATTGAAGAATTTAAGAAGCAGCTTGAATTGATTCCTCGCTTTACTGCTACACAAATAATGAAGGCAGTTCAAGCAACACGTAACGAAACAGGAATTAAGGGTAGGCGACTCTTTATGCCAATTAGAATAGCGACAACTAGATCAATGGTTGGTCCTGGAATTGGAGAAGCTATGGAGCTTTTGGGTAAAGAACGAGTATTGCAACACTTAGACTTAACTTTAAAACAAATGAGTGAAAACGGCTTATAATTGCTTATCGAAATAGCGTATAACGTTCTTAAAGCGTGATACGCTATTTTGTTTTGAAAATTGGTGTTGAATGTATTCTTTCTGTTAAAATAAAAAGAAAAGTTTAAAGAAAGGCAAGTTAGCCGCTGTGAAAATTTATAATACTTTAACTAAGACTAAAGAAGAATTTCGACCGATTACGCCTGGACAAATTACGATGTATGTTTGTGGCCCGACTGTATATAATTATATTCATATTGGTAACGCACGCAGTGTGATCGCTTTTGATACAATTAGGCGCTATTTTGAATATAAGGGTTACCAAGTTAACTATGTCTCTAATTTTACTGATGTCGATGACAAGATGATTGATGAGGCACGAGCGGAAGAGATTACAGTTCCTGAACTAGCTGAACGCTATATTCAAGCTTATTGTGAAGATATTCAAGCATTAAACGTTGAAAAAGCGACCATGAATCCACTAGCAACAAATGAAATCCCAGCAATTATTGACTTTATTAAGAAATTAATTAAACGAGGTTATGCTTATGAATCTAGTGGAGATGTTTATTATCGAACACGCAAATTTAAGCATTACGGAGAACTGAGCAATCAAAATATTGCTGAACTTGAAGCTGGTGCTTCTGAACATGTGAATCAAGAAGAACAACAACGTAAGGAAGATCCAATTGATTTTGCTTTATGGAAAAAGCAAAAACTACCAGATGAAATTGCGTGGGAATCTCCTTGGGGCAAAGGACGTCCAGGGTGGCATATTGAGTGCTCAGTAATGTCAACTAAGTATTTAGGTGAAACAATTGATATTCATGGTGGAGGACAGGACTTAGAGTTTCCACACCATGAAAATGAGATTGCTCAGAGCGAAGCAGCCACGGGTAAGAAGTTTGTACACTATTGGATGCATAACGGTTTTGTCACAGTTGGGGCTGATCAAGAAAAAATGTCTAAATCTTTGCATAATTTTGTGACTGTGCATGATTTGTTAAAGACGACTAATCCGCAAGTTTTACGCTTTTTTATGGCTAGTGTACATTATCGCCGGCCAATTAATTATTCTGATAACAATTTAGCTCAGGCGAAAAATATTTTAAACCGGTTTAAAAACACACTAATTAACATTGCTTATCGTCTTAATGACCAGACTAACAGTATGGCTTCATCAATATTAGTGGCTAAAATAGCTCAGACTGAGGATCAATTTACTGAGGCAATGGACGATGATCTAAATGTCCAAAATGCCCTTGCAGCTATTTATGATTTACTACCAGAAATCAACGCTAATGTTGCATCTGCTTTTGCTGATAAGGATGCACTTAATAGGGCTCAACAATTGTTGATTACATGGTTAGGAATTTTCGGAATTGACGCTCAAAAATTGACTACTTCGGTTAGAAGAAAATCGGATGACGAAATCAGTAATTTAATTCAAGAGCGAGAAAAGGCACGAGCAAGTAAAGATTGGGCAAAAAGTGATGCTATCCGTGCACAATTAAAGAAAATGGGTGTTATGTTAGAAGATACCCCTCAAGGGACAAGGTGGATACGTGATTAAAAGAAAAATGACAGAAAGAAAAATCAATCCTGATACGTTAAATGGACAAACTTTAGCTTATTTAGGGGATGCAGTATACGAAATTGCTATTCGTGAACATTTAATTAAATGTCAGATTGTTAAACCGCAGGTTTTACAGCGTCAAGCTACGTACTATGTTTCGGCTAAGGCACAGGCAGCTTTGATTACAAAATTGCAAGCTGATAACCTTTTAACTGCTGATGAAGTAACAATCTTTCATCGTGGTCGTAACGCTAAGACACACACTAAAGCGAAGAATACAAGCTTGTCAACTTATCAATTGTCAACAGGTTTTGAAGCAGTATGGGGCTATTTGGAATTGTTAGGAGAAAAAGACCGTATTTTTGAACTAACCTCATGGTGCATAAAAGCAGTAGAAAATGGTGGGATAGATGAATATGAGTTCAATTAATAGTGATTTTATTTTCGGTAAGCATGCTGGACTAGATTTTTTAAAAACACAGGATGCTGAACGGATTAATAAAGTTTTTCTTCAACAAGGCGTACAAGAAAATTTTGCCAACGAAGTTTTTGAATTAGCAAGAAATAAAGGTGTGATTGTTCAGACCGTACCTAAAAATAAGCTGGATCGATTGGTAGCGGGCGAAAATCATCAGGGTCTAGTTTTAACGATTGCAAGTTTCGAATATGCAGATTTAGCTCGGTTGTTAGACCAGTTAGATCAAGCAAAAGAAGATCCTTTTTTGTTAATGTTGGATTCAATTGAAGATCCGCACAATTTGGGTTCAATTCTGCGAACAGCTGATGCAACTGGAGTAGACGGAATAATAATTCCTAAACGTCATGCAACGGGGCTGACATCGGTTGTTGCTAAAACTTCTACCGGTGCAATTGACCATGTCCCAGTTGCCCGTGTTAATAATCTGGTTCAAACTAGTAAAATTTTAAAAAATAAAGGTTATTGGTTATTTGGAACAGATATGAATGGTATTGATTATCGTCGCTGGAACAGTAAAGGTAAGGCCGTGTTGGTAATTGGTAACGAAGGCAAAGGTATTTCACGGTTACTTAAAGAACAAATGGACCAAATGTTAACTTTGCCAATGGTTGGACACGTTCAATCGCTCAATGCAAGCGTGGCAACGGGTATAATGCTTTATCAGATGCTCAATAGTCGTAATCCGTTAAACTAAAGAATAAAAATACCCTGAAACTAAGTAATTAATAGTTTAATTATTTAGTTTCAGGGTATTTTTTTGTTGATTAAGATTATTTTGGCAATTATATTAACGTTGAAAATAATGTGTTTTAATGTTTTGTTGCACCAAAAATAAATTGTAGTATATAAACGTTTGTTCGATATTTTAGTAAGAAAAAGTTGCGTATTCTTCACCTCAAATACTAAGAAAGTTTGAGGATAAGAAGAATGGTTAGAAAAAAATCATTTGATGTAAACGTAGATGAAACGAAGTTAATTTCACAGATTAAGGAAGGAAAAGACGATGCACTTGTAAAACTTTATCAACTATATTATCCGTTAGTATATAGTGTGAAGCAAAAATATTACGTTCGATATTATGATGACCAAGATTGGAATCAGGACGCATTAATTATTTGTCATGCCTCGGCTATGAATTTTGATCAAAGTAAAGGAAGATTTGGCAGTTATTATAAAACTAGGCTCACTAATCATGCTAAAACATTGGTCAGATATGATTCTGCTTACAGAAGAAAGGCAATGAATCAATCAGTTTCATTAGACGCGGCAAAAGAAAAGGGATTAGAACCGATAGCAAAATCAGTTATAAGTCCAAGTGAAATTCCATTAAGTGAATTATTAGCTAGTTTAATTGCCAGCTTATCTGATTTAGAAATTAGTGCTCTACTAATTGAGTTAGGGATTATTGATATAGAAGATGCCCTGCAAAAGCTTAAAGTGGAACGGGTTACAATTTTGCGTGCACGCTCACGCGTGTCACGAAAAATGCGCCATGTACTTTTAGATTAGTTATTTTAGTAGTCGGCACTAAAAAGGGGTATAATAAATAATTGTAGAATAATATTTAGGAGGTAATTAAGATGGCAGAAGAAGTTATAAAGACAGCATTGCTAGATCGTCACATGAAAGAAGTATTTGACTGGAGTGACTCTGATATTCCTGTTAGAGATGCACTTTGGGACTATTTTATGGAAAAAAATGGGAGAGATACTATCAAGACAGAAGAAGATATGCTTCCGTTTCTTGATGATGCTGACGTCAAAATCGAATCCTTCGTAAATGAAAATCTTAAGAAGTAAGTCCGACTAATAAGATATTCTACGCTCAGTGGTCACGCTATATGTTGATCACCAATGGCCGCCCGCGATAGAGTGGCTATTTTTATTGAGACCATTTTACTAATTAAAGTGGCAAACTGTAATTAATTGCTTATAGAGATTTTTTTTGCTAAAATACAATAGTTTGGAAGTGAGATTATGGCAGTGAAAAAATCATCCTTAGCCTGTAGCATTTGTGGCTCACGTAACTACTCGATCACCGCAAGTAAGAATCGCACTCAGCGGCTTGAGTTGAATAAATTTTGCAAGTATTGTGGTAAGATGACTTTACATAAAGAAACGAGGTAAGAGGATAATGATTAAATTTTTTAAGAGCGTTGTTGAAGAAATGCGATTAGTAACTTGGCCAAGTGCTAAGCAGAACCGTCATGACACGGGAATTGTTATCGGCTCCTCGATTTTGTTTGCATTATATTTGGGACTACTTGACTGGGCATTTAGCAGTCTAACTCAAATTGTTATGTGATAGCAAAATAAATTTATTTGTGTTAAAATATGTAATCATTTATAACCTCTGACCTAGAGGTTTTTTGTTTGCCTTAAAAAGGAGAATCTGTAGTAATGGTTGAAACAATAAAAAAGCAATGGTATGTACTTCATACATATTCAGGATATGAAGATAAAGTCAAGTCGGACTTGCTATCACGTGCACAAAGTATGGGAATGCAGGATTATATTTTCCGCGTGATGGTTCCTGAACAAGAAAAAATTGAAAAAGTCAACGATAAGAAAAAAGAGATTGAAGAAAAAATATTCCCTGGTTATGTGCTAGTTGAAATGGTAATGACAGACGAAAGCTGGTTTGTAGTTAGAAATACACCTAATGTTACCGGATTTGTTGGCTCCCATGGTGGTGGATCCAAGCCTTCACCTCTTCTTGATGAGGAGGTTAATCGGTTATTGCGTCAACAAGGTGAGCCGGTTAAGCGTCCACAAATTGATTATGAAATTGGCGAAACAGTCACAATCATTGATGGTGCATTTAACGGTGTTGAAGGTAAGATCACAGAAATTCAACCTGATAAATACAAATTATTTGTTTCAGTCGAAATGTTTGGTCGAGCAACAACAACCGAGCTTGACTATGATCAAGTAAAGAAAATTAATTAAATTTTCAAATATTGCAAATTTGTTCAAACGATGGTACGCTATTAACGTAGTTTTATTATTGTGGGAGGAAGAGCAAGTTGCTTTTCCATTTTAACCACACACGGAATCAAGGAGGTTTTGACCGTGGCAAAGAAAGTTATTAACGTTGTCAAATTACAAATACCAGCTGGTGCTGCAACACCTGCACCTCCAGTTGGTCCAGCTTTAGGTCAAGCCGGGATTAACATTGTTGGCTTTACCAAGGACTTCAATGCTAGAACAGCTGACCAAAAAGGCATGATTATTCCTGTAGTCATCACTGTTTACGAAGATCGTTCATTTGAATTCGTAACTAAGACTCCACCAGCTCCAGTGCTATTGAAGCAAGCTGCTAAGATTGACAAAGCATCTGGCGAACCTAACACCAAGAAAGTTGGTAAGGTTACCAAGGCTCAAGTTAAGGAAATTGCTGAAACAAAGATGCAAGACCTTAATGCTGCTGATGTCGAAGCTGCTATGCGGATGATCGAGGGTACTGCTAGAAGTATGGGCATCGAAGTCGAAGACTAATCCTGTTATTTATAACATTTTAGGTGGGAGAGCTTAACGCTTGTTTGACCACATATTAAGGAGGAAATCACATGCCAAAGCATGGTAAAAAATATTTAGAAGCTGCTAAAAAAGTAGATTCAAAGAAAATGTATTCGGTTGCCGAAGCAATTAAGCTAGTTAAGGAAACCTCGTATGCAGGCTTCGATGCTTCAGTTGAAGTTTCATACAACTTAAGTGTTGACCCTAAGCAAGCAGACCAACAAATTCGTGGTTCAATTGTTTTGCCAAATGGTACAGGTAAGACTCAAAAAGTTATAGTTTTTGCAGAAGGTGCTCAAGCTGAAGCAGCTAAAGCTGCCGGTGCTGATGAAGTTGGTTCAGACGACTTAGTTGAAAAAGTTCAAAATGGTTACTTAGACTTTGATGTTGTTGTTGCTACACCAACAATGATGGCTAAAGTAGGACGTTTGGGTCGAGTATTGGGACCTAAAGGCTTAATGCCAAACCCTAAGACTGGAACTGTTACAATGGATATTGAAAAAGCCGTTAAAAATGTAAAGGCTGGTCAAGTTGAATACCGTGTAGACCGTCAAGCTGCAATTCATGCTGCTATTGGTAAAGTTTCATTTACTGATGAGCAATTAGTTGAAAACTTTGATGCTTTACGTGATGTTATTTTACGTGCGCGTCCTTCGGCTGCTAAAGGTCAATATATTAAGAGTGTAGCTGTAGCTGCAACCTTTGGACCTGGAATTAAGCTTGATCCATTAAACCTAGACTAAAATCAAATAAGACAAAAAGCAACTTTGCTGTAAACGCAAGTTGCTTTTTTTAAACCATTTTTCAAGGGAATATGATTGGTCAATTATCAATGTTTTGATAAACTAATAATGAATTTAATTGAGGGAAATGTATAATGCGAAAAAGTAATTTAAGCAAAGTGCTGGTTGTATTTTTGATTATATTGATTTTTTTAGTTGGTTGTAGCAAAAATAATAAAAAAATTACGATTGTCGGCTCAAGTGCCTTGCAACCCTTAGTTGAACAGGCTGGAAATGATTATCATTTATCCCATCTTGATAGTAATATTGTTGTTCAAGGTGGAGGTTCTGGTACTGGTCTTAGTCAAGTTCAAGCAGGGGCAGTGGAAGTAGGAACTTCTGATGTTTTTGCAGATACTCAAAAGGGAATTGATGGTAAGAAGTTGGTAGACTTTCCTGTTGCGGTGGTTGGTATTGTTCCAATCGTTAATAAAGGCGTTGGAATAAAAAGTTTGTCACGCAAACAACTTGCCGCTATTTTTACAGGAAAGATTAAAAATTGGCGTCAAGTTGGGGGAAAAGACCTGCCAATAATTGTTATTAATCGTTCTCGTGGTAGTGGAACAAGGACAACCTTTGAGGATCTTATCTTAAAAGGTCAAGAAGCCGTAAATTCACAGGAACAGGATTCTAACGGTAGTGTAAAGAAAATAGTTAATTCAACTCCTGGGACGATTTCGTACATTTCTTTTCCATATGCAAATGATTCTAACATTCAAAAGATTAATCTTGATCATGTAAAACCGATTAATGAGAATATTCGTACTAACAAGTGGCCATTATGGTCTTATGAGCACATGTATACTAAAGGAAAGCCTAATAAGGCAACTGCTGCTTTTATTAAGTATATTTTGAGTAAAAAAGTTCAGCAAGATTTAGTGCCAAAAATTGGTTATCTCAGTGTACACGAGATGGAAGTTACGCGTGATAGTCAAAATAGAGTTATGAAAATAGGTAATTAGCATGGCAAAAAAAGAACAAGATTTGCAAAAGGTTGTTGAAAAGGCAATTGCACAGCAGAAAGTACCACATGTCAAATTTAAGGGGATAGATCCTAAAAATATAGATATAGCACGTTTAACAAAACCATCTAAGGAAACAAAGCAAGAACGATGGGGCAAAGGTTTAACATTTTTGGCAATTGCTCTAATTGGTATTTTAATTGTGGCAATCATTGGTTTTGTAGGGATTCATGGACTTGCTACTTTTTTTGATAATAAAGTGAATATTTTTCACTTTTTATTTTCTTCTGACTGGAATCCAAGTGCTGGAAATAATCATGTTGGTGCAGCTGCAATGATTGTTACTTCATTTGCAGTAACACTACTGGCTGCATTAATTGCGACTCCATTTTCAATTGCTGTTGCTTTATTTATGACAGAATATGAGTCTAGTAAAAGGGCGGGATTGTTACAATCAGTTATTGAACTCTTAGTAGGAATTCCTTCTGTTGTCTATGGCTTTTTAGGCTTAACAGTTGTCGTTCCGGCTATACGAACGATTTTTGGTGGGACCGGATTCGGAATTTTAACAGCAACCTTAGTATTATTTGTGATGGTTTTGCCAACAATTACTTCTTTGACAGTCGATGCTTTTAAGGCTGTTCCTAAGGAATTGCGAAAATCTTCAGCTGCACTTGGTGCTACTAAGTGGCAAACAATTTTCCATGTCGTTTTACGAGCCGCAAGAGCAAGAATAATGACCGCAATTATTTTTGGAATGGCACGTGCTTTTGGCGAAGCTCTGGCTGTACAAATGGCTATCGGCAATGCGGTGCTAATGCCTTCTAATTTGGTTAGTCCAGCTGCAACTCTGACTAGTCAATTAACTAGTCAAATGGGTAATACGGTCATGGGAACCTTACCAAATAATGCTTTATGGTCTTTGGCATTACTCCTATTATTAATGTCACTGTTTTTCAATTTCTTGGTTCACTTAATTGGAAAGAAGAGTTAGTAGCATATGAATTCAAAAAGAAATAATCGAATTGCTACAGGCGTAATTTATTGTTTAGTCGGGATAGTAATTCTCCTATTAATCGGTATTATTGGCAATATCCTACTATCAGGTGTGACACACTTATCATGGCATTTCTTAACTTCAGCTTCGTCTTCTTTTGAAGCAGGTGGAGGGATTAGAGATCAATTATTCAATTCACTGTATCTCTTAATATTGACCTTGCTTATTTCATTGCCAATTGCCCTTGGAGCCGCAATTTATTTAGCTGAATATGCTCCAGACAACTGGTTAACACAGATAATTAGAACAACAATTGAAATTTTAAGTTCATTACCCTCAATTGTAGTAGGTTTATTTGGATATTTAGTTTTTGTGGTCCAGTTTGGATTAGGTTTTTCAATTATTTCCGGTGCTTTAGCACTAACCTTTTTTAACTTACCGATATTAACTAGTAATATTGAAGAAGCGATTAAAGGGGTTCCCCAAACTCAGCGTGAAGCTGGTTGGGCTCTTGGCTTATCTAATTGGAAAACTATTCGTGGAATAGTTATTCCAGCTGCATTACCAGGAATTATTACAGGCGTTATTCTTAGTGCTGGTCGGGTATTTGGAGAAGCTGCAGCCTTAATTTATACTGCTGGTCAAAGTGGTTCAACGGTTGACTACACTAATTGGAATATGTTTAGTCCAACGAGCTTTTTAAATGTAATGAGACCTGCTGAGACCCTGGCTGTACATATTTGGAAAGTAAATACTGAAGGAATTATTCCTGATGTCAATATTGTGTCAGCTGCAACCTCGGCTTTATTAGTAATTGTAGTTATTATTTTCAATTTTGGGGCGCGAGCTTTAGGCAATTGGTTATATAAGCGGTTAACAGCTGCTAAGTTAAAATGAGGAAGTTTTATGGACAATTGGCAAGATCAACCAAGATATATCAAATCATTTGCTGAAGGTGATTGTGCAATTTCTACACAAAACTTAAGTGTTTTTTATGGCGGTACAATTCAGAAATTATTTGATGTTAGTTTGGGGTTTAAGAAAAATACAATTACGGCTCTAATTGGTGCTTCTGGTTCAGGTAAATCAACATTTTTGCGTTCGTTAAATCGAATGAATGATCAGGTAGCACGTGTGGATGGGAAAATTATGTTTCATAATTTGGATGTTAACCAAAAAAAGATTAACGTTTACGAATTACGTAAAACAATTGGAATGGTATTTCAAAAGCCTAATCCGTTCCCTAAGTCAATCAAAGAAAATATTATTTATGCGTTAAAAGCAAATGGTCAACAAGATAAAGTTAAGTTAAATCAAATTGTAGAAGAAAGTTTAAGGGCAGCTGCTTTATGGGATGAAGTTAAAGATAAACTTGATCAAAGTGCGCTCGCTCTTTCAGGTGGCCAACAGCAAAGACTTTGTATTGCCCGAGCAATTGCATTAAAACCTGAAATATTGTTATTGGATGAGCCGGCTAGCGCACTTGATCCGGTTTCAACTGCTAAACTTGAAGATACGCTGAAGCAGTTACGCAAAAAATATACGATGGTAATGGTAACACATAATATGCAGCAAGCGTCTAGAATTAGTGAATACACCGCTTTTTTCCATCTGGGACATGCGTTAGAATATGACACAACTACTAACATTTTCACTAATCCGCAGGGAGAAGTTACAGAAAAATATATTCAAGGTAGTTTTGGCTAAAGGGGTGCAAGTATGACTAATGTGATGGAAGCGCAAAACGTTAAACTGAATTATGGCAATTTTGAGGCTTTGCATGGTATTACCCTGGCTTTTCCTGCTCAGAAGTTGACCGCATTGATTGGACCATCGGGCTGTGGCAAATCAACATTTTTACGTTGTTTGAACCGGATGAATGATGATATCGATGATATTAAGATTAGCGGCAAAATCTTGTTAGAAGGTAAGGATATTTATCACTCGCATCTTGACCTAGTTGCATTACGAAAAAAAGTTGGAATGGTTTTTCAGCAGCCAACACCATTTCCTTTTTCCGTTTTTGATAATGTAGCATATGGGCTGCGTGTAGCGGGAGTGAAAGATAAGCAGTTAATTGAAGAGCGAGTTGAAGAGAGCTTAAAGCAAGCTGCAATCTGGACGGAAACTAAGGATAGTTTACAAAGAAATGCTCTAGCATTTTCTGGCGGACAGCAACAACGCATTTGTATTGCACGCGCACTGGCTGTTAGACCAGAAGTGGTTTTATTGGATGAGCCCACTTCAGCACTTGATCCTATATCTAGTGCTGAAATTGAAGAAACATTAATGGGATTAAAACAAAAGTACACTTTTATTATGGTGACGCATAACTTGCAGCAGGCAAGTCGAATTTCAGATCAAGTTGCTTTTTTAATGAATGGTGAATTAATAGAATCTGGTTCGACACAGGAGATGTTTTTAGCACCGCACAAAGAAATTACTAGTAATTATCTTAACGGTCGATTTGGTTAAACTGGAGTAAACAATTATGCATGAAATATTTTTAGATGAATTAAAAAAATTAAACGCCAGATTTATGGAAATGGGCGTCCTTGTCAATGATTTAATTGACAAGGGAACAAGATCATTTGTTGCCCATGATAAAAAAATGGCACAAGAAATGATTGAAGAAGATAAAGAAGTTGCCAAGGAAGCAGTTAAAATCGAAAAAAAGGCCCTAGATTTAATTGCGCTACAACAGCCCGTTGCGACGGATTTTAGAGTAGTAATTAGCATTTTGAAGGCGACCACTGATTTGGAAAGAATTGGTGAAAACGCCAATAGTATTGCTGTTGAAACTGTTCGGGTAAAGGGAAACCCACGAATTGAAGAAGTAGAAAAAGTCATTTCAGGTATGACTCATCAAGTGCGAACTATGTTAATTCAAGTTTTAACTGCATATGTTCAAGAAGATGAAAAGACTGCACGTGAAATGGTTGAGGGTCATGAAGAAATTTATGATGATTATAAAAAAGCTAGAAAAATGATTATTGATGGTGTTGAACAAGACCAGAACGTAGCGGTTGCATCTGCTAGTTACTTTGTTATTATCAGATTACTTGAAAGAATTAGTGACCATATTGTGAACATAGCAAACTGGGTAATTTATAAAGTGTCTGGTGAATTATACGAATTGCTTGAGGTAAATTCGAAATAACTTGCATTAGATAGTCGTTCCTGCTATACTTAACAAAGTAAATTCTACCTAAGACTCGGGTGGTTCAATACCTTAATTTCCCGCCGAGGCCAGAAGATAATGAAGATGAGAAAGCTCCATGTCTTGCTTGGCATGGAGCTTTTTGGCCTTATGGAATTTATTAATAAATTTGATGGAGGTGAATTTGATTGAGTAAAGCTGCTATTGCTGAAAAAGAAAAGTTTGTTGAAGCGTTTGCTGAAGAACTTAAGGCTGCAAAGGCGATCTTGGTAATTAATTATCTTGGCTTAACTGTTGAAGAAGTTACTAACATGCGTCAAGAACTTCGTGATAACGATGTTAAGATGAAAGTCATTAAAAACACTTACTTAAGACGTGCGGCTGCTAAGGCTGGCATTGAAGGTCTTGATGATACTTTTGTTGGCCCAACTGCTGTTATTTATACTGATAATGCAGATGACATTACTGAACCAGCTCGTATTGTTTCTAAGTACGAAAAGGATTTTGACGTTATCGACATTAAGGGTGGTGTGCTTGAAGGTAAATTGACTTCTAAAGAAGAAATCAAGGAACTTGCTGCTATCCCTGGTCGTGAAGGTTTATTGTCAATGCTTGTTTCTGTATTACAAGCACCTGTTCGTAACGTTGCTTACGCCGTTAAGGCTGTTGCTGATTCAAAAGATGAATCTGCAGAATAATTAAATTGATTTTTAACTAATACTAAATTTCGGAGGATACATAAGTATGGCTTTAGATACTGAAAAGATTATTGAAGACTTGAAAAATGCTTCAATTCTTGAATTAAATGACCTTGTAAAGGCTATTGAAGATGAATTTGGCGTTTCAGCAGCTGCTCCAGTTGCTGCAGCTGCTGCTGGTGGTGAAGCTGAAGCTAAGTCAAGCTACGATGTAGAATTGACTGCCGCTGGCCAAGAAAAGGTTAAGGTTATTAAGGTTGTCCGTGACATTACTGGACTTGGCCTTAAGGACTCAAAGGATCTTGTTGATGGCGCTCCTAAGAACGTTAAGGAAGGCGTTTCAGAGGACGAAGCTAACGACATTAAGGCTAAACTTGAAGAAGTTGGCGCTTCTGTAACTTTAAAATAGTTACAGTCCAACTGGACAAGTTAATAAAAAAACGCGTGTTTGCAATTTGCAAGTGCGCGTTTTTTGTTGACAATTAATATTTAAGCAAATAAAGTTTGCAAATATTGCTGTGTCCGCTAAAATTATTTAGATATAGACTATTTTAGAATCGAGTAAATTATGACTGATCAAAAAAATCAAATGTATTATGCGGCAAATCCAATGGCTGACCATGATGAACGCTTGATTGATTATCATGTAGACGGAATTGACTTGAAATTTACCACGGATGCAGGAGTTTTTTCAAAAAAACGAGTAGACTATGGGTCTGGCGTTTTAATTAAGGAAATGGTAGAAATAGCATTTCCTATCGCTAACATTTTAGATGTTGGAACTGGTTATGGACCATTGGGATTATTTGCAGCAAAGTTATGGCCAGAACAAATTGTTGAAATGGTCGATATTAATGAGCGTGGATTGAAATTGGCACAAAAAAATGCTGCTTTAAATGGAATTAGTAATGTGAAGATTTATTCTTCTGATGTTTATAATCAAGTTGAACCAACAAAGAAGTTTGGTCTTATACTGACTAATCCACCAATTCGCGCTGGTAAGAATGTTGTATCTGATATTTTAACGGGAGCTAAAGAGCATTTGGTTGAAAATGGTATTATTTTAGTGGTAATCCAAAAAAAACAAGGTGAACCAAGTGCTCGTCACTTGCTTCAAACTACATTTGGTAATTGCACGATTTTGAAGCGCGATAAAGGTTACTATGTGTTACAGGCGGTGAATCACTAATGGAATTTACGAAAGCTGATAAGGAAAAATACATGCAGTTGGCGTTTGTGCAAGCAAAAAAAGCACAGGAATTGGGTGAGGTACCGATTGGTGCAATCGTAATTAGTCCAGACGGTCAAGTTATTGGAAAGGGTTATAATCGGCGTGAAGTAGAGCAAGATGCAACGCAGCATGCCGAAATGATTGCTATTAGAAATGCTTGTACTGTAATAAATACATGGCGTCTAATTGATTGTAGCTTATTTGTAACGCTTGAGCCTTGTCCGATGTGTGCAGGCGCAATTATTAATTCACGTCTAAAAAATGTTTTTTACGGTGCATTAGATCCCAAGGCTGGGGCCGCAGGTAGTGTAGTTAACTTATTTGATATTGCTAAATTTAATCACCATCCTAATGTAATCCGTGGATTGTATCGAAAAGAAGCAAGTCAGATGATGAAAGACTTTTTTAAAGAAATTAGAATTAGGCAAAAGCATGCTAAAGATAATGAAAAAAGCAAAATTTTAGCAAAATAGTGGAAAATTTAACAAAAATACGGTATCATACTTTGTGGGCAATGTTCGACCTCTGAAGCGTGTCAGGACCGGAAGGTAGCAGCACTAAGGTTGCTTGAACATGTGCCTTTTATTAGACATTTACAAACTCTTAACTCTTTCAAAGAGTTAAGAGTTTTTTACTAGGAAAGAATATCAATGGCTTATCAGGCATTATACCGCAAATGGCGACCCCGCACTTTTGATAGTGTCGTTGGTCAAGAAGATATTACGAATACTTTAAAACATGCAATAAAGCGCAGCACAATTTCACATGCATTTTTGTTTGCTGGTCCACGCGGTACTGGAAAGACTTCGTGCGCCAAAATTTTTGCCAAGGCATTAAATTGTACTAATCTTAAGGACGGTGAGCCATGTAATAGTTGTGTTAACTGTCTTGCAGCCGATAAAGGAGCAATGGCCGATATTATAGAAATAGATGCTGCTTCTAATAATGGTGTTGATGAGATTCGTGAGATTAGAGATAAGGTTAAGTATGCACCTACGCAAGGAAAATATAAGGTGTATATTATTGATGAGGTTCATATGTTGTCAATGGGTGCATTTAATGCGCTATTAAAGACATTGGAAGAGCCACCAGAACATGTCGTTTTTATTTTGGCAACAACAGAATTGCAAAAAGTTCCTGCAACGATTATTTCCAGAACACAGCGCTACAATTTTAAGCGAATTTCACAAAAAGACCTTGAAAAGAGAATGAAGTACATTCTTGATCAAGAAAAAATTAAATATGATGACAGGGCTTTGACTGTTATTGCTCAAGTTGCTGACGGTGGAATGAGGGATGCTTTAAGCATTTTAGATCAACTACTTAGTTATGAAAAAGAAACGGTTGAATATGAGGCTGCCCTTGAAATTACTGGATTCGCGGCTAAGGAGGATGTTGAAAAACTCTTTTTATCAATCTTACAAAAGAATGTTGACAAGGCATTGGAACTGGCACAATCTGAACTGCAAAAAGGAGCAAGTTCTAAAAATATTTTGAATGAATTAATTGATCTTGCTACGAATGCTTTGATGGTTGTTAAAACTAATGGAAATAGTCAAGGAAATTTTTTAACAGCAGACTTTACGAAAAAAATTAAAGATATTCCATTAGAAAATTATTTTAAATTAATATCCTCTGCTAATACAGCATTGAACAATTTGCGTTATACTAATCAGCAGCAGATTCCGCTTGAAGTTTTTCTGGTTGAAAGTACCAATATTTCTGCGACCATAGTTTCTCCACCTAGAACAGAAATGGTAAGTAACAAGAATAATAATTTACAATCTGAAGTTTCGGCCTTAAAAAAACAGGTTGTATCGTTAACAGAACAAGTAGCGAGAATTAGTCAACATCACAATAATAGTAGTCAGATTTTTCATATTGATGATGGTGATAATCGTATTTCAAAAAAGGTAAGTGCGCCTGTTAAAGAACAAAAACCGTCGAAAAAGCTGATTAAAAATAAGCAGCATAACCAGAAAAATCGTGAACAGGTCTATCAAGTCTTAGAAAATGCAACTAAACATGACTTGCAAGCAATTAAAGATATTTGGCCTGATTTGCAATCCGTTCTACAAGTCTCGCAACGAGCTCTGTTAGATGTTTTGGAGCCAGTTGCAGCCAGTTCAAGTCAAGTTGTGATGAAATGCAAGTATACCCTCTGGTTTGAAAAAGCAAGTTCTGATGATGATTTGCTGACTATTCTGACTGAACAGATTGCTAAATTTGCTAAACATGAATATCAAATTGTTCTTGTTCCGGATGAAGATTGGTTTACGGTTCGGAAGGACTTTTTACAAGCACATGGAACTGAACTGCTAAAGCGCAAGAAGCAGGTAAATAATGAGAATCAACAAGAAGAAGTAAAAGTTGAAAAAGAAATTGTGGAAAAGGCCAAAGAAATATTTGGCGATGCAGTTAAGGTAAAAGATTAAAGGAGATAATTATGAGTAAAAGACCTAATTTTGGTTCAATGGGTGGCATGAATATGCAACAAATGATGAAACAGGCGAAGAAGTTACAAGAACAAATGGCCCAGGAACAACAAAATATCACTGCTCAAGAATTTTTAGGTAAATCTGCTGATGATTTAGTTGTTGCTACTTTTAGTGGTGATCGCAAATTGAAGAAAATTTCTATTAATAAAGATGCTATTGATCCTGATGATCCAGACATGTTGCAAGATCTTATTATTGATGCGGTTAACAAAGGGTTAACAGAAATTGATCATGCAACACAAGCAAGCATAGGAAAATATACGAAGGGTATGATTTAATTGCAATATCCAGCGCCGATTGCACATTTAATTGATGCATATTTGAAATTACCAGGTATTGGAGAAAAAACGGCAACAAGGCTAGCGTTTTATACTCTAGATATGCCTGATAATGATATCCATAGTTTTAGTGTAGCTTTAAATGAAGTTAAGGAAAAGTTACATCGTTGCTCGATTTGCGGTAATATAACTGAAAAAGATCCCTGCGCAATTTGTAGTAATCCTGAACGTGATCAGTCAACAATCATGGTTGTTGAACAACCTAAAGATGTCATGGCTTTTGAAGATATGGGCGAATATAATGGTCTGTATCATGTTTTGCATGGCGTCTTGTCGCCAATGGATGGAATCGGACCCGAAGAAGTTAATATTAAATCACTTATAGTTCGTTTACAAAAGCAGGATAGCATTAACGAAGTTATTTTGGCATTAAACTCAACCCCTGAAGGTGAATCAACCGCGATGTATATTAGTAAGCTAATTAGACCAGCAGGAATTAAGGTGACACGTTTGGCTGCTGGATTAGCAGTTGGTAGTGATATTGAATATGCAAATTCAATTACGCTGAAACGGGCAGTACAAGGGAGAACATCAATCGAATGAAACAAAATAAAGTAAAGAAAATGGGGGATGATAGACTAGTTGCATCTATCGAAAAATTGCAAGAAGAGATTGTGATTCAAAAAAATCTAGACCCCACTACCTTAGATATGTCGGAAAATAATATTGTTGCTAATAAAATTTTGCTAGCTAAGTACGCATTTTTATATAATGAAGCCCGACATCGACACACAAGATTTAGTGGTTTCACCAATGCAATATCGGAGTAAAAGTTCTCTTATAAGAGGACTTTTTATTTTTCCTAAAATTAAAAGTTCTTTAGGGTGTTCATATAGAACAAACTCTTGTAAAATAGAGACATGGAGAGTTTTATGAAAAGTTTTTTTATTAGTTTTGAGGGACCTGATGGGTCCGGTAAGAGTACGGTTTTGGAACAAGTTGTGGCCCAAATTGCTCCTCGCTTGCAAACACAATATCTAGTAACGCGTGAACCAGGTGGTTCAGAAATTGCCGAAAAAATTAGACGATTCATTTTGGATCCAGCTAATGAAAAGATGAGTGCTCAGACAGAGGCACTGCTTTATGCAGCTGCACGAAGTCAACATATGGCTGAGACAATTTTTCCAGCGTTAAAAGCTGGTAAGGTTATTTTTTCTGATCGTTTCGTTGATAGTTCTTTAGCTTACCAAGGAATTGGACGTGACTTAGGAATAAGCGCAGTCAAACAAATTAATGACTTTGCAACGAATGGAACAGAGCCGAATTTAACGCTGTTTTTGGATATTCCACCTCAAGTGGGATTAGCACGAATTGCTAAAGAACGTGCTGGTGAAGAAGATCGCTTAGAACAAGAAAAACTAGCTTTTCACCAAAAAGTTTACCATGGTTATCAACAAGTTGTTCGGGAGAATCCCGATCGTATTAAGGTAGTTGATGCACAACAGTCAATCAACGAAGTTGTTGCTATCTGTCTAAAAATAATCGTAAACGCATTACCAAAAAAATTGCTAAAGGACTGATTCAAATGAAATTAATAATCGCAATTGTACAAAAAGAAGATGCCACTAGATTACAACGTGCTTTTGTTAAAGCAAATGTTCCTGCCACTAAGTTATCAACAACGGGTAGCTTTTTAAGCGAGGGCAATACAACTTTTATGATTGGAATTGATGATCAGCACGTTAAGCAGGTTTTACGTATCGTTAAAGAAGAGTCGAAGGCACGCGAAGAGTATATGAACCCTAATATGATGATGACCGGGTTTGATGTTAGTCGGCAGCCTGTTCAAATTACGGTAGGAGGGGCTACATGCTTTGTCATACCGGTAGAAGAGTTTAAGAAATTCTGATGGAAGTTGATATTACAAATAAGGATGAACAGCGGGCTATATTTTTAAAAAAAGCAACTGAACAAAAGAAATTAGCTCATAGTTATTTGTTTTTTGATATAAATGAACAACAGGCGCTAAATACTTCATATTGGTTGGCATGTCTTTATAATTGTACTGGGAAAAATAAACCAGACGGAACTTGTCGAACTTGTCGACAAATTATTTCAGGTAATCACCCAGATGTTCTGTTGGTTACTCCAGAAAATAAGCAAAGTCTTGGAATTGACCAAATTAGATATTTAAAGGATGAGTTAGCAAAGAGTCCGGTTCAAAGTGACACTCGCTTCTTTTTTATTAATGAAGCAGAAAAGCTTACGTTATCTGCGTCTAATGCATTGCTTAACTTACTAGAAGAACCAATTGCTCCGGTCGTTACAATTTTAATTACTAATAACTCGTCACAAATTTTGCCAACTATTCGTTCAAGAACCCAAATTGTTAATTTTTCAAGTGATGAACATGATTTAGGTTTAAACGAACGATTACTGGAAAATGGCTTTAGTCATGACGAAATTTCTGAATTAGGTAATACCCAAGCATTAGATCAAGCATGTAAATATTTTTATCAAGAACTGTTGGAACATAATTCTTTAGCAATGATAAGCGCGCATCAGTTAGCCGATATGGCTAAAACTAATGTGCAACAAAATTATTTGCTATTTTTATTAAAGGAAATGGCTCAGAATGATTTAATTAATAATAAACAGCAGGTGGGAGCAAGATTTTTAAAGTATTTACTTGAGGTTGATAAAATGCGCTACAGTAATGTTGGTTTTCGGAACTTACTGGATTATCTTGCTCTGCAATGAAAAAGGTAGGTGTTTAGATGGTGGATTCATACTCAAAATTACAAGAACTGCATGATTCAATGGTTAATATGACTAAAACAATTGAAAGCCTTGAAAACAGTATCTTGGATACTCTTAAAGAAAATACAGAATTAAAAGTAGAAAATCAACTTCTTCGAGAAAAAATGGATAAATTAAATAATGCTAATACGGGTTCAATTAAAACCCAGAGCGGGTTGGAATCTTTAAGACAGATATATACATCTGGTTATCATATATGTAACATGTATTATGGTTCACATCGAGATCCTAGCTCGGATTGCATGTTTTGTTTAGACATTCTTGATAATTTTGGCGAGAAAAAGAAAACACACTAAAGGACTGATAAAATGCAGCAACAAAAAAGTTATGATCAAGAACGGGGCAAGCTTTATTTGGTTCCAACGCCGATTGGTAATTTGGAAGATATCACAATTCGGGCCAAAAAAATTTTACAAATGGCTGATTACATTGCGGCTGAAGATACGAGGACAAGTGGGATTTTACTTGAAAAAATCGGTATTCATAATCATATGTTGTCTTTTCACAAATATAATTCAAAGGCTCGGGCTCCAGAATTGATTAAACTGATGCAGGAAGGGGCAGTAATTGCTGAAATTAGTGATGCAGGGATGCCCGTTATTTCAGATCCTGGTTATGTTTTAGTTCAAAAATGCATTGAAAATAATATTCCAGTTGTTCCGCTTCCTGGCGCTTCGGCCTTTACAACTGCTTTGATTGCTTCTGGTTTTGATGCACAGCCGTTTACCTATTATGGCTTTTTGCCACGTAAAATTAGTGAACAGTTGCCCTACTTTAAGCAGATGGCGGCCGCTCATGCGACATCAATATTTTATGAAGCTCCTCACCGCTTATGTAAAACACTTGTTAATATGGCAGTCGAAATTTCTTCAGACCGAAAAATTGTTGCAGCAAGAGAATTAACCAAAATACACGAAGAATTTGTTCGTGGTACATTGGCTGAATTGACAGAATATTTTACCGAGAATAGTCCGAGAGGAGAATTTGTCGTTTTAGTCTCTCCTAACGATGAGGTTTCAGTGCAACTGTCATGGCCGCAATTAATTGCGCAGGTTAATGACTTAGTATCTCAAGGAATGAGTAAAAAATCGGCGATTAAGGAAGTTGCCCAAGAGAACGAAATTTCTAAAAATGAATTATATGAACAATATCATCAGAAATAAGGTCGTAAAATGAAGTATAGTGAAAAACATCAAGTTAATTTTTATGAATGTGATGAAAATGAAAATTTGAAATTGCAGGCAATGATCGACTTAATGATGAGTACGTCAGAACATCAATTAAATGGTGATGCTGCCGATACAATTGCATTAAATGAGCGAGGTCTTGGTTGGGTGGTGACACAATATCATGCCGAAATTATTGATTTGCCTCACCCTAATGAACAGATAACGATTATTACTAATCCAGTTGGCTATAACCGTTTCTTAGAATATCGAGATTTTGCGATAAATAATGCTTCTGGGAAAGAAATCGTTAAGATGAAAAGTGAATGGGTTTTATTTGATTTACATAAACGTAGATTGGTATCTACTGATAGTGACCTAATGGATAAAATTGGCGTTCCTCTTTTGAAAAAAATGCCGCGTTTTCCAAGAATTCGTGTGCAACAAAAGTATCAGGAGCATCGTAATTACCGTGTTCGTTATGATGATTTAGATACAAATCATCATATGACTAATAGTCATTATTTTAATTGGTTTATTGATTCGCTTGATCGGGATTTTTTAAAACAGAATATGATTCAAACAATCGATATTAAATTCAACCAAGAAGTACGCTACGGACAAAACCCACAAGTGTTGGCAAGTTTAATTAATGATGAGAATAATCTCAAGTCATATCATGCAATCGCTGATGAGGAACGCAAAGATAAAGCCGTTTGTGAACTAATTTGGCGCAAATTATAATATAATTAGGCACGGTTATAGGCCGAGTTTAATTAAAGAAAGAAAGTGCTGCAAATGACGACGAAGGAAGTATTCAAAGTTGAGTTGCGTGACTTAATTTTATTAGGATTTATTGTGGCAATCAAAGTAATCCTTGGGCGCTTTACAATAGGTACAAATATAGCACATATAGGTTTGGGATTCATTGGCAGTGTTTTATTAGGATACTTGTTTGGTCCAATATGGGGAGCTGCTGGTGGTGGAATTGCAGATATTATTTCTTCAGCATTATTTGGCAACCAAGGTGGCTTTTTTATTGGCTTCACATTGAGTGCGATGATAGGTCCTTTTATCTATGGGCTGTTCTTTTATAAAAGTCAGGTAAGTATTTGGCGAATTATTGTGGCAACTTTATTAGTTACTATTATTGTAAATATAGCAATGAATACCCTTTGGCTTCATTTTTTATATGGTATTGATTTTAAGACTGCACTTATTCAGCGAATTCCGCTTGAAATCATTTCACCTTGGATTCAAATGGTTGTCACGTATTTTGTATTGCGGGCAATTTCGCGTGTTAAAATAAAAAGGTAATTGTTAAGTAAAGGTGAAAATAATTAAAGATGAAAATTTTAAGTGTGTCAACGGCCACTAGTCAGCTTAGTGTGGCTCTTAATGAAAATCAAATGGTTGTTGCTGAAAAAGATGAGCAAGATGAGCGCAATCATAGTGAGCATCTTGATCCCTTGATTAATGAAATTTTAGTAAGTAATCATCTTAAACTCAAAGATATTGATCGTTTTGCAGTTGCTATTGGTCCAGGATCATATACTGGTTTACGCATCGGTGTGACTACTATGAAAATGTTTGCGAGCATTTTGCATAAAGAAGTTGTAGGAGTTTCTACTCTAAAAGCTTTGGCAGCAAGTTGTACTGATAGTGATACACTAATTGTTACAGGTATTGACGCACGCAATGATAATTATTTTGCTGGTGCTTATTTAAATCAAAATGGTCATATGGTGAATATTTTGGCAGATGGACATTATTACATTACGGCTTTATTGAATCAAGTTAACCAATATTTAAAAGCTCAAAAAATACCGAAGGTGATTTTTCTCGGTTCGGGGTTTGAAAAGCAAGAAGAATTAATTAACAAATTGACTGTACCTTTTAGTTATGGAACAAATATTCAAAATCAAATTCATGCAGGGTTGATTGGCAAATTGGCTATGGATGAAGAGCCAGTTTCGCCTGATCAACTTTTACCACGCTACTTGCGACGAACGCAAGCCGAAGTAGATTGGCAAAAGAAAACCGGAAAAGCTTTTGGCTCGGATAATAGTTATGTGGAAGAAGTTTGATTCTTTAATCAATTTTTCGCGGCTAATACCGCCAAAAACAAAACTTTATTTTGATGATAGTATTTTTATGTTAAATAATCATCGATTACAAGCTAGGCGGGCAAGGCTAGACGATATTTTTGCAATACTAGAACTTGAAATTAAGGTTTATGGTTATTTACCATGGAGTAAAGAGTATTTTCAAAATGAATTACAGAAAAAACTGCGCTATATATAGTTGTCTATGACGTGACAAATCTAATTGCGGTAGTTGGAATTCATTTAAATGGGGAAAAAGGTCACATTACCTATTTAGCAGTTTCTCCTGTTTGGCAAAAGCAGGGCTTAGGTACATATTTATTACGATTAATTATTAATTTAGCGCAAAAATGGCATTGTGTACGATTGAGTTTGGAAGTTAGAAAAGATAATAAGATAGCTCAAGAATTGTATTGCCGATTCGGTTTTGTTACTAATTTTGTTCGACCAGATTATTATCAGGACGTACACCAGGATGGTTTGAATATGATATTAGATCTACCAATAAAGCAAAAGAAAGGGAAAAATTTTGGATAGTAAAAATGATATCCGTATTTTGGCTTATGAAAGTTCATGTGATGAGACATCAACCGCTGTTGTCAAAAATGGTCGAGAAGTTGAAAGTATGATTATAGCAACGCAAATCAAAAGCCACCAGCGGTTTGGTGGGGTTGTCCCTGAGGTTGCTAGTCGGCATCACATTGAGGTAATTAGTCAGATAACTGCTAAAGCCTTAACTCAAGCAAATGTGACTTGGCAAGATATTGATGCAATTGCCGTTACTTATGGTCCTGGACTTGTTGGTGCGCTATTAATAGGGGTCAGTGCCGCTAAGGCTGCTTCAATGGCAACGGGGATTCCCTTGATTGGCGTCGATCATATAATGGGACATATAATGGCTGCACAATTAACTTCTGAAATTGACTATCCTGCTCTTGCTTTGCAGGTTTCTGGTGGTCATACAGAAATTGTTTTACTTCAAGATCCAACTCATTTTGAAATTGTTGGAGATACACGCGATGATGCTGCTGGTGAAGCTTATGATAAAATTGGGCGTGTTCTAGGAGTGAATTATCCAGCTGGAAAGACAATTGATAAATGGGCACATGAAGGACAAGATACATTTAACTTTCCACGGGCTATGATGGAAGATGACAACTACGACTTTTCTTTTTCTGGTCTGAAAAGTGCATTTATCAATACCTGTCATCATGCTGATCAAATTCATCAAGAATTAAATAAGTATGACTTAGCGGCTAGTTTTCAGGCAGCTGTGGTGGATGTTTTAGCTACTAAAACAATTAGAGCAATTAAAGAATATCAACCTAAGACCTTTATTATGGGTGGCGGAGTAGCCGCTAACCAAGGCTTGCGTGAGCGAATGGAACAAGAAATTGAAAATTTATCTATAGGTTTGAAACCAAAAGTTATTTTGCCAGAATTAAAATTATGTGGTGATAATGCTGCAATGATTGGTGCTGCAGCTTATAATTTGTATAATGAAGGTAAATTTGCTGACTTAACTCTGAATGCGAATCCCTCACTTGAATTACCTTATGCTGATAAAATTTTGTATTAAAAAAGTTGACCTCTTTATTAAAGAAGTCAACTTTTTTTAATATTAACGTTAAAAGTTGTCAAGCTCGATCATGATATTTTCCCATTTCTCATTCGTTTTAGTTAGTTCAGTTTGAATTGCTGATAAGTCTTCTTGTAAAGGTCCAAGTTTGCTAAAGTCAGTTGCAATTAGCGGATCAGCCATTTCGCTCTGAATTGTTTTCTGTTGTCTTTCTAAATTATCAATTTCAACTTCAATTTCTTCAACCTGTCGCTGTAGCTTACGCTTTTGTGAGTCTTTTACTTTTTGCTCCTGGTAAGATAATTTAGTGGCTTTTTGTGCGTCTTCATTGTCTAGCTTAGGCACAATTTTGGTTGTGGTAAGTTGCTTATTTTTTTTATCTAAATAATAAGTGTAATCTCCTTCATAGACTGTTGCTTGTTGAGGATTAACTTCAACAATCTTATTGGCTAATTGATTAATAAAGTAGCGGTCGTGAGAGACAAATAGTAAGGTACCATCGAACTTTTGTAAAGCCTGTTCAAGTACTTCTTTGGCTTCTAAATCTAGATGGTTAGTTGGCTCATCCATCAATAAAAAATTATTATGTTCTAGAGACAAAACGGTTAGGGTTAATCTTGCTTTTTGCCCACCAGAGAGTTGCCCGACAGTTTTATCAATATCTTTTGCTGTAAACAGAAAACTAGCTAATACTGACCTAACATCCCGTTCTGGCATCATTTTGTGACGATCCCAAATAGTATCAAGCACAGTTTTACTAGAATCAAGTAATTGTAATTCTTGATCATAATAACCGATATCAAGCGATGCACCATATTTAATAGTACCCATTTTAGGTTGTAATTTTTTCATAATAGTTTTAAGTAAAGTAGATTTACCAATTCCGTTAGGTCCGATAACTGCAACTCGATCCCCTTTGTTAACTTGTAGATTAATATTATTTACCATAATTTTATCAGGATAACCAATTGTTAAATCGCGCAAAATCAAAACCTCTTTACCAGAGGGATGATCACTTTTGAAATTAATTTTGACTTTATTTTTATGTTTTGGTGGAGTAATGCGATCAATTTTTTCGAGTTGCTTACGCCTGCTCTGGGCTCTTTTAGTAGTTGTAGCCCTGACGATATTTTTTTGGATAAATTCTTCGTCTTTTTTGATTTTTTCTTGTTGTTTTTCGTATGCTTCTTCTTGCTGACGATCCCTTAATTGACGCTGCTTTACGTAATCAGAGTAATTACCTTTGAAGGTTGTTAATTTTCCAAATTGTAATTCAAAGATTTGATTGGTCAAATGATCCAGAAAGTACTGGTCATGTGAAACCACTAAAATTGCACCATTGTATCCTTTAAGAAATGCTTCTAGCCAATCTAGCGTGTTTAGGTCTAAATAGTTAGTTGGCTCATCGAGTAGTAATAGTGGTGGCTTATGTAAGAGTAATTTAACTAAAGCTAAACGGGTTTTTTCACCCCCAGAAAGACTGCCGATAATTTTTGCCCATGTTGCTTGTGGGAAATTGAACCCATTTAAAACAGTTTTGATCTCTGCTTGAAAGGTATAGCCACCTTGTTGTTCAAAATCAAATTGCAGCTGATCATAATTTTTTAGCAATTTTTTATCTTGCGGATGTTCAGCAATTTTTTGCTGTAATTTTTGAATTTGAGTTTCCATATTAATTAATGAAGTAAAAACACTAAGCATTTCATCCCAGATGGTTTTATCTTCGTTTAAACTATTTTCTTGTGCAATGTAGCCAACTTCAATCTCCTTATTAATGATAAATTCGCCATGAGTTGGTTCTTCTTTGCCCATCATTATTTTAAGAAGGGTGGTTTTTCCCACACCATTTGGGCCTACTAAACCAATTCGCGCATTTGCGTCAATTGAAAAATTAACATTGCTAAATAAAGTGTTGGCACCAAATTGTTTTTCTAAATTGTGTCCTTGTGCTATTATCATATTTTTCACCTAAAGTCTATTTTAGCATATGAAAAGCAGATACAGTGGACTGCAAAAATGACTTTTAAAATTTACAACTTTTTTATAAGTAATAAAACAAAAATAACAAAAATTTGTGTTAATTACTTATATTCGCATAGTAAAGTTGTCTTTGTTGTGTTAAAATTTGGTACATTGTGAAAAAAATATTTGCAACTTAAGCAAATTTATAGGTAAAATAATATTAATTGATGATTAATTCACAAAACAGGTGCAAGAAATAATAAAGTTGGAGGCTTTTTATGGAAAAGATCAAAATTCCCACAGCGACAGCTAAAAGACTGCCGCTTTATTATCGATATTTAATAATTTTAAATGAAGCGGGGAAAGAAAAAGTTTCATCAACTGAGTTATCCGAAGCGGTTCAAGTTGATAGTGCATCAATTAGACGCGATTTTTCGTATTTTGGTGCTCTAGGTAAACGTGGTTATGGTTATGATGTGAAAAGCTTACTATCTTTTTTTAAGAAAATTTTGAATCAAGATACGTTAACCAATGTAGCCTTGGTTGGAGTGGGTAATCTTGGTCATGCTTTACTTAACTACAATTTTAAACGTAGTAATAATATCCGAATTTCGTGCGCTTTTGATATTGATGAAAAAATCACAGGTAAGATATTAAGTGGAGTACCAGTGTATCGAATGGATGAATTACAGAAGCAATTAAGTGACCAACAAATAACGATCGCTATTTTAACGGTTCCTTCCACAACTGCACAAAAAACAGCCGATGAAATGGTTGAAGCAGGTATTAAGGGAATTATGAATTTTACTCCAATTCGTTTGTCTGCTCCAAGTGGAATCAGAATTCAAAATGTTGATTTAGCAACAGAGTTACAAACTTTAATTTATTTCCTTGATAGCGATAAGAATAAGCAAACAAATTAAAAGTTAGAGAGGCATTCTAATCTATAAGAAATTAGCACTTTTTTACGTAAAGTGCTAATTTTTTCTTGCAATTTATTTGTAAAGGAGTTATTATCATATTTGTAAGTTAGCACTTGGTTGATAAGAGTGCTAACGGCTAATAATGATTTTAATTAAAATTTAGGAGGGACAAACGTGTTACAACCAATAGGTGATCGCGTGATCGTAAAAGTTAAAGAAGAAGAAGAAAAAACTGTAGGCGGAATCGTCCTTGCTTCTAACGCTAAACAAAAACCAACTGAAGGCGAAGTTGTTGCCGTAGGCGAAGGTAGTTATGCCGAAAATGGTAACAAGATTCCAATGACTGTAACTAAAGGTAACATTGTTTTATACGACAAGTATTCTGGAACTGACGTTAAGTATGAAGGCGAAAAATACTTAGTCCTTCATGAAAAAGATATTTTAGCAATTGTTAAGTAATTAAGGGGTGGATAAAATGGCAAAAGATATTAAATTTTCAGAAAATGCAAGACGTTCCTTATTAAAGGGTGTTGATAAATTAGCTGATACAGTTAAGGCAACGATTGGTCCAAAAGGAAGAAACATTGTTTTAGAGCAATCATATGGTAACCCTGACATTACTAATGATGGAGTAACAATTGCAAAGGCAATTGAACTCAAAGATCACTATGAAAACATGGGTGCAAAATTGGTAGCAGAAGCTGCTCAAAAGACCAATGATATTGCTGGTGATGGTACTACAACTGCAGTTGTTTTGACTCAAGCCATTATTCGTGAAGGAATGAAGAACGTAACTGCTGGTGCAAATCCAGTTGGAGTTCGTCGAGGAATTGAAAAAGCTACTAAAGCAGTTGTTGACGAATTACATAAGATTAGTCATACTGTTTCTTCTAAAGAACAGATCGCTCAAGTTGCTGCCGTTTCATCTGCCTCAAAAGAAGTAGGTGATTTAATTGCTGACGCTATGGAAAAAGTTGGTAATGATGGTGTTATTACTATTGAAGATTCTCGTGGAATTGAAACCGAATTATCAGTAGTTGAAGGAATGCAATTCGACCGTGGATATTTGTCACAATACATGGTAACTGACAACGATAAGATGGAAGCTGATTTGGATAATCCTTACGTTTTAATTACCGATAAGAAGATTTCTAACATTCAAGATATTTTGCCGCTATTACAAGAAATCGTTCAACAAGGTAAGTCATTATTGATTATTGCTGATGATGTTTCCGGAGAAGCTTTACCAACGCTTGTTTTGAACAAGATTCGTGGTACTTTCAATGTTGTTGCTGTTAAGGCTCCTGGCTTCGGTGATCGTCGTAAAGAACAATTGCAAGACATCGCAGCTTTAACTGGCGGTACAGTGATTACAGAAGACCTTGGTCTTGAATTAAAGGACACTAAGCTTGAACAATTAGGTCAAGCTCGTCGCATTACTATAACCAAAGATTCAACTACTATTGTTGATGGTTCTGGTTCAGATGAGGCAATTAAGGATCGTGAAGATTCAATTAGAAAGCAAATTGCTGAAACAACTTCTGACTTTGACAAACAAAAATTACAAGAACGCCTTGCTAAATTAACTGGTGGTGTAGCTGTTATTCACGTTGGTGCTGCTACTGAAACCGAATTAAAGGAACGCAGATACCGAATTGAAGATGCCTTGAACTCAACACGTGCTGCTGTTGACGAAGGCTATGTTGCCGGTGGTGGTACTGCTTTAGTAGATGTTAAGGGTGCAGTTAAAGATTTGAAAGGTGATAATGCTGACGAACAAACTGGTATTAATATTGTTCTTCGTGCTTTGACTGCTCCAGTTCGTCAAATTGCTGAAAATGCTGGTGAAGATGGTTCTGTCATTTTGAACAAACTTGAAAGTCAAGAGATGGAAGTAGGCTATAATGCAGCTGACGGTAACTGGGAAAACATGGTTGAGGCCGGAATTATTGACCCAACCAAGGTAACTCGTACTGCTTTACAAAATGCAGCTTCAATTGCTGCTTTACTGTTGACTACTGAAGCAGTAGTAGCCGAAATTCCTGAAGATAAGCCAGCAGTTGATCCAAATGCCGCAGCTGGTGCTGGTGCTCCTGGTATGATGTAATTTAAATATGCTTATCTTTAAAAAGACTGTTCATTTGAAGTGAGCAGTTCTTTTTTTTTGAAGTAGCTAATGATAACCAGAACAAGACCTAATTTGACAAAAAATAATAATATTAGTATTTTAAATTAATATTATTTTTTAATGAAAGGGAATTTTATGGAATTTTTAAATTTAATTGGTGTTCTAGTAATTGTACTGGGATTTGCTATTGGACTAGATACAGTGGGTGTGGTCGTAATCGCTGCTCTAGTAACTGCCTTGGTTTCCGGAATTGATTTTGTTTCGTTCTTGCGGATTTTAGGAAAAGGGTTTATGGATAACCGTATGGTCTCACTCTTTTTCTTAACATTGCCAACAATTGGTATATTGGAAAGACATGGTCTTAAGAAAGCAGCTGTCAATTTAATTCAAAAAATGAAAAATTTAACCCCAGGTCGAATATTCGATATTTATTTGGCAATAAGAGAAATTGCATGCATCTTTGGTATCACATTGCAAGGACATGTTCAGTTTATTGCACCTTTGATTAATCCTATGGCACAAGCTGCTGGTAAGGTAAATCATGAATTAACAGAACTAGAGATTGATCAGATTAAGGCAAGAGCTGCAGCTAATGAAAATTTTGGTAACTTTTTTGCTCAAAACTTATTTGTGGCGTCTTCAAGTGTTCTCTTGATTTCTAGTACAATGAAATCGTTGGGGCATCCGATTACGCCATCGGGAGTTGTATTATATACGATTCCTGTTGCTGTAATTTGTTATCTCTTGTGCTTATTCTATAATCACATGTTTGATCAAAAAATAAAGAAGGAGAAATAAATGGTAACATTGATTAACAATCTTTTATTGGCTTTCTATATTTTAATTGGTCTGTTCTTTTTGGCAGCAGCAATAGAATCGTGGCGTGATCAAACAAATCAAGTGCGCTGGGGTACAGGCTTATTTTGGTTTTTGTTTGCTGTTCTCTTTTGCCTTGGTCAATGGTTACCAAGTGAAGTGAGTGGTGGATTAATTATCTTCATCGCTTTGCTTTCATTATTTAAGCAAGTTCGTGTTGGTCATATTAAAGAGCTTAACGAAAAAGTTGCGGCTGATACTGTAAAACGAATCGGCAATTGGATTTTTCTGCCAAGCATTTTGCTTGCGATCTTAGCCTTAGCAATTGCACAATATACAAACTTAGGAGGTCAAGTTGGCATTGGAATCGCTGCAATTGTGTCATTAATTGTGGCGATGATACTAACTAAGTCAGATGTTAAAACTGCTTATGAGGATTCTCAGCGAATGGTTCGTTCAGTAGGCTCTGCTGGGATTTTGCCACAATTATTAGCAACACTTGGGGTTGTCTTTACCGCTTCAGGAGTGGGCGAAACTACTGCTAAAGCGATCTCAGGTTTATTCCCAATTGGTAATCATTTGTTAGGAGTTTGTCTTTACTGCGTGGCAATGGCTATATTTACAGCAATAATGGGTAATGCATTTGCTGCATTCGCTGTGATTACGGCTGGAATTGGAATTCCTTTTGTTGTTGCTCAAGGTGGTTCGCCAGTAGTGGTTGCAGCTTTAGGGATGACTTCTGGCTATTGTGGAACTTTGGTAACTCCAATGGCGGCTAATTTTAACACTTTACCAGTTGCTTTAATGGAAATGAAAGATCAATTAGGAGTAATTAAGCAGCAATTGCCAATTGCAATTAGTATGTTAATCATTCAAATTATTTTGATGTATTTTCTAGCATTTTAGTGATTAATTGAGGAGAGAACAATGAAAATTTTAGTTACAGGTTTTGATCCATTTGGTACTGATAAAATCAATCCTGCTATTGAGGCTGTTAAACGTTTGGATGATAAAATTGCTGATGCGAAAATTGTAAAACTTGAGATACCGACAATCTTTAATGAATGTGCTAAAGTCGTGCATGACGCAATTGTTGAAGAAGATCCAGATTATGTTTTGAATATTGGTCAGGCAGGAGGACGATACGGCTTAACTCCTGAGCGGGTTGCGATTAATTTTGATGACGGTCGAATTGCTGATAATAAAGGCTATCAACCAATTGCTATGCCAATTCAGGCAAACGGTAAAAATGCCTACTTTACCCAATTACCTGTTAAAGCTATGGTACGTGAAATTCGGAGTGTTGGTATTCCAAGTTATGTTTCTACAACAGCTGGTACTTTTGTTTGCAATCATATTATGTATCAAGTTCAGTACATGATTGATAAGGAATTTCCACAGCTTAAAGCTGGCTTTATGCATATTCCCTATTTACCAGAGCAGGTTGTGGCTTTACCAGAAACTCCAAGTTTAAGTTTAAAAGATGATGTTCGCGGAATCACAGCAGCAATTAAGGCAATTGTTCAAATGGATGGTAAAGAGGATATTAGGACAATTGAAGGGCATATTGCCTGATTAAGCTAAGCATTGTACATGGAGGCTAAGCTTAAAATTATAAAAAGATCGTTTACTTACGGTCTTTTTTCTTTTGTATTCTCGATTAGCGTATAATAGGTAACAGTAATGAAACAGAAGAAGAGGTATAAATGGCTAACGCAAATACCACTCCGATGATGGAGCAATATTATGAAATCAAGAAGCAATATCCCGATGCTTTTCTATTTTATCGCGTCGGTGATTTTTATGAATTGTTTGAAGATGATGCTGTTAAGGGGGCTCAAATCTTAGAATTAACTCTGACTCATCGTTCCAATAAGTCAGCTCATCCAATTCCTATGGCTGGTGTGCCACATGTGGCAGTGAATTCGTATGTTGATACGCTTGTGGAAAAAGGTTACAAGGTAGCCCTTTGTGAGCAGCTAGAAGATCCCAAACAAGCTAAGGGAATGGTAAAACGGGGAATCATTCAGTTGGTGACTCCAGGAACATTGATGAACGACAAACCAAGTGATGCTAAGGATGCTAATTATTTAACGTCTCTTGTCAGTACCCAAAATTCTTTTGGGTTGGCCTACAGTGATTTATCTACAGGTGAAATTTTTGCTACACACTTAAAAAGTTTTGCTGCAGTTTCAAATGAGTTATTAACTTTAAGGACTAAGGAAATGGTATATGCTGGCCATTTAAATAGTCAAACTAGTGACTTTTTGCACAAGGCAAATATTACTGTCTCTGAGCCAGCACAAGTAAAAGAACAACATGCCGAAGTCTCATTTGCGGAGCAGAAACTAACAGATCCTGCTGAAAAAGCAGCAGTTGAGCAATTAGTGAAATACTTATTGCAAACCCAACGCCGTAGTTTATCGCATTTGCAGGTAGCTCAAAGCTATGAAGTGAGCCAATATTTGCAAATGTCACACACTGTACGCGATAATCTTGAATTAACTGTTTCTGCTAAAACTGGTAAAAAAATGGGTTCATTATTCTGGGTACTTGATAAAACCCATACAGCAATGGGTGGACGGTTACTCAAACAGTGGTTAGCAAGACCACTTCTTTCAGTTGAACAGCTTAATAAGCGTCAAGAAATGGTGCAGTCGCTATTAGATGAATATTTTATTCGAGAAAACGTGATTGACGCGTTAAAGGGAGTATATGACTTAGAACGCTTGAGTGGACGTATTGCCTTTGGTAATGTAAATGCGCGAGAACTTCTGCAATTAGCCCATTCACTTGAAGCAGTACCAACTATTCTTACTACTTTGGCTAAGTCTAATAGCAAATCTTTACAACAATTTGCCCAAAAAATTGATCCATTAAAGGGAGTAGCGAAATTAATTACCGCGACTTTAGTCGATCAGCCACCAGTACTAACAACAGAAGGTGGTTTGATTAAATCAGGTGTTGATCAACAGCTGGATCGCTATCGTGATGCAATGAATAACGGTAAAAAGTGGCTAACTGAAATGGAAAAAAGTGAGCGTAAGAAAACTGGAATTGAAAATCTTAAGGTCGGGTATAATAAGGTTTTTGGATATTATATACAAATCACTAACTCTAATAAAAATAAGGTACCGCTTGATCGCTATACACGTAAACAAACGCTGGCGAATGCCGAACGCTATATCACACCTGAACTAAAAGAGCATGAAAATTTGATTCTTGAGGCACAGACTAAGTCTACCGATTTGGAATACGACTTGTTTGTCAAATTACGTGAGGAAGTTAAGAAATATATTTCGGCATTACAGTCATTAGCAAGCCAAATTGCTGCTTTAGATGTTTTTTGTTCTTTTGCTCAGATTGCTGAAGAAAATAATTATTGTCGGCCACACTTTCATAGTAATTCTCAAGATATTGAAATTAAATTAGGACGTCATCCAGTTGTTGAAAAGGTAATGAGAACGGATGCTTACATTCCTAATGATGTTAAATTAGATAAAGGAACCGATATCTTTTTGATTACTGGTCCTAATATGTCTGGTAAAAGCACTTATATGAGACAGATGGCATTAATTGCAGTGATGGCACAAATAGGTTCTTTTGTTCCAGCTGAAAAAGCAGAATTGCCAATATTTGATCAAATTTTCACTCGCATTGGTGCTGCAGATGATTTGATTTCAGGACAAAGTACGTTTATGGTTGAAATGACTGAAGCCAACGATGCACTTCAGCATGCAACTAAACGTAGTCTTGTTTTATTTGATGAAATTGGACGAGGAACAGCAACCTATGATGGAATGGCCTTAGCGGGCGCAATTGTACAGTACTTACATGATGAAGTAGGAGCAAAAGTTTTATTTGCGACACATTTTCATGAGTTAACTGCTATGGCACAAACATTACCACATTTAAAAAATATCCATGTTGGTGCAACTCAAGAAAATGGTAAATTGATTTTTCTTCACCAAATTTTACCCGGACCTGCTGATCAAAGTTATGGAATCCACGTTGCTCAACTTGCAGGATTACCACATAAAGTTTTGCATAAAGCACAAGAATTGTTACAACATTTAGAAGAACAGGGTAGTGGCTTGGATTCTAGTGCAAAGCAGTTGGAATTATTTAAAATCACCCCAACTGATCCATCTTTAAATTATGATCCAGATATATCTAGCAGTGAAAAACAATTGCCTAATAAAAAACAAGAAATTTTACATGAAATTGCTAATCTTTATTTGAATGATAAAACACCGCTAGAAGTAATGCAACTTGTTAAAAATTGGCAGGAAGACTTGAAGGATGAAGACTAATTATGGCAGAAATTCATGAGTTATCTGAGAATTTAGCTAATCAAATTGCCGCTGGTGAAGTTATTGAGAGACCAGCAAGTGTTGTTAAAGAATTAGTTGAAAATTCGATTGATGCTGGTAGTGATCGTATCCAAATAGAATTTTTAGATGCTGGACTAAAGAAGATTGTAGTTCAAGATAATGGAACAGGAATTGCTGGTAACCAACTTGATTTGGCATTTACAAGGCATGCAACAAGTAAAATTGAAAATGAACATGATCTGTTTAATGTTGATACACTTGGTTTTCGTGGAGAAGCCTTAGCTTCGATTGCAGCAGTTAGCCATGTTGAAGTATTAACAAAAACCGAAAATATGGTGGGCAAACGGGCCGTATTTGATGCTGGTATTAAAAAAACTCAAGAAGATGCTGCAGCACCTTTAGGTACCCGAATTACTGTTAGCGATTTGTTTTATAACACACCGGCTCGGTTAAAATACTTACGTAGTCCTAGAACTGAAATCATGAAAATTGTTGATATTATTAATCGAATTGCTCTAGGTTACCCTCAAATAGCTCTAACATTAAAAAGCGAAAAACGTATTTTACTTAAAACTGCGGGTAACAAGGTTCTTAAACAAACTGTTGCAAGTGTTTATGGTCGAGAAATTGCTGAAAAGATGTTGTTAATCAAGGGGAGTGACCAAGATTTTACAATTTCTGGACTTATTTCTAAACCAGAATTAACCCGTTCAACGCGTAATTTCATTTCGATTTTACTTAATGGTCGGTATATTAATAATTATCAATTAGCTAAGGCGGTAATGAGTGGCTATGGTGCTAACTTGACAGATAGGCACTATCCAATTGCAGTAATTAAAATAGTGGTTGATCCATTTCTAGTAGATGTGAATGTTCATCCAACAAAGCGAGAAGTGCGGTTATCAAAAGAGACACAATTAAGTCGACTAATTACAAGTACTATTAGTAAAGTGCTTTTGCAAAAAGATGCTCAAGCAGATGGGCTTGGTAATTTATCTTCTGTTAAAACTGAAACTTTAATTGATCAATTAAAGTTTGATTTAAATAAAGATGTAGTTGAAACTAAGCGTAGGTCCCAAATTGAGGATGAGGTGCAAGAAAGTCAGCCACTAACAATTAAATCTCCACAAGTGATGCACTATGTTGATCTAAGTATTCCACGTGAAGATGATTATTATGTAATTTCTAAAAGCTGGTCCCAAAATGTGGCTATTCAAAAACGGTTACGACCCTTTTCTAAGCGAGTGATTACTGAAAAACTTACCTCAACTGGAGATGACGTTCTAACTAATAGTCTACCTAACTTAGAATTCGTAGGAAAAGCTGGCACCTATCTTATTGCCAGTAACAAGGGAGATTTATATTTGATTGACCAGGTGGCAGCAAGGCGATTGTTATGCTTTGAGAAAATTAAGAGTGCACTTGTAAAACAAAAGATTGCTCAACAAACTTTGCTGACACCATTAATTCTAAATTTTGGTAATTTAGAATTTATTCAAATAAGTTCTAAACTAACGGAAATAAAAAAAATAGGAATTTTTTTAGAAGATTTTGGTCAAAATACTTTTATTTTGCGTACAACTCCGACCTGGTTACAGGATGATTCGGAAAAGGAAATACGCACAATTCTTGATTACTACTTAAATGTTGATCAAAATAATTCAACTAAATTAATCGACCGAATTGCAGCAAATCAAGCTCAACAAGTTGTTGTAGGCAAAGAGCAGTTAAGTAATCTAGAATGTAAGGATATTTTGACTAAATTACGGAAAATAGAGGATCCGTACCACGATGCTAAAGGTAATGTTGTTCTTATTCGTTTACGAAAAAATGAATTACGCAAAATGTTTAAAAAGGATGAATAATTAATGTATGAGTATTTAATAGGCATCATTACTGTTACTAAGCCTAACTACCTTGTCATTGAAGTTAATGGTATTGGGTATAAAGTATATAGTCCGACACCTCTTGAATATCAAGAAGGTCAAAAAGCTAAAATCTTCATTGAACAAAGTGTGCGTGATACGGCTATAACGCTTTATGGCTTTCGAACAGAAGAAGACAAGGGTTTATTTTTGAAATTATTGAGTGTTAGTGGTATTGGTCCCAAATCAGCTTTAGCAATTATGGCGGCAGAGGATAGTAATTCTTTAGCAGAAGCAATTGAGCAAGGAGAAGTCAAATATTTGACACGCTTTCCAGGTGTGGGTAAAAAAACCGCTTCTCAAATCGTCCTTGATTTAAAAGGAAAATTAGGTGATTATGTACAGCAGGTCAATAAACCTATAGGTCAAAATGTTTCACCAGAGTTAAATGATGCACTGCTAGCATTACTAGCTTTAGGCTACACGAAAAAGGAAGTTGATCGAATTGCGCCAAAATTAGATGATTTAGCTGAGACAACTGCTGATCAATATATCAAAAAAGGCTTGGCGCTTCTATTAAAGCGTTGATTATTGCTATAATAAAAAAGTGTGTTAAAAGGGAAGTGAGACCGGTGGCAGATAAGGAAGATCAAATTGTTTCGGGTAAAATTCAAGGAACGCAGGAACAGCAGACAGAATTTTCGCTAAGACCGCAAAAGTTGAGTGAATATTTGGGACAACAGCGAGTTAAAAAGGAATTGGCGGTTTATATTGAAGCGGCTAAAAAGCGGGATGAATCGCTTGACCATGTTCTGCTTTATGGACCACCAGGTCTTGGGAAAACGACATTAGCTTTCGTTATTGCTAATGAGTTAGGGGTTCATCTTAAAAGTACAAGTGGTCCTGCAATTGAAAAGGCTGGTGACTTGGTTGCCTTGCTGACTGATCTTAATCCGGGCGATATCTTATTTATTGATGAAATTCATCGGTTAGCAAAGCCGATCGAGGAAGTTTTGTACTCAGCAATGGAAGACTATTATGTAGATATTGTGATTGGTGAAGGTCAAACTACCCATGCGGTTCATGTTCCCTTGCCACCGTTTACTTTAGTAGGTGCAACGACACTAGCAGGGCAATTATCTGCACCTTTACGTGATCGTTTTGGAATTGTTGAACATTTGCAGTACTATAGCGCTGATGAATTGCAAAAAATTGTTTTGCGTTCTAGTAATGTCTTTAATATTAAAATTGAACCAGAAGCAGCACATGAACTAGCTCGTCGTTCACGAGGAACACCGCGGATAGCTAATCGACTACTTAAACGAGTGCGAGATTTTGCTCAGGTCAAGGGAGAAAAAATAATTTCTTTCGCAACAACTAAAAACACATTGCAGCAACTTCAAGTAGATGATGAAGGTCTTGACCAGACAGATCGGAAGATTTTACGGGTAATTATTGAAAATTATCAAGGTGGTCCGGTAGGTATTCGGACATTGGCTGCTAATACAGGAGAAGATTTTGAGACAATACAGTCATTATACGAGCCATATCTGTTGCAACATGGCTTTTTAATAATGACGCCGCGCGGTCGAATGGTTACGGAAAAGGCATATTTGCAGTTGGGATTGCCAATCCCACATGAATAGTGCAAATCTGACTTATTTTCTGTATAATTAAGTGATTGTTAATTTGAAAATGATGGGGTGTAAACATGAATACTTTATTTTTAGCAGCTAATAATGGTGGTAGTAATAATATGATGATTATTATTACGTTTGTTTTAATTATTGCTTTAACTTATTTTATGATGATTAAGCCGCAAAAAAAGCAACAACAGAAAAAAGCCGAAATGATGAATCAGTTGAAAAAAGGGGATAATGTTATCCTGATTGATGGTTTGCATGGTAAGATTGATTCTGTTAATACCGAAGATAAGACTGTAATAGTTGATGCCGATGGAATTTATTTAACCTTTAGTCGAATGGCTGTTCAACAGATTATACCAATGAAAGATAATGGTACAACTACTAAGACACTTGAGAAACCGGCAGAAGATGCTACCGAAAATCAACCGGTTAAAACAGCAAAAGAAGAAAATTCTAGTGAAAATAATGATTCGACTTCGGAAAAATAATAATAAATAAAGTGCCTATCGGGCACTTTTTCTTTTAAGAGAATTTAATAACCAATTGCTAAAAACTAAAGTTTGCAAATAAATTATTATAGAATAAAGTTAATACAAAGTAAGTAATTGAGAGGAACTCTTATGAAAAACATTCCAGTTGTTATGATTATTTTTGGTGGTAGTGGTGATTTAGCACATAGGAAACTCTATCCAGCATTATTTAATTTATATGAGCAGAACTTGATCCATGACAATTTTGCGGTGATCGGAACGGCTCGGCGACCGTGGTCGCATAAATATTTACAAGAACAAGTTGTTGATGCTATTCATGAAACACATGACAGTGTAGATGAAAATGATTTAGCCGCTTTCGCTAGTCATTTTTATTATCAATCTCATGATGTAACTAATATTGAGCATTATGAAACTTTGAAAAATTTGGCTGAGGATCTTGATGCACGTTATAGTGCTCAGGGTAACCGGATATTTTACATGGCAATGGCACCACACTTTTTTGGAACAATCGCCGAACACATTAATGATCAAAATTTAACGAGTACTGGGTTTAATCGAATTGTGGTGGAAAAGCCTTTTGGTCATGATTTGGTTTCTGCTGAAGAACTTAACCGGCAAATCACCGCTTCATTTGATGAAGATGATATTTTTAGAATTGATCATTATCTTGGTAAAGAAATGATTCAGAATATTTTGCCAATGCGCTTAACCAATCCGTTAATTAAAAATGTCTGGAATAAAGACACGATTAAGAATATTCAAATAACTTTGTCAGAACGTCTTGGAGTTGAAGCACGAGGCGGTTATTATGATACTTCAGGAGCTCTTCGTGATATGGTTCAAAATCATATTTTTCAAATTATCACGCTTTTGGCTATGCCTGAACCTAAAGATTTAACTGCTCAAAGTATTCATGCGGCAAAACAAAAGCTTCTTGAAAGTTTGATTGTTCCTTCTAAAGAAGAGATTGATCAGCATTTTGTACGTGGCCAGTATCTTGGTAGTGATATGACTTTTGGCTATCGTGAAGAGCCTAATGTTGACACCAACTCAAAGACTGAAACTTTTGTTGCTGGCGAAGTAAAATTTGAACAAGGACCTTTAGCAGGAATGCCAATTTACTTTAGGACTGGTAAGGAAATGCGTGAAAAGAAAACACAAATTGATATTGTTTTAAAGCATATGTCCAATTTATACGGGCAGGCTCATTCTAATAATATTTCGATTGTTGTTGATCCTGATATGAAAATTTATATTACGATTAATGGTAAAAAAATTAGCCAGCCGGGAATTCGGCGTGAAAATTTAAGTTATCTATTTTCTCAAGAAGAGCAAGACAAAATACCAGATGGTTATGAGCGGTTGTTGCACGATGTCTTTGTTAATGATTCAACCAATTTTACTCATTGGAGTGAATTGAAAAATTATTGGAAATTTATTGATGCTATCGAGGCAGCTTGGCAAAAAGATAATGATAATGGGCAAACTCCGGTCCAATATATACCGTACAGAATGGGACCAAAAGAAGCAGACCAGATCTTTGAATCGGCTATCGAACATTGGATTTATGAATAATTATGACCTACTTCCGCGTAATGATACGAGTCGAAAAATTATTCATATTGATATGGATGCTTTTTACGCTGCAGTTGAGACCCGTGATAATCCGGATTTAAAAAACAAAGCCTTAATAATTGGACAGGATCCACGTCAAAATAATGGCCATGGGGTAGTGGCAACTGCTAATTATTGCGCACGTAAATTTGGTGTTCATTCTGCGATGTCTTCAATTAAGGCATTACGATTAATCCCTGCAGAAAAAATAGTCTTTTTACCGCCAAATTTTTCTAAATATCGCCAAGTTTCATCCGAAATTCATGAAATAATGCATGATATTACAGATACTGTTCAATCAATTGCCTTAGATGAGGCGTATTTAGATGTTACAACAAATAAATTAGGAATAACTTCTGGTGTAAAAATTGCGCTTCAGTTACAGACCCGAATTTATCAAGAAGTTGGGCTCAATTGTTCATTTGGGGTAAGTTATAATAAATTTTTAGCCAAAATGGGTTCAGAATATGCTAAACCTTTTGGTAGGACTGCTATTTTGCCAAATGAAGCCCTAGAATTTATTGCTCAACAAAAGATAAATAAATTTCATGGTATTGGTCCAAAAACACAACTTAAACTTGCAAAATTGGGTGTGTATACAGGAAGAGAATTACAACAAATGAGCGTTCGTAGCCTACTCAAGCATTTTAACCGGATGGGTTATATTATGGCTGAGCATGCTAATGGAATAGATTTATCTCGTGTTATTCCAGATGATGAGCATATGCGTAAGTCAATTGGAATTGAACGAACTTATGAGCCTTGTGTTTACGATGAACAATTGGCTTTAACCAATATCCGCAAGTACGTAAGTATGTTAGCTGATAAACTACAAGAGCATAACTTATTTGCCAAAACAATTGTTATCAAAATTCGTAATAATGCTTTTGAAACGATCACTAAAAGACGAAAATTAAGCCATGCAACTAACTCTTCGCTTGAAATTTATGAGGCTGCAAGATATTTGTTTGAAACAGTTTCTGCTCAATTTTTGAGCGATGGTATTAGGTTACTGGGAGTAACTGCAACCGATTTTGCAGAAGCCGAATTTACTAATATAGATCTGAAGCTCTTTTCTGATTGAAGCTCTTTTTTGTTAAACTAATAAAGAATTTTAAAAAATTTGAAGGAGAAAATTAATGAATACCTTTTCGCAAATATACGAAAAAATAGAACAATATTCAACAATCATTTTTCATCGCCATACAAGTCCAGATCCTGATGCATTGGGTTCTCAAGCGGGACTAGCTCGGTCATTACGTCTCCAATTTCCTGAGAAACGTATCCTGTGTGCTGGTGAAAATGACGAAGGTGATTTGGAATGGATTAATCAGATGGATCAAGTCAAGTCATCAGATTATCAAGGTGCATTGGTTATTACAACTGATACGGCTAATACAGCACGAATTGCAAATAAACTATATAGTCAAGGGGACTTTTTAATTAAAATTGATCATCATCCAGATGTTGAGCCATATGCTGATTTAAGCTATGTTGATGATGAGGCACCAGCGGCTTCGCAAATTGTTGCAGATTTTATTATTGAAAAGCATCTTCCATTAACTAAGGAAGTAGCATACCCATTATATGCTGGCATTGTGGGAGATACGGGACGCTTTATGTATCCTGAAACCTCTAAGCATACTTTTTTTGTAGCGGCTAAATTGGCGCAAACTGGAATCAATATTAATGAAATTGCCCGCAATATTAGTGACGTTACTTTTGCTCAGGCAAAGCTGCAGGCAGAAGTCTTGGAACATATGAAAGTCGATCCAAGTGGAGCAGCATATGCAATCTTAACACAAGAAAAGTTGTCAAAACTTGGGGTTGATTCTGAAGAAGCATCGTGCACTGTATCAACCCCAGGTCGAATTAAAGACATTCTTGCTTGGAATGTTTTTGTTGAAAAGTCAGACGGAACGTTTAGAGTGCATTATCGTTCAAAGGGGCCAATAATTAATGGCCTTGCCGCTAAACATAATGGTGGTGGCCATGCTCTTGCCAGTGGCGCCAATGCAAAAAATTTAGTAGAAGTTGAACAAATCTTTGCTGAATTGGTACAAGTAACTAAGGAATATCAAAAATCGCATGAATAATATTTTTAAAGATGAACAACTTAAACCAGCTATAAGAACTGGCTTAACCAAAATTGATTTTACTGAACCAACTAAAGTACAAGAAAAAGTAATTCCCATTCTTTTAGCTCATAAAAATGCTGTCGTTCAAGCTGTGACTGGTTCAGGAAAGACGCATTCTTTTCTAATACCTGTTTTAAATGATATTGCTTCTGAAACGCCCTATACTCAAGCTATTTTGACAGCACCGAGTCGAGAATTAGCGGAGCAATTGTATCAAGTAGCACGTCAGTTGCGGGATGCTGCTAATTTACAGATTTCAATTGCTAACTTGGTAGGTGGCAGTGACCGAGAACGGCAACTTAAAAAGTTGAATAACCAAAAGCCACAAGTTGTAATTGCTACCCCAGGTCGTTTGCACGATTTTGTTGAGAAAAAGATTTTATACTTAGATTATGTCAAAGATTTAATCATTGACGAAGCTGATATGACTCTGGATATGGGTTTTCTAAGTGATATTGACTTTATTATTCAAAGGCTTCCTAAAAATACGACACTAGCCGCCTTTTCTGCTACAATTCCAGTTAAATTATCTAATTTTTTGCGCAAGTACATGGCGAAACCAGAACAAATTGTAATAGACAATCCGTTAGTTATTTCGCCTACGGTTAAAAATGACTTAATTGATATTGGTAGTAAAAGTCGTAAGCGGCTTTTATATCAATTATTGACTATGGGACAACCATATTTGGCCTTAATATTTGCTAATACGAAACAGAACGTTGATGAATTAACACAGTATTTACAAGAAGAAGGATTAAAGGTTGCTAAAATTCACGGTGGAATAACTGAACGTGAACGTAAGCGAACTTTACGTGAAGTAGAAAATGGCCAGTATCAATACGTTGTTGCAACAGATTTAGCCGCTCGCGGATTAGATATTGATGGGGTTAGTCTGGTTGTTAACTATGAGATTCCACGAAATTTGGAATTTGTAGTTCATCGCATTGGCAGAACTGGGCGTAATAAAATGACAGGTCATGCTGTAACACTAATTCGTGAAGAAGAAATGACACGGATTACTTCGTTAGAACAAATGGGAATCCACTTTGATTTTGTTGAAATCAAAAACGGAGAATTGGTTTCGCGTAAACATTATCACCGTCGAGATACTGTCAAATTTTCTAGTCATACCCTTGATCCGAATATGAAAGGTTTTGTTAAAAAAACAAAAAAGAAACGTAAGCCAGGATATAAAAAGAAAATAAAGCGGGCAATTCAGCAGGATAAAGCGCAGAAAAATAAAATTGAGCAACGTCATAAAATGCGTAAAGAAAAAGCGCAACGAAAAAAGCGGCGTGATCGAAAATAAATACTTAAAACAAAACTGAAATCTTCAGTTTTGTTTTTTTCTTATAAATTTATAACCTTATATTTATATATTGTGAATTAAAATAATTGTTTTTTTTGGTATTTTTTATTGTTTGAAAGCGATATAACTGTTATATTTTATTTATCAGAATTTAATTAAGAGGTGAATTAAAATTGTTAACAATTAGGGCGGAAAAAATTCTAAAGCAGTGTTTATCAGAGCAAATCGTGCATAAATATACCGTATTAGAATTCTGTCAAGCTGCAAGTATTAACCGGGGAGTATTTTATCAGTACTATCGAAATATTAGTGATCTATTTTTATCGGTAATGATAATCGAGATAAGGAGAACTTTGCGTTCTACCAAAAACGAAAGTATTGGAAAGATGTTTTATAGAATGCTCATAAAAATTCGCGAGAATAAATTTTTCTACTTAAACATGCTAACAATTGCAAAAGATTTGCGAGAATTTTATCAGGTTTTAAATAAAGAATTAGCGCATGCAATTGAACTTTATATGCGACCAAGAGGAGCATTTTCAGTTAGAAAAATCGAATTAGTTTCAAATGGCATTTATGCAATTGTTTTGAACTGGGTCTTAAATGAATGTAAAAATGATATTCGTGATATTTATCAGTGTATATATCTGCTGCTAAAACAGGTTGAAGAGCCAACAAAACAGTTCTAAGTTCAATACTCATTTAAACTAAAATTGAATAAAATTATTTTTTTCAAAAAAGCTTGCAAAAGAAGAAAAAGGTTGCTAATATAAATAACTGTCGTCGGGCGAAAGTCAAAGAGACAGAAGCGAAGAGGACAAAAAACATTTGAAAGAAAAGCTTGACAAAGGAAAGCTGATTTAGTAAGATGATAAACGTTGCTGCTTGAAAGAGCAGAGAGCGGACAGAAAAAAGTTCTTGACAAAGAGAACAAGATCTGATAAAT
>NZ_REHC01000009.1 GCF_003692965.1 Lactobacillus sp. ESL0246 | reverse complement strand
AGAGAAAGTACGGTGGCAAAAGCAAGAAGGAAACACCTGTAACCATGCCGAACACAGCAGTTAAGCTTCTTAACGCCGAGAGTAGTTGGTGGGAGACTGCCTGCGAGGGTAGGAAGCTGCCGTGCTTTTTTAATATTCCGGCTTAGCTCAGTTGGTAGAGCGCTTGACTGTTAATCAAGATGTCGTCAGTTCGAGTCTGACAGCCGGAGTTTTTTCTTGGAGTGTTGTCCGAGTGGCTTAAGGAGCATGATTGGAAATCATGTATATGGGCTTTACCTGTATCGAGAGTTCAAATCTCTCACACTCCGCTGTATAATGATAAAAGGCTGATACAGCAATGTATCTAGCCTTTTTATTTGCTTTCGCACGGCAAAAAGCAAAAAAAGTTAAATGTTTAATTTTCTAATTGAATCGATCGCATCATCTTTGTTCTTTTTGGTAATGTGAGTATAAATGTCTATAGTCATTTTTATGTTTTCATGGCCAAGAAGCATTTGAACTGTTTTAGGCTTAACATCAGTTTCGCTAATAAGTAGAGTAGCAAAGGTGTGGCGGAAGCCATGGACGGTGATTCGTCTTAATTGCGGATTAGCTTTATAGATTTTGTGCAGCCAGTTGCCTGGAGCTGTCAAATTATAGTAGTTTCCATTTTGTTCATGAAAAACTACTTTGTAGAATATTTTTTGCTTTTTGCGATAATCGATCAGTGCTTCAGCTAAATCCTGTGAAATCGGCAAAGTTCGTTTTGATTTTTTGCTTTTAGGCGGCTGCATGATAATCTTGTTATCTAAGCCATAAGCAAGAGTTTTATTAACTGAAAGTGTCATATTGTCTAAGTCAATATCTTTCCAGGTTAGTGCCAATGCTTCCGAGCGTCTCAAACCTGTCGATGACAGCAATTTAAAATATGTATAAGGTGTTATAGCATATTCTTTAGCAGCTGTCAGAAATTCTTCCAATTCTTCCCGCGTATAAACATTGTGCTCAATGTCTCTTCTGGGGCGGGTAGTTTTTTTAGGCATAATTATTCTTTTTGTGGGATTACTCTTAACATAGCCCAGTCGAATCGCATATTCGAATAATCTGCTAAGTATACGGACAGTTTCTTTGTATTTGACAATCTCTTTAGATTTGGCATCAGCAAATTTTTGGATCGTTTTAACTTGAATTTTATCTAAATACTTATCGCCAAAAGCAGGTTTAAGGTGATTGTGATATATTTGATTAACTTTATTAGCAGTTGACTGTTTTACCTGTCCCTTATAGTTATCAAACCAAAGAGCATAAATCTCATCAGTTTTGATTATCTTTGGTTTCTGATACCCGGTTGTACCATTGGCACGTAATTGGTCATAAGTGATTTTGGCATCGTTATAAGTCTTAAATCCTTGGCGAGTGATATTAACGCGCTTACCGTTTTCATCAATACCAAGATAGAGGTGGAACTTAAAAATACGTTCCCCTCTTTTATTTTTGTATTCTTTTATGTGTTCATCACGCTTGGGCATAATTTTCCTCCGTAATAGTTAAAAGATTAATAAGGAGTGTTGCTTATTGTTATATCGCTATGGTACCAATTCAAGAAAATTGCCAAAAACAAAACGGCAAAATTAAGACCACTGATAAACCAAAACCAGGAACTTTGTAAAAAGTAATATTTATATTTGAGTTTTTGCCAAAAAGCTAAGCCTCGTTTAATCAAACTCAGTTCTTGTCTTCGAAAGTAAAAAATGGTGATTGCTAACAAAAAATTGATAAAAGTAGTACTAAAAAATATTTGGTGTAAAAAATTCAGGTTTCATCCTTATTAATTTCAAACTTAAGTAATTGTAATTTTGTGATATTATGAACAAAAAAGAATTAATCTGACAGTTACTACGAAAATTTCGAAAAAAGCACAAAAATTTCTGGACAAGTCAAAAATGTTATGCTAAATTATTAAGAGTGGTCAGGAGATGACGACAATTTGGAGGATTAGCTCAGCTGGGAGAGCATCTGCCTTACAAGCAGGAGGTCACAGGTTCGAGCCCTGTATCCTCCATAAATAGTGGTGGTGTGAAATAAGTTTGCACCGCCATTATTTATGGAATGATAATATTGAATCAAATTATTTAATTTATCTTTTGATAGGTATATTATTAAATTGCCTTGATTCAGAAATATTGACCCGTTGGTCAAGTGGTTAAGACATCGCCCTTTCACGGCGGTAACATGGGTTCAAATCCCGTACGGGTCACTTTGGAGGATTAGCTCAGCTGGGAGAGCATCTGCCTTACAAGCAGGAGGTCACAGGTTCGAGCCCTGTATCCTCCATCGTTCTAGGATTACCGGATCTGCGGTGATCCTATTTTTTTACAAGAAGAACGAATTAGTTATCGGTTCAAGTCCTGAAAGGATCCATTAGTGGAGCTGCCTTGTAACCGAATAGTATTGTATATCTATAGGGGGACTACTATTATGGAAAAACGTTTATTTACCTCGGAATCAGTTTCTGAAGGACATCCTGATAAAATAGCGGATCAAATTTCGGATGCAATTTTAGATGCAATTATGGCTAAAGACCCTGAAGCTCATGTAGCATGTGAAACCATCGTTAATACTGGGATTGTTTATGTTTTTGGTGAAATATCAACAAGTGCATACGTTGATATCCAAGCAATTGTTCGTAAAACGGTTTTACGAATTGGCTACGATAAGCCTGAACTTGGTTTTGATGGTAATAACTGTGCTGTTTTGCTTGATATTGATGAACAGTCACCTGATATTGCACAGGGAGTGGATCATTCGCTTGAAACAAGGGAAAATAAGGATGACCAAGATCAACTTGACCAAATTGGCGCAGGTGACCAAGGATTAATGTTTGGTTTTGCAATTAAAGAAACGCCAGAACTGATGCCACTGCCAATTTCATTGGCTCATGCATTAATGCGACAAGTGTCTAAATTACGTAAAGATGGTACGTTGACTTGGTTGGAACCGGATGCGAAAGCCCAAGTTACTGTAGAGTATGATGAAAATAATAAACCGAAGCGCGTTGATACTGTCGTTATTTCAACGCAAACAAATGCTGAGGTAACCAATGAAGAAATCCGTCAGGCTATGATTGATTTAGTAATCAAAAAAGTCATTCCTGCAAAATATCTTGACAAAGAAACCAAGTACTTAATTAATCCTTCGGGCCGGTTCGTAATTGGTGGACCTAAAGGTGATTCAGGATTAACTGGTCGAAAAATTATCGTGGATACATACGGCGGATATGCTCGTCATGGTGGAGGAGCATTCTCAGGTAAGGATGCAACCAAAGTTGACCGTAGTGCTAGTTATGCTGCGCGCTACGTAGCCAAGAACATCGTTGCAGCTGGATTAGCATATCGCTGCGAGGTACAACTTGCCTACGCTATTGGTGTTGCAAATCCTGTATCAGTCATGATTGATACCTCAGGTACTGGTAAAGTAAGTGATGAATTGTTAACTAAAGCTGTTCGTCATATTTTTGATTTGCGTCCCGCAGGAATTATTAAAATGCTAGACTTGCGTCGGCCTATTTATGAACAAACTGCTGCCTATGGTCATTTTGGACGTACTGACATTGATTTGCCATGGGAACATACCGATAAAGTTCAGAAACTACTAGATTTTGTTCAAGAGAATAATTAGTTAGGATATGTAATTTTGAAAAAAACAAATGTATTAATAATTACACTTGCAATTTTTATGACAACCTTTATGTCTGCTATTGAGGGCACGATTGTCTCAACCGCTATGCCAACGATTGTTTCAGACCTTAATGGTCTAGAAATTATGAACTGGGTTGTTTCAATCTTCCTATTTATGACCGCTGTATCGACCCCGCTATATGGAAAATTATCAGATAGCATTGGTCGTAAACCAGTCTTTTTATTTGGGATAGCCTTATTTGTTGTTGGTTCTGCGCTTTGTGGTCAAGCACATAACATGATCGAACTAATTTTATTTCGCGTTATTCAAGGCTTAGGTTCTGGTGCTGTTCAACCGGTGGCAATGACGATTATTGCGGATTTATATAGTTTGGATAAACGTGCAAAAATGCTTGGCCTTAATTCTGGCTTTTGGGGAGTAGCCTCTGTTATTGCCCCACTTCTTGGTGGTTTTATTGTTCAAAAATTATCTTGGCATTGGGTTTTTTATATTAATGTTCCAATTGGACTGATTGCTTTCTTGTTAGTTGTAATATTCTTACATGAAAGTAAAGAAACTAAAAAGACCAGATTAGATATTCAAGGTACATTCTGGTTAGTCGCTTTATTGTTGGCTTTAATGTTTACACTTCAAGAGCTAAGTTCTCTGAGCCCAATATTTATCACTTTATTAGCAGCTTTAATTATTGTAAGTGCGATTGCCTTCTTCAAGGAAGAAAAACGAGCTACTGATCCAATTATGCCATTATCAATTTTAAAAGATCGAGAATTTCAAGCTGTAAATATGATTACACTCTTAATTTCAGGTGTAGTAATTGGCTTTGAATTTTATATCCCAACATGGATGCAAGGGATTAATGGCACATCTGCAACTATTGCCGGATTTGCTGTTACACCTAGTTCTGTAATGTGGGTCGTTGGCTCATTTGTAATCGGTGGATTACTTAAACACTGGGGTGTGCGTAAATCTTTCTTTGGGATGCTGACCCTACTCTTAATTGCTGACATACTCTTATTAGTAGTTCCAATCTATACACCATTTTGGGTCTTTTGCTTCATAGCAGTTATAAATGGCTTTGCCTTTGGATCAATTATTACTGCTGCGCAAGTCCGTTCACAGGTTTTAGTTGAGCCGCAAAACGTTGGTGTAGCAACATCCTTCAATACTTTAATGCGCTATCTAGGCCAAACCATGTTGGTGTCTATTTATGGTATTACTTTCAATACGGTTGTCGCAAACCAGATAGCTAAAAGACCAGAACTCACCCAAAACATGATGAACAAAATAGTGTCTGCAGCTAAGGCAAAAGAGTTGGCTACTAACTTGGTGCCGCAATTACGTCAGGTTCTATTCAGTGGTTTAAAAGGCGTTTATATCGTTTCACTAATTGCAATTATTTTGTCATTTATTTTCAATTGTATTTATAAAAGAAAATAATAAAATTTGAATGAAACAGTTTAGGAAGCTATTAATTAGCTGGATACTTTTTGATTAGTCCACTTTTGATTGTTTTAATCATAAAAGTAAAAAAACAGGCAAACTTTGCCTGTTTTTCTTTGACTACATATTTTATCATCATATTGATAACTTCTTAATTCTCTAAATAATAATGATATAAGAAAGAATAACCAATTAATAGAAAAGTAATTCCTTCTAAAAACCCACCCAATACGTCTGAAGGGTAATGGACGTGATCAAATATTCTGGTATAACCAATTAATAATGGAAAACACACCCAAACAATACACAAAACTACTTTTAACGGTTTGTTTTTAATTAATAGAATTGTTAAGATAATTAGAATTCCAAACAAGGTTGCACTGCCAACCGAATGTCCAGAAGGAAAGCTGTACCCGTGAGCTTCAACTAAGTGGTGTACGAATGGTCGATGACGGGCAATTGCATGTTTACTAATCCAGTTATAACCGTTAGCAGCTATCATGGTTCCAGCGGTAAAAAACATGTAAGCATATTTTTTAAAGATTATCAGAACTATACAGAGAATAATTGTTTCAATTGTAATAACACTGGTATTTCCCAAAACGGTAAATGTAGTTGCAAACTTGATATTAACCGGATTATTATTGCAGATTAGTTCAATTATGCTCTGATCAAATTGATAAATGAATTGGTTTTTCGATGCAACAAGCATTGCCCAAATAGCATATAAAACCAAAAAAATTGTTGCGGGAATAATTGTGTCTTTTCTTGAACGGTTGTCGGTAATCAATAACTTTCTCCTCTTATTTTTATACTTCGGTTAAATTATAATCATTATTGCTAAAAAAATAAAGCGATGTCGTGGCTTTCTCTATTTAATATACTTCTAAGACTGTCTTAGCCTCTTGCTTTTTCCCACATTTGTGGTAAATTATAATCATTAATTAAGTAAAGGATTAGGAACTAGTAACTATTATGCCTTGGAATAGAGAAGAGCCGGGTGGTGCAAGGCTTGCAAGACATGTAGCGAACTGAGCCTGAGTGATGCCTATCGTTTGCTATCCGCGTTAAGGAGCAACGAGGGTCACGCCATAGGGTGCGTGAAACTTAGGTGGTACCGCGATTATTCGTCCTATGAAATTTCATAGGACTTTTTTTATGAGGTAAAGTATGTACAATCACAAAGTTGTTGAGAAAAAATGGCAGGATTATTGGGCTAAAAATCAAACATTTAAAACAGGTAACGATCCTCAACGGAAAAATTATTATGCTTTAGATATGTTCCCTTTCCCATCAGGTAAGGGATTACACGTTGGTCATCCAGAAGGTTACACCGCAACGGATGTTGTTTCGCGAATGAAACGCAGCCAAGGATATAATGTTCTTCACCCAATGGGATGGGATGCTTTTGGATTGCCAACTGAACAGTATGCATTACAAACTGGTCAGGATCCAGCAGTTGTAACAAAGGAAAATATTACTAATTTTAAGCGCCAACTTAACAAACTTGGCTTTTCTTATGATTGGAACCGAGAAATTGCAACCAGTGATCCTAAATATTATAAGTGGACACAATGGACATTCGAGCAAATGTATAAAAATGGCTTAGCCTATGAAGCAGAGGTTCCAGTTAATTGGTCACCGGATTTGGGTACAGTTGTTGCTAATGAAGATATTGTTGATGGTAAAACTGAACGTGGTGGGTACCCAATTTATCGCCGTAATATGAAACAGTGGATGTTGCGGATTACTAAGTATGCAGATCGATTATTAGCTGGACTAGATAACCTTGATTGGCCAGAAAATATTAAAGAAATGCAGCGTAATTGGATTGGACGTTCAGTTGGAGCACAAGTTACCTTTAGAGTAGAAAATTCATCCGAAAAATTTGATGTTTTCACTACTCGCCCAGATACCCTATTTGGTGCTTCTTACGCTGTATTAGCTCCAGAAAATAAATTAGTCCAAAAAATCATGACGGCTGATCATCAAGCTGAAGTTGCAGCATATCTTAAACAAATTGAATCTAAGTCTGATCTCGAAAGAACTGACTTAAATAAAAGTAAGACCGGGGTCTTTACAGGAGCTTATGCAATTAATCCGGTAAATAATGAAAAAATTCCAATTTGGATTGCCGACTATGTTTTAGCAAGTTATGGTACCGGTGCGGTAATGGCTGTGCCAGCGCATGATACAAGAGACTATGAGTTTGCCCAAAAGTATAATTTGCCAATTAAAGCCGTAATTAAGGGCGGAAATATTTCTAAAGAAGCATATACTGGGGATGGTCCGCACTTTGACTCTGAATTTTTAAATGGGCTAACCATTGACGATGCAAAGAAGAAAATGGTGGCTTGGCTGCAAGAGCATAATGTTGGCCAAGAAAAAGTTAATTACAAGTTGCGTGATTGGGAATTTAGCCGTCAGCGTTACTGGGGTGAACCAATTCCGGTTATCCATTGGGAAGATGGTGAAACAACACTTGTCCCTGAAGATGAGCTGCCACTTGTATTACCACATGCAACTGATATTAAACCATCAGGCACTCCAGAAAGCCCGTTAGTAAACTTGAAAGACTGGGTTAATGTGGTAGATAAAAATGGCCGTAAGGGTAAGCGTGAAACCAATACAATGCCTAACTGGGCTGGTTCGTCGTGGTATTTCTTGCGTTACGTTGATCCGCATAATGATCAAAAATTAGCAGATTATGATTTGCTTAAACAGTGGTTACCAGTTGATTTGTACATTGGTGGCGCTGAGCATGCTGTCCGGCACTTGCTTTATGCTAGGTTTTGGAATATGGTTCTTTATGATCTTGGCGTTGTACCTAATGAAGAGCCATTCCAGCGCCTATACAACCAGGGGCTTATTTTGAAAGATCATGAAAAGATGTCTAAGTCCAAGGGCAACGTTGTTAATCCAGATGAAGTAATCGACGAATATGGTGCTGACAGTTTGCGTATGTATGAAATGTTTATGGGACCATTAGATGCTTCTATTGATTGGGACGATAATGGTCCAGCATCTACAAAGAAATTCCTGGATCGAATTTGGCGTCTTTTTGTAAATGACCTTGATCTTGAAGCTATTCCACAAGCCAATATTGTTAATGACAATGATGGTACTCTTGATAAAGTTTATAATGAAACTGTTAAAAAGGTAACTGAAGACTTTGAGGCTTTACACTTCAATACAGCAATTTCTCAACTAATGGTCTTTATCAATGAAGCCCAAAAAGCAAAACAAATTCCGCGAGAATATGCCGAAGGATTTATTACTTTGATTGCTCCAATAGCACCGCATATGATGGAAGAAATATGGCAAATCTTTGGTCATGAAGAATCGGTAACCTTTGCTAAGTGGCCAACTTATGATCCAGCTAAATTAGTTGAGTCAGTTGCTGAAATTATGGTTCAGGTTAATGGTAAGCTACGTGGAAACTTTAATGCCCCAGTGAATACAGCAAAAGATGAAGTAGAAAAACAGGCTTTAGCTTTGCCACATGTACAAAAGTTTTTAACTGGTAAAGAAGTCAAAAAAGTTATTGTTGTTCCAAATAAGATTGTCAATATCGTTGCTAAATAAAGTTAATTTTTCCTAAAATGGTTAGTATATTTGTTGTTAAGTAACGCTTTTGTTGCAAAATAGATTAGTTAGTAAACTAGATTTAGGGAATATTAATGAAAGAAAATAATTCAACAAAACAAAGCACGCAAGATGTCTTTATCAAGGGTAGTGCGTGGATGACTTTTGGTTCTATTACTTCGCGCATATTAGGAGCATTGTACATCATTCCATGGTTCCAATGGATGTCGCCTTATGGCAACATTGCCAATGCACTGACTGCACGAAGTTATAATATTTATAGTATTTTTATTCTAATTTCAACTGCAGGAATTCCGGGAGCAGTTGCAAAACAAGTTGCAAAATATAATGCAATGAATGAGTATGGAGTCGGCCGTAAGCTGTTTCGCCGAGGACTAGTTTTGATGGTCATCCTGGGAGTCATATCAGCTGCAGTGATGTATTTTGCCTCGCCTCTTTTGGCTTCAAATGGGTCAAGAAGTGATCCAAGGCAAGTTGCCGTGATGCGGAGTTTGTCTTATGCCATTTTGATAATTCCAATTTTGAGTATCATGCGAGGTTATTTTCAAGGGTATGCAGATATGATGCCGTCGGCTTTATCACAATTTATTGAGCAATTGGCACGAGTAGTTTGGATGTTGTTGACAGCTTATGTGATTATGCAAGTACAACACGGTAACTTTGTTGATGCCGTGGTGCAATCAAACCTAGCAGCAGCTATAGGTGCATTTTTTGGAATTGTTATTTTAGCTTGGTTTTTACTTTCTCGACGGAAAAATTTAAATTATTTGGTTGAAAATTCAGAAAACAAAATACAGGTTTCAACCTTTGCATTGTTTTCTGAAATAATTGAGCAAGCCATTCCGTTTATTATTATTGATGCTGGAATCCAACTTTTTTATTTAGTAGATCAATACACTTTTCACCCAATGATTGCTAGTTTGACTCATGCTAGCTACAATACGATTGAAATATGGTATGCACTGTTTGCGCTTAATGCTAACAAATTAATTATGATTATTGTTTCACTTGCCAGTGCAATGGCTGTCACTGCTATACCATTGCTTTCGGCTGCAAGAGCAAAACACGATTATCATAGCATTTCCGATCAGGTTGGTAATACGCTCGATTTGTTCTTGTTTGTAATGATTCCAGCTGCATTTGGAATGGCCAGTATTGCTACACCAGTTTATACTATTTTCTACGGTTATGATCAATTAGGATCAAATGTCTTATATTTATCATCTTTTACAGCTATCACTTTGGGTTTATTTACTGTATTAATGGCAATCCTTCAGGGATTATCAGAAAATAGTTTGGCAATCAAATATTTGATATTAGGGATTTTGATTAAGTTAATAATCCAATATCCAATGATTTATGTTTTTAAAATTTTCGGCCCCCTAATTGCAACTAATTTCGGCATGCTGGTTATTATTTTCTTGGCTCTTAAACATCTTGAAGTGACTTTTGATTTTAACAAGGACAGAACGAGTCGACGCTTTATCGGAATTACTGTTTTCTCATTAATTATGTTTTTCGGCGTCTTATTAATGCAAAAAGGCTTAGAAATATTCTTGAAGCCAACTAGGAGTTTGCCAGCACTTGTGATTGTCGTAGCTTCAATCATTGTTGGTGGGTTAATATATGGTATTGCTGCAATAAAATCGAACTTGGCCCAAAAAATATTGGGTGACAAGGTTGTCCCTATATTACGTAAATTACATCTTAAAGCATAGAAAAACGCTATTGCCCTGTTTGAGTAATAGCGTTTTTGGTTTGAATTGCAAAAAGAAAAGCTTTTTGCTGCCCCTGCCAAGGAACTTTATTTTAACAGTTAAATTAGGTATGTACAACCTTAAAGTTGACGATATTCACCATCGTCATTTGGATCATGTTTGGGTTTAGAAGGCATAACAATCGCGGCAATAAGATACATTATTAAGCCAAATTGTGTGCAAAAAGCTAAAACACCGCCACCAATTCTTGTCCAAGCCTTGTCCCAGCCAAAGTATTCAGCAATACCACCAAATACACCTGCAACGATTCTATCATTAGATTTAGTTAGCTGTTTGTTCATGATTTTTTAAGTACCCATAATAGTCTTATCGCGAATGGACTATTATTCATTCCTTTCTGACATTATAATAATACAATTATGTTAAAATAGCAAAGTAAAGTCTGATAATACACAAAAAGACTAATCCATATGGATTAGTCTTTATTAATTATTAAATGCCCCGAAAAAGATTCGAACTTTCACTTAGTTACCTAAACAGCGACCTGAACGCTGCGCGTCTGCCAATTCCGCCATCGGGGCTAATTATATTAAAACCAGTAATAATAATACCAAAAATTTGGTAAAATGTAAGCATAAAACGCAAATAAATTTCAAAAACATTCTGAAAGGGGTTTTATCTCATTGAAGCATAAAATCAAAAATATAACTTTGGTTCTAGTTGCGATAATTGGGCTGCTTTTACCGATAAGAACAGTTAGCGCCCAAGAAGTACCGACTAATTATCATCATGATCAATTAGACCTAAAAGCGAAATCTGCTATTGCAATCGATAGTAAAAGTGGACAAATTCTATATGGAAAAAATGTCAATCAATCATTACCAATTGCATCAATGACTAAATTAGTGACGGTTTATTTGACCCTTAAGGCTATAGATGAGGGAAAAATCAAGTGGGATACAACTTTACAGCCTACAAGGCAAATTGTTGCTGTTTCTACTAATCGTGATTTTTCCAACGTCCCACTAAGAATGGGGCATTCTTATAATATTCAGCAGCTTTATCAAGCAACTCTCATAGAATCGGCTAATGGTGCGGCAATGATGCTTGCCCAAGCTGTTAGTGGTTCACAACTAGCCTTTGTTAAGCAAATGCGTATGCAATTGCAAAAGTGGGGAATTAATGATGCCAAAATTTATACAACCTGCGGCTTGCCTAATAAGAGTGTAGGTACAGATGCTTATCCAAATGTGACTGGCAACGCTGAAAATATGATGTCAGCAAAAGATATGGCAGTTGTGGGACAACATTTAGTTAATGACTTTCCAGAAATAATTAAAACAACAAAAATTCCACGCCTCGACTTTATTGATCAGAATTTCAAAACACCGATGACTAATTTTAATTGGATGCTTAAAGGCTTGCCCCAATATCACTCACAATTAAAAATTGATGGTTTAAAAACTGGCACAACAGATGCGGCTGGTGCCTGCTTTATTGCAACAGCTAAACATGCAGGTGCACGACTAATTACGGTTGTTATGGGAGCACGTCATTTAAATGGTACTGATCCAGCACGTTTTGAACAGACTGATATACTTTTGCGTTATCTGTACCACAATTACCATCCAGTTGTATTTCATCAAAATGAGGTGATTATGGGAGAAACAACTATTAAGGTCAATGCTGGTCAAAAAAAACAAGTTGGAATCGGAATGAAACAAAATAGTGTAATTTGGGTACCAACTAATCAGCAATTAAAGGCGAGATTAACTAATGAAACAGTTGATGCTCCTGTTAAAGTTGGCCAAATTGTTAGCTCATATAATTTTACCGCGGGTGGTTCAAAATTAATTTCTCTTAATAACCCTGATGGTATAAAGTTACCGGTTAGGGCTTTACAATCAACGACAAAAGTTAACATTTTTGTTCGGTTTTGGCGCTGGCTTTTTGGTGGATAGAATGATTGAAATTTCGCAAGCTGTATTGACTAAGGTTATTAAAAAGCGACGTAGTAAGAGTCACAAGGGTGACTATGGCCGCGTAATGCTAATTGGAGGTAATGAAAATTATGGTGGTGCCATTATCATGGCAGCTGAAGGAGCGCTAAATAGTGGAGCTGGATTGGTGGTAGTGGTGACTCACTCTCTTAATTTGACTGCCTTACATGCTAGGGATCCAGAAATTATGTATCTTGATTGGCACCAACACAATATTTCCGATTTAATTAAAAAAATGGATGTTATTGTCTGCGGCCCTGGGCTAGGTCTTAAAGAGACGGCAAAAAATTTGCTGAAATTGCTTTGTCAAGAGATAACAAGTCATCAAACGCTAGTTCTAGATGCTAATGCACTAGATTTAATTGCAGCTAATCACCAGCTGTTACCAGAGAAAGCGGGTAAAATTATCCTTACTCCGCATCAAATGGAGTGGCAACGTCTTAGCCAAATTCATATTCCATTTCAAACCGATGCAGCAAATTTGGCAGCGCTAAATAATCTTTTTCCTAGAAAAAATGCTATTTTAGTGTTAAAGTCCAATCACACTAAGATTTATGATTCTAATGGTCAGATTTATCTTAATCCTTTGGGTAACCCGGGAATGGCTATTGGTGGTATGGGAGATACTTTAGCTGGAATTATTGGTGGCTTTACAGCACAGTTTGGTGCTGGAATTGATTCGATTTTAGCAGCAGTATATCTTCATTCCTTAGCTGGTGATAAGATTGCTCAAACGGAATATATAGTTAAACCAACGAAGTTAAGTGCATTAATCCCACATTTGATGAAAGAATACGGTAGCTAACAATATTTTATAAATTAATTTGAGTTTGGAGAGATTAAGCCAGTATGAAAAATAATCTTTTAAAGCCAATTACATATTTTCTTATCTTGTTAATTTGTGTAATTAGTCTTGCGCGAATTTCCATGCCTAATAGTTCTAATGATGTCAGTGATTCCTCGACTAAGAAAATTTCCACTTTAAAAACTCCTGCGTCATATCGACCATATCATGATCCTAAGAACTTACGAGTACCATATAATTGGCGTAGAACTAGTCAAACTGGACCATATCCACATATAAAACGTTTAGAGAATGATTTGACAATTAGGGTTTCGCTTAAAGGTAATCGAGTTTATATACTGCGTGGTAATACAAGGGTCTATACAATGATTGCAAGTGCTGGTTTGTTTAAAAACGGCAAGTCACTAACACCGACTGGAACTTTCAAGATTAATCATAATCGGGGCTCCTCTTTTTATAATCCTCAATTGAACGAAGGCGCCAAGAACTGGGTAAGCTGGAGTAATGATGATACCTATCTTTTCCATTCTGTGCCAACCAAAAGTAATGGTAAATATAATATTAACCAAGCACGCAAATTAGGAGTGCAACCTGGTTCGCATGGCTGCATAAGGTTGAGTGTACCCGATTCGCGTTGGATTGTTGAACATGTCCCAGCTGAAACAAAAGTGGTAATTAAAAATAATTAAAAGTATTGGCTTGAACGTCTTTTCCTGTTATAATCTGAAATTGAAGAAGTTAGAAGTAGTAAGCAATTATGTTCACTCAGCGAGTTCGTGGTGGTGTGAGACGAACGAAAGAATTGTCTGAAGGCGTGTCTAACGGTAAATTTAACAAATTTAATAAGCGGATACTTTATCGTATCAAATAGAGTGGTACCGCGGGTGAAAACTCGTCTCTTCCTTCGTAATGAAGGAAGAGTTTTTTATTTGTCTTAGGAGGTAAAGATGAATTTCAAAACTAAAGTGGTTAAGTTAATAGCAAGTCAAGTTGATTTGCCTAAAGAGAAGATTAATCAATTAATTGAACGTCCTAAAAACGAAAAGTTGGGTGATTATGCTTTTCCAGCGTTTACATTGGCAAAAGTGTTGCATCAAAATCCAGTTGAAATTGCTCAAGGTATTGCCGAAAAGTTACAAAGTGAAGATTTTGCCAGTATTCAGGCAGTTGGACCATATGTTAACTTTGCTATTAATCATGAAAAGTTGATTTCACAAACTCTACAAGAAGTATTAACTCAAAAAGAGCATTATGGTGACCAACATTTAGGCGAGGGCAATGTTCCTATCGATATGTCTAGCCCTAATATTGCTAAGCCGATGTCAATGGGGCATTTACGTTCAACTGTGATTGGTAATTCGATTGCAGAAACCCTAAAAAAGGTGGGTTATACTCCAATTAAAATAAACCATTTGGGTGATTATGGTACTCAATTTGGTAAGTTAATCTCTGCTTATAAACATTGGGGTAATGAAGAAGATGTCAAAAAAGATCCAATTATGAATCTGTTTAAGTATTACGTTAAATTTCATGAAGAGGCTGAAAAAAATCCAGAACTTGATGATGAGGGACGTTCTTGGTTTAAAAAATTAGAAAAAGGAGATCCAGAAGCCGTTAAATTATGGCAATGGTTCCGTGATGTCTCCTTAGCTGATTTCAAGCGGATTTATCAAGAGTTAGGGGTTACCTTTGATTCGTATAAAGGTGAAGCTTTCTTCAACGACAAGATGCAGCCGGTAATTGACGAACTAAAAGAAAAAGGTTTACTGCATGAATCACGAGGTGCTCAAGTTGTTGATATGGGGGAAGATGAAAATCCTGCCATGATTGTGAAATCTGATGGTAGTAGTATTTATTTAACGCGGGATTTGGCTGCCGCAATTTATCGAATGAAAACTTATAATTTCGTCAAAATGCTTTATGTTGTCGGTAATGAGCAAGCACATCACTTCGTTGAATTGAAAACTGTTTTAAAGAAAATGGGATATGATTGGTCAGATGAAATTTATCATGTTCCGTTTGGGTTAATTACACAAAATGGAAAAAAGTTATCTACCAGAAAAGGCAATGTTGTATTCTTAGATCAAGTGTTACAAGATGCAGTAAATCTTGCGCGTGAGCAGATCAATGAGAAAAATCCATCATTGGCTAATAAAGAGCAAGTTGCTCATGATGTCGGGGTTGGTGCCGTTGTTTTTCACGATTTAAAGAATGATCGAATTGAAAACTTTGACTTTGACTTAGATGAAGTAGTACGCTTTGAGGGTGATACCGGTCCTTATGTACAATACACTAATGCGCGTGCGCAAAGCGTTTTGCGTAAAGGTGAAGAATTGAGGAAAAAACCGAGTTTAGATGGTGTACAGCTTGATGATAACTGGGCTTTCGGTGTGGCAAAATCATTGGCCGATTTCCCAAGAATTATTAAACGCAGTAGTGAAAAATTTGAGCCTTCTGTGATTGCCAAATATTCATTGGATTTGGCTAAAAAGTTCAATAAATACTATGCTAACGTGAAGATATTAGTTAATGATGATCAAATCAATTCTCGCTTAGCACTTGTTCAAGCAACTTCTTTAGTCTTAACGGAAGCACTTCGGTTATTAGGTGTTAACGCACCAAAAGAAATGTAAATAAACATTTTTAAATAATAGCGTTTACACCAGATAAAACCTTGTTCAATATTTAATTAATACGGTACAATAAGGCTGTAAGTTTAATAGGAGGAATTTATCAATGGCATATTTAGATAATGGTAATCAAATTTTTAAAGATGCGCGTAAGAACCACTATGCAGTTGGTGCTTATAACACTAACAACTTAGAATGGACACGTGCAATTTTACAAGCGGCTGAAGAAACTAGAACTCCAGTATTAATTCAAGTTTCAATGGGTGCTGCTAAGTATATGGGTGGCTACAAGATAGCTAAGAATATTGTTGAAGATTCAATTGACGCAATGGACATTTCTGTTCCAGTTGTATTGAATCTTGACCACGGTGACTTTGAAGCAGCTAAGGAATGTATTGCTCTTGGCTATTCATCAGTTATGTTTGATGGTCATGCTTTACCAACTGAAGAAAATTTAGCTAAGACTAAAGAAATCGTTAAGCTGGCTCATGAACGTGGAATTTCAGTTGAAGCTGAAATTGGTAAAATTGGTGAAAACCAAGGCTCAGAAGGTGGAGAACTTGCTTCTGTTGAAGATGCCAAGACTTTCGTTGCTGCTGGTGTTGACAAGCTTGCTTGTGGTATCGGTAATATTCACGGTGTTTACCCAAGTGACTGGAAAGGCTTGAACTTTGACCGCTTGAAGGAAATTGCTGATGCAGTTCCAGCTCCACTTGTATTGCACGGTGGTTCTGGTATTCCTGAAGAACAAGTTAAGAAAGCTATCTCACTTGGTATTTCTAAGGTTAACATCAATACTGAGTTCCAATTAGCATTCCAAGCAGCTACACGGAAATACTTCGAAGCTCACAAGGATGAAGACAAGGCTAACAAGGGTTACGATCCTCGTAAGTTGTTACTTCCTGGTACTGAAGCAATTACTGACTCAATGAAAGAAATGATTACTTGGCTTGGTACTCCATCAATTGATGACAAGATTAAGTCAGCTGCATTTGACAAGAGTTCATTAAACTTAGAATAATTGCTATTTAGTTTATAAAATATATAAAAAAGGCTAACTCGATTATGGAGTTGGCCTTTTTTATATCTAATGGGGTAGATATTAGTACAAAAATTTTATCAAATTTTTCTTCAGAATTAATACCCTTTCAGATATTATTGCGTTAATAGTTATTTAAAACTACATCAATATACAAGAATATTTGATATGAATAATTTCTTCAATATGTCTTTAACGTAGGTTATTTCAAGTGATAGACTTTTGTTAGTTTTAGCGGTAGTAATAGAAAAGTCAATTTTAACTTTATCAGAAGGTAACTTAATGTAGTTAATATTGCTGTAGCAAGTATTTTGAACAGCTTCTAAACAAGTTGACATATTGCCAAGTCCTTTTCCAGCAAGCTTGAGAGCAGTGATGGAATCTCGAACATGAATTTTAGGGTAAAAACTAATTCCCATTTCATAAAAATAATTATCAACAATTTCTTGATAGCCTTGCTGACTATCAACTACAATAAAATTTTCGTGATTAAGCTGTTGCAATTCTTGTGGACTTACTTGAATTTCTTTTTTATGAGGATGATATAAATGGGAGTTTTTGCTTAAAACCAAGACCTGTTTATCGGTATATATTTGTTCACATTCAGTATTAGGAAGATGAATAATATTGCCAACAAATAAATCTAGTTGATAGTCCTTAAATGCTTTTTTTGCTTCTATCGTGCCTATTTCAATAGTTTCGGTGTTTAAAGCGGGAAATTTTTTTAATAATTCAGGTAGTATTGTTAAATTGAAGTTTTGACCTAAAGGAGGGGTAATACCCATTCGTAAGGTGGAAAAATGCTTATTTTGGAATTGGTGAACTTCTACTTCAAATTGTCTTTCTAATTGTAAACTTTTACGTAAGTGTTTAATTAAAAGATGACCAGCGGGAGTTATTTGTATTGGATATGAATTTCTATCAATTAAAGTAACATTATATTTTTGTTCATATTTTTTTATAACGCGACTAATGTACGGCTGTGTCAAATATAGCTTTTGTGCAGCTTCAGAAATAGAATTACTAGTTTCAATGGTTTCTAAAAACAGTAGTAATCGATTATTCATATTTAACGCCTATTCCTATTTAGTAATATTAATTTTAATAACTAAGCATTTAACATACATTAAATTATAGTGTTAAATAAAAATGTAGGCAAGATTAATGAATAAATGGAGAAATTTTATGATTAATACAAAAAAAGTTAAATGGGATGCAACTTATGATGTCGTTGTATTAGGTTTTGGTGGTGCTGGTGCTGTTGCCGCCAGATTTGCTGCAGATAATGGTGCAAAGGTTCTTTTAGTAGATAGTGCACCAGAAGGACATGAGGGTGGTAACACACGTTATTCAGCTCAATTAATTGGTACAGGAAGCGATTTTGCTAGTACTAAAAAATATTACCAAAATTTAACGGCACCAATGTCTCTTGACGAAGATATGATCGATACTTTTGTTAAGGGAATGATTGATATGCCAAATTTTGTTGCTAAATACTTAGAAACAAAACCGTGCAGTGCAAAAGAATATGCACCTGAACTAAGTGAATCTTATCGAGAATACCCTGAATTAAAGGGCTCTGAGTCGTATAACTACACAACTGTTCGTAAAAGCTATTTTGATGCATCTTTGTGGCAAGTTTTAAAAGATCAAGTAATTAAACGTCAAGATCAAATCGACGTTTTGTATAATACACCTGCTGAAAAGTTAGTCCAGGATCACGAAAGCCACCAAATTACTGGTGTTGTTATCAAGCGTAATGGGAAGTTACTTTGTGTCAGAGCAAAAAATGGTGTTGTTCTGGCTACTGGTGGTTTCGAAAATAATCAACGAATGGTAGAAGATTACTTAGGGGCTAAAAATCTAGCACCATTGGGTACACTTTATAATAAGGGTGACGGTATTCGTATGTCACAAGAAGTTGGGGCTGATTTTTGGCATATGAATAATTTCGAAGCACTTGGATTACTTCATGGTATGGCTTTTGCAGTGCCAAAAGGTGAGCGTGCTCGTTTACTCCTTGGTCAGCAAAATAAAGTTGTTTCAACAGGAAGTGTATTAGTTGTTGGTGATGACGGTACACGATATTTCAATGAAGCTGAAGAAAATAGACATGGACATATTAAAAACCATGGTCAATGGAAAGTGCCATTAAATCAAGAACATCCGTATCTTATTTTTGATGAAACAAAAAAGAAAGAACTTGATTCTGATGAAATTATTGGTGAATACAAGATATATACTCAAAATGTGATTTCTGCAGATTCAATAGAGCAATTAGCTGAAAAAATTGATGTTGATCCTAAAATTCTTAGCGATACGTTAAAACGATTTAATCAATCAGCGAAAGAACAAAATGATCCAGAATTTCGACGTGATCCGACAACGATTTGTGCACTAACTGGTAAAAAAATTTATGCTGTTGGTTTGGAACAAACAGTGCTTAATACTCAAGGTGGACCAAGAAGAAACACTAAAGCTGAAGTTTTAGATACAGAAGGGAAACCAATTCCTCACTTGTATTCAGCAGGTGAATTAGGAGGACTATGCGCAAATCAATATCAAGGTGGAGGTAACCTAGCTGAGTGTTTGATTTGGGGTAAAATTGCTGGTGAAGAAGCTGCTCAAAGAAAAGAAGGAGACGCTTCTGTGGATATTGCTACTGGTACTTCAGAACATGAGGTATGTCTAACTTCAGATCTCAAACAAGAAGATTATCCGACCACTAAGAATCAATACATAGGTAGATCTAGTCGAGGGATGGGTGACGAAATAGTTGTTCGCGTAACAGTGGATGAAGAGAAAAATTTAAAAAATATTGAAGTTTTAAAGCAGGCAGAATCTGATGACTATGGCTTAAAGGCCATTAAGACGATGCCAGCTGAGATGATAAGGCAAAATAAAGTAGATGTTGATACAGTATCAGGAGCATCGAGTTCAAGTCGTGGATTAAAAGATGCAGTCAATGATGCTTTAAATAAGATAAAATAGCCTAACGACCATCAATGAGGAACTTTATTGAAATGGATGTTAAATAATAAGTGAAACAGCACTAAGCTATCTTATAGCTTAGTGCTGTTTTTATAATTAATAATCCGGATTAAATATTTCTTGGAAGTGAAAAACCTCATTACTAAAATTATATTTAAGAACGGAACAATTTTTGATCCGATCTTTACGTTCAAAGGAATTATATGCAGACCATTTTTTATAAAAATTCGCAATCGCAGCGCCGTGAGAAACGATTAGAATATGTTTTTTGGTGGAAGTTGTGACAATAGTTGAAATAGCTTGATTAATGCGTTCAGTCAACTGCTTTTGTGATTCACCGCCAAATTGCACGAAAAAGTCATTATATGGTAACGGTGGGTTAAGGTGTTCACCCTCCCCCTCATAAGTACCAAAATTCCATTCACGCAACTCTTTGTGTGTTTTAAAAGGAAGATTAGTAATAATTTTTAAGGTGTCAATTGCTCGTTCTGAAGTCGAACAGTGAGCCTCATCTAGTGGTATATGTAGCTTTTCAAAATATTCTTTTTTAGTTGCTTGAGCTTGTTTAATCCCAAGTTCTGTAAGTGGGGAATCGCAAAAGCCTTGAATTTTATGTTGAACGTTAAAAAGAGTTTGTCCATGACGGACTAAATAAACTGATTTCATAATTTATACCTTCTTAGTATTTAAATTTTAATTTTATTGTATCTAAAAAATGGTAAAATAAGCAATTCCGCTTAAAATAAAGTGAACTTTCTTACTTGACTTAAAGTTGAATTGAAGAGATATACTTTAATATATGGAGGAAAAAATATGATTTTAGATGAAACTTTGATATTGAATAATGGTGTAAAAATTCCCAAGCTTGCTTTGGGCACTTGGGAAATTGCTGATAATCAAGTAGCAGATGTGGTAGAAACTGCTTTGCAACTAGGATATCGTCATATTGATACTGCTCAGGCTTATGGTAATGAAGCCGGAGTTGGGAAAGGTATCAAAAATTCTGGAATTAAGCGTGAAGAAATCTTTGTTAATTCCAAAGTAGCAGCCGAAATCAAAAATTATGATGAAGCCAAAAAATCGATTGACGATACTTTATTAAAGATGGGTTTAGATTATCTTGACATGATGATTATTCATAATCCTCAGCCATGGATAGAAGTAAACCAATCAGATGATCGTCATTATGAAGGAAATCTTGAAACTTGGAGAGCCTTAGAAGACGCTATAAAGGCAGGAAAGCTTAGAGCTATTGGGGTTTCTAGCTTTCAACCTGATGATTTGCGTAATTTACTTGCTCACAGTGATACTAAACCAATGGTTAACCAGATTTTGTGTCATATTGGGGCAACACCAAGAGATCTAATTGATTTTTCGCAAGATCATGAAATTGCAGTGGAAGCATTCTCGCCCGTTGCTCATGGAGCGGCTTTAAATGATCCGCTAATTGAACAAATGGCAAAAAAATATCAGGTATCGGTTGCACAATTGTGTATTCGTTATGACTGGCAATTAAATACAATTGTTTTACCTAAAGCTTCAAGTCGTGCGCATATTAAACAAAATACGGAACTGGAATTCACAATTAGTGATGAGGACATGGCAACACTAGAGCAAGTTAGAAGCCTAGATTACGGTTCTGCTGGTCATTTTCCTGTATTTGGTGGGAAACTATAGTAAGCATTAATTTAAAGGGTGCCAAAAGATTTGGCGCCTTTTTTATGTTGGTGCTAAATATTAATGTTGCAAGAGCGCTTTTTTGAATTCTTGTTGAAGGATGGAAATAACGTAATCGATTTCAAAAGAAAGGTGACTCTTTGCTTTTGCTGTAGAAACTGAAAAGTTAATATTGACTTCAGAAGGTGGTAATTTAATAAAAATAATTATGGGGGTTAGTTATATACTGTATATTTTTGATACTTATTGTTATATTACCTAATTTTCAGCAATTTAATTACAAGAAACTTGAGAATCACAAGTATGAATAAGGTTTGATAACAACGATTACTATCTGTAATTAATAAAATTTTCATTCTTGGTAATAACTATTTTGCTAGCTAAATAATTCACAAACTATAATTATAGTGGTTTAATAAATTTGTAAACAATCAATTATTAGTATAGGAGATTTATTATGAGTAATAATGAAAAATTTCAATGGGATGCAGTATATGATGTTGCTGTTCTTGGCTTTGGTGGTGCCGGTGCTACGGCAGCAAGATTTGCTGCCGATAATGGTGCAAAAGTATTACTAGTTGACAGTGCGCCTGAAGGTCATGAAGGAGGAAATACCCGTTACTCAGGTCAAATGGTTGGTGCCGGAACTGATTATAATGCTTTAAAAAATTATCATGAACACCTAGCTGCACCTTTAAAACCTGATAAAGCAGCTTTTGATAATTTTATTGAGGGAATGGCTAATATGGGGGACTACTTTAGAAAGTATTTAGATGTTGAGCCCGTTAGCATGAAGAAGTTATTAGCGGGCACGCCTTCGACGGCTTATGTAACTGAATATCCTGAGTTGCCGGATGCAGATTCGTATGATGATTATTTGGTTCACGAAGGAGTTGATGATGCAGCTTTATGGAAAATTTTGCGTCAAAAGGTTTTAGAGCGGTCAGAAAGAATTGATATTTGGTATGCTTCACCTGCTAAACACTTAATTCAAGATGGGATAACTAAGACAGTTATCGGTGTGCAAATTGAACGTAATCATGTTTTACGTAATATCAAGGTTAAGAATGGTGTTGTTCTTGCTACAGGGGGCTTTGAAAATAACAAAGAAATGATTCAAACGTTCTTGCAAGCACCATATTTGTCACCAATTGGCAGTTTATATAACAAGGGTGATGGCATTAAAATGCTTGAGGAAGTAAACGCTCAACTCTGGAATATGCGTTCATTTGAGTCGCTAGGACAATTTCATGGTTTATCATTACGGCAAAAAGAGGGCTTACGGTCGACATATGCACTCAATGTCTTTTGGCAAGAAAGTTTTATGGGCAGTGTAATTGTCGTGGGTGATGATGGTACACGTTATTTCAATGAAGCAGAAATGAACCGTCATGGTCACATTTATAACCATGGTGATTGGGCAGTTCCGTTAAATCAGAATCAACCATATATGATTTTTGATCAACGAAAGTATGACGAACTTAAAAATGAACCAGAAAACAGTTTTAAGGTGCCTGGTTACTTGGAAAAAGCGATTAAAGCAGATACGTTGGCTGAACTAGCAGAAAAAATTGGTAAAAAACAAGAAAAGTTGCAAATGACAGTTACTGAGTTTAATTTTATGGCTCAACAAGGAAAAGATTATGCCTTTCATCGTGATCCGAAAACTTTACGAGCATTTAGTGCTGAGGGACCTTATTACGCGATTGCTTTAAGACAAAATATGCTTAATACTCAAGGTGGCGGTCGCCGTAATGGACATGCTCAAGTCTTAAATCCAGATGGTCAGCCAATCCCACATTTATATGAAGCAGGTGAGTTAGGTGCTCCGTTTGTTAATAAGTACACAACGGGTGGCAATGTTGCTGATTGTTTAATTTCAGGTAAAATTGCAGGTGAAAATGCGGCCACTATTAAACAAGACATACCTATATTTGGCGGCTTAAATTTGAATGATGCAATTATAAATAATGATTTTAATTCTACAAGTGATGAGGATAAACAACAATATTCAGTTGGCAAAAATCAATACTTGGGCTTCAGTAATCAAGGCATGGGCGATGGTGTAGTAGTTCGTACAACTGTTGATAATGAAGGAAAGATAAAGAACGTTGAAATACTAAAACAAACAGAAAGTGATGACTATGGTTTAAAGGCTGTAAAGGAATTGCCAAAGAAAATGATTGAAGAAAATACTTATGATGTTGATGCTATTTCTGGTGCTTCTCAAACTAGTCGGGCAATCAAAGAAGCCGTGAAGGATTCATTAAGTAAAATAATTAAACGTTAACTGAATAAAGATATGATTTGTATTATTCAGACACTAATTTCAAATAAAAAGGTTTGTTGTTTTTATCTTAGTTAGATAATTTATACAATTATAAAGATAATTTCAAAATAAAAAAGGCAGATAATGCCTTTTTTTGTTGCTTTTAAGAATAACATAATTTTAATCAATTATTAATAACCTTTGTTATCAAAGAGTTTATGTTTACTTTTTCTTCGCTTATTTGCTTTATTTTATTAATTCTTGTTTACTTATTTAGTAATTGCTAAACCCATGCTAGTAACTAATTAGCTTTAATTAAATACAGCTTTTTCAGAATTTACAATTTTTCCTAATAACGGTAATTCTATATTACTTTTTTTTTTTTTTTTATATACTCTGTACGATCCCGCAAATTGATATATCATAAACTTAAGCGCATTTAGTAATAGCTTTCATTTC
>NZ_REHC01000008.1 GCF_003692965.1 Lactobacillus sp. ESL0246 | reverse complement strand
CTCAATCAGATGATAGCACCGACTTTGAAGTTAGGCCGCTTTTCCCCGAAGAGCAGGTCGATACGACCCGTAACTACTTTGATTTAGCTTATCGGAAGAATTCCACTCATGTGATTAAGATGGCTGTGCAGAACTTTTCTAAGAAAACGATCACGGTGCGGGTTAATTTGCGTAATGCCTATACTCAAGATGGGGGCGGCATTGATTTTACGCCCCAGACTAAAACACTTGATCCTAGTTTAAAGCACCCTTTAACTACCTTAATCACGCTGCATCGAGGCGACCAGAAGCTTAAGCTAGGACCAAAGCAGTCCCGCATTATCAGTGCCACGGTTAAGCTGCCTAAAGAGCGCTTTGATGGCATGATCTATGGCGACTGGCACTTTGTCGAGCGCCCCAAGAGGCCTAAGACTAAGGGCGGCATGATTACTTCTAATTATGCCTATTCATTAGGAATTGTTTTACGCGGACAGAACTATCAGGTCTTTCCCAAGGTGAAGTACGCTAAAACCACGCCGATACTCTTTAACCGTCACCCCGCTTTAGGCGTTACCTTACGTAATATTGCCCCCATGGCTATTTCTAAAGCAAGTGTTGCGGTAGCCATCGGTCGCAGTGGCGGCGAGGTGCGCACCTTTAAAGCCAACAACTTTATGATTGCCCCTAATTCGCGCATTGTGTTGCCCATTTCCTGGAGCTATGATGCACTACAATCCGGTATATATCAGATCAAAGTCACCCTGAAAGGATTGAACACGCAGAATCGCTTCCCGGTAAGTTGGACCTTTAACGAAACCATGAAGGTGAATAATTCCCAGGCTAAGACAATCAATGACCGTGCCGTTAAGAAGCCGATTAATTATTGGCTGTATGCCACGATTATTTGCGGGGTTTTACTGGTGTTAAGTCTCGGCGGTTTGGTTTGGACTTTCATGTTGCGGCCGCGCACTAAAGGAGGTGATAGTATTTGAAAGCATTGATCGCAAAATTTTCCTACCGTCGCGTGCAGTGGTTTTGGCTGGGGTTATCGATACTCTTAGCAATTGCCTTTGCGACGTGTCTGTACTTTACAATCAAAACATATAACGATTTTAATACTTGGAAGACGATCAATCTTTATTAACTAGTAAACAATCGTTGGAATAATCATTGCAAGATGGTTAGTTGTGTATGAAAAATATGTATTTGAAGGAGGAACTTCAAGATGAAATTAACTAAAATAGCCAGTATGGTAATGACAAGTGCCACAGTCTTATCGACTGTAGCTGTCGCTACTCCGGCCATTATTCAAGCTCGAACCCAAGAAGGCAATGCAGAAATGAACGGTGGTAAAGCCTTACCAGATACCAATCATAGTAGAGTAGGGATTACCTTTGGAGAAAGTAACCCAAATCCTAACCCAGATAATCCAAATAAACCAGATAATCCAAATAAACCAGATGATGGCAGGGGCTATTTACGTTTGCAACATGTGCCAGAAGTACTCGACTTTGGTAGTCATACTGCGTTTAATTCTGCCAACTCTGTCTTTACAGCAGCTGGTACAAATTTAAATAATACTAGCAATGATACTAATAAAGGATATGCCGGTGCAGACAATAAGACCCCGAAGCTTACTACCACTGATCCTAAGTTAAGTGTTATGAATGGTAAGACTTGGGTAACAGTGGTTGATAAGCAAACTAATCGTACAACTACTGATGACAAGAATGATCTTTATTCAGGTGATTGGCAATTAAGTGTTAAAGCCGACGGTCCGCTGACTACTGGCAGTGGTGCTAGTGCTAAAACTATTGCTGGAGCCACATTAGCCTTTAACAATACTGCAGTTGGCACAGTAACAACCCCTTTTAGCATAACGCATGATATGGTGGATAGTGGAGTTAGTGCTCCCAACAGCGTTGCTGCTACAACAACTAAAAATTTTTCGGTTAATTTAGTTGCCAATAGTGCTGCAGTTCAGTTTGCAACCGCATCACCTGTTCCTGATAGTGGCGGAGCAGCCGTTTTTGCTTGGGATCCAAGTGATATCAAGTTGACTTTACCAGCAAGTGCCAGTGTTGATGCAGGAACTTATACGACTTCATTAACTTGGACTTTATCCACAGGAATTCAATAAACTTAAGATTTTGTCAAGATACTTACTAACTAACAATTAAGTGATATTTTTTCACTTATACCTGCAAGTTTTGCCTAATTTTCTTAAATTAAAATTTAAGGAAATTCTGGCAGAAGTTTGTTGTTAGGTAACAATAATAATGATTTTATAAAAGGTGCTCAAGCGTAAAGCTTGAGCATCCTTTTTGTTTTATTAACAACGTTCTTTTATTTGAAAATATTGATAGAAGATTGAATTATTACTGCCGCCTAGATAGGTTTAAAGCGAATTAATAAAAAAACAAGATTCGTAAGTTGTCTGACTATTGAATCTTGTTTTTAATAATATTTTTATGGTTTCTTCTTAAAAATTGTTGGCCGCTTGAGAGCAGGCTCTGTTAGTAACGCAATCTGATCATTTTCTAAACTAATGGGTAAGAGTTCATGTTGGTATAGTCTTTCTTCAACAAACATTTCATTTTGTTCATTAATTATGACGGGGTAGTCCCACTTACCAATAGTAACGTTTAGGTGGCCATCATGATCACCTAAACTAATCAGGCCGTAACCCGGGTTTTCGTAATCACCAAGCAGGGCGGAGTTAGTTTGGACAAATTGGGGATTCATGCCCTTAAGTTGCGCTAAGTGTTGCTCTTTAGCCGCAATTTTTGCTGTCATTATTTGACTAACCTTCTGTGTCCAATTAGTAGTCTTTATTCCTAGTGTTTCATCAATTACTTGGTAAGCAAGAGCGAAAATCGCATCTGTTGAATCCATGTTGGTAGTAAAGACAAATGCTAAATCCAAATCTGGTACAAAGCCTAAAAATGAACAGTAGCCGATATATGAGCCACTATGATAAAAATACTTATGCCCGCGATAATCTTCCATCATCATCCCTAGACCATAGGCTGCAAAATTAGCTTCACCATATGCTCGACTTGGTCGCATAATTGATTGCGGCAGATAGCGCTGGGCAGTTATCTCTTCTTTAGTTGATTTTTGGGTCTTTAACTGAAATTCTGCCCATGTGAGTAAGTCCGAAATTGTAGCTAGCATGCTACTAGCCCCACCTACCTTGCCGGGTGCAATAAAGGGTACTTCTTGTGTTACGTTATTATCGCGTATATATGGTTTAACAATTCGGTTTTGAGTAGCTTCGTGATGGTTGATAAAAGTGTTATTCATATGTAGTGGTTTAAGTAAATGTTCACGTTCATATGTACCATAATCTTGCCCAATTACTTGCTCCATTACGTAAGTTGCAACAGCATAAATAAGGTTGCTGTACTGCATTTGGTAACGTAATTCATGATTAGGCTCTAAATAGCCGACATGTTCTACCTTTTCTTTTAGGGACAAATCATGTTTATTCATATTAGTGAAGCGCATCAAATCATGTGCTGGTAGGCCGCTTTGATGACTGAGTGCATCTCTGAAAGTTAGATGATCTTGTGCATATTGGTCAACTAATTTAAACTTAGGCCAATATTTTTTAAGTGGATCATCTAAATTCAGCACACCTTGATCCGCTAACTGACAAATAGCAGTCGCTAAAAATGTTTTTGAGATGGAAGCTAACGGATATAAATTGTCCTGCTGAGCAGCACCATATACATGACTAAAATGCTCGTTTTTATGATAAATACCAATTCCAAGACTAGGTAAATCGAATTGGGACATCATTTTTTGTGCTAAATCATTAATTTTATTAGTCTCCATAGCTATACCTTCTTTTTCATATAGTAGATGATTGATTGGTAATTTAGATTTATATTTTACTCTAACTTCATTTAAAATTAAATAATTTCTGTTAGTTAGCTAATACATTATCAATCAATTTAACCTTTTCCTAATTTGGCTAAATTAATCTTGAATTACAAAAAAGCAATGTCGTATATAACATTGCTTCTAAAGACTTAATTTTGACCATAGAAATAATTAGCAGTTGCGCCACCATCTATTAAAAAGGTTGATCCGGTAATAAATGCCCCCTGAGCACTCATCAATAATTGAGCTATATTAGCTACTTCATCGGCAGTTCCCGGTCGACCTGCTGGTGACTGAGCAAACATTTTTTTATAGAAGTCTCCCCGAATACCATTAAATTCATCTAGTGCCAGCTGTACCGTAAAGGTCAACTTGTAGAATGTCTTCTGTCTTAGCTTGACTAGGTGATAAACCAGCACCGTTAATCAAAGCACCAATTTCACCGAAAGTCTGAGCAAACTCAATTGTTTTAATGATTGATTGACGTGATGATAAGTCCATTTCAATTGGTTCTGCTTTAAAACCTGCTTCTTGCAAAATTTTTGTGCTGGTTTTGGCATGAGCCAAATTTTTATCACCGACAACAATCCGGTAATCAGCACCTATTCTACGAGCAATGGCTAAACTAATTTGACCAGCACCAATGACTAGCATAACTTGTTTTTTCATTTATAACTCCTTTATATTTCTTAGACGCGATTAATGCCAAGGCTAGCGCGGCTTCCTAATTGTGGGTCATGGGCTAAGCGAAATACTAAGTTGGCAATACTTATGCGCGATACATCATGACCACCAAATAATTCTCCTTTTTGTGTTAGTTGGTAATCTGTGTCAGCAGCATTATCAAACCAACCTGGACGAATGATTGTATAATTTAACTTTGATGCTTCAATTATATCTGCAGCTTGCCGATAAGGCTTAAGGGCAGGGTTATCTTTTAAATTTCCACTAATCTCTACTGTAGGTGGAATTTCATTATAAATTCCCATTGATGTAATGAAGATTAATCTTTGGACATGAGCCCGTGGCATTTGTTCTACTAAGGCTTGTGCAATTTGAGGAATTTGACCACTAACCGCTGCAAAAACTACTTCTTGCTTTTCTAAGGCTGCTTGTAGTTGTTGTTGATCTAAAGCATCACCCGAAAAAATTTGCTCACGATTAGGATTGAAATCCTTTTGCAAGCTACTCGTATGACGCGCCATCAGTGTTAGATAGTCGGACGAATGTTGAATAAAATACTTTCGTGTAACCTGACCAATAGACCCGCTAGCACCAATGATTAAAATACGCATGTTTTGAACTCCTTTCTTTTTTAGTTTAAAATTATTTTAGAACTTTACAGTAACTCGAAGGCAATAATTTTTTTGAAAAGGAAGTAGTAAAAATGTCCTATTCGGTACATGAAGCTGCGCACAAGGTGGGATTAACGCCATATGCAGTACGCTATTATGATGATAATGGAATGCTACCTTATGTTAAGCGAGATGCCAATAATAATCGAATATTCAATGATATTGATCTGGAATGGTTGCAGATTATTGTATGTTTACGTGAGACGGGGATGCCGTTGAAAGAAATTCAGCATTATTTAACTTTAGTCCAGCAGGGTAAGCAAACTGTACCAGAGCGCTACCAGATTATGCTGAAACAGCAACAAAAAACTTTACATGAAATTACGGAGCTCAAGCAGCATTTGAGGACAATTAACCGCAAAGTCAGTCATTATGCTGAGATTTTAGCTAATGATGAGCCGGATTCGTATGAACCTACAAATTTGCAAAACATGGAGCAAAATCGGGTTGAAGAACTTTAATGCCAAAAACCAGCTACTTAATCATTGGAAAATGTAAGTTCCTGGTTTTTAATTGTGATTTAGTTTAATAGTCTGATTTTTTCTTCAGGTAGTTTAATTGATACTTGTTCAAAAGAAAATGGCTTATAAAAAGACATTTGATAAGCAGTTAAATGTAAAAATTCACCTTCACTAAATTTGCAATTATAAAGTGGATCGCCTAGGATTGGAGAATTTAGGGCAGCTAAGTGAACGCGAATCTGATGGGTACGACCAGTTGCCAGACTGAGTTTAATTAGTGCAGTTGTTTGTGTACGGTTTATAACTTGGTAATGAGTTATAGATTGAAGACCGTCAGAGCGCACCATTCGCTTTCTTGGGTCATGCGGGTCGCGTCCGATAGGAAGATCAATAGTTCCAACATCTTTTAAATTAGCACTATTATTTACAACGGCAAGGTACTCACGGTGAAAAGTTTTAGTTGTTAATTGCCGGTTTAAGATCGGAACAACTGCAGCATTTTTAGCAATCAATAATAGCCCACTAGTCAGCATATCTAAACGGTGTACAATAAAAGGAGTATGCCTCAAATATGTTGCGCAATCATTTAGTGCTGTGTCAGTTTCAGATAAGTTGGGATGTGTTTTTTGTCCAGCCGGCTTATTAATAACTAGCAAATCCTTGTCTTCGTAAATGATATCGGGCAAAACACCGCTTGCTGCATAATTACCTTGAGCAGAATCAACATGGTTCAATGTAATCTCGATTATCTCACCGGGATAAATAAGCTGATTAAATGGGCGATAGCGCTTATTAATTAGAATTTTTTGTTCGATACGCAAATAATGGCGCCATTTGCGTGGTATTAGTAGTTTACGTAATAAGTCACCAATAGAGCATGGTGCAAGATTTTGTGGATAGGTAAGTGTAAAATAATAGCTCATAAATATTTATTAAACCTTTTTGAAAATATGAATAATGATTTCCTAATATGATACAATTCTAATTGTTTGCTAAAGGAGCAGATGCAATGGAAAACAATGAACCAAGAAGAAGCGGAACTGGTTCCATATGGCACCGATTTGATCGCCGTTTTTGTATTGGCCGCTGGCTTATTTTGATTTTGCTTAGCATAATACTTGTGGTTTGTACTTATTATACAGTTAAAGTTAAAACTTCAAATATATCTAATTTAAAAGCGTCTTTGTCAACAACGACTGCAATTTATGATTATAAAGGTCAAAAGGCGGGGTCGCTATACTCACAAAAAGGTACTTTTGTTGAATATAATAAAATTTCACCTAATGTTAGGAATGCTGTTATTTCCACTGAGGACAGAACATTTTGGAATAATTCAGGCTTTAGCATTAAAGGAATGGGGCGAGCAGCTCTTAGTTTAGTGCTTCATCGTGGTCAAATTGCTGGTGGTGGATCAACAATCACTCAGCAGCTTGCAAAAAATGCATTGTTAACACAAAAACAGACATTTTCCCGTAAGATTGAGGAACTTTTTTTTGCAGTGGAAATTACACATGTTTATTCTAAAAAAGACATCTTAACAATGTATCTAAATAAGGCATATTTTGGCAATGGTGTCTGGGGAGTTCAAGATGCCAGTCAAAAGTATTTTGGTAAAAATGCTAGTGAGTTAACTCCTGGTGAGGCCGCCACGTTAGCGGGGATATTACGTAATCCTAGTAGATATAATCCAATCGATCATATGTCATATGCACTTGCCCGTCGAAATCTAGTGTTAGATTTAATGACACAAAATCATAAGCTAACAATTCAGCAAGCTAAAATTGAGCAAAAGCAGGGCTTAACTTTAAAAGATACGTACCACAATAAAGATGGTTATCGCTACCCGTATTTCTTTGATGCAGTGATTGATGAAGCAATTAGTCGTTATGGCTTAAAAGAAGAAGACGTAATGAATAAGGGCTTGAAAATTTACACTACTTTAAATCAAAACTATCAGGATCAACTTCAGCAAAAATTTGCTCAAGATTGGCTGTTTCCTCAAAATGCACCTGATGGAACTAAGACTCAGGGAGCTAGTGTTGTAATGGATCCATCAACAGGAGCAGTTAGAGCTGTGATTGGTGGTCGGGATGATCATGTCTTTCGCGGTTATAACCGTGCAACCCAGATGAAACGTCAGCCCGGTTCATCAATTAAGCCTTTGGTCAGTTATGCACCAGCTTTGCAGCAGGGATATCATTATGATTCACAACTGTCAAATAAGTTACAGCGCTTTGGTCGAAATGGTTATGAGCCGCACAATGTAGATAATGGCTATTCTGATAGGATTCCAATGTATGTGGCGTTAGCGCAGAGTAAAAACATACCAGCTGTTTGGTTGCTAGATAGGATTGGAGTCTCTAAGGGGGTTCAATCCGCAAATAATTTTGGTTTAAAAGTTGCTAAGGAAGATCAAAATTTAGCATTAGCATTAGGAGGTCTATCTACAGGAGTTTCGCCTTTGCAGATGGCACGGGCATATTCTGCTTTTGCCAATAAGGGTAATCTACCTGATAGTTCATATTTCATTACCAAAATCACAGATGCTAGTGGCAAAGTAATTGCAGAAAATCATGATACAGGAAGGCATCGAATAATTTCGGAGAATACAGCTAAAGAAATGACAACAATGCTCTTAGGAGTATTTGCTAGTGGAACTGGTGCTTCGGCCCAACCAGCAGGCTACCGAGTTGCCGGTAAAACAGGTTCAACTGAAGTACCTAATTCATATGGTTTTGGAACCAAAGACCAATGGATAGTTGGCTATACTCCTGACGTAGTTGTTGCTACATGGGTAGGGTTTGACCGTACCAATCGGACTCATTATATGCATGGCGTGTCCGAAACAGAAATTACTAGGCTATATAAAGCTGAGATGGAGGGGATTCTTCCTTACACGGCTCAAAATCAGTTTAATGAACAGGCACCAAGTCAAATTATTAAGAATAATGGTACTGGGTTTGATTGGACAAATGATTGGAGTAATAAAATTGAAAAAGGGTTAGGTTCTGCTAGTGAACGACTTAATGAATGGTATAATGACGTCAAAGGTCTTTTAGGCCGGTAAATTAGGAGGATATTAAATGGTAAATATTTATGATTCAGCTAATCAAGTAGCAGCTGATTTACGACAAATTGATGAATATAAGGCTCTAGAAAAAGCGATTGCAGAAGTCAAGAGCAATGAAAAGAGCTTAAAATTGTTCCAAGAAATGGATAAAATGCAAACAAAAATTATCAATCTGCAGAGTCAAGGAAAAGACCTATCTAAAGAATTGCAGGACAATTATCAAAAATTGAATGAAGACGTTCAAAAAGATCCTCAAATTATTAAACTTTTGCAAACAGAACAGGTTCTGTATAAGTTGATTGATGACATTCAAAAAGCAATTACTAAGCCAATTAGTGATTTGTATGATGGTCTTAGAAATTAGAGATAGCAATGAAATTTATCCATTTTGCGGATGCACATTTAGATAGTCCATTTTTAGGACTATCTTTTTTACCATCTAATAGCTTTACCAAAATTCATCGAGCTCCCAACGATTCACTTACTAAAATTGTTGATTTGGCAGTGAAAGAACAAGTTGATCTGGTTTTAATAGCGGGTGATACCTTTGACAGTCCACGTCCTAATCCTAGCAGTCAGCTGTTTTTTTCGCATGAAATTGAGCGTTTAATTGAGGCAAGAATTCAAGTAGTTATGATTTTTGGTAATCATGACCATATGGAAAAAAAAGACTTGCTGGTTTCTGATAGTCCCTACTTTAAATTACTTGGTGACAGGGAACAAATTGAAACTATTACCAGGCGTACTAAGGGGGGGTTTGACTATGATGTAACGGGCTTTTCTTATTTAAATAATCATATTACAAATGATTTGGTTAACGATTTTCCTGTAAAAAGTTCCAATTACACCTTTGGTATGATGCATGCGCAGGAAAAATCAGGTAGCGGAGGACAAAATGTTTATGCGCCATTTAATTTAAGCGAGTTAAAGGAGCTTAATTACAATTATATGGCTTTGGGGCATATTCATTTACGACAAGTCCTTTCTCAAGCTCCTCTGATTGTATATTCGGGTAATATTCAAGGAAGACATATCAACGAAATGGGAGCTAAGGGTTGTTATTTAGGTGAAATCAATGAACAAACATTTCAAACGCAAATTCGTTTTATTCAAACTGGACCAATCACATGGCAACAAGCTGCAATTAAAATAACTGAACCTATTTCACAAACAGATTTACAGAGTAAAATTTTGCTGAACCTCACTCCTAAAGAAACCACATATTATAGTCTTAAAATTACAGGAGCAGAATTTTTAAATGATCAAGAGCGTGAGTTAGTTGAAGATAGTGAATTTTGGCAAATGATATCGCACAAACTCGATTTCGATTCACAACTTGTCGATGTCCGTTTCGCGGTAAGCAGTCGACTAAAGATTGCAGAAAATGATCAAGCATATTTTAAGAAAGCGCAGGAAGAAGTATTTACTGAGGATCAAATTCTGCGTCTATGTAAAGATTGGGCACAAAAAGATTCTTTTGCAACAGAACTTGCCCAAAATTCGCAATTCTTAAATGAAGTAAGGCAATTGGCTGAAGTAGAGTTAAACAGCAAGTTGAAAGGTAATTAACAATGAAATTAGTTAAAATCGCAATCGTTAATTTTGGCCAATTTTCAGATATGACAATCGATCTACCCAGTTCTGATATTAATGTTTTTTTTGGATCCAATGAGGCAGGGAAAAGTACAATTGTTGCCTTTATAAAGCAAATAATGTTTGGCTTTCATTTGGCTAAACATAAGAGCGACTTTTTCGAAGATTATCAACCGTTAGCTCGTGTTAGTCCTATGGGGGGATCTTTGTTTTTTGAAAATGCACAGGGTGATATTTATGAACTAGAGCGCTTATTTGCGAGTGGTAAGGGCTCTAAAGCAGGAACATTAACTGTTAAGCTCAATGATCAGGCAGTACCAGAAAGTACATTTTTTGACCAAATCAAAAATATTGATGGTTCTTTTTTTGCAGATAGTTTTATTTTTAATCAAGATATGTTAGCTAAAGTAAGTTCCATTCAGCAGACAGATTTGCTGGAGCGAATTTATTATCTTGGTGCAGCTGATAGTGACAAGTTAATTGATTTACGCGATTTTTTTGCCAAGAAGGCTAGTGAATTATTTAAAAAAGGAGGCTCTAAACCACCTCTTAATCAGTTAATCAAACGATTACAATCTCAAAAAAGTAAGGTTGATGATGCTGAAAGTGAGTTTACGACTTATCAAGAATTGAATTCAGACTTTAAAAACTTACAACAGCAACAAAAAGAGTATGAGAATGAACTTTTACAGCTTCAAAAAAAACAGAATAAATTACAACATTTACAAAATTTGATTCCTAGCTATCAAGAACTGACTTCGTTAGAAAAACAGCTAAAACCTGTCGAGTTTGATGAAGAAAAATATCAAGAAGCACAAACACTTTCCTTAAAGCTGCAGAGTTTAGAAGATCATCAGCGAAATTTACAAGAACGCTTAGCACAACTCAATCAGAATCAAGAAAATATGGCTGATGCTAGCAAATTATTGCAAAAAAAACCTGCTTTGCTGCAGTGGCAGGCTGAAGATCATAATTGTAGTCAAAAAAACCAGCAGCTTGCTAATGAACGTCAGCAATTATTAGCATTAGATCCTGAATTGTCTCAAATCGCTAAATTGGATCAGACAGCAGTTGCTCAACTTCAAGAAGAATATCAAAAATTATTGTCTCTTAATACCGATGTAGTAGTTCAAGAGGATAAGCAAGGACAAAGCCTGCTAGTGTTAGGAGTTGTTCTAGTACTTATTGGTATAGTTCTAATTTTGAGTATTTCTAAAATTGGTGGTTGTTTACTGGTAATGAGTGGAATTGTCTTTTTTTTGTTAGGAATAAAAAATCAGCAAAAACAAACTCAGATACAAAAACGTGCACAGAAAAGAAAACTTTTGGCAGAAAAGCAGCGCACTGCTTTTACAGCTAAATATGGTTTAAAACCAGATCGACTTGATATTACTAGATTAATTAATGATTGGCGACAATTTCAAACACTTGAGCACCAAAATAAAGTTAATCTCCAAAAAGAACAACAATTGGCAGATCAGTTAAAGCAACTAGCTATTGAAATAAGTGCGGTTCTGCATCAACGAGTTCAACCTGATTTTACCATTGTGGTTAGAGCGATGGATGAACTAGATAATAAATACAGTCAAAGTCGCTATCAGCAAGAAGCAGCCACTAACTTGAAGAATAATCTTGCAGAAAATTCTACAGCCTTAAAGAAAGCAAACTTGAGCCTGCAAACTGCTATGGCAGAATTTCAGGTACATAGTATGGCTGAATATGCGAATTTACAGGCTCAAAAGCAGAAGCAGACTGAATTACAGACTCAGATTAGTATCTTACAGAAAAATTTAGCAAAAGACTTGCCTCAATTAAAGTCATTTTTATTGGAGTCACAAACTGTAACAGATCAAAATAACCAATTACTTTATGAGATAAAGAAATGCCAAGAAAAACTTCAGACCACGCAAAGTGCAATTGCAGAAATCAAGGTAAAAATGGCCAACTTAGCTAATTCAACTGCTGTCTTTGCTGCTAAACAGGAATTAGCTGATTTGCAAACAGATTTTAGAAATTTATCAGCTAAATACTTGGCAAATGTTCTTGCTTGTGAATGGGTGGGACGTGCATTGGATTTGGCATCTAATGAGCGTTTTCCGAAGATGCTGGTAGTCGCCAAAGACTATTTGCGACTACTAACAAATAATCGGTATAATAATATTGAAGTTGGTAAGAAATTAACTGTTAGTCGCTATGACGGAAAGAAGATAAAAGTCCAATATTTATCACGTGGGACTTCTGAACAGCTTTACTTTGCTCTTAAACTGGCTTTTGTTCAGCAGATAGGGGATCAAATTAATTTACCAATTTTAATTGATGATTCATTTGTAAATTTTGATGATCAAAGAACAGAGTTAATAAAGGATCTACTAAAACAAATTGCTATGAGCAATCAAATATTGATTTTTACGGCTCAAGATAAAATAGTTGGTAAATTGCAGCACCCAATACTGCTAACGAAAGGAACCCAAAATGTATAGACGTTTGCTAGATTATAATGATGGTGAAGAATTAGAGTTAGTTGTTTTAATTAAAAATTCACAGTTACGGCATACTAAAAAGGGTAAATTATATTTGGCTTTAACTTTTGGAGATTCCTCAGGGGAAATTCATGGTAACTACTGGGATGCCAATAATCAAGATGCGACAATGTACAGCGCTGGAACGATTGTTGAACTTGATGGTAAACGAGAAGAATATCAAAGCCAGCCTCAGATTAAAATTTATAGTCTACGTGTTGTAGGACCTGAAGAAGGGTATGATCTTAAACAATTTATTAAGTCTGCTCCTGAAAAGATTTCAACAATGAAAGAAGAAATTAATCAATACGTTTTCGAAATTTTGAATCCGGTATGGAACCGAATAGTGCGCTTTTTGTTAAAAAAATGGAATCAGCGCTTTTTTGACTATCCAGCAGGTAAAAGTAATCATCATGCTGTTCGTGGAGGCCTAGCATATCATACTTTATCAATGTTACGCGATGCCAAGGCACTTGCTGATAACTATCCGCAAGTGAACCGCTCGCTGCTATATGCAGGCTGTATTCTACATGATATGGGAAAGGTACTAGAACTCACTGGCCCCGCCGCTACACAATATACAACAGAGGGAAATTTAATTGGCCATTTGGTACTGATTGATGAGCAAATTATGATTGCAGCGCATGAACTAGGAATTGATTCAGAGTCCGAAGACTTATTACTGTTACGGCACATGGTTTTGGCACATCATGGCAAATACGAGTATGGCTCGCCAAAGTTGCCAGCCTTACTTGAAGCAGAATTATTACACAGAATTGATGACTTAGATGCAGCGATTTATGCAATAACAAATGCTCTGCAACACACTCGTCCAGGTAGCTTTACTGATAGTATAATGAGTCAAGGTGGACGTAAATTTTATCGACCTCAAGTAGATGAAGCATTAACAAAATCTCATAAATTAGAATAAAATATTGTTTAGGGCGGAAGTTTATATAATCACTGCAGGCTCTTTATGAATGCTCAAATAGTTAGAATAACAACTAAGTATTAAGAGAATTTTTAAATGACTAAATATTTTAAGTCGGTAAAAGTAGGCAATAATTAGACAAAGAAAAGTGCTTAATTTTTGTTGTTCTTCAATTATGACTTTTTAGAAGATACCAAAAAGGGCTAATTCCATTATAATCTGGAGTTAGCCCTTTTTTATAAATTACTGATTAAAGCTCAAGATGATTATTTCTTATTTTCAGGAGTACTAATGTATGATGAAAGGGCATCTTGTAAGTCTTTATCCTTAATTTGAGGATCGGATTTCTTCAAAACAGTTGAAATAACGCTCCGCATTACTTCTTGATTCTGTGACATTGAACGATAAATTTGATCATCAATGTTTTTCTTGTGTGAAGCAAATGAACCTTTATCTGGATGGTCAATCATTCTAATTATGTGATATCCAGATTGTGATTTAACGGGGGTCTTAGTTGTTTGACCAGTCTTTAACTTAAATGCAGCTGCCTTGAATGCGGGATCTAAAGTTGAATCTGTTGAATCAAATGCTGGTAATTTTCCATCATTTGGTTTTGTAGCGGTATCAAGTGAATATTTCTTCACTAAACTCTTAAAACTCTTGCCATCTTTCAACTCGCTAATAACTTGTTCAGCTTTTGATTTTTTCGAAACTAAAATATGTTGAACAGTTACCTTAGGTTCATATGTTTTCCAAACTTTATCTTCTTGACTCTTGGAAATTTTTTTAACATCTTTCAAAGCTGCTTCAGTCAATAAGTTAGTCTTTAAACTCTGCTTGAAACTGGAAGCAGTCATTCCGTTTTGTTGCAATACAGCGTCGAATTGAGAACCATATTGCTTTTTATAGTTATTAAATTGCTTATCAACTTGACTACTAGAAACTTTACTACCATATTGTTGTTCCAATGCGCGATTGATGATCATATTTGCCAGGGTAGTTTTACCTGCTTGTGATTTTTTCAATTCTTCGTAATAATCTTGTTGGGTGATTTTACCACCTTTGTATGAGGCAACAGTCTTGCCCCCATTAGAACAAGCAGCAGTTGATAATGCAATTCCAGCTACAGCAACTACTGCAGCTAATCTTTTAATATATTTGTTCATAAAATAAATCTCCACATCCTTATTTAATTAAGTCACCGAGAACTAATATAACATAAACTGAGTAAAAACGTTTTTAATTTGTTGATTTTTACGGAAAAATCATTCTTTCTTTAATCTTTTTTAGAATTAGTTTTATTATCAATAACCAATTGTTCAGCCTGTTTTTGTAGTTCATCAATTAAGCGACTAATACTCATTTGATAATATTCAAAATCATTTTGCAGTGCTGAGATTGCCCTTTTACTTGCAGGTAATGTATCATTTAATTCTTGACGAGCGTTTTTTAAGTTAGAAATTGCCTGTGCAAGATTTGTCGCATCTTTTTTTGTTGCTTGCCCTTGATCTTGTATAGATTGTCCGAGCCGCCTGCCATTTTTAAATTTAAACAACGAAAGAATTATTCCACAAGCAGCTCCCGTAGCTAATCCCACATTAAAGTTAAATCGTTTCATAATTCCTCCTTAAAACTGTGCTTTTATTTGTGTAGCAATTTTTTGATAATCTGCCTCACTATATTGTTCTTCATTATTGCGAGTGGCAATTTTGAGCCCATCGCCTTCAAAGCGTGGAATGAAATGAATATGTGAGTGCATTACAACTTGTCCAGCACTGCTACCATTGTTCGTACTAATATTCATTCCGGATATTTTAGGGTCGAATTTTTTAATTGCATTAGCAATTTCTGGGATATACTGTAAGTATTTTTGTATATCTAGGGATGAATAATCGAAAAAGTTAACGAGATGTTTTTTGGGTATCATCAGAGTATGTCCAGGGTTAACTTGCGACAAGTCCAAAAAAGCTTTGACATCCTCATTTTCAAAAATGGTATAGCTGGGAACTTCACCGCGAATAATTTTACAAAATAAACAATCTTGTTTTAGTTCGTTCATGTTAAAACCTCTTAATTTCAAAATTTAGTTTCTTTTAGTATCATGCTATCATATAAGAAGAGTAAATTCATTAAAAGAAAGACAGGAATTATGGTTCTAAAAATAGATCATTTGACGGGGGGCTATGCTGGTGTCCCAGTTGTTAAAGATATTAACTTAGAAATTAAACCCGGTGAAGCTTTGGGACTGATTGGGCTTAACGGCGCTGGTAAATCAACAACGATTAAACATATTTTGGGACTGTTACGTCCGCAAAAGGGGAAAATATCAGTAAATGGGATTGAGCTAAGTAGCAATCCATCTGCCTTTAAGAAACAGGTGTCATATATTCCTGAGATGCCAGTTCTATATCCAGAGCTAACGTTACAAGAACATTTAGAACTGACAATTCTAAGTTATAATTTGAATAAGAAAAAAGCGAAAAAGAGGGCGAAAGAACTTTTACAGCAATTTCGCTTAGATGACAAACTGGACTGGCTTCCCATTCATTTTTCTAAAGGAATGAAGCAAAAGGTTATGATTGTGACGGCTTTTCTTGCCGATACGCAATTACTGGTAATTGATGAACCCTTTACTGGTCTTGATCCTTTAGCCGTTGCCAATTTGATTGCTTTAATTAAACAAGCTGTTGATAATGGAAAAATGATTTTGATGTCTACTCATATTTTGGCTGATGCCGAACAAGCAATCTCGAATTATGCTGTCTTAAATAATGGGACAATTGAAGTAGTTGGAAGTTTACAACAGTTGCGTGAACATTACGGCTTAAAAGCTGCCGATTCATTCGATAAAATTTATCGTATTCTAAACCAGGAGCAGCAACATGCGTAAGTTAGCGAAAAAGAGATTAAAGAAAAATTTCCAGCAATCACTTAAGTATTTGGTTCTTGTGTTTAACGATTTTTTTGTTTTAGCGTTGATTTTTTTATTTGGTGCATTGATGTTTTGGTATGCTCAAAGTATGAAAGTTATGCCTGAAAATTTATGGTTTTATCGACCAATAGTTGGTGCATTATTGTCCTTACCCATATTTGTAGGCAAACTAGTAACATTGATTCAACCAGCCGATTTACAATTTTTATTACCAGAAGATGAGAATATGCTCATTTATTTAGCTCCAATGCTTAAGTATAGTTTATTAGTTCCGGTAATCTGCTTATTATTTCTTGCAGGAATTTTATTTCCGTTTGCAACGATTAAGGCATTAGTTCCTTCATTAACTTATGTGATTGCAGTTTTAGCAGTTTTAGCAGCAAAGATTTTGCAGCTAAAAGTAATGGAATACAATCTATTTTTCACACGTAAAGTTTCACTTATCACTGTTAATTTACTGTTTTTGGCTATCTTTACTTTTGCGTTGATTTGGCCACAAACTATTTATATCATTGCGATTTTATTAATCATAATTTTGCTTTTTTTGCTATTGAAGCCGCAAAACGTTACCCTATTTGATTGGCGATATGCAGTTAAGCAAGAGCAAAATCGTAAAAGTCAAATTTATAATGTCTTTAGCATGTTTACTGACGTTAAGGAAAAAGTGCCCAAAATTAAGCGACGGAAATACTTGGATTTTTTGTTGCCTAAATCATTAGCAAAAGAAAATCCAAACGGTTTTCTTTACCGACGTTCGCTTTTACGAAATCCGGAAAATTTAAACTTACTAGTTAGAATGACAGCCTTTGCTGTTTTAATTTCATGGTTAGTACAAAACTGGCTTTGGGCACTTGGATTATCATGTTTGGTGGTTTTTTTGACCGTTTATCAATTATTACCCATGGCAAGCGAATTTGATGATAATATTATGTATCGGATTTATCCAATTGAGTCAGCCAAAAGAGGCCAAGATTTGGTAATGGTTTTAGCACTAGCATTAATTATGCAGTGGTTAATTATTAGTTTATTTTGGTTGTTGATTTTACCGATCAATCTGCAATTATTTGAAGCAAGTGGGCTACTTTTAATCTTTAGTTTATTAGTTGGCCGATTATATTTACCAATAAAAATTAAGCAAAGGAAGATTTAATCGATGAGATTACGTAATAAACCGTGGGCAGTTAACTTAGTGAATGAACATCCAGAAAGTGTTTTAGATCGTCCAGACCCTGATCAAAAAATCAATTGGGCAAACCGCTTTCCAGATCCTTCCAAGCCTCTAGCCGTCGAAATCGGGTCCGGCAAAGGAAAGTTTATTACTACACTGGCTGAGCAACATCCTGAAATAAATTTTGTGGCTGTGGAATTACAAATTACGGCTGCCGGAATTATTTTGCGCACAAAATTAGAAAAGCAATTAGATAATTTACAGATTTTATGCGCAGACGCTGCTAATATTGATCATTTTTTTGAAAAGCATAGTGCAGGGGTGCTATATTTGAATTTTAGTGATCCATGGCCGAAGACTCGTCATGAAAAGCGTCGTTTAACTTATAAGAATTTTTTGACAAAATATCAAGCAATATTGGTTCCAGAAGGGCAAATTGAATTTAAGACCGATAATTCCGGACTCTTTTCTTATTCGTTGCAGAGCATGAATAATTATGGAATGCACTTTGATTATGTTTCAGTAGATTTGCACAACGACTCAAGTGAGATTGCTAATGATAATATTGAAACCGAGTATGAACATAAATTTGCGGCCAAAGGTAATCCGATTTATGCCCTTCATGCTGATTTTGGAGTAAAATAGTAAATTAACAGTAATGATTGTGAGGTTTTTACATTGGAACAAATTAAAGAGTTAGATCAAGCTAAATTAACTGAAATTACTAAGTCAGGTCGTGTTGTCCTAGAATTTTCGGCCGATTGGTGCCCAGATTGCCGTTTTTTAGACCCATTTTTACCTGAAATTGAACAAGATTTTTCCAATATTAAGTTTTATCAAATCGACCGGGATGGTTCGATTGATTTAGCGAAAGAATTGAATATTATGGGAATTCCTTCATTTGTTGTCTACCAAGATGGCAAAGAAATTGGTAGACTAGTTAATAAGGATCGCAAAACTAAGGAAGAAGTAGAAAACTTTTTGCGATCACTTGACTAAATGAAAGAGGATTATAATAGATGATTACTAGTATTAACAAACGCAGCTACCCTAATACTTTGATTGTGATCTTAGGTCAAGACCATGGCAAAAGTAATTATGAAGAAAAAGATGGCGTAACGCGTATTAGCAATGAGGATGGTACTGTTACTGGCTATAACTTTTTTAATGTTGACCAATTAATCGCATATGATAAGTTACCAGATGGTCAAGTTAAACTTTCAGATGCTGAGCTTGCTGCTTTAAACAAAAAATTGACTGAAGTGGGTTTTGATGAAAAAATTGCTTATGGTCAACCAACGCTCGTTTATGGCTATGTTAAGAGCTGTGAGAAGCACCCAGATTCCGATCATCTGCATGTTACCACGGTTGAAGTGGGAAATGGTAAGGAGTATCAAATTGTCTGTGGTGCTCCTAATATAGCTCAAGGGCAAAAAGTTGTTGTGGCGTTACCTGGTACTTTAATGCCTAATGGTCAAATAATTTGGCCAGGTGCATTGCGTCACGTTGATTCTTATGGAATGATTTGTTCGGCACGTGAGTTAGGCCTTGAACATGCGCCTCAAAAGCGTGGTATTTTAGTGGTTCCGGATGATTTTGTGATCGGAGCTGCTTTTAATCCAGAAAAATGTGATGAGTTACTTGCGAGTGGCAAAATTAGCATGTAGCAGTAAAAAGAACTTTTTAATAAAAGTTCTTTTTTTATGGGTAGTGTTTCACTAACGCTTCTGCTCTTTTATAAAAATAATGGTAAAATGATAAGCAATGTGAATTAAATTTTGGAGCTTAAAATATGTTAGATAAAAATAAACAGATTTGGTTTATCGGAATTAAGGGAACTGGCATGGCCTCATTGGCACTGCTGCTTAATGATTTGGGATACAATGTTGCTGGTAGTGATATTGAAAAATACACCTTTACTCAGGTACCACTGAAAAAAGCCGGGATCAAAGTAGCTAAATTTGATGCAAAAAATATTAAGCCAAACGGTCAAATTGTTGTTAAGGGAAATGCTTTTAAAGAAGATAATATTGAAGTTAAGGCATGTCAAGATAAAAAGATTTCTTGGCAAAGTTACCCCGATACAGTTGAAGAAGTTGTTAAAATGCACACTAGTATTGGCGTTTCTGGGACTCACGGTAAGACTTCGACAACCGGCTTGCTTGCTCATGTATTAGGTGAAGCAGCTCCTACTTCCTATCTTATTGGTGATGGTGAAGGCAAAGGAGTTCAAAACTCGCGTTTCTTTGTTTATGAAGCTGATGAATATCGCAGGCACTTCTTAGCATATCATCCCGATTACCAAATTATGACTAACATTGATTTTGATCATCCTGATTATTTTAAGGATCAAGCGGACTATGCCTCAGCATTTCAAACAGCAGCTGATCAAACCCAAAAGGGCTTATTTGTTTGGGGAGCAGATGAACGGCTAAAGCAGTTACAAACGCGAATTCCTAAATATACATATGGCTTTAGCGCTAATGATGATTTTCAGGCAATTGATATTCAAAAAACAACCACAGGTTCGACATTTAAGGTGCAGACTCATGGCAAACTAATTGGCGAATTTACGATCCACCTCTTTGGCGATCATAATATTTTAAATACAACAGCAGTAGTTGCAATTGCCTATAAAGAAAATGTTCCGTTGGCTGATATTCAAAAGGGTTTATTGACATATCGAGGGGCTAAAAGACGCTTTTCCGAAAAAGATTTTGGTGAGACAAAAATTATTGATGACTACGCTCACCACCCAACGGAAATGCGGGCAACAATTCAGGCTACCCGGCAGAAATTTCCTCATAAGAGGTTAGTCGTCGTTTTTCAGCCACATACTTTTTCACGAACCAAAAAATATGCCAATGATTTTATTGAAATTTTATGCGGGGTAGATAAAGCATATCTAACACCAATTTATTCTTCAGCAAGAGAAGCTAGGGGTGACATTGCTAGTGAAGACATTGTGGCACAGATTCCAAATTCAGAAGTGATTGATTTGGATAATATTGCTGACTTAACTCAGAATAGAAATAGTGTTATCGTTTTCATGGGTGCAGGTGATATCCAAAAATATGAGGAAGCATTTGAAAAACTGCTTTAAAATTTGTTGCTAACCTAAAATAAAAATATTTTCTTCTAAAAAATAATGTTTATGTTTGATATAATTGTTTTATTGTAAGAGTTAAACACCTTATAAAATTATTATTATTAAACTTTAGTAAGTTAAGGAGACAAACAATGGTTAGTAAAAAAACAATTTTTAGTAGTATAATTTTGGCTGCTATGGCCTTAATGTCTACCAATGTTAAAATAGTGAACGCTGATTCTTTACAGAATAATCAAGAATCAAAAATGGCTGTGTCTGATCAAGCGCCATTTGTTGGTCCAGACGTAGTTGTATATTACCAAGATGAGCAGGGTAACGATATCGTACCTAGAGACGTTATTGAGGGAACTGCTAACAATGGATATATAACGAATGCAAAAGAAATACCTGGTTATACAATGATTAGTAGGCCAGCTAACGCTACTGGTATTTTTGGTGCAGTACCTCAAAGAGTTGTCTATGTTTATCGTTCAAATGATAGCCATCTTGTTTCAATGACCTTGATGCATAACGCATATATTTATGACCTGAATCACCAACGTATTGGTAAGGAAATGTTGCCAGCTTTTACAAAGGTTAACGTTTATTCACCACTTGTTCGCCTAACTGATGGTAGTTTGGCTTATCAAACGGACACCAATAGTTATATTATGGCAGGGAATGTTTTTGGAACCCTACGGACAGTGAAGAATGATACTTATGTTTATGAAACTAGTAGTAAGAAAACAAGCAAGCGTATAGTGCCAGCTGGTAAGCAGATTCTTACTTTTGGATCAAGGTACAGATTTTATGACTGTAATGGTTACTACCGTGTAGGTGGTCCAAAGAAACAATATATTCGCGTTGATAATTTTGTTAAAGAAGTAAAATAATTAACTAAAAACCCCGTAATAGTTACGTTGAATAACTGTTACGGGGTGTTTTTTAGTTGAATTTTACATTATATTTTTGCCCAATTGGCGGAAAAGTAGGTAGACGCAGTGGTGTAGTGTGCCACTGCGTAAATAAGGTGGCACATAATAGAATAAATGGAACATCCTCAGGTCGCAAAATATCACAAGTTAAGATTACACCCAACTTATTCATATCTGTTTTAACAGTCGCAATTTTTTTTAAGCCACTTAAAAATTTGTAACTACCATTTTTAATACTACCACTAACAAGATAGTTTAATCTGGTAATGTAAAAAAGATTAGTCAGTCTACTATTTAATTTTTTAACTTTGACTAACGAGTGATTAACGACATCAATTGTAAAAGATGAAATGAGACCATTTCCGTCAGAGTATAGTCGACCAATTTCTTTGCCATTAGTTCTTTTTAAATAAAGCGTATGATTTGGATTATCAAGATTGCCTTGAATAATGTAGCAAATCTTGCCATTTTGATCAGCTACGGGAATTTGGCCATACTCCTGTTTCTGATTTAATTCCAATAAATAGCGCATTAAAGCACCTCTATTCTTTAGCGTTGTCGCTAATAAATTTTCTTAAAATATGTGCCACACCATTTTCATCATTTGTCTTAGTAATTATTTGTGCCATTTTTTTAATTTCAGAAACTGCGTTAGCCATTGCAACACCAGTTCCTGCTGCTTTGATCATACTGGCATCGTTTAAATTATCTCCGATAGCTGCAATTTCTTCTGCTTGAATATTTTTGGTTTTACCATAGTCGAGTAAGGCTGGCCCTTTCTGAGCTTGGATATCGTTAATTTCAATGTTAGCAGAACCACTTGATGTTATCGCCAATCCTCCTAAGTCTTGAATTTCTTTTTTAGCATTAATAAACGCCTTAGGTCCCCGACCATCAAATGAAATAATTTTCATAACTTCAAGATTTTGCTGTAATAACAGGTTTCGCAGGTGAGGCACAAATGTCATACTCAACATCACGTTACTGCCAGCGGCAATCGCAACTGCTTGTTTGAAAGAAAGTTTCTTGTTTAAAGCAATCATTGAGCGAGCAAAATTAACGATTCGCTGACTGATATCTTCGGAATATATTTTATCTGCAGTAACCAATTCATAATAAAGATGGTGACGTTCTAAAATCGTGGCGATTTGCAAAGCCTTTTTTTGTGATAGAGGATGTTTAACACGTAGCTGGTCGTGTGCATCATAAACTAAAGCACCATTAATATTAATAAATCCAGTTTGAATACCGTATTTTCTGATTTCTTGGCGAGACTGTTCAGGGGCCCGACCCGTTGCAATTATAAATTCAATACCATTTTTTTGGGCATCACGAATTGCTTTTATGTTTTCAGATGAGATATCTAGGTTACTATTAAATAAAGTTCCATCAAGATCACAAGCTACTAATTTAATCAAGATAAAATTGCTTCCTCCTTTCAGTCTGCAGGCTAACAATGCTATTGCAAAATTTTGCCTATCGTCTTAGCTTAATTGCTAAAAAGCGATTAAATGTTTTAGTATTTTTATCAATATAAGTAATTTCATGATACCATAAAAGTCGGTGAAAGAGAGGCTGTTTAAATAATGAAAAAGTTTATAGGCAATGACTGGGATCAAGTTTTGGCACCTGTGTTTGCAAGTAATGATTATCAAAAACTGCGTACATTTTTGAAAAAAGAATATGCGACTAAGCAGATTTTTCCTGATATGTATCATATTTTTACTGCTTTTAAATTAACGTCTTTTGCTAAAACCAAAGTAGTTATTTTAGGACAGGATCCGTATCATAATCCAGGCCAAGCAACCGGAATGAGTTTTAGTGTAATGCCGGGGGTCGATTTACCACCGTCTCTAAAAAATATCTATCAAGAATTGTATGACGATGTTGGTTGTCAACCAGTGCAACATGGTTATTTGAAAAAGTGGGCAGATCAAGGTGTATTGATGCTAAATGCAGTTTTAACTGTGCCATATGGCAATGCTAATGGTCATCAAGGAATGGGCTGGGAGAAAGTAACTGATAAAGCAATTAAGGCTCTAAGCGATCGTGGGCAAGTTGTGTTTATCTTGTGGGGTCGGTTTGCTCAAAACAAGATCGCTTTAATTGACCAAAAGAAGAATTTTGTGATTAAATCAGCTCATCCTAGTCCATTTTCGGCTGATCGCGGATTCTTTGGGTCACGTCCCTTTTCGCGATGTAATGAAGCCTTAAAAAAATTTGGTAAAAGTCCAATTGATTGGCAATTACCGCTTCAAGTAATGCAATCAGAATTAGCATAGGTAAGATAAATGAGTGTTTTTGAATTATTAGAAAAAAAATTAACAATAACAGGTAAGAAATATCGTATTGTTTTTCCAGAAGGAGAAGACCTAAGAATTTTACGTGCAGCTGCGCAGCTGGCACAAGGTGGAGTCATTGAGCCGATTTTATTAGGTGATCCTAAACGAATTAATATGATTTTAGAAAAAGAAAAAATAATATATTCTTCGTCGCAAATTATTGATTTCATGCACTATCCTCGACTTGCAAAGTTACAGCAAGAATTTATCAATGCCCGAGGTAAACAAGTGGACAATGAGATGGTAAAGAAGCTTTTACAAAATCCCAATTACTTTGGCACAATGATGGTTCAAATTGGCGATGCGGATGGAATGGTTTCAGGTGTTGCTCATTCAACGGCTGAGACAGTTCGTCCTGCACTGCAATTAATTCATCCTGCTGCTGGAATGAAGAGGGTATCTGGTAGTTTTATTATGGAACGGGGTGAAGAAAAGTATATTTTTGCGGATTGTGCGATTAATCCTGAACCAGACAGTGCCACTCTAGCAGAAATTGCCTACCAATCGGTTCAAACTGCACAAATGGTAGATCTTGATCCTCAAGTTGCATTTTTAAGTTTTTCGACTAAAGGTTCTGCCAAAGGTGCAATGGTTGAACGAGTTGCACAAGCTTGCAAATTATTTAAACAAACTTATCCCACAATTCCAGCTGATGGCGAGTTACAGTTTGATGCCGCTTTTGTCCCCGAAATCGCAGCCAAAAAAGCACCGACATCAGTACTTGCAGGAAGAGCAAATATCTTTGTGTTTCCAGAATTACAATCAGGTAATATTGCATATAAGATTGCTCAACGCTTAGGTGGTTTTAATGCAGTCGGACCTATTTTACAAGGATTAGCCAAACCAATTAATGACCTGTCCCGTGGTGCGAACAGTAACGATATTTATAATGTTGCAATTTTGACAGCAGCACAAGCAATGTTGGGAGAAGAAAATTAATGGACCTTAAAGTCAATTCCTCTACTGAAATGAAAAAAATTGGAGCAGCCATTGCTCAAACTGCTCAACCACATGATTTATTATTACTGAATGGCGATTTAGGCGCGGGAAAAACCACTCTAACTCAAGGGCTTGGTGCTGCGTTAGGGATTAAAAGACCAGTTAAAAGTCCGACATTTACCATCGTGCGGGAATATCAAGAAGCTACTTTACCACTTTTTCACATGGATTTTTATCGCTTAGAAAATGATGATTTATCATCAATTGATTTAAACAGCTATTTAGCCGAACCTGGCTTAGTTGTCATTGAGTGGCCAGAAGTAATTAAACAAGAATTACCTGATCAATATTTGCAAATACAAATTCTGCGAGTTGATGATAGTTGGGATTCAACTAAGCGGATAGTTAGTTTGCAGCCACAAGGTGAAAGGAATGAGCGGTGGGTTCAAGCAATTATGAAGCAAATAAACTAAAAGAGGTGGGTCATATCATATATCAGACCCGCCTCTTTTTTAATAAAATCAAACTTGTTCAACTAAATTTTTGATTGCTTCATCGCCAAATTGCTTTTCCTGTTCAAGTAAAATACCTGCGCATGCTTCGCTGTCACTTAATGCATTATGATGATGCCACAATTCAACATTTAATGCCTTTGCTACTGTATTTAATTTATGATTAGGCAAATTAGGTTCAAATTGCTTACTAGTCCGCAATGTATCGATAACAAAATAATGTGGTTCACTAATATCATATCGCGCTAAACTCTGGCGCATAACATTGGTATCAAAACGTGCATTGTGTGCACATACAAGCATACCAGGTTGATATAGGTCTTTAATATAAGGCCATACTTCAGCCATTGTTGGAGCAGTTGCTACTTCTTGTGCAGTAATATCATGAATCTGAATATTACGAGCATCAAATGGCATTTGTGGGTTGATTAAAGTATAGAAACGGTCAACAATTTGATTGTTGCGAACCATCACTAAGGCAAGTGAACACGCACTTTCTGGGTGACGATTGGCAGTTTCAAAGTCCATTGCAATAAAATTCATTTTTTCTCCTTTAAAACGTAATTTTAGTATAACATAGAGTGAAGCAAAAGCCTGAATGCGGTAAAATATAAAGAAATACTTGTACAATAGAAGGGATTTTAGTATTGGAGTTAGTTGAACTTATCCAACAAGGAATTGAAATCGAACAAAATGTTCCACTGAGTAAATATACATTTACTAAAACAGGTGGGCCAGCGGAATACTTGGCTTTTCCACGTAGCCAAAAAGAACTTGAGCAGTTAATTTATATAGTTCGTAACCAAAATATATCTTTGACTATAATTGGTAATGCATCTAATTTAATTATTCGCGATGGTGGAGTAAAAGGATTAGTAATAATTTTAACCAAAATGAACCAAATTAAAGTACTAGGCGATGAAGTTACTGCTCAGGCTGGAGCGCGGATTATTGATACCGCGTTTAACGCTGCAAATAAGGGATTAAGTGGTCTTGAATTTGCGTCAGGGATACCTGGTAGTATCGGAGGAGCAATTTATATGAATGCTGGTGCTTATGGTGGAGAAATCGGCTCAGTAGTGAAAGAAGTTCAAGTATTGACTCGAGCTGGTGAATTAAAAACATATACAAAAGATAAAATGGTGTTTTCCTATCGTCATTCTTTAGTGCAAGACAATGGTGATATTGTTTTGTCGGCGACTTTTGCTTTAAAAAAGGGTCAAAAAAGGAAAATTCTGGCAGAGATGAACTATTTAAATGCGCTTCGACAATATAAGCAGCCTCTAGAATATCCCTCGTGTGGTAGCGTCTTTAAGCGGCCTACTGGTCATTTTGTTGGGCCAATGATCATTGCTGCTGGGCTTCAAGGTAAACAAATTGGTGGAGCACAAGATTCGATGAAGCATGCAGGATTTATTGTCAATAAAGGAGGTGCTACCGCAAGCGACTATCTTGCTTTAATTGAATTAATTCAGCAGAAAATTAAAGAAAAAGATGGGATAGATTTGCAAACTGAAGTTAGAATTATTGGTGATCCAGTTGAATAAACTGGTAATATAAAATAAATTGAAAGGATTAGTTATGCATTATAATGTTGCAAATATCTTCACTTGGAGTAGCTTGTCAACCATTCTGGATGTATTGATTATTTGGTTTTTGGTCTATCACCTTGTGGTTTTAATCAGAGGAACTAAGGCTGTTCAATTAGCCAAAGGGATTGTGTTGATTTTTATTGTGCGTATCATTGCGGGATTTTTGCAATTACATGCGACAACGTGGTTGATTGATCAGATTGTATCTTGGTCAGTAATAGGAATTATCATAATTTTTCAGCCCGAAATTAGGCGAGGATTGGAGCATTTGGGACGCCTACCTATTTTTGGTGAGCGCGAAGACAGTGAACGTGATCAATCGCTTCACTTTATTAATGAGCTTGATAAAGCAATTCAGTATATGTCCAAGCGCCGCATAGGTGCCTTAATTACTATCCAACAGGAAACTGGACTTGAAGATTATATTGAAACTGGAATTAAGTTGAATGCACACGTAACTGGAGAATTATTGATTAATATCTTTATCCCTAATACACCGTTGCATGACGGTGCTGTGATCATTAATAAGGATCATACAATTGCGGTTGCGGCGGCATATCTGCCACTATCTGATAGCACGATGATCCCTAAAAGACTGGGAACTAGACACCGCGCTGCTGTTGGTATTTCTGAAGTAACTGATGCAATTACAATTGTTGTTTCTGAAGAAACTGGTGGTGTCACAATCACTCGAAATGGTCGAATGATGCTTGATATGACTCGTGAGGAATACATGAAGTATTTAACCGCTGAATTAGTGCCTAAGAAAAACGGCAATGATAAGTGGTATCAAAAAGCCTTGCAAAAAATTTGGAAGTGGGGTGCAGATCGATGAAAGAGTTTTGGCGAAAAACATGGTTCATTCGCCTTGTTTCACTTTTGATTGCAATTTTATTAGTAATTTATGTTAATTACACACAAAATGGTTTTTTGACTCCAGGACAAGCGGAAAGAACCAAGCAAACTGCTAATAAGGTACAGACTGTCAAAGTTCCTTTACAAGTTTCAATTGATACCGATAAATATTATGTTGTGGGCTATCCTGAAAAAGTTAGTGTTACGTTGGAAGGATCAACGGCATTAGTAACGTCAACTGTTAATACACAGAATTTTCGAGCCTATATTGATTTAACTAATAACAGGATTGGAGATCAAACAGTTAAGGTTCATATTAATGGGATTAATAATCAAATTTCTTATACAGTTAATCCTAAAATTGTTCATGTAAATGTTCAACGTCGAAAATCAACGACAATGCCTGTACAAATAGAGTATAATAAAAATGCCGTAGCAAGCGGATACAAGTTTGGCAAAACAAGTGTTGATCCGCAACAAGTCGAAGTTACCGGTGCTCGTGGCGAAGTAGATCAAATTGATCAAATCGTAGCAAAGATTGTATTGCCAAATGGAATTGATCATTCTTATGAAAGACAAGTTAGTTTGATTGCTGAGGATCAAAGAGGTCGACAATTGAATGTGATTATTGAACCGGCAACGGCAAGGGTGACAATTCCAATTACTACCGCCCAAAAGAAAGTTAAGGTTGCATTACAGCCAAAACATGAAAAAGCTAGAAAAGTTTATTCTCTGACGGCTAAAAACAATTATGTTACTTTATACGGTAGTGAATCAGCTCTGGCAAAAATTAAAAGCCTACCAGTTGCAGTAGACCTTAGAGATGTTAACTCTTCGACAACAAAGACTGTGAAATTAAAATTACCCAATGGGGTCGTTAAGGCTAATCCTAATCAGATTAACGTTGAGTTAAAAGTAGATAATATAAACGATTTTAAAGATAAATAGAAAGGTGTTTTATATGTTAAAGTATTTTGGCACTGACGGTGTTCGAGGCGTAGCAAATCAGGATTTATCCCCCGAAATGGCATTTAAACTTGGGCGTGATGGAGGTTACATTTTAACTAAAAATAAGTTGAAGAAAGAACAAGCAAAGGTATTAGTATCTCGTGATACTAGAATTTCAGGTCAAATGCTTGAGTATGCTTTGATTTCGGGCCTTCTTTCCGTTGGTATTGAAGTGCTTGAAGTTGGTGTGATTACTACTCCTGGCTTATCTTATTTAGTACGTGCTCAAGGAGCGGATGCAGGAGTGCAGATTTCAGCTTCGCACAATCCTGTTGAGGATAATGGTATTAAGTTCTTTGGTAGTGATGGTTTAAAATTATCTGATGAGATGGAGGATGAGATTGAGAAATTGATCGATGCTCATGAAGATCTTTTACCCCGACCATCAGCTGATGGGCTAGGTTCTGTCACGGATTTTCATGAGGGTAGTGCAAAATATCTGCAATTTATTGAAAATACGATTCCCGAAAATCTTGATGGCATAAAGGTTGTAATTGATGGTGCGAATGGTGCAGCTAGTAGCTTGATTTCCCGTTTATTTGCTGATTGTGGCGTTGATTTTACAACAATTGCAACTCATCCTAATGGATTGAATATTAATGATCATGTTGGGGCAACTCATACTGAAAGGTTACAAGAAGAAGTAGTAAAGCAAGGCGCACAACTGGGCTTAGCATTTGACGGTGATGCTGATAGATGTATAGCTGTTGATGAAAACGGGCATGAAGTTGATGGTGATCATATCATGTATATTTTAGGAACTTTCATGGAAGATAGTGGTCGCCTAAAAAATGATACGATTGTAACAACAGTGATGAGTAATCTCGGCTTTACAAAAGCTTTAGAAAGACGCGGAATTAAGAATGTTCGTACACAAGTCGGAGATCGGTACGTTTCTGAAGAAATGCGTGCTCATGGCTTTAATTTGGGAGGTGAACAATCAGGACATGTGATTATGAGTGATTATCATAATACTGGAGACGGGATGCTAACCGGGCTTCATTTAATGCTTGTTATGAAAAAAACTGGTAAAACATTATCTGAATTATTGGTTGATTTTAAAGATTACCCCCAATGCCTTGTAAACGTTCCTGTCAAAGATAAGAATAGCTGGAAACAGCATCAAGCAATTCTTGATGTAATTAATGATGTCGAAAAAGATATGAATGGTGATGGACGCGTTTTAGTTCGTCCCTCGGGTACCCAATCACTTCTAAGGGTTATGGCAGAAGGACCAACAGAAGAAGAAACAGCTACGTATGTTAAACGTATTACCGATGTTGTTAAACAAGAAATGGGCGTTTAGTCAATGTATCATAAAAAAAATCTGTGAAAAATTGCAAATAAATAAAAGAGCTGATAATTCTCGTTGATTATCAGTTTTTATTTTTGATTTATCTCTTTGTGCCAAATTAAACTAAAAAAGATCTTTGAGTAAGCATTGATTTTTCAAATATTCTTAAATATGTATATACCAATTTAAAACACTGTGCTTGACCAATTCAAAATAAAAGGTTAATATTCTTTATGTAGCTTCAGTTATAAAACTAATCCATTTTTAAATAATATAACTATACCAAAGGAGATAAATATGTGTGGAATAGTCGGTGTTATTGGAAAATCTGCCAGAGACATTGTTTTGAATGGCTTGAAAAAGTTGGAGTATCGCGGCTATGATTCTGCTGGGATCTATTTGAATGATTTAGCAGGAAATGAGTTTCTAACAAAAACTACTGGTCGGATACAGAATCTAAAAAATAAAATGACTCCCAATGAGCAAGGTGTGGTCGGAATTGGGCATACACGATGGGCAACTCATGGAGCGCCAAGTGAAAATAACGCACATCCTCAATTTGATGAAACTAAGAGATTTTATTTAGTTCATAATGGAGTGATTGAAAACTATCAGGAACTTAAGAAACATTATTTAAAGGATGTAACCTTCAAGTCTGATACCGATACCGAAGTAGTTGTCCAGTTGGTCAGTAAGATTGCTCGTGATAAAAAACTGGATGCTTTCAGTGCTTTGAAACAAACTCTCACTCTTATTAAAGGCTCATATGCATTCCTTCTTGTTGATAATCAACAACCGGATCATATTTTTATCGCTAAGAATAAATCACCGTTAATGCTTGGGTTAACTTCTGAAGGAAATATTATTGCTTCTGATGCATTATGCGTTCTCGATCAAACCAATACCTTTGTTGATTTACATGATGGTGAAGTTGGCGATATTACTAAAAATCAGTATCGAATTGAAACTATTACAGGTAAAGTAGTGAAACCTCAACCTTATCAAGTAAGAGTTGATCCTAATGCTGCAAGCAAAGGCACATATGAGTTTTATATGTTGAAAGAAATTTCTGAGCAGCCAAATGTTTTACGTCATTTAAATCAATTTTATCTTGATCAAAAGGGAGAGCCAAAAGTCGATTCAAAGATTATTGATGCTTTAGTCAAAGCTGATCGGTTATACCTTTTTGCTGCGGGAACAAGTTATCATGCTGCTTTAGTAGGAAAGACTATGTTTGAAGAAATAAGTGGTATACCAACTGAAGTCGGTTTTGCGTCAGAAGCTGGATATCATTTCCCGATGTTATCGCAACATCCGTTTTTCATTTTTTTATCGCAATCTGGTGAGACAGCCGATTCACGTGTGGTCTTGCAAGAAGCTCTTAAGCGTAGAATTCCTTGCTTAACCATAACAAATGTTCCAAATTCAACTTTAGCTCGAGAGGCCGATTACACAATGACACTTGAGGCGGGACCTGAAATTGCAGTTGCGTCAACTAAAGCTTATACTGCTCAAATTGCTGTTGAGGCAGTGTTAGCTAAGGCTCTGGGAGAAAAGGCAAATCGCAAGCAAGCTGAGAAATTCCAGTTAAAAGAAAATTTGTCCTTAGCGGCAGAAGGAATTGATCAACTCTTGTCTGATCAATCAAAAATCGAAAAATTGGCTAAGAAATATATAGTGCCTTCTCGAAATGCCTTTTATATTGGTCGCGGTCTCGATTATCCACTTGCTTTAGAATCAGCACTTAAGTTAAAAGAAGTGTCATATATTCAAACTGAGGGCTTTGCTGCGGCAGAATTGAAACATGGCACCATTTCACTAATTGAAGATGGTACCCCGGTTATTGCTTTAATCAATGATCCTATAACGGCTGATTTAATGCGTGGTAATATTCAAGAAGTAGTTGCACGGGGGGCTAATGTGATTATAATTGCTAGCAAGAATTTGGCAAAACCAAATGATGATCTAGTGTTACCCAAGATTGATTATTATTTAACACCTTTAATAGCGGTTGTGGCTACGCAATTAATTGCCTACTATACATCAAAGGCAAAGGGATTAGATGTTGATAAACCACGTAATTTGGCTAAAAGTGTTACAGTAGAATAGATATAGAGTAGAGAATAAATAATATACTAAAAGGGTCGTAAGTAATTACGACTTTTTGTATAATTGGCTTATTACAAAGTAGGAGGTAAACGAATTTGGCAATTAAAGTGATCGCGCTAGATCTTGATGGTACTTTATTAAATAGTAACGTTGAAATCTCATCGGAAACTGAACAAGTAATTAAAAAAGTTAGTACTTTAGGAATAAAGATTGTTCTTGCAACAGGGCGACCATTATCAGGCGTTTTTTCCTATAATCAGCAGCTAGGTCTTGCTGGAAAAAGTCAATATAACGTTGTCTTTAATGGTGCGGTAGTTCAAGATCTTGACGGTAATATTATTATTAATCACAAGATGAATTACAATGATTTTACCAATATGCATAAGTTGCAACGTTTAGCTAAAGTAAATCTTCATTTTGAAACTACGGATTGTTTCTGGTCATGTGACCATGACCTCGGCTTGAATTTGACTAAAAACGCATATTTGCTAAATAATATCTTGAAAATTCGTGAACCGGACGAAATTAAGACGGACTTTACTTTCAACAAAGCCACCTTTGGCTTAATTGACGATATCGAGGATGTTGATCTATTATGGCAGAGTATTCCAGATTGGGCATTTGCTAAATACGATATTATTAGAAGTCTTCCGGAAATCATTGAGATTACTCCCAAAAATGTTTCAAAGGGTAGTGCCCTCGAACAATTAGCTGATCGCTTGAAAATTGACCAAAATCAAATAATGGTTTTTGGAGATCAGAGTAATGACTTGTCTATGTTTACAAATCCTAGATTTAAAAAGATTGCTATGGGAAATGCCATTGATATGATTAAAAAGAACGCGGACTACGTGACCGAAGATAACGATCATGACGGAGTTGCCCAAGCACTAAAAAAATTTATATTGTAGTAGAATTAAGATTGAGTTAATGGTTATGGTGGAAAAAAAGATCGAGCATAATATTTCTGAAGCGGAATGGGAAGTCATGCGTATTGTGTGGACACTAGGTAAAATACATACGGGTGATGTGATTGAACAGTTGCAATTAAAAAAAGATTGGTCGCAGTCAACGATTAAAACATTGATGAGACGCTTAGTGAAGAAAGGTCTTTTGCAAGCACATAAGGATGGTCACCGTTTTGTATATTCGGCGACGGTTACTCAAGTGGAAATGATGATTCAAGTTACAAATGAAATGATGAGTCGTATGTGTGATATGCATAAAGGACAGGTGTTGATTGAAATTATCAAAAAGATACCATTAACTAAAAATGATATTACAACAATTGAACAAGAACTAGCCTGTAAAAAAGAGAATGCTCCGGCAATGGTTCCGTGCGATTGTTTAACGCTGGGGCAGCATGATTGTTAACCCTAAGCTAACTAATCGGAGGCGAATAGTTTAAATGAAAAAAATTGGTAATTTTTTGTTGCGAATAGTTTTTGCTGTTTTGGTTTGCATTTCTGGTTTCTTATTATTGAAAAGCCCTATAAATATCGTTGTAGAGAATGTTCCAGCAATGGCTAAAGCAATTGTTCAAAAGAATGTTGACCACTCAGACAATATAGATTTAAAAAATACGTTAAAATTAGGGGAAGAACTTGGCGTTACGGATAAAATTTGGGGTCAACTTCAACGCAAGTATCAGTATAATCTTTCTTATACAAACCTTTATAATCTTAGCGTTAGTTATCAAGAAAATGGAGAATTGACGGATAAGAATTTAAATCTAACTGAGAAAAATCAAATTCAGAAGGCCTTTAATTATGTTATCATAGACAGAATTAATCATAATTTGAAACATAACTCACAGTCAGTAAAGCAAAAAATTAATATGTTTCATTACTTTTTCTTCGGAGTAATTGCCGTCTTTGCGATTACAGCGCTTCTTATTTTACTTGGCAAAAAAATCGCTTCGTTATTATTGCTACTTTCAGCGGGAGCAACATTTGGCTTGCAACAATTCTACGTTAATGAATTATTGCAATATCTGCAAACTGAGTTTTATCACGGGATTACTTTGTCAACGTCGGCTGCCCTTTGGCTCGGCTTGGGACTTGCATTGGTAATAATAGTGCTTTGGCCGTTAGTTTTAAAAATAATTAAATTAAAATAGATTAAAAAATCCAAATTTTCAGTAATTGAAAATTTGGATTTTTTGCTTTGAATATCTCAGACAATTTAGAAATATTTCGAAAAGAATAATTATAATTAAAAAGTTTATGTTATTTAAGATTTAGGTTGGATGAACTTAACTCTAACATCTTAAAAATTAAATACCGAAAAAACAAATAAACGACTTTTCTATGCACACCAAGGCCCTAGTCTGCAAGATGCGATAAAAACTGTTAAAATGATAGTTAAATTAATTGAAGTTTTACATGAGGAGATCTAATGGCTAATCAAAAATTGCTTTTAATCGATGGTAATTCTATTGCCTTTCGTGCTTTTTATGCACTATACCGTCAGCTTGATAATTTCAAGAATTCAGAGGGTTTGCATACTAATGCCATTTATACATTTAAAAATATGTTGGATGTTTTGTTAAATGACATCAACCCCGACCATGTATTGGTTGCTTTTGATGCTGGCAAAACGACTTTTAGAAATGCTATGTATGATGATTATAAAGGTGGACGACAGAAAACCCCTCCAGAACTTTCGGAGCAACTTCCGTATATTCAGGAGTTATTGCATGATTTGGGGATTTCGACCTACGAGTTAGTCAATTACGAAGCTGACGATATTATTGGAACTTTTGCCAAGCTAGGGGAAAATTCCGCTTACGATGTTACAGTTGTAACTGGAGATAAAGATTTAACGCAGCTTGCTTCTGATAAAATTACTGTTATGGTAACCAAGACGGGTGTGCAGAATTTAGAGGCTTATACCCCAGAACACATGAAAGAAGTTAATGGCGTTACTCCGACGGAATTTATCGATATGAAGGCTTTAATGGGGGATAATTCGGATAACTATCCTGGGGTTACTAAAGTTGGTCCCAAGACAGCTTCGAATTTGATTCAACAATACGGCTCAGTGGAAAATCTATATCAGCATGTAGGTGAGTTGAAGAAGTCTAAATTGAAAGAAAATTTAATCAATGATAGGGATAAAGCCTTTTTAGCTAAGAAACTAGCGACAATTAATTGCCAAACGCCCGTAACCATTACTCTAGATGACATAAAAAAACAAGAAGTTAATTACAAAAAGCTTCATCGTTTTTATGAAAAAATGAATTTCCGTAAATTTTTAAACGAATTAGAATCTAATACCGATTTGGTTGCCATTAAAAAAACAACTCCAATCGTACCAGTTAAATATACTATTGTAACTAATGAAAATATTACTGATATTAAAGTGAAAAGTGGGGCAACAATTAGTTTTTACTTAGCCATGCTTGGCGCAAATTATCATCTTGCCAATTTTGTTGGCTTTGCCCTTAAAGCGGGTAAGCAAATCTTTGTTAGTCGCGATATGGATCTTTTAAAAAGCACTAATCTCCAACATGCGCTTGAAGATAAGCATGTTAAGAAAAATGTGTTTGACTTAAAGCGAATAATGGTCGGCTTAAATCGTTTGGGAATCACTGCTCATGGAATTGATTATGATATGCTTTTAGCCTCATATCTTATTAATAATGAAAACAATTCTGATGACATGGGTGAAATTTGTCACATGTACGGTAACGACTCAGTTATGCGTGATGAGGAAATTTATGGTAAAGGTAAAAGTTTGCAAATTCCTAATGATGATAAAAAGATATTTAATCATTTAGCAAGTAAAGTACAGGCTGTTGAAAGTTTGAAGAATATTTTAGTCGATAAACTGCAAGAACATGAGCAAGACGACCTTTATGCAAGTATTGAGATTCCAGTTGCGCGAGTTTTAGCCATTATGGAAATGAATGGTATTAAAGTGGAAGCAGGTACTTTAATCGATTTACAAAAAGAATTTGCCCAAAAATTAAGTGAATTAGAAAAGCAGATTTTTGAAGAAGCTGGTGAAGAATTCAATTTGAATTCACCAAAACAGCTAGGACATATTCTGTTTGAAAAGTTGAATTTGCCTCCAATTAAAAAAACTAAAACTGGTTATTCAACCTCAGTTGATGTTCTTAATCAATTAAAGGAGCAAAATCCAATTATTCCTCATATATTGACATATCGTCAAATTTCTAAGATTCAGTCAACTTATGTGAATGGCTTACTGGATGTTATTCAACAAGACGGTCGTGTGCATACGCGCTACTTGCAAACATTAACAGCAACTGGTCGTTTGTCATCGGTTGATCCTAATTTACAAAATATTCCAACTAGAACTGAGGAAGGCAAGCAAATTAGAAAGGCTTTTGTTCCAAGTGAACCAGATGGATATATTTTTTCTTGTGACTATTCGCAGATTGAGTTGCGTGTTTTAGCGCAAGTTTCTGGTGATGAGCAAATGCAAGAAGCTTTTAAGACTGGATATGATATTCATGCTCATACAGCGATGAAAATTTTTCATTTGAATTCCACGGATGAAGTTACACCGCTAATGAGGCGTCGTGCAAAGGCTGTTAATTTCGGTATTGTTTATGGAATTTCGGATTATGGTTTATCCAAGAATTTAAATATTAGTCGTAAACAAGCTAAGGAATTTATTGATAACTATTTTGAGCAGTATCCCAAAATTAGTGAATATATGGATAACGCTGTGCAATTTGCACGTGAACATGGTTATGCGGAAACTATTATGCATCGGCGTCGCTACTTACCAGATATTCACGCTAAAAACTATAATGTACGTTCTTTTGCTGAGCGAACAGCGATAAATTCACCAATTCAAGGATCAGCTGCTGATATTATTAAAATTGCAATGATTAATATGCAGCATAAGCTCGACGAATTAAAGTTAAAGACCAAGATGGTAGTTCAAGTACATGATGAATTGATCTTTGATGTGCCTAAAGATGAGCTTGAAATTGTTTCAAAAATTGTTCCACAAGTAATGCAATCTGCTGTCAAACTTGATATTCCTCTAATTGCAGATTCGGGTTATGGTCATAACTGGTTTGAAGCCAAGTAAAGGAGTAATAATAAATGCCAGAACTGCCAGAAGTTGAGACTGTGCGGCGCACACTACTGCCGCTAATTACGGGCAAAACAATCAAGAAAATAACATTGTGGTATCCTAAAATTATTGCCAGTGATCCTAAGGAATTCGTTAATCAATTGACCGGAAAGAAAGTTATTAATATTGATCGTTATGCTAAATATTTACTAATTCGTTTTAATGATAATTTTACCGTTGTGTCGCATTTACGCATGGAGGGAAAGTATCGTTTGGTTAATGAGTTAGATCCTAAAAACAAGCATGATCATGTTCAATTTGCATTCACAGATAGTACGGCACTACGCTATAATGATGTGCGTAAATTTGGTAGAATGCAGTTGGTTAGGACGGGAACAGAAAGAGAAGTTACTGGAATTAGTAAACTTGGCTTTGAACCAAATTCTCCTGAATTTACCAAGGCTTATTTGAGAACCAGTTTAAAACATAAAAAAAAGAATATAAAAAATACATTACTGGATCAATCTGTTGTGGCAGGTCTAGGTAATATTTATGTTGATGAAGTTTTATGGCGCTCTAAAATTAATCCGCTAAGTTTGGCTAGTAAAATCCCCTCAAATCAAGTGGATAATTTGCGTGACAATATTAATGAGATTATTGCGCAGGCAATCATTGAGAAAGGAACAACTATTCATACATATCTAGATGCAAATGGTGAGACAGGCAATTTTCAAAAAATGCTTTTAGTTTATGGGCACCGAGGGGAACCCTGTCGACGCTGCGGAACGGCATTAGAAAAAATTAAGGTTAATGGTCGTGGCACGACATTTTGCCCTTATTGTCAGGTAACCTATTGATGACATTAGTTTTAGGATTAACTGGTGGGATTGCCAGTGGTAAAAGTACTGTCGATGATTTCTTTAAAGAAAGGCAACTGCCAGTTATTGATTGTGATCAGATTGCTCACGAAATTTTGGATATTGGGCAACAAGGGTATAATGATGTGGTAAAGCACTTTGGTAAGAAAATTTTAAATTCTAATCAAACAGTTAATCGTCAGTATCTAGGACAAATGGTCTTTAGTGATAAAGGACAATTGCAAGTTCTTAATCAGATCACTCATCCATTGATTTTTCGGGAAATTCAGACTAAAATTACGCGATATAGGAAGTTACAGAAGCCGTTTATTGTTGTTGATGCTCCTGTGTTATTTGAATCCGGAGGTCAAAATTATTGTGATCGCACTATCTTAGTGACTGTACCAGAGAAAACCCAACTTGAACGCTTAATGGCGCGTGACCATTTAACTAAAGGAAATGCTCTTAAACGTATTCATAGTCAGATGCCCTTAGCTCAGAAGGAAAAATTAGCCGATTATGTCATCACTAATACTGGTACTATCGAAGAATTAAATCAAAAATTAAGCCACTTACTAGTTAAAATAAAAAAGGAGGAACAATATGGAATGTCCTAACTGTAGACAGAATGCCTCGCGAGTCATTGATTCACGACCTAGTGACGAGAATCGGGCAATCAGAAGGCGACGTGAATGCGAAAATTGTGGGTTTCGATTTACTACATTTGAACGAGTAGAAACCACCCCTTTATTGGTTGTCAAGAACGATGGCACACGTGAACCGTTTAGCCGTAAGAAGATTTTACGTGGAGTGATGGCTGCGGGACAAAAGCGACCGATTACCAGTGAACAATTTGAGCAACTGGTTGATCATGTGGAAAATCTGGTCCGTCAGCAAGGAATTAGTGAAATTTCTTCGAAAAAAATTGGTCAACTAGTGATGGATGAGTTGGCAGAATTGGATGATGTTGCTTATATTCGTTTTGCTTCAATTTATCGTGAATTTAAAGATATGTCTAGTTTTATGAAGACAATGGAAGACATGATTGCCAAACGTGAGAAGGACAATTAGTGATGTATGAAACGCCTAATCCTAAACAGCCTTTCTTTATTACTAACCGAGTAGATGTTTTTCCGGGTGATTTACGAGTTCTAATTAAACTTTATCAGCCGTTAATTGGTTCAAGAGCCTTGTCGCTATATTTAAGCATGATTGAAGATTATGACTCTGGAGCGATGCTGTCTGATGCCAAGGGAATTTATACACTGCAGGAACAGCTTGACTGTGATATAAACAAACTATTATCGAGTTTGCATAAGCTTGAAGCCGTTGGTTTAGTCAGAACTAGTAAGTTAGAAAATCAGATTATGGGACAAATTTTACTCTTTTCTTTGAAGCGTGTACCTAGCAGCAGTGAATTTTTTTCAACGGCACTTTTAACTAGTCTGTTGAAGGAAAAAGTAGGGATAACGATGTTTCAATCATTGAGTCATGAATTTGCTCGTGAAAGTCAAAAATCGTTCAGTCAAATTAATGGTCTTAAGTCTGCTAAAGATGTTTCTGCCTCTTTTATTGACGTTTTTCGGTTGTCAGAAGAAGAAGCAATTGATCCCTCTCCCGAAGTTAAGAAAGCAGCACAAGAAAACCAGATTGTGCAAAGTAAACCGGCCGAAATTAATCCTCCAGAACAAATTGACTGGGAATTTATGAAACAACAGTTTGAAATTTATCAGATTGCTGGAAGTGAAATTGAGCGAAATCGTCCTGCTATTCAAGGTTTGATGAGGACTTATGGCTTGTCCGAACAGGAATTTGTTGATGAAACCTTGCCGTGTTTACATGGTGATTACCACTTGAATATGCCGTTGATTAAACAAACAATTGCTAACAGTATTCATGCTGAGCATACACGCCAGAATCTTAAGCAGCAGGAGCAAGCTTCTAATAAAAGTGAGGATATTAAACATTTTAGTATACGAGAACAGCAGGTATTACAACTTGCACAATCGAAGTCTCCTGCCCAATTTATATATCAACTAAAATCAGATCGTCATGATTATGTTGATGCTAGTGAATATCAAGTTCTTGACAATCTTTATAATCAGAAAGGGATTTCTGCTGATTTACTAAATATCTTGACCTATGCCTGTTTGAAAAGTGCCCCAAATGTATCATACCGACTAGCTAACAAAATTTTGCATGATTGGTTGCAACATGGGGTGCAAAGTGGCGCACAGGCGATTGATTACATGGATAAAAGAGAACAAGATAAATTCAAAAAGCAACAGACTCGTTCAGCCAGTTTTTATTCTCATAAATCAGTCGAAAAAGGTACCGATTGGAGTAAAAAGAAGTCGGCAAAAAAGACTGATGTCTCTACAGCAGATCTAAAACAATTCTTTAAAAATTTTGAAGATCAAAACGGCATGAAATAGGTGATAATTATGCAACCAATCAACAAATTTTTAGCACATGGAAATGCAACAAAAGCACAAGGGCACGATAATGAAAACCTGCGTAAGCAAATCTTGAATAATCCAAAAATTCATAAATTTATCAGTCAATATCAAGATCGGTTGACACCTGAAATTATTAATAATAGCCTATCAAGTTTATATGAATATTATCTCTCGCAAGAGCATGATGACCCGGTAACTAGTGGCTATCGTCCTGAACTTATTTTAAGTGGTCAAGCAATCACACTAAAATATGTACCAAAAGAAAGCAAATTGGAAAAAGATCGTGAGCAAAGTATTAAAAAAAACGTGCGTTTAATTAATTTACCATTTGCATTACACGATGTCCGTTTAAGTCAAGTAGAAATGGCTCCGGGACGGGCACCTGCGATTGCAGATATTCAAACTTTTTTAGTGAATTATTCAAAAAATCATCATCCCCAGGGTTTATATTTATCTGGTGATTTTGGAGTTGGTAAAACTTATCTTTTGGCTGGACTTGCAAATACAGTGGCTGCGATGAACAGACAAGTAATATTTTTGCATTTACCAACCTTTATTGCTAATTTGTCAAGTCATTTTAATGATAATAGTTTGGCGGATGAGGTTCAACGAATTGCCCAATGTGATCTATTAATTATTGATGATATCGGTGCAGAAACGCTTAGCCAATGGTCACGTGATGAGGTACTTGCAGTGATTCTGCAAGCTCGAATGGATAATGTTTTACCAACCTTCTTTTCTTCAAATATGGCGATGGAAGAATTAAAGGAACATTTCAAGGAAACAAGAAATGCGATTGATCCCGTTAAGGCAGCTCGATTAATGGAAAGAGTTCATTTCCTAGCTAAGGAAATTGTTGTGTCTGGTCCTAATCGGCGCAATTAAAGTAAAGCATTAAGTGATATGAAACTGATGCTTATACTAATTTCGAAGCATTTTTGTCTAGTATTTTATCAATCTAACAATTAGATAAAGGTGGTTAGAAATTCTCTAACAATCTTCATTAAATTTTAAAAAAGTTTGCAATATGATATTAATTATGTATAATTAACATCAATGAATGAACATGATATTACTCTATTCAGAGAGAAAGACATTATTCTGTAAGTCTTTCAATTGAGTAATACCCCACTCATTCACATGAAAAAGATTTTTAAACGGGTGAGTTCCATTATCAATTCATAGAGATGGTCAAGAATTTTTTTGACCAAACTTTGGGTGGAACCACGCTAAATACGTCCCAGTGCATTTCGCACTGGGACTTTTTTGTTTTGGAGGTATACATGAGTTTTTCAATAATTTTGCCAGATGGTTCAAAAAGAAATTTTAGTCAGGCTATTACGATTAGTAACTTGGCTCATAGTATTTCGACTTCTCTTGGCAAAGCAGCACTTGCTGGTAAGGTTGATGGTCAAATTCGATCGGTTGATTATGAAATTAACCAAGATGCTAAGGTTGCAATTATTACAGATAAGGATGATGAGGGACTAAACATACTTCGTGCCAGCGTTGCCTTTGTTTTTGAAGCAGCAGCTAAGAAAATTTATCCAGAAATATGTTTAGGTGCACATGCAGCAAACGAAGATGGCTTTTTTGTTGATACTGATAAGGAAAATCAAATTAAAATTAGCGAATTACCAGAATTAGAAAAAGCTGTTAAGCAAATGGTTAAGTCTGGCGCAAAAATCGAACCAGTTACAATGCCAAGAGCCGAATTGGAAGAAATTTTTAAAGCTGATCCGTATAAGTTGGAGTTATTAAAGGCCGAAGAAGGTGAAACCATTTCAGCATACAAGTTAGGCAATTTTGTTGATTTTGGTTTCGCGGCTCTTTTACCAAATACTGGTAAAATTAAGCAATTTAAATTGTTGTCAGTTGCTGGCGCTTATTGGCAAGGTCAATCATCTAACCCAATGCTACAAAGAATTTCGGGTACAGCTTTCTTCAAAAAAGCAGACCTTGACGCTGATTTGAAACGGCGAGAAGAAATTAAGGCACGTGACCATCGAACGATTGGACGTGATCTTGATTTGTTCTTTGTTGACCCAAAAGTTGGTGCAGGTCTTCCTTATTGGTTGCCTAAAGGTGCAACAATTCGCCGTGTTGTTGAACGTTATATAATCGACAAAGAAGTTGCTGACGGCTATCAACATGTTTACACTCCCGTTTTAATGAATGTTGATGCCTATAAGACTTCTGGTCACTGGGCACATTATCGTGATGACATGTTCCCACCAATGGACATGGGCGATGGTGAAATGCTTGAACTACGGCCAATGAATTGCCCATCTCATATTCAAATTTATAAGCATCATATTCGTTCATATCGTGAATTGCCAATTCGTATTGCTGAATTAGGAATGATGCACAGATATGAGAAATCTGGAGCCTTGTCTGGTTTGCAACGTGTGCGTGAAATGACACTGAACGATGGTCATACTTTTGTTACTTTAGATCAAGTGCAGGAAGAATTTTCTAAAATTTTGAAATTAATTATGGATGTTTATAATGACTTCGATATCACTGATTACTACTTCAGATTATCGTATCGTGATCCAAAGAATACAGAAAAGTATTTTGCTAATGATGAAATGTGGGAAAGAAGTCAGTCAATGCTAAAAAAGGCAATGGATGACATGGGACTTGATTATGTTGAAGCTGAAGGCGAAGCTGCCTTCTACGGTCCAAAATTGGATATTCAAACTAAGACTGCATTGGGAGCAGATGAAACAATGTCTACAATTCAACTTGACTTTATGCTACCAGAACGCTTTGACCTCTCATATATTGGTCAAGATGGTGAAGAACATCGTCCAGTAATGATGCACCGTGGAATTGTTGGTACAATGGAACGCTTTATTGCTTATCTAATCGAAATTTATAAAGGTGCCTTTCCAACTTGGCTGGCTCCAACTCAAGTGCAAATTATTCCAGTTAACCTAGATGCTCATGCTGAGTATGCTAAGAAGGTTCGTGACGAACTCAATAAGCGTGGCTTTAGAGCAGAAGCTGATCTACGTAATGAAAAGTTGGGCTATAAAATTCGTGAATCACAAACTCAAAAAGTTCCATATACCTTGGTTTTAGGCGATAAGGAAATGAAGTCAAATAGTGTTAATGTTCGGCGTTATGGAACAGAAGAAGAGGTATCAAAGACATTTGATGAATTCATCAAAGAAATTAAGCAGGATGTTAAATCATATTCACGTAACAAATAATTGATAATAGTTACTCTGGATTTTTTTAACAATCGATATTTAAATATTGGGAGAGCCGTTATGAAGAAAATATTAGGGCTAATTCCGATATTATTCAGTGCTTGTTTATTAATCGGTTGCAGCCAAAGTGTTTCTGATCGAAATGCTTTAAAGAATGTACAAGAGTCTCATGCACTTACTTGGGGAATTGAGAGTGATGTTAGATTGTTTAGTTTAACTGATACTCAAGATAATCAAGAAAAAGGTTTTGAAGTTGATATGGCAAAAGCCATTACTAAAGAAATTTTAGGATCAAAGGGAAAAGCAAAGTTTATTTTGGTGACTGCACAATCACGAATTCCATTATTGAAGAATGGGAATGTTGATGCCGTTATTGCAACGATGACTATTACACCAGAACGTAAAAAGATAATTAATTTTTCTAAATCTTATTTTGCTGCAGGCCAATCACTCTTAGTTAGAAAAAATTCGAGAATCAAAAACATTCATGATTTGGTTGGTAAAACAGTGATTGGCATTGTAGGGGATAATTCAGTTGATGTGATTAAAAAAGTGGCACCTAAAGCTAAAGTTGTTCAAATGCAGGATTATGGTCAAGCCGTAATCGCGTTAAAAGCGGGTCAAGGGGATGCACTTTCGAGTGACAACGGAGTTTTATATGGCTTGGCAGTTGAAAACCCGAGGTTAACGGTACGTGGCGGGACTTTTACAAAAGAGCCATACGGAATAGCAATAAATAAACATCAGCCTGAATTAGAAAATGCCATAAATACAGCAATTTCGAAATTACAACATAGTGGGAAATATAATCGGTTGATTAAGAAATGGTTCAGCAAAGTACCTGGTTTTAATTATAAAGTGATGTATCGCAATTAAGAATTATATTTACGCTTGAAACAAAAATTATTTGACGTAAATAATGAGAACGTGTATAATCGCATTAGTTGAGAACAAGAAGGAGCTTCCCGCTTCTCGCCTAAGTTAAGTTGACCTCTGGGCTAATCGATATTTTCTGTTGATTAAAGGCGGGGCACTTAGTACCCGTCTTTTTCTTGTCCTCAAATTAACATGGAGGTGAAGAATTATACCAAGGAATTTGATATTAAACGATCAGATACGTGCACGTGAAGTTCGTTTAATTAATGAAGATGGTGAACAAGTTGGTGTTGTAACTAAGGATGAGGCATTACGCCAAGCCAGTGTTGCAAGTTTAGATTTAGTTCTAATTTCGCCTAATGCCAAACCACCGGTTGCCCGGATTATGGACTATGGTAAATACCGTTTTGAACAACAAAAAAAGGTTAAAGAATCACGTAAGAAGTCTAAGACTGTTAGTGTGAAAGAAATTCGCCTAAGTCCGACAATTGAAGGCAATGATTTCAATACTAAATTAAAACACGCTCAAAAGTTCCTAACTAAAGAAGGAGCTCAGGTTCGTGTTTCGATTAGGTTCAGGGGTCGAGCTATTACTCATAAAGAATTAGGACGCGATGTACTTGAAAAGATGGCGGAAGCTACATCTGATATTGCTACTGTGATTAGCAAGCCAAAGATGGAAGGTCGCTCGATGTTCTTAATACTTGCTCCTAAGAGTGATAAAAAATAAATAGTTAATTTGGAGGAATTAGAAAATGCCTAAAATGAAAACCCACCGCGCTTCTGCTAAGCGTTTTAAAAGAACTGCCTCTGGTGAATTAAAACGTCATCACGCTTTTACTGGTCACCGTTTCCACGGTAAGACTAAGAAACAACGTCGTCATTTGAGAAAAGCTGCATTAGTTTCACGCAGCGACTTGAAGCGCATCAAACAGATGCTCTCTCAAATGCGTTAATTATTAAGTAAAAACGATATTTAGGAGGAATTTTAGATGCCAAGAGTTAAGGGTGGAACAGTTACACGTAAACGTCGTAAGAAGGTTATGAAGCTTGCTAAGGGGTACCGTGGCGCAAAGCATATGCAATTTAAGGCTGCAAGTACACAATTATTTGTATCCTATAGATATGCATTCCGTGATCGTAGAAGACGTAAGAGCGATTTCAGAAAGTTATGGATTGCTAGAATCAATGCTGCAGCTAGACAAAATGACATTTCTTACTCTAAGCTGATGCATGGTTTGAAAGTTGCTGGTATTGACGTTAACCGTAAAATGTTAGCTGATATTGCTTATAACGATTCAGAAACTTTTGCAACATTAGCCGAAACTGCTAAGAAGGCTTTAAACTAAGCTAGAAAATGGCGCATTTGCGCCGTTTTTTTATGTAAAAAATTATTACTTGAAGGTTAATCTTTGGTATATTAAACTATGGAATGACAATGAGGGGAAAGTTAAATGTTATTTAGGCCACGATATACAATTGATACAATTTATCATCTAGATACCGATATGCTTCACCAATTAGGAATTAAAGCGGTATTTTCTGATTTAGACAATACTCTTTTAGCGTGGAATAAGTTTGAAACGGCAAATGAAATGGGAAGGCTAAACGAACGTTTAGCTGATGCTGGAATTAAATTGGTGGTTATTTCGAATAATAACGCTGAGCGGGTTGGTAAGGTGCTTAATCCTTATCAGATTGACTTTGTGGCCAAGTCAAAAAAGCCGCTACCGTTTGCAATTAAAAATAAAATACAAAAAATGTGCTTAAGTTCTAATCAAGTAATGATGGTTGGTGATCAGTTGATTACGGATATTCAAGCGGGTAATCTTGCTGGCGTAAAATCAGTGTTAGTTAAACCACTTGTTCAGACAGATAAGTGGAATACGCGCATTAACCGCTTTTTGGAAAAAATTATTTTTTTCTTTTTGGGTTTATCACACCCTGTAACTTTTAAGGAGATATTAAAACATGGATGATAAAATTATTTGTATTGGTTGTGGGGCAATATTGCAATCGACTTGTCCTGAAGAAGCCGGGTACATTCCCGCATCCAGATTGAAGAATGTTCAAGATGGTGAAGATAATGATGTTTATTGTCAGCGATGCTTTCGCTTGCGTCACTATAATGAAATTATGCCGGTAGATACCAATAATGATGACTTTTTAGCTTTGTTAAATTCAATGGCAGAAAAAAAAGCGTTAATTGTTAATGTAGTAGATTTGTTTGACTTTACTAATTCACTTTTATCATCAATAACACGTTTTATTGGTAATAATGATTTCATTTTAGTTGGGAATAAATTTGACTTATTCCCGCAAAATTTGCGTCAAAGTAAGATTAAGGATTGGATGCGTCAAGAAGCGAATCGTGTTGGTTTATTCCCTAAGAAAATATTTTTGGTTAGTGCTAAAAAGCAAAAAAATCTTGAAAAATTAATATCTTATCTTGACATAGAATCACGCAGCCAAGATGTGTATTTTGTTGGAATGACTAATGTCGGCAAGTCAACCTTGCTAAATGCAATCATTGATCAAATGGGTGATATTCAAGATTTGATTACCACCTCTCGCTTTCCAGGAACTACACTTGATAAAATTGAAATTCCACTAGAAAATGGACACTTATTGGTTGATACTCCGGGGATTATGACAGAAAATCAATTGGCAACGCATTTAAGTGCAAAAGAGTTAGCAATTATTTCACCGCAAAAACCGCTTAAACCAGCAACTTATCAATTGAAGCCAGGTAACACTCTGTTTTTGGCCGGATTAGGTCGAATTGATTTTTTGAAAGGTGAACCTGCTAGTTTTACAGTTTATGCTGCACGAGAATTATATATTCACCGAACTAAGACAGAAAAAGCTGATGAATTTTACTCAAAACATGTGGGGGAATTGCTTAGTCCGCCAAGTAATGAGGATAAACTACCAGAATTGAAAGGGAAAAAATTTCATACAAGTAGTAAGAGTGATCTCTTGTTTGGTGGCATCGGATTTGTAACAGTGCCAAATGATTGCTTAGTTAAAGTTTATACACCTAGTCAAATTGGCTTAGGTATAAGACGCGCACTGATTTAGAGGGGAAAATGATTGCTATTTCTAAGGATGAAAAAAGTCCAGTAGTTGCTGTTGAAACAGAAAAAATTGATTCAATTAAGGGTAAACAAATTGGCATTTTGGGTGGCACCTTTAATCCGGTTCATTTGGGACATCTGCTTGTTGCGCAACAAGTCGTAACTAAACTTCATTTAGATGAAATTTGGTTTATTCCAACTAATATTCCACCCTTAAAGGATGCACCGAAAGTTTCACCTGAAGATCGAGCCAATATGCTTGAATTAGCTACGCACGATAATCCACAATTTTATGTAAAGCTTTTTGAATTATTTCGCGGTGGCGTTTCATATACGGTTGATACATTGCGTCATTTACATAATATACAGCCCCAAAACCACTATTATTTAATTATAGGTAGTGATCAGGTTAATAATTTAAAAAGTTGGAAGGAGCCTACTAAGATAGCACAATTAGCTACTTTAGTTGGTGTTCAGCGACCAGGATACCCACAAAAGGCAGCTTTACCAATAATTTGGGTTGATGTGCCAAAAGTAGAAATAAGCTCAACATTAATTAGACAAACAATTGCAATGGGAGGCTCCATTAAATATTTGGTGCCAGAAGCTGTTGAAAATTATCTTTACCAAAAGAGGCTTTATAATGACTGATTTTGTTTTGAAAAATACTTATTCTTCATTATCCAGTAGTGAATTGATCAAGTTAGAAGAAAATAACATGGATCATAAGCGCTTTAAACATTGTATCGGAGTAAGTCTGACGGCACGTAAATTGGCACATCTTAACAATTATGATGAAGACAAGGCTGCTTTAGCAGGATTTATCCATGATTATGCCAAACAAGTTTCGGTTGCGGATTTTCGCAAAACAATTCAGACACAGGGCTTTGATCAAGAGCTTTTGAATTGGGGGCCGGCAATTTGGCATGGAATTGTAGGAACATATTTTATTAAACGAGATTTAAAAATTACTGATCCTGAAATTTTAACAGCCGTTAGACGCCATACTACGGGTGATACTGAAATGACAATGCTTGACAAAATCGTTTATATGGCTGATTATATTGAGCCGGGAAGAGATTTTGTGGGTGTCGACACGGCACGAAAAATCACTTTTGCTAATTTGGATGAAGGTGTTGGTTTTCAATTAGCTCACACTCTTAATTTTTTAATAGGAAATAGAAATAAGGTATATCCACGCACTTTGGCTGCATATAATGTGTGGAGTATTAAAGATAATGAGGAGAAAAATTGACTAGTAAAGATATCTTAGCTTTCGTCTTGAAAGCGATTAGTGATCGTCATGGCGAAGATACGGCTGCCTATGACATGCAAGGGTATAGCATTTTGTCTGACTATTATGTTGTGACTAGTGCTGGCTCAAATAGGCAGTTGCACGCAATTGCGAATGCGATTATTGATGAAGCTCATAAAGCCAACTTTTATAATTATAGAGTTGAAGGGACCAGTGAATCAAATTGGCTACTACTTGACTTAGGTGATGTTGTGGTTAATGTATTTACTGAAGAAGCTCGTGATTTTTATAATGTTGAAAAATTATGGGTAGATGGTAAAAAAATAGATTTAAAGGAAGATTAACTAACAATGAGTGTAGTTGGGATCATAGCAGAATATAATCCCTTTCATAGTGGTCATGAGTTTTTGATGAATGAGGCACGCAATCTTGCTGGTAGTAAAGATCCAATTATTGTCGTCATGTCAGGAAATTATGTGCAACGTGGTGAGATGGCAATTATGGATAAGTGGTCACGAGCACAAACTGCCCTTGAAAGTGGAGCAGATTTGGTGTTTGAACTCCCCTTTTCAACCTCAGTTGAACCAGCAGATTTATTTGCTCTTGGTAGTATTGATTTATTGGTTAAGATCGGCGTAAATCACTTAATTTTTGGCGTTGAAGATGCAACTCAAAATTTTGCTTATTTAGGAAGTAAAATTGCTGAAATACCTCCCAACCATATGAACTTTAATGATTATAGTCAAACATATTCTACTCAGTATAATCAAATGGTGGCTCGTGAAGTTGGTCAAGAAGTTAATGAACCTAATGCAATTTTAGCCTTGGCTTATGCCGTTGCTAATTATAATTTGGGTTCGCCATTAGTTTTACATCCAGTTAACCGAATTGGAGCCGGTCACGATGATATTTTGCAACACAATGGTATAGTTCAGAGTGCAAGTGCGATTCGAAACCTTATATTACATAACCAAGTTGACTTTAACTTAAAACAATGGATGCCACTTAAAGAAATAAATTTGCTTCGCAAACAGCAGGCATATCCAAATTGGAATCTGTTGTTTCCTTTTTTGAAGTATCGTCTTGAATCTTCTTCAATTGTAGAATTGCAAAAAATTTATCAAATGAACGAAGGGCTCGAATATAAGATGAAACATGAAATTCATTTGGCGCAAAATTTCACTGATTTCTTGCGGAGAGTTAAGTCTAAACGTTACACATATTCACGTTTGCGTAGGCTCAGTTTATATACATTATTAAATGTTACACAAGATGATATGATTGATAGTTTTAATCATGAATCGCTATTCTTACTTGGTTATAGTAAGCTAGGTAAGAAATATTTAAAGCAAATTAGAAAAGAAACATCTGCTGAAATTGTTTCTAAAATAGATCAAAAGAACACAAAATATGGGTCATTGCATTTACAAATGCGGGTTGATCGATTATATGAACAAATAACAAAGGTTGACCAAAACTTTGGTCGCCGTCCAGTGGAGGTGTAGAAATGTTATCACTGAATTTTTCACAAATTGTTAAAAGCACAGAACCTTTAATTCATCTTGAACAAAACGTGGAAATGCGGCCAGAATTTTTAAAGCGAAGTCAGAAACTACTGTACCAGATTGAGAAAGTCAAAATTATCGGTGATTTGTTTTATAGTGAACCATATGTTACTGGTGATTTTACTGTGACAGCAGATTTGATAGTTCCTTCAAGTCGAAGTCTTGCTCCAGTCGAGCTACATGAACAGTTCCATTTTTGCGAAAATTATACAGAAAAAGATGTATCTAAGGAAGAATTAGATGAAACAGAAATCCCAATTGTAAAAGTTGAAAATGATTTGATTGATTTGCAAACAGCAATTGAAGACAATATTTTGTTACATATTCCTACGACTATTCTGACCAAGCAGGAAAAAGAAAAGGAAATATATCCTCATGGAAATGGTTGGTCAGTTATTTCTGAGGAGGAGTATAATCGCAATAAAAGCAATCAAATTAATCCGGCATTTGCAAAGTTAAAGGATTTATTTAAGCAAGAAGATTGCAATGACAATAAGTAAGTGTGATCTTCAAAATGAAAAACAAGAAAAATATTAACTCGATTTTTAATCTTGTTTTAAAATCACTTTTAAAGTATGCTTTACTTATAAAATGGAGTCTAATTTAGAAATTAATAATTTTAAAAAGGATAGAGAAATGGCAAGAATTTTAATTGTTGAAGATGAAAAGAATTTGGCACGTTTTGTAGAATTAGAATTAAAACATGAAAAATATGATACTGTCGTTGAAGGTAATGGACGTAAAAGTCTAGATTTAGCATTAAAGGAAGACTTTGATGCGATTTTGCTAGATCTAATGCTTCCTGATTTAAATGGGCTTGAAATTGCTCGACGTGTTCGTCAAGTTAAGAGTACGCCAATCATTATGATGACAGCTCGTGACTCTGTAATTGACCGTGTTTCTGGCTTAGATCATGGTGCAGATGACTATATTGTTAAACCATTTGCAATTGAGGAACTATTGGCTCGTCTACGAGCAGTCTTACGTCGAGTAAAAATTGAAAAAGAAGCTTCCGATGGTACAATCGAAAAGAAGGTAGTTAAGTTTAAAGACTTAACAATTGAAACTGCTAATCGAATTGTCCGCCGTGGTGATGGCAAGACTGTTGATCTAACTAAGCGCGAATATAATTTGTTAATGACTTTAATTCAAAACAAGAATAATGTGGTTAGTCGTGATCAGTTATTGTCTAAAATTTGGGGTCCAAGTTCAAATATTGAAACAAATGTTGTCGAAGTTTATGTTCGCTACTTGCGTAATAAAATCGACATTCCTGGCCAACAATCGTATATTAAGACCGTTCGTGGTACTGGATATATGGTAAGAGACGAAGATGATGAGAAGAAATAAAGATAAACAATTTCAGGAGACCAAACATTCATCCTTAGTAGTACATTGGGTGAGTGTCGTTGCATTAACGATAATGGTCTCTTTTATTGTATTTTCAGTTGTAATATATTCGATTGTGGGACAACAATCATTGGTGCAACAGAAGGAAACATCAAGCGAAATGATGACCAAGCTTAATGCTAATCTTATGCGAATTCCAACAGAGTTGCAGATTTCTAATGTGGTTCCATCATTGACTCCTTCAACACAAAAAGTATTACAAGGCAGTCCTGCAATTAGTCAATCAGAATATGGAACCAGTGCTTTTAACGATGACTTGCTGTCTTCTTTGACCAACCCCGATTTAAATGTTGTAGTTTATAATCTTGAAAAAGAAGACGTTTTTGACAATGGTAGCAATATTCCTCAGTTCAAATCATTTAAAGGTGATCTCTTAATGGAGACTGTTTATCATAATCATCGCCGTCAATTATTGACTTATCAAAAGGTTCGGTCTATGAAGAATGGACAAGTAACAGGCTATATTGTGGTCAAAAATAAAATGTCATATTATAACGGCTTGATGAGGGATCTACTTAAATGGATGATTCGTATTTCCCTGATTGCAATTATAATCTTTACAATAATTTCTTTCATTATTGTTTTGGGGATTGTTAAGCCGATTAAAGAAATGTCTAAAGTAGCCGGAGAAGTTAATGTAGATCCAAATAGTACGGCAAGAATCAAAGATTTCCATCGCCATGATGAATTGCAAGAACTTGCAATTTCATTTAATCAAATGCTTGACAGGATGCAACGCTATATTGAGCAGCAAAAGGAATTTGTAGGCGATGTTTCACACGAATTACGAACTCCGGTTGCCGTAATTGAAGGACATTTAAATATGTTGGAACGTTGGGGAAAAGATGATCCAGAAATTTTATCTGAGTCGATTACAGCTTCATTGCAAGAAGCAAAGCGAATGCAGCATCTAATTCAAGAAATGTTAGATTTAACCCGAGCTGAACAAATTAATGTTCAGTATCCGAACGCAGTGACTAAGGTTTCAGATGTATTAAAGAGAGTCACAGGAAATTTATCTATGGTTCATCCAGACTTTTCTATAAGGCTTGATATGGATGATTTACCATTAGAAACTGAAATTCAAATTTATCAAGGACATTTGGAACAATTACTGGTCGTACTAATCGACAATGGAATTAAATATTCAACTACCCGCAAGGAACTAAATATCTCAGCCGGATTGCTCAATAATGAAGTTAATATTATTGTACAGGATTATGGTGAAGGCATTTCTGAAGCAGATCAAAGTAAAATTTTCAATCGCTTTTATCGTGTTGACAAGGCAAGAACACGAGAAAAAGGTGGCAATGGTTTAGGTTTGGCAATTGCCCAAAAGTTAGTTACTAGCTATCATGGTAAAATTAGTGTTGAATCTGTGGAGGGTCAAGGAAGCCAATTTATCATGACCTTTCCATCTTTGACAAAAGAGCAGGCGGACAATCTGCGTCAGCGCGAACAAGATAAGCAAAAGCGTGATACCTGAATAATTAAAAAAGTGTTTCTTAATAGTTATTTTAGCTATTAAGAAACACTTTTTGCTTAACAATTAATTTATCCATAATAAAAACCTCCAGCTGGGTTTTGAACCCATCTAGGAGGTTAGCTTTACTTCAAAATGAAGTCTTGCAAATTAAAATATTTTATTTATATATAGCTATTTTTAATTTTTATGATTTTTTTGCTGTTTTCCCTTATTACGTTTGCGAAGATCTTGATGTAATTGATTGACTTGCTTATTTTCTTGAGATGCTTGAGGTGCAACATTCAACAGTTCATCAATCTTTGCCTTATTAACTACTTCTTTAATTGGCTCATGCTGTAATTCTTTATCAACATTTCGTTTAACCTTGGGCATAATAATAAAGGTTACAATCAACTGTTGAATAACTGAAAAGAAGTTACCAGCTGCCCAATAAAGAGCAACGGAGCCTGAAACAGATAATGAAATAAACAATGTCATTAAGGGGTTCATCAACATCATAGACTGCATTTGCTTTTTTTGCTCTTTAGGTATACCAACTAATGAAAGATATCCCTGAATAAAAGCAAAGATTGTGGCAATAATAGTGACCACAATCGAACGACTGCTCAATGAAATACCAAAGAATGATGAGTTGGCCAAACTATGAGAATACATTACTGCCTGATAAATTCCAATCATGATTGGAAACTGAATAATCAATGGTAAGCATCCAATTCCACCAGTCAATGATAGATTGTTTTGCGAATAAAGTTGCCGTTGCCAGCCTGCCAAAGTCATTTGTTGTTCTTGAGTTAAATCTTTTCGTTTCATTGTGTCTTGAATTAACTTCATTTGAGGTTGTAAACGGGCCATTTTTTCTTGTTGTGTAGTTGATTTATTTTGTTGACTTAACATTAAAGGCAAAAGGATCATTCTAACTACGAAAGTCATCAAGATGATTGCCCAACCAGCACCATTTGCGCCACCAATAATCTTGGAGAAGTACAACATAATATTCTGCAAAGGTAATCCGATATATTGATAAATCCACCCATAAAAACCGCCGGTTGGTGGGGCACTGTTAGCACCACTGTGTTGTGAACATGCTGTAACAATTAACATGACTGCCAAGCAAAGGACAGTCAATCCGATATATTTACGATATTTTTTCATTAAATCCACCATATTAATAAACTTAGTCAATAACTAATATAATACATGAAAACTACTCATTTTGGCTACATTTGTTAATTTTTCTTTATGTATTTTTGTAATTCGTGCAAATTGTGAAATTTTTTGGGGCAGCTCAGTGCAAAACTGGTTGACGCGGTCTAAACTAGTCTGTAAAGTGATAGTAACAGTTTGATCGCTATTATTGCATACGGTACCACAAATGTTCATTTGTTTTGCTAAATTTAAGACACTCCAGCGAAAGCCCACGCCTTGAACAATTCCTGAAACAGTTAGTTGCCAGGTTTCAATTGGGGATTCAGTATTAGCTTGCTGTTTTTTATTAAAAAGACCCATAATTATTCCTTTCTATAGACTAGACTATTTTAATTTTACCATTTTACCCAGGAACTATACGCTATAATTGAAGTTTGAAAGAAGATGTTTGATTAATGGAACAAATTAGTTCGGTTAACAATAAGTTAATCAAAAACTTAGCCAAGTTGAAGCAAAAAAAATACCGTGAAGAAACTAGCTTATATATAATCGAAGGGTTTCATTTGGTTCAAGAAGCTCTGAAGGCAGGATATAAGTATGTGTATCTTTTGGGTACAGCTGAAGCTTTAACTCAGGCTAAAGACAATTATCATGTAGATTTGACCACTAGTAAAATCGTTACAATTAATAATGCAATTGCACGGCATTTATCGAGTACCAAGAATTCACAAAATATTTTTATGGTATTGAAAGTTTCCGAACCTAAAAATTTTTCGTTTAACTATGGCAAATGGGTCCTGCTTGATCAACTTTCGGATCCGGGCAATGTTGGTACAATCATTAGAACGGCTGATGCTGCCGACTTTAATGGTGTAATTTTAGCACCACAAAGTGTCGATTTATACAATCCCAAAACTCAACGAGCAATGCAAGGTAGTCAGTTTCACATTGATCTAATCACACAGGATTTACCAGACGTGATTGGAACATTTCATAGCAACGCAATTCCAGTTTATTCAAGCATGCTGGATCACTCAGCAAAGCAATTACAAAATTTTGCACCGCTTCCACAGTTGGGGCTAGTGATTGGTAATGAGGCTCATGGAGTCAGCAAAGAAATTGCACATCTTTGTGATGAACGGCTATATATTCCAATTAAGGGACAGGCTGAATCATTAAATGCTGCTGTAGCCGCTGGTATCATAATTTATCATTTTGCTTGATTAAAGAGCTTGTTTTTAGTAAGTGAATTTTTTATAATTAGAACCGTAATTATCACTTGACGATGGAGGGAAAATTTTATGTCACAAGTCACGAAAACAGAGGATCAAGCTGACTGTGGCGCTACTGATTTTGAATCATGCGAACATTTTATTAATGCTTTTCAAATTATTGGCAAAAAATGGAACGGCTTAATCATTAGCTCTCTGTGTGGCAGTAAATATCTTCGATTTAAGGATTTGGCACGTTGTGTGGTTGCTTGTTCTGATCGGGTGTTAGTTGAAAGATTGAAAGAACTCGAACAGGAAAATATTATTAAACGCTCTGTCGATGCTAATACTAAAATTATTTCTTACCGGTTAACCCGAAAAGGTGAGGAACTTAAGCCAGTTTTTAATCAAATTCATGATTGGGCAGATAAGTGGGTGTGAGAATAAAGTATTTACTTGCAAGTTTTGTAAAAAAGAATTATTCTATTAAGTAATTACAGAAAGTAAGATTAGTAGCAGAAATCATTTATGCAGAGAGACTTTTTTAGTGAGCTGAAAGAAAAGTTTGAACGGATCTGTGAATTTCACCTTACTAGTAGGATCTAATCAATTCCGGTATTCGCCGTTATCGAAAACTTAAGTGTAAGCTATTAGTGGCTTAAACTAGGGTGGTACCGCGAAGTTTCGTCCCTTTAGAGGGGGCGGAACTTTTTTGTTTGAAAGGAAAAAACAATGGATTTATTTGATAGGCTCAACAAGCTACGCGAAAAAGGCTTAGCCGAAATTGCCAAAGTTAAAAATGAACAAACGTTGAATGAAGTGCGTGTTAAACTTGTCGGTCGTAAAAGTGAATTGACCGAAATCTTACATTCGATGAAAGATGTTGATCCGGACAAGCGCCGTGATATTGGAAAACAGGTTAATAAAGTTCGTGATTTATTTAATCATAATCTAGATAATGTAAAAACAGAAATTGCAAAAGAACTTGCAGAAAAACAGCTAGAAAAAGAACGGATTGATGTTACATTGCCAGGTCGGGCAACACATGTCGGTTCAAAACATCCAATCAATATTATTTTAGATGATTTAGAAAAATATTTTATTGGAATGGGTTATCAAGTTGTTCAAGGACCTGAAATCGAAACTGACCATTATTGTTTCGAAATGATGAATCTTCCCAAAGATCACCCAGCTCGTGACATGCAAGAAACTTTTTACATTGATACAGAAGACTTGTTACGATCACAAACCTCTGGCGATCAAGCACGTGTCTTAGAAAAATTTGACTTTTCTAAAGGCCCTCTTAAGATGGTTGGTCCAGGTAAGGTTTATCGTCGTGATGATGATGATGCGACTCATTCTCATCAATTTATGCAAATGGAGGGTTTGGTTGTTGATAAAAACATTACCATGGGTGATCTTAAAGGGACACTTGAAATGATGACTAAACACGTTTTTGGTCAAGATCGCAAGACACGATTACGGCCAAGTTACTTTCCATTTACTGAACCATCGGTTGAAATGGATGTTTCCTGTTTTAATTGTGACGGTAAGGGCTGTGCAATTTGTAAATATACAGGATGGATTGAAGTTCTGGGTGCTGGTATGGTTCATCCAAATGTTTTAGAAAATGCGGGTATTGATTCAAAAATTTATGGTGGATTCGCTTTTGGTGTCGGACTGGATCGCTTTGCAATTTTAAAATATGGGATTGATGACATTCGTGACTTTTATACTAATGATGTTCGTTTCTTAGAACAATTCAGTAAGGAGGAAAGATAAATGCTAGTTTCGTATAAATGGCTACAAGATTTTCTTGAACTTAACAAGGATCCATATCAATTAGGAGAAAAAATAACTCGAACTGGAGTCGAAGTTGCCGATGTTAAGCATCCCCAAGAAGGACTTAAGAAGTTAGTCGTTGGGCACATTCTTGATTGTACACCGGTTGAAGGGACGCATTTAAATGTAACACATGTTGATGTGGGAGATGAAGAGCCGCATCAAATTGTCTGTGGTGCGCCTAATGTTGCAGCAGGAGAAGATGTAATTGTAGCCCTTCCTGGTGCTAGAATTGCCGACAATATTAAAATTAAGAAAGGTAAGTTGCGTGGCTATGAATCGAATGGGATGATTTGTGGATTACAGGAGATTGGCTTTGCTGATAGCGTTGTCCCTGAAAAATATGTTGACGGTATTTTTCTGTTTCCTACTGATGCTGATCTTCATCCGGGCCAAGAAGTGTTTGAGTTATTAGGTATGGATGATTATATTTTTGACTTTGATATTACTCCTAATCGCGCTGATACTTTGTCCATGGAAGGGGCCGCGTATGAAGTTGGTGCTATTATTGATGAACCCGTTAAAGTCGAAGACGTTGCCTTGAAAGCAGATGGTCCTGATTGGACTGATCAGCTTAAAGTTCAGGTCGATAGTAAATTAGCACCTAAGTTTTATCTCCGCAAAATCAAAAATGTCAAAATTGGTGATAGTCCTTTGTGGATGCAGGCGCGTCTTTGGAATGCTGGAATCAGACCAATTAACAATGTTGTTGATGTTACAAATTATGTCATGCTTTTGACTGGTCAACCACTGCATACTTATGATGCAAGAGCATTTGAAAGTGGTCAGTTGGTTGTTAGAAAAGCCACTGCGGGTGAAAAACTAACTTTATTAAATGACCATGAAGTTGACCTTGATCCTAATGATATTGTAATTACAAATGGTGATCAGCCTGTAATGATGGCTGGAGTGATGGGCGGACTCAATTCAGAAATCAAAGAGGATACTACTGACGTCATTTTGGAAGCAGCTATTTTTGACCCAACTTTAGTCAGAAAAGCTGCTTTACGTCATGCCAATCGCACAGAGGCTTCAAGTCGTTATGAAAAAGGAGTCAATTATGATGCTACAATGCGTGCTTTGAATATGGCTGCGTTATTGTTGCGTAATGATGCGGATGGAACGATTGCAGAGGGTATAATTACCGGAAGTGATAAGAAGCAAGAATCTGTCACTGTTAGAACTACTGTTTCTTATATCAATAAAGTATTGGGAACCGAAATTTCGTCATCTGAAATGCTAAACATTTATAAGCGCTTGAATTTTAATGTTGAAGTGGCTGGTAAAGATTTAGTAGTTGATATTCCTGCGAGACGATGGGATATTTCAATTCCAGCTGATTTAGTTGAAGAAGTTGGTCGCTTATACGGATATGACAATATTAAATCTACCCAACCAGTTTTACCGGAAACCCGTGGTGGTTATTCTCAAACTGAGGATGTAATTCGGCGAATTAAGAGTGTGGTCCAGGGACAGGGCTTAATTGAAGCAATTTCGTATTCTTTGACCTCAAGTGAAAAAGCTGTCACTTATACTAAAACACCACAGCCACTAGTAAAAGTTCAAATGCCTCTTAATTCTAGTCGTTCTACTTTAAGGCAAAATCTTTTAACAGGATTAATTGATGCTGCTGCTTATAATATGGCACGAAAACAAAATCAATTAACTCTCTACGAACAAGGGCGAGTTTATGATTTTGCTGGTGATACGTATAATGAACATGAACATCTTGCTGCACTTTATTCGGGTAATGTTTATTGGGACAATTGGCAACATGAAAATGAGCAGATTGACTTTTATTTTGTCAAAGGTCAATTAGCCAATTTGCTACTTGCTATTGGAATTGATTTAAATCAAGTGGAATACAAAGCTGAAACTATTTCTGGCATGCATCCGACTAGAACTGCTGGAATTTATATAAAAGGGCATTATGTCGGTTTAATTGGAATGATTAGTCATGAAATCACAAATGTTAATAAAGCGATGAATGGTAATGAGATTTATGGCTATGAACTTAATCTAGATGAAATAATACCATTAATTATTAATCCGAAAACAATTTCAAAAGCTGCTCCTAAATTCCCTGCCGTTGATCGTGATTTATCTGTTTTAATCGATCAAGAAGTGACTAATCAAGAAATTGAGGACCTTATAAAAGCTAATAGTGGCAAGTATTTAATTAAATTGCGGGTAATTGATACTTATCAAGGATCACATATTGCACAAGGCAAAAAGAGTATTGCTTATCGATTAACTTTTCTTAACAGGAAAGACACGTTAACCGATGAGGTTGTTACTAAAGCAATGACAGCCATAACTGATTGCTTACAAGATAAACTTAAGGCTGAAATACGTTAGGTGCTTGACTTTAAGCTGGAAAATAAATATTATAGATCAGTGCAAATAGAAAATTTTAACTTTAAGGAGTAGAAAATTTTATGCCTGAGAAATCATATCCAATGACTGCTGAAGGTAAAGAAAAGCTTGAAGCAGAATTAAAAAATTTGAAATTAGTAAAGCGACCAGAAGTAATCGAACGTATTAAGGTTGCTCGTTCTTATGGTGATTTATCTGAAAATTCTGAATATGACGCCGCTAAGGATGAGCAAAGTCATCTTGAAGACAGAATCAGTGTTGTTGAAGAAATGTTAAAATATGCTGATGTTGTTGAAGCGGATAAAACTGATCCCGATGAAGTAGCGGTAGGTAAGACTGTAACTTATACTGAAGTTGGTGAAGATGAACCGGAAACTTATACAATTGTCGGAAGTGATGAGTCTGATCCATTAAGTGGTAAGATTTCAAATGACTCACCAATTGCTCAAGCCATTTTAGGTAAGAAGAAGGGTGAGACGGTTACAATTTCAACACCTGGTGGTAAGTTTGATATAGTTATCAATAAAGTTGAAGAATAGCGCAGATTAGTTTGATTTGCATAACCATAAAAAGACTAGAATAGTTATCAAGACTTTTGCAGAAGGTACTGATAAAAACTAATTCTAGTCTTTTGTTTGTTATTATTTGAATTGGAATTGTTAGTTAATGGCTAGTGAAGTAGCGATAATCTTTGCTCTTATCAAAGACCACTCCGCGTGCATTTTCACCGTTAGAAATAGAAAACTGAACGTCTGGATACTTAGCCCAGACCTTTTCTTCTAAGAAATTGCGCAACATCTGATTATTGGCTAAGACCGACCCAGTTAGTGCTACTTTCATTGGCTTGGGTTCTTCATAACGATCAATTCCAATTATGATATCACGCGCCAATAACTCTGCCTGCTTTTTAATAATGGAGGTGGCGTTCTTATCACCATTATCTGCAAGTTTAGCTACACTAACTGCCATCGAAGCAATCTGCGGATTGCTCATTTTATAAAACTTAGCGGTTGCATCGACTAAATTATCTACTTTGAAAAGCTGGTTGAATAATGGAATTAATTGGTTTTTCTGACGTTTATCCCAGCTAAGTAGGGCACTTTTAAAGGCTGAAATAGTAATTGCGTAACCTGATCCTTCATCACCAAGGATTGAGCCGTATCCACCAGTAGTAATGATGCTACCTTTTTGTAAGCCATTAAAAACTGAACCAGTCCCAGCAATAACTAACCCACCATCTTCTCCTTCTAAGCCATTATAGAGGGCCAAGAGTGAGTCGGTTATAGCTCTGGTAGGCAAATTATTTGACTTTGCCGAAATTTCTCCTGCGATTTCAGAAGCATTGCCAATTACAGATAATCCAGCAATACCACATAAAATTCTTTGACAGTCACCATTAATTTGATTAATTAGTTGGTTAATTGCCGTGGTAATATTATTGATCGCGCTGTTATAATCGGTATTAACTTGACCTGGGCCGGCTTCAGATCTCGCCAATTCTTTGCCAGTTAGATCATAGGCAATTGCGGTAGTGTGAGTGCCACCGGCATCGACGCCGATTTGATACTTAAGTGTCATAATATATCTTCTTTCTTTTAAAGTTACTAATGATATTCTAAAACAAAACAAAGTTTTATAGAAGATCTTTGTAAGCGGTTTTTAAGCAGTGTTGAATTAGTAGGGATTAGGAAATTGCTTTTTGAAAAGTTGTTAAAATTTTGTCAAAAGCTAGTGAAGCAATAGAATTGCAGATTATTATTTGTTAAAATAGCACTAGTTTAGTGAGGTTTGATTTACGTGAAATTGACTAAAAAAAATCAAGGAACTAGGGATGCAGGTAAGCAATCCTCTACACCCATCAGAATGAAAATTATATTGGGAATTATTTTTGTTCTTTTTGCAACATTGATCGCCCAATTGGCATATTTACAAATTGGTTATGGTTCACGCTTTAAAGCTGAGGTTCAAAAGTCAAGTTCCGCAGTTGTTTCCAGCCAAGTTCCTAGGGGAGTTATGTATGACAACAAAGGTCGAATTTTAGTTGGCAATAGAGCCCAAAATGCTATTACTTATACTAGGAGTGCTGCAACAACACCAGATGATATTTATCGAATTTCGAATGCATTAAGTCAATATATTCGAATTAACGATGAACAGCCGACTAAGCAACAGGTGGCCGATTATTATTTGGGTAATAAAACTAATAGTGCTAAAGAAGAGTCTAAAGTACCTAAATCAATTAGAGATACCCAAGATGATAAATTAATTAATCAACGAATTAATGAGCAAGTCTTATCTGAAAAGATTAACTTAACTTCTCGTCAAAAAACGGCTGCACTAATTTATAATAAGATATCTGGTGCGTATAGTTTATCAACGATATATCTTAAAAACAATGGTTTAACTGATAAGGAAATAGCTCAAGTTGGTGAACATTTATCTGAACTTCCGGGAGTCGGTATAGGAACGGATTGGCAACGCTATTACCCGAATGGGTCATCTATTCAAAGTATTATTGGTTCCGTTTCAACTGAGAAAGCTGGGTTACCAGGAGATAATTTACAATATTATCTCACGAATGGATACTCTCGCAATGACCGAGTAGGTACCTCATATTTAGAAGAAGAATATGAGCCGCTGTTAAAGGGGAGCAAGTCAACTAGCATGGTTTCTACTAAATCTGCGGGTGATATTGAACAAACAAAGTCAATTTATGCTGGTCAAGCAGGTTCTAGTTTGATATTAACACTTGATGCCCAATATCAAAAGCAAGTACAAAAATCGTTAGAGCAAATATATTCTTCGGCACTTGCAGCCGGTGCTGCCAGATATTCTAATGGTGCTTATGCAGTTGCAATGGATCCACAGACAGGCGCATTACTAGCAGTTGCTGGTATTAGTCGTGATCCTAGTAAAAATAAGATGACCAACAATGCATTAGGTGTAATCAACCAGTCATTTGTAATGGGGTCTGCTGTAAAAGGGGCAATGGTTAGTGGCGGTTTAATTAATAAAGTAATCACGCCGTACAGTAACACCTTGCCTGATACACCGGTTTATTTACCCGGAACACCGATTAAAAAATCGGTATATCCTGTTGGAACCTTTGGCGCATTAGACGCTGAAACGGCATTAGAAGTCTCTAGTAATATCTATATGATGCATCTAGCGATGAACTGGGTTCATGCAAAATATGTTCCGAAGGAATATATAAGTATGCCACAAACTTCGTTTGATACGCTGCGTCATAATTTCAATATGTTTGGTTTAGGTCAAAAGACAGGAGTTGATTTACCTGGTGAAGTTGCCGGTATTCAAGGTCGCTCATTTAATGAGCAAGGTCAAATTCTTTCAGGTTCAGTTCTCGATTTAGCATATGGTAACTATGATGCCTATACGCCGATTCAAATGGTGCAGTATGTTGCCACCATTGCTAATGGTGGATATAGGATGCAACCATATATTGTGCAATCAATTGGACGAACTGCTAACAATGGCAAAAAGGTTCATATAGACTATAATAAAAAACCAAATGTACAGTTAAGAATTCCATGGACATCAGATGAACTGAATATTGTTCGCCAAGGTTTTTGGCGGGTAGTTCATGGGACTAATTCATGGGGCACTGCTCATCGACTTAAAGATGTAAAGCCTGCAATCTCTGGCAAGTCTGGGACTGCTCAAACATTCTATTATGATCCTGATCATCCAAATCAAAAGAATCCGCCAGAACTTGTTAATGCAACATTTGTTGGCTATGCACCATCAGATAATGCCAAAATTGCGACGGCTGTAATTTTCCCTGGTCTTGATCCCGAATTGGAAGGTTCGTATACTTTACAAATGACCAAAGCAATGGTTCAAGATTACTTTAAATTACATAAAAAATAGAAATTTGTTAATAAGTCTGGTAAAATCTATAAGAAGATGATAGACTAATACAGTCAAAATAAAATAGTAGGTGGTGAAAGAAATGGCAGATAACATCATTTTGGAATGCACCGAATGTGGCGATAGAAGTTACTTATCTAAGAAAAACAAGCGTAAGCATCCGGAACGTTTAAGTTTGAAGAAGTATTGTCCAGTTGAAAGACATACTACTCTTCATCGTGAAACTAAGTAATAAACTGATATAGCAGGGCCTATGCTCCTGCTATTTTTGTATGATGGAAGAATCATGAATAAGAACGAATTACGACAAAAACAAGTAACACGACTAGATCATTTTGCAGAGACTGAAGAAAAGGCAGCAGAAGATCATGTTTTACTTCAAAAAATTATGGATTCAGAATTGTTAGCAACAAGTCAGAGTATAGGGATTACTTCTTCTTTACCTTACGAAGTCGATACTTCTCGATTAATTGCTCAGTTGTGGGATCAGGGCAAGGATGTGTATCTAGCAAAAGCACATAACAATCCTGAGCATTCACAAGACTTTATTTCTTATACTTACATGACAAAAATAACTAAGTCCAAGTATGGTGTTGAAGAAGTCTTGGATCCCAACGCTACAATTAATAATGAACTTGATTTAATCATAGTTCCTGGTCTAGCCTTTACGCTTGATACGCATCAACGCTTAGGCTTTGGCGGTGGATATTATGACCGTTTTCTTGCTAAGCATCCCCAAGCTAAAACAGTTGCCTTAGTTAATTCAAAAATGATCTTTGAAACGGCAACGTGGCAGATTGAGCCAACAGATATTCCGATTCAAACAATAATTACGTCGCAATCAAATTTGCAAGATTAATGAGGTTAAAATGAATCAAGTACGTACTCTTAAAAGCTGTTATATGACAGTGGCAATTTTAGTGATCCTCTTTGTAACTTTCTTAGTTGAAACTGCACTGGGTGGTTCGCAAAGCACATATGTTTTACTAAAAATGGGTGCGCTGAATAATTATGCAGCTGTGGCCGGAGCACAGTGGTGGCGGTTATTTACTGCCCAGTTTTTGCATATCGGTATTATGCATTTGGTATCTAATGCGGTAATGATCTATTATTTAGGACTATATCTGGAAGAAATTATTGGTCATTGGCGGTTTTTAATTCTTTATTTGTTATCTGGAGTTGGCGGCAACTTGTTAAGTCTAGCCTTAGGTAGTGACAGATCAATTAGTGCGGGTGCTTCAACAGCATTATTTGGCTTATTTGGTGCAATGACTGCTGTTTCACTTCAAAATAGGGATAATCCTATTCTTGTTTATCTGGGTCGTCAATCGTTTTGGCTTGCTTTGATTAATATTGGAATTGACTTATTTGCACCAAATATTGATATCCAAGGACATATAGGTGGGTTAATTGCTGGTTTTCTAATTGCAATTATTATTGGAAGTCGAGCAAGACACCAATATTCGTTTAAGTGGCGGGTTATTGCAGGTTGCTGTTTGGTAGTTTATGTTGTAGCAACAATCAGAATTGGTATGGTAATAAATCTATAATGAAGACTTTATACGATGTCCAACAACTATTAGAAAAATATGGTATCATGGTCCATCTTGGAAAACGCATTTGGGATATAGAATTAATGGCACTTGAGCTTGATAATATTAATCGTTCTCACTTAATTAGTAAACATGACTATTTAATTGCAAAGTTGATTTTGCGGCGAGAGCATGAATATGAAGAAAAATTAGCTAAAGATAAGCATGGTTCGTAAAACAATTTAGTAGTATATTATTTTTAGAAGTTTATTTAGAAAGAGAAAGAATTTATGTCAACTTTTTTAATTATTGTAGACACTGTCTTAGTCGTCATAATTCTTGCATTTGTTTTAGTTTGGTTGTGGAATAAAATTCAAACCAAACGTTTAGGTAATGGCGATCTGAGCAATGAAGAATTTAAACAGGGAATGCGTAAGGCCCAAATAGTTGATTTACGTGAAAAAGAGCCTTTTAAAAGAAAGCATATAGATGGTGCGCGCAATTTGCCATATACAATGATGAAATATCAGTACACTGAATTAAGAACCGATCTACCGGTTTATTTGTATTCCGATTCTTTATCAGTAACTTTGCGAGCAGCAAGATTTTTGCAAAAAAAGCACTTTTCATCAATTAAGTGGCTCAAAAGTGGTTTTGACGAGTGGGATGGTCGAACCAAGACATCTAAATATTAATCAGAAAAACATGTTTGCAGACTTTTCAAACGTGTTTTTTTCTATATAATAAAAAATAGCAAGGAAAAAAAGATGCAAAAAGTAGTAGCAGTCGTTGGTCCAACCGCAATTGGCAAAACAAGTTTAGCGATTGCGTTGGCGCAAAAATTGAATGCAGAAATCATCTCCGGAGATTCGATGCAAATTTATCGTGAAGTTGAGGTAGGAACAGCTAAGGCCACGGACAGTGAACGTCAAGCGGCAAAACATTATTTAGTAGATACACAGTCTGTATTTGCGCCATATTCAGTTGCAGACTTTGTGCGTCAAGCGAAAAATGCAGTAGAGTTAATTGCAGAAAGGGACAAATTACCTTTACTTGTAGGTGGTACTGGCTTTTATGTTAATGCACTATTAAACCAGCTGCAATTAGGCGAACAAGATGATCAAGGACAAGCGATAACAACTAAATGGCAAACCTTTTTTGAAGAAAAAGGGCCAGAAAAGCTATGGCATCAGTTGAAGCAGCAAGATCCAGTAGCTGCCAGCAAAATTCCCGTTAATAATTCGAGGCGAGTTTTGCGTGCATTGAGCGTTATTGAACGAACTGGAAAAAAATTTTCCGAGCAGCAGGAGAAAATTTCCCCTCGCTATGATTATTTAATTATTGGATTAAATGCTGAACGTGAAGAAATATATCGCCGAATTGATCTAAGAGTTGATCAAATGATGAAGCAAGGATTGTTGCAGGAAGCAAAGTTTATTTATCAGAATCGTGATCGGGAATATCAGGTTTTGCAAGCAATTGGTTATAAGGAGTTTTTCCCATATTTTGACCATAAAAAGACCTTGCAAGAGTGTGTGACAAATTTAAAAACCGCCTCGCGACATTACGCTAAACGTCAATTGACGTATTTGCGTCATCAATTACCGGTTACGTGGTTTGACCCTTTGAGTGATTCGCATTGTATAATAGAGATAGAACAGAAAGTCGAGGAATGGTTAGATGAATAATTGGTCACCAGAGTTACAAACAATTGTAGATGAAATTGATGTACAAATTGCGCCACAATTAGCGAAAATTGACAATAATATTCTTTATAATCAAAATAAAGTTTTACATGCTTTCAAAAAAAATTCTGTTGCCGAAGCTGATTTGATTGGCAGTACAGGTTATGGCTCCGATGATAGCGGCCGTGATAAGCTTGATCGAATGTATGCTGAGATTTTTCATACGGAAGATGCTTTGGTTCGATCCCAGTTTGTTTCTGGTACGCACACGTTAGCAACTGCAATGGCCGGAAATCTTCTTCCAGGAGACGAACTAATTTATTTAACAGGGATGCCATACGATACCATGCAACAAGTAATTGGTATTGCTGGTGATGGTCGTGGCAGCTTAAAATCTTATGGTATTAAATTTTCTCATGTTGATCTTAAAAATGGTGAGGTTGACTTTGACATAGCTAGAAAATTATTAACAAATCATCAACCTAAAATGGTCGTAATTCAACGTTCTCGTGGTTATGATACTCGCCAAAGTTTCACAGTTGATAAAATTAAATCGATGATCGAATTAATTCGGGAGACTAGCCCTGACAGTATTATTTTTGTTGATAATTGTTATGGTGAATTTTCTGAGAAACATGAACCAACTGAGTATGGAGCTGATATTATGGCGGGATCACTTATTAAAAATGCAGGTGGTGGCTTCGCTAAAGTTGGTGGATATGTGGTTGGAAAGCATGAGCTAATTGAAAATACTGCAGTTAGGCTAACAGCTGGAGGAATTGGCCGTGAAGAAGGTGCAAGTTTAAATAATAATCTAGATTATTTTGAAGGTTTATTCGTTGCGCCTAGTGTAACAGGAAATGCGATTAAAGGTGCAATATATTCCTCCGCGTTGTTAGAGCGGATGGGTGCAGAAGTAACACCAAAATGGAATGATGAACGGACAGATTTAATTCAAGCTGTAATTTTCCATAATCAAGAAAAAATGATTAGGTTTGCGAAAACTCTTCAAGCAAACTCGCCGATTAACTCTTTCGTTGATCCGGTGCCAAGTAATGATGCTGGGTATGAAGATCAAGTAATTATGGCCGATGGTTCCTTTATAGAGGGTGCAAGTATTGAATTCTCAGGTGATGGTCCAATTCGTCCACCATATGCAATTTACATGCAGGGCGGTCTTACCTATGCACACGTCAAGCTGGCGATTACCAATGCAGTAAATGATTTATATTTTTAAACAGTAAAATTAAACTTTATTAAAACTAAAGCTTTAGTAAAGTATCGCAAAAACTGAATAGACCAATTGACAATTATTTAACGATTTGCTAATCTTTATTCAGATCTAGCTGGGTTACAAATGATCAGTTAGACTATACCAATAGATGGTGAAATGTATTTTTATAGGTGGAGCAGTATGACAGAAAAATTTTCAGCAGATGATATTAGAAAAAGTGTCGTTGATAACGATATACGCTTTTTACGGTTAGCTTTTACAGACATTAATGGTACACTTAAGGCAGTTGAGGTTCCAAATAGTCAACTCGAAAAGGTATTAAGTAATGATATTCGTTTCGATGGCTCTTCAATTGATGGTTTTGTTCGATTAGAAGAAAGTGATATGGTTCTTTATCCCGACTTTTCAACTTGGTCAGTTTTACCTTGGACAGATAGTCAAGGGGGGAAAATTGGTTCCTTGATTTGTTCGGTTCATATGACTGATGGGCAGGCATTCGATGGTGATCCGCGCAATAATTTGAAACGGGTTATTAAACAAATGAAAGAAATGGGATTCTCTGCCTTTGATATAGGATTTGAAGCAGAATTTCACTTACTTAAACTTGATGAAGATGGCAACTGGACAACTGAGGTTCCAGACCATGCCTCTTACTTTGATTTAACTTCAAACGATGAAAGTGCAAGTTGCCGACGGGATATTGTTGAAACACTCGAAAGTATCGGCTTTGAAGTTGAGGCTGCTCACCATGAAGTTGGTGATGGTCAGCAAGAAATTGATTTTAAGTTTGATGATGCCTTAACAACGGCTGATCGGGTGCAGATGTTTAAGATGATTGTCAGAGAAATTGCAAAGAAACATGGCTTGTATGCAACTTTCATGGCTAAGCCATTGCAGGGACAGGCTGGTAATGGAATGCATACCAATATGTCCTTATTCAGAGGTTCCAAAAATGCTTTTTATGATCAATCAAATCAATACCACTTGTCAGATACAGCGTTGTATTTCTTAAATGGTATTTTAGAGCATGCTCGAGCAATCACTGCCGTGGGTAATCCAACCGTCAATTCATACAAGCGATTAATTCCTGGCTTTGAGGCACCTGTATATATTTCATGGGCATCTAAGAACCGCTCTCCAATGGTTCGGGTGCCCTCTGCTGAAGAAGTAAACACACGTTTAGAAATGCGTTCAGCTGATCCAACTGCCAATCCATATTTATTATTAGCAGCTTGCTTAACTGCCGGTCTTGCCGGTATCAAAGAAGAAAAGATGCCAATGGATCCAATTGATTGCAACTTATTTGAAATGAGTGAAGAAGAGCGTAATAAGCTTGGAATTAAACCACTTCCTTCAACATTGCATAATGCATTGAAAGCTTTTAAGAAAGATCAGTTGATTCAGGATTCTTTAGGTGAACATTTAACTCAAAGTTTCATTAGTTCAAAGGAATTAGAATGGTCACAATATACACAGACTGTTTCCGCTTGGGAAAGAAATAGATATATGGGTTATTAAATAAAATTTAAATTGAAAAAGACTCTTTAGCAATACCTAATGATAGGTTTGATAAAGAGTCTTTTGTTATTCTTCTAACAAAAAAAGCAGGATAAACCTGCCTAGTAAGCTATTGAAATTTTTCTCCCCATTTCCAAGGATCTTCATGCCATGTCTTAAGAGCTTCATATTGCTCAGGAGTAATATAGTTTAATTCTTTTTCTTTTTGCAATAAGTTGGGGTAAGTTAACAATGGAGTGAAGTCAACTTTGGCCTTAGCAAAATTCTCCTTGGTGTCTTTAAGATAATAGGTAAAGATTGATGCGACACCGACCACTTTTCCACCCTCACTTTGCGTAGCTTGAACTGCATTTAGAACAGACCCCCCAGTTGTTATTAAGTCATCAATTAAAACAATTTCATCATCTGAACTAAATAAACCTTCAATTTGTCTGCCTTTACCGTGATCTTTTGGCTTAGGCCGAACATAGATCATTGGCAATTTCAGTTTAGCTGCTACCCAAGAAGCATGAGGGATACCAGCTGTTGCAACTCCACCAATAATAGAAACGTTAGGATATTTTTCCTTAATTAAGTTGGCAAGACCATCAGCAATTGCGTCACGTAACTCTGGGTAAGACACCGTGAGACGCAAATCTGTATAAATCGGAGATAACATTCCGCTAGCATAAGTATATGGCTTATTGGGTGAAATAGTAATGATTTTTTGTTCAACTAATTGAGTAATGATTTTTTCTTGATTCATTTAACTAAACTCCTTCTTAATAGTTTGATATATTTTTTTAGGATTTGCCGCTTGTGTAATTGGCCTCCCAACAACAATTGCGCTTGAACCAAACTTTAGTGCTTTTTTAGGAGTCGCAATTCGTTTTTGATCGCCAGCCTGGTTATTTGCCAAGCGGATTCCGGGAGTAACATATAAAAAGCTGTCGCCAATAACTTTCCTTAATTTTTCTACTTCCAAGGGTGAACAGATGACTCCATCAGCACCAGCATTTTTGGCAGTTTGTGCCAAACTAAGTACTTGATCAGCCATTGCCAAATTGCAATTTTGTTCATTTGCTAAAATTTCATTTGATATTGAAGTTAGTTCAGTTACTGCTAAGAGCTTGGGTATTTCCAAATGCTCCGGGGTGCCAGCAATTAAGCCTTTTTTGGCAGCTGAAATCATTTCACTTCCGCCTAAAGCATGAACCGTTATGCAGAAAACACCCAGCTGTGCAAGTTGTTTGGCTGCAGCGTAGACTGTATTGGGAATGTCATGTAATTTAAGATCCAAAAAAATGTGGTAACCTTGTTTAACTAATTGTTTAACTAAGCTGTCACCTGCATGATAAAAGAGTTCCATCCCAATTTTTAAATAAGTTTCATTTGGGGCACCTAGTTGCGTCAAAATTTTAGTTAACTCATCTTCCGTATCAAAGTCTAAGGCAACAAAAACTGCTTTTTCCATTAAAACCCTCCAAAAAAAGCCTATTTAGGTACTGAGCGCATCAAAATAGACTTTTTCATTTATTTTATTTTAGTCAATATTGAACTTGCGGTCTCACTGTACCGTTTAAAGTAATTTAATTGAGCTTACCACCTTCTTCAACAAATTACAACCAATTTTTAACCTTTTCAAAATTTAAAAAAAGTGTAGAATTGACTTCAAAATAATTGTAATGTCTGTGAGCATACATTTTGGAGGCAAAAATGACAAAAATAAGTGTTAACTTACCGGGATTAACTCTAAAAAATCCTATCATGCCAGCTAGCGGAACCTTTGGATTTGGTGATACATCAATAGCAAAAAAGTTTGACTTAAATCAACTTGGTGGCGTGGTAATCAAAACAACAACACCGCATGCCCGAAAGGGCAACCCTCAACCACAAATTTCTGTGTTAGAGAATGGGGTTTTAAATTCGGTTGGCTTGACTAATCCTGGTGTTGACAAGGTTGTAAAAGAAAAATTACCTAACCTCAAACGACAATATCCTGATCTACCCGTAATTGCAAGCGTTGGTGGTGAGAGTGAGGAGGGTTATTTAGAAGTAGCCCAAAAATTAAGTGCTTCTGGTTTCGTTGATGCATTAGAAATCAATTTTTCTTGCCCCAATGTCAAGCATGGCGGGATGACTTTTGGAGTTAATTCAGCAGTTGTTGAAAAGATGACGCGTTCTATTAAATCAATTGTTGATATTCCAATTTATATTAAATTAACACCGAATGTAACCAGTATTCAGGAAATCGCGTGTGCTGCGGAACGTGGCGGAGCTGATGGTCTTACATTAATTAATACAATCATGGGAATGAGGATTGATTTGCAAACACGGCGACCAGTCTTAGGCAATAACGTGGGCGGCTATTCTGGAGCAAGTATCAAGCCAATTGCATTATACTTAGTTAATCAAGTACGTCAGGTAACTGATTTACCAATTATTGGAATTGGCGGAATTGAAACTGCTCAAGATGTTGTTGAATTTATGTTAGCAGGGGCTAATGCAGTAGAAATTGGTAGTGCTCATTTTCATAATCCATTTGTGTGCCCCGAAGTGATTCAACAATTACCAACAGTGCTAACTGACTTAGGTATTACCAATATCAATGACTTAGTTGGTCAAGTTAAATTTAATTAAGTTAATAGTTGACAATTTTATTGGCAACCCCTATATTTAAAAGAGAAAATCGTCCTTAAAATTAGTCCCGTGAGGCTAACAAGGCAAGCTTATTAAGTGATAACTTTTAGAGCAAGCACCTAGTCTCCTGTAGATTTAGGTGCTTTTTCATAGATAAATAAAAAGGAGAAAAAATGGCAAAAATTATTTGGGATGCACTTATGATGAAGCGTGCTTTAACGCGACTTACTTATGAGATTATTGAACGTAACAAGGGAACCGAGAATTTGGTCTTGGTTGGAATTAAAACTAGAGGCATATATTTAGCAAAGCGAATACATGATCGGATTGAAAAGCTTGAGGGCGTTGATGTTCCTTTGGGTCAATTGGATATTACCCTTTACCGTGATGATCGTCATGATGCATCACTGAAACAGGATCCAGTAGTTAATTCCACAACCGTTGATGTGGATGTAAATGATAAAAATGTAATTTTAGTTGATGATGTTATTTTTACTGGTCGAACAATCCGGGCAGCAATGGATGCATTAATGGACTTAGGAAGGCCTAGTTCGATTGCAGTGGCTGTTTTAGTTGATAGGGGGCATCGTGAACTTCCAATTCGGGCCGATTTTGTCGGTAAGAATATTCCTACGTCGTCTCATGAGCAAGTTGCCGTTAACGTTGAAGAAATAGATCATCAAGATAGTGTCGAGTTAAAACCAATGTCATAAATAAATATTTTAATTCAGCCATTTAATTGACTTCAGAGAGGGTCAGAAGGGTTTGAGTTTTTTTGTGAGCGGCTATAACTATTTTGCCAAACAAAAAATTCCCTGATGATAAACCTGAAGCTAAAGTTGCTTTAGGTTTATTTTTTTATCAAAGAAAGAGAAATTATAATGAAACAAACAAATTTAGTCACTTTGACACATTTTGTCAATGTTGAGAGCCTTGGGATAAGTGAAGTTGAGGCATTAATTGAAAGAGCTGAATATTTTAAAAATGGTGGGCCGCAGCCTAGGCTAACTCAGCCAGTTTATGTAACCAATATCTTTTTTGAGAATTCCAGCAGAACACGGACTAGTTTTGAAATGGCTGAACGAAAATTGGGCCTGACGGTAATACCGTTTGATTCAACACATAGCTCAACTAAAAAGGGAGAGACACTTTATGACACTTCATTAACAATGGAGGCTTTAGGAATAAACCTTGAAGTTATTCGTCATCCGGAAAACGAATATTATAAAAAATTAATTCAGCTTCAAACTGACCAAAATCTTAAAATGGGAATAATTAATGGTGGGGATGGAAGTGGGCAACATCCGTCACAATGTATGCTCGATGTGATGACGATTCATGAACATTTTGGTGATTTTAAAAACTTGAAAGTAGCAATTGTGGGCGATATTACAAATTCTCGAGTTGCTAAAAGTGATATGGAACTGCTGACTCGTTTAGGTGCCAAAGTCTATTTTTCGGGGCCAAGTTATTGGTATGATCACGAATTTGATCAATATGGTGAGTATAAAGAGCTTGATCAATTAGTCGATCAAGTGGACGTAATGATGCTCTTGCGTGTACAACATGAACGTCATACTGGGGATCCAAATGAACAGACATTTAATGCCGTAAAATATCATGAACAATTTGGTATTACACAACATCGCTATAATAATCTAAAAGCAAATGCAATTATTATGCATCCTGGTCCAATTAATCGAGGTGTTGAATTAGCCAGTGAATTAGTTGAGGCTCCTAAAAGTATGTTTTACCAGCAAATGCAAAATGGTGTTTTCATGAGAATGGCGATGATTGAAGCCGTTTTACGTGGACGTAAATTGGGAGGCCTTTCATAATGGAAACAGTAATTAAAAATGGTCTTATTTATACTAACGGCAGTATAAAAAAAGGCGATTTGTTAATTGAAAAGGGAATAATTAAAGAGATAGGAAGTAACTTGGTAGCTAATAGTGAAATTGACGCTGATAATTACTTGGTTAGTCCCGGATTAGTTGATGTGCATGTTCATTATCGTGATCCTGGGCAAACAGCTAAAGAAAATGTTCGAACGGGTTCTTTAGCAGCGGCCCATGGCGGCTTTACCACTGTATGTGCAATGCCTAATGTAATGCCTGTCCCTAATACTGCTAATTTGATGGCTCGGATGATAAAAAATAATAAGCAAAATGGTCAAGTTCATATTTTACAATACGGACCAATTACGGTTAATCAAACGACTTCAGAAATTCCTGATTATGCCAATTTGAAACAAGCCGGGTGCTTTGCTTTAAGTAATGACGGACACGGCGTTCAAAATGCACAAACAATGTATATAGCGATGAAAAAAGCACAAGAAAATAATATGATTATTGCTGAACACGCACAAGATGATTCTTTATTTAATTGCGGGGTAATTAATCAGGGACCTAAAGTACAGGAGTTTAAAGTAAAAGCAATAAATAAATTAGCAGAAACTACGCAGATAGCTCGTGACTTATTATTAGCACAAAAAACAGGGGTACATTACCATGTTTGTCATGTATCTACTAAAACTAGCGTTGAACTTATTAGGATAGCAAAAGCACATGGAATAAATGTTACGTGTGAAGTGACACCACATCATTTGTTGCTGAACGAAAATGACATTACACAAAATGATAGTAATTTTAAAATGAATCCACCACTAAGAGCTTGCGAAGATCAACAAGCCTTAATTGAAGGATTATTGGATGGCACAATTGACTTCATTGCAACAGACCATGCACCGCATACTGTTGTTGATAAAAAGGGTGGGTTTGCTCAGGCAGCTTTTGGTATCACTGGTAGTGAAACTGCATTTAGTCAGTTATACACACATTTTGTTAAAACTAAAATTTTTTCACTAGAACAATTACTTAGCTGGATGTCGACAAAGCCCGCGCAAACTTTTGGTATTAATACAGCTGGAAAAATTGCTATTGATCAACCAGCTGATTTGGCTATTTTTGACTTAAAAACCCCAACGGTTATGACTGAGCAAGATTATTTTTCTAAAGGAAAAAACACACCCTTTAGTGGTCAAAAAGTTTATGGTGAAACCAGGATAACGATGGTTGATGGTCAGATTATTTACCATAAGAAAGGCAGATAAATGAGATATTTAGTACTAGAAGACGGCAGTGTTTATGAAGGAGCTGCTTTTGGTGGTCAGCAAGAGAGTCAAGGTGAAGTTGTTTTTACAACTGGGATGACTGGCTATCAAGAAGCAATTACTGACCAATCATATGCCGACCAAATTTTGGTTTTTACTAACCCATTAATTGGTAATTATGGTATTACGTTAGCCGATTATGAATCACTTGAACCGGGAATCAAAGGGGTAATTTGTCATCAAATTGCTCGCCAACCAGATAATTGGCGTATGCAAACCACACTTCCTGATTTTTTGTCAGACTTGAATATTCCAGGGATTGCTGGAATTGATACTCGCGAACTAGTTAAGAAATTACGCAAATATGGGACTATGCGTGGTCGAATATGTAATAGTAAAGGTGATTTTACGCAAGTTATACAAGAGTTGAAAACACTAAATCTGACTAAAAATGTAGTTAAAAAAGTATCTACATCAAAATCATTCCCAGTTCCGGGATCAAAGCGAAATATTGTAGTGCTGGATTTTGGTCTGAAGAATAGTATCTTACGTGAGTTAAGTAAGCGTGATTGCAATTGTATTGTTGTTCCCTACACAGTATCAGCAGCGAAAATTTTATCATTACACCCAGATGGGGTGCTCCTATCAAATGGTCCAGGTGACCCGCAAGAAATGCTTGAGACAGTTAAAACAGTTAAAAAGCTTGAACGTCACGTACCGTTAATGGGGATTTGTCTGGGACACCAAATTTTTGCTTTAGCAAATGGTGCTCAAACTTATAAGATGAAATTTGGTCATCGCGGCTTTAATCATCCCGTACGCGAAATTGCTACTGGGAATATCGGTTTTACTTCCCAAAATCATGGTTATGCAGTTAAAAGCGACTCAATTGATCCACAACAATTATTAGTAACTCATCTTGAAGTTAATGATGGCACAATTGAAGGCCTGCAACATAAAAAGTATCCCGCTTTTTCGGTGCAGTTTCACCCAGATGCCACACCGGGACCACATGATGAAGCGGGAATTTTTGACTACTTCATGCAGATAATTGACCAAAGAAAGGAACAAGAACGTCATGCCTAAAAGAACAGATATCAAAAAAATTATGGTAATTGGCTCAGGACCAATCATTATCGGTCAAGCTGCTGAGTTTGATTATTCAGGTACACAAGCTTGTTTGGCACTTCGTGAAGAGGGTTATCAAGTAGTATTGGTTAATTCAAATCCGGCTACTATTATGACAGATACAACAATTGCGGATAAAGTATATCTTGAGCCTTTAACGCTTGACTCAGTTTCACGAATTATTCGTAAGGAGTATCCTGATGCGATTTTGCCAACACTTGGTGGTCAGGTGGGCTTGAATATGGCACTGTCCTTAGCTGAAAGTGGTATTTTAGACGAATTAAAGATACAACTTTTAGGAACGAAACTAGACTCAATTGAACAAGCTGAAGATCGGGAGAAGTTCAAGGAACTTTGTCAAAAACTAGGTGAACCTGTACCACCATCTAAAAGTGTCAAAACAGTAACCGAAGCGCTAGCTTTTGGCAAAAAATGTGGTTATCCGATTATCGTTCGTCCAGCTTTTACAATGGGAGGCACGGGTGGCGGAATTTGCAATAATGCGACTGAATTAGTCCGGGTTGCAAAGAACGGTTTAGAATTATCACCGGTTGGTGAATGTTTGATCGAACGCTCAATAGCTGGTTATAAAGAAGTTGAGTTTGAGGTGATGCGCGATCATAATGACAATGCGATGATTGTTTGTTGTATGGAAAATTTTGATCCCGTAGGAATTCATACCGGAGATTCGATTGTTTTTTCACCATCACAAACCTTATCAGATAAGGAGTACCAATTACTTCGAGATTGTGCTTTACGGCTAATTAGAGCCTTGAAAATAGAGGGAGGTTGTAATGTTCAGCTTGCTTTGGACCCTAATAGTTTTGCATACGATGTGATTGAGGTTAACCCGCGTGTTTCGCGTTCATCGGCTTTAGCGTCTAAAGCAACGGGCTATCCAATTGCCAAAATGGCAGCTAAAATTGCTGTGGGGATGACTTTAGATGAAATCAAAAATCCAGTAACGGGAACAACTTTTGCAGAATTTGAGCCAGCACTTGATTACGTGGTTTGCAAAATTCCGCGTTGGCCGTTTGATAAATTTACCAAGGCTAATCGGACTTTAGGCACCCAAATGAAGGCAACAGGCGAGGTAATGGCAATTGGTAGAACAGCAGAGGAAGCCTTTCAAAAAGCGGTCCGTTCTTTAGAAATTGATCAAAAAGATTTTTATTCTCAAGCTGCTCATAATGCAACTGATGAGGAATTAGAAAAAAAGCTTGTTAAAGCACAAGATGATCGTCTCTTTTATTTAGCTGAAGCCTTTAGACGTGGTTATTCAATAAGTGATATTCATGAATTAACTAAAATTAACTTTTATTTTCTTGATATTGTCAAGCATATTGTTGAGTTGGAACACACGATTCAAGCTCATCCCAATGACCTTGATACACTTAAAATTGCCAAAAAATATGGTTTTACTGATCAAACTGTTGCTAAACTTTGGCACAAGGATGCAACTAGTATTCGCCAAATGCGCCACGATAACAATCTTATTCCGGTTTATAAAATGGTCGATACATGTGCGGCAGAATTTGCTTCGCAAACGCCATACTTTTATTCAACCTATGATTCGGAAAATGAAAGTCAAAAAGCGGATAAAAAAGCAGTTTTAGTTATCGGCTCAGGACCAATTCGCATTGGGCAGGGTGTTGAATTTGATTATGCTACCGTGCATTGTGTTAAAGCATTACAAAAAATGGGTTATGAAGCCATTGTTATTAATTCTAATCCTGAAACGGTATCAACCGATTTTTCAATTTCGGATAAACTTTATTTTGAGCCTCTAACCTTGGAAGATGTTTTGAATGTCTGCGACTTAGAGCAGCCAGAAGGGGTAATTATTCAGTTTGGTGGGCAAACAGCAATTAATTTAGCCGCTGGTCTTGAAAAAAATGGTGTTAAGATATTGGGAACTAGCGTCGCCAATTTAAATCGCGCAGAAGACCGCGAATTATTTGATAAAGCTGTTAAAGAATTGCACTTAAAGCAACCCCAAGGGATAACTGCAACCACTCATGAAGGTGTGATGCAAGCAGCAGAACAGTTAGGTTATCCAGTATTGGTTCGACCAAGCTATGTTTTGGGAGGAAGAGCAATGGAAATTGTTTATACTCCTAATGAATTAGAAGATTATTTGCAAAATCACGTTGATATTGCTGCTAGTCACCCAATTTTAGTTGATGACTATCTTGACGGACGTGAGTGTGATGTTGATGCAATTTGTGATGGACATCATGTGCTGATTCCGGGTATTATGGAGCATATTGAACATGCTGGTGTTCACTCAGGAGATTCGATGGCAGTTTACCCAGCCCAAACTTTTTCACCTGAGATTAAACAAAAAATTGCTCAAGTAACTAAAAAATTGGCTTTAAAACTTAATTGTCATGGAATTATGAATTTGCAATTGATTGAGCGTAATGGTGAAATTTATATTATTGAAGTTAATCCACGAGCTAGTCGGACGGTGCCATTTTTAAGTAAGGTTACTGGCATTGAAATGGCCCAAGTTGCAACCCGGGTAATTATGGGTGAAAGTTTACAAGAACAGGGGTATACTGACGGCTTAGCTGCTGAACCCAAAAGGATTAGTGTCAAAGCACCGGTCTTTTCTTTTAGTAAGTTGGCCAATGTTGATAGTTATCTTGGTCCCGAAATGAAATCCACTGGAGAGGTGATGGGCAGCGATCTTAGTTTTCCCAAGGCACTTTATAAAGCCTTTGCTGGAGCTAATATGCAAATACCAGACAATGGTAATGTTTTATTAACGATTGAAAACCATGACAAAAAAACGATTTTACCAATTGCGCAAAATTTTGCAGAGATTGGTTACCGGCTTTTTGCAACTAGTGGAACGGCGGCCTTTTTAAGACAGCATGGTCTACATGTAACTGAGGTAAGTAAGCTTCATTCTGAACAAGAAAATAATATTTTAACAGAGTTTAGAAATGGCAAAATTGATTTGGTAATTAATACAATGGGTCATGATCTTGCTCAAAATTCTGATGGTTTTGTAATTCGGCAGGCAGCAATTAATCAGAATATCCCATTAATTACTAGTTTTGATACAGCGCGTGCACTGCTTATTGCATTAGAGAATCGTTCTTTCTTGACTACTAGTTTAAATTAAAATAATGCTTTAAATATTATTCCTAAGCTAAGGTTTATATTTAAAGCATTTTTTAAATGAGCGCTAATTAAAATAACTTTTACATAAATGATCTATAGCTTAGCTGTAAACCCTAAAATTAAGCCAGATTTTTAAATTTTAATTTAGGACTAGTTTGCGATACTTGATCGGAGCTAGTATTTTTTCTACTCAAAGTCAAGTATATCAAACACTTAAATAGTAATTACTAGTAATTATTTAAGTGAAATGATAAAATATCATTAGAGGTGAGCAAAATGAGAACTATAAAGACTAGAAAACAGGGAAATTCAGTGATGCTTTCAGTACCAAAAAGCTTTGGTATCAAGGAAGGAGTAGCTACTATCCCGCGTATAACAAATAATGGTATATTTTATGAATTTGTTGATAATGATGATTTTTTTGATTTTGATACAGATATTCTCAAAGACTTGGTAAGTCAAAATTACTCTGGCCAAGAATTAATTGATAAGTTTCTAGAAGCCAAAAAAGCGATTCCAGAAGCAATTAATAAGTTGGCACAAGATGCAGAGCCAGAACCAATTATGACCAAAGAGGAGCTTGAAAAAGAAGTTGGCCTATAAAGTTAAATTGAGTAGTAATTCAATCAAAGTTCTTAAAAAAATTAAGAATAAGCAATTAAAGCAAAAATTTATTGATAAGATATATAATGATATTGCGATTACCCCTTATAGTGGAACTGCCAAAAAAGGTGATCTAGTTGGTATTTATGCCGTAGGGTTTAACTATGCTAAAGTTAGTTATCACATTGCTTATAAAATAGATCAAGACGAAGTAATAGTTATCATACTTTTAATCGGCTCACATGAAAATTTTTATCAAAAATTGAAGAACTTAATCTAAGGATTGATGTGAATCCTGAAATTAAGCAATGTCATTAAGTTAAGCCAAAAAGAGTCTGGGAAAAACTAGACACTAACAAGCAAAAAATCCGTTAGAACCTTTAAGTTCTAGCGGATTTTTCATATACATTTTTGCCTTGCCTTGATATTATTAATTCAGTACCAAAAATAAAAAGGTGGGCTTTTCATGTATCAAAATTATATCGCAGGTCAAACTGCTTTAACACTCAATTTAGATTTTTCTATTCCTAAAAATCATCTTGCTCAGGTTATTAGCACTTTTGTTGATTCTATTCCTGACAAGGTACTATTAGAAGACAAGTCAGTTACTGGTCGGCCGGCCTATCATCCAGCTATGATGCTTAAAATTTTGCTTTTTGCTGGCGGCAAGCATATTTCATATCACACAATCAATAACTTTAGGTCTAGTAAACATGCCAATCAGTTAATTAAACAGTCTTTTGTCTATTTTACTAACCTCCTGCAGGCAGAAGGCTTAATTAAAAAAGATGCCATCTTTATTGATGGGACTAAAATTGAAGCTGATGCCAACAAGTATACTTTCGTTTGGAAAAGAGCAGTGGAAAAATTTCATGCCAAATTAAAAACTAGTGCAATTAAACTTTATGATGAACTGATTCAAACAGAAGTAATCCAAGCGATCACGGAAGAAGAAGCCCAAACTAGTTATGGTCTAGCAATGATTGCCAGACAAACAGAAGCTACCACTAAGCAATTAGATAAAGAAATCGCAGCTGAGCCCCAAACCCCGCTTGGGGGTTCAACTAAGAAACGCCAAAGACGCAGTCTTAAAAAGGTACTGCATAAGTTGCGTAAGGATTTGATCCCCAGATCAAAAAAGTATGAAGTAGCAACAGAAATATTTGGCGAGCGTAACAGCTATTCTAAGACTGACCATGACGCGACTTTTATGCATATGAAAAAGGATCATATGAAGAATGGAGAATAATTTATGTTAAAAAGAACTAAGGTAATGTATATAACTATTTTAATACTATATTTTTTATTAATTACTGTCCATGTTTTCCTTGGTATTCATGACGCAAGTGGCCTTCTAAGTGCTAAAGGGAATATTTCAGTGGGGCTTTTCTTTGCATTACAATCTGGAGGAGGAGGCTCTAATATATTAGTAGACATTTCCCAGATGTCTTTGTTAACGATTATCGGTTCTGCTTTCTTTGTTTACTTGAAAAATAATAATATATTTTCTAATGTGCAACAAAGGATTGGTTATGCTACTTTTTTAAAACAAAGTCTTAAAAATACTTTTGGGGCAGCCGCTATCTTATCTCTAGCCACTAATTTATATGAAATGTTCTTAATTAATTGGTTTTATTTTCCTTTTATGTATAAGACAAATGATCAAGTGTATTTGCATGCAATTCGGTCAGCCAATATTTTAGCAGATGATCTATCTGAGATATTGCTATTTATTTTTTTATCAGCTATTGGCTGGGGTATTTTTGCCATTTTAGTTTTTAGCGTGGGACTTTATATCCGCAAAAATGCTTTTTATCCAATAATTGGACCGCTTTTAGGATTAATCTTAATTTTATTACCAACATTAGGTAATATGAATAACCTAATTTGGCACACTTTCTCATATGCTTGGTTCTTTTTTAGTCTGGTGGCACCAGGACAGTATACTTTTATTAGCCAAGCTCCTCCGATTAAACCAATTTTCGCTTTTATTATTGCGACATTTATCTACTTAGCGATTGCAGCAGTTTTAATCAGTGTATGGTACAAACAAAAAATAGAGAGGGAATAAACATGAAGACTAAGCGCTTTAGTTATCGTTTTATCTTAATCGGATTATTGATCACGTTCATTGGTTTTTGGGGCGGACAATTTCTTATTCGAAGAAGTGACCCTAGTACTATGGAATTATTGAATACGTATCTTAATGCTAATTTGGTATCCTTGTACTTGCAGCCAATAATATTAACCCTCTTTTACTCACAAGTTTTAGCACTACGTAAAATTCGGCTTTTTGTTGGTGTGCGCAAAAAAAATAATCAGATAATCGCCTTTCTCTTGGGAATAGCTACCTTTTATTGTTTAATATTTTTATTAAGCTTATTCGTGCCATATTTAGGAACTAATTATCCTTTTTTTAAAAATGGTAGCCCAGTCTTAGGCATGACTTTATTATTATTACATGTTTTTGTTTTGCTTTTTTTGTCTTGGCTTTTGGTGGGTGGCTATCAATTGCACCATCCTTATTTTCTATTATTTTTAGTAATAGTTTTAGATTTAATATATCATTTTATTATTGAAAAAAAACTCTTAATTTTATACAGTCCGTTATATGACCCACTGTATCGGGCAGTGCACCACATTTATGGCGGTTACTGATGGAGAAAGATTATGTTACAAATTGAAAAAATCAAAAAATCATTTGGTAAAAAAGTTGTTTTACAAGATGTATCATTAAAAGCAATGCCAGGCGAAATAATTCATATTTCAGGCATAAACGGTTCTGGCAAGTCTACCATTTTTAAAATTATCACGGGTTTGTTAAAGGCAGATTGTGGGACAGTGAAAATTAGTCCAACTGATGTAGTCGGAGCATTAATTGAAAACCCGGGATTTTTAGAATATGAATCAGCATTGACTAATTTGAAGTTTTTAGCTCACCTTAACCACCGTTATGATGAAACTATAGTTCGGCAGTTACTTACAGACTTTGAACTAGATCCTGACGATCGTCAGGCAATTACCAAATATTCCGTAGGTATGCGGCAAAAAGTGGGCATTATACAAGCAGTCATGGAAAATCAAAATATTATTTTACTGGATGAGCCAACTAGAGGAATTGATCAAGACGGTATTAGTCAATTCGTTACGTTATTAAAGCAACTAAAGCAGCATAATAAGACAGTTATTGTGGCAAGTCATGATAAAGTAGATGAAATTAATTATGATCGTCGTTTGAAGTTGCAAGCCGGAGTTCTTAATGATGAATAAGAAACACATTTTTGGGCTTTATACAGCAATTTGTTGCATTTTAATCTTGTTAGCTAGACAAAGTTGGTCAGAACTTCCCACTGAGCAACTCTGGCAACTTAGTTTTGGTTGGATCAGTACGCCGCTTAAGTTTGCGCTACTTTGTATTAATGTGATAATTTTTGATTATGTTTCTATCATTTTGCCTCGAAATGAGGTCGATTCGCTTAAGAACGAGATTGCGATTCGTAAACCTAAAATGCTAACACTCTTTAAAATGCTTTTCCCGTTAAGATGGCCATATCTTGCAGGTTACCTAATAGTTCATACATTTGCCATTACTAATAGTAATCTTGGACTTTCTTTAACCACCTTAGTGCTAATGGTATTAATTTGGATTTGTTTAACAACAATACCTCTTTATCATTGGTCATTAATAATTCAAAGTTTTGGAATTCTTATTTGCTTAATTTTTCTTCGAATCAGTATCTTTTGCTTATAAAATTAATATTTGCATTCTGATCTTGTATTAAACAATAACTCCAAAAATAATAAAATATCGGTAGATATTTCATTATCTTTAAATCTATTTTGATTAATCTGCAAATTACTAAATAATTGTGATGATTGGTCATGGATATCTTTTTTGGATTAAGGATCTTCCAGTGTTAAAAGTGATTTTCCATCTCGTGTATATAGTGCTGAAGAACCGGCTGATTGCATTTTAGTTTTACTGATCTGGGGAACATCTATTAGATTCGATTGATTTTGGGTAAATGAACAAGGGATACAAAATGAGTAATGCAATGATACTATATCAAGAATATAGAAATTTTTTTGAGAGGAAGAATACAGAAGTATTAATTCATACGGCTTCGTTTGAAGAAGCTAGTGATGTCTCTCAAAAAAATATTAAGGATACAAGAGAATAATTGTGGTGTTCCAATATATATAGATGGTTTGGCCAATACGTTTATCTTGTTTAGTTAATTTAGATAAAAATATGCTTCCGAAATTAAGACATTTTTGTGGTGTATTAATACGCGATAATGTAGTTTTTGTAAGCGGTTGCTTTTTGGATATATTGTGTTATATTTTATACAAGTGATATGTGGATTAGTAAATCAGGAGGCGAATTACATGTTTAAAAAGATGTTTTCAATCGTTCCTATAGTTACTTCTTTAGGACTTGCTAGCACAGCCACCACTACACTAGCACAAAATGTTGGTGGTGGCACATGGAACTATGGAGTAGGCTTGAATGGTACATTTGGCTATTCCGATTATCTTCACACTGCTAGTAGACATGGTTCAGCGGTTGGACCCAATAAAAGTAATCGGGATAAGGCTGTTGCTGATGCCGGAAATTGGTCTCAAGCAAGGTATCACCAATTTCCATCTACAGGGCTAAATTATTGGTGGAGTTATGAATAATAACAAATAACTAATTAATTTCCATTGTTGCCTACTACTCTTGCATACACTTTAATTAGGAAAAAATTACTTTTCTAAAAGTATGCAAGAGTTTTTACTGATATATATAATAATACTATTTTATTTACTAATGCCATTACAACTGAAAGGAAGTGATCTTATCAAAAAAGTAGTTAGCCTATTCTTGGTAATGATGTCCGTTCTGGCAGGTCTATTGGTAATCAATATTTACCAGACCAAGGATCAAGATCGGATTGAAAAAATAGAGGAGACGTCAAACTCGTATAAGGTGTACTTGTCTAATAGTCCACGCACGGCAGACGAAACGCTACCCTTCTTTAAGCGCATAGCTAACAGGTATGGCTTGACGCTGATCAAGACTGATTATGACGGGGGAACCGTAATCAAGTCGGCTGTGGTCAGCAAGGTCAGTTTCCCTTATTATGAATTCTTCGCCCGGAATAAGAAGTTTGACCTATTTCCAAACAAGAAGACCGTGTATGTACAGGGCAGGGATATCCCCGTGTTCTGGAAAACTGAGCGTATCAAACTGCAGAGCATCGACAAGTTTTGGGGCAAGGATGACAAGTCCGTGAATGGCGTCTACACGGTTATCGGTAATTTGAAACACCGCAGGGTAGTTGTGCGCAAATTGGCTACATTTTTTAATACGAGCGAGAAAGACCTATTGACGCCCAAAGTGTTTTCCAAAAAGGAATACATTAATAGATCGCTGATGATTTATCTGGCCTTGTTCCTAATACTGGCTGTACTAACAGTCCTTGCCACTTTTTCAATTCCACTGACAAACGTTAAGCAAATCGGTGTGTACAAGCTGTTAGGCCTATCTAACTTGGACGTGGTGGGGAAGCTGTTCACTTTGCCGCTTGCGTCCCTTCTCGGTGCTAGCTTAATCTTTGATATCGGAATCAGGTTATTTTTCGTTTACTGGCCAGCGGGCTTTGCCAAGTGGGTGCTGGTTAGCCAGCTAGTTGTCGTCATGATTTTTGCCTTGTCTATTCTTATCGCACTTGCCCTTATTAGGAGTATTCGAATCATCACGCTGCTAAAGCAGGGCATCAACTTCAACCTGGGTATGGCCATCACACTGGTCATCAAAATTGCGACGGTGGTATTGACCACAGTATTGCTAATCGGTGGTTTGGCTAATGTTAAGGAAATCAATGAAAAAAGCAGGCAATATGACAGGGTTGCCCGCTTGGGCAGCTACCTGACGGCGGAACGAACTAGTCTTGTTTCTGCCGAAGCCATTAGAAATGACGATGTTCATAATGGCAAAAATGAGATCAAGATAGGACGCTTCTTTAATGACCTGGAAAAAGGGAGCAATGCCTATTTTGTGTCCGGTTCAATCACTAACCCGCAAAGAAACCTGGCCCGCTTCAAAATCGCTGGTAGCTTTACCTCCAAGGACAGTTACCAAGTGGTGCGGATTAACCAGAATTACCTTAAGCATTTGGGTCTGACTGCACCTACAGGGCTGAAAAACACATTTTACGTACCGATTGAAATGAAGAAGGACCATGATAAGGTAACTAAACTGACCAAGTTACTTGTCCTTGACCGTTCAGACAAGTCAAGAAAAGACTTGGCAAAAACACAAGTAAACATTGTGTATTATCGGTCTGCACCTGCGACCCCAGTTTATCTCAATGAACAACTTAAACTTTTTAAGCGGCCAATCTATGAATTGATTGATTCGGACCACCTGGATCACTGGAGCAAACTGCAGCTGTCCGTTTCGGGTCTGAGTAATCCTATCAGAATCAAAAATAACCGGCATAACCGGGCGCTGATTAAGCGTTTGGGTCGGGCTGAATACATGCGGGGCATTAGGATAAAGTTTGCAACAGCAGCTTCGCTTGCCAATTATCTTACTACTACATACCGCTGGGGTCTGCTGATTTCACTGATTCTGCTGGGCGTTACCTTTACGATTTCACTGGTCGTTTCGGCTTTCAGCGCGGTCCTCTATTTCAGAACCAATGAGCGGGAGCTATCGATTTTGCGCTTGCTGGGCTTTAGGGTCATTGACCGTTATAGCATAGCTATCACCCTCTTACTAAGCCTATATGCAGTTCAAATCGGCGTAGCCTGCTTCTGGGGCAAAAGCTCTGGGGCACTGCTGGTTGGTGTGCTGTTAGCATGGGTTGACCTATTGGTGACGCTGGCTATCTTTATTGGCCAGGAGAACCGGAATATTGTTCAAGTATTGAAAGGCGGGTGAGACAATGATTGAGATCCACAATTTGACCAAATCCTTTGGACGCAAGATCGTTTTTCAGAATTTGAATTTAGAAGTCAAGGACAAAGAGATGGTAGCCATTATGGGTGCCAGTGGTAGTGGCAAGTCGACTTTGTTAAACATCTTGGGATTAATTGATGGTTTTGATTCCGGCAGTTATATTTTCGACGGGCAAAGTAATATTAAGCCCAACAGCACGCAGGCAAGCCGGGAGATTCGCAATAAGATTAATTATATCTTTCAAAATTTTGCATTGATTGATAATCAGACCGTTGCCCAAAATCTGACCTTGGCGCAGAAATATGTTAGAAAAGACAAAGCAGCTAAGATAAGGCAGATTGACGAGACGCTCAGACGGGTTGGTCTTGAAGACTATAAGGACAGCAAGGTCTATGAGCTTTCTGGCGGTCAGCAGCAACGGGTTGCCGTTGCCCGGGCTATGATTAAGCCTAGCCAGTTGATTCTGGCGGATGAGCCAACCGGGTCGCTAGACGAGCAGAACCGCGACATTATTATGAAAGAATTAAGGCAGTTGAACATGATGGGCAAGACGTTGGTGATTGTTACCCATGACCCTGTGGTAGCGGACTATTGTTCTAAAATTATTAAGCTGTAAAAAATGATTTCCACGCCTGAACCTAATGTGAACCCCAAAATTAGGACAGTTTAATAAATTCTAGCTGAGGACTAACTTCCGATATTCAATCGGGGTTAGTCCTTTTAGTTTGTTTTTGAGTTTTGTACTTTTTGATTGCTGGCTCAATTTTAGCTATTTGTATCACCGCATTGTTATGGTACGCCTATTACTACATGTAATACATTGCTATAATTTTTTGCGTCAGAGGATTTTATAGTTTACTTTATATTGTTTCTTTGATTACAACGACATTGATTAAAACTATATTGAAATTAGAACTTTATAAAAATTAATTAGAAAAAATAATATTTCAAGTTTTAGTTAAACTCATTTAGATTTCTTTCCTTACTTTCTAGGTGATCTGAACCCCGAAATTAAGACAAATTAAGAAAAGCGGCTTTTTCTTGTTTTAATACATCTTCTGTAGGTCTACCATCAAGTAAATTGACTAAAGTCCATAATTGATGAGTAGGGTCTTTAAACTCTTGGGTAATGCCGACTTGGGTGTCAATTCGAAAAGTTTCATCATTTAATTTATAGATTGGATATATGGATTTGATTCTTGGACGATTGTATTTCATTATAAATGTTTTCCTTTATAAAAATTTAATTAAAAGCCGAGGTCTTAAATATAGATCTCGGCTAATATTATATATTAATGATGATTTAACAGTTTAGAAGAAAATCCAACCAATTTTAGAGTCGGTAAATGTGGAGATGTGATCAACATTAACGTTTGCACTCATTTCTAGAGACCTCCTTTATCATAAACTTACTTAGATGATTATTATTAAGTTTTCTGACTTAATGATATTATTATAAGTTATTAATTAAAAATGAGAATAGATATATTTTAAAGAAGGTAATCATGACATTTAAAATACGCTAATCCGTTTAAAGTCGGTCTATACATTATTATGTCTATTCTGAATTCAATGCAGGCTGTTTTCGTTGCCTACATGTTGAAACTATTCATTTCATACGCCGAGAAACCTCAAGGCAGTTTGTTAAAGTTAACCACAACTGCTATCTGTGGTTAACTAATTTTTGGCTTGATTGGAATTATTTATCAATATTTATATTCCAAAATTATTGCCGACGTTAACATTAAAATTAAGGAATTGTCTTCTAATTATCTGGTTAAGTCTCGTCGCAGAATTGACTATTATTTTTGATGTTATTCAGTTTATGGCGCCAATCGTGTCTGCTTTCCTTGCTTCATGGATCATTGCCCTCATCTTTGTGGTTGCGTCTTTTGTACCCGCAATTTTGCAAGGAATTATTGGTCCACTGATTGCCAAAAAGTCGGGAAAATGGGGAAAGACCAACAGCCACTACACTGAAACTGTTACTGAGACGGGCATCGGTGCTAATATTGCCAATAACAATATAGTTTCTGGTTTATCTCTTTTCACTAGTAGTACCTCTTGATTTTAATGACTATATCTATTACTACCAAATCCAAACCCGCTACTTAGAGCATCTCTCCGTCCTTGTGCCATAACATGACCAACAGTTTCCCAGGAAGGTCTAATGATAACGTATTCATCAGGTTTCTGTGCAGCCTTAACAGCTTGCTTTGTTTCAACCAGCTTATATAAATCCACAATTGCAACACGCCTTTAAGTTCTATCAAAGTGGTACGACTGATACTGCTGTCAGCAAGGTAACTGGAATTAATCGTGTTACGTTTACTAGATATAGAAAAAAGTTTGGAATTAAGTGAAGAATACAAGGGCTGTACCAATTAAATAAAGTTATTCAGATTAATTTTGGTAGCTTTATTTTTGTGCAATAAAAAATTCTCACAATGAGTACATATGTCGATAATACATATACTAATATATATTATAATGATCAAATTATATCTTTACTATATTATATATATAAATATTAGTCAATTTTATTAGCAATATTTTTTAGTTAAATTGCTTTTAGAGTCTTATTCTTAAGTAAATATCGTGTGAATTGTGCTTGCTGGACTTCCTGCGCATCATAATAATGAGCAACTTCAATAACTGTGCAACTTAAGCCATAGATGATTTCATTTATTTTAGCTGTCGTTTGCGGATCTAAATTCGATGTCGCTTCATCGATTAGAATAATTTTTTTGTTAAACAGTAAAGCTCGCGCAATCTCAACTCTTTGTCTTTGTCCACCTGATAAATCTTTACCATCTTCACCGTAAGTTTTATTTAAGGCGTCTTGGCCAAGTTCTGTAAGTAATCCAACTTTATCTAATACAGCTAAACAAGCATCATTTGAAAAATCTTGTCCCAATGTCAGATTAAATCGTAAAGTATCATTAAATAAATTCGGACTCTGCTTAATGTAGGCAATCATTCCAGAATTAAGAATATTGGCTATTTTATCTGATCCATCTTTTAAATAAATTTTACCGCTCGTAGGACTGACAAAACCTTGAATCAAATTAAGCAAGGTTGATTTACCAGCACCTGACGCTCCAGTAATTAATATTTTTTTACCATAAGGAATAAGTAAATTTAAATTAGCAATAATTGTTTTACCGTTAGCATAAGTAAAGTTGACATCATCAAAAACAATTTTAGGTTGTGCTTTTTCTAAACCCTTTGGGGCATTGCCAAAACTAATTACTTGTTCTTTCAAATTTTCACGAATATTTTGCGTCGTTTTCATTTTATTGAGATATTCAGATATGCTGCTAAGCGGTGCTACAACACGATCACTAGCCATAAAAATGGCAATCAAAGATGCCGAGGTAATGTTTCCTTTAATGATCAAGAATACCCCGACGCTAATCGGGAAAATATAACTAATAACTGATAAAAATGCTCCAACAAAAAATGCTGCTGCTTGCCAATTATTCATTTTTAAATAAGCGATTTCAGTTTTATTTAAATAATTGTCAGTATCTTCATACATTGTTTTTTCGGCTAAGTATGTTCTGATTGTATTCTTTCCCTTAAATAAATCAGTTACCTTGCCCAAAAAAGTGCTACTGTTGTTTTGCCAATTTGCAGAAGATTTAGTCAAAATCTTACTAAACAATTTTGGTGTTAACATCGGTAGTAGTGAAAATATAATAACCAAAAACCCGATTGGAATACTCAAACTTAATATATAAATTACTGAGACCAGCGCCATTAACAATGATGAAATCAAATCAAACAATAAATTAAAGTAATTGGTTTCGAGCAACTTAAAGTCATTAAAAATTTTAGAAATATTTTTCGCTGTATCATCCATAAAATTAGCATTAACGACCTGCTGATAAATAAAATTATGTTTTATCTTTAGGTTCATTTGCTTAATTGCTGTATTAATTAATATTTTCTTCAAAGCCTTAGTTAAGTAAACAATTGTCAGAGCCAATAAGCTTATTCCCGCGTAAGTTAAAAGCTGCCTTACCGTCGAATTACGATTAAAGTTAGCAATATTAGAAAGCACCTGTGCTAATACTACACCATCAAATGATGAAATAAGTGTTGTAATGAAAATTGCAAGCAGTAACCATTTAGGTAACCACTTAACGATGGTTTTAAAGTTCATTATATTACCTGCCTTAACTTGTTTTTAATATATTTATTTTATAATTATTTAATAATTTTGTAAATGTTTAATTAAAAAATAATAAATGCTTATAAATATATATCATAAAAATATTATCAAATTTAATATAATTATAGAATCTCTTGTTTATAGAGATAAAGATTATGAATAATCCCGATGTATCTCTACAAATGGAATTTGAAATTCTAGATCAGTTAAATAATGCAAGTAAGGAATTGATTACGAGGCACGTCAAAACTGAAATAATGATTGTTAACTAAAAGAGGCTCCTGCCTCTTTTAGTTTTTGGAGTATAAAAATGATGACTGTAAAAAATATTAAATCAGAAGTAATTAATACTATTAAAAAATATCTTGAAGATAATATTATTGCTTCTAAAGACCTAAGTTTAAATTCTAATCTAAATTATAGAGTATGATTTAGAAGAAAAATTTGACATAAAATTATCAAATAATATGCAAAATTACGATATTTTACTTTTGGTTAATAAACTAGCACAGTATATAATTCTATGAAAAATTAATAAATTATATAAAAAATTATAAAACACTAAATTACAGGCAGGCTTATCAAATGATTAGCGACTTACCTTATTTGTTGAAATTCTAGTTTTTTTCAAATGTTAAATATTACTAAGAAGCTCATAAAGAGTAATTATAACTATTTAGTGGAAATTCAAGATTACTTTATTATCTTAAAAAAAGCCACAGGGAAGAGGACTTTTGTTAGTTTTCATAATATGATATTATTGTTAAGTATTTGATTTAAAATAATAAACTTAATATATTCGTATATAATATTTACTAAAATTTAAACACATGCAGGAGAATATTAAATATGACTAATTTACTTGAAACAAAAAATCTGGTTAAAAAGTTTAAAGACCAACTGGTTTTAGACGGAATAAATTTACATATTCCAGAAAATAAAGTTTATTGTCTTTTAGGACCTAATGGTGCTGGTAAAACTACGTTAATGAAGATTTTAACGGGAATGATCCCGGCTTCAAGTGGTCAAGTCGAATTTGCTGGTCATGAATGGACAAGATCTGACTTAGCTAAGATTGGTTCATTAATTGAAAATGCTCCTTTATATAGCAATCTGACTGCTAAAGAGAATTTACAGGTAATTTGTCGTTTGCGCGGTACAAGCGAAAATGAAATTCCCGGTATTTTACAAACCGTTGGTCTTAACAATACTGGAAATAAATTAACGAAGAATTTTTCTTTAGGAATGAAAGAACGGTTAGGAATCGGTTTAGCTTTAGTTGGACATCCTAAACTTTTGATTTTAGATGAGCCTACTAATGGACTAGACCCACTAGGTATCCAACAGTTACGTAATTTGATTGCTGAATTCAAGCAGAAAGACATCACAATCATTATTTCTAGTCACATGCTCTCAGAAGTAGAACATCTAGCTGATAATATTGGTATTATTGGTGGAGGTAAGCTCCTTTTGGAACAGCCATATGATCATGAAATTGATTTAGAAAAACTGTTTAATTCTACTTTGGAAAAGGCTGGTGTTATGTATGCTTAAAGCTTTAAAAATTGAAATTTTTAAAACCAAAAGAACAATTATTAGACCTATAACAGTGCTTTTTCCCCTTTTGGTTATGGTTTTCACCATTCTTTTTTTTGATTCTACTGGTTATGTGCTTGAAAGTACGATTAATCAGTGGAGCTTTCTCTGGCTTAATTTATATTTAGCCTTGATTATTGGTCTGATTGATCGTCATGAAAAAAATAGTACGGAGTATAAAATAATTTTAAGTTCTCCCACTAATTTGTTTGCTTATGAATTAGGAAGAATCTTGCATGGTGTGCTGCTGTCACTTGTTGTTAGTCTGGTTTTAGGCGTTTTTCTGCTGTTAACCGGTCTGATTAGTCCGGTTAGGGTTGGAATTATGCCCTGCCTAACAGCAGTCGGGGGACTTTTTTTAACAACTATCTGGGAAATCCCCCTTTATACGTGGTTAAGCAGAATATCTAACCTCTACGTTACTGTTGGGCTAGCCTTTATCGGTTCTATGATTGGCATATATTGTGTAACTACCTTTTCTTGGGGCCAAGTTTTGCCATATAGTTGGTCAGATCTTTTTCCAGTGGCACTGATCAAATTACATATTAATGGCACTCCCATAAAAATTAGTGAAGTTGTACCTAATTCTTCTTGGACTATTTTTGCTTCAATTGGCTTATTTATTATTTTCAGTTATTTGGCATCTTATTCATTTCAAAAGCAGGTGATAAAAAATGCTTAAACAAATTTGTGGTGCGGAAAATGTCAAACTACGGCGCAGCATGCTGCTCTACCTACATCTAATTGCTTTAATTTTCCTCCCTATTATCTTTGGCTGGTATTATGGCAGTCGTAAAAATCTATCCAGTTCAGAAAATATGATTAATATATTTAATACTTTTTTAGCACTTGCTTCGCCGCTTGTGATTAGCATTGTCGTGTGCCTAGTCTATGATCGAGAGAAGAAGGCGGGGGACTTTAAAAATTGGCTAACCGAACCGATCAGCAGAGGCAAAATAATAGCGGGGCAATTGTTTTATTACTGGCTGCTGTACGTAATTGAAATTATCGGCACGAATTTAATTTATTATCTAATCTTGACTTTTGGTTTCAAAGTGGTTGGCATTTCTTTTATTAAATTATTGCTTACTAGCATTGCCATGGCGCTTTTAGGCTTTTTGCAGTATGAGCTTGCTGAAGTGACTGCAATGAAGTGGAACGTTGGTGGTAGTTTAGTTTTAGGCTTCTTTGGCTCAGTAATTGCAATGTTGGCTACAACTTCCTTATTTGATTTTATTTGGCCAATCATTCCTTGGGCATGGCAAAGCCGTTTGACCGTCTTTTGGCTGCCTAACATTCCGCTTGCTTACCAAAAAGTAGCTGCATTGACTTATGTTGTACCCGTTTTGTTAACCATCATCTTAAGTTGGATGATAATACGCTACTTTAACCATTGGCAAGAAAAGGCAGAATAATGAAGTAGAGAAGTTTTTGAATGTATTGCAGTAAACTTCATAGTTTTTGATATTTTACAAAAAAAGTAGGAATTCATTATAGTATCATAAAAACTATTGTCTTTATGATTTTAGAAAAGAATTTAAAATGAAAAAATTAGTTAGAGATAAAATACCTGAATTTGCTAAAGAGGCTAGTTATCGTTACCTAACACATGACGAAATTGAGCCAGCTTTAAAGAAAAAATTAGTGGAAGAAACTAGCGAAGTAGTTAATGCAACCAGTGAAACCAACTTGGTTGAAGAGCTTGGTGATGTTTATGAAGTTTTAAGAGCTTATTTAGACTTTAAGGGGATTGACCAAGAACATTTTTTAAAGGTAGTTGCCCAAAAACGAGCAGAAAAGGGCGGCTTTACAGAATTTATTGAGATGGAAGCTAAAAAATTTGGCTGAACGGTTTCCTTTGAGGTTTTCACCACGATTCGATGAATTGTAAAGCTGTATAAAAGATAATCAAATTGTATCTATATAAATTAGGTTATCAATTTAATAAGTAAAAATGTTTACTTAATAGAGGAGGATGCAAATATGATTGGCAAAGTGAGCAGAGCTCTTTGGGGAATTATAGTTTCATTGTTTTTTATATTTTTACCAAAAATATCGGCAAGTTTACCATATAAAACTAGGCAAATGCTTAATATTATTTTTGGTTTTGAATATTGGAAACAGTTATTGCCACTATTTTTAGGTAAGTTTTGAAAGTTAAACAACTTTTTGCAGTTGCAGGAATTGGATATTTAGGATAATTTAATTCCAATTAATATGGAACAAATATATATTTGAAAATAAAAAGTTAGACATTTTGTTATTAACAGTAAATTTAAGACAAAAGCATTTTTGAATAACGGTGATGTTAAAATTAAAAACTCTCAAATGTTAGGCAATAGTACATTCCAAACTGTAAATGGTGATTTCAAAATGATTAATCCTTTTATCTCGCTTCTCATTTGTAGTAGATAAGGCTCCAACACATAAAATATATTAATTATTAGATAAGTCCTGAAAATTACTTAATTTTCAGGACTTATTTTTTATCGGAAATTTTATTATAAAGGTAAAAATATATGTAGCCAAGGCAAGTTCAGCTAAACCCAAAATTTTAGTAACAAGCTGACAAAGTTGAGAGCAGAATTGGCTCACTTACTATTTCTTAACATGAGTATGGTAAGAAAACTAGTCCAGTAACTAAAAATTATATTCCTAAATAGGAAAATCCTATAAATTAAATATTTCATATTAATTGGTATTTATTTGTTCTTTTGTTTTCTATATTTCTTAAAAGCAAGTTGCATATTACTTTGTTCCAGTATATTATATCTGTATTACAGTATAACGATTTATAATGTAAAATGAATTTAAGTTATTTTAAAGGATCAGTTGAAAAATGAACCAAGTCAATGAAAGAATACTTGAAATCAATAATGTGGATACTTATATAGGAAAAGTTAAAATTATAAAAAATGTTTCTTTAAAGATCAAAGCAGGTGAAATAGTCGGACTAATTGGGCCAAATGGAGCAGGGAAAACCACGATCATGAAAAGCGTTTTAGGTTTGACGAAGTTTACCGGTAGTATCACCGTTGGTAAGCGTCCAGTCACTGAGACTAGTCATAGGGCTTTAGAAAGAGTTGGCGCTTTGATCGAGCATCCAGCTATCTATCCATTTTTAACGGGAAGACAGAATCTAGAATTATATGCCCGTAATAAAAGAGATCTAACTCAATTGGTTTCAACTTTGCAGATGGATTCTTATATTAATAATAAAGCCAAGGGTTATTCCTTAGGCATGAAACAGAAATTAGGGATTGCAATCGCTTTACTTAATCACCCTCAGCTAGTAATTTTAGATGAACCAATGAATGGCCTAGATATTGAAGCCACTATTGGCGTGCGCAAGTTAATTAAACGTTACGCCGATCAAGGAACAGCTTTTCTTATTTCGAGTCATATTTTAAGTGAACTGCAAAAGATTATGACTCAAGTGGTACTAATAACTTCAGGTAAAATTATTGTTAACCAACCAATTGAGGAATTTAATAAGACTAGTAAACAAAAATACAAAGTGCTCACGGAAGATAATAATCGAGCAATGCCGGTGCTGCAGAAAGAAAAGATTCCGTTTACTCTCAAGGATAATTTCTTAGTCGTAGATCAAAAAAACATTTTTGCTATTCAGGATGTGCTTTTGAAAAATAACATCCACTTGCAAGAAATACTGCCATTAGAAGCCAACTTTGAGGAACTTGTCGTTAACATTCTGGACCGAGAAAGAGGTAAGGAAGATGGGCGTTAGTCTTAAAGGAGAGTTCTATAAGTTTTACCACCAAAAGGTTGCAATGTATGGAGTGGTGACCATGCTTGTTTTGATGGTCTACAGTGCTCTAACAACGAACATTACCAAGAATACGTTGGCATTTGGTTTTGGATCAGTCGAATGGATACCAATTATCCTGATTGCCGTGGGATCTGCATTTTTTGCCATGGAGTACAGTAATAATACGATTATTATGCTAATCTACAAAAATTCAAGCAAACTCAAGAGCTATCTGGCCAAGTTTATTGTCGTTTTTGTTTATGGCTTTATACTGACAATTAGTGCTGTTCTATTCACTTTTATATTGAATTGGCTTTTGGTGCCTGGTGAATTTAGTTGGGGCGCAACTTTTCATGCACATACATTGAGAGACGCTCTTATGCTTAATATGTTTGGTGAAGTAATCTACTCTGTTTTCATCATTGGGTTATCCTTCATGTTGACCATGCTTGTTAAAATCAATGCAGTAGTAATCTGTGTTGGCTTAGCTCTAGCTTTTTTTGGCGCCAGTCTTTCAGCTGGCCTGATGTCGTCTCTGCCATCGCTAGTTACGATTATTAAGTGGAACCCGCTTAATATGATTTTTATTTCCCAGCAGTTGACCAGAAGTTCAATTATTCTTAAATCAAATTTGACTAACATGCAGTTGATTGTGGCTACGCTGATTTATGGTATTTTGTTTGCGATTATAGGCTATTACCTGTTCAAAAATCGACGGGTTTAAATTATAAGATGGAGAATAAATGATGTTTTATAGTATCAAACAAGAATTTTATAAGTTACGTCACAAAAAAATAGCTTGGATTGCTCCTATAATTTTATTAGTATTAATGATCTTGGCAGGCTATGCTCTGAGTGGTGAAGAAAACAAACTGTTATTGGTACTGTGTTTTGATGCACCTGATTGGATTATGTTTATACTGGTTGTGATAGGTGCTACGACTTTCTCGATGGAATTTCAGAATAATGCCATCTTAACTCTGTTATATAAAGCCACTAATAAGATCTATGTTTATTTAGCAAAGTACATTGTACTGTTTCTGTATGATGTCTTTTTGCACTTACTGGCATTAGTTTATACCGCTTTTTTGCATTATACGCTGTTTCGAACTTCAGCAGTGTGGACAATGACCTATTTGTATGGTCAGTCAATTTGGGAAAACATGCTTACAGGATTCGTAATTGATTTAGTGACGACAATGTTAGTCATAACGGTCGTTTTCTTACTGTCTTGTTTAATTAATAATAATGCCATTGTAGTTACTATCAGCTTCTTGCTAGTGTTCATGGGGCAAACTGTTTCTAGTAACCTGTTAAACTCAAATAAGTTTGTCAATGTGATGAAATGGAATCCATTAAATATGCTTAATTTAACTCGCCAGTTCGGTAATTACTCAATGTATGTTGAAACAACTCACCTGAATAATAATCAAATCCTTATCGGGTCAGTGTGTTACATTATCATTTTCTTTATTCTAGGTTATCTGATCTTCCGTAAAAAACGATATTAGAAGACACTATATGCAAGTAATGATTTCTTTGTTTTTCAAGCTAAATATAAAGTGTTAGTGTTTGTTATTTGAACAGAAAGAATTACCTGACGACCTAGTTTTAATGGATAACGTTACTAAGTCATTTGAACATTATAGCGATAGACGTAACCATGATAGAGAGCAATTTGCCCTAATTAAGCTCTTATTACAACGAAAAACTTGATAGCTTGTGATATAGCTGATCAAGGTGTCAAACTAGCAAATTTGGGTCTAAATTTAACCCTCCGTAACTTAGAAAATTGCTTGGTTAGAACAGTTGCTAGAACTAAGATTTATTAAAATGTCACTTTTAACGAAATATTAGTTGTGTTTACGGCTGTTTAGGCTTTTGTTATACTAATTGTTTTTATTATATTTGACAACCCCATATAATAATGTTTAAATATTATTAAATTATTAATTTTAAATAAAATTTACATCAAGAAGTATAAGATAATAAAGATGAAATATAAAAAAATAACACAACTAACTCAAGCAAATGCAGACCAGATTGCTAGAAAATGGCATTATAGTGGACAGTATGATTTTTATGATATGGAAAATGATCCCGAAGATTTTGAAGAAATAACTACTTCAAAGTTACGAGGAAATAAGTATTATCAGGTTTTAGATGATAAAGATGAACTTGTGGGGTATTTTTGCTTAGAAAGATTGTCAGAGGAAAAGGTGGAAATTGGTTTAGGATTGAGACCAGATTTAACTGGACAAGGGTTAGGGTTAAGTTTTGTAAAAGAAATCGAAGCATTTGTACAAAAAAATTTCAATTATAAAATGATTCTTCTGTCAGTGGCTAGCTTCAATAAACGTGCAATTAAAGTTTATCAGAAAGCAGGATTTAAAAAAGAAGATTCTAAAATGCAAAAATCAAACGATGGCGTATATGAATTTATTAACTTAATTAAAAAAATGGAGGATTGTAAATTGGGCAAGTCCAATATGGACAACTAATGGCTATTCAATATCAATAATAGCAACCGTATGGATTGTTATGATAAAAGATACTTTGAATAACCAAAGAGATACTGGCTTGCTATATTGCTTGATTTTATAAGGTTAAGGTCCGGCTATTAGTTTTGAAATCATGAATCGTAATTGCCATACTCGATAAATTGCTCAAGTAGTACAGGGAAAAGCGGTCTTTTGGGATGCTCAGTGCGCAATGCAGCTTAAGAAAAACTTAGGCTGTTTTTTTATTGATCCAATTTTACAAACTTATTTTTTACCTAGTTCTGCGGGCTTTTTTGCTTATTTCCGATAATAGACATTATCGGAAGTTGCAAGCGGTATAGATAGAAAAAGCAGCTACTAGCTGCTTTTTCTTGGGTATTTAACAAAATTACCATTAAATTTCGAATATACGCGTGTGCTGCCACCAGTCTTTAAAACTGTTTTTAATGATACATCTGGGTTAGTAATAACATTCATATTTTTGCTCCTTTCAAATATAAGATTAAATTTTAAAACAAGATAATATGATCTCGAGATTGTGAATAATGCGTAAAAAAATTAGGTCAGATGACCTAATTTCGCTTAAACTTTAGTTGACAGGCATAGTGTCTTCAATAACTCCATTGCCAGATTTTGAAGCGTTCAATAAAGCTTGCTGTTGTGTAGTTAAATACCAAACGGCTTCTTTAACTTCAGTAATACTTGCGGAAGTTGAAGAATTGACGGTTTTAGCTTGTTTTAAAGCTTCATCATAACGAGCTTTATAAGTATTTACATAAAGTTCATTTTTATAGTTAGCACTAGCTGTAATTGTTTTTGCTTGATCAAGTAATTTTTGTAAATCCTGTTTGTCAGCTGCTGTTGCAACTTTGGCGTCTGTGCGAGCTTCTTCAGGGGTATTTGCTGGTGTTAATTGTGGACCCGATAAGTACATTGTATCAGCTGCTTTAATATAAAACAGTTGATTAGCAATTGTTTTATGAAAATCACTTGTAGCTTCAGGAGTGTAATAATTTAAACGATAAAATAATTCTGCTTTATTGTCGTTAGGTACCCAAACATAAATTTCTCTGATTACGGGAATATCTTCATCTTTTGCAAGAGTAACATTTTTATTAGTAGTTTTTGGATTAAGAATTGTTGCAATATTGTAAGTATTACTATTTTGCTTTAAACCAACATAAGTATACATCGTGTAAGTTGCTAATTTTTGTCTAGGTTGAGTTTTTATATTTCCAATATAAATAAAAGCGTCAGTCGTACCAGCTATACGGTAAACTTTTGACCTTGAATTACCATCTGGAATTTTAGTAATACAATCAACTTTCAATTTCTGACCAGGTTTAACTAAAGTTCTGCTCGTTCCTGATCCAATATATCCCCCAGTTAAACCAGTATGAATATTTGCGGGCTTAAGAGTAACAGTAGCATTTGCCACATAAAGTGGTTGACCGTCAATTTCGTTAACGTTAGCTGCATTAATGTAACCGCCATGACCAATGCTGTAATAATATTTACCCTTGATTTTTTTATAAGGCAACCATGATTGATTGTAGTTGTCATCATTTAGTAGATAGTATTGTTTGCTGTCTTTTTCAATTGGTTGGACTGTGCCGGAATATTGTACATTGGTTCCCTTGCGTAAGTGAGTGTTAGACCAACTGCCACAATATTTTTTAAGACGCCTACCTTTTTTATTATAGACATAGGCACCGTGAATTAATTTTAGAGTGTTATTGTTAGATGTTGTTGCTGCAGTAATAGGGGTAGATTTAAGTTGTTGTGACGCCGAGAATCCAGCCCCCAAAATTAAAATACCAGCAATAGATCCAAGCAAGATTTTTTTACTTAATTTCATGTATTTCACCTCATAAATAGAAATAATAATTATACCCATTATAGTTCAATAGCAAACTAAGTTTAAACAATAACTGTTTTCTCCAAGCATTCAAGCCTTATGTTGGTCAAGCAATTCCAATACTTGATTATGAAGCAACTGCTCTTTATAAATGGACTACTGTTAATGTTGAACAATGGTTAGACTATGTCTATCAAAAGACTGGACAGCTGTTGCAGCTAAGTATCCTTTATGGAGTGTGGTGTGGTCCCACTGGAGGGTATAGCGGTAGTGATTAGGCTTAGTATTGGAGGAGCGGATCAAGGAATAGCTGGGAATTAAGCAGGACGTGGTCTAGTATACTAATGGTGACCTTAACTATTCAAAACTTTGTTTTGGTTATGTTGTAGATAATAATTGTGATAGTCAGATTGAGATCTGTGGTGTTCTTGCTGTTAGTTGAGATGTTGCTTAATGCGTTCAAATCATTTTAACTATTTAAAAGTAAAATTGCTATATGAATAAATTAAATTCGCCTATTTTTCACAAACTTTTAGTGAAGAGCATAAGGGAAGGACTGCTATCACTTCCCAAAGGTAAGTAGATAGCTTGGTAAAATCCCATTTTGAATACACTTTTTTAAAAGAAACAAGAAAGCAATCCTTTTGAGGATCACTCAGCTGTCTTGCAAGTGACTGAACTTGCTTTGCACGTCATGTTGCATGTTAAACATACTACCTTAATAGCTTAAGTAAACCATGATTGCCAATTCCGGTAAAATGAATAAGTACATTATGTGCACCATCTTGGAAAGTTGGCTGACTTCTCGTAAAGGGAAAATAAAAAGCCAGCTTTTGCGGGTCTTTTGCTTACTTACGATAAATACACATTTTATAAAAATAATTTTTAAAAAGTTCTGAATATAAAATATATAATTGATTGTTGGAGTCTGTATATTTGTTGGAAATCCTTTGATAACTGAGTATTTCATATTAATTGGTCCTTTTATATAGAGATTTAAAGATCAATGTAGTTGTAAAAATCAGTAAACTTATAAATATCATATATATATAAATATTGGATAATTTGATTAAAATTGAGCCAATTGAAGAATTAAAGACTAAAAAACAGCCCATTACAACATTTTGTAATGCCACATAATCCATTATATGATCTTTGTTTCGATCTTGGTATGAATATAAAGAAAATAGTTTAATCCACATGTAAATCATTCTACTTGCTGCCATCGAAAATATAAAGAATGCAACGTTATGAAATAAAGAGGCGGCAACTAAAAACACAAAAATAATTAATGAACACAGTGATAGAACTTTGCCAGTAAAGTCTTTTTCTATTACGTCATCAAATTTTTTAGAAAGTATACTAGCTACAAATTCAGCTAAAGTCATTAAAAAAACAAATACAGAGTAGCCTATCCCTAGCTTATTGTTATTTAAATTAATGTATGAAATTGCATATGAATCAGAGAAACCGATTACTAAATTTAAAACCCCAACAAGTAATATTAAGCATATGCTTTTATTAAAGGTAAAAGTTTTCTTTTTTTCTATATGTGGAGCCTTATGCTCCTTTTGTAAATTACGTATGTAACTAATAGGGAGAATCAATATTCCAGAAACTATAGTAAGAACTGCATCAAGTAGTAAAACCTCCCGATTGCTAATGATTTTGGTTAGTATCGTATAAGTGGGTATAACCAGTAATCTGGCAACTGACGACCAGGTGTTCGTATTTTTGTTAAAAAGTTTTAGAGCCGTTTTACCTTTGACTACATTAACTACTAAATTTTGATAGTTTAAATCACTCGCAATGGCAAGCATTTGCTCACTAAAAACTAACAAAAGCAGAAGGACAACATTAGTGGCTAAGAACATTAATACAAGTAAGATAAATCGCAACATTTCGGTAAATATAATTAATTTTTTTGAGTTAAACTTTGAAGAAATATTTGAAATTAGGTTGCTAAAAATAAGATTAGGTAAAGTATATGATGCAGATAATAAGCCTAAATAAATCGGGTCATGTGAAACCGAAAAAACAATAAGAACAATAACGAAATAGTAAAACCAATCGCCAGTTTCATTGAGTACTTTACTAATTAGTAATAAATTCTTACTTTTCATTTTTCAGTCTCCTTAAGTATTCTTCGCTGTAGTCATCGATTAGAGCATGATATTCCTGAAAATCTTTATATGTTAATCTTTGTAAATTGCTTTCCATGTATTCCTTTAATACTTGGTATTTAAATTTGCTTACATCTCTACCTTCTAATCTAGAAATCATTCTCCTAGCATACTTGTCGATAATAAATATTGGCTGATCAAAAATATATAGCAATATAACGTCAGAGGTTTCATTCCCAATACCTTTTATATTCATTAGACTTGTTTTTAAGGTTTTTGGAGATAACGTTTTTTTCATTTTGTTAATATCAAATCCAAACGATTCAAAAAAAAGTAAAGAATTTTTTATAGTTTTTGCTTTAGCATTGTAAAATCCACTTGGTTTGATTAATTTTTTTAACACTTCTAAATTAACATTAAGCAATATATCAGGTTTAAAGCCGGTTTTCTCTCTCAAATTGGCAAGTGATTTTTCTGCATTTTTCCAATTAGTATTTTGTACTAAAATTGCTCCAACTAAGGTTTCCCAATCACTATCCGAAGGCCACCAATATTGCCTTCCATATATTGTAATCATATCATTGAATACTTGATAGTAATTTATGTATATCACATCCCTTTTAAGAAAACGATTACAATTTATGTTTACTTGTTGTATTGTAACAAAAATAAAAAATAAAGGAAATATTAGCTTGGAAATCAATAGGTGAAATAGGTTTGAATCAGTATATAACGGGTTGACACACATCAAGATGGCAAAAATCACTTAATTGAACAGTTTAAGCAGAGAATTCATTTATTTATCAAGAATTAAATAAATAGGGATATTGTAAATTTGGTAAGTCCAATATGGACAACTAATGGCTATTTAATATCAATAAAATAATTACTTAAACCTGTTAATTAATACTATAAATATTTCAAAGTTGAAAGAATTCAATAATAAAACCTCGAAATTGCTTTAATTTCGAGGTTTTATTATTTTAGTTTCATCACTTTTAATTTATGATTACTTTACTATAATTATTATTCATTTAATAAATCACCTGGATACTTTCCAATTAATAGCACTGGTGTTTCATCCATTGTTCCATGTTCAATGAATTGCTTTAATTGCTTAATTGACGTCAACGCAATTTTTCTGTTTTGGCCAGTCAATCCAGTAGCTAAAGCCTCTGCTTGACTTAATAACTTTTTTGTTGATTTTCCATTATCTTTTGCGTGCATTACATTTAATTCCGCCTTGATTAGTGGTTGTAGATTTTCATTAAGCAAATTTTTATTGTAAATACCATTTACATACACAGTATAGCCCTTGTACTTACCATCTTTTGATACAAGACTGACAAATACACCATTATGAATTACTTTAACATTTTTAACTTTGAAAAGTATATTTTGGTTGATTATTTTTTGCAGAGTTTTTTTGCTATAGGATGTTCCATTATTTTTATATAATGCTCCCTTTTGCGCATACGGTAATTTAAATACATATCCAGCATTAGCTAGCTTTTTGGACCAACTTTTATCGGTATGCCAGTTTGGTTTATGCGAAGATGTAGTAGCAGAAACACTAATCGCTGGGGAAGTTATTAAAGCGGGTGTACATAAAAGTAGTGATGTTAAAGCAACTTTAGTAGCATTTTGTAAATTCATTTTCATTTTTAATACCATCCATTCTTTAAATGAAATAATTTTTATATTATATAATATATTATACTCCGGTAAAAAGTATTATATATTTTTAAGTTGTTTTTTATAAAATGCTACAGCTCTATAATGAAAACCTGACACAGTCAAGTTGATTTTTTAAATAGTATTATGATTTTTTGTTAAATAATTGTTATACTGGTATATAAATTATTGAAAAAGGAGAAGAGTAAATGAACAAATTTTGGAAAAAATCAATATTAGGGTTATTGGCAATAGGAGTGTTTACTACCACTCAAGTAGCTAACGTTCATGCTGATAATGTTAATTTTCATAATACTTCAGCTCTCTCACCAAATAGTAAGGGAACCAATTTAGAAAAAACAACTACTGCTAATAAGTCAAACGGGAATAGTCTTAACCAAACTCCACTGACCAAGAATAGTTATCTGGTTGTTTCATATTTACCAAATAAGTCTATTCATCTTTATACAAGAAATAATACGAACCAATTTAAACGTAATGGTAAAGTAATTAAAAATGGCACTACTTTAAAAACTTATACTATGATTAAGAATGGAAATTCAACTTATTATTATGTTGGTAAGAAGCAATGGGTTAATTCAAAAAATGTAATTAAATATGTTTTGAAACATACCCGCTATAACGTTCTTAAGAATAGTCCCAAGTCCCAGCAATACTACACAAGCCAATATTTCCCAGTATTTGCTCCATGGGGGTGTGCTTCTAGTGCACTATCAATGTTAATGAAGTATGATGGCACATGGAACAAGGTTTCTGGCGCAACTGATACGGCTAAATTAACTTACATGCAAAATAATTTACCACGAAATAAAGCAACTGGTGGCCAAGATGGAGATCCATATACTGGTAAAGGTTTTACTAGAGTTATTCTTTCATATTGTTTAATGAATTATGCTCATCAATTGGGAGACAAAAAGATCAAAGACATATCGGGAATCTCAATGAATAACTTGAAACAACTAGTATTGGCAAATCATCCGGTTCTCTATTATGGTTATTCTTCATATAATGGTACGGGCGCAAGAAATCATGCTAAAGTTATTTTCGGCTACAGTAAAAAGAGCGATCAATTTTTAGTTCATGATCCGCTTTATCAAGCTAAACGTTTTTATAAAGGCGGCGGTGGTCGGAATAAGTATGATTTAGGGCCGATTTCTTGGGTAAAGGCAAGTAGCGTAAAAAGTGAATTTGCCTACAAGGGCGGCAACAATGCCTTAACTGTAAAATAATTATATTAATAAAAATGTCTACAGAGAAAATTATTCTGTAGACATTTTTGCTATTACAATAAGTAAAAATTGCTTATTGCTAAAGTGTTTTTTCTAAGATACAATACTATATATAATATAATATATATAAAAATGATTTTAAGATAGAAAAGAGGAGATTTTATGAAAAAATTCTATAAAATTTGTGGAGTGATAATATTTATAGGAATAATTTTACTAGTTGTTGGTAAGATAAATCATGGCAATAAAAGTATCAGCGATGTTCATTCTGGCTTTTTTACTGGTATTAATAATGGATCTCATCGTAAAAAGAAAAGTGATTATCACTATCAAACGATTAATACAGCTAGTTTTACTAAAGTTAAATTTTCTGCTTTTCAGTCAGATGTCAGAGTTACTTTAGGTAAAAAATATCAAGTAAAGATAAGTGGTTCAAATATTAAAAATATTGAAGCAAAGGTAAAAAACAAGGAATTATTTATAACGGATAAAAATGATCCATCCTATGATGATTGTGATATTGTGATTACCGTTCCTCAAATAAATGCTTTAAAAGAAGTTTCAGGGTCAAGTTCTGATGGCGATATTTTATTGAATGACTTAAATATTCCCCAAATAGATTTAAAACAAGATACAGGGGATTTAGTTCTAAAAGAAATAAATACTAGAAATGCTCAACTCTTTTTGGACTCGGGAGATTTAAAAATTTTAAATAGCAAATTTAAAATAAACGCTTCTTTACAAGATGGCGACGCTAAGATAGCTAATTCTGAAATTACAGGAGATAGTTATTTCAAAATGCAAGATGGTGATTTTAATATGACTAGCTTACAAGAAATTTCTTCTGACTTTTATGTTAATTCAGATAGTAAGATTTCTTATAAGGGAAAAACTAAATCACTTCATTACACACATATCGATCCCAGCTTGCCCAAACTTAAAGTTGTTTGCCGAGATGGAGACATAAATATCGCTTAATTTATCAAAATTATAATCATTAAAAGGCTATACTTAAATGTCAAATTTTAGTATAGCCTTTTAAGTTTAGAAAATGAATAAAATTATTTTAATCACTAGATTTAGTAGTGTAATAACGTTTGGTAAAAAGCTTTTTTCCTAAATAACGCATAAATATAGTCAGTTTTGTAATTAACATATTAACAAATTTTGCCATTAAAGGAGATAGAATAAATACAAGTCCAACACCAATTATGATACGTCCAAGATGAAAGCAGCCGATTGCCCAATTGCTGGTAAATAATAGAGCGATCGATTTAATCAATATAGTACCAAAGACAACAATAAAAGCAATGACTACTGCTATAAAGGCTATCAAAAATGCGAAGCAAACGGCACAGATTATGAAAAGTATAAATAATAGTGGTATGCCAATTGGAGCAGCAAATAATCCCATAAGAATATACCATATTCTTTTTAAATTTGAATTTGTTTCATGTTGATTATCTTTTGGGATATCTGAAATGGAATAATCAGCTAATATTTTGCGAGCTAATTGTTTCGGAGTTCCTAGTTCACTTTCTATCGTGGATCTTCTCACGAAATCGCCATCTAATAAAAACTCCCGGTAAAATTCGACAACATCTTGACGTTCTTTCGCTGGGATATCTGATAAATAATGTTCTAATTCAGAAATATAATCATTAATTGTATCATTCATTTTTCTCTCCTAATATCTATCAAGCAATATTTAGATATAATTTATCATCTCCAATATTATATATCAAATACCATTGGGATTTAAAGAAAAAATTTAAAATAATTTACTTGAGAGTTTGACAAAAGCATGTAGGATATCAAAAATAACCATTAGCTCTTCTGAACTAATGGTTATTAAAAAAACTAATTATGTCTAGTATTATCTTATATTATTGTTGATTAAACCGAATTTCAGTTTGTATTAAATCGACTGTGTAAGTTGTGTCTTCAAGTGGTCGTTTGGTCATGCCTTGATCAGTTGAATAAATTATTAGACATAAGCGACTTTGAACTGGTAATTTGTAGTAAGTTGGTTGCAATTGAAATTCTAAGTCATAAAACTGATTAGGTTCAATTGCACTTGGCTTTTTCAAATCAGCATAATTTTGCAAGTTCATGTGCCCCTTAGTGATTAATTTAGCTGGCGTTACTTTATCGGGCATAAATTCTTGCAAGGTATCGGTTCCAAAACGATAGCCTAATTCTTGACCTTTAGGCATAATAAAGCGGGGAGTAGGAGATAATCGTTTGCGGTCGCCCAATTCTACGAGTGCAACTGATAATTGTCCTTTATTAAGACTAGATGAAACTCGCATTTTTACTGTTGGCCGACCAACTATGGTCACCGGGTGAATAAACTCTTCAGTTGTAAAACGCAGGCTAGCTTTAGCCCACTTTTCGTCACCGCTAATAAATTGGTTTTGCCAATCTCTTTCAGAGATTTTAGCCTTTTTAAATTCTTGCCCTCCGACATCGGTAAAAGCAAGTTGCTTTTGGCCATTGCCATCTTTTTGTAGTTGACCATCGTCGGTTGGATAATAAATTGATTCATGGCCGCAGTCATTGCTCCAGTCTTGTTCTTCGTGCCACTTGTCAGCTTCTAAGTTGTCTTGAATCATTACCTGTGGCCATTTTGCATACGCATGATTTTCAATACCTAGCAATTCATGAACAAACCATAAATTCATCAAGTCAGTAAAATCAATTGAAACCAAGTTATTCATATTGTAGTGTGGTCCTTGATGTAAAAAGAGGTGATGTTCAATTGGTAAATTTTTGACTTTTTGCCAGATTTTATAAACATTTTTGGGCTTAACGTTCCAGTCATTTAAGCCGTGCACACTAATCCATGAACATTTAATTTGATCAGTATGATGACGGTAATTGCGGGCATCCCAAAAGTTAGAATATTGCCCAGTTGTACGATCGGCTTTTTCTAAAAGTTTTTTCTGCATTGCGTCATATTTTGGTTTAATTTTGAGATAGGCACCGGCATCCCAGAGATTAGACTGACAGGTCTCGGCTAGCATATCTAAGTCTTCTCCTTGACAAGCCTCAGGAGCAATAACTAAACCATGTTCGCGATAATAGTCATACCAAGAAGAAATGGCAGCTTCAGAAACGACAGTTTTTAACCCAGCTACACCTGTTGTAGCAAGTGCAATTTGTAAAGTCCCTAGATATGATCTTCCTGTCATTCCAATATTGCCATTACACCAATCGGCCTTGGTTTCGTGCTTTCTAGTGCGGTCAGTATAAGCAATCCGATCGCCATGCAACCATTCGATAATTGCTTTGGCACTTTCAGTTTCTTCAGGAGCTCCTGTAATGCGTAAGCCGTCGCTGCCACGAGTGCCAATCGCTCCGGCTACGACACTGGCAAAGCCGCGAGCTAGCATATATTCATTTAAAGTGTATGGTGCTTTATTTAATGCTCGTTCGGAGGAAGTTGCTACTTCTGCACTATTATCAGATGGCTTTGACGCTTTAAGTCGCATGGCTGGTTCATATTGTGGATTATGCCAGCTAGTCGCATCAGTCAAATTTTCATCAACATTGTGATTACGCTTTTCATTAGCAATTACACCGCCAAAATAAGGATCGGCAGTATAAAGCGCAGGGACAGGTAATTGAGCACTTTCAATAGGTCTAAAAATAGTAGTTTGCAATAAGTCAGTTTGCCCATCACCGTCTGTGTCAAGGTCACATTCAACGTAGACTACTTCCCGGATGACTTTGCTGGTATCAAATACTGGTTGACTTTTGCCATTGAATAAAACAAATTCGTTTTTGGGTAATTCATTTCGGCGGTCATAAAAATATCCCTTTCCAGCCATGACATCAATCAGGAGCTGACCATTTTTGGCACGAGTGTTCAAAAGACGATAAAAGGCTTCAATTAATTCAGAACAATTTTCTATCTGGTTTACGATTGGCAGGGCATTTTTTTGCATAAACTTTAAAGGATTATCTAAATCATAATCGTACTGAACGTGATAGCCCAATAGTTGTAAAGCGACGTTGTAAAATTGCTCAACTGAGATTTTTTCCGGCTTATTAGTTAGAAAATCTGTCAAGGTTTGGCTACTCGATACGGCAAATTCAGTTAATTTAGCTTTTCGTGCGTCTTCATCATGTGGATTAACCTCGGCTAAAACATTTTCAACCATCATAGTCAGTAGTTCACTGAAAGTTAGTTGTTCAAAATTTGCTGGCAAGAATTTGATTTTAAGAAGTTCTTTAATTTGAGTTTCATAGTCAGTTTCAACATAAGCGTATTGATTATATTTCATATAATTCTCCTTTTTATTTATCTATTTTACATGTTCTAATTAAGTTATGAAAGAAGCATTTCAAAATAAAAGCAGGCAATCATGCCTGCTCATTTAGCCAAGTCTTTTGATAAAGATCTTCATTAAATCCACATGTTAAATTCTGCTTGCTAACTACAAGCGGACGTTTAATTAATTTACCATTTTGGGACATCATCTCGGCGGCTTCCGAAATCGACATCGCACTAACTTTATCCTTAAGTTGCAGTCGCCGATAATCTTGACCGTGTGTATTGAAGAAATACTTTAAACCGCGATCTTGGTACTTAGTTAGCCATTTAATCAGCTCATTTTTGGTTGGTGGCTGTTCAACCAAGTCTTGAAAGTCGATTTTGACATGATGGTCAGTTAACCATTTTTGTGCACTACGCGATGTTGAACAACGCTTGTAACCATAAAACTTAATCATTTTTATACCTCTTTTTGTATTAGCTTCATTTGATTATATCAGAGACAGTGCTAACTATAATTAAGAATGCTATTATAACTAAAAAGCAACCGCTCTCTTACATAGTAAGTAAAGTTGCTTTTTAATATTTCAATACTATTTGAAATCAAGTTTGAAATCTTGGCTACTAAAGAAGTGCAATTTATTATTACAAAGATAGTTGGTAATTAATCCGAGTGCGATTGGCAATACAAAAAAGAGAATGGTAATTAGAGTAATCGAACCAAAATTATTAGGTCTTTTTGACATAGCGGCAATTGGTCCAATCAATCCTGAAAATCCGAAACCTGCACTCATTGGCGTCCCACTAATATTAAAAACAGCACCAATACCACCCAATATTCCAGCGTTAATACTAATTGGTATTAGCAATTTGGGATTGGTAAGTAAATTTGCCATCTGCATCTTGGGGGAACCTAAAAAGTGGGCAATTGAGGTTCCAAATGAGTTAGCTTTCCAACCAAAAATTGCTAATGCAAAAGCTGCAGCCGTAATTCCAAGATTAGCAGAACCTGCGGCAATTCCAGAAATATTAATTGCCGTTGCAATCCCAACTGAAGAAATTGGCGAAACAATTAACAATGCAAATACTATTCCTATTAAAATCCCCATTAAAATTGGTTGTAAATTAATTAAATGTTCAACTCCTAAACCAATTAATCGGGTAATTTGACCAACTGGTCCAAGAGTCAGACAGCCAATTCCTCCTGCAATTAATAAAACCAATAAGGGAACTAACAAAATGGTATAGGCCTTAAGTTTTTGACCCAAAAACAGAACTAATGCATAAGCAATCATAATTGTGATGGCGGTATTAATCACATCACCGTTGCCCATTACTAGAATTTTACCGTCCTTCATTGTAAAATTCCCAGCTCCAGCGACCGCAGCCAATGCAATAGATGAAGTCTGAATCGGAGTTAACTTACCAGTCATTCCGACACAAACGGCACTAATAGCTGGCAATAAGGCTGAGGCAAACGCTGTGAGTGCTAAAATAAAACTTAAATTAGGCCAGAACGGTAAGAGAGCTTTAATAAGCTGACCAATTAAGGCTCCCGGAATTAATGCGACCACAATCCCAGTTGATAAACCATTCAGGGTATCCAAGGTGATTTTTTTTAATGTTTTCATTCAATTTCTCCTAAAAATAAAAACTCACACGGTCAATGGCAACCGCATGAGCATTCTTAAGGAGAAAGTACTTAAGTCTAAACACACAGTTACCTACGTAAATTTGCCCTGTGTGCCAAGACAATGACAAACAAGGTATTCAGACCCAAAGGCCGAAATACCAAAAATAAATATTAATTTGTGGTAGATAGATTTGAATTTTCTGCATCATAATCATACCTCTCATAAATATTTAATCAATATCATACTAGAGCTTTCACCTAAAAGCAAGCAAAACATTATAAATAAGTTAAATATTTATAGTGTTACAGTAATTAGTTTGAGGTTTATATTGCAATATAGGCGGCTTAAAGATAAATAATGATTAAACTGCATTTTGTGCAACCGTTTACCTTAAATGTTATAATCAGTTGAATGTTATGAAAGACTAAAATCAATAAAAAGGAAGCATAACTAATGAAAAAAATTATCAATGACCCAGCAAATGTGGTTTCAGAAATGGTGTCTGGACTCGTGCGTTCATATCCACAATTTGTCAAACAAATTTCAGGTACTGAAGCAGTAGTTAGAGCAGATCAGGACTCAATGGCAGACAAAGTTGGAATTGTCAGTGGGGGTGGTTCTGGTCACGAACCGGCTCATGCAGGTTTTGTAGGTAAGGGTATGCTTACCGCTGCGGTTTGTGGTCAAGTTTTTACTTCTCCAACTCCCGATCAAATTTATCAAGCAATTAAAGTAGCGAATCACGGAAAAGGTGTTTTTTTAGTCATTAAAAATTACTCTGGTGATGTGATGAATTTTGATATGGCAAAGGACATGGCGGCAATGGATGACATTGAAGTCAAGTCAATTGTAGTTGATGATGATATTGCCGTTGAAAATAGCACTTATACTCAAGGTCGTAGAGGAGTTGCAGGGACAATTTTTGTTCATAAAATTTTGGGTGCGGCAGCTCAATCAGGGGCTTCATTAGATGAGATTGCTGAACTGGCTGAGCAAATTTTGCCGAACATTAAAACGATTGCCGTGGCCTTGTCAGCAGCTACTAATCCGGAAACTGGAAAGCCGGGATTCGTCTTAAAGGATGATGAAATTGAATATGGTGTCGGAATTCACTCTGAACCCGGTTATCGTCGAGAAAAAATAAAATCTTCGCAGAATTTAGTCGAAGAAATGGTAACTAAACTTGATCAAGAAATGAATTTTGATGGCAATAAAAAATATGCAGTTTTAATAAACGGTATGGGAGCAACGCCATTAATGGAACAATATATTTTCAGTAACGATTTATTAAATAAGCTTACGGAAATGAAGATTGAACCTGTATTTATGAAAGTGGGCAATTATATGACTTCAATCGATATGGCAGGTGTCTCATTAACCATGTTTGAATTGCAAAATAAAAAATGGCTAGATTACCTTAACGAACCAGTTGCGACTATTGGATGGTAGTGAGGAGAAACAGAATGACATTAACAGTGACAAATTTAACAAATTGGATGAACGATTTCGCCAAAAAGATTGCAATAAACAAACAGTTATTAAGTGATTTGGATACTCCAATCGGCGATGGCGACCACGGCTTTAATATGGATCGGGGGATGAAAGCAGTCATAGATAAACTAAAAGATGAACCAAAAGACCTAACACAAGCATTAAAAACAATTGCGATGGCTCTTATTTCAACGGTTGGTGGTGCTTCAGGTCCACTATATGGAACAGCATTTTTGGAAATGGCTAAAAAAAGCACCAGTTCTAATGATTTGGCAGAATTGCTTACCGCAGCTTTGGCGGGAATTGAAAAGCGAGGTGGCGCAAAACCTGGTGATAAAACAATGGTCGATGTTTGGGATGCTGTTATTCCAGAAATTAAAAATCATTCATTAACGCAGGAAAAAATTAATAACGCTGTTGTTGCAACAAAAGATATGGTTGCTAAAAAGGGACGCGCATCCTATTTGGGGGAGCGTGCTATCGGACATATTGATCCAGGTTCGCAGTCAAGTGGTTATTTGTTCTCAGCCTTACTAGAAACTGAAGGTATTTTATGAAGTTAGGAATTACTATTGTGTCGCATGTTCCAGAAGTAGCAACGGGCTTAAAAAAATTACTCAAACAAGTAGCTGCTGATGTTTCAATTACTGTTGCTGGTGGAACAAATGATGATAATGTTGGTACAAGTATGGAAAAAATCTTGACAGCATTTTCGACTAACCAGGCGGAAGAAATTTTGGCTTTTTATGATTTAGGTAGTGCCAAGATGAATTTGGAAATGGCTATTGAGATGACTAATAAGAAAGTTCACCTCTATGATGCTGCTTTGATTGAGGGAGCCTACACAGCAGCTAGCTTGATTCAGGCAGGTGTTCAGTTAGATGAGATTGAAAAGCAATTAAAGCCACTCTTAATCAAAGACTAACCCAAGCATAATGTTTGTTATTTAATACCGGCTTATCTATAATTAAGTGAATTTGAATAGAAAAGGGAATATTATGCAAGATAGTTTAATGATGCAACTTGTAGGCGAGTTTATTGGAACTGCCTCTATCGTTTTGTTAGGTGACGGTGTTTGCGCTGCCGTAAATTTAAGGAAATCTAAGGCTAATGGTGCCGGTTGGGTAGCAGTTGCTTTAGGTTGGGGGTTAGCCGTTACATTTGGAATTTATATGGTTAGTTGGTTAAGCCCGGGTCATTTTAATCCGGCTGTAACAATTGCAATGGCAGTTTCCGGTAAGCTTGCATGGTCATCCGTTCTTCCGTATATTATTGCACAAGTAGCTGGCGGCTTCGTAGGAGGAATATTAGTTTGGCTAACATATTTCCCACATTGGGCAGCAACTACCGACCAAGATGCCATTTTAGGTTCATTTTGTACAATTCCTGCTATTCGTAACTATTTTTGGAATTTTTTTACAGAAATGATGGGGACTTTCGTCTTTGTGTTTGGGTTATTGGCTTTCACTAAGACAAATATTAATTCTGGATTTAATCCTGTGATTGTTGGTTTGTTAATTGCAGCAGTTGGCTTATCTCTTGGTGGTCCTACTGGATACGCAATTAATCCTGCTCGTGACTTAGGCCCTAGATTAGCTCACCAATTAATGCCAATTGCTAATAAAGGTGGTTCCGACTGGACTTATAGTTGGGTACCAATTGTTGGTCCAATTGTGGGTGGATTAGTAGCTTCTTTATTATTTAAGCTAGTTGGCTAAGAAGTTTAAAATATCGATAATGGCTGATAAACTTGACTTTGAAAATCGGGTTTATCGGCCATTTTTGTGCTATAAAACTAAACAATAAATCAAAAAAACTCCGACTCGGTCGAAGTTTTTTTGATTGTTAGTACCAGCAATATCTTTGATTAGAAAAAGCCTTGAGAACATTAGTTCCTGCTCTTCAAGGCTTTTTAAAACTATTTGAAAATGATCCGGGTGAGATTCGAACTCACGACCCACGGTTTAGAAGACCGTTGCTCTATCCAGCTGAGCTACCAGACCATCGTTTTTGTTATCTGTCACAAGAACATTAACTATTATAGAGAAAAGTTTGGGCAATTGCAACATAAATTTTATGATAATTAACTTTTTACTCGATTTTTAAATTGACAGGAAGTTATTGGTTTAACTAGTCTAAATTAAAGCAATAATTTTATTTCATTTTATTAATAAGCATGTATAATAATTAAAATAATGTTCCTTGAAAGGAGTAACGATGAAACGCAAATTATTACTACTGTTGACATTCTTAAGCGTATTGGTTTTAGGGTGTTCGCTCGGACAAAAAGTTAAAGCGGATATTAATTATGATATTGAAAATAATACTGCTGTGGCTACAGTCAACCGTGATGGGTCAATCACAATGACCCGCAAGATAGTCTATCAGTTTGATGATGCGGCCCACGGTGTTTTTTATCAACAAAACTTGAAACCTGATCAAAAAATTGTCGAGCCACAAGTAAAAGTCCGCGATGACCGTGGTCTTAATCTTACTGATCATTTATTCGATTTACAAAAAACCGCTCAAGGATATCGTTTTAAAGTTTATCATCGAATTAGTGACAATGAAAAAATAACTGTAACTTATCATTATAAGATTACGCGTGCCGTTACTAATTATGAAGATGTGGCAGAACTGAACTTTATGATAATTGGTAATAATTGGGATACAAATTTAAACCATGTTAAAGCTAGTATTATCTTTTCAAAACCTGTAAAGGGGCTAAAAGCATGGGCACATGGCCCTCTTAATGGCTATATTAAGGTATCACCACAGACCGGACGAATTGTGATGACAGTCGATAACCTTGCTGGCAAAACTGGTGTTGAAGTTCATACGATTTTTCCACTAAGCATTACTCCTGATAACAAAAAAGTGATCCACCAAAAACATCGCTCAGCTGTGCTTAAGCAAGAAAAAGAATTAGCACAGGCAGCTAATCGCCAGCGACGTAATAAACGTTACGCCAGTTGGGGATTAACTTTAATCAGTATTTTTACTGGATTAGTAGCACTTTTAAGAGGATTTTGCGTTAAGCGTCAAGGAGTTAAGCCGAAAAAAATGCGTTCCTTGCCACATAATTATGAAATTCCAGATGTTGATCCTGTAAGTGCACAAATATTAGACAAAGCTCGTAAACCTGACGTCAAAGCTTTTACTGCCTATTTAATGCAGTTAACTAGTAAACACAAGCTGAAAATTACTGATTATCAAGCTGGCAGAAAAACGTGCTATCGCATTAGCTGTTTAGATGAGCAGATAACTAAGCAAGATAAGTTGTTAGGTGGATTGTTTGAAATTGTCGGTGACGGAAAAACGGTGACTACTGAGCAAATTCGTAAATATCATGGTACCAAAATTGGTAAATATTTTGATCAGTGGGCGCAACAAAGATATCGACAAGTTCAAAAAAAGGGTTTAATTTCTAAAAAGCTGATAAATCGAAAAAAAGTTAATCAAGCAGTTATTATTGTTCTAACTATTATTAGTTGCTGTTCTGCATATTTTGCTTCTAACATAAGTAATATTAATTTTATACTCGTAATCATAGCTCTCTTATTTGGAACAGGTATCGGACTATTAGTTGCCAATTGGCGCATTTCAATTTATTCCAGGCTTGGTGCTGAAAAAACCAATCAAGTACGTGGCTTTAAACATATGTTAAGTGATATCGGACAGTTTAAAATGCGCAATGTCGGGGATCTGCTTCTTTGGGAAGATATTATGCCTTACGCCGTTAGTTTTGATTTAGCTAAAAAGGTGTTAAAAGAAATGAATTTAGAATTTAATAAAGAGGAGTTGGCGCAAAGTAATTTCTATCTCTATGGTCCATTTTATAGTTCTGGTAAAAACAGTTTTGCGGAAAGCTTCTCAACAAGCTTTGTTAAGGGTGCCGGAGCTAGCTCTAGATCATCAACAATTGGGTCATCTGGAGGCTTTTCAGGCGGTTCATCGGGTGGCTTTGGTGGTGGCTCCGGCGGTGGTGCCTTCTAACGAGATACTATAAACTCTTTTAATCCAATATTGCCATTAAAATTAATAAAATCAATTTTTAAAGCGTTTAAATCATTTAAATGAGTGAACGCTTTTTTGTTGCTTTTAAGCATAACATAATTTTAATCAATTATTAATAACTATCGTTATCTAAGAATTAATGTTTACTTTTTCTTGGCTTATTTGCTTTATTTTATTAATTCTTGTTTACTTATTTAGTAATTGCTAACCCCATGCTAGTAGCTAATTAGCTTTAATTAAATCTAGCTTTTTCAGAATTTACAATTTTTCCTAATAACGGTAATTCTATATTACTTTTTTTTTTTTTTTTTATATACTCTGTACGATCCCGCAAATTGATATATCATAAACTTAAGCGCATTTAGTAATAGCTTTCATTTCCTATTTACGACTATTTTTGAATTATATATTTCTTGTTTCGTATTTTTATAATTCAATTTGTTAGTCCAAACCTATGGCTATATACATTTATACTAACTGCGCTATTCAAAATACCAGTGCAATGTTGATACCACTATTTTAATATAGTTAATCGGTTTGCCAACTTTTGTAATAGTGATACTTTTTGCTTGTTCATTTTACTACTACGAAATTAGCGATTGGTTTGATAAAAACAGCTGCATGGGTTTTGAAGTTTTCCCGCTGAATTAACTTAGATTCAGCGGGTTTAATTGCCAATTATCTTTTTAAACGTAAGAGGAGGAGTAATTTTTGCAAGGTAGAAAACGTTGGTGGCTAGGGTTAATTTTGGTCTTGGCAATTTGGTTAACCCCGCAAACCATGGTAGCAGCCGCTCAATCAGATGATAGTACTGATTTTGAAGTTAAGCCGCTTTTCCCAGAAGAGCAAGTCGATACAACTCTCAACTACTTTAATCTAGCTTATCGGAAAAACTCTACTCATGTCATTAAAATGCAAGTCCAAAATTTTGCCTCTAAGACCATTACAGTGCGGGTTAATTTGCGTAATGCCTATACCCAAGATGGGGGCGGCATTGATTTTACGCCCCAGACTAAAGCACTTGATCCTAGTTTAAAGCATCCTTTAACTACCTTGATCACGCTGCATCGAGGCGACCAGAAGCTTAAGTTAGGGCCGAAGCAATCCCGCATTATCAGTGCCACCGTTAAGCTGCCTAAAGAGCGCTTTGATGGCATGATCTATGGCGACTGGCACTTTGTCGAGCGCCCCAAGAGGCCTAAGACTAAGGGCGGCATGATTACTTCTAATTATGCCTATTCATTAGGAATTGTCTTACGCGGACAGAACTATCAGGTCTTTCCCAAGGTGAAGTACGCTAAAACCACGCCGATACTCTTTAACCGTCACCCCGCTTTAGGCGTTACCTTACGTAATATTGCCCCCATGGCTATTTCCCAAGCTAACGTCAAAGTAGCAATAGGAGAAGCTGGTGGCGAGGTGCGCACCTTTAACGCCAACAACTTTATGATTGCCCCTAATTCGCGCATTGTGTTGCCCATTTCCTGGAGCTATGATGCGCTCAAAGCCGGCACCTATCAGATTAAAGTCACCCTGAAAGGCTTGAACACGCAGAATCGCTTCCCGGTAAGCTGGACCTTTAACGAAACCATGCAGGTGAATAATTCCCAGGCTAAGACAATCAATGACCGCGCCGTTAAGAAGCCGATTAATTATTGGCTGTATGCCACGATTATTTGCGGGGTTTTACTGGTGTTAAGTCTCGGCGGTTTAATTTGGACTTTCATGCTTCGGCCGCGCTAGTTTTTAACTATAAAGGAGGTGGTGTCATTTTGAAAGCATTGATCGCAAAATTTTCCTATCGCCGCGTGCAGTGGTTTTGGCTGGGGTTATCGATACTCTTAGCAATTGCCTTTGCGACGTGTCTGTACTTTACAATCAAAACATATAACGATTTTAATACTTGGAAGACGATCAATCTTTATTAACTAGTAAACAATCGTTGGAATAATCATTGTAAGATGATTAGTTGTGTATGAAAAATCTGAATTTGAAGGAGGAACTTCAAGATGAAATTAACTAAAATAGCCAGTTTGGTAATGACAAGTGCTACGGTCTTGTCGAGCGTAGCAGCCGTTACTCCAGCCATTACCCAAGCTAAAACCCAAGAAGGCAATGCAAAAATGAACGGCGGTAAAGCCTTACCAGATTCCAATCATAGTACAGTAGGAATAGGCTTTAGCCAGGACCAAGACGCCAAGCCAAATCCAAACCCAGATAATCCAAATAAACCAGATGATGGCGTCGGATACTTACGTTTACAATACGTGCCCGCAGTGCTGGATTTTGGTAGTCATACTAAGTTTGATCCCGCTACTCCGATCTTTACAGCAGCTGGTATGAACTTAAATAGTACCGGTAATGATGTACATCCTGGATATGCTGGGGCAGATAACCAGACCCCGAAGCTTTCTACTACTGATCCTGATTTAGACAATGTTAAGGGCAAGACTTGGGTAACAGTGATTGATAAGCAAAGAGACCGTACAGACACTGATGATAAGAGTGATAGTCATTCAGGAGATTGGCAATTAAGCGTCAAAGCCGACGGCCCGCTGACTACTGGAAGTGGTGCTAGCGCCAAAACAATAACTGGCGCCAAGCTAGCCTTTAACAATACTGCAGCTGGTCATACTGCAAACGTTTTTGGCTTAACAGGAAATAATGCAGATAAAAATTTTAGTAATGACGTTACTTGGCTGGCTGATAATGTGATTAAAAATTTGACGGTTAATTTAGCTGCCGACAGTACTGCAGTTCAGGTTGCAACCGCAAAAGCTACTACTGGTAGCGGAGCAGAAGTTTTTGCTTGGGACCCAAAAGATATCCAGTTGTCTTTACCAACCGATGCCAATATTGCAGCAGGAACTTATACGACCTCATTAACTTGGACTTTATCCACAGGAATTAAGTAAACGTAAGACTTTGCATTTTGTTTGGTAGGCAGTAATAATAATTTTATAAAAGGCGCTCAAGCATAAAGCTTGAGTACTTTTTTGTTTTAAACTATTAGTTATATCGTATTTCACTTTTAGCGCGGTTTGGTTTTAACTGCTTTCTGTTTACTGGTATACTTAAGTAATCAAAATAAAGAAGTTGAAATTATATGTTTGATTATCGAAATAATTTAAAAAGAATTCTGAATCAAGTTTCAGGAGACGCTCAATCGTTGCGCAATGGTTTAGCGGCAATTAAAGCAATTTTGAATATGGCAGATGATGTGCCCAATAGTGAGTTTGATAGTCTGACTCATGACAAGAAACAGGCTAAGCTTGAGTTAGCAATAAATAACTTGCTTACTAATCTGACAACATTAATAATCACTCCAGGAGATATTCAGGCTAAAAATAAGGCTCTTAAGGCTGTACACCAGTTACAAATGTCTCAGCAGAATGAAAATTATCAGCAAACTTTTTCTCATTTGGAACAAGCAATTAAACAATCACAAACAACTAAAGAAGTCATCAACAAAAAAGTGTTTCAACAGGCTTTACAGCCTAAAAAGCAAGTTAAACGTGATTACCGAAAGGGGCACCGCTATACCGTAATTCGCTTATTATCGGGCTGTGACTTAGTAAACGATAGTAACCGGTGTGTTTTTACACTAAAGGAATCGCAAATTCACGATTTAAATTTAAAAAGTGGTGACATTGTTGAAGCAGTAGCTGAAAAAGCTAATTCATATTATGAAGCTGAGATTTTACGAGTTGTCGGGTTTCGCCAATTACCTAAGTTGGAAGTCGATTCGATTTCTATCTTTAAATACGCGGTTGTTCAGGGAAGACCGGGACACTTAGCAATTAGTCGCAATATTAGTGGCAAAAAATTACGGATTCGTGGGAAAACCATTCTTCTACCAGTAGATGCTAGTAATTTTCAAGAGAAAAATGTTCAACTTGAAGATGGCTCGATTGTTGACTTGGCCTGGTATGATGGCGATGTGAATTTAAAGAAAAATCCTGCTATGGCAATTCAAATTCGCTGGGTATATGATCTTGATGCTCCTCAAACGGCTAAACACGCAAGCAAAAAGAAACAGCATCATGATGAAGACGCTACATCGTTAACTAAGTTGGATATGGATTTACATTATCAACGGGTCGGAATTGCAATCGGTAATAATCAAAATGAAGCCTTGCTTGAAGGTATTGTCAAACGTTACCACGGGATTCCACAAGCAATAGACGCTTTTGAAGGCAAAAAGAAAACCATTGAAAAACAGATACAGAATTTAGATATTGTTATTTTGATAACGGCATTTGCGGCTCATGATAGTACTTGGAATATTCGCGAATTTGCAAGTAAGTATAATGTTAAATTTGCTGTTAGTTCAAGTAAGGGATACCAAGCATTTGAACGAGCACTTTATCGTGCTGAAAAGGGTATGCCTGCATATGAAGGAAATCAGAGTTTGGAATATAAGATCGAAAAGTAAGTTTTGTTTCTTAACTAATTTTGGGATTAATTAATGAAGTAGATGAGTTTGCCGATAGTTGATAAATAATGATAAATTTTATTACCGTTTTAAATTCATTAAGAAAGCTTTTGGTTTTTGCATATTTCTTGAATAAAATAATTGTTTTTCGGTACAATAATTAATAACGTTTTATGAGAGGAAGATGAGATGCAAACAAATAAACACTCACATACTTGGCAGTACTGGCTATTTTTCTTGGCTGGATTAGAAATAATTACCGTTGCTATTAATTTCTTTTATGCCCCCATCAATGTGGCGGCTGGAGGATCAACCGGTATTTCAATTTTAGTGGATGCGGTATGGGGAATTAATCGTTCGCTAACGGTTTTTATAGTTAATTCCTTAATGCTTATTTTAGCGGTTGTGTTTTTGGGTAAAGCAACTTTCAAAAAAGTTGCACTAGGTAGTTTGCTTTTACCAGTATTAATGGCAATTACTCCCAGCTTTAAATTGACCTCAAATAATATGCTTGCGGTAATTTATGGCGGGGTACTGATGGGCATTGGTGTTTCAATGCTGTATCGCATTAATGCATCGTCTGGAGGCACAACCATCCCCCCATTAATTATCAAAAAATATTTCTTTGTTGATCCTGCAATGTCACTGATGGCAATTGATATGGTGATTATTGTGTTAAATATTTTTGTTGATGGAACCGAGGCCTTTTTATTGGCTGCCTTTTCCCAAATCATTACAACTATTACGATGCGCTACGCTGAAACGGGCTTTGACAAGAAATTTCAGGTTCGTATTATGAGTAATGAAAAACTTGATAAAATTAAAACGATGCTTCAAAAAGATTATGATGGCTTGACTGTTTATAATGTAGTTGGCGGCTATAGTGATGAAAATAAGCAACAGTTAGTTATCATCGTTGATACTAATGAATACGGACAATTAGTTTCTAAGGCACGCGAAATTGATAGCGAAGCCTTTATTGTTACTGAAAATGTTGCTAAGGTTCATGGCGGTAAGTGGCAAATTTAAACTAGTTGTTAAATACTTATCGAAATTTGTTTTTTCATTGATAAATTGGTTCAGTAGGAGTATGATAAAGTGGTTGTATTTGTGGAAACCTCCACATCTGCAACCGCACATTTTGGGGTCTGAAGCCTTTAGATAACTAAGCACCTCAATTGGCGAGTCTAAGTATTTTTTTGGAGGGTTGTAATGTACGCAATTATTAAAACCGGCGGTAAGCAATACAAAGTTGCTGAAGGCGATAATATTTTTGTAGAGAAACTTGATGTTGAAGAAGGCAAAGAAATTACTTTTGATGAAGTGATTTTAGTTGCTGACGGCAAGGATGTTAAGGTTGGTGCCCCGTTAGTTAAGGGTGCTAAGGTTATTGCTAAAGTTGAAAAGCAAGGTAAGGAAAAGAAAGTTGTGACTTTCAAGTACAAGCCTAAGAAGCACTCACATTCAAAATATGGTCACCGTCAACCTTATACTAAGGTTGCAGTTGAAAAGATTGAACTAGGCTAGAGGTGAAATGATTATGAATATGAATATTTTAGATCTTAAATTATTTGCCCACCACAAGGGTGGAGGTTCTACTGCCAATGGTCGTAACTCAGCTGGTCGTCGTCTAGGCGCGAAGGCTGCAGATGGTCAAACTATCCACGCAGGTACGATTATTTATCGTCAACGTGGTACTAAGATTCACCCAGGCAAGAATGTTGGTCAAGGTGGAGATGACACTTTATTTGCATTAGTAAATGGTGTTGTTAAATTTGAACGGATGGATAAGTATAGAAAGCAAGTTTCTGTAATTCCAGTCGAAGAAGAAGCTAAGTAAGTTAGTTCTTAATAAGAAGACGAAAAGCATGTGCTTCTCGTCTTTTTTATGCGTTTAAAGATTTATTATAAAAATACTTAAATAGTAGTTTTTAACAAAACCTTAGCGGTAAAATAAACTCAGGTATTTACTAATTAGGGGAGTTTATGATGGATCAAACAGATAAATTATTGACACTTTTAGGTCGACGTATTTCAGAAGTGACTAAGTTGATTAAAGACCGTGGAGCTGATAGTCTTCTTATTTTTAATCAAGCAAATTATCGCTACTTGACAAATTTTACCGGTGAAGAGGCGCAACTCATTTTAACTGCACGAGGAGACAGAATCCTATTGTCTGACTCGCGCTTTAAAGACCAAATTAAGGCTCAAGCGCCAGGCAAATTAAAAGTGGTTATGAAGCGAAATGATCAAATTCAAGAGATTAGTAATCAGCTCAAAGCAGCCGGTTTAACAAAGGTTTTGGTTGAGGGAGAAGCTATTTCAGCTGTTGAATTTGCTAATTTACAAAAATTTAACCCACAAATTGACTTTGAACTCTGTGAAGAGCTAGTTGAACAAGTTCGAAATATTAAAGATGAAATTGAACTTGCAGCCTTAAAGCAAGCGATCGAAATTTCAATGATTAGTTTCAAAGAAATTCTACCGATGATTAAACCTGGGGTAAGTGAACGTGAAATTGGTGCTAAATTAGATTATTTATTTAAGATTCATGGCGGAGACGGACCAAGTTTTGAAACCATTATTGCTTCAGGCGTTCGTTCTGCTTGGGCTCATGGTGTTGCCAGCGATAAAAAAATCGCAAAAGGTGATTTGGTTGTAATTGATTTCGGTGCCTTTTACCATGGTTATGCAGCCGATATTACGCGCACCGTTGCAGTTGGTCAGGTTGATTCTGAGTTACAAAAAATTTACGGTATCGTTCATGAAGCCCAAAAACGGGGAATTGCAGCTGCAGTTGTCGGTAATTGCGGTAGTGATGTTGATAAAGCAGCTCGTGACTACATTAAAGAGCAAGGCTATGGTCAGTATTTTGGTCATGGTATCGGTCATGGTATTGGTTTAGAAATTCACGAATTATGCCAACCTGCACTACCTTTTGGTAAGCAAAAATTAATTAATAAGATGGTTCACACGGTTGAACCAGGCATTTATTTGCCGAATAAAGGTGGGGTTAGAATTGAGGATGACATTTTGATTAATGATCAATCGCCGCAATTATTGTCAACTTTGCCTAAGGATGAATTAATTTCTTTATAAAAGTTAAAGATTATTTATAGTAAAATCACGTATGAATTGGTAAGATATTATTATGGAGATGAGGTAGTTAATATGACAATGATTTCAGTTAACGAGTTTAAGAATGGTTTGACCATTAAATACAACAATGATTTATGGCGAATCGTTGAATTTCAGCATGTTAAGCCCGGAAAAGGAAGTGCCTTTGTTCGTTCAAAGCTTAAGAGCTTAAATACTGGTGCTGTTCAAGAATATACTTTCCGTTCAACAGCAAAAGTTGAGACCGCCGAAATTGAAACTAAGAGTATGCAATATTTATACAATGATGGTTCAAACTATGTTTTCATGGATACAACCACTTATGATCAATTGGCAATCCCGGATACTCAAGTTGAAGAAGAGGCCAAATTTTTGAAAGAAAATATGGACGTAAGTGTTATTATGCATGAAGGAAAGACTTTGGGAATCCAATTGCCTAACACTGTTGAATTAACAGTTGCTAAAACTGAGCCAAATATTAAAGGTGATACTTCCTCTGGCGGTGGTAAACCTGCAACAATGGAAACAGGCTTGGTTGTTAACGTACCTTTCTTTATTAACGAAGGCGATGCATTAATAATTAATACTGTCGACGGGACATACGTATCTCGCGCAAATAAGTAGTTTTTCGAGGTAAATAAAATGGCAGATAGTTCAAAAATTGTCTTAGATGATAAAAATAACGGCGAAGAAATCGAAATAGATTCAAGTGTTCTTGAAGTTATCATGGGCATTGCTGCCGAAAAAGTTGAAGGAATTGCTGGGCTTCATGGCAGTGTAAAATCAGGCATTAATCGTGTTTTGGGACGTGAAAATCATGGTAAGGGAATTACGGTTAAGCTTGATGATGAACATAACTTGATTGCTGATGTTTATGTTAGCGTTGTTGCCGGTAGTTATGTTCCCAAAGTTGCTATGGATTTGCAAAATTCACTGAGACAGCAAGTGTTGCAAATGACTGACTTAAATCTTAAAGAAATTAATGTTCATGTTGTAGGCTTGGTATTTCCAGATGAAGAGCATGATGAAAGCGGAACGTCCCAGTTGTTCTCTGACATTGATGAAAAGAGTAAAAATGAATCAACACCAGAGTCGTAGAATTGCAATGCAGGCAGTATACTTGGCGAATCAAGATCTTGAGTCTACTCCTGCTGAAGTTGAAATTAAAACTGTTAAGATGCTTAATCTGAAAGAACTTTCTGCTTATTCAAAAACTATTATTGAAGGCGTGATTGAAAAGCGGGATGAATTAAAGGGATCGTTAGCCATTTATCTTAAACAGAACTGGCGAATTGATCGAATTAATCAAATATTGCTTGCAATTTTGGAAGTTGCTTTGTTTGAAATTAAGTATAGCACTGAAATTGAACCCAAAGCAGCGGTCAACGAAGCACTAAATTTATGCGATGAATTTGCAGATCCAAAAGATAAACCTTTTATCAATGGTATGTTGGCAAACTTTATCCCAAAATAACTAATAGTCGGCCGTAGAGCCGACTATTTTTGTAGAAAAGGAATTAGTTATAAGCTATGGGGCAAATCCTAGACGGGAAAGCATTAGCAGACCTGCGTAGTATCAAGCTTAAAGAAAAAGTTGCTATTTTAAAACAAAATGGAATAAATCCGCTATTTTGCGTAATTAATATTGGTAATGATTTAAGTAGTAAAATATACTTGCGCTCAAAGAAAAAGCGTGCAACTGAGATTGGTATTAAGCAAAATATCTATCAACTATCTGAAAATGTAACACAAGAAAACTTATTGGCATTAATTGATCGTTTAAATTTAGATGATCGCGTTAATGGGATAATGATTCAATTACCTGTTCCCGATCAGATTAACTTGAATGAAGCACTTGCAAAGATTAGTCCATCAAAAGATGTTGATTGTCTAACTCCTGCCAATATTGGCAGGTTATGGCGAGGGGATCATTTTGTAGAGCCCGCAACAGCACATGGCATTTTAGCCCTATTAAATTATTATCGAATTGAGTTAAGGGGCAAGAATGTAGTTATTATTGGTAGAAGCAGTATTGTCGGCAAACCGCTAGCGGCTTTAATGCTTGAACAAGATGCAACTGTATCAATATTGCATCAGAAAACTAAAAATCTTGAGCAATATACCAAGAGAGCAGATATTCTTGTATCAGCAGCTGGTCAAGCAAACTTAGTTACAGCCGAAATGGTAAAAAAGGGTGCTGTTGTAATTGATGTTGGGATTAATCAAGTTAATGGTAAAACTGTTGGGGATGTTGATTTTGACAATGTAGCACCTAAAACCAGTTTTATCACCCCAGTTCCGGGCGGAATCGGTCCTTTAACAGTCGAATCGCTAATGGAACAAGTCGTTAGATTAACAAGGAGGGAAAATGTCAGATAATAAATATTTAACTGTTACAGATTTAAACTACTATATTACCCAAAAGTTTAAAAATGACCCGTATCTACATAAGGTTTTTCTTCAAGGTGAACTCTCTAATTTTCGCTATCGTCGAAATTCGCATCAGTATTTTTCATTAAAAGATGAAAAGTCAAAAATAAATGTTGTGATGTTTCGCTCACATTTTGATAAGGTTAAATTTAAACCTGAGGAGGGAATGAAGGTTTATATAACTGGATATGTCAATGTTTATGGTCCACAAGGCTCGTATCAATTTTATGCTGAATCGATGGAACCTGCCGGTTTGGGAGCTTTATATGAGCAACTTAGACAGTTACAACAAAAATTAGCTGATGAGGGTTTATTTGATCAAAGTCATAAGCGCCCCATTCCTCATTTTCCGGATCGAATTGCGGTAATTACTAGCGCATCTGGAGCAGTAATTCATGATATATTAGTTACTGTCAATCGACGTTTTCCTCATGCACAAGTTGATCTTTTCCCAGCACAGGTTCAAGGAGAGCGAGCAGCAGATTCACTTGTTGATGCAATGAATCAAATTAACTCTAGCGGTGATAAGTATGATGTTTTAATTATTGGACGTGGGGGCGGTTCGCTTGAGGACTTATGGCCTTTTAATGAAGAAAAAGTCGTTCGTCAAGTTTATGCAATGGCAATGCCCGTCATTTCTTCAGTAGGTCATGAAACCGATACTACACTCTGTGATTTAGTAGCTGATGTTCGGGCAGCTACACCAACTGCCGCAGCAGAATACGCTACGCCAAATTTACCAACTGAGCTAGCAAATATTCATCAAATGCAGAGCAGTCTATTAGCAAGTATTCAGAATATGATTCGGCTTAGGCGAGAAGCATTAACTCGAATCACTAATTCTGTAGTTATGCGTGAACCAACTAGGCTTTATGATGAGCAAGTTCAAACTTTAGACCTTTTGCGTAGCAGACTTCATAGCAGTATGACACATCATTTAGAACATGATCGACAAGAATATGAGTTGTTACAACAACGGTTATTGACTAATAAACCAGATCAAAAAGCAGAAAAATTACTTCAACAGGAAACTTTCTATTATCAAAAATTAATAGCAAATATGCAAAATCTTTTGCAAGAAAAACATCATCAGCTTGCTCAAACTGGACAACAGCTAGATGACTATAGTCCGCTTAAAACATTGGATCGTGGTTATGCTTATGTAGTTAATAATCAAAAACAAGCAGTTAGTTCAATTGAACAACTCAAGAAAAACGATGAGGTTAAACTGCACCTAAAAAATGGAGTCGCAACTGCAATTATTAAATCGACTAGGAGAATAAAAAATGCCAACAAAGAAGAATAATTTTGAAGAAGAATTACAACAATTGCAAGAAATTGTTAGTAATTTGGAAAATGGAAACGTCGCATTAGAAGATGCGCTTAAAGAATTTCAGACAGGAGTGAAGCTAAGTCAAGATTTAAACCAAAGATTAACTGATGCTGAAGAAACTGTGGCAAAGTTAATTGAAAGTGATGGTACAGAACATAAGTTGGATCCAAATAATGCAGCAGCACCGGAAGAATAAAATGATATTTAAGGAATTTAGAACAAAATGGACTCCAGAGATAGATAATTTTCTAAAAAAACATTTGGAGCAGGAAATTAACAATAAAACAATGAGTCAAATTATGTCTTATTCAGTAATGGCTGGGGGTAAGCGCCTGCGTCCCTTGTTATTTTTGGCAACTGTAGATGCCTTGGATAAACGGATTAGCGAAAAAGAGATTCGATTAGCTTGTGGAATAGAATTGATTCATACCTATTCGTTAATTCACGATGACCTGCCAGCAATGGATAATGATGATTATCGGCGTGGCAAGTTAACCAGTCATAAAAAGTGGGGTGAGGCAGAAGCAGTTTTAGCAGGTGATGCTTTATTGCCGTTAGGCATACAATGGATTGCTCAAGCAAGTAATTCAGCTGAAATAGTTGAAATTATTACAAAAGCAGTCGGAGTAAATGGAATGGTTGGTGGTCAATATTTAGATATTGATTCAACAAATAATGCAAGCGTTGCAGATGATACCGATTTGATTAATGAAATGGAATGGCTGAAAACGGGGTGCCTTATAAAAGCCTGCGTTGAAATGGCAATTGTTTATTCTAATGTTGATGATTTACGAAAAGATGCCCTGCTTAAATTTGCACAAGATTTTGGTCGTTCATATCAGATATATGATGATTTGGTTGATATTGTTGAAACACCTGAAGAAGCTGGGAAAATGACACATAAAGATCAGAAAAATGGCAAAAATAATACATTAACCATGCTAGGAGTTAAGCACAGCAAGCAAAAATTACGACAACTGATGGAGCATGCACAAAAGAGCTTAAAAATTTTAGATAGTTCGGTTTTATCCGGTTTTCTCAACTTATATCAAAAGGTATTATAATGGATAAAGAAAGAGCAGATGTTTTATTAACAAAACAAGGCTTGTTTAATTCCCGTACGCAAGCACAACGAGCAATTATGGCCGGACTTGTTTGCGATCATAACCATCAAAGAATTGATAAGAGTGGTACAAGTTTTCCTATCAATGAACAATTTTTTATTAAAGATTTAGGAAAAAAGTATGTTTCTAGAGGCGGATTTAAACTTGAAAAAGCTTTAGAATCATTTGAAATTAATTTGTCTGATAAAATTTGCCTTGATATTGGCGCTTCTACTGGTGGTTTTACTGATGTTGCCTTACAAAATAAAGCTAAATTGGTTTATGCTTTGGATGTTGGTTATAATCAACTCGCATGGCAGTTGCGGGATGATCCACGTGTTGTTGTCATGGAAAAACAAAATTTTCGTTACAGTATGCCGAAAGATTTTACAAAAGGGTTACCTGATTTTGCTATGACTGATGTTTCATTCATTTCACTTGATTTAATCATGCCACCAATGTACGAAATTTTAAAAGATCATTGTGATGCCGTATGTTTGATTAAGCCCCAGTTTGAAGCAGGTCCTGAAAAAGTTGGTAAACACGGAATTGTGACAGATCATCAAGTTCATTGTGCTGTGATTGAACATACAATTAAACAGGCTTTAGAAATTGGTTTTAATGTCCTTGATGTTGATTATTCGCCAATTAAAGGTGGTAAAGGCAACATTGAGTTTTTAATTCATTTACAAAAAGATTTGGCAACTGGTGGGAGACTGCTTTGGTCGCAAACTCCAGCAGAAATCGTTGAAAAAGCAGTTGCAGGGCTATAGGAGAAAGCTATGTTGGTTGAACTGGATATTAAGAACTTTGCAATTATCAAGGCATTGAAGGTTCGCTTTCAAGAAAACATGACCGTTTTAATTGGTGAAACTGGCGCAGGCAAGTCGATCATCATTGATGCAGTTTCATTATTAATGGGTGGTCGTGGTCAAAAAGAAATGGTGCGAAGTGGTGAAAAGAAAGCTGTAATAACTGGGTTGTTTGAAGTTGATGAACAAGCACCCAAAATTGCTGAAATTTGTGAACAATATGGTTTACCTGAAGCAGATAATCAGTTAATTATTAGTCGCGAATTAGCAGTTAAAGGTCGCAGTGTTGTTCGAATTAATGGTCAGTTGACTACGATTAATGTTCTTCGTGAATTAGGAAATTATCTGGTTGATATTCATGGCCAAAATGATCAACAAGTTTTAATGGATCAAGAACGACAAATTGACTTAGTTGATAATTATGCTCCAGCTGAATTCAAGAAGAAGTTAGGGGAATATCAATCTGATTTTAGAACATGGCATGACCTGTCGGATAGGTTAACTCATTTACGTAATGATGCGCAAGAGCTTGCCCAAAAGCAGGATATTTTAACTTTTCAAAACGATGAATTAATGGCTGCCAACTTAACAGATCCAGATGAAGATGAACAACTTGAAGAAGAATATAATGAGCTAAATAATTATCAAAAGATTGTTGATACGGCGTCGTATTTAATGCAACTTTATGATGATGAAGATCATGGGATTGAATCTCTTGTGGGGAACGCACAAACTGCAGCAAATGAACTCTCTGAATACGGGACAAAGTTTAAAGATATTGCTAAAACTATTGATGATGGTGTTTTTGCATTAAGTGATGCACGAGGCGAATTATCTAATGTGATGGATGAATTAGATTTTGATGAAGAGCGATTTCAATATGTTTCTAGTAGACTTGATTTACTTAATTCACTTAAGAAAAAATATGGACCAACCTTAAACGATGTTTTTGTGTTTTATGAAAAAGTTCAAAAAGAACTAAGTCAATTTGAAACTGGGGGACTAGATGAAGAAAAATTGCGAAAACGGCTTAAAGATGTAGAGACACGGTTAACACATGAAGCTGGTTACTTACATCAAGTCAGAAAAGAGATAGCACAGAAACTAGAAGCAAAAATCAAATTAGAATTGTCTGATTTATACATGGCTAAGTCACGGTTTGTGATTGTTTTATCGCCAACCACTACTTTTACCAAAAAAGGAACTGATCGAGTAATTTTCTTGATTTCTCCTAATCCTGGTGAAAATTTGATGCCATTAGTCAAAGTTGTTTCAGGTGGTGAACAATCACGTTTGATTTTAGCCTTAAAAACGATTTTCAGTAGAGTTGAACCAGTTGGTACAATGATTTTTGATGAAATTGATACAGGGGTTTCTGGACGTGTTTCCGCAGCAATTGGCAAAAAATTACATTCAATTGGTAAAAATAAGCAAGTAATTGCAATTACACATTCTCCTCAAGTGGCTGCAGCAAGTGATCAGAAATATCTTGTTGCTAAAAAAGTTGAAGATGGTGCTACTTATACGCAGATTGGACCACTTACTCAAGAAGAAACAGTTACCGCGATTGCAGAAATGATGGCAGGAAGCGACGTAACACAGGCAGCAAAACAAAATGCTGAAGACTTAATGAGAAGTTTTAAAGAGGAGTAATCAAAGTGCAGATTACGGAAAAGATAACATTAAATTCACAAGAATTGGTAAACTGTCAAAAACTGATTGAAAAGGTTCATCGATTTGATCAGACATATTCTGATCCGTATTTAAGTAATGCTTATAATTATTTTGAGCAAATGCCGACTTTTGTTTTAGCATATGTTGGTCAAAAATTAGTTGGCTTAGTAATGTTATATGCTGATGAAAAGCCTAATGATTTGGTTGATGTGTATGTATTAGTGGATCCGGACTTTCGAAGACAACAAATTGCTAGCAAAATGATTGATGATGCCCAAAAAATTTTAAATAAATATGGCTATACTAATTTTTGTTTTCCATGTGAAGAAAATTTTCTCAACCGAAATCCTCAATTTTTGGCTAAAACCCATTTAAACTTAATCAATGATGCTGAATATAATATGGCAACAAAACAGCCAACTAAAATTAAGCAAACAGACCATTTGAATCAAGTATTAACAATTGCCAATCTTAGAAAACGGGACATTGAGCAAGTTGCTCAATTGCAGAGTAGAGCATTTGGTGAGAGTTTATCTTCTTCAACTAAATATATTGCGCAAAGTTTAGCTAATGATCAAATCAAAAGTTTCATTTTACTTTTTAATGATGAAATTGTAGGTTATTGTGCTGTAGATAGAGGAAAAGTTGATTATCTCTTTGGTTTTTTTATTGCTGATAAGTGGCAGAAACAAGGTTTTGGTAGCTACTTTATCAAAAAAATAATGGAGCTTTTACAAGAACAAGGCTCACAAAAGTTTGTACTTGATGTTGAAGTAGATAATCATTGTGCAATCCAAGCCTATAAAAATGCTGGATTTAAGATAAGAAGTAAAAATATTTATTTAAAACAGTAACAACCCTTTTCTAAGTACGGAAAAAATAAAAATGCGGAAATATTTTCGCATTTTTAGTTAACAGTAAAGTTAAATTTAATTCAAGCTAAATCGACTCTAAAAATAGTGTCAAGATCTATTATTCTAAGCAGTTTTTTATTCATTGAAGATAAAACGAATTTTCCAGGTGAAATTTGTTTAGTAATTTGACCAATTTCACTTGATCCGTCTTGGTAACTTAATAAGACAAAAGCATGGTGAAGTAAAGCAAATTCAAGTGTTGAAAGAATCTCACTGTAATATTGATTATAGATGCTTAGTTTGTCGTTGTCATATTCAAATAGGTAATGATAAACTTTTTTAAATGAATTCTTCATTAATTCCGCCTCAATTTTCGAACGCATGTTTGTTTAAAGTTATTATACGAACATTTGTTCAAGAAAACAAGTTTTTTGTTAAAAAACTTCTTAACTTGAAAATATCTTTCTTTTAGTGCAAACTAGATGTAATAGCTTTTTATAGGGGAGTATGGCATGACAGAAAAAGGTTTGTTACTTGTCCTTTCGGGTCCTTCTGGAGTAGGAAAAGGAACCGTTAAAAGTGCAATCGTTGAGAATCAGGTTTTTCCATTTGAGTATTCAGTTTCAATGACAACTAGAAAACCTAGACCTGGCGAAGTTGATGGCGAAGATTATTTTTTTGTGAGTAAAGAACGATTTAAGCAAGCTATTAATCAGGGAGAGCTTTTAGAATATAATCGTTATGTCAATAATTATTATGGCACACCCCTTGCTCCAGTGAGAAAAATGTTGGATGAGGGTAAGGATGTTTTACTAGAAATTGATGTCAATGGTGCGCAAAAAGTACGTAAGCAAATGCCTGACGGCGTGTTTATTTTTCTAACACCACCTGATTTACATACTTTACATCTACGGCTGGAAAATCGCGGTACAGAGTCAGAGGATGTGATCATGGGTCGCATTAAACAAGCACGTCAAGAAATTCTAGTAATGCAAGACTATGATTATGCAGTTGTTAATGATACTGTTGCTAATGCTGTTGATCACATTAAGGCAATTGTCGATGCCGAACATGTTAGTGTTAACCGTGTAATTGACACATATCGTAAAATGGTCAGAGAGGATTAAAAATGAGAGTTACATATCCATCAATTGATAAATTGTTAGATCGCGTTGATTCGCGTTATTCGTTGTCGGTACTTGCTGCTAAAAGAGCACATGAACTAGAAGCGGGTGAGCCTGAAGCATTGAAAAAGTATAAGGCACTTAAACCTGTTGGAAGAGCTTTAGAGGAAATTGAGGCTGGTAAGGTTACAGTTGATTCAAATCACTCAGCCCAATAATAATTGTCCAAAGTTATGACCTTCATCCGAAAAGATGAAGGTTATTTTTTAAGGGTGAGTAATATGATAGCGCAAATTATTGTTGACATTGCAGCTAAACAGACAGATCGCATTTTTGAATACCATGTTCCCGATGAATTAATCGATGTGGCAATTGGGTCACGAGTTTTTGTTCCATTTGGTTCTCGAAAATTACAGGGCTTTGTTATAGGACTCAGTAAGACAAGTAATTTTCAAGGAAAACTTAAGGACTTATTACTAGTGGTTGATGAGTTGCCTCCTTTAACACCAGAATTAGTTTCATTATCGAAAACACTAGCTAATGAAATTTTTTCTTATCGGATTTCAATTTTAAAAACAATGCTCCCTAGAGTCATGCGTGCCAATTATCGTAAAATTCTAATTCCAATTTCGGATCAGGCGAAAAAAGATCCTTTTTTTAAAGGAAAAATAGTTGACTTAAATCAAATTAAGTCTAGTCATGAGGTTGCCTATATACACCAGTTAATAAAAAAGCAAGATGCCAAAATTGAATACATTGTTGAAAATCAAGCAAAAACTAAAAAGGAAAATTTATATTCCTTAGAATTAACTAAAGATAAATATTTACAAGTTTATGAATCGCTTAGGCAAAATGCGGTAAAACAAAAGCAGTTACTGCAATATTTAATTACAAATTATTCCGCTTTTCCTAAGATGCAATCAGTTATTGAAAAAGATACGGGAATTAAGACTGCCACACTGACTAGTGCTGTTGCCAAAGGGTGGTTAAAAAAAGAAACAACTGAAATTTATCGTGATCCATTAGTTGACTATAAACAATCTGCTCATTCTTCTAAAATTATTTTAAATGATGAACAAGCAGCTGCTTTGAATCAAATTTCTAATGCAATTCAAAATTGTACTCCACAAACGTTTTTGCTTGAAGGCGTTACTGGTAGTGGAAAAACAGAGGTCTATTTACAAGCGATTAGTCAAACTTTGTTAATTGATAAAAATGCATTGATGTTAGTGCCTGAAATTTCTTTAACTCCTCAAATGGTCGCGCAAGTTAAGTCTCGCTTTGGTCAGCAAGTTGCAGTTTTACATAGTGGATTATCAGAAGGTGAATTATATGATGAATGGCGTAGAATTCGTCGTGGGGAGGTTCGCGTAGTAGTTGGTGCCCGCAGTGCTGTTTTTGCACCCTTAACAAATATCGGACTGATTGTAATCGATGAAGAGCATGAAGCATCATATAAGCAGGAAGATAATCCTCGTTATCATGCACGCGATGTGGCCAGGTGGCGTAGTCAATATAATTCTTGTCCGCTGATATTAGGAAGTGCAACACCATCGTTAATGAGTCGCGCAAGAGCACAAAAGGGAGTTTACCAACTGCTTAAGCTCTCTCAAAGAGCTAATAAGCAAAAGTTGCCTGAAGTTAAATTAATTGATTTAAAAGATGCAAATTTTGCTGGAAACCAATTTGATGTAAGTGAACAATTATTGTTAGCTATTAAAGAGCGCTTAGCCAAAAAAGAACAAGTAATTTTAATGCTCAATAGGCGTGGCTATGCAAATTTCATGTTATGTCGTGAATGTGGTTATGTGATGGAATGTCCTAACTGTGATCTTTCTTTAACCATGCATAAAGATGTCCAACAAATGCAGTGCCATTACTGTGGATTCACAACCACAATACCGAAGAGATGTCCTAAGTGTCAGAGCCAGCAAATTCGTTTTCTAGGAACAGGGACACAAAAAGTAATGCAAGAATTGCAGGATTTGATACCCAATATTCGAATCTTACGGATGGACGTCGATACAACTAGACGTAAAGGTGAATTTAAGAGGATCCTTGACGATTTTGCAAATTATCAAGCCGATGTATTATTAGGAACACAAATGATTGCCAAGGGGTTAGACTTTCCTAATGTAACGCTTGTAGGTGTGGTGAACGCTGATACTGGTTTGTGGCTTCCAGATTATAATGCTTCTGAACGAACATTTGAATTGCTAACTCAAGTTTCTGGTAGAGCAGGTAGAGCCAAGAAAAAGGGTGAGGTAATTATTCAAACTTTTAATCCTGATCATTATGCGATAAAATTTGCTCAAACACAGGATTATGAACGCTTTTATGTTTATGAAATGCGTGTTCGTCATGCTGGAAATTATCCACCATATTTTTATACTGTTTTAATTTCAGTAGCTGCAAAAAAAGAGCAGAATGCAGCTCGTGCAGCATTTAAAATTAAGAATTATCTTCAACAACAATTAAAACAAACGACAATTATTTTGGGCCCGACACCAAGTGCAATTTCTCGTTTAAAAAACAAATTTTATTATCAAATACTGGTAAAATATAAAAAAGAAGAGAATCTAAATCAATTATTGCATCAAATTCAAGATTCTGCACAGAAGGCAAAGAAATATGGCTTGAGTATTTATATTGATAATGAGCCAGAACGAATTATGTAAAGGGGATATGTTTAATGACATCAGTAATATTTATGGGAACACCTAACTTTGCAGTACCAATTTTAAAGGGACTAGTCGAATCCAATTATGAAATTAAAGCAGTAGTGACTCAGCCAGATAAAAAAGTTGGCAGAAAACAGAAGATTACTAAGACGCCTGTCAAAATAGCAGCAGAAAAGCTGAACTTGCCGATTGTCCAACCAGTAAAGTTGTCTGTATCTTCTGAATTACTCGAATTAATTGATTTGCATGCAGATTTAATTGTAACTGCCGCATATGGTCAATTTCTACCAACTAAGTTTTTAAAATCTGTCAAAATAGCAGCAGTAAATGTACACGGATCACTACTACCGAAGTATCGTGGTGGGGCTCCAATTCAATATTCACTGATTAACGGAGAAGCCGAAACCGGCATTACTATTATGGAAATGGTAAAGCAAATGGATGCCGGAGATATTTATGCCCAAAAAGCGATTAATATTGAACCTGATGATACTACGGGAAGTCTATTTGATAAATTAGCAATTATTGGTCGTGACTTACTATTAGAAACTTTGCCCAAAATAATTGCAGATCCACAGGCTAAAGTCGCACAAGATCAATCTAAAGTTGTGTTTTCACCTAACATTAGTAAAACTCAGGAACAAATTAGATTAAAAATGACTGCAAAAGAGGCAAATAATTTAATTAGAGCCTTAAACCCTGCTCCTGGTGCTTATTTATTGGTAAAGGGAAAGCGAATTAAGGTATGGCGCGCAAAAGTTAGCTCAGAAAAGACCACATTACCGGCAGGTAGTTTAGTTGCCAGTGCAGATCGTTTTGCGATTAGTTTTGCTCAAGGCACTGTTTTAGATTTATTAGAGGTGCAACCAGCAGGCAAAAAAACATTAGAAATAAAAAATTTTCTTAATGGTCAAGGCAGTAAATTTAAAGTGGGAGAAAAAATTGTTGACAATTAAAAGTGCTCGTGCTGTTGCTTTAGATACACTGATGCGTGTTTTTCGCAATAATTCTTATTCTAATCTTAGTTTAAATAATGCTTTAAAAAGAGCAGATTTATCACAAACTGATTGTAAATTTGCTACAAGGTTGGTTTATGGAACAATTCAATACAAAATTTACTTAAAGTTTCAGCTTCAAGACTTAATTAAAACCAAATTAAAGGAAGGGTATATTGAGCCCTTGCTGTTGATGTCGGCATATCAAATCTTGTTTTTGGATAAAGTACCTAATAGGGCTGTTTTGAATGAAGCAAATATTTTAGCGAAAGAATTTGGTCGTTTGCATTCTACAGGTTTTAAAGTTGTTAACGGCGTTTTACGTTCACTTATTCGTCGTGGACCGATTTTACCTAAAACCACTGATAAAGTAACTTATCTGAGTATAAAAGAGAGCACGCCAGAATGGTTAGTTCAATATTTAATTGATCATTGGGGGAGCAAAAGAGTATCAAAAGTGCTTGCAAGTATTAATGAACCAGCTAAAAATACTGTTCGTATTTCACGCTTAGCAAATGTAAACGATGTAAAAAAAGAATTAATTAATTTAGGTTTTTCTTATCAGGAATCTGAATTAACTAGTGATGAATTGATTTTAAATCATGGTGGAATTAGTTCAACGAAACTTTTTCAAAATGGTTTATTGACAATTCAAGATGAAGCTGCTAGCTTGGCGGTAAATGCCTTTGATTTTGATGGAAATGAACAGGTTTTAGATGCTTGTAGTGCCCCAGGTGGTAAAACGGAACAGATTGCTGAGCAAATTCCTTTAGGAAATGTAATGGCATTAGATATACATCAAAAAAAACTAAACTTAGTTGAACAAAACTGTTCTAGGATGGGCGTTAAAAAGCTCATTAATACAAAAGCACTGGATGCGCGCCAAGCTGACCATTTATTTGAAAAAGGTCAATTTGATAAAATTTTAGTAGATGCGCCATGTTCAGGTTTGGGTCTTCTTAGGCGTAAACCTGAGATTCGCTACAACAAGAGTTTATCTGATTTAACTAATTTACAAAAAATCCAATTAGCGATTCTTGAGCATGTTAGTTCATTACTGCGGGTAAATGGAGAACTGATTTATTCTACATGCTCAATTGCTCAAGAAGAAGATGAAGATGTGGTCAATATTTTTTTAGAAAAGCATCCTGAATTTGAATTGAAGCCATTTAAAACTGGTAAAATCACTGTACCAACAGGGATGCTTAAAATTATGCCAGATAGTTATCATAGTGACGGATTCTTTATTTCTAAATTTGTAGTACGAGGTTAAGGTTTTGATAAAAACAGCTTTTGCTTCAAGTATCGGTAGGATACGAGAAAGCAATCAAGATTTTGTCCAGGTTTATAAAAATAAAAATGGAGTAACAATGGCAACAGTATGCGACGGAATGGGTGGCCATCAAGGTGGTGACGTTGCGTCAACAATGGCTGTTAGTCATTTGGGCCATAATTTTAGTATGACTGATTTTACTGATTGTGAAAGTGCACATAAATGGCTAGACGTTCAATTAAGTGTTGAAAATGAAACAATTTTAAAAACTGCTGACCGTTTTCCTGATTTAAATGGAATGGGCACAACCATAGTTTTAGCAATTGTATTTGCTCAAGAAGCTCTGATTGCACATTTAGGTGATTCACGTGCATATGAGTATACTGAGGGAAAATTCATTCAACTAGTAGAAGACCATTCTTTAGTTAATGAGCTTATTAAAATGGGGCAAATTACTAAGCAACAAGCTCAAAATCATCCCCAAAAGAATATTATTACTCAGTCATTAGGTGTCTCCAGCACCATTGATCCTGAATTTCGGCAAATTGAGCTGAAGGAAAATGATCTTATTCTGCTATGTACTGACGGATTAACTAATTCACTAAGTGACCCACAAATACAACAAATTTTGGCGACACGTGGTTTATCTCTTAAACAACGTTGTCATAAATTGATTAATGAAGCTAATCGCTTGGGTGGTGGTGACAATATTACGGTCTGCTTGATTCTAAAAGAAGGTGGTGATGAGCGGTGATTGATAGGGGCTATTTATTAGGCGATCGCTATCGCATTATAGATACACTAGGTGAAGGTGGTATGGCCAATGTTTATCTAGCTGAAGATATTATCTTGCAACGTAAAGTTGCCGTTAAAATCTTACGGCTTGATTTACAAAAAGAACCGCAAACATTAGCCCGATTTCAACGTGAAGCATTAGCAACCAGTGAACTTAGCCATCCTAATATAGTGATGGTATTAGATGTTGGTACTGATCAAGGGTTGCCGTATATGGTTATGGAATATGTTGATGGCCCAGATTTAAAAGACTATATTAGACTTAATGCCCCGTTAGATTTACATGATGTTATCCGTATAATGGACCAAATATTAAGTGCAATGGAGTTAGCACATAAGCACAATGTGATTCATCGTGATTTAAAGCCACAAAATATTTTGATGGATAAGCGTGGCAATATTAAAATTGCTGATTTTGGTATTGCAGTAGCATTAAATCAGAATTCAGTTACACAAACTAATTCCGCAGTTGGTTCGGTTCATTATATGTCACCAGAACAAACTCGGGGTGGACTTGTTACTAAACAGTCAGATATTTATTCACTTGGTATAATTTTATATGAATTAATCACAGGTTCTGTTCCATTCAATGGTGATTCAGCAGTTGCGATTGCGCTTAAGCATGCCCAAGAAGCAATCCCGTCTATTAAAGAGAAGGATGATCAGGTTCCTCAGTCTTTAGAAAATGTTGTCTTAAAAGCAACAGCCAAGGATCCAAGAAATCGGTATGCTTCAGTACATGAAATGCAGAGTGACTTGGATACAAGCTTAAATCCTGAACGTGCTAATGAGCCGGCATATGCAGATGGACGAGGAATTAATAATGATGAAACCATTGTTTTACCCAATTTCAAGCCGGCAAAAATACCTAAGGATAGTTCAGAAAAAAAGGTGAATGCAATTTCACATTCTGGAAATGATGATCAAGTTAAAAGAACAGCTTTTTTTCAAAATTTACGTAAATATAAATGGTGGTGGCTGTTTGTTGGTGTTGCCGCTATCTTAGTCATTTTTTTGATGGCTTTTGTTCTATCTGGTAGAAATAATCATGAAGTTCGCATTCCAGATGTCACTAATTTAACTGAACAAAGTGCGCGTGATAAGTTAGAAAATGTTGGTCTCAAAGTTGGTCGAATTAAGCATAAGAGTTCGGATAATATTGCTCAAGGAAAGGTAATTAAAAGCTCTCCTGGAGCAGGACGCAATATTAAACGGGGACGATTTATTGACCTTTATATTTCTGACGGAGCAGGAATGGTTAAAGTTCCCGATGTAACGGGTGAAGATTACCAGAGTGCAGTAGTTAAATTGGAAAAATTAGGATTTGAGGTTATTCGCGAAAATCAGTATTCTTCTAATGTCCCATTTGGAGCAGTTATCTCTCAAAGCATTGCTGCGGATGTCGAAGTCAAGCCAGCACAAACAACAATTACGCTGAGTGTTTCTAAAGGAAATGATGATCGCTTTAAAAATGATTCTGTCAAATTACCAGACTTACGTAATAAGTCACTTAAAACTGCTCAGAAATTTGCACATCGCCATGGCTTGACCTTGCAAGTAAATCCAACTTACTCTAGCAAAGTTAAAAAAGGAATGGTCATATCAATGAGTCCTGCATCCGATACTGAAGTTTCTCATGGTAGTACGATTACGGTAAGTGTTTCTGAAGGACCAAAAAAGGAAAAAGATTCTACTGCAATTAAAACGTTTACCGTTACGTATGAAAAAAATGATGAGGATACAGAAAGTCGTGGTAATCATATTCAAATATATATTTCTGATGACAATCATTCTCTGAATAATATTTATCGTGATTTGTACATTAAGCGCGACGTAAACTTTTCAATTCCATTTTTGCTTAAGCAAGGTGCTGGTGCTTTAAGAGTCGTTCGTGATGGACAAATAATATTAAATGAGAAGGTCAAGCAATGATAAAGCAAACTGAGGGAATTGTAATTGGCTTAATTGCTGGATTTTATGATGTCAAAACCGTTAGTGGCGTTGTTAGAACTAGGGCTCGCGGGGTTTTTCGAAAGAACAAATTAAAGCCTACAGTTGGGGATCATGTTCGCATTCAACTCGATGAACAAGGAACTAACTATTTAGTGGAAGTCTTACCAAGATCTAATTTAATTGGGAGACCGGCAGTAGCAAATGTTGACCACGTTTTATTAGTTATTTCGGCGGTTGAACCGGACTTTTCATTGCAGTTGTTAGATCGTTTCTTAACCTTTTTTTCTTGGCAAAATGTAGCTGTAAGTATCTATTTATCGAAAACTGATATCGCTTCAAACGTTCAATTAGAAAAAATAAGGCAAGATTTAGTATATTACGAAAAAATTGGGTATCCAATTTTTGATAACTGGCAAAAATTAGCTAATGAATTATCAACAATGATTGCTAATGGTCAGGTTTGGACTTTAGCAGGACAATCAGGAGCTGGTAAATCAACCCTGATTAATCATTTAAGACAAGATTTGAATCAAGCGACCCAAGCTATTTCCACTAGCTTAAATCGAGGTAAACACACGACTAGAACTGTGCAGTTATTTCAATTAGGTCAAGGTTTTTTGGCCGACACTCCTGGCTTTTCTGCTATTGATCTTACTCCAATTAAAATAAATGAGTTGTGTGAATATTTAGTTGAATTCAAAAAAGCTAGTGTACATTGCAAATTTCGTGGTTGCCAGCATCTTAAAGAACCACAGTGTGCGGTCAAGTGTTTAGTTGAAAATGAAAAAATCAAACGGAGTCGGTATGATGATTATCTCCTTATGAGAGCAGAAATTGCTAATGGCCGTCTTCCTGAGTATTTGAAGTGAGGAAAGATATGTTAATTGCACCTTCAATTTTAAATATTGATAATTTGAAATTAAGTGAAAGTATTAAAATAGCTGCGGAAGCTGGAATTACCCGTTTTCATATTGATATTATGGATGGTCATTTTGTACCTAATCTGTCTTTTGGCCCGCAATTGGTAGCAGATTTCAAACGTGACTTCCCACAACTTGAAGCAGAAGTACATTTGATGAGTAATAATCCAGATGATATGGTACCAGCATTTGTTAAAGAGGGAGCGGATGTGATGCTTCTTCATTATGAATCTATGCCTGAGGATAAGCTCAATTACTGGTTAGATTACTTGAAACACCACCAAGTTAAGACTGGAATGGTACTCAATCCAGATACTCCAATTGAAGTTCTGACTAAGTATATGTCTATGCTTGATCAGGTATTGTTAATGACGGTTTATCCTGGTTTTGGAGGACAAAAGTTTATCCCGGAATCAACTCAAAGAATTAATCAAGCAGTTAATTTGTTGCAAAATAAAATTCCAGTTGAAGTTGATGGTGGAATCAATGCTGAAACAGCCAAGATTGCTCGAAAAGCTGGTGCAAGTATTTTTGTTGCTGGTTCGTATATCTTTTGTCAAAATAATATTGCTGGACAAATTAATGAACTAAATGGTGTTTTACGATGAAAGGACTTGCACTTTTAGGGGCTCCAAAAGCTCAATGGCCCTGCGATATTAAAAAACAAATTGTAGCTGTTCAACAAATGGCTGGATTATTAATTGGGGTTGATCGTGGTAGCTTGTTATTGGAAGAGCTGGGGTTTGTTCCTGATTTAGCAGTTGGTGATTTTGATTCGTTACAAAAATTTGAATTAGCCAAGATTCAAAAAAATGTAGCTGACATTCGTTATTCAGTCCCGGAAAAAGATTTGACCGATACCGAGTTAATGCTTAGATATGCGTTTGAAAATTATCATCTTGACCATTTAACTGCAATTGGGGCAACAGGTGGTCGACTTGACCATTTTTTGACTAATTTATTTATGCTGTTGAAGCCGGAATTTAACGGGTACGCGGAAAAAATTGAGTTTTTGGATTTACAAAATTCTTTTAAATTTTATAATTCTGGTACACATATAATCCGAAAAAAGAAAGATTATACATATTTTGGAGTAGTTCCACTAACCGTAGTGCAGGATTTAAGCATTGTTGGAGCTAAATACGATTTGCAAAGTTATTCTACAAAAATACCAGTTTCACTAAGTTCTAATGAATTTTTATCAGAAAAAGATTATTTCAAATTATCATTTACAACGGGTACGGTAGCAGTTATACAGTCAAAAGATGTTGATCGCTATCAAAATTTTGATTTTAGATAAAACAAAAAGCTGACAGAAAAAATTCTGTCAGCTTTTTGTTTGCAATTAGGCACGGGTAACTTTACCAGATTTTAAAGTCTTAGTTGAAACCCATACACGTTTTGGTTTACCATCAACAAGAATACGAACTTTTTGAAGGTTTGGCTTCCACGCACGACGTGATGAATTCAAAGCGTGTGAACGTGTATTACCAAAAGTGGTCTTTTTACCAGTTATATAATCTTTTGCCATTTGCTAAACCTCCTTTATTGTGTTTTCATACTAAATAAAGATAGCATAATTTAAAAATCATTGCAACCGCAAAACTATTTTTTGTAAATGGAATTTTGACTTAATATTTGATTACTATGATAAAATAGATTCATAATATCGAGAACAATGATATGGAGGATAAAGATGGCTGTTAAAATCAAAACAAAAAATGGTTTGATTGATATTTCAAACGGGGTAATTGCTATTGTCGTTGGTAGCGCAGCTACATCCAATTACGGCGTTGTTGGAATGGCATCAAAGAATGCTATTCGTGATGGATTCGATGGAATTCTGAATCGCGCAAATTATAAGCGTGGTGTTGTAGTCAAATCAGATGATAATAAGATTACAATTGATGTCTATATTATCGTAGGTTACGGTTTAAAGATTTCAGAAGTTAGCCGTAATGTACAGGATAGTGTTAAATTTAATTTGAAAAATCAACTGGGGATTGACACACAAGCTGTCAATGTCATCGTTCAGAGTGTTAAATTGCTTGACGAATAGCTCAAGCGGAGGTTTAGAATATTGGTTTTAAAGGAAATAGATAGCAAAAAATTTAGAGATATGGTTCGAGTGGCCACTCATCGTTTAGGTCGAAATGCGGAGTTTATCAACTCTTTGAACGTCTTTCCCGTTCCAGATGGTGATACCGGAACAAATATGAATTTGACTATTGAAAGTGGCGCCAGGGCAGTTAGTGAGAATCCTAGCTCAAAGGTTGGAGATTTAACTGAAAGTCTTGCAAAGGGAATGCTAATGGGTGCACGTGGTAATAGTGGTGTTATTTCTTCACAATTATTTAGAGGCGTGTATAAAGCCACACAGGGCATGAATACTCTAAATGCCCAAGAACTAGCAAATGCTTTTTCAAATGGAGTTGCAACAGCATATAAGGCAGTGATGAAACCGGTTGAAGGTACTATTCTGACAGTTGCTAGAATTGCTGCTCAAGAAGGTGCAAATAAAGCTAATGAAACTGATGATATCGAAGAAGTGATGAAGGCCATAGTTGAAGGGGCAAAAAGAGCCCTTAAAACAACCCCAGATTTATTGCCAGTGCTTAAACAAGTGGGTGTGGTTGACTCGGGTGGACAAGGATTATTATTTATCTATGAAGGCTTTTTAGAAGGACTATTAGGAGAAAGCTTTGCTGATCGCTATCAACCAGATGAAGGCGAAATGGATGAAATGATTAATGCCATGCATCATCAATCAGTACAAAGTCAGTTATCAACTCAAGACATTGATCATGGATATTGTACAGAGATAATGGTAGATTTAACTGCCGATATTCCTGATAAAAAGACCTTCAATCTTGAAGAATTTCGGGCTCATCTTTCTGAACTAGGCGACTCCTTATTAGCTGTTTCAGATAATGAAGTTGCCAAGGTTCATATTCATACTGAACATCCAGGTGAAATTTTCACTTATGGTAGCCAATTTGGTCAACTAGGTAAGATAAAAATAGATAATATGCGGATTCAGCATGAAACAATTGTTAATAACAATGAAGAAAATCAAGAAAGTGTTGATTTTGCTGTGATTGCAGTTGCTTCTGGAAATGGTATTCGCAAATTATTCGAAAGTGAAGGCGTGAATAGGATTATCTCTGGCGGTCAAACGATGAATCCGTCAACTCAAGATATCATTGATGCCATTAAGAAATCAGGAGCTAAGCAAGCGATTGTGTTACCTAATAACGGTAACATTGTAATGGCCGCTAAACAGGCTGGTGAAGTTAGTGATATTCCAGTTGGTATTGTTCCATCGAAAACAATATCACAAGGGTTAACGGCAATGTTATCATTTGATCCCGATGATAGTCTTGAAGCCAATATCCAAAATATGTCTAATGCGCTTGAAACAGTGGTTTCAGGTGAAGTTACGCAAGCCAATCGTGACACATCAATTAATGATATTGATATTCATAAGGATGACTATCTTGGCATTATTGATGGTGAGATTCAAGTTGCTACAACTGATTTAATTAAGTCAACTACGACAATGATTGAAAAAATGCTAGATGAAGATTCAGAAATTATCACAATTATGTTCGGTCGTGATTCTAATCAGCAACAAGCTCAACAGATTGTCAGTGCACTAGAAGAAAAGCATGATGACCTTGAGTTCGAAGTTCATAATGGCGGTCAACCAGTTTATAATTTCTTGATTTCTGTTGAATAGAAAATGAATACGGAAAAGGTATTTGCCCCTGTAACAAATTTAAAGGGAGTAGGAATAAAAACTGCCGCAGCATTAGGAAGTCTCGGCATTTACAGCATTTATGATTTACTTTTCTATTTTCCTTTTCGCTACGATGAGCTTCAGACGATTCCTCTTGATCAGATCATGGATGGTCAAAAGGTAATGTTGAAAGGAATTGTTGCAACTGAAGCCTTTATTAGCCGTTTTGGTTCCAAAAAAAATCGTCTCAGCTTTAAGATGCAAATTGACCATGAAGTTATCATGGTCAATTTTTTTAATCAGCCCTGGTTAAAAGATAGAATTGTGATTGGCAAGGAAATTGCTGTTTATGGTAAGTATAATGCTGCTAGACAAAGTCTTTCGGGTTTTAAATTTGTAGCTGCTAAAGAAAATGATAGTGGGATGGCCCCGATTTATTCAGTTAACCGAAATATAAGACAAAAAAAGTTAGTTGAATTAATTAATCTGGCTTTAAATGATTACTTATCAGACATAGAAGATATTGTACCTCAAGAAATACGGCAGAAATATCGCTTGCTCACTGAGCAAGAAATCATTATACAAATGCACCATCCTCATAATTCTTATGAAGCTGAATTGGCCAAAAGAAGTGCGATTTTTAGAGAGTTTTTCTTGTTTCAGACGGAACTTGCTCAGTTAAGTGAATACGGTAATCAAACTAAGGGTATTGCCAAACAATATGATTTGGTTGAAATTGCTAAGTTGACTAAGGAGTTGCCCTTTGAATTATCGGATGATCAAAAGAAAGTTATCAATGAAATCTACGCTGATATTCATTCTGAAAAGCAAATGAATAGACTTTTACAAGGGGATGTTGGATCCGGAAAAACAATTGTGGCAATTTATGTGCTTTTTGCTGCAGTAACAGCTGGCTTTCAAGCTGCGCTAATGGTTCCTACAGAGATTTTGGCTACGCAACATTTTAAAAAGGTTGAGGAACTATTGAACCCGTTAGGCGTTAGAGTAGCACTTCTGACTGGATCAACCAAAGCTTTAGAAAGACGTGAAATTTATCGAGAGTTAATTGACGGTACCATTAATGTGGTTATTGGTACTCACGCATTGATTCAGCCCAAGGTAATCTTTAAAAATTTGGGAATTGTAATTATTGATGAACAGCACCGTTTTGGTGTAAGTCAAAGGCAGGCATTAAGCAATAAAGGGTGTGTGCCCGACATTTTGACGATGACTGCAACACCAATCCCCCGAACTCTAGCTTTGACTGTTTATGGAGAAACAACAATCTCGGAAATTCATCACTTACCAGCTGGACGCAAGCAAATTATTTCTACTTGGAAAACAACTGGTCAAATGGCTCAAGTTTATCAATTAATGCAGCAACAACTGGCACAAGGATATCAAATCTATGCTGTAACTCCTTTAATTACCGAATCTGAGGCTCTTGATTTAAAAAACGCTGAAGAACTTTGGGTGAAATTATGTCATGATTTTCCTAAACAAAAAGTTGTTTTACTTCATGGACAGATGTCGGGAGCCAAAAAAGATGAGATAATGACGGATTTTGCAGATGGTCAAATTGATATTCTGGTTGCAACAAGTGTTATTGAAGTGGGTGTTGATGTAGCTAATGCCAACATGATGATTATTTATAATGCTGACCGTTTTGGTATTAGTCAGCTGCATCAATTGCGTGGTAGAATTGGGCGAGGCAACACCCAAAGCTATTGTGTGTTTTTAGCTGATCCTAAAACTGAAGCTGGGAAAGCAAGAATGAGAGCGGTCGCTGGAACAACTGATGGCTTCAAGCTAGCTAAAGAAGATCTGAAATTACGTGGTGAAGGTGATTTGTTTGGTAAGGCACAGTCTGGGCTGCCAGAATTTCAGGTTGGAAATGTAATAAATAATTATGAAACACTAGCAGTTGCACACCAGGTAGCATTTGACTTAATAAAAGAAGATCCCAAACTAAAAGAGCCGGCACATAAGACTTTAAAGCAAGTGCTAAAATATAAAGAAATACAGCATGAACGAACATAGGAAAGATTGTGGTAATAAATGAGAACAATTGCAATAGATGCAATGGGCGGCGAAAATGCTCCGAAGGCAATTGTCCAAGCCGTTTTGCAAGCAAAAGCCGAATTAACGCAAACCAAATTTATTTTATTTGGTGATCTAAACAAAATAAAGAACTTAGTCGGTAATGATACCGATCGAGTTGAAATTGTTGCGACAACACAAGTCATTAATGATGAAGATGAGCCTGTTAAGGCAATTCGAGCCAAAAAAGATTCTTCACTAGTTGTTGCAGCGCAATACGTGAAGCAGGGTAAAGCAGACGCTTTGCTTTCATTAAGCAATACAGGCGCGATTTTAGCATGTGGTATTTTTATTATTGGTCGAATTAGTGGCGTAGCTCGGCCAGGATTGATGCCTACTTTACCTGTTAAAAATTCAGATAATGGCTTCAATATGATTGATGTTGGCGCTAATGCTAAATCCAAGCCTGAATATATATTGGATTGGGCTAAAATGGCTTCATATTATGCAGAAAAGGTCAGGGGAATTAAAAATCCTAAAGTGGCATTGTTAAATAATGGAGCTGAAAGCGATAAAGGAGACGAACTACATCAAAAAGCCTATAAATTGTTACTTGATAGTCAACTCAATTTTATTGGTAATATTGAAGGAAATGAGTTACTTGATGGTAAGGCTGATATTGTCGCCACAGATGGTTTTACTGGTAATGCTGTATTAAAAAACATTGAGGGGACAGCAAGTGTTTTAATACATTTATTGAAGGATAGCTTACTTAATAACGGCTTTTTTGTTAAGCTGGGAGCTGGATTAATTAAAGGTGCACTTAAAAAGTTAGTGTCAAAATTTGATGTCGATAAGTACGGTGGTGCAGTTTTGTTAGGAGTAAATGCCCCAATAGTTAAAACACATGGTCGTTCAGGCAAAAGGGCAATCTATTATACAATTAAGCAAGTTGACAAAATCTTGTCTGAAAAAATCATTGCTGATTTTAAGGCAGAATTTACTCATCATAAATAACTTATAAAGGAGAACTATAATGACTGAAAATGAAATTTTTTCAAAAATACGTGATATTTTAGCAGATAATTTTGAGGTAAATAAGGATGAAATAACCAAAAACACTAATTTTACTAGTGATTTGGACGCTGATTCCATTGATTTAGTTGAATTTATTTTGCAACTAGAAGATGAATTTGGCGCCGAGATTCCTGATGAAGATGCCGAAAAAATCAAAACGGTTGGTGATGCAGTGAGTTATATCTTAGCGCATCAAAAATAATTTATAGAAAATCGCTATGAAATTTGCATCTAAGCGATTTAATGTATATAATTAGAAATTAAATAAATTTATTAATTATCTTTAATAAATTCGTTGAAGATTGAGAGGGGAAATGACCTTTGGAAAAACAAAGTGATCTCTTGCTAGATATCCAGCATTTGCATACTGCATACCGTTTACAAGGAAAATTTTATGATGCTGCGGATGATATCAATATCACATTGAAGCGTGATGAAATTTTATCAGTTGTTGGTGAGTCTGGGTGTGGTAAGAGTACAATTGCTGCAAGTATTATTGGTCTTTATGATCACAAAAATACGAAAGTAACCGGTGATATTTTATACAATGAATTAAATCTAGTAGGGTTAAATGAGGCCTTATTCGATAAGATTCGTGGTAATAAGATTGGGATGATTTTTCAAGATCCACTTGCAAGTTTAAATCCATTAATGCGCGTGGGTGATCAAGTTGCGGAAACACTTTATTACCATACTGATATGAATGAAAAAGAGCGTCATTCCCGTGTAATTGAATTATTTAATCAGGTTGGGATGCCTAAACCTGAAGAAACATATGCCATGTATCCGTTTGAACTTTCAGGTGGGTTACGCCAAAGAATCGTGATTGCGATGGCTATTGCCTGCAAACCTGAAATAATTATTGCTGATGAACCAACTACTGCTTTGGATGTTACCATTCAAGCTCAAATTTTAGATTTACTTGAAGATATTCAGAGACAATCACATTCGGGAATTATATTAATTACTCATGACTTGGGGGTTGTTGCTGAAACCGCTGATCAAGTTGCTGTAATGTATGCAGGTCAAATCGTTGAAAAAGCTGATGTAAAAACGATTTTTGAGCATCCACTTCACCCGTATACTCGTTCGCTTTTGAATTCAATGCCACAATCTGAAGATGAAGAAGAGGATTTGCATGTTATTCAAGGAACGGTTCCATCATTGCAAAATATGCCACATGAAGGTGATCGCTTTGCTGCAAGAATTCCGTGGATTCCTGAAAGTGCTCATGAAAAAGAGCCTGTAATGCATGAAGTTGAACCTAATCATTGGGTAAGATGTACTTGCTGGAAGACGTTCCACTTTCAAGATAAGGTAAGTGGGGATTAAATTATGGCTAAAGAAATTATTCAAGTAAAAAATTTAAAGGTCCACTATCCAATTAGATCCGGTTTTTGGAATCGGATTACGGATTATGTGCGGGCTGTTGATGATGTTAGCATTACAATTAATGAAGGTGAAACATACGGCTTAATTGGCGAATCAGGTTCAGGAAAATCCACAACCGGTAAAGCAATTGTTGGTGTTGAGCAAGTTACCAGTGGGCAAATTATTTATAAGGGCGTTGATATTACTAAGGCTAAAAATAGACGCAGACTAAATTATAATAAAGATGTCCAAATGATTTTTCAAGATTCAATGTCTAGTTTGAATCCACGAAAGAGAATAGAAGATATTATCGCTGAACCAATTCGCAATTTTGAGAATCTAACTACTGATCAAGAACGTGATCGAGTTCAAGAATTGCTTGATATTGTGGGGATGCCTAGTGATGCAATATATAAGTTTCCACATGAATTTTCAGGAGGTCAAAGGCAGAGAATTGGTGTTGCTCGTGCAGTTGCTACAAAGCCAAGATTAATTGTTGCAGATGAGCCAACTAGTGCTTTGGATTTATCTGTTCAAGCTCAAGTTTTGAATTTCATGAAGCATATTCAGCAACAGTATAATATAGCTTATTTATTTATTTCTCATGATCTAGGTGTTGTCAAGCATATGTCAGAAAATCTAGCAATCATGCACAGAGGTCGTTTGGTTGAAATTGGAAGTCGAAAAGATATTTATAAGCATCCAATGCATATTTATACTAAACGGCTATTGTCTGCTATTCCTGTTGTTGATGTTGAACATCGAGAAGAAAATAAAAAGCATCGTCAGGAAGTCGAACAGGAATTTCGAAATGATCAGGGCAAATGGTATGACAAGTCTGGAAGAGTATTTCCGCTACAACAAGTTTCAGGTGATCATTGGGTAGCACTTCCAAAGGATGAGGTTGAACAAGAAGAGCTTAAGGAAAAGGGGCGCGACTAATAATGTGGAAAACAGTCTTAAGACGTATATTAATCATGATCCCACAATTAATTATTTTGAGTATTTTGGTTTTCTTCTTAGCTAAAATGATGCCTGGAGATCCATTTAGTGGGCAAATTAATCCAAATACGGATCCTAAGCAAATAGCCGCTTTGAAGCAAGCAGCTGGATTGAATGATCCAGCACCGGTCCAATATGCTCGTTGGGTGGGCAATGTCTTTAAAGGTGATTTAGGTACTAGTTATATCCAGCATGTTCCTGTAACTTCTTTGATTGCTGATCGTGCTATAAATACATTTTGGTTATCTCTATTAACGACAATTATTACTTATGCTATCTCGATACCTTTAGGTGTTGTTGCTGGACGTCATCAAGATGAGTGGCAAGACCAAGCAGTTCAAATTTTTAATTATGTTACCTTTGCTGTTCCAGCATTTGTTTTCTTTATTTTAGGAATTTGGTTATTTGCTTTTACACTTGGGTGGTTCCCAATTAGTGGATCTGTTTCCCCTAATGCATCTGGATTCTGGGGCACATTAGGAAGTCAAATTTATCATATTTTATTACCAGCTATTTTAACTGCTGTAATAACTACAACTACAATTGTGCAATATTTAAGAACCGGAATTGTTGATAATAAAGTCGAAGACTATGTTCGTACAGCCCATAGTAAAGGGGTACCGGAAAATGTGGTATTTAACAAGCATATTTTACGTAATTCATTACTGCCAATTGCATCTTCATTTGGTACGGTAATTACTGGGTTACTCAGTGGTTCAATGGTTGTTGAAATGGTCTTTAGTTATCCAGGCATGGGTAAATTATTCTTAGACTCAATTGGTCAACGTGATTACACTACGCTAACGGCACTGATTTTAATCTTTGGGACTTTAACTTTACTAGGTAATTTATTATCAGATATTATTATGAGTATTGTTGACCCAAGAATCAGAATTAAGTAAGGAGGAAGAGAAATGTCTGAAAAAAAAGGAACTACTTCAACAACAGAAGCCAAAAAGTCTAAAGTATCTTCTCCTGAATCAACCTTTAAAGTAGTTGTACGAGAAATTGTAAGAGATAAAGTTGCTTTAACTGCTTTTATCATAATTGTTTTGATTTTACTATTTACCTTTGGAGGATCATTATTCTTAAATGCAGGTAAGGTTACAGAAGCAAATATTATTGATGCCTATTATGGTTGGGGCGTCAATGGTCATATTTTAGGTACCGATGATGGTGGACGTGATATTTTTAACCTCTTAATCATGGGTGGGCGAAACTCAATTTTAATTGGTTTAGGTGTTACAGCAATTTGTGAAATAGTCGGACTAATTGTTGGGCTAGTATCTGGCTACTATGGTGGCTATATCGATGCAATCATCATGAGAATTGTTGACTTTATCCAAGTCTTACCAAGAATGCCAATTGAGATTGTGTTGGTTACTGTTATTCCAAATTACAGTCCTTTAAGTTTAGTTTGGATAATTTCGATGTTTGGTTGGACAAGTACTGCTAGATATTTCCGGGCATTTGTTCTATCACAGCGTGATCGAGACTATGTTTTAGCTTCCAAAACTTCAGGTTCATCAGATTTGAAAATTATGTTTCGAGAAGTCTTACCAAATATTACTTCAATGTTAATTATCGATGTTGTATTAACAATTGCTGGCAATATTGGTATTGAAACAACTCTTTCTTTCATTGGTTACGGTTTGCCACCAACAGTACCTTCTCTAGGTACATTGATTGGTTTTGCTAATGATCCCGTTAACGTTGTTAGTCGGCCATGGCTATGGTTACCAGCGACGATCTTATTACTCGCAATTTCATTAAGTATTAATTATGTTGGTCGAGCTTTGCAACGTGCAGGTGATGCTAGACAACGTGAAAATTAATTTTAAAACAGTTTTGCAAAAGCAAAGCTGTTTTTATTTACTAAAAATAATTGCTAAGTCATAAAATGAAATCATTTTACTTACTAAATAAATCATTAAAAAATTTAAATAAATTTAACAAATTGTATAATAATTGAAAATCAAACAATTTGAAAGCTAAATTAAGGTAATAAATAAAAATGTTGAATGTGCCAATCATTGAAGTGCATTAATTAACTAAGAAATATAAAGTAATTAATCGAAAAAGTAATATCCGCTCATTAGTAAGTTCAATCTTTAATCCAAAAAATATTTCAGTTAAAGCTGTATATCATATAAATGAAAGGGTATTCAATTGTTCGGTAAAAATAATTTCAAAAATTTTACATATAAAAGCTAAATTAGGTATACAACCTCATAAGCTTTCTCTTGGTGAACGAATGAAAATTTAATTTTTATCAGTAGTTTCAATTAAACACCAAGCTATTTTTAGATGAACTTACCATTGGACTTGGTGTGATTGCAAAACGAGATATTCGCAAGTTTTTAATTAATTTAAATGGTAAATTGTAAAAAAATTTTGAGATTTAACTTTTGCTAACTGGTAAAATTATATATGATCTATATAAGGGATTTACTTAGCGTTATTGACATAATGGACTATAGAACTATCCTTCTTTAAATCATTTTGTTTCTTAGTTATTTTTAAATCTATATTTATATATTATATAAATATTAATTTAAACTTGTTAAAATATTGATTTTTAATTAAATCGTGTTATTATAAAATTATTAACTTGTTTTAAAAAACTTTAATTGCTACATTTAATCACTTTATATAGTAAGGAGACAATTATAACATGAAGAAAACAAAATTATTGAGTTCACTCGGTTTGGTGAGTACTGCGGCTCTTGCCTTAGTAGCTTGTGGTAAAAACAATACAGCTAATACTAATGAAGCTAAAAAGGCTAGTAAGTTTCCGCAGGAAATGCCAGTTAAAGATGTTAAGCAGGGAGGAACGGTCAAATATGCAATTGAAGCAGATTCGCCGTTTACTGGTATTTTTTCAAATGAACTAGAAACTACTGCTATAGATTCTAATGTGATGGCACCAGGTAATGAATCCTTATTTGATACTGATGATAATTATCGTATTAATGATAAAGGACCAGCTAGTTTAAAGATTGATCTTAAAACTAAGACTGTCACCATTAACGTGAAAAAAGGAGTTAAGTGGTCTGATGGTAAGCAAGTAACTGCAAAGGATATCGAATATCCGTACGAAATTATTGCTAATAAAGCAACTAAGTCACAGAGATATTCGAGTAAATTTGAATTTATCAAAGGATTTAAGGAGTATCATGAGGGTAAATCTAAGTCAATTTCTGGAATTGAAATGCCAGATGGTGAAAATGGTAGAACAGTTATTCTGCATTATACTGAATTAAAACCAGGGATGTATAATAGTGGTAACGGATACATCTGGGAGTGCGCAGCACCTTATCATTATTTAAAGGATATTCCATTCAGCAAGTTAGAATCTTCTGATAAAATAAGAAAAAATCCAATGTTTTTTGGTCCGTATCAGGTGCAAAAGGTCATTCGTGGTCAATCAGTTACTTGGGTACCTAATAAATATTATTGGCGTGGCAAGCCAAAATTAGATAAGATTGTTGCTCAAGTTGTTTCAACTAATTCTACTTCCCAAGCAATTAAGAGTCACAAGTTTGATATAGCAGATGTAATTAATACCCAATGGAAAGAAATTAAAGATACTAAAGATGTAAAATTTATAGCTAAGGTGCCACTATCTTATAGTTATTTAGGCTTTAAAGTTGGTAAGTGGGACGCAAAGACTAGTAAAAATGTTATGAATCCAAAGAGCAAAATGAATAACAAAGCTTTGCGGCAAGCAATTGGTTATGCCATGAACATTGAGGCTGTTAATAAGCGCTATACAAGTGGTTTAACATTTCAAATTCCAACAGTAATTCCGGAACAATTTGGTGACTACTTTAATAAAGATGTTAAGGGCTTTTCCTATAACTTAAAGAAAGCGAATGAAATTCTTGATAAAGCCGGTTATAAAAAGGAAGGTAAGTGGCGTGTTCAACCAAATGGTAAGCCATTGAAAATTCAACTATTGGCCGCTCAAGGTGATTCATCTAGAGAACCGATTATTCAAAACTATATTCAACAGTGGCATAAAATTGGCTTAAATGTAAGCTTAGTTGGTGGACGTCTAGCTGAAGCAAACTCATTTTTTGACAAGATTCAAAATGATGATCCAGCAATTGACATGTACATGGCTGGTTGGTCACTTGCAAGTGAGCCATCTCCAGCAAATTTATATGCCGAGGGATCACCACTAAACTACGAACGATTTGTTACGCCTGAAAACACCAAGTTCTTAAAGGAAATTGACTCGGAAAAGTCATTTGATCGTAAGTATCGAGTTCAAAAATTCCATGAATGGCAAAAATACATGTTTGATCAAGCATATGTCATTCCAACTAATAACTCTTATGCTATTACTGCAGTTAATAGTAAATTGACAGGTTATTCATTAAAGCCCTCAAAAGGAAATTCAGTTTGGTATGATCTAGGTTATGCAAAATAAGTAATTATAATAAAATTTTGAATTGATGCCTCGTCACAAAATTATGATTTTTATGAAAATAGTTATTAGTAAGAAGTAGTTTAAAACAGTTTTGCAAAAGCAAAGCTGTTTTTTCTATGCAATACGCCGCTAATGAATCTTATTTTTTTCTATGCTAGAATATAATTATTAGCTTATTCCGAAAACTTAATAATGATTACTCATTAAATAGATTGGAGTATTTTTATATATGAAAAAAACTAGAATTCTTCGTTCTGTAGGAATTGTAACCGCTGCGGCACTAACTTTGGTTGCTTGCGGTAAAAGTAGTAACAATTCGGCAAATAACGAGAATGCGAAGACGGCAAGTAAATTTCCACAAGCTGTCCCTGTTAAAAAGGCTAAACAGGGGGGAGCAATAAAATATGCGGTAAAAACTGACACGCCGTTTACTGGTATTTTTTCGGATGAACTATCTACGACTGCTATTGATAGTAATGTCGCTGCACCTGGTGAAGAAGAATTATTTGATACCGACGATAATTACAAGATAACCAATAAAGGTCCAGCTACTATGAAGCTTGATCAAAAAGCAAAAACGATTACGATTACAGTTAAAGATGGCGTTAAGTGGTCCGATGGTAAACAAGTAACTGCTAAAGATATCGAATATCCATATGAAATTTTGGCTAACAAAAAGACAAAGGCACAGCGCTATAGTAGTCAGCTTGAAGAAATTGTTGGTATGAAAGAATACCATGAGGGTAAAGCTAAAACCATCTCTGGGATTGAATTACCAGATGGTGAAAACGGCCGCACGGTTATTTTGCATTTTAAAGAAATGAAGCCGGGGATGTTATACAGTGGTAATGGTTATTTTTGGGAGTATGCATCCCCGTATCATTATTTAAAGGATGTACCATTTGAAAAATTACAATCTTCTGATCAAATTAGAAAGAAGCCAATCTTTTTTGGTCCGTTTAAAGTCAAGAGTATTGTGCGTGGTCAATCTGTAACTTGGGTTCCCAACAAGTATTACTGGCGTGGTAGACCAAAATTAGACAAGATTACTGCGCAAGTAATTTCACCAAATTCGACTTCACAGGCGATTAAGAGTCATAAATTTGATATAGCAGAAGTAGTTAATGATCAATGGAATCAAGTTAAAAATACTAATGGAGTCAACTTTATAGCTCAAATTCCATTATCTTATAATTATCTTGGCTTTAAAGTTGGTAAATGGGATGCCAAACAAGGCAAGAATGTGATGGATTCAAAGTCAAAGATGAATAATAAGGCATTGCGGCAGGCAATGGGTTACGCAATGAACGTTGATGCGGTTGATAAGCGTTATACTTCGGGGTTAAGTTTTAAGATACCAACTTTAATACCCGCTCAGTTTGGGGATTACTATGATAAAACTGCTAAGGGCTATGATTATAATCTCAAGAAAGCTAATGAACTTTTAGATAAAGCTGGCTACAAGAAAAAAGGCAAATGGCGCGTTCAACCTAATGGTAAACCGTTAACAATTAATTTTATGGCAAAAACTGGTAGTTCAGTTCAAGAACCAACTATTCAAAATTACATCCAACAATGGAATAAGATTGGCTTAAACGTTAAATTAGTTGGTGGGCGTTTGACAGAATACAATTCATTTTTAGATAAAATTCAAAATGACGATCCAACAGTAGATGTCTTTCTAGCTGGTTGGAGCTTAGCCAGTGAACCATCACCGGCCTCTCTTTATGGTGAAGGCGCACCAATGAACTATACTAGATTTGTAACCTCGGAAAACACTCGGCTTTTAAATGAAATCGATTCACCAAAATCTTTCGACCATTCATACCGACTACAAAAATTCCATGAATGGCAAAAGTATATGAATGAGGAAGCTTATGTTATTCCTACGGATAATTCATATAAGGTTACAGCAGTTAATAAGAAGCTGACTGGTTATTCGACAAAGCCATCAGATAATTCAAATGGTCACCAGTTATGGGGCGAAGTTGGCTTCGCTAAATAAGTAGTATTAATAATCAGAAAATCTCGAGTAAGCTCGAGGTTTTTTTATAAGCAAAAAAGCATAAATTAAAAGATGATAATACAAATTTAACAAATTATGTTGCAAAATTAAATTTTAGTGATAATATTTAATTATTAACTTATTCCAAAACAGCTATAAACATTATAAAGAAGGAGAAATCCATTTATGAAGAAAAATAAATTAATTGGCTCAATTGGAGTTGTAACTGCTGCGGCATTAACTTTAGTTGCCTGTGGCAAAAGTAATAATGCTGGCGGTAATGAGGGCGCTAAAACTGCCAGCAAATTTCCGATGCAGACAGCCGTCAAACCCGCTAAACAGGGCGGAACTTTAAAAGTTGCTGAAGAAACCGATACCCCATTTACTGGAATTTTCAATGAAGAATTATATATGGGCGTACCTGATGGCGATGTCATGAGTCCGGGACAAGAATCACTGTTTGATACCGATGATCATTATAAAATTACTGACAAAGGACCAGCTACCTTAAAACTTGATCGCAAGGCCAAGACTGTTACTATTACCGTGAAAAAGGGGGTTAAATGGTCTGATGGCAAGCAGGTAACGGCTAAGGATATTGAATATGCCTATGAAATTATTGCCAATAAGGCTACCAAATCACAGCGTTATGCAGATCAGTTTAACATTATTAACGGCATGGCTGAATACCATGAAGGCAAAGCCAAAACCATTTCTGGGATCGAAATGCCTGATGGTGAAAATGGTCGCGTGGTAGTTATCCACTGCAAAGAACTAAAGCCTGGTATGACCAATAGTGGTAACGGTTATATTTCGGAAAATGCGGCTCCCTACCACTATTTAAAAAATATTCCGTTTGCTAAATTAGAAGCTTCTGATCAAATCAGAAAGAAACCGCTTTTCTTTGGCCCGTATCAATTGCAAAAACTTGTGCGGGGACAATCAGTAACTTGGGTACCAAATAAGTACTACTGGCGTGGTAAACCAAAACTAGATAAGATTGTTTATCAAGTAGTTTCACCAAATTCAGCTTCACAGGCAATTAAGAGTCATAAATTTGATGTTGCTAGGGTTGTAAATAGCCAATGGAAACAGGTCAAAGACACTAAAGATACAACTTTTGTGGCACAGATTCCATTAGCATACTACTATATTGCCTTTAAGGTCGGTAAATGGGATGCTAAAAAATCAAAGAACGTAATGGATCCACATGCCAAGATGGGTGATAAGAATTTGCGCCAAGCCATGGCCTATGCAATGAATACCGACGCTGTCTATAAACATTATACTGATGGCTTAAGTTTCCAAATTCCAACCTTGATCCCGGCACAGTTTGGTGATTACTTTGACAAGAGTAATAAAGGCTATACGTATAACTTAAAGAAAGCTAATGAAATTTTGGATAAGGCTGGCTATAAGAAGAAAGGGAAATGGCGCACTACTCCGGATGGCAAGCCATTGACGATTAACTTCATGGCTATGTCTGGAAATAGCATTCAGGAACCAATTGTCCAAAATTATATTCAGCAATGGAACAAGATTGGTTTGAATGTTAAGTTGTTCGGAGGACGTTTAACCGAATTTAATTCTTTCTATGATAAAGTACAACATGATGCTCCGGGCGTAGACATGTTCATGGCCGGTTGGAGCATGTCTAGTGAACCGTCCCAAACTCAATTATACAGTGAAGGGACAATGTCCAATTATTCACGGTTTGTGACCCCAGAAAATAATAAGTTAATTGATGAAATGGATTCACAAAAGGCCTTTGATCATAATTACCGGGTACAAAAATTCCATGAATGGCAAAAGTATATGAATGATGAAGCTTATGTAATTCCGACTTATAATTTATATCAAATAGATGCGGTTAATAGTAAATTAACTGGCTATTCATTGAAGCCATCACAAACTAATAATGGTCATCAACTTTGGTACAAAGTTGCGTATGCTAAATAGTTATGTTGACTAGATTTCCGTATAGAAATTTTGATTTACCTGCTTTAATAAATAAAATCATAAAATAATTTTTAGAAAAACTATTGCAGTTTATTATGCAATAGTTTTCTTTTTTCAGTTTTGCTCCTAAAAACTGGTATAATTTTAGGGAAAGAAAGGAACTGATAAAATGGTTAGTTCAAAATTTATTAATCAATTAGAAACAAAATATCACATTAAATTCAATAATTTAAAATTACTTGAAGAGGCATTCACTCATTCCTCATATGCTAATGAGCATCCTGAAAGTGGAATTAGGAACTATGAAAAGTTGGAATTTTTGGGAGATGCAGTGCTTGAATTGGCAATTTCCAATTATTTATATTGCAACTTTACCGAATTAAATGAAGGTGAATTGACGCGAATGCGCTCCAATATTGTTGATACGGAAGGTTTTGCTGAGTTTTCACAAAAATTTGGTTTTCCAGCAGAAATAAATCTGGGTCATGGTGAAGAAAAAGCGGGTGCGCGTTCACGCAAAACATTGTTAGAAGATGTTTTTGAAGCTTTTAATGGTGCGCTTTTTCTTGATCAAGGCATGGATGCAGTAGAACACTTTTTAAGCTTAACTGTTTATCCGATCATTGATGCTGGTAAATTTGATGCGTCCAGAGATTATAAAACTGACTTACAAGAGCTATTACAAAAAGACGGTCCTGTAAAGATTGAATATACGGTTTTAAAAGAGGAACAAACGCCGTTAAGGTTTACAGTTCAACTAGTTGTCGACGGTAAGGTTTTGTCACAAGGTAAGGGGCACAATAAAAAAGCTGCTGAACAAGAAGCGGCTAAAGTAGCTTTGACAAAACTTAATTAGGAGGATAAGTTTGTGCCATTAACTGAACTAATTATTGATGGTTTTAAATCATTTGCAGATAAAACAAAAATTGAATTTAATAACGGAATTACTGGTATTGTTGGACCCAATGGTAGTGGTAAAAGTAACATTACTGAAGCTATTCGCTGGGTAATGGGAGAAGCCAGTGCGAAATCGTTACGTGGGTCTAACATGAAAGACGTAATTTTTGCTGGTAGTGAATTTAGGCAACCAACAAATCATGCCGAAGTGTCAATGATCTTTGATAACCATAATCATGAATTGAATTTAGATGCAGAAATGGTTACTATTACGCGACGTATATTACGCTCAGGTGAAAACGAATATCTTATTAATAAGCAAAGCGTTCGTCAGCGCGATGTTAAATCATTATTTCTTGATTCGGGAATTTCACAAAATAGCTTGTCTATTATCTCGCAAGGACGTGTTGATCAAATTTTGAATTCTCGTCCTGAAGAGCGTCGTAGTCTGTTTGAAGAAGCGGCAGGAGTTCTTTCGTTTAAAAAGCAAAAGGAAGAGGCAAATGCCCAACTTGAACAGACTACTGATAATTTGGTTCGTATTAATGATTTGGTTAAAGAGTTGCAGCAGCGTCTTGAACCACTGCATGAACAAAGCTCATTGGCTAAAGAGTATCAATTTCAGAAAAAAGGGCTTGATCAGGATTTAAAAACTTTGCTAGCATTTGAAATTGAAACAATTGATGGGCAAAAAAAAGCAGTCCAAGAAAAGGCAGAGCAAAATCAAGTTCTTTTGTCAAAGCTTGATCGCGAAGTGAAGGAATCACAAAATGCCGTTGCTTCTAAAAGAGCAGAATATAAAAAAATCAGTACGCAACGCGAACAAATTCAGCAGGATTTACTAGCTTTGACAAAGAAACTTTCAGAAATTAATACTGATTTACAGGTAGCTGAGCAAAGTAAACAATACAATGAAGCGACTAAAAACGAATATCAAACAGAATTAACAGACTTAAATGGTCAGGTAAAAGAATTAGAACATGAATGTGCTGAACTCACTTTTAAAGAGCAAAAGTTAAAGGCGGAGAAGCAGCAGTTAAAAGGTCAAAGAGAAAAGTTGACTGTGCAACTTGATGCAAATCCTGACCAATTAAATCAAAATTTGGATGATTTGCGAGCAGAATATATCCAATTATTACAGGACCAAACATCAAATAATAATGAGATCGTCTATTTAAATTCAGAATTAAAAAGAACTGTCGATGATCATTCTAATCAAAATAATGACGTAACAATGCAGTTAGACCATGGCTCAGTGGAATTGAAACGATTGGGTGAACAGGGCAAGATTTTAAGGCAAAAATCCCAAAATGAACAAGTTACGCTAACGAAATTAATTAATCAAAAAAATGATAATCAAAGTAAGTTATCTAATGTTCAGCAAATATTATCAGACAACAGCCAGCGCTACCGGGAAATAAAGGCACGTTTTGAAGCACTTGAAAATATTCGTAAACGGCATGAAGGATATTATTATGGTGTAAAAACTGTTTTAAATAACTTAGATAATTATCCAGGAGTGATTGGAGTTGTAGGTGAACTTATTTCATTTCCAATCGAATTGGAAGCCGCAATGACAACAGCGCTTGGTGGTGGTGTTCAAGATTTAGTTACTAGTTCTAAATTAAGTGCACGCGATGCAATAAATCGGTTAAAGAGTAACCATGCTGGTCGGGCAACTTTTTTGCCACTTGATGGGTTGAATGAATATACAATCCCAACTTCGACCAAAAAGATCCTTGATTCTTATACAGGTTACCAGGGAGTAGCTAGTGAATTAGTTAAAACCACTGTTGTACAAGATATTAGGCCTGCAATTAATTATTTGCTTGGCAGTACAATTATCGTTGATACCATTGATAACGCATTAAAAATGCATCAACGAATTGTTCGCTATCGAATTGTAACACTTGACGGAGATGTGGTTTCTCCTGGTGGCTCAATGACAGGGGGTGCTCGTAATCAAAAAAATAATTCTCCTTTGCAGACTGTTGCTGAGCTCAATCAATTAAAAGCAACGCTTAGTAAACTGGAAAGACAGTTAAAAAAAGATCAAGTTAGCTATAAAGAGTTGGCTTCTGTTGACCAAAAGCTAAACCGAGAAATTACTGAAGTTCAAGAAAAATACCAAAATTACAAACAAGAATTAACTGAAGTTACGCTATCTTATCAAAACCAAGAAAAAGAGGTTAAAAGATTAGAGAAAGCAAATAAGTTGTTTAAAATAACTCAAAAACAGCATCAACAACAATTAAAAGAGCTTCAAGAAAAAATCCACATTACGAAAAAGAAAAAAGAAACTTTTGTTGAACAAATTGAACAACAAAAAATAAAAATTGATTCTCTACAAGAAAAAATCAAAAACTTTACGTCTCTTAATCAACATATACAAGATCAATTAGCAGAGCTTGATCCCAAGATTGCTGTTTACACAAATAAGCTAGAAAATATTGCTAAGCAGCAAGTTGAAAAGCAGCAGCACTTAACGCAACTACAAACTCAAATTAAGAATTTGACTAATAAGTTAGAGGCTATTAGCCATAATCGTGATCTTGATCAGCAGAAAAAGCAAATCTTAGAAGCACAAACTAAAGAGGATACTATTAAAAAAGTAAAACTGCAACAACAAGTGACCAAGCTCAGTGCCCAACTGGGACAATTTGATGCTAAAATTAGTCAGCTTGATCAAGTTGCAAGTCGTAATTATGATTTACGCAAAAATGCTGCAAATGAGCAAGAAAATTTTTCAGTTAAAATAGCACAATTAAATAGTAAAATAGATCAAAGACTTGAACAATTACGCAAGAATTACTCTTTAACTTATGAGGCAGCACTTGCGCAGTCTGATTTAGAAAATGATGAACAAACCAGGATGAAGCTACAAAAGAGTGTTAAACTGCATCAAATGTCGCTTGAAGATATTGGTCCGGTAAATCTGAAATCTATTGCAGAATATGAAGATGTAAAGAAAAGATTTGATTTTCTAAATAATCAACAAAATGATTTATTGAGCGGACGTGACAATTTACGAAAATCAATGGCTGAATTGGATCAAGAGGTTTGTGTCAGATTTAATAAAACTTTTAGTGAAGTTGCTAAAAACTTTATGGAACTATTTCCAATTGTTTTTGGTGGAGGAAAAGCCAAACTTGTTTTAACTGCTCCAGATGATTTACTTAATACGGGAATAGAAATTATTGCCCAACCTCCAGGTAAAAAGCAACAAAGTCTTAGCCTTTTATCAGGTGGAGAACGAGCTTTAACGGCAATTACTTTGTTATTTGCAATGCTTAAGGTCAAACCTGTTCCATTTTGTGTGCTTGATGAAGTTGAGGCAGCTCTTGATGATGCTAATGTGACACGTTTTGCTCAATTTTTAGAAAAATATGATTTGCACACACAATTTATTGTCATTACACACCGAAGAGGTACAATGGAACAAGCAGATCAGCTTTATGGTGTTGTGATGCAAGAATCTGGGGTTTCACAAGTATTGTCAGTGTCGTTAAGAGAAATAAAAAATGAGGTAAATTAAAATTGGGTTTATTTGATAAAATAAAAAAGTCTTTATTCGGTAACAATGATGACGAAACAGCTATTAAAAAGACGGCAACAGACCAAAAAGAAAATACCGAGGAAATTGACCAAGATGTAAAAACTGTATCAAGCGATGAAAAAAGTGGGAAAAATCACCTTTTAAAACAAACTGAAACAGATAAAGAATCGTCTTCACTGCAAGATCACCAACCAAATGGTGACAATAAGTTTTCTGAAAAGACAACAGCAAATAATACATCTCAAGAAACAATTGTCGACGAAAAAAAATCAGATAAAAATAATTCTCAAGTTCAAGAAACAGCTAGTGCAGAGTTGTACGAAAAAGGATTAGAGAAAACTAATAAGGGTTTTGGTTCACGACTGAATCAATTTTTTGCTAAGTTTAGAACTGTTGATGAGGATTTTTTTGATGATTTAGAAGAATTACTGATTGAATCTGATGTTGGCTATGAAACAGCTGAAACTTTAACAGATGAACTTAGAGATGAAGCTAAGTTACAAAATGCCAAGTCACGTGATGATTTGAAAAAAGTAATTGTGGAAAAGTTGGTTGATTTATATGATCAAAATGGAGATGCAGCTAGCGAAAAATTGCGCTTTCATGCTGATGATCAGCCCACTATCTATCTCTTTGTTGGCGTAAATGGTGCGGGTAAGACAACCACAATTGGCAAATTAGCTAAACGATTTAAGGATCAAGGTAAATCGGTTATTTTAGCGGCAGCAGATACTTTTAGAGCCGGTGCTGTCGAGCAACTTGTAGAATGGGGTAAACGGGTCAATGTTCCGGTTGTTACAGGAAAAGAGCAGGCTGATCCCGCATCGGTGGTTTATGATGCAACAAGTAAAGCCCTAGCTGAACATGTTGATTATTTATTGGTTGATACAGCTGGCCGTTTACAGAATAAAAAAAATCTAATGAATGAATTGGAAAAGATTGAGCGTACAATAAAAAAGCTGGCACCAAATGAGCCAACCGAAACTTTACTAGTTTTGGATGGTTCGACTGGGCAAAACGCTTTATTGCAAGCAAAAGATTTTGATAAATCCACAAAGTTAACTGGTTTAGTTTTGACTAAACTGGATGGTTCTTCTAAAGGTGGTGTTGTCTTAGCAATACGTAATGAGATGAAATTACCAGTTAAACTAGTTGGATTAGGTGAAAAGGCTAGCGATTTGGCTGACTTTGATGCTGCAAATTATGCTGTTGGTCTTTTTCATGATTTAATATAATAAGAATAAAGGAGATTTTTTATGAAAGAATACAGTGCATGTACAACAATTTTAGTTGGAAAAAAAGCATCAGTTGATGGTTCAACAATGATTGCGCGAAATGATGATACTTTTAGACCAATTACTCCACAAAAGTTTATCATTGAGCCAGCAGTCAAAGGCGAAAAGGGCCGTAAAATTAAATCTTGGCTTAATAATTTCAGAATGGACTTACCGGAAAATGCTCAGGCGGTTCCAGCTGTTCCGAATGTTGATTACAAAAATCGAGGATATTACGATGAAAGCGGCATTAATCAAGAAAATGTTGCTATGTCATGTACCGAATCAACTTATGGTAATGAACGTGCCTTAGCTTATGACCCACTAGTAAGGGATGGTTTGGATGAAGACTGTATGCAAACGGTGGTTTTACCATATATTCATTCAGCTAGAAATGGTGTTGAGTATTTAGGTAAGCTGATTAAGAAGTATGGGTCACCAGCCGGTAATTCTGTTTTGTTTAGTGATAAAAATGAAATTTGGTATATGGAAATTGTTACCGGTCATCATTGGGTTGCACAACGAATTCCTGATGATGCATATGCAGTTGCAGCTAATCGGGTTTCAATTGAGCAAGTTGATTTTGATGATCCAGACAACTTTATGTGGAGCGATGGAATTCAGGACTTTGTTTCTAAAAACAATCTAAATGTTGATCATAAAGGATGGAATTTCCGTCATATTTTTGGTACTTATAGTCAACAGGATCGTTTTTATAACACTAACCGTGTTTGGTATGGTCAAAAATATTTCAATCCTGAAATTGAACAGGATCCAACTGACGGTGATCTGCCATTTATTCGGCGAGCAGCAAAGAAAATTACTCGTGAGGATATTGAATTTGTATTGGGCAGTCACTATCAAAATACACCGTATGATCCTTTTGGTAAAGGAACTGAACAAGAAAAGCATCGTTTTCGTCCTATTGGATTAAATCGAACACAAAATGCTCATATTCTTCAAATTAGAAGTGATGTTCCAGAAGATAAAGCAGCAGTTATGTGGTTGTGTATTGGTGGTCCTACTTTTACGCCATTTGTGCCGTTTTTTGCTAATATGAATGATACTGATCCATCATATAGCAATACTTCAATGGATTATAATATGAATGATGCATGGTGGTATTATAAGTCACTTGCGGTGCTTGTAGAAAGCCACTACCCACAATTTGTACAGCTAGATACAGATTATTTGAAAGAATTAAATCAATATTATCGTAGTAGAGTTAGTGAAGTGATTGCTAAAGCTGGAAATAAAACCGGTGCTGAATTGACGGAATACTTAACTAAGGCTAACCAAGAAACGGTAGCATATACGCGCAAGCGTTCAGAGCAACTATGGGGACAAATGATGATTGAGTCCATCAAGATGTCCAAGTTGACATTTAATATGGATGCCAACTTATAATGGATAAATTGGAAAGCTAGTTAAAATACATATTTATAATTTATTAAGCATTAAGCATCTAAGTATCTAGATGATTAGTGCTTTTTATTTATCATTGTACTTTCGCTAGTCGCATATAAATGACTTTAATTTGTTACTGCAAACGCAACAAGCAGAATCATTGGATTTTATAAAAGCGTTGCTTAAAGTTTTTTGGTACAAAAAATGTCAAGCTAGTTATTAGCATGACACTTTTACTATATAAGAATCGCTATCGTTAATTTGTTATTTTCTTTCGGTAATATTAGAATGATGAATTCCGTATAGAAAATAAATTAACATTCCCGCTATTGTCCAAAACAGCATATATTTTTTAGCCTGATTATCTAGACCCCAAAAAACAGCGAAAGAACCTAGAAAAGCTAAACAAGGTAAGAGGGGATATAGTGGCATCTTAAAAGCTGGGTCAGCAATATCCTGACCTTCACGAGGTCTTAATTTATAAATCCCAATTGAAACGAACATGAACGCAATTAAGGTTCCTGCAGAAACAAGTTGAGTTAGAAATGAGAAGGGAATAAAAGCTGAAATAATAATAGCAACAATTGCAACTGCCCAAAGAGAATTTTCTGGGCGGTGGTCTTTATTTAGGTTACCTAGTTTTTGTGGTAGCATCCCGTCACGACCAAAGGAATAAACTAGACGGGAACTGGCCATACATAATCCAATTAAAGCAGTAAACATTCCTAAAACGGCAATTGATTGAACAATAATTGCAATTGATCCATGACCTGTTTGTCTTAAAGCATAACCAACTGGTTCAGCTGAATTTAGGTATTGCTGATATGGCACCATTCCGACCAAAACCAAACTCACGGCGACAAATAAGATAACTGCAATTAGCAATGAACCGATGATTCCGCGCGGCATTGTTTTTTGGGGATTGACAGCTTCGGCAGAATTAGATGCGATAGCATCAAATCCCAGAAACGAAATGTAAATCATTGATACACCGGCGTAAATTCCTTGCCAGCCGCCAAAAGCCCCATGACTAGTAACACGATATTGGGGGATAAATGGTAAAAAATTGGCTTTTTTAACAGCTGTTAATCCAACAATTACGAACAATAAAATTGCCATTACTTTGATTATGACTAAAATGTTTTCAACCTTTGATGCTTTGGAAACACCAAAACTAACCAGAAATGCTGCAATTAAAATTGCAATTAGAGCAACTAAATCAAAAATACCACCATTAATACCCAATGGATTTGCTAAAGTATTAGGTAATTTCCAACCAAGTGGTGCAATCAGTGCACGTAAATTAGCCGATAGTCCGGAACTGATAAAGGCCATGCCGATTAAGTATTCTGCTAGTAGCGCCCATCCGGAAATCCAACCCCAAAATTCGCCAAAAATCACATTAATCCATGAGTAAACTGAGCCTGCAAACGGCATGGCAGCTGCCATCTCGGCATATGCGAAAGCAACTAAACCTGCTACAATTGATGCAACTATACATGAAATCGCAACGGCGGGACCAGTGTGAAGTGCGGCTACTTCTCCTGGTAATGTAAAAATGGATGTTGAAACAATCGTTCCAACTCCTAATGCTAAAAAATCCCGAACCTTTAAAGTTCGATTCAATTGACCATCTTTTTGCTGGTAAATAGTGGGATCTTCTTTCCGATTCATTGTTTTCCATAAATTCAATATATATATTCTCCTCGCGACTTTGAATTTTATACTTGTAGAAAGTAAAGCAACATATCCAGTAGGTACTGTGCAAGTTCTGACAGATTATCTAAAGTAAAAAACGGTACCAAAGTTATAATCCCCCAAGTACCGCCACTGATTTGTATTAGCTTTATGATTGTTTTTACTAGTTTTATAATAAGTTTACTAAGTAAAATAACCAGTGGTAATGATACCGATATTTTAGCTGAAAAGCAAGTTTTATTATAAGTAGATTTACTAATTAATAATGTTCTAAATCGTCAAGTAGGCACTTTTTTGCTATACTAATTCAAGGTGAGCGTAATGGATGAACTCGAAAAAAATGAAATTATAGGCGATCTTTATGCATATTATGGCAAGCTTTTGACGAAAAACCAACAAAATTATTTTGAAGACTACTATTACAATGATCTTTCTTTAAGTGAAATTGCAGATAATCATCAAGTTTCACGTCAAGCAGTTTATGACAATTTACGTCGGTGTCGCAAACTTTTACAAAATTATGAAGATAAATTGCACATGCAAAAAGATTATCGCGATATTGAGCAAGGCCTGCTTACTTTGATAGAATTAGTCAAGCAAGGTAATCGGGACCAAGCTTTAACAGTGCTAAATGAACTAATACAGAAAATGAGGGAAGAGTAATCGATGGCTTTTGAAAATTTAAGTGAGAGAATTCAAAAAGCACTTCGGAATTTAACTGGAAAAGGCAAAATTTCAGAAGAAGATATTAATAATGCTAGTCGTGAAATTAGGCTGGCATTATTAGAAGCGGATGTTAATTTTAAGGTCGTTAAAGACTTTATTAAAACGATTAAGCAAGAGGCTTTAGGTAAAGAAGTACAAGAAAGTTTAAACCCCGGTCAACAAGTTATCAAGATCGTTAATGATGAATTAACTAAGATAATGGGGTCAAGTGCTACTAAACTGATTAAATCAAAGCATATTCCGACAATCATTATGATGGTTGGTTTGCAGGGTACGGGTAAAACTACTACTGTTGGCAAATTAGCAAAACGCCTAATGAATCAAGAAAAAGCACGACCGTTATTAATTGCCGGTGATATTTACCGTCCAGCTGCTATTGAACAGTTGCAACAAATTGGTAATAATCTCCAAGTCCCAGTTTATAGTGAAAAAGATCAAACTAATGTTGCTCAAATAGTTCAAAATGGATTAGAGCTGGCCAATCAAAATAAAAACGATTATGTTATCATCGATACTGCTGGTCGTTTAGAGATTGATGAACCATTAATGAAAGAACTGGAAGAAGTCAAGAAGGTTGCCCAACCTGACAACATTCTTTTAGTTGTTGATGCAATGACTGGACAAGCTGCAACAGATGTTGCCAAAGGCTTTGATACTCGCCTTGATATCACTGGCGTTATTTTAACTAAGCTTGATGGTGATACACGTGGTGGTGCAGCTTTGTCAATTAGAGCGGTGACTGGTAAGCCAATTATTTTTACTGGGCAAGGGGAAAAATTAGAAGATTTAGAACCATTTTATCCGGATCGAATGGCCTCAAGAATTTTAGGCATGGGCGATGTATTAACCTTAATTGAAAAAGCTCAGCAAGATTATGATGCTCAGAAAGCTGAAGCAGTTGCCGAGAAGATGAAGGAAAATACGTTTGATTTTAACGATTTTGTCGATCAACTGGAACAGGTCGAAAAGATGGGCCCTCTTGATCAAATAATCAAAATGATTCCAGGAATGGCTAATAATCCGCAGCTTAAGAATATGAACTTTGATAAGAAGCAAATTGTTTATGTTAAAGCAATAATTTCATCAATGACTCAAGCCGAGAGAGAGGATCCTGATTTGCTTAATCCGAGTCGGCGTAGAAGAATTGCCTCAGGTTCTGGACGACCAATCGTGGAAGTTAATCGCATGATTAAGCAGTTTAAGCAGGCCCGTGATATGATGAGCAAAATTACCAAGGGCAATTTTAAAGGAATGGATAAACTTCCTGGAATGAATTCACCAATGGGTAGAATGGCAATGCGTCATATGGGCAAAAAATTCAAGAAAAATAAGAAAAAACGTATGAAGGTTAAACGCTATCGTTCATAACAAAATCTTCTGTTAAGCAAAAACACTTTACACCATAAAACAAAAGTGCTATATTATATTTCGTAACTTTTAGGAGGATATTAAACTTATGTCAGTAAAAATTCGTATGCGCCGTATGGGTGCCAAAAGAAAACCATTTTATAGAATCGTTGTTGCCGATTCAAGAATGCCACGTGATGGTCGTTTCATTGAAGAAGTTGGCTACTACAATCCAGTTTCTGAACCAAAAGAATTGAAACTTGATGAAGATAAGATTTTTGAATGGCTGAAGAAAGGTGCTCAACCTTCTGACACAGTCCGTTCACTTCTTTCTGGTGCTGGATTAATGAAGAAGTTGCATGATTCAAAATTCAACAAGTAATATTTGTTAGTTAAAAGTTTGGAGCCAACTGCTTCAAGCTTTTTTCTTTTGAGTTAGGAGAAAAAATGCAATTTTACGATGTTGCCCATATTTTAACGACGCATGGATTAAAGGGAGAATTAAAAGTTGATGTGATTACTGACTTTCCGGAGCAGCGTTTTGCTAAAGGACAGCAATTATATTTAAAAAATCAACTTGAGCAAGTTTTAACTGTAGCAAGTAGTAGACCTTTCAAACAATTTTGGCTAGTTCAATTTACCGAAATAAGTTCACTTGAGGCTGCCGAAAAATTGAAAGGTAAAACTCTAGTGGTTAGTAAGGAAGATCAACATGATTTGCCACAAGGTGTTTACTACTATCGAGATATTATTGGTTGTCAGGTAGTTGATAATTTAACGGGTAGTAATTTAGGTATAGTTACTGGAATAGAGTCTCCTGGAGCTAATGATGTTTGGGAAATTACAGAAACTTCAGGTAATGAATATTTAATTCCATATATTGATGAAGTTGTTAAAAAAGTCGACATTGACTCTAAAAAAGTCTATGTTGAACTGTTGGAGGGTTTACGCGATGAAGATTAATGTGCTTACTCTTTTCCCAGATATGTTTACGCCGTTACAAACTTCAATGCTAGGTCGCGGTCTTGAGGATAATAAATGGCAATTAAACTTAGTCAATTTTCGTGATTTTACGTCTGATGTCCACCATCATGTTGATGATTCTCCTTATGGTGGTGGTGCCGGGATGGTTTTGCAGATTATGCCAATAAAAAAAGCACTTGCTTCTTTAAAAAACAAAGGGAAAGTGATCATCACGGCACCTCAAGGAAAAATTTTTAATCAAAAAGTTGCTCAAAATTGGTCGCATGAAGAAAATTTAACTTTTATTTGTGGACATTATGAAGGCTTTGATCAACGAGTTTATGATATGGCTGATGAAGTTGTTTCAATTGGTGATTACGTTTTAACTGGTGGTGAATTACCCACGATGAGTATGATAGACGCTACTGTGAGATTAATACCGGGCATTTTAGGAAATGCTGCGTCACCGGTTGATGAAAGCTTTGCTCAAGGATTATTAGAATACCCACAATATACTAGACCGGAAGAATTTGAAGGAATGAAAGTACCTGAAGTATTGGTGTCGGGTAATCACCAAAAAATTGCTGAATGGCGCCGAAAAGAAGCATTGCGGGTCACATACTTGAAAAGACCAGATTTATTGCAAAATTACGAATTTACTGACCGAGAAAAAAAGATATTGGCGGAAATTAAACAAGAAGAAGACCGGACTTGATTTTAAACCGTTAATTTGCTAAGATAATGCAGGTGCGAATTACAAGCATTAATAATTAGGGGTGTTCCGCTGGCGTAAATAGCGTTTATGAATGCCGAAGAAGGAGAATAATAATGGATCCATTAATTCAAGAATTGACTAAAGACCAATTACGTGATGATATTCCTAAATTCCGCGCTGGTGACACTATTCGTGTTCACGTCCGTGTTGTTGAAGGTACTCATGAACGTATTCAGATGTTTGAAGGCGTTGTAATCAAGCGTAAGGGTACAGGTATAGCTGCTGCTTACACTGTACGTAAGATTGCTTCTGGTGTTGGTGTTGAACGTACTTTCCCAGTTAATGATCCACGTGTAGCCAAGGTTGAAGTATTGCGTCACGGTCGTGTACGTCGTTCTAAGCTTTACTACTTGCGTGAACGTCATGGTAAGTCTGCAAGAATCGCAGAGAGACGTCGTTAATCAAATAAAAAGAACTATCTTTTTGATAAGGATAGTTCTTTTTTTATGCTAAAATACCAGTAATCTTATTTTAGCTAGGAGGTTTTAAAGTGCAACAGCCATTTTTATTAGATTTTGACGCAAATCGAAACGCAGTACTAGAGCCAGACCATGAAAGAAGTAAAGTGAATTATCACTTTCACCGAAAATTGTTATTTGCATTTATTACAAAGGACGCAATAAAACAATTTTTAATAGTATATCCGCATCGTTTAATAGGACAATTTGATTGCTTTGAAGGTAAAACCTCCATTTATGAAGTTGAAATTGGTCAAGAGAAAATCACATTTTGTCAAGCCAAACTGGGTGCTGCAGCTGCCACGGAATTACTTGATTGGCTAATTAGTTATGGGGTTAATCAAATATTAACGATTGGTTCGGCTGGAACATTGGTTGACCTTCCAGAAGGTTATTTTTTATTACCAACTAAAGCAATTAGAGATGAAGGTACTTCATTTCATTATATGGAAGCCAGCAACTTTGTTGACTTAAACTCAGCTTATTTAAGCCGAATTGAATTTTTAATGAAACAAAATGGTTTAAAAGCTAAGAAAGTTTTAACCTGGACAACTGATGGTTTTTTCAGAGAAACGGCTCAAAAAGTTCAACAATTTAGAAAACTTGGTGCTGCTTGTGTTGAAATGGAGTGTGCAGCCATGGCTGCATGTGCTCAATTTCGCCGAGTTGATTTTGCTCAAATCTTATTTACTGCAGATTCATTAAGTAGTATTGAATGTCACAAAGATAGGGGCTGGGGACTGGATGCTCATGAAACTGCTCTCACTTTAGCGGCTAAAATAATTGCTGATGTTTAAGTAAACTTTGTGAAAAATATGGTTGTGAAACCTATATGAAACAGCAGAAAATTTCACAATCCAAAGAAAAAATATTGTTATAGCAAGGTTAAGCATGCAAAAAGCTCCAAAAATTTGTGAATTCATGATATTTAATTAATGTGGAAAAATATAAAATGTCGACTATTAAAAAACCGTAACAGTGTTGTTACGGTTTTCATAAAGCTATTATCAGTTGGGTTACTTTAAATAATACTGTTGCGATACAAGCCAATAACTTTTCCAAGAATATGAACACTTGATAAAATAATTGGTGACATTGAATCGTTCTCTGGTTGAAGACGGTAATGGTTCTTTTCTTTATAGAAACGTTTAACAGTTGCTTCGTTTTCATCTGTCATGGCAACGACAATTTCACCGTTAGTAGCAGAACTTTGTTTACGCACAATTACATTATCACCGTTTAATATGCCAGCATTGATCATGCTTTCGCCGTGTACCCTAAGCATAAACAGGTCACCCGCGTCATTTGCTAAGTCTGGAGGTAGAGGAAAGTAGTCTTCAATATCTTCTACGGCAAGAATCGGTTGCCCTGCCGTAACAACACCTACAATTGGAATTTCTGATGGCTTTACACCAAGCGCATTCTTTCCAGCTTCTGTTATTTCAAGGGCACGTGGTTTGGTTGCATCTTTAATTAGTAACCCTTTTCGCTGCAAGCGCGCTAAGTGACCATGAACCGTCGAAGTTGAAGATAGATCAACTTCATGGCAGATTTCACGGACAGTCGGTGGGAATCCACGTTTTTGAACCGTGTCATATATGTATTGAAGTATTTGTAATTGTTTAGAGCTTTGTTTGGTAGTCATAGATTTCTCCCATGTAGCGGACTTAATTTTAATGTTATTTTACCAGATATAACTATCAAGTACAAACAAACGTTCTAATTATTAAACCTTTTTTTATTTGTAAAAATAGGTTAGACTTTTAAACCAAGAGGTGTAACATGACGAAAGATAATGAAAAAAAATTAACAAATAGAATTAATGAATTGTACCACAAGAAAAAATCTGTCGGACTAACCGATGAGGAAGAAAGAGAGCGTCGGGAACTGCATAAGAAATTTATTGCGAATTTTCGGGCTGGATTTAAACAAGATGTTGAGAATTTAGTCATAATTGACAAAAACGGTAACGAATTAACATCTGAAAAAGCAAAAGCAGTTCAACGTAAAAAAGGTTTAAGAAAAGATTAAGTTAGACCTTTAAATTTATGTGATTTTTAGGTAAGATATACCTATTGGACAAATTGAGGTGATTATTTTATGAAATTGGGATTAGCGATCTTTTTAATAGTTATTGCACTCTTAATAGGTCTAGTTGGAGGCTTTTATGGTGCTAGAGCGTATATGAAGAAATATTTTAAGGATAATCCACCAATCAGTGAAGATATGATTGTTGCTATGATGTCACAAATGGGACAAAAGCCTTCGGCAAAGAAGGTTAACCAAGTAATGAACATGATGAAGCATCAAAAATAAAAGGTCTTACTAGATTGAAATTAAAGACGAGGATTTATTCTCGTCTTTTTATTTAGGCAAGATAGGTGAAAAATGGGTATATTTTTTAAATTAAAATGGTTTTTTAAACAAGAAAAAAGGAGATATATAATTGGAGTTGCATTTTTAGCTTTAACTTCTGTGGTCAATTTAGTTCCACCAAGAATTTTAGGGTTAATGGCAGACCAATTAAATCAAGGGTACATTAGTTGGCAAGAATATGCTGTATTAATTTTTGCAATTCTTATTGCTGCATTATTATTATATGGTTTTCGTTATTTTTGGCGTAAACAAATATGGGGTGGAGCCGCTAAGCTTGAACTTAAACTACGTTCAAAATTATTTCGTCACTTTATGGAAATGGATCGAACCTTTTATCAACGGCATAGAACAGGTGATTTAATGGCACATGCAACTAATGATGTCTCAGCTGTTCAATCAGTCGCTGGTGAAGGCGTTTTGACACTAGTTGATTCTTTAATTATGGGAATATCAACAATGGTGGCAATGATAATATTTGTTAATTGGCGTTTGACAATTGTTGCCTTAATCCCATTGCCATTCTTAGCGTGGGGCGCACGTAAACTTGGTGATCAACTGCATGATTCCTTTGATAAATCACAGGCTGCTTTTTCTAGGTTAAACAATAAAACTCAAGAATCAGTTTCTGGCATAAAAGTTTTAAAGACCTTTGGTCAAGGAAAGCAGGATACTGAAGCATTTACACAAATGGTCAATGATACGATCAAAATAAACAAAAAAGTTTTTAAATGGGATGCAATGTTTGATCCGTTAGGAACACTGCTAATTGGCTTGACATATACTATTACCATTATTTATGGTGGAATCATGGTTGCTAAGCACACTCTTTCTATTGGACAATTAGTATCTTTTATTGCGTATATTGGCAATATGGTTTGGCCAATGTTTGCGATTGGCTATTTGTTTAATATTTTAGAACGTGGTAGTGCAAGCTACGATAGAATTGAAAAACTATTAGCAGAAAAGCCGGCCATCACAGATGATGGAGCAGATCAAACAATTACTTCGGAAGACTTGACTGGAGACTTAAGGTTTTCAATTAAATCATTTGCTTATCCAGATGAACCTACAATTCCTGTTTTAGAAAATATCAAATTCAACTTAAAACCAGGTCAGACATTGGGTATAGTAGGAAAAGTTGGCTCTGGGAAGTCGACGATTATTGAATTACTTTTGCGTGAATTTGATCGTTATGATGGACAAATAACAATTAATGGATATGATATTCGTGAAATTCCCCTTAATGTGTTGCTGCGAGAAATATCATATGTGCCTCAAAATAATTATCTATTTTCAACAAGTATTCAGAACAATATTTCATTTTCCAAAGTAAATGCAGATGAGGCAGATGTTATTGCAGCAGCTAAAAAAAGTGATTTACATAATGATATTTTACAAATGCCCGGAGGCTATAATACTTTAATTGGTGAAAATGGAGTTTCACTTTCTGGGGGCCAAAAACAACGGATGTCAATTGCACGTGCCTTGTTAAAGCAGAGTCAGATTTTAATTCTAGATGATGCATTGTCAGCGGTTGATGCCAAAACTGAAATGACAATTTTAAAAGCATTGAATAAGGAACGACAAGGAAAAACAACGTTGATTGCTACACATAGATTAACTTCTGTCATGAATGCCGATTTAATTTTAGTTTTAAAGAACGGTAGAATTATCGAGCAAGGAACTCATAATCAGTTAGTGTCTGCAAACGGTTGGTATAAAGATACATGGAGTCGTCAGGAACTAGAAGAGAAAGTAGGTGAATAAGGTGGATAATCAAAATTCGAATCAATCAGTATGGTCTCAGGAAATACCTGTTAAGGAGCAACTAAGTATTTTAAAGAGGCTGTTGCATTATGTATTGTATTTTAAAAATGAAATGATTATTTCAGGTGTTGGTGCTTTTCTAGTTAGTGTAATCAACATGCTTTTGCCATATGGATTACAGTATTTTCTTGATAATTTTCTAGTAAAAGTAAATGTCACGACTCAAATAATTTTATTTGGTGGCTTATTATATGCCTTGGGTTCAGTTATAAAAGGCTGTTTACAATTTACATATGAATATTTCTTTTCGTTAGGTTCAGAAAAATCATTAGAATTTCTAAGAGTTAAGCTCTATCAAAAATTGCATCAATTGGGAATGCGTTATTTTGATCAAACTCCAGCTGGTTCAATTGTCTCACGTGTGACTAATGATACGATGACACTAAGCAATTTTTTAACAGTATTAGCTAGTGTTGTTATTTCAATTTTTTCGGTTATTTCTGCCCTTGTTGCAATGTTTTCTACCAATGTTGTTGCTGGCTGCATTGTTCTAGCATTTTTACCAATACTGTTAATAATAATCTGGTTATATTCAAGAAAAAGTTCAAAGTTATATCGCAACTACCGTGAAAATCTGAGTCGAATTAATACCAACTTAAATGAGTCAATTGAAGGAGTTTCTCTAATTCAGCAATTTAAGCAGGAAAAGAGAATGGGTCAATACTTTGAAAATGAAAACTTTGCATTAATGAAAACCCGGTTTAGTATGATTACGTTAAATTCAATCCTATTGTCACCGTTAACAAGTTTGTTATATTCGTTAGCATTGGCTTTGACATTAATGTATTTTGGTTATCCTTTACGACAAACTTTTGTTCCAGCTGGAGTAGTTTATGCATTCTCACAATATATTTCACAATTATTTAACCCTATATCAAATTTAATGGATCAAATGACTTTCTTTCAAGATGGGATAGTTGCCGGAAAAAGAATTTTTCGTATTCTCGATGATACTAATTACGAACCACAGCAAGATGAGCAACTTGGATTAACTATTACCAAAGGAAAGATCGAATTTAAGCATGTAAGTTTTTCTTATGATGGAAAAAACGAAATACTACATGATATATCGTTCACAGTAAATCCAGGGCAAACCCTAGGTATTGTTGGTCATACAGGATCTGGGAAAAGCTCAATCATTAATGTGATGATGCGTTTTTACGAATTTTATCAAGGTGAAATTTTGATAGATGGTGTGGATATCAAAAAATATCCTAAAGCCGAACTTCGTCAAAAACTTGGACTTGTTTTACAAGAACCGTTTATGTTTTATGGTGATATAAATTCGAATATTAGACTATATAACGCAACAATTTCGGATCAACAAATTAAAGATGCGGCTAAAACGGTTCAGGCTGATGAATTTATTGAAAAACTTCCTGGTAAATATAAAGCAAAAGTTGGCGAAGGTGGAGATGAATTCAGTCAGGGACAACGGCAGTTGATCTCATTTGCCCGAACTCTTGTGACTGATCCGAAGATTTTAGTTTTGGATGAGGCAACAGCAAATGTCGATACCGAAACGGAAACATTGATTCAAAATGGTCTAAAAAGATTACGTCAGGGTCGAACCACCTTGGCTATTGCGCATCGATTATCAACAATTGTTGATGCTGATCAAATAATTGTTTTAGATAGTGGAAAGATTGTAGAACGAGGCACACATCAGCAGTTGCTTGCCCAAAAAGGTTATTATTACAATCTTTATACTTTGCAAAATCAAAAGTAATTTTGATAGATAATTAAATAAGAGTCTGGAGAAACTATTCTCCTTGATCAACAAAAAAGCGTTGAACTTGCATGTTCAACGCTTTTTCTCGGTCTTGATATTATTAATTATAAAACCATAAGTGTTCGTAGACTAATAACAATGTATCAAAATTATACCACAGGCAATCACACATTTAAAATCTCGCTTTTTACCCTATAGCCATAAGATTGTCTAGACGCTTACCCAAAATCAGCCAATGCTGTATTTGGCTGACCAACAGACCATGTCCTATTACACAATTAATAATTTTCACGTCAGCAAAAATGTTAATCAAACAGTGTTTTTTTCTGTTTTAATAGCCTAAAGTAGAGTGTTTGTTGTATAATCATATTCTTTTTATTGATTGTACTAAAATTTAAGCTAATGCCACCAAGAAAAAAGAGACAAACAATGATGTGACCCACGAAATTAAGACAATCTCGGAGGTTATATTTTTATGTCTAAATTATCTAAACAAGATAAAATTAATTACTTAGTAATCATATAATTTCTTGTCATTGGCAGGTTTTCACCAGATGGTCCCTTGGTTATCAAATACTGTACAACATCAATATTGCCGGATTCAAAGGAAGCAGCACAAGCTTGCAAGTATAAATCCCACATTCTAGTAAAGCGTTCACCCATTTTCTTTTGGATTACATCACGTTGATCATTAAAATTGGCGTCCCAAATTTCTAATGTTCGCTGGTAATGACGTCTAAGCATTTCTAAGTCATCAATTTGTAAACCACTGGCGATAATATGTTCAATATTTTCACTTAATCCAGGAACATAACCACCTGGGAAAATATATTTATTAATCCAAGCGTTTTTAGCCCCGCCTTGCTGACGAGTAATTCCATGAATTAAAGCAATTCCGTCTTTTTTAAGATATTTAGATACATCTTGAAAATATTCGCCTAAGTTTTCTTGTCCAACATGTTCAAACATTCCAACTGATGTAATATAGTCCCATTGTTGGTTACCAAGTTCACGGTAATCTTTTAATTGAACTTCAGCCACATCTTGAAGATTTTGATCATAAATCTTTTTTTGGACTAACTTATATTGTTCTTCACTAAGGGTCACTCCAGTAACTTTTAGACCGTATTTTTGGGCAGCGGTTAACATTAAAGTTCCCCAGCCACATCCGATATCAAGCAATGTTTTACCTTTTTCTGGATGTAATTTTTCAAGAATATGATTAATCTTAGCAAGTTGTGCTTTTTCTAAATTATCATGATTATCTTCTTCAAAATAAGCGCAAGAATATGTCAATGTTGGATCTAACCATAATTCATAGAAATCATTTCCAATATCATAATGACTTTGAACATCTTTTTCACTTTGCTGTTCGGTATGTCTTTCTTGGGGTAAAAATTTGCGAAATTTTGAGGAGCGCAAAAAACTATCGGCGCTCTCATAAGCTCCCCAAATTAACTTTTGTAGACTGCCTTTGATTTCAATCTTTTTATCCATATAAGCTTCGCCTAGTGCAAGCGATGCGTTACGGGAAATGGCTGTTACCGGAATTTTTTCATTAAAAACAATTTCGATATTCGGGCTACCGTTTCCGTATATTTCGCTCTTACCATCCCAATAAGTGACTTTTATTGGAAACGGAAAGGACTTGCTCAGCATTGTCCTGTAAAATGTTTTTTCTAACAATTTTCGAATACCTCCATTTATATAATCATTATTATTAACATTTTAACACTTATAAAACATGTTCGAAAAATCTTGCATCAATTCCATATATAAGTTTGCTAGTGTTTATTTAATTAAAAAATCAAAAGTTGCAATAATAATGCGTTCTGAAATATTAAATGAGAACAAATAAAAGTCGAGAAAATTTCTCGACTTTTATTTAGGTTGATAATGAAAATTGGGATTTTGTTCGTAGTCTATTTTATTCCATGCCTCTTGAAGCTGCTTGCCCAGTAATTCTTCATTTTCATGTGTCAGTTTCACTTTTCGATCAACTTGAAAGGGTTCTCCAAAGCAAACTTCCAAAGGCTTACGTTTGAGTAAATCAGTAAATGTAAGCGGTCCTTGATAAACTACGGGGACAATTGGTTTGCCAGAAAGCTTGGCAATAGCAATCGTTCCTCCTTTAAGTTCTGTGGAATGGCGAGTTCCTGATGGAAAAATAATTAATGAATAATTGCCATTTTTAAGTCCCTTAATTGGGGTCTTTAAAGCAGAAGGTCCGGGATGCTGGCGATCGACAGCAAAAGCATGAGCATGTTTTAGAATAAAACGTAAAATTGGATTTTTAAATAACTCGATTTTACTCATAAACATAAATTCTTTTGGACTGGCAGCAAGAGCAAACAAGATGGGTTCCCACCAAGTGCGATGCGGCGCAGCTAATATATAATTTCCTTCAGGAATGCGTTCCTTATGATTAACGTGTAAATGCCCATTAATTAGCCACACAATGAAGCGAGCAACGGGTCGAATAAAATGATAAAACATAATTCCCTCCATTTGTTGTAAAATATTATAGCAAAGCTTAGGAAGAGGATAAAACTTTTATGATAAATTTGAAAAAAAATGAGCGAATTGACTATATGTATAGCGACCATTTAAAAATCATTCAGGATAAAACGTCCTTTAGTTTTTCTCTTGATACATTACTTTTGGCCTCAATGGCTAAAAATTCAATTAAGGATAACTTTAAAGTTGCAGATCTTTGTGCAGGTAACTGTGCGGCAACAATCTATATGGCATATTTTAACCGAGCAAAGTATGATGCAATAGAAATTCAAGAAGATATTGTTTCTCAAGCAGAGCGTTCAGTTACATTAAACCAAATGGAAAATCGAATCAAGGTTTATTCGGAAAATGTTAAGGATGCAACGACCTTTTTACGAAAGGATTACTATGATGTTATAGTCGTGAATCCACCGTACTTCAAGGTTGTTAAAGATCACAAGATTAATCCAGATGCTAAAAAAGCCATTGCTCGCCATGAACTTCTAATTAATCTTGAAGAAATAATTAACGTTTCGAGCATGTTACTTAAGATGAAGGGGAAGATGTTTATGGTTCATCGACCCGAGCGTCTGAATGAAATTGCCTACTGTTGTCTAAAGCATGATTTAAGCATTAAGTTGATTCAGCCATATGTTTCTCATCGCGGTGAAAACAGTAATTTAATTATTATTGAGGCAGTCAAGCATACCAGTAGTGATGGCTTGGTTTTAAAAGATCCAATTGAAGTTCATAATCAATCTGGAGATTATCAACCAGTCATTCAGCGAATAATTCGTGAATCAGATACTGAAAAGAGGAGTAGAGCAGATCGCAAAGAATATTATTTCTATGTTCTTCTTTGCAGTGACGGAAGCTTCTATGGTGGTTTTACTGATAATCTTAAAAAGCGCCTACAAACTCATAATGATGGCAAGGGAGCTAAATATACCAAAGCACGTCGACCAGTCAAGATGATTTACCACGAAAAGTTTGCTGATAAAAAGTTGGCTCTTAAACGTGAATACTGGTTTAAACACCATTCTAGACAATGGAAGGAAGCTTTTTTAAAAGAACACAGAGTTGACTTTTAGTCTTGCATCTTTAGTAAAAATTTAGTATTATTTTCTAGTGTGCTATAAGTACATGGATAAAACATCAAGGGCGATTAACATTTTGGTGCCAAATATTGGTGAAACGTTAAAATGACCGCTTGAGAGGATTAAAACCATAGGAGGAAGTTATAATTATGTCAGTAGTTTCAATGAAACAATTACTTGAAGCTGGTGTCCACTTTGGCCACCAAACTAGAAGATGGGATCCTAAAATGGCTCCTTACATTTTTACACAAAGAAATGGCATTTACATCATTGACTTGCAAAAGACAATTAAGATGTTAGATGATGCATACGCATTTGTTAGAGCAGTTGCTCAAAATAATGGTGTTATTCTTTTTGTGGGTACTAAAAAACAAGCTCAAGATTCAATTGCTGAAGAAGCAACTCGTGCAGGTCAATATTATGTTAACCAACGTTGGTTAGGTGGTACTTTGACTAACTGGAAGACCATCCAAAGCCGAGTTCAAAGATTAAAAGATTTAAAGAAAATGTCAGAAGATGGTACTTTCGATGTACTACCAAAGAAGGAAGCCTCACTTTTAACTAAAGAAATGGATAAGTTAGAAAGATTCTTAGGTGGTATTGAAGATATGCCTAGAATTCCTGATGTCTTATTTGTTGTTGACCCTAAGAAAGAAAAGATTGCTGTACATGAAGCAAATATTTTGGGTATTCCAGTCGTAGCGATGGTTGATACCAATACTGACCCAGAACCAGTAGATGTTGTTATTCCTTCAAATGATGATGCTATCCGAGCAATTCGCTTAATTTCTGGTGCAATGGCTGATGCTGTTATTGAAGGTAAGCAAGGTCAAGATGATAGTGATGAGAAAGTTGAAGCCGAAATGGTTAAGGGCAGTGACGACAATGCTACTGTAGAAACTGAAGAAGCTTCAGACGAAGACTAGTTTTATTTGGAAGGAAACTTTAATGGCTAACATTACTGCTAAACAAGTTAAAGAGTTACGTGACCGGACCGGTGCCGGGATGATGGATTCCAAGAAAGCTTTAGTTCAAGCTGATGGAGACATTGAAAAAGCAATCGATATCTTAAGAGAAAATGGTGTTGCTAAAGCTGCTAAGAAGAGTGGTCGGATTGCAGCTGAAGGCTTGGCAGAGTTCGCCTTTGAGGGCAATACTGCTGTTTTAGTTGAGATCAACTCAGAGACTGACTTTGTTTCTTCAAATGACAAATTCATTAAATTAGTCGACGATGTTACTAAGGCAATTCTTGCAACTAAACCTGCCAATGTTGAAGAAGCATTGAAAGCACCAATGGGTGATACTACTATTGGTGATGCAATCACTAATTTGACTGCTGTTATTGGCGAAAAGATCACTTTGAGAAGATTCGATTTGATTTCTAAGAATGATGATGAAGTATTTGGTGCATACAAGCATAATGGTGGTGCAATTGTTGCTCTTGTTACTTTAAAGGGTGATAGCGCAGAAGCCGCTAAGAATATTGCAATGCACGTAGCTGCAATTAATCCAGAATACTTAAACAAAGAATCAGTTCCTAAAGCTGACTTTGATCGACAAAAAGAAGTTTTCACTAAGGAAACTGAAAAAGAAGGCAAGCCTGCTAATATTATTCCTAAGATCGTTGAAGGTCGAGTTAATAAATACTTGAGTGAAATTTGCTTGGTTGATCAACCTTACGTTAAGGATAGCGACATGACAGTGGCAGAATATGCAAAATCAGCCAATTCTGAAGTAGTAAACTTTACTCGTTATGAAGTTGGCGAAGGTATTGAAAAGAAACAAGAAGACTTTGCTGCTGAAGTTAAAGAACAAATGAAATAATATTTTCAATTTTAATTTTTAAAATTGATACGAAACCCCATAATTAGTTGTCGTAATTATGGGGTATTTGTATGTTAATTAATGACTCATAATTAAAGGTATTATCATTGAATTCACAAAAATTATGAAGATAGTTTTACTGTCTTTAATATTGAAATTTGTTTTCAGTTAAAACTAATAATCCGTCCTAATTTAAGTGATGAATTCTAGCTAATTATAATAAATGTAAAGTTTGATAATATTACAATAGAGTGTTAATTAGATAGAGACGATAGATTAATTTAACTATATGAAAGAAAGTTATGAAAACGTATTTAAGTATTGACATTGGTGGTACAGAAATTAAATTTGCTCAATTTAACCAAGCTGGTAATGTTATCGATAAAGGGAAAGTTAAAACCAAACATGAGAAAAAAAACTTTTTAGCAACTATAGATCAAATTATTGATAATTACTCAGCCGAAATAAAAGGTATCGCTTTTTGTACTCCAGGTAAAGTTGAAAAGACAAGAATTCGATTTGGTGGAGCTTTGCCTTTTCTGGATGGAGTTGATTTTGCCCAAAGATATGGTAATAAGCTTAATATTCCAGTTGCAGTTATCAATGATGGTAAAGCTAGTATTTTGGCTGAGAGCTGGCTGGGCAGTTTAAAGGGTGAGAAAAATTGCGCAGCAATTACTTTGGGTACCGCTGTTGGAGGCGGCATTATAATTGATGGACATTTGCTGGAAGGAGTTCATTATCAAGCTGGCGAGCTTAGTTTCATGATTTGTAATAGTTCACATCTGTCAAAGATGGCTGGAAGTGCTGCAATAACTGGCTCGGCAGTCAAATTTATTCAGGAAGTTAATCATCATCTCGGTTATTCAGATGAAAATGATGGTCAAAATGCTTTTGATGCTATTCAAGAAAAAAATCCTGAAGCGGTCAAAATTTTTCATTCGTTTTGCTTGAGGATTGCAATCTTGATTTTGAATCTTCAAACAGTTGTAGATGTAACTAAAATTGCAATTGGTGGTGGAATAAGTGCCCAGCCCATTTTGCTTCCTGCAATTAATAAGGCGTATGATAAATTAATTTATGAGATAAACCCGGTGATCGGGCAAACCTTAACTAAACCAAAAATAGTTGCAGCAAGTTTTCAAAATGAATCTAATCTTTATGGGGCTTTGTATAATTTGTTGTTACAAATGAACAACGAAAATTTGAATCATTAAATTTGAAACTCATTTCGAAAAAATAGATTTTGTTAGTTTAACTACCAATTTGTTTGATAAAGGATGAGTTTTTTTATGACAAAAATCCGTTCTTTTGTTTTGTTCATCAACATTAAAAGACTTTATATGGTAGAATAATTTAAGTTAATAGAGGAGGTTGTCATGACTGAAGTTAAATATAGGCGGGTTGTTTTGAAAATTTCCGGAGAAGCTTTAGCCGGTGATAAGGGTACTGGTATTGATCCGACGGTCATTAGTCATTTAGCAGAAGAAATCAAGACAGTTCACGATTTAGGCGTTGAAATTGGAATTGTTTGTGGTGGCGGAAACATGTGGCGAGGAGAAACCGGGGCGAAACTTGGAATGGAACGTTCCCAAGCAGACTACATGGGAATGCTAGCGACTATCATGAACGGCCTAGCTCTTCAAGATGGTTTAGAGCATGTCGGTGTTCCAACAAGGCTTCAAACTTCTATTGAAATGAGACAAATCGCTGAACCTTACATTAGAAGAAAGGCAATCCGTCATTTAGAAAAGGGCCGTGTAGTAATTATGGGTGGAGGTACTGGTAATCCGTATTTTTCAACCGATACAACTGCGGCTTTACGTGCAGCCGAAATAAATGCTGATGTTATTTTAATGGCTAAAAATGGCGTTGATGGTGTTTATACAGCTGATCCTAAGCTTGATCCAAGTGCAACAAAGTATAGCGAATTAACTCAACTTGATGTTATCGCTAAAGATTTAAAGGTGATGGACAGAACAGCAAGTTCACTTTCAATGGACACAAATATTCCGTTAATTGTTTTTAATGTGAATACTGAAGGAAATATTAAACGAGTTGTTTTGGGAGAAAATATAGGAACAGTTATTGAAGGAGGAAAATAATGAATAATGAAGTAATTAAAAAAGCCAAACAAAACATGAGTAAGTCGATCAATGTTTTTGAAAAGAATCTTGCGTCTATTCGTGCAGGCGTAGCAAATTCAGCTATTCTTGATGGTATTAAAGTGGATTATTATGGTGTTCCAACTCCTTTAACGCAAATGGCAGGTATTACAATTCCAGAAGCACGTGTTCTTTTGATTACGCCATATGATCAAACTAGTTTAGATAACATTGAACATGCTTTGCTCGCTTCTAATCTTGGATTGACTCCAGCAAATGATGGTAAAGTCATCCGTTTGGTAATTCCACAGTTAACTGGTGAAAGACGCCAGGAAATTGCTAAGCAAGTTAATAAACTTGCCGAAGAAGGTAAAATTGCTATTAGAAATATTCGTCGTGATGCAATGAATAGTTTAAAAAAACAACAAAAAGATGATGAAATAACTGAAGATGAGCAACGTAATCTTGAAAAGCAAGTTCAAAAGGAAACTGATAATGCAACTAAAAAGGTGGATGAACTTGCTGAACAGAAGCGTAAAGAAATCACGCAAGGATAACGAATGGCAGATAAAAAGAATCAATTAAATCATCTGGCAATTATTATGGATGGTAATGGCCGTTGGGCTACTAAGCAGGGCAAACCTCGCATTGCTGGACATCATGAAGGAATGAATAATGTTGAGCGCATAACATTGGCCGCTAATGATCTTGGAATTAAAGTACTATCATTATATGCCTTTTCTACTGAAAATTGGGCACGTCCAAAAGAAGAAGTAGCGTATTTAATGAATTTACCTGTTCGCTTTTTTGATAAATTTATGCCAACATTGATGGAAAATAATGTTAAGGTTAATATTATGGGTTATCTTGATCAGTTGCCAGCAAAAACTTTTACAGTTGTGGAACGTGCCATGACTCAAACTGCTAATAATACTGGTTTGATTTTAAATTTTGCTTTCAATTATGGTTCAAGAAGTGAGATAACAACTGCAGTAAAGGAAGTAGCTGGGTTGGTAGAATCTAAGCAAATTACTTCTAGTCAAATTAATGAGCAAATGATTTCTGAGCATTTGATGACCGCTAACCTTGGAGAATATTGTGATCCAGACCTTTTGATAAGGACTTCAGGAGAGCAAAGGCTTTCAAATTTTTTGCTCTGGCAATTAGCTTATGCTGAATTAGCTTTTAGCCCTAAATACTGGCCGGATTTTACTAAAAAAGACTTAGCGGAGTTTGTTAAAGATTTTCAAAATCGACATCGTCGTTTTGGCAAAGTCGATGAATCAGATAGTTAGGTAATTATATGAAACAACGTGTGATCACAGCAATTATTGCTTTAATGTTATTTATTCCTATTGTTCTTTTAGGTGGAATATGGATGGATTTACTAACAGTGGCTTTTGCTGCAGTTGGTATTAGCGAAATATTCTTGATGAAGAAGCAAATTTTGGTTTCTATAAACTTTTTATTAGCTTTACTTGCAACGATAATTTGGGCAGTTCCTGATAGTTTTATCAAGAGTATGCCATTTCATTGGACAAAATATGGAATTTACTTTAGTTTAATTATGCTAATGTTGACTTGGACTGTTTTATCTAAGAACAAGACGACATTTGATGATGTCGGTGCATATACATTAGGTTCTTTGTATATTGGAACAGGATTTCATTACATGGCAAGTATAAGAAATAGTTCTAACGGATTAGCTTTATTGTGCTATGTATTTGTAGTGGTGTGGCTAACTGATACAGGAGCTTACATGATTGGTCGCAAAATAGGTAAGCATAAATTATGGCCCGTAATTAGTCCCAACAAAACCTGGGAAGGTTCCCTGGGGGGGACGTTATGTGCCGTAATATGTGCAGCAATTTATACTTATTTTGTTCAAGTAGGTCAACCACAAATAGAAATGATCGGTTTTGCACTAATTTTATCAATTATCGGTCAAATGGGGGATTTAGTAGAATCAGCGTATAAACGTTACTACGGCGTTAAAGATTCGGGTAAAATATTGCCAGGTCATGGTGGTATTTTAGATCGCTTTGACAGTATGTTGTTTGTTTTACCAGTTTTTGCTGCTTTATTAGGAATTGTGCATTAGGTGATAAATTTGAAAGGAATATTAATCTTTCTAATAGTTTTTGGCTTGCTGGTTTTTATTCATGAATTTGGTCATTTTATTGTCGCAAAAAAATGTGGGATTTTAGTTCGTGAATTTTCGATTGGGATGGGACCTAAACTCTTTCAAGTTCGTCGTAATCCAACTATGTATACTATTCGTTGGTTACCTTTAGGCGGATATGTACGTTTAGCTGGAAGTGACGAAGATACTGCACTTGAGCCTGGGATGTTAGTTATTGTCCAATTGGATAATAACGAAAAGGTAACAAGAATCGATGCTTCCGGTTCAGATATTCCAATTGAAGGAATACCTGTGCAAATTACCAAGGCGGATTTAGTTGATAAGTTGTTTATTAGTGGTTATGAAAATGGTAATGAAAGTAAAAACGTAACATATTCTGTCTGTCATGACGCCACTATTATTGACCAATCGAAGACAGAGTTAGTTATTGCCCCTCGTGATACGCAATTTCAAGAAGCCAATGTTTGGCAAAAGCTTGCTACAAATGTTGCTGGTCCTCTAATGAATATTATTTTAGGTTTTGTCGTTTTTTTGATCTGGACTTTTACGGTTGCTGGTCCTCCAACGACAACAATTGACAAGGTTAGTGCGGCCTCACCAGCAGAAAATGCACAAATTGAAGCAGGTTCAAAGATAATTTCAATTAATAATCATCCAGTCACCAGTTTTGACGATATTTCACAGCAAATTGATCAAAGCAGAGGAAACAATTTGCATATTAAGCTAAATAAAAATGGTCAAAATCAAGTAGTAAATGTTAGACCTCAAAAAGTTTCTATACAAGGTCAGACTAGTTATCAAATTGGTATTAAGGCCAAAAGTGATGAACGAGCAATAGTTAAATTAAAACGAGGCTGGTCTACCTCGGTTACAACAACGGGAATGATATTTAATGCTGTTGGGGATTTATTTAGTCATTTTAGTTTGAATAAATTATCTGGTCCGGTTGGTATTTATTCACAAACTTCACAGGTTTCACAGATGGGCTTTTCCTATGTATTAGCCTTTTTAGCAATGATATCAATTAATTTGGGGATAGTAAATTTAATTCCAATACCTGGCTTGGATGGTGGAAAATTTTTATTAAATTTAATTGAGCTTTTTCGTGGAAAACCGATTTCACCTGAACATGAAGCAATGGTTGAGCTTATCGGGTTTGGTTGTTTATTATTATTAATTATTGCTGTTACAGGAAACGATATTTATCGTTATTTTATTAAGTGAAAGATTTTTGTTCATTTGGGAGAAAATTAATGCGTCAATCTAAATTTTTTATGCCTACTTCAAAAGAAGCTCCTTCGGATGCAGTGGCAGAGAGTCATAAACTAATGCTTAGGGGAGGATATGTTCGTCAGGTTACTGCGGGGGTATATTCTTATTTACCATTAGGTTTTCGAGTTCTAAATAAAGTTCAACATATAATGAAGGAAGAAATGGCTAAGATCAATGTACCTGAAATGGCCATGCCTGATTTATTACCAGCTTCTCTTTGGGAAGAATCTGGTCGTTGGCAAAAATATGGTTTAGAAATGTTTAGACTAAAGGATCGACATGGTCGTCTAAGTCTATTAGGACCAACGCACGAAGAGACTTTTACCGAAATTGTAGCCAAAAATTTAAAGAGCTATAAACAGATGCCGATTGCGTTATATCAAATTCAAACTAAGTTTCGTGATGAAAATCGGCCACGCTTCGGATTACTTAGAACTCGTGAATTTATTATGCTAGATGCATATAGCTTTGCAGCTACCAAAGAACAACTTGATCAACAATTTGATGATGAGAAGAAGGCCTTTGAAGCTATATTTCATCGTTGTGGAGTCAAGGTGACCCCAGTTATTGCCGATTCTGGCACAATGGGTGGTAAAAATTCTACGGAGTTTCAAGCTCCAGCAGCAATAGGTGAGGATACTATTGCTACTAATGAAACTGGTACTTACTCTGCCAACCTAGAAATGGCAGCCAGTGTTGATACTTTCAAACCGGTAAAAGAAGATCCTCAACCTCTTAATCTGGTAGCAACACCCGATCAAGAAACAATTGCTGAATTGGCTAATTTCTTAAATGTTGAGAATACTCGAATTGTGAAGAGCGTTCTATATATTGTTAATGAAAAAGAACGTGTTTTAGTTTTAATTAGAGGTGATAAGCAAGTTAATGAGGTGAAGCTGACCCATTTGCTTGATGCGGATTCAGTTCGTGTTGCAACTGATGAAGAATTAAAACAAATAACTACTATTAGTAAGGGAAGCATTGGTCCGGTTAATGCAGACTGGGCTGATCAAATTGTTGCTGATGAAACAGTTAAGAATTTATCTAATGTGATTGTTGGGGCTAATAAGATCGGTTATCAGTTTGAAAATACAAATATCAATCGTGATTACAAAGTTGATATTTTTGGAGATATCCGAGTTGCTAATGAAGGCGAGCCTGACCCTATTGATCATTTGCCATTACAATTTACAACTTCAATTGAAGTTGGTCACATTTTCAAGCTTGGTACTTACTATACTGAAAAAATGGGTGCAAATTTCTTGGATCAAAATGGTAAGGCACAGCCAGTAATTATGGGTTCATACGGAATAGGTGTTACTCGCGTACTGTCTGCAGTTATTGAGCAACACCTAACTAAACATGGAATTGCTTGGCCACAGGAAATTGCTCCATTTGCTCTTCATATTGTCCAAATGAAAATGAAAGATGAAGCACAGACTCAATTAGCTGAAAAACTTGAACAAGAATATGGTAAGAAATATGATGTTCTATATGATGACCGCAATGAACGTGCTGGTGTAAAATTTGCAGATGCTGATCTTGTAGGCGCACCAATTAGGGTTACTATTGGTAAGAAAGCTAATGAAGAAATTGTTGAAGTCAAACGTCCGGTTGATGAAAAGGCTACTGAAATGACAATTAGTGAATTAGCTGATTTTGTAGAAAAAGAGTTAGGATAATTTTCGTGGCTACTAAAAACGAACTTTTCTTACGACTTTTAGAGCAAATCCATTTTCCAAATGAATTTGAGGATAATGAAGTTTTGCAAAAAGGCCAAATTACGGATGTAGACGTATATACTAAAGAACATAGGTGGGATATCCATGTTCTTTTTGCTACACCATTAAAATACGCGACTTACGATGCTTTAAATAATGCAATTACAGCAAGTTTTTCATCCTTTGTCAAAACACGGTTATTGATAAATTCTCAAGATGGTTCAGATGAATATTTGAAAGAGTATTGGAAACATGCGGTGCAAAATTCTCAAATTTTACAACCTGTTGCCCGAGAATTTATTTCAACTCATTTACCCAAAAAAGTAAATGGCCGCTGGATTATACCTGTTGATAATTTAGTAGTTGATGACTTAATTGACCAAAAGACACTTGATCAATTAGCAATGGAAATGCGTACGTTTGGCTTTTTCAATTTAAAATTTTTGACAGAAATTGATGAAGCAAACTCTCAAAATAATTTAGCTAGTTTGCAGCAACTACAAAAAGAACATGAGCATGATATGCAAAAAGCATACAATGCTGCAACACCAAAAGAACATTCTAACTCTCAACCTTATTCAACGAAAAAAACTCACTATGGAAATCATAAGCTTGATGAAAATATTCCAATTACTAAAATCAAAAACGTAATTGATGGCAGTAGAAATGTTGTAATCGAAGGTAATATTTTTAATGTTGAAACGCGCGAACTAAAAAATGGTGCAGTGATTTTTTTGGGTGAAATTACCGATTATACGGACTCACTGGTGTTTAAAAAATTTATAGCTGATAAAGATCAATTGCAAAATATTGCTAATTTAAAAGTTGGAACTTGGGCAAAAATGCAAGGTTCTGCTCTAGAAGATCAGTGGAGTCACGATACTGTTTTTAATATTTCTAATTTTGAAATTATCGAACATATTGGTCGCCAAGAAAAATATGATGGTGAGCAAAAGCGAATTGAGTTACACCTACATACTAATATGAGTCAACTAGATGCGACTAATCCAGCAAGTAAATTTATTGCAGCTGCAAAAAAATTCGGGCAAAAGGCAATTGCAATTACCGATCATGGCGGGGTTCAAAGTTTTCCCGAAGCCTATAACGCTGGGAAAAAGAACAATATTAAGATAATTTATGGTCTTGAAGCAAATATGATCGATGATCATGCTTTACTTATTCTTAATCCAGCTCCAATGAAATATCGAGACCGTGAATTTGTGATTTTTGATGTTGAAACAACGGGATTGTCGTCAGTGTACGATACAATCATTGAAATCGGTGCAGTCAAAATGAAAAATGGGGAAGTTATTGCTCGGTTTGATAAATTTATTAATCCCCATCACCCACTGAGTGAGCAAACAATTAACCTGACTTCGATTACTGATGAAATGGTGAGGTCAGCAGATGATGAAGCTGTTGTAATTAAACAGTTTCAAGACTTTTATGGTGATCGACCATTATGTGGACACAATGTACAATTTGACTTAGGATTTGTAAATGCTGCGCTAAGGCGTGCATCATTAGATGAAATCACGCAACCTGTAGTAGATACTCTGGAAGTATCAAGACTTTTACATCCAGAGCAAGCTAGACATACTCTGGATTCTCTTGCTAAAAAGTATCGAGTTGTTTTAGAACATCATCACCGTGCAAATCAGGATGCTGAAGCAACCGGCTATTTGATGTTTAAATTATTAGATGCATTTAATGATAAATATCATGAAGATGATTTGGGAAAAATGAATAGTTATGCTGCACATGGTCAGATCTTTAAGCGAGCAAGACCCCAGCATATGACTGTTTTGGCTCAAACGCAGGCTGGACTTAAAAATTTGTATCGACTAGTTTCAATTGCAAATACTAAATATTTTTATCGCATTCCACGAACTCCAAAATCAGACTTAATTAAAAATCATAAAGGCTTACTATATGGATCTGGATGTTCAGAAGGCGAAGTTTTTACTGCAATGTTGCAAAAAGGATATAATGAGGCTCGTGAAAAAGCAAAATTTTATGATTTTCTTGAGATTCAGCCCCCAGCGAATTATTCGACATTGATTGAAGACCATTTAATTAGTGACAAAGCGGAGTTAGAAGAAATTCTAACTAATATATATAAATTAGGTAAAGAGTTGGATAAACCGGTGGTGGCAACTGGTGATGCACATTATGTTGAACCAAGAGATGCAATTTACCGAACAATTTTAATTTCGGCTCAAAGAGGCAATCCTAATCGTAATAAAAAACAACCTGATTTACATTTTTACACAACTCAAGAAATGCTTGATGCGTTTAGTTTTTTGGGTGAAGAGGTCGCCAAAGAAGTAGTAATTTCAAATCCAAATAAAATAGCTGAGTCTACTGAAGAAATTTCTCCAATTAAGGATGGATTATATCCACCGCACATTGATAATGCAGATGAAGAAATGAAACGTCTAACTTATGATAAAGCACATGAATTATATGGTAACCCGCTACCTCAAATAGTACAAGATCGTTTAGATATGGAACTAAATTCGATTATTTCCAATGGTTATGCTGTTATTTATCTTATTTCACAACGATTGGTTGCTAAATCCAATAAAGACGGCTATTTGGTTGGTTCCCGTGGATCAGTTGGTTCTAGTCTAGTCGCTACGATGTCTGGTATTACTGAGGTTAATCCGCTAGCACCACATTATCGTTGTCCAAATTGCAAATACACCGAATTCTTTGAGAATGGTGAATATGGTTCGGGTTATGATTTACCAGATAAAAAATGTCCAAAATGCAATACTGAATTGGTAAAAGACGGACAAGATATTCCTTTTGCAACTTTTCTAGGCTTTCATGGTGATAAGGTGCCAGACATTGATTTGAACTTTTCTGGTGATTATCAACCGGTGGCACACAACTTTATTCGAGTTATGTTTGGTCCGACTAATTCATATCGGGCTGGGACTATTGCTACAGTTGCTGATAAAACAGCTTATGGCTATGCTAAACATTACGATGATGAAAAAGAATTAAGCTTGCGAAAAGCAGAATTAGATCGTCTGGCTACTGGTGTTAGTGGCGTTAAGCGAACAACCGGTCAACATCCAGCTGGAATTGTTGTAGTTCCAGATGACATGGATATTTATGATTTTACTCCTGTTCAATATCCTGCAGATGATGTAAATGCAGCTTGGAAAACCACTCATTTTGATTTTCATTCTATTCATGATAACATTTTAAAATTTGATATTCTTGGTCACGATGATCCAACGATGATCAGAATGTTGCAGGATTTGTCTGGGGTTGATCCATTAACTATTCCACCAGATGATCCTGGAGTTATGTCCTTGTTTTCTAGTCCTAAGATTTTAGGAGTAACTCCGGAGCAAATCCAATCAAAAACAGGAACTTTAGGCGTGCCAGAGTTTGGAACCAAATTTGTTCGTGGAATGCTTGAAGAAACAAAACCAACAACATTTTCAGAATTATTGCAAATTTCTGGATTATCCCACGGTACAGATGTATGGCTGGGCAATGCTGAAGAATTAATTAATAATGGCACGTGTAAATTAAAGAATGTAATTGGCTGTCGCGATAATATTATGATGGACTTAATTCACTGGGGTGTACAGCCTGAAGTTGCGTTCTCAACGATGGAGTCAGTTCGTCATGGGCGTGGAATTAGTGATGATGATATGGCTATTTTACAAGAAAATGATAAAATTCCTAATTGGTACATTCCTTCTTGTTTGAAGATTAAGTATATGTTTCCCAAAGCTCATGCCACTGCTTATATCTTAATGGCTTTGAGAATTGCATGGTTTAAGGTATATTATCCTGAAATATACTATGCCGCTTATTTTTCAGTTCGTGCAAATTTATTTGACTTAGTTGCAATGAGTCATGGGAAAAACACTGTAAAAAAAGCAATGAGTGATATTCAAGAAAAGGGCAATGATGCATCGGCGAAAGATAAGAGCTTGTTAACTGTTTTGGAAATTGCCAATGAATGTCTTGAACGCGGAATTAATATCAAAATGGTTGATCTTAATCAATCAGAAGCAACAAATTTTAAAATTATTGATCAACATACAATTTTGGCACCATTTAATGCAGTTCCAGGACTCGGTATTAATGCAGCAAAGCAAATTGTTGCCGCTCGCGCTGAACAAGAGTTTTTATCAAAGGAAGATTTGGCAAACAGGGGTAGAGTTTCTCAATCAATAATGAATTATTTAGAGGATAATGAGGTGTTAGCTGATTTACCAGATCAAAATCAACTCTCGCTCTTTTAATTTTTTGCAGTATTAATATAAATGTGGTATACTTCATATAGAAGTTCGAATAATGATTCGGAGTGAGCTATCTAGCTCACTCTTTTTATTACGGAGGAAAGTACTTGGCGAAAGTTAAAGAATCTGTTCTCGCAGAAATTAAGCCAATCATTGCGTCATGTAATGATGAATTAGTTGATTGTGAATACGTAAAAGAAAAAGGTCAAAATTATTTAAGGATATACGTTGATCGTGAAAATGGTATTGATATAAATGAAATTGCTAATTTAAGCGAGTTAATATCTGTAAAACTAGATAAAATTGAACCTGATCCATTTCCAGAGCCTTATGTTTTAGAACTATCTTCACCTGGAGTTGAGCGTGAGATTAAAACAGCTAATGATTGGAAAAAGGCATTGAATAATTATATTCATGTTGCCCTTTATCAAAAAATAGCTGATAAAAAAGAATATGAAGGTACATTGAGGTCATATAGTGGTGACGAGATTGAATTGGAAATCAAGATAAAAACTAGGCGAAAACAGATTACTATTCCCCGTAAATTGATTGCAAGTATTAGGTTTGCAATTGAATTTTAGAAAGGCTGATTAAAACTTATGTCTAAAGAAATGCTGGAAGCGTTTGCTACTTTAGAAAAAACAAAGGGCATTAAACAAGATGTTATCGTTGAGGCAATCGAAGCAGCTCTTGTTGCTGCTTATAAAAAAAATTATAACCAAGCAACGAATGTAGTAGTTGAATTTGATGAGCGCAAAGGTGATTTCAAATTAATGACTGAAAAGGCTGTTGTTGAAGAGGTTCATGATGATCGATTAGAAATCAGTTTAAAGGATGCTTTGGCTATTAATAGAGCCTATGAATTAGGCGATACAATTAGATTTGAAGTGGCTCCGAAGAACTTTGGTCGTATTGCCGCTCAAACAGCTAAGCAGGTCATTATGCAACATTTACGTGAAGCTGAAAGAAACCAAATAATAGATGAATATTCACAATATGAAGATGAATTGATCACTGGAACTGTCGAAAGACGTGATAATAGATTCGTTTATGTTAAAATTGGAAATGTTGAAGCAGTGATGCCACGTAATGATCAAATGCCTAATGAAAGTTATAATCCGCAAGATCAAATTAGAGTGCTAGTAACTCACGTAGGTTCCGATTCTAAAGGTGCACAGATTACTGTTTCACGAACTGCTCCTGACATGGTTAAGCGACTATTTGAACAAGAAGTTCCTGAAATTTATGACGGTACAGTTGAAATAGTTTCAATTGCTCGTGAAGCTGGTGATAGAACTAAGATTGCTGTTAAAACAAACGATCCTAATATTGATCCGGTTGGTACTTGTGTAGGTCAGCGTGGTGCCCGAGTTCAAAATGTAGTAAATGAACTTGATGGTGAAAATATTGATGTTGTTAAATATGAAGAAGATCCATCAGATTTTATTGCTAATGCGCTTAATCCTGCAGAGGTTATTGCAGTACAATTTGGAGATGAAGAGGATGAAAAGAGTGCTTTAGTAATTGTACCTGATTATCAATTATCGCTAGCAATTGGTAAAAAGGGACAAAACGTTCGCTTGGCAGCACGTTTAACAGGCTATAAAATTGATATTAGACCTGAATCAGAAGTTGAATTTGTTGATGAAGCTAATGCTGAAGAGCCTGAAGTCACAGCTGCTGTTGAAGCAAATGAGTCTTCTGAAGAAAGTAACGATCTTAGTCAAACCAGTGAAGCTGATGAGTCAACTTCTGATGAAGTTATTGATATTGAAGAATAATAAGTCAAGGAGGGGGTCTTTTGAAAAAAAGAAAAATTCCAATGCGAAAAGATCTGCTAACGAATACTATGAAGCCCAAAAAAGAGCTAGTTCGAATTGTAGTTGACAAGGATAAAAATGTGACCGTTGATCCGACAGGAAAAGAACCAGGTCGTGGAGCTTATGTTTCACTAGACCCGAGCAAAATTCAGTTTGCTAAAGATAAAGGCCTACTGGAACGCAGCTTAGGTGCAAAAATATCAGATTCATTCTATGAGGAATTATATTCTTATGTTGATCATCAAAAAGCAAGAAAAGAATTGTTTGGTGATAAATAACGTTGCAGAATAGACAAAAGGCATTAAATTTGTTGGGACTGGCTGAACGAGCTGGGAAACTAGTTACAGGACAAGAAATCGTTACTGTTGGACTTAAGGCAAAAAAAATTAAAATTGTTATTTTGGCTAGTGACATTCAACCAGATACCAGTGAAAAAGTAAGAAGAGTTGCTGGAAAAAATGAAATTAAAGTTATTTCCGACTTTACTAGTAATGAACTTTCACATGCTATCGGTAAGAAGCGTAAAGTATTAGGAATTACCGATGCTGGCTTTGGTAAAGCATTAGTTCAAAAGATTCATGAAGGAGTGTGATTGGATGACTAAGAAAAGAATTTACGAAATTGCAAAAGAGTTAGGCATCGATAATAAAGTTGTGGTCAATAAAGCTAAAGACCTAGGCTTTGATGTAAAAAATCATATGTCATCACTAGAAGATTCAGAAGTGGATCAGTTAAAGGGTAATTTGCGTAACCCCGCTCCCGCAAAAAAGGAAGATAAGTCAGTTAAAAAGATTAATAAAATCAAAATTTCTGTTACTTCAATTCGTAAAAACGAAAAAAAGCACGAAGAAGAAAAAAACAGTAGCAATCATCAAAATAGACGTCGTTCAAACAATCATAGGCGACAAAAAGAATCTAATGCAAAACTTGCCAACCACAGTCAAAAAACGGCAAAACCTGTGGCACAGGATTTGCTTAAACAACTAAAGCATAAACAAAGAGTAGAGGAAAATACGCTGAATCGTCAAAATGAAAAGGTTAGTAAAAATTTTGGTCAAGAAGTGACTAAGTCGACTTCTACAAGAGAAGAAGTAAAAAAAGAACCTAAAGAAAACAAAGAAGTAATTACTAAAAAAGAAATTTCAAAATCAAAAGTAACTGGTCCAAAAATTATTAAACCGTCACCTGCTAGAATGAAGCAAAATCATAATTCAGCAGTAGCAAACAAGGTTAAAATAGTTGAACCAAGTACTACTCAAGAGCCAGCAAAAGATGATAACAGACGTGGAAATGGACATACCCGCAATACTGGCAAACCAGGTCGCAAAGGTAGAAATCAATCATATGCTGGTGGCAATAATCATCCTAAACGCCAAGAAAGACGTAAAGCAAAGTCTAAAAAACGTCAAATAGAACAAATTCCTAAGAAGCAACCATCCCAAAGAAAGGAACGTCCGCTGCCAGAAACGTTGACTTATGAAGTTGGTATGAATGCTCAAGATTTAGGTAAAACTTTACACAGAGAACCAGCAGAAATTGTTAAGAAATTATTTATGCTTGGGATAATGACCAACCAAAATCAGTCGCTTGACAAAGATACAATTGAATTAATTGCAGCTGAGTATGGCATTAATGCTGAAGAAAAAATTCATGAGGATATTTCTGATATTGATAACTTGTATGAAAAACAGATGGCTGCTTCAAAAGAATCGAAGTTTCAAGTTAAGCGTCCGCCAGTTGTTACCATTATGGGACATGTTGATCATGGTAAGACTACATTGCTTGATCGATTGAGACATACTCATGTTTCAGCTCATGAAGCTGGAGGAATTACTCAAAAAATTGGTGCATATCAAGTAAGAATCGGTAAGGACTTAATTACATTCTTAGATACACCGGGACATGCGGCATTTTCAAATATGCGTGAACGCGGAGCAGAAATTACAGATATTGTTGTTTTAGTTGTTGCTGCTGATGACGGTGTAATGCCCCAAACAATTGAAGCTATTGATCATGCTAAGAGTGCCCATGTTCCAATTATTGTTGCAATTAACAAGATGGACGCCCCAGGTGCTAATCCGGAACATGTTATTGAACAGCTAATGCAGTATAACTTAATTCCGGAAGATTATGGCGGGGACACAATTTTTGTTAAAATATCGGCTAAAACAGGTGAAAATGTTGATGAGCTTTTGCAAATGATTCTCCTTCAAGCTGATGTGATGGAATTAAAAGCTGATTCAAAGCAAAAAGCTATTGGTACTGTAATTGAGGCTCGGTTATCACGTGGTCGTGGACCAGTTGCTGATATCTTAATACAACAAGGTACGTTGCACACAGGTGACCCAATTGTTGTTGGTAATCGCTTTGGTCGTGTTCGTGTGATGACTAATGATCGTGGTCGACAAGTTGAAAAAGCAACGCCTTCAATGCCTGTTGAAATAACTGGTTTGAATGATGTTCCTGAATCTGCTGATAAAATTGTTGTCTTTGATGATGAAAAAACTGCTAGAAGTGTTGGAGAGCAAAGGGCACAACAAGCTTTGCAGCAATCCCGTGAAAATACTCAACATGTTACGTTGGACAATCTTTTTGATACAATGAAAAAAGAAAACATGAAAGAAGTTGGTGTCGTTTTAAAGGCTGATGTTCAGGGATCAGCTGAGGCATTACAGCAATCACTTGAAAAAATTGAAGTTGAAGGTGTACGTGTAAATATTATTCACTCTGGTGTTGGTGCTGTTAATGAATCTGATGTTGCACTGGCAGCGGCTTCTAATGCCTTTATCCTTGGGTTTAATGTACGACCAACTGCAACAGCTAAATCACAAGCGGAATCCGATGCTGGAGTTGATATTCGACTATACAGTGTTATCTATAAAGCAATTGACGATGTTAAAGCAGCCATGCAAGGAATGTTGGAACCAACTTACGAAGATAAAGTTGTCGGAAATCTGACCGTTCGTGAAATTTGGAAAGTATCTAAAGTTGGGACTATCGCAGGAGCATTTGTTGATTCTGGCTATGTTTCTCGTGATTCTGAAGTAAACTTAATTCGCAATGGTGTTGTAATCTATACTGGTAAAGTTGGTTCGCTAAAGAGATTTAAAGACGATGTTAAGGTTGTTAAGCAAGGGTTAGATTGTGGACTGACAATTGAAGGCTATAATGACATTAAAGTTGGCGATGAGCTTGAAGCTGTTGAACAACAGGAAGTTAAGCCTAGTTAGTTAAAATTGGAGGCAAGGATGAAACACAGAATAGGTCGCGTTGAAGGTGAAATCCTTCGTGAGTTAACTAAAATTTTGCGCAAAAACATACGTGATCCACGTGTAAAAGATGTAACCATAACTGCTGTAGAATGCACCAATGATCTTTCATATGCAACTGTTTTTTATAGTATACTCAGTGATAGTCCTCAAAAAGAAGAAGAGGCTGCTAACGGATTAGAAAAAGCCAAAGGCATGGCACGTCATCTTTTGGGACAGGTTTTAACTGTCTATAAGGTTCCAGAGCTTATATTTAAGCGAGACAATTCAGTTAAATATGGTAGTAAAATTGATCAATTAATTGCCGAGGTAAAAAGACAAGAAGAAGATCGAAATAATTAAAAAAAGCGCTCTTTGGCGCTTTTTTGATAGGTAGGTAAGATGATAAACGGAATTTTAGTAATCGATAAAGATAAAGGAATGACTAGTGCAGATGTTGTTTATCAGTTGCGAAAAGCTTTACATATTAAAAAAATTGGTCACGCAGGGACGTTAGATCCCGATGTTACTGGTGTTTTACCTATTGCCCTAGGTCAAGCTACAAAGTTAATTGAGCTAATGCATACTAAAAATAAAGAATATTGTGGGACTGGTATTTTAGGTTTTTCGACTGATAGTTATGATCTTAGTGGTAAACTTTTACAAGTTCAAAATTTGACAGAACAATTGTCAGCTGAAGATATTAGTAAGGCAATGCAACAATTTGTAGGAAGAATAGAGCAAGTGCCACCAATTTATTCAGCTGTTCGAGTTAATGGACGACATTTATATGAATATGCTCGAGAAAATATTACGGTTGAGAGACCAAAAAGACTGGTCAATGTTTTTTCGTATAATCTAGTTGGTACGCCAACTTTTAATAAAGAAAAAGGGCAAGAGGAATTTAGCTTTCAAATTGAATGTAGTAAAGGTACGTATGTTCGTTCTCTTGTCAATGATTTATCCAATAAGTTGAATATCCCGGCCACAATGAAAAGTTTACGTCGTACTGCTAGCTCTGGCTTCGATATTAGCCAAGCGGTCAAGTTAGATGACATTGTTTGCAATCCATCCCACATTGTTGAATATATTCAACCGATCGAAACATTTTTTAAGGATTACCAACAACTAGATTTAACTGAAGATCAATGGAAAAAAGTTCAAAACGGTGCAGCAATTTCATTACAAACGAATGAAAAACAAGTTGCTTTACGTTACAATAAAAAGGTTAAAGCAATTTATCATGTGAAAGGACATCTTTATTGTCCCGAACTGATGCTTTTACAAAATAAATAGTTGAAATGAAGGTCTCAACGTGCAAATTATCCATTTAAATTATCCAATTACAGATAATATTGTTCAGGGTAAACTAATATTGGCTTTAGGCTTTTTTGATGGTGTTCATCGTGGACATCAACAACTTATCAAGATTGCAAAAAAAACTGCAATAAAAAAAGATCTGCCTCTAATGGTAATGACATTTGATAGACATCCTAAAGAAGTGTATCAAAATGCTGGTGTAACGTATATTGACAACTTAGATGAAAAAGCATATAAAATGCAGAAACTTGGCGTAGATTACTTATTGGTAATGCATTTTAATAAGATGTTCAGTAGACTAACTGCACAGAAATTTGTTGATAATATTATTGTCAAATTACATGCTGACACAATTGTTGCAGGTTTTGATTATACCTATGGTCCTAAAGATGTAGCTAATATGCAAAATTTACCACAGTTTGCTAAAGGTAGATTTGATATTATTAATGTTCCTGAACAATGCTATGATGGACAAAAAATAGGCTCAACAGAAATTAAAAAGGCAATTGGTGCAGGGAATATGACTTTAGCTAAGAAGTTATTAGGATTTCCATATGTAATGTCTGGTTATGTTGGTCATGGACTACGAAATGGACATAAGTTAGGCTATCCTACTGCTAACTTAGTTTGGGATACAAATAAAGTGATTCCTAAGATAGGAGTCTATGCTACTAAAACAAAAATTAATGGCAAGTGGTACAATTCAATGACCAGTGTCGGTTATAATGCTACAATCAATGACGATTCAAAAATTTATATTGAATCAAACTTGTTTGGTTTCAATCAAGATGCATATGATCAAAAAATGATTATAAAATGGTATAAGTATACAAGAGGAGAAATTAAATTTAGCAATTTAACCGACTTGAAAAAGCAAATGGTTCAGGATGAGGCAGAAATAAAAGCATATTTTTCTAATCTAAATAAATAGACTAATCTATTTATACAAATTTGTTCAAAAAAATTAGCACTCAACTTGACAATCTGCTAAAACCTAGTATCATAATAATTGTTAGCACCTTTGAAGTGTGAGTGCTAAAAGTGAGGGCGATATTTATGTTGACCGAACGTCAAGAACTAATTTTAAAAACTATTATAAATGATTTTACGCAAACGCATGATCCTGTAGGCTCTAAAACTGTTATGAATCAGTTACCAATTAAAGTTTCTAGCGCAACAATTCGAAATGAAATGGCTCTATTGGAAGAGCGGGGATTGATTGAAAAGACCCATCTGTCTAGTGGACGTGTGCCATCAACTGATGGATATCGTTATTATTTGGACAATTTAGTTGAGCCTCTTCAAATTCCATCTTCTGTTTATAAAAAAATTATTAATCAGTTTAGTCAACCGTTTCATCAAGTTAATGAAATTGTGCAAGAAGCCGCTAAGATTTTGTCTGATTTAACAAATTATACAGCTTTTGCGGAGGGTCCTGAAAGTAGTACATTGACTATTACCGGTTTTCGAATAGTTCCCTTGTTCAGTTGTCAGATCATGGCTATTTTAGTAACTAGTGATGGTAACGTTCATAATCAAGTTTATCAATTGCCATCTAATGTTAATGGCGATGAAGTAGAAAAAGCTGTTCGAATGATAAACGATGAACTTGTTGGTAAAACATTGGGAGATGTATCACCAACCATATTAAGTCATGTACTAAATAAGAAATTTAACAGTAGTCATATCGATGGTTTGATTGAACTAGTGGAAGATGTTATTAATGAAGCAGCTAGTGAGCAAATGTATGTCGATGGTCAAATCAATCTGCTCAATAATACATCTTTAAATGATGTAACCAGCTTACGAACGCTTTATGACTTAATTGATCATGAAGATCTAATTTCACACTGGATGAGTCAAGGAACAATTACGAATAATAATCATTCTCCCATTCAAGTCAGTCTAGGTTCAGAATTATCTAATGATTTGCTAAAAGATTATAGTTTGTTAACAGCAGAATATAGCGTTGGTTCTCATGGTAAAGGTGTAATTGCTTTACTTGGCCCCAATAATATGCCATATTCGCAAATAATTAGTTTATTAGAATATTTCAGGAATGAATTAGCTAAAAAAATGCTTGAGTATTATGGTCGATTTAAATAAAGGAGGTTAACGTGAGTAAAGAAAAATTTACTAGCGAACAGGATTTGGATAAGGCTCAATCACAAACAACTAAAGCAACTGATAGTGATACTAACAAAATTAATAAAAAGAAGTCAAAATCTATAGAAAATAAAGAAGTGGCTGAATTAACTAAGTTGCGCGAAGAAAATAAAGATTTAGAAGATAAATTTTTACGTAGCCAAGCTGAAATGCAAAATATGCAAAATCGGTATAATAACGAGCGGGCACAGTTGATTAAGTATGAATCACAATCATTAGCTAAAGACGTTTTACCTGCAATGGATAATTTAGAGCGGGCTTTAGCAACTAAAGTTGACGATGAAGCTTCTAAGCAATTAAAAAAGGGTGTTGAAATGACCCTTGATTCGCTTGTAAAAGCCATGAAAGATCATGGAATTAGCGAAATTGATGCTGAAGGTGTGGAATTTGATCCAACTTTGCATCAAGCGGTTCAAACCGTTGATGCTGAAAGTGATGATCAAAAAAATCATGTTGTGCAAGTTTTACAAAAAGGATATTTATATAAAGATCGTACATTAAGACCAGCAATGGTTGTTGTCGCACAATAATTGGAAGGAAGTTAAAAAAATGTCAAAAGTTATCGGTATTGATCTTGGAACTACTAACTCAGCTGTTGCAGTTCTTGAAGGTAAAGAACCAAAAATTATTACTAATCCAGAAGGTAATCGAACTACTCCATCTGTAGTTGCTTTTAAGGATGGTGAAATTCAAGTTGGTGAAGTAGCAAAAAGACAAGCAATCACTAACCCTAATACAATTTCTTCAATTAAACGCCACATGGGTGAAACAGATTATAAGGTAAAGATTGGTGATAAAGCATATACACCACAAGAAATTTCTGCGATGATCTTACAATACATTAAGAAATTCTCAGAAGATTACTTAGGTGAAAAGGTTACTGAAGCAGTTATTACGGTTCCTGCATACTTTAATGATGCACAGCGTCAAGCAACTAAAGATGCTGGTAAAATCGCTGGTTTAGATGTTAAACGAATTATTAATGAGCCAACCGCTTCATCACTTGCTTATGGCCTAGATAAAGACGCAGAAGACGAAAAAGTTTTGGTATATGACCTTGGTGGTGGTACCTTTGACGTTTCAGTTCTACAATTAGGTGATGGTGTGTTCCAAGTATTGTCAACTAATGGTGATACTCGTCTTGGTGGTGATGACTTTGATAATAAAATTATGGATTGGCTCATCAAGAACTTTAAGGATGAAAATGGTGTTGATTTATCAACAGACAAAATGGCTTTGCAGAGATTAAAAGATGCCGCAGAAAAGGCAAAGAAAGATCTTTCTGGTGTCTCTTCAACACATATCTCACTTCCATTCATTTCTGCTGGTGAGGCAGGACCTTTGCACCTTGAAGCTGATTTGACTCGAGCAAAGTTTGATGAGTTAACTGCTGATCTTGTTGATAGAACCAAAGTACCATTTGACAATGCTCTAAAAGATGCTGATTTGACGGTTAATGATATTGATAAAGTGATCTTGAACGGTGGTTCAACTCGGATTCCTGCTGTTCAAGAAGCAGTTAAGAAATGGTCTGGTAAAGAGCCTGACCACTCAATTAACCCTGATGAAGCTGTTGCTTTGGGTGCTGCAATTCAAGGTGGTGTTATTTCAGGTGATGTTAAGGATGTTGTTTTACTTGACGTTACGCCGCTTTCACTAGGAATCGAAACTATGGGAGGCGTTTTCACTAAATTAATTGAAAAGAACACGACTATTCCAACTTCAAAGAGTCAAATTTTTTCGACAGCTGCTGATAATCAACCAGCGGTTGATGTTCATGTGCTGCAGGGTGAACGACCAATGGCAGCAGATGACAAGACTTTAGGTAGATTCGAATTAACTGACATTCCGGCTGCACCACGTGGAGTTCCTCAAATTCAAGTTACTTTTGATATTGATAAGAATGGTATCGTAAACGTTTCCGCAAAAGATATGGGTACTGGCAAGGAACAAAAGATTACTATTAAGAGTTCATCTGGTTTGTCTGATGAAGAAATTCAAAAGATGCAAAAAGAGGCCGAAGAACACGCTGAGGAAGATAAGAAGAAGAAAGAAGAAGTTGACCTACGCAATGAAGTTGACCAATTAATCTTCTCAACTGAAAAGACTTTAGGTGAAGTTAAAGACAAGGTATCTGAAGATGATACTAAGAAGGTTCAAGACGCACTTGATGCACTTAAGAAAGCTCAAAAAGATAATAATTTAGATGAAATGAAAGCTAAGAAAGATGAATTATCTAAGGTTGCTCAAGACTTAGCAGTTAAATTATATCAAGCTAACGGTGGAGCTCAAGGACAAACTGGACCACAAGATCCTGGTGCACAAGGCGGTAATCCAAGTGATGGTTCTGCTAGTGACGGAGAATTCCATAAGGTAGACCCAGATAAGTAAAGGGTTTATAATTAAATAAATTAGAAAAGAACTGCCACGAAGTAGTTCTTTTCTTTTGGAAAGTAAGGAGCTTTGTAGATGGCACAAGAAGACTATTATAATGTGCTAGGCGTTAATCGAAATGCCAGTGATAAAGAAATTAACTCTGCTTATCGTAAATTAGCTAAGAAATATCACCCTGATATTAATCATGAGCCGGGTGCTGAAGAAAAATACAAAAAAATAAATGAAGCATATGAAGTTTTACATGATCAACAAAAACGTGCACAATATGATCAATTCGGCTCAGCAGGAGTAAATAATGGTCAAAGTGGATTTGGAGGTGGCCAAGGTTATGGTGACTTTGGAGGCTTCGGCGATTTTGGAGATATTTTCAACGATTTCTTTGGTGGTGGTACTGGCCAAAGGCGTGCCGATCCGACAGCACCTACACGAGGAGAAGATCTAGATTATACTCTAACGATTGATTTTATGGATGCAATTACGGGTAAAAAAACGCAAGTATCATATACTCGAAGCGAGACCTGTTCAACTTGTAATGGCAGTGGTGCAGAAAAGGGCACACATCCTATCACCTGTGATAAGTGTAACGGTACAGGATATATGACAATAACTCAAAAGTCAATGCTTGGGGTTATTCGGCGACAAACTACTTGTGATAAGTGTAATGGTCGTGGGACAATTATTCAGCATCCCTGCCAGACATGTCATGGTAAAGGTGTAATTGATAGTAAAAATACGATTGAAGTTAATATTCCAGCCGGAATTGATAATGGTCAACAACTTCGCTATGAGGGTCAAGGTGAAGCCGGTAAGAATGGTGGTGCTTATGGTGACTTATATATTAGCTATCGCATAAAACCATCTAAGGAATTTAAACGAGAAGGTACAACTATTTATACTACAGTTCCGATTTCATTTGCTCAAGCGACCCTTGGAGATGAAATCAATGTAAAAACTGTTCACGGTGATAAAAAGCTCAAGATTCCTGCGGGAACGCAACCTAATAAGAAGTTTACAATTCGCGATGAAGGTGTTCCGTATCTTCGTGGCAACGGTAATGGTGATCAAGTTACAACTGTTGAAGTTCAGATTCCAAAGTCAATCAACGAAAAGCAAAAACAGGCTTTAGTTGACTTTGTTAAAGCAGGTGGTGGTTCAATTACACCGCAGGAAAAAGGCTTTTTTGAAAGACTAAAAGATAAATTGCAATAAAAAAACGAAGCATTAAGGTAGGTGAATTACCTTAATGCTTTATTTTTATTCTCTGATAAATCATTAAATATGAAAAAATACAAAGGTTATAATTTATCAGTGCAATTAATGGTATCCTATATTTTAGAACTACTATTTCACTTGCTAAATGAGAGAGGCTATGATGAACGTAAAACAAATTTTGGATCAGCAACTGGTGGCGGATTTAAAACTGATCCCCCATGAATCGAAAAACATATCCTTTAGTGGATTTAGCTATTTATACCAACAAACTATCTTTGTCAAAGTTTTTCAAGTCAAGCATAAAATGGAAACGGAAAAGAAAGTCAACCAACAGATCAATCAGCGTTATTTAACTGACTTTGTGATTGAACCGGCACAATATGTTTTAGTTATGCATAATCTCGACCTTGAAGATATTGCTAGACCGATTACACCTGATTTGGCTAGCACAATGGGAGAGGTGTTAAGTGATTTTCACCGAGAAGTAAAACCGTTTGCGGGTATTAATAAAGAGATTGATTATTGGATCATGGCGAATGAAACACTGACCAACATCTCTGCAAGTAGTTTTAATATTCATTTGCAAGAAATACTCAGTTACTTTGAGCTTTATGCAAAAACAATTGAGCAAGACATTAATCGTACCTCCAAGCATGTAATTCATGGGGATGTAGGTTTGCGCAATTATAAAATTGTTGCTGGCAGGATATGTTTGATCGACTTTGAAAAAGCTAAAATTGGACCAGTTTTTTTAGATTTCACCAAACTGTTCTACCAAGACTTTCGCAATGATCAAAAACTGAAAAAGGCGTTTTTACGTGGTTACCAGTCAAACCAAATCGATTGGCAAATAAGCAAAGTTACTGAGAATTTTCTACTTTTTATAACTGCTCTAGGAATCTTTAGCTATACCAGTCAAATTATGGATACTAATTTTGAGCAAGTAGGAATGAGAATGCTGGCTGACGTTGAGCAGTATTTATCACAGCAATAACATGTAAATGTAACGCTTTAGTTTTAACTGCTACTTTTGATTTGGTATAATAAAAAGATAGAAAAAAGGATGCAAATAATTTATGGACATTAAAAAATTACAAGATTATCAAAATCATATTCGCAACTTTTCAATTGTGGCACACATTGACCACGGTAAATCAACGATTGCCGATCGAATTCTCGAATTAACTGATACCGTTTCTGAGCGTCAATTAAAAAATCAAATGCTTGATGACATGCCGCTTGAGCGGCAGCGTGGAATCACTATCAAAATGAATTCGGTTGAAATCAAGTATCATGCAAAAGATGGTGAAGACTACATTTTTCACTTAATCGACACCCCAGGACACGTTGATTTTTCCTATGAAGTATCACGGTCGCTTGCAGCATGCGAAGGGGCTCTTTTAGTTGTTGATGCTTCACAGGGGGTTCAGGCACAGACACTGGCTAATACTTATTTGGCGATTGATGATGATTTGGAAATTTTACCCGTCATTAATAAAATAGATCTGCCATCGGCAAATCCAGAACAAGCAAAAGAAGAAATAACTGAAATGTTAGGAATTGATGCAACAGAAGCTGCTGAAGTTTCTGGCAAAACTGGTCAAGGAATCAGTGACTTATTAGAAAAGATTGTACAGGAAGTTCCCTCACCGACAGGTGATTTAGAGTCACCACTGAAAGCTTTGATTTTTGACTCAAAATACGATGACTATCGCGGTGTTGTTCTGTCCATTCGTGTTGAAGATGGTATGGTTAAACCTGGAGATCATATCAAGATTATGAATACAGAAAAGGAATATGAAGTTACTGAAGTAGGAGTTTCTAGCCCACATCCAGTTAAAAAAGATCTTTTAATTGCTGGTGATGTAGGCTATTTAACAGCGAATATTAAATCTGTTCGAGAAACTCGAGTTGGAGATACGATTACCTTGTCTGATCGACCTACTCAAGAACCACTTCCGGGCTACCGTCAGATTCCACCGATGGTTTATTCTGGTATGTATCCCGTTGACAATTCTAAATATGATGATTTAAAAGAAGCATTACAAAAATTACAGCTTAATGATGCGGCTCTAGAATTTGAACCTGAAACCTCTACGGCATTAGGTTTTGGTTTTCGTTGTGGCTTTTTGGGCTTGTTGCACATGGATGTAGTGCAAGAACGACTGGAACAAGAATTTGACTTAGATTTAATTATGACTGCCCCATCGGTTGACTATCATGCTATTATGAATGATAATTCAACTAAGATAATAGATAATCCTTCTGACTTGCCTTCGGCGGGCGAATACAAAGAAGTACAGGAACCGTTTGTCAAGGCTGAGGTTATGGTGCCCAATGATTTTGTGGGTCCAGTGATGGAATTGTGTCAACGTAAGCGGGGAGAATTCGTCACTATGGATTATTTAGATAAGTACCGTGTAAATGTTATCTACAACATGCCATTAGCTGAAATTATTTATGACTTCTTTGACGATCTGAAATCTTCAACAAAGGGTTATGCTTCACTTGATTATGAGATTACGGGTTATCGAGCAACTGACTTAGTAAAGATTGATATCTTGCTAAATAAACAAGTTGTTGATGCGTTAAGTTTTATTGCTCACCGTGATGAAGCTCAAAACCGGGCTCGTCAAATGACTTCAATGCTGAAAAAGCTGATTCCGCGGCAAAACTTTGAAGTCGATATTCAAGGAGCAATTGGGGCAAAAATTATTTCTCGTGCAACTGTTAAACCATATAGAAAAGACGTTACATGGAAAATTCACACGGGTGATCCTGATCGGCGTGCTAAGCTGCTTGAAAAACAAAAACGAGGTAAAAAGCGAATGAAGGCTGTTGGTCATGTGGAAGTTCCTCAAGATGCTTTTATGGCTGTCTTAAAAATGAATGACGATGATTTATCTTCGAAATAATTATTAATTCCAGAGATGCATTTATTGATTTCCTATAATTGAGGTTAATTTTGAGTGCAGCTTTGGAATTTTTCTTAGAAATTAATCTAATGATAGAAAAAGGCGTAGTTAATTAAATGATAGAATGGAAAGAACGTTATAAAGAAACGTTAGATCCTGAATTAATTGAACAGTTTCAATTGTCTCCTGTTTCGGCAAGTTTATTGGCCTCGCGACATATAAATACGGCTGAAAAATTAGATTTTTGGCTAAATTCCACTGAAGATAGCCTAGCTGACCCCAAATTAATGCATGATCTTGTTAAAGCTGTCGAACGGATAAACCAAGCGGTTGACAATGGTGAAAAAGTTACGGTGTATGGTGATTATGATGCAGATGGGATTACTGCTACCACAATTATGGTGGAAACTTTAAGTATTCTTGGTGCCGATGTTCATTTTTTCATCCCGGATCGCTTTAAAGATGGTTATGGCCCTAATCTCGAAATTTATAAGCAAATTATAGCCAATGGTACCAAGCTGATTATTACGGTCGATAATGGTGTAACCGGAGTTGAAGAAGTTAAGTATGCCAAACAACAAGGCGTTGATACAATTATTACAGATCACCATAAAATGCAAGAAATTATTCCGCAAAGTTATGCGCTGGTTCATTCTAATTATCCGGGACAAAAATATCCGTTCGATGATTATTGTGGAGCTGGCGTTGCCTACACAATTTGTCGCGAGCTTATGCAAGACCCGATGACTGAATTGCTTGATTTGGTGATGATTGGGACAATTGGAGATATGGTTAAAGTTTCTGGTGAAGGGCATGTAATTATTAAACGAGGTCTGGAAATTCTAAATCAAACTCAGCGACCGGGGTTATTAGCCTTAATCAAAAATGCCGGATTAAATATGGGACAAATTAATGAAACAGATATTGGTTTTAGTATTGCTCCACGTTTAAATGCAGTTGGAAGATTGGCTAATGCGGGACTAGCAGTTGAATTGCTTTTGTCAGAAGATGAAGAAACTGCTCAAAAATTAGCTGATGAAGTCGAACAATTAAATGATAAACGTAAAGTTTTGACAGAAAAAGTTTACCAGAATTGCTGTCATCAAATTAAAATCAAAAATTGGTATTTACAAAACACCTTGGTTATTTATAATCCTGAGTTTCATGAAGGCGTTTTAGGATTAGTTGCCAATAAAATTGCGGATAAATTTCATAAACCGACAATTATTTTAACTAAAAATGCTGCTGGTATTATTAAAGGTTCAGGTCGATCAGTTCCAGGATTTAATCTTTTTAACGCACTTGTACCTTTGAAAGGTAAGCTACTGACTAAGTTTGGTGGACACGATTTTGCTTGTGGTTTATCCCTTGAAAAAGATAAAATTGTGCCATTAAGACAAGCTTTTGAAGCTAGCTTTACGATTGCTAATACCGCGATTATCAAACAATATGACTTTGAATTACCTTTTAATCAACTTGATTTGAACATTTTATCAGAAATTAAACTTGTTGGGCCTTTTGGAACTGACAACGATCAACCAATTTTCAAAATTACTTCGCCCCAAATTAAAAATTGGTTTTTTATGGGCAAAGAAAAAAATCATATTAATTTAACCATTGAAAAGAGTAACAAGAAACTTGAGGTTGTTGGATTTAATAAAAAATTTTTAACCAAATCACTTTTACCGTATATTGGTGAACTATTTATACAACTGAAAGAAAACTGCTATCGTAAGCAAAAAAAGCTTCAAGGAATAATAGAGGGAATTGTCTTTGCTGCGCCCAAACTAGACATAGTTGAGCCAGTAATAGATTTACGGCGAGAAAAGCATGTAATGGGTTTTGCAGACCGGTATCTATTATTTGATGAAAGAAATCGATCGTTAGCAGCTAACGCATTTGACCTTGATCCTAACAAAATCATCTCAATTGGTGATTATGATGGTGAGAATGAAGTTGCTGTATTGCTTGATGCGCCTCATAGTCAAAAGGAGCTTGATGCTGCTTTAACAGTTAGGTATGAACAATTATATTTACGCTTTATTCTCGATCGGCTACCTGTAAAAAAGATACCAACTAAAACTTCTTTTGAAACGGTTCTAAAATATGTTTATTCACATCCTGGACTTTCTATTGAAGATTATCGACAGGTCGGTCCCTTCATTGGATTAGATTTTCAAAGTATATTATTTATTTTGCGTGTCTTTTTTGAACTTAATTTTGTTGAATTACTTTCAGGAAAACTTTTTGGAATAAAAAATCCTTCTAAACAGTCTCTGACAGCATCAAAATATTTAATTGCAACACAGTCACAAATTAACTTTGTACAACAATTGCGTCGAATGTCTAGTTCTAGACTGTTAATGTATGTAAAAAAACAACTAAAGCAGCATTAAATAGGTGCTTTTGATGCTTTTCAGTAAAAAGTTTGTTAGAATAGGTAAGTCAAAGAAGCTTTAGCAAGCAATTAAAGTTTTGGAGGTTTTATTCTTCTTATGGCAAACGTTTTTGAAAAGCATATCGCTAGTGTTAAAGATTTTCCTAATCAGGGAATCATGTTTCGGGATATTACACCCATTTTGCAAGATGGAGAATTATTTCAAATAGCAACACATAAATTGGCTGAATATGCTAAGAGTCGGAAGGCAGATGTCATTGTTGGTCCCGAAGCACGTGGATTTATCGTTGGCTGCCCAGTTGCAACTGAATTAGGACTAGGTTTTGTCCCCGCGAGAAAACCTCATAAGCTTCCTCGCGAAGTTGAACGTGCTTCATATGATCTTGAATATGGATCAAATAGTTTGGAAATGCATAAAGATGCGTTAAAACCGGGTCAAAGAGTTGTTATTTGTGATGATTTGCTAGCTACTGCTGGAACACTGCGTGCATGTAAACAATTAGTTGAAGAGTTAGGTGCTCAATTGGTTGGTGCGGCATTTTATATTGAATTGCCTGATTTGAAAGGTAAAGAAAAGCTTCCGGGATTGGACGTATTTTCTCTTGTTCAGTATCATGGAGCATAATAACAATTATTAAACTCTTTCAAGTATTGTTAGTCGAGTTTAATGATTATTTTAGCACAAAGCTATTTAGATAGTTTTGTGCTTTTTTACTTCTTTAATTGATAAGTGATTTAAATTGCTGGGTCAAGAAAACAGCTTGATAATGGAAAGCTTAAAGGAGTTTCATTAAAAATAATGATTTTTGTCAATGAATTTTATTTGACTCCTTCACAGTTTAACTTATTCAGCAAAATTTGTGCTGAAAGTTAGTCTTAGTAAATTTTCTCGTAAGTAGAAGGCAAATTTTTTTACAAGCACTGGTCAAGTATATATAATAATACGGTATCTCAAAAAAGGAGAAAGGTATTATGCAATTAAGAAAAGCAACGATGGCCGACTTTGACCAAATTATTACCATTTTAAAGGATGGGGCAAATCAATTGGCTGAACGAGGAGTTAATCAATGGCAAGGTGATTATCCTTCGACAGAACAGATTAAAGAGGATATTAAAAACGGCTCAGCTTATTTAGCTTCATCAGCTGATCATGAAACTGTTGGAGCAATTTCGATTGTAAATGCACCTGATCATGCTTATGATAATTTAAATGGAAATTGGCTATGTGATACTGATAAGTATGTCGTCATTCATCGTGTGGCTATTCATTCAAATTATGCTGGTAAGGGATATGCAACAGAGCTTTTAAAATCTGTAATTAATTTTATTAAAGATCATGGTAATAATATTGATTCTATCCGAATTGATACACATGAAGATAATAAAGCTATGCAACATTTAATTGACAAGATGGGGTTCACAAAGGTTGGTACTTTACATGGTGTATACAGACCAGATGAAATTTCTTACGTTTATGAATTAAAAAAATAAGATTAAAATGACCAATTTTTACTTAAATTTTCTTGAATAATTTTTCTATTTCGTTTTGCTAGATTAATAGAAAAATGTTTTTACTTTAAAAATGTAAGAAAGAATATAATTGTCTTACAAGTTTACAATAACCGTATTTGATGATAAATCGAATGCGGTTATTTATATACAATGTAAACAAACGGATATATTTTTGTGATTTGAGAAAATATAAAAAAACACCCAAGATACGCATTTAGCAGTATTTTGGGTGTTTTATCAAATTTTGTAATTATTTATTTTTCATGATAGGTTGGTAGAAGAGATCAATAATTACTGCGGCTATGAGTGCGACAACAAAAGTAAGTAATAAATTAGTTAAATTGATTTTAGTCATCGCAATACCAAATAGTGCAAGAATTATTGTTAAAACAATGTCTGCAAGCTGAGTTAGACCAACTGATTTTGAGGGGTAATCCTGCCAGAAGTAATGTTTTGTACGAGTAATAAGAATAATAAACATTGCGCTCAATACCAAAAAGACATATACCATTGTTGATACTGTTCCATGACTATATCCATGGGTATTGAGAAAATCTATTCCTAATATTCCTATTAGAGTCCAACCAATGGCAAGTGAAAATGCAATTTTGGCTAATTTAGCCATATTCCAATTTTCAGGCTTATAAGTAATATGAGTGCGATCGGTTCCGATCATCATAGTAACCATATTATTCATAATAGTATATATGACCATTGCATTTAGAGCCATTGGAATGTAGTCGAAGAAAAGGTAGCCGAAGGTCAAGATCATAGTCAATTGAGCCGTTCGTGCAAGTTTTGTCAATGACCAGGTAGTCATACGCTGGTAGACACGGTGGCCTGCATCCAGAATTTTAACAATCGAAGTTAAACCATCATTTAGTAAGACCATTTTTCCCGATCGCTTAGCAACATCTGCAGCATTTGAAACGGCAATTCCAACTTCGGCTTGTTTCAATGCAGGCGAGTCATTAACACCATCTCCTGTCATACCAACAATATAACCCTTGCTTTGGAAAAATTTAACTACACGTAATTTATCTTCTGGGAGAACATCAGCAATTCCAGCAAGTGTCTCCATGTCTGTCTGATCATTAAAATTATGGATTGAAATAACTTGTCCTTGCAATTCAACTTGTTTTGCTACGGCTTCAGCCGTTTTTTGATTATCTCCAGTTAACATAATTGGTAAAACGCCACGTTTTTTGAGTTCAGCTAATGCTTTTTTTGAATCAGGACGAACTTTATCTTGTAAAATAAAGACACCAGCTAATTTATCATCAACTAAAAGAGCAACGGACCGTCCAGCACTAAAATCAATATCCTTAACTTTATCATTTGCACTTGGATCAATTCTTGACAACTGTTTAAATGAACCTAGCTTAATATTATGATTATCAATATTAGCCATTGAATATCCAGTAGCAGACGTGAAAGGAGAGAAGTTATCAGTTGACTTCATCTTTAAATCATTACTTAAGATAAAATCTTCAATCGCGTTATCAATAATTTTTTTGTTTCTTTGATCAACAGCTGCAGAGGCTAATTGCAAAATGATATTGTCATCAAGTTCACTAAAATTAATCCATTGCGAAACGGCAGTTTTATTTTCTGTAATTGTACCGGTTTTATCAAGTAAAATCAGATTTAAATTAGCTGCATCTTGAATTCCCGTTAAATCGGAGGTTAATACTCCTTCCTTACTTAATCTGGTCGCCTCAAATGAATTAGAAAGTGCAAAAGTTGAGGGCATAGCGACTGGAATAGAGGCAATAAACATCATAGCTAAGAATGGTAACATGTTAATCAGATTTTGAATGTCGCCACCCTTAAAAAATGAAGCAATAACAATTACAAGTGTTAAAATCCCATCTAATATACAAAGATAGTAAATAATTTTAGTTAATAATTGCTGTAAATGTCCCGGTGCAGCTGAATTATTGATCAAATTAATAGTTTTTCCTGAACGAGAATTAGCTCCAGTTGCAACAACTACTGCTAAGCCATTACCTTCAGTCACAGTAGTACCGGCAAAAGCAGTATCGGGAGGATTTTTGCGAACAGTTTTAGATTCACCAGTGATTGAACTTTCATCACTTGAAATTTGACCGTCAATTAATTTTACGTCAGCAGCAAGAACATCTCCCTGTTGAATACTTATTAAATCGCCAGGAACTAGGTATTTTGAATCAATATTTTGCCATTGACCATCGCGCTTAACGGAATTTGTAGGTGTCAATTTGTGTGAAATATCGTTTAGGACACGTCGCGATTGTTTTTTCTTTGAAGCACCATTCCAGGCAGCGAAAAGCAACATTAGTAACACGAAAAAAGATTGGATCCATTTACCTAAAATGCATTCTAAAAGTAGAGCTGCCTCCAAAATCCAAGCTGATAAATTCCACAATTTAGATAAAAATTCTTTAAAAAAATTGAATTGAGGTTCTGGGACTTCATTAAGTCCATTTTTTTTAAGAAGTTTATCTGCTTCGGCTTGACTTAAGCCGTTATTTTTTTCAGACATAATTACCCTTTCTTGATATTATAAATAATCTTTATCTAAATTAGCACAATTAGTTGATTTTTTCTAGCAAATGGGAGTAGACAAGTAGGGGAGTATTTAAACTTGCTAAATTTGAAAAAACTTTATGTAAGCCTAATTCTGTGATTGTTAAGCTTTAATTTTTGGGGGATTTTGCAATTAGCTAGTAATTTTTAAAAGCATTCTTTTATTGGAAACAAAAAAGCTTGCATCGCAAGCTTTTTTGAATTGACTAGTTAGTCTTTATCAACATTATCTGGGAATGTAGCTAAACGCTCACCTTCGCCAAGCTCTTCTTCAATTTCAAGTAGACGGTTGTACTTTTCAACACGTTCTGAACGAGCTGGGGCCCCAGTCTTCAATTGACCACCGTTAACGGCAACTGCAAAATCAGCGATAAACGTGTCGCCGGTTTCACCTGAACGGTGGGAAATCATGGTGTTGTAACCATTCTTACGTGAAAGTCGAATAGTTTCCAATGTTTCAGTAACAGTACCGATTTGATTTAACTTAATTAATGAAGCATTACCGGCACCTTCCTTAATGGCTTTGTTTAAAAGCTTAGGATTAGTACAGATGAAATCGTCCAAAACAATTTGAATTCTGTCTTTGTGACTTTGGGTAAACTTAATCATACCTTCTACGTCATTTTCGTCGTATGGGTCTTCAATTGAAATTAATTCTGGGAATTCTTCCAATAACTTGTCATAGTAATCAGCTAATTGATCATCATCAAAGACTTTACCTTCAAAGTGATATTTGCCATCTTCTTTGTTGTAGAAATATGAAGCAGCACAGTCACATGCAATAGCAATGTCTTCACCTGGTTTGTAACCAGCTTTAACAATAGCATCATGTAATGCTTGCAAAGCTTCTTCTGAGTTCTTCATGTTAGGAGCAAAACCACCCTCATCGCCAAGGCCAGTTTCGTAACCCATGTCTTCAAGAACTTTCTTCAAAGTATGGTAAGTGTTAACGATCTTTTCAAAACCATCACGGAATGATGTCTTTTTAACAGGGGTGATCATGAATTCTTGAACATCGATGCCGTTGTCAGCATGCTCACCACCATTGATAACATTGTGGAAAGTTTGTGGCATTTCTAGATCAGTTCCGCCAAGGTATCTGTACAAAGGTTGGTGACTATCTTTAGCAGCAGCAGCGGCAGTTGCCATAGATACACCTAAAATTGCGTTAGCACCAAGTTTAGCCTTGTTTGGGGTACCATCTAATTCAATCATAACGTGGTCAATGTTAGCTTGATCGTGTGGATCTAAGCCTTTTAATGCTTTAGCAATCTTAGTATTGACATTTTCAACTGCTTTAGAAACACCTTTACCGCCAACACGTTTACCACCATCACGCAATTCAACAGCTTCGTTTTCACCAGTTGAAGCACCTGATGGAACTTCGGCTTTTCCAACTACACCATTTGAAAGGGTAACAAAAGCCTCAACAGTTGGGTTACCACGTGAATCATAGATTTCCAGTGCATGAACATTTTCAATGACTGATTTTAACATCTAAAAACCTCCTAAATATTAAATGTTGTGCAACCGCACATACATTATTGGAGCAACAGCTCCATCTCTACAAAATAAATTTTAGACTAAGTTTGTGATTATGTAAACATTTGTAAACGATTTCTAATATTAAAAATTTCCAAAAACATTTTGTCGCTTTTTCTAGCATTTTGCATTATTATTTAACTATACAAATTAAAGTTTAGTTGGTTTATTTGATTTAAGGATATACAATACATGGAAAAAGTAAAATTAATAGTAGATTCAAGTGCTAATGAACAAGCATCTGACAAGTTAACGGTAGTTCCATTAACAATAACAATTGCTGGTCAAGATTTTATCGATAATGAAAACCTTGATATGGAAACCTTTATTTCTGATATGAACAAAAATACTGAAGAAGGTAAGACCTCATGCCCTAGCATTAATGACTGGCTTGAAGCACTTGAAGGAAGTACAAAGGCAATTATGTTAACAATAACTAGCGGATTAAGCGGCAGCTTTTCTTCTGCTTATCAAGCAAAACAGATTTATGAAAAGGATCATCCTGGTAGTAGCGTAATTGTTGTAGATTCAAGAACTGCTGGTCCAGAGGTTGCAATGATTCAACATAAGATTGAACACCTAGCTGAAAGTCAAGTTCGTTTTTTGGATTTGGAACAAAAAATTGCAAAATATAAAACGCATACCCATTTATTGTTTATCCTGCAATCGCTACATAATTTGGCATTAAATGGCCGTGTTAATATGGCCGTGGCTAAGGTTGCTAAGATGTTAAAAATTGATTTAGTAGGCACAGCAAGTGAAGAGGGGAAACTGGAACCAATTTCCAAAGTTCGGGGTATGAAACGAGCTTTAGGAGAAGTTATAAAGCTGATGACTGAAATGAAATATCAAGGGGGGCGAGTAATTATTGATCATTGTAAGAATGAAAAAGATGCAAATATATTAAAGGATAAAATAATTGCATTGTATCCAGATGCTAATATAGTTATTCGACCAATGATGGGATTATGTGCCTTTTATGGAGAAGAGGGAAGCCTGATGATTGGCTTTGAAGGATAAATGAGTAAAATTGACAGAAGCACTTTGTTTCTGGGTACTAAAAATTAAAAATGAACAGACTGGCTTTTAAAGAAAGCCATTTTTGTTTCAAAAAATCAGAAAACGCTATAAAAGTAATTTCACCACAAGTTATTATTGCAACTAAGCTTGAAGAACAAGAAGATCTTTTAAAAAAGTACCAAACATCGCTTAAATTAAAAGCAATGTTTGGTACTTTTTTAGTTTAATTAGTTGAATTCTTAGGGAAACAAAAGAAAAATTTGCTGTGATAAGGTAAAACAGAAGACAGCTAAAGAAGTTGCACCAATAACGTCTGAAGGATAGTGGGCTTTAAGACTAAGTCGAGAAATGACCACCATAACCCAAATCACAGTCAAAGTAATTAAAAGTCCACTACCAAGTTCACTTGCAAATATTTTCCATATAATAAGAACCATTATTGTGGTTCCTAAAACATGTCCACTGGGAAAACTATAGCCGTCTTCAAGGTTTGAATGTTTAATAGGACGTTTCCGGTGCATCCATTTCTTAAGTAGCAGTCCAGTTAAATCCGTAAAACCTAGGGTAAAAAGAACCCAAAAAGCAGTTAGATTTTTTTCTTCATTGATTAAAAAGCTGGCAAGAAAAATATCCCAAACTACTAAGAGTTTTGGATCATTGATGAAAGTAATTATTTGCCAGCTAAAACCATCATGTTGCCCAACTAATTTGTGATGGAGCCAATGGTCAAACAAATTAAATCGACGTGAGTTTCTAACATTAAAAATAAGTAGTACCAGTATTAGAGCGGACATAATTGCAACCCAGATGTTTAAATACAAGATAAATCCCTACCTATCAAACTTTAACTTTATTTGACTGTATTTTAACAGTTACCGAGGTTTCAATATACTTTAAAGTACACTCTTGAGTAAAAATTAAGAAAATTGCTAGTTATAAATGTTTTTTGTCATTAACTTGTTATTGGTTTAGTTAGAATTATAAACAATTAATTTTAAAAATTTAGTCAAATGTAATTGAATATTCCTAGGCAAAAATATTTTTTGCTTCATTAAAATATTTCTGCATGACTTAATAAATCAAGCTCTAATGCATGTCTTAGAAACTTAGCTTGAAAAAATGCCGACTTTGATTATAAGATATTATAATCTTAAAAGTCTAAATAGGAGAAATTAGAGGATGAAAAAACAAGAAACAGTTTTACTGAATTACTCTAACTTGTTTTTGTTTAGTTTTGTGAAAGTACGATTTTTTAGATTATTTAGTTAACTTTTTTAAATAATATTAATTTAAGAGAGGAATTAATTATGAAAAATGCAACAAAAAAATACAATTTTATTTGCTAAAAAATGCGGATTTAATTGAAATACGCGGAGGCAAACATTCTGAAACAAATTTATTAAATAAATACATACATAAATACATGGGTTTTTTTAGAAGTCTCAAAGACTAAAGAAATTAAAGCTAAAGGGTTTTTATTATAATCAAAAATAATTTTGTTCTACTTAAAATTAATAAAAACATATTACTGCTACCTATAGACTTATAGCAAAGATTGTCTAATGAAAAAGTTGATTAATCTAAGAGAGAAGTAGGCTAGAAATTATTTTTTGTGAGTTTTTTTATATTAAAAGGACTAAAAAAAACTATTGTTGTAATAATAAATGTGGTAATCAAAACATATGTAATTGAAGCTAAAGTAACTAAAATATTATTTATATAATCTGTCGAATAAGAAGAAAAAAGGTAGTTGTTTTTAAATAATAAACAGCAATTTAGTATAAGAAAAATAAAAATAGAACATAAAAGAAGGACAAGTGCTTTTGGTTTAGAAAATTTACTCCATTCAGAATAAAAATTAAGATAAACAATATTGATTATAAAAGCTATAAATGGAGTATATTTAATAATCAATTTAAATCCAAAAAATCTCAGATAAGTCATTACGGCAAATGCACATAATAATAAATATAGTATAACGGTTAACGGCTTATTTTTCTTTTTTACATTATTGTCTTTTTTTAATTTTGTATCTTGTATACTACCTAGCTCATCAAGTGAAATTTCAAATATACTACAAAGCTTAGAAAGCATTTCAATATTTGGTGTACTACGATCATTTTCCCAGCTTGATACTGTTTTACGAGAAACTAGTAATTTTTTAGCTAATTGTTCTTGTGTAAGACCATATTTAATACGATAATGTTTAATTTTGTCTCCTAACTCCATCTTTATGACTTTCTATTAAAAAATTTAAATCATGTGTACATACATAATGATATTCAAGCATTATTGGTTTAAAAAGACAATATAATATTTAAAAATTATAAAAGATAAATTTTATATTAATTATTTGTGATTTTTTCAGTACCAATTGTTGAGATGATATTTTTTTAGAAATCATTTTTATGGCTTACTGTAGAGTACATCAAGTAATAACTTTTAATATCATACTATTGAAAATGTTTTTTTAAAAAATTGTTTGGGTGCATAGAAGAGGTGAGACTAAAATGAAAAAAAACGGGATTATAGAAAGCTTAATGGATATCCATAACCATATTTCTAAATGGAAAAGATTAAATATGGATAAATTAGAGAAAAAAAATACTTTTCTAAAATTCGATTCCCGTTTATGGTTCTGTGTTTTCATGGTATTGCAAGATTTAAATTTTAATTATGGGGGTAACGAATCTGCAAGTGTTATGGGCCCACTTTTTGTTTTTGATGTATTTGCAGAAATATGGACTGGCTTTTGTTATCAATGTGCTATCATTAAAGAAATTAACGCTAATAATATCAACGATTCAATGAAAAGATGGATTTTAATTAATACATCTATAAGAATGAGCTTGATTATTGTTAGCATCATGCTTTCAATTTGTACTTATACTAAAATGAAATTTAATCTTTGGTCAGTATTAATATTTTCAATAATAGCTAGCTTAATAGGAGATGGACTTCAAGTTTGTTTTTTAATAAAGAAAAACTGTTGGGAAAATTAATGTTACTTTGAATTTTCGAATAAGTTTCAAAAATCGCGAGAAAAATGTTAATAATTGTTTGTCTTTGCTTAAATTCTTTTGCATCAAATAATAATCCGTTTTTCAAAAAATTTATTAAGCAATTTCTACATGACTTAATAAATCAAGCTCTAATGCATATCTTAGAAACTTAGCTTGAAAAAATGCCAACTTTGATTATAAGATATTATAATCTTAGAAGTTCAAACTAGGAGGAATTAGAGGATGAAAAAACAAGAAACAGTTTTCGAGGCGTTAAAAGATATTTATCATCATCTGAAAGAATGGTCAGATCCTAGCTCTGCTTTAAAAAAGGGTAATCTCTTGCCACTGGCGATTGTAATTTTTTGTTTTTCAATTCTAATTGTCTATATTCCGCAAGAGCCATTCATTTTTTCTGGAACAATTCTTGAAAATTTACAACTTGGAAATAGACCTGATATTAATTATTCAGATATTAGTGAAGCATGTCGAATTGCACAAATAAAAAATGATATTGAGTCTATGCCATTGCAGTACAACACAAAGCTAGATGAAAATAGTGCCGGACTGTCAGGTGGTCAAAAGCAGCGTTTGACTATTGCAAGAGCACTACTTTCTCCAGCACAAGTGCTAATTTTTGATGAATCGACAAGTAATTTAGATGCTCTAACTGAAGCAAATTTGGTGAATGAACTACTTAAGCTTCGTAAAACTGTAATCTTTATTGCTCACCGTTTATCGATTGCACGGAAAACTAATAATATTGTAGTTTTAAAAAAAGGAAGAATAGCTGAACAAGGTAGCCACTACAAATTATTAACCAAAAAGGGTGAATACTACCGGCTTTTGAATGCAACAGGTGAGTTAAATGAATAAATATGAACTAGAAAGCAGTGATTATTATAACAAGCATTTTAAGAATTTTTCTATAATAATTATTTTACCAAGTATAATTTTATTACTGATACTAGTGATTTTATTTTCATTTTTACCACATGAGTCAGTGTTAAAGTTAAAAGGTCAGATTGAGCCCATTGGTATAATTGAAACAATTCAAATGAATACTGAATTAAAACCTAAACAAAAATACTATTTTGAAGGTCAAAAGGTAAAACAAGGGCAGGTATTAGCTTCGTATAGAAATTCTAAAAACAGAATAGTAAAAATGAAGGCCAAGCAATCAGGCCTAGTTCATGTGGATTTTTTAAAAAAAGCTAAGCAAATAAACGAAATAATAGAAATTTATCCTAAATTAGGAGTAAACGATAGGGTAAAAATCATAGCCTTTGTGCCAAGTAACAACATTAGTTTAATAAAAAAAGGACAGGAACTGATATTAAATATTAAACAAAGTGAATCTTTAACAACATCTATTTTTGGAAAAATTAATACAGTGGGGATAAAGTCTATTACTATAGGTAATAATGATTTTTATTTAGTTGAGGCTCAAACCAAATTATCAGCTAAGCAGGCGAAAATAATTCGCTACGGCATGAAGGGTGATGCAGCAATTCTAATAAAAAAAGAAAACGCTCTATCTTATTTTATAAATCAATTATTTAGAAAAAATTAAAAAGGCGGTTTTATATGCTGAAAATTGAACATCTTAGTAAAAAGTTTGGTGACAAGGTCGCACTGGATGATATTGGTTTTGTAGCTGAATCCGGTAAAATTTTAGGACTAATTGGTCAAAATGGTGCTGGTAAAACTACAACTTTTCATAGTATTTTGAACTTTATTAGCTATGACGGTAAGATTTCCTGGGAAAATAAACAGATAAATGAAGATAATTTTGATCAAATTGGTTATTTACCTGAAGAGCGCAGTTTGATGAAAGAGTTGACGCTTCAAAATCAAATTATTTATTATGCTCAACTCAAAGGGATGAAAAAGCAAGATATTTTAAGTAAAATCGATGCTTGGCTAGATCGCTTTGAGGTCAATGGAAATAAATCTGACAAAATAAAGACTTTATCAAAGGGTAATCAGCAGAAAGTACAGTTGATCTGTACTTTGATTCATCAACCAAAATTAATTATCTTAGACGAACCATTTAGTGGGCTTGATCCAATTAATGCGGAATTACTAAAAACGGCAATTCTAGACGCTAAGAATAATGGAGCTATCATTATTTATTCAAGTCATGATATGGTGAATGTTGAGGAAATTTGCGATTCACTTTTGATGCTCAGAAAAGGCCAGGTAATTTTAAAAGGTCCGGTTGAAGAAGTTCGAAATTCGTTTTCTAAAAATGAAATTCTTGTCAAAACAGCTACACCGCTAGCAGAACTAATTAAATTGCCACATGTTCAAACTGTTGAGCAGAGGAAAAATAATCGCTATTTATTAAGAATAGATGACGAAAAAAGCGGTCCAGAAGTCTTTGCAGCTTTGACAAAAGATCAGTATATTGAAGAATATCAGCAGCAAGCACCAACTTTAGCTGAAATTTTTCGGATGAAAGCGAGTGAGAAGAATGCGTAAATTTGCTATTGTTGTTTGGCACACATTTTACAAACAAGTAAAATCATGGTCATTCGTGATGTTATTTTCAGTACCACTTTTGCTCTTAGCTGTTACATTTGGAACCGAATACTTCATTATTAACAGCATGGGTGACACTTATGCTGTTGTCAGCAATAATCCGGAGATAAGTAAACCTTTTGTAAAAGCTAATGTTGAAGATTACGTTGATGACACTATCAAAACAGTTTCAATTGCTAAAAAGAGTTTACAAAATGTTGATATTGACGGTTATGTTGATATTGAAGTTAAACGTGGTCAAATTCAAGCCGATTATTTTGGTACTAAGAAAATTGATTCAAAGTTTAAAAAGAGATTAGTAAAATACCTGAAACAACTTCAAAATGAGCGTAGCAAGAAAGATTCTAAACTAAACTCATCTCAGACTCATCTGACTCCAGTATTAAGCGAGCACTTGCAGAAGATGACCATTAATCTCGGTGAAGATCCTTATCTATTTTTATCGACTATATTTGGAATTATGTTTGTTATCGTTGGTATTTATACTAATATTACCGCACAAGAAATTGCTGCTGATAAAGGGACAAAGATAATTGAGGTTATTTTTTCAAGCATTTCTGCCGTTAAATATTTCACTGGAAAAATTACTGGCATTTTAGGGCTTGTAGTTTTTCAATTATTGATTTATTTAATCATTGGAGCTACTGGGCTAGAAATGATTAAACATATACCGCAAGCTGCTCCTTTTATGGCGCAAACTAATTTATTAGCTTACGCCCGAGATATTGTCCAAAGTCTTTTAGGAATTAAACTAGTATATCTTTTATTGGGAATAATTCTATTCATGATTTTGGCGGCATATTGTGGAGCAGTGGTCAAACGGACAGAAGATGCTTCAAAAGCTGCACAGCCAGTTACTTACTTCTCATTTGTTATCTTATTTATTGGATTAATATCAAGCAATATCAGTACACTAAAGAATCCGATTATAGTTTTTTTATCCTTTATTCCTGGATTCTCATCGTTTTTCATGCCTTTACGCTTAATTACTAAAACGGCTAATAATTGGGAGAGTGCCTTTTCTTTACTTATTTTAATTGGATGCATTGGTTTATTAGTATTTTCTGTTGGCAAATCATATAAACGGTTAATGTTGCAAAACGATAGTAAGCCATTTTGGCAAAAATTAAAGAAGTCATAGTTAAAATGGATAACAATTATAAGAACAAATTTGGCAAAATTGTAAAATTAATTTTGCAGTTTTGCCAATATCATGTATAATTATGATTGTTGTGGAGAGTTGGCAGAGTGGTAATGCACCGGACTCGAAATCCGGCGAACCAAGTATTCCTTGGCGCGCAGGTTCAAATCCTGTACTCTCCTTAATACAGTGCTTGAAAGCATTGATATAACAGCATTTAAAATATAAATGTTCGCCAAATGTTCGCCAAAGTAATAAAAATGACTTATCTAAATTAATAGATAGGTCATTTTTATATCTCATTAAGTATGTTCTCGATTTTGTCATTTTGCTGAGCTTTATATTCTTCTAACATGTAAGCATATGCTTTGGCTGTTATGGTCATATTTGAGTGTCCTAAGCGTTTAGAAATAGCATATAGGTCAATTCCTTTAAAAAGAAGCATAGCCACATGTGTGTGTCTTAGACTATGAAAATGAAAGCCGCTTCTATTGATATTGCATTCTTTTAAGTGGATGCGCAAAACTTTATTTATGCCAGCGGGTGATGGAAGCTTACCATTTTTGTCTGCGAAGACAAATTTTGGATTATTAGTGTTAAGCTGTTGCAATAAGTTTAGCAAACTATCATTGACTCTAATCGTTCTAACAGAAGAGGGGGTTTTAGGTTCTTTAAGCTTGTTATTGATATAATCGTAAGTCTTAGTGATTGAAATGGTATTTCTCTTGAAATTAATATCTGTCCATTCAAGAGCCATGATTTCGCCAATTCGCATTCCAGTATAAAGCGCAGTTATTATCATGTAACGACTAGTAAAACGTGGATTAATTTTATTTTCTAAATTTGCAAGTAATGCAACAACTTCTTTGTTAGTTAAATAATCAACTGTTCTAGTTTTGTCTTTATCCCAAATTAAATTAATACGTTTAGTAAAATTAGTAGTAATAATCTTATCAGCAATTGCGTCATTTACGCAAGCGCTAATTGTACTATGATTTTTTTGTACTGTTATTTTAGCGTGTTTGCTACCATATTCGTTAATAAATTTTTGATATTGAGATCGACTAATTTTACTTAGTTTTTGATTTTTAAAATATTCTTTTAGGTGCTTGTAAATTTGGTAATATCTATCAACAGAAGTGGTTGTTTTGCCAGGGATGCGATAAGTTTTGGCCCAATCTAAAAAGTATTCAATAAAAATAGGGTCATAATTTGTTATTTGATTTTTATCTTTAGCAACTTCGAATTCATTAGCCCACTTTTTAGCTTGAGTCTTAGTAGCAAAGCCACTTTTGGTTTTATACTTCCTAGTATTGTCTGTGTCATACCACGACACTTGTGCCTGCCAACTGTTGCCGCGTTTTTTGAAATATGCCATATTTATTTTCCTTTTAAAATTTGCTAAAATAGGGTAGACAAAAAGCTTTGGCTAATTGTCTACAATGTGAAGCCTTTAAGAATAGTTTTCCAGACGAGTTCTTAAGGGCTTTTTTGTTTTAAATTTTTTGTTGTTTAAGGTATTATTCTTTCTGTTTGTAATCTCCTTTTTTAATAAAAATCTTTATACTATCCATAAAATCAGTTAAAAAAGAAACTGTTATCTTTATTGAACTTTCTATACTTTGTATTGAAAGTTTTTCTCCCTCGGTTTCAAAAGATGTATTGCCATGTGATAAATGGTTTCTTACGATTTTTTGTTCATCCATTGCATAATGGATGAAACTGTTATCATCTTTTTCTTTAAAATCTATATTATATTTTCTACATAACTTAAAGATTTGCTCTTTGTTAATATTACCACCGGGCAAATATACGCTCTCCCATGATTCAAATTTAGAATCAAAATCTAAGTAATTATCATTTTTTAATATAGAATCAACTATGCAAGTTACTTTTTTTTTATATGTTGTGTAACTTGCGTTCGGGTCAAATAGGCCGTTTGTTTTAATATCAATCCATAAATTCTTAAACGGATCAGTTACGATATTATAATTTATTTTTTCATTTACTATAGTATCTATAATTGCTTGAAAAGCAATACGAACTGTTGATTCGCTTAAGTTATACAACATTATGATAATCAGAGATTTTAAGATGTTAAGATAAGTATCAGAGCTATTTAAAGTCTGTTTTTTGGTTAACTCTTTTATTTTGCATAAAACTAAATTAATTTCGTTAATTCGCTTTTGAAATTCTTTTTCCATATTATTTTTTTAACAGTTTTTCTTTTACAAAATTTATTCTTCTAAGTAAATTAGCTTTATTATTTGCAGAATCAGAAGAAGTTATATCTTTAAATTCTTTTCCGTTTATCCAATTCATGTTTTTGACACTTAAATTTTTTTCTTTCTGTAAAGCTAAATTTATTCCTACAGCTAAAGCTTCAAATCGGGCAGAAGGAACTGTGTTTGAATTTTTACTTTTTCTAAAGCCATATGGAAGATTATTACTGGCAAATTCAAATGTACGTTGAAATGCATTGCTCATTTCTTTTTTTGGAAACTCTTTTTCGTTCTTTTTCGTAAATTTATCAATAAATTCTTTTACCTTTCCATCATAATAGTTATTTACAAAATCACTATCACAATAAGCAAAAAATCTTATTATATATTCATAATTAGTTTTTCTTTTAAGCAATTTATCGTTAAAAGGCACAACTTTTTGAAAAGTTTCATCTTCGGCTAATTTTTTTACAAATGAGATAAATGGTCCTTCATATGTGGAAAGTCGCACTTCCATAGGATTTGCTTTTACTCCCTGAGTATTAATTCTTTTGAATAGTTCTTTTCTACTTTCAGGAGAAGTTTCTTTACTAAGAATAACAATTCGTAGAGAAGTATTATCAAATTCTCTTTTTATATTAATTGGCAAGTCCTCATATTTTAAACCATTGAACTCATTAAGAACTTCTAAACTTTGCAATGTTAAATCATTATTTGTAAAGTCGTTTAATGTATTCAACCTTTGGGCACCGTCAACTACTTCCATTTGTCCTGTGCTAGAAAGTATCGAAAAAAACATCATAGGTATAGGTAGTCCAAGTAAAATTGATTCTACTAAATTAGATTGGCTATCCTTGGTCCAAATAAATTTTCTTTGATAATCCGGAATGTTTATAACATTCTCTTTAAATTCTTCCATAATATATTTTATTGGAAAATCACGTATGTTATATTCTATGGTTTTGTTTTTAGCTGTAAATTGCTTCTGTATCTGTTTTATTTTGTTTTTACTCATTATTGTAAACGCTTTCTATAATGGATTTACCGATGCTTTTAGCTAATTCAACTGGTACAGCATTACCTATTTGCAAGGCAATTTTTCTTTTAGTGTTTTTTTTACTTTCGTTTTTTGGAAAAAAAACATAATCTTTTGGAAAAGTCTGTAATAAGGCTCCTTCTCTCAAAGAAAGAGCTCGGTCTTGCTCTGGATGACCAAAGCGACCATTGCCATATCCAAAATATTGTGTAGTAATAGTAGGTCCCGGTTCGTCCCATTTCATTCTTCCGTATACACTTTTATATGTTTGACCTGATTTCTTTTTATATGCTTTAGGTAATAATTTAGGATCCCAATCCATCCAAGTTCCCCCTGGCTTTGATTGCTTGATTCTTTCCATATTAATGCTATTCAATTTGGCAGCAGTATGTAGGGGATCATTCTTTGATGTTTCGCCAGCTTTGATCGGAGGGAGGTAATCTATTGCATCTCTGACCGTTGGATAATTTGTTTTGTTGTATAGGGGTGAGATTAACTTTATCTCGAATGCTTTACAGGCTAAAAGAACTAAACGCTTTCTTTTTTGGGGTACGCCATAATCTGGTGCATAAACAATTTTCCAATTAATTTTATAGCCGCATTCTTGTAGTGTAGATAAAAATTCTAAGAATATTTTTTCTTTGGCCATTTGGGGAACGTTTTCCATAGTTACAATGTCGGGCTTAATAAATTTAACAATATTTCCAAAATATCCCAATAAGTCCATTTTATTTTGTAGTACATCTTTTCCCTTATATCTATAACTATAGGATGAAAAAGGCTGACAAGGTGCACATCCTGCTAATACTTTTATATCGGTATCATTAGGATATAGTGATTCTATAAAACTGGGAGATATTTCTTTAATATCAGCATTGTAAAATTTAGAATTATTATTTTGGGTATAGGCATATTCACAACTTTTTTCTATATCTATACCTGCTACTACGTTTATACCTGCTTTTTGTAAACCAAGTGTTAGACCACCAACTCCACAGAATAGGTCTATTGCATTAATTTTCATTTTATTTCACCTCTCAATATATTTTATGCCAGAAAACTATAAAACCCGTAATTTTGCTTATTTATCAATTAATAGTAAGTTTTCCAGACGAGCTATTAGTGGATTTTTTGTGTTGTCTGTCGATTATAAGTTAAGAATTTGTTTTTTCTTAGCAGCGAATTCTTCCTCAGTAAGAATACCGGTATCTAATAGCTCTTTTAATTGTTTTAATTCTTCAATCTCGTTCATTGATGAATTAGAAGCTTCTTGAGTCGAAGACTGGTTGCTTTGATTTTTAAATTTTTTGCTTAGCTTTTTCAATCCGATTGTCAACGTTACTCATTATTCTTTCTCCAAAGTATTGCCATAGGTTTAACGTCACTGGTGTTGTGGACAAAATTACTCTTTTCTTTATATTTTCAATCAAATATAATAATTATATATATGAAATAATAATTTTGTGAAGGAGTATACTATGAAGAAAATTATTACAATTATTTCTGCTGTGGTTGCAAGTTTGTCATTAGCGGGATGCTCTAGTTCCTCTACTAACAAGAGTAATAATCTAACAAGAGTAATAATCAATCTAAAACATCCACAGTTAAACCTAAGCCAAAGTATTATTTTGATGGCAAAAAGGCAAGTATCCGTGATTTAGATATAACTATTACAAAAGTTAAGTTTTTTAAAGGATTAACTCCTAAAAGTAAAAAGCAAATCGTTTTTGAATATATTGTAAAAAATAAGAGTAATAAAAAGATTGATATTACTAATGCATGGTTAGCCGTATTCAATGCATATCAAGATAATAAAAATACAGATGGCAAACTAGTAGTTGGCTCAACACCTTTGAATTATGCTGGTAAAATCTTGAATAATCAAAATAAGTCTATAAAAAAGGGTGGAAAACTTGAAGGTGCTATTGCCTATAACCTTGATAGTAATAAGATTCCCGTTACTTTGAAAGCTACTAAAGGTGTTGATGGACCAAAAATTGGTCAAAAGACATTCAAACTTGGAAAGTTTACAGCTCAAAGTAACAAGCTTGGAGTAAATTAAATTTAGCAGAATAACTGCTGTGCTATAGAAGTACAGCAGTTTTTATCTTTCTAAATATATTTACTTTTCCATTCGTTAAAACTAATATTATCGATATATTCTCCCTTTCCCGTTTTCGGATTTCGTGCCCATCTTTCAGAGCTTTCAGGTAATCTTTCAATATACGGCGTTGTCGTACATCTACAACCAGGATGTATTAAAGGATAGTTGATACCTGTCTTTGTTTCTTTAATGTCGAATATTTTTCCGTCTAAGTTACCACATATAGAGCAAGTTTTTGTATCAAGTGTAGCTAGAAAAGAATATTGCTTTATGCCACTATCTAAATATTCTTGATAGGTTGCATTTTCTAACTCTTCGGCTTCTTTGACTTTGTTATAATGATACTTAATCGGGCCAATTCCTGCCCAAGTTTTATCGGTTTTATGGTTATGAATAATTTTTTGTTTGTTTTTTAGAAGTTGTTTTCCATCTAAAGTTAGTCTTTTTTCAGTAGATAATAATCCGTAGCGTTGCAGTTTTTTAATACTTTCATTAGCATTAATTCCATATTCTCTATAAAAGTAAAGCGGAATACTATTAGTATTTTTTCGAGATGTTAACCACCATAATAAAACTATTTCGCCCGTAACAAGCTTTATGCCCTTAAAAATCTGATTTTTCATGTAAGCACGTGGTACGGGGGCGGAAGTATTCCAATTATTTAAAACATATTCAGCTGATTCTTCATCTTTAATATAAGGAATATTATTATAGTTATTTTCTCGGTATTTGTCTTCAAGCTTAGTAATATAGTTTTTCTTTTTTTGTTTAGCAGCTATAATCTGAGAAGATTTTGTAAGCATATACTTTTTATGTTTAGATTGCTGAGCTTTTTTCAACATTAAACTATGTATAATTTTTTTAAGTTTCATAAGTATATTTCATATCCTATTCCATTAAGTATAGTGCATAACAAAATCATTGTTATTAATATTTTTAGCCATTATATTTTTCCTAAAACTTTCTCCTTAATATCAATGGACAGCTTAATGATTTTATATTTTAGGAAAGAAATAATTAATATCAATATTAAATTCCTTAGCTATTTTAAAAAGCATTTCCGAATTAACATTTCTTAATCCATTTTCATATCTGGAAACATTTATGCGTAAAGTGCCAATTTTGTCTGCAAAGGTTTGCTGATCCATATCTAATGACTTACGCAATTTTTTTATTTGTAGACCAATGTACTTTGATATTTTTATTTCATCTTTAATTTTTTTAGATTGGATAATTTCAGGATGATAGTTTACATACACCTTTGAAATTGCATGAAAATATCTTTTTAATTCATCCGGAACTTCTCCAAGATATGGTAAATCTATGTCTTGCCAGGATATGCCATCCTTGTTAGAAGGAGATTTATCTTTCAATAAATATTCTGGAGTTGTATTTGAAACTGTTTCCTCATTCAATCCTATTAAGTTATCTAAAGAAACATCAAAATAATCAGCTAATAATTTTAAAGAAGAAAGTTTGGGTTCTTCCTTATCGTTTTCCCAACGTGAGAGCCTACCTTTTGATATTTTTGCATTTGAATATTTAGAATTTAATGCTTGTGCTAACTGCTCTAAAGTTAATTTTTTACTGTTCCTGTACGCTTTTAATTTAGAACCTAAATTTGCCATTATTTATTAAACCTATTTTATATCTCAGTTAAATTCTATAGTTCGCCATCGTAATGAATAGCTTTTCCTAGTATTTTTACATCATCATTACCATCTAAAAAAATGGGTTCATATTTAGTATTAAAGGGGTAGAGGATAGCGTGTTTTGAATCCATTTGCTTAAATTGTTTAAGCGTCGCTTCACCATTAATTAAAACTGCTGCAACTTCGTTTGTTTCAATCGTTGGCTGTTGAAGAATAGTAACATATGCTCCATTTGGAATTCTAGGCTCCATAGAGTCGCCTTTACAGCGTAATGCAAACAATTTACCAGCTGGCACGTGTTTTAAGTAAACATCATGATAACCTTCAACGTTTTGTTCAGCAGTAATAGGGGTACCACAAGCTATGTCACCAACAATAGGGATGCGTACATGATGCAAATTTGATAAATCTATTGCATTAGAAGGAAATTTGGGATCTAAATCGGATTGACTATTGTCAACTCCTAAAACTTTTTCAACCGTAGTATGTAAAGCTTTAGCAAATTCTGGGGTTCTGTTAATTGGAAATTCTCTTGTATGATTAAAATATTTTGACACACCCGACTTAGCCATCCCTACATGTTTCGCTAGTTCCGTAATTGACATACCTTGCTCTTTTCTTAATTCATTAAGTTCGTCAATTATTTGTCTACTTGTTTTCATTTTTTCTCCTTACTTTTAAATAATATTATATTACTGATGTTCATTAAAATAAACAACAAAATTATTTTTTTGATATTTTTGTTGACAAAAAGAAACAAAGGAATTATTATATATTTGTTCTCTAAAGTGAACAGGAGGTGGAAAAGTGATTTTTAATTTTAAGCGTCTGAGAGCTGAACGAGTTGCTAAAGGGTTAACTCAGGCTGAAATGGCAAAACGTAGCGGTATAAGCAGAACAAGTTATTGGAAAAAAGAAAATGGAAAATCAGATATTGGAGTGGAAGAATTTACACGAATGCTTACTGTACTGGGATATCCAGAAAATAAAATTTCGATTTTTTTTACAAAAAGTGTAGACAAAAGAGAACAAAAAGTAGATATAGTTAAGGAAAGAAGAAAACAACATGCAGGAATTAGTAATTATGCAAAATCAACAAGCTGTGACTAGCAGCTTACAAGTTGCAAAAACGTTTGGAAAGAACCATAGAGACGTTCTTAGAATAATCGATGGTTTTAAAAAAGATGTGCGTGATTTTGCGCAGATATTTGAAGAAGGTAACGAGCCTGATAGTTATGGTAGAAAACGCCGAGCATATTTTATGACACGAGACGGTTTTACATTATTGGCTATGGGATTTACAGGAAAGAAGGCTCTCAATTTTAAGCTCAAGTATATCAATGCTTTTAATCAAATGGAGAACGAAATAAAAGCAATTAAAGCTGGGCATCTCGACAGCTACATGATTGAAGACCCAGTCAAAAGGGCGCAGAAGTGGGTTGAGGAAAAGAAAGCCTATTTAAAAATTAAGCCTAAAGCAGACTATTACGACAGTCAGATGCACAATCCAGGCTTAATGACAACTACTGAAATAGCAAAGGACTATGGCTGGACTGCTAAGAAGTTGAACATTGAACTTCATAATCGTCATGTTATTTATAAGCAAGGGAAAGTATGGGTGCTATATCGAAAATATGATGCAAAAGGCTATACACAGTATGAACCATATTCTTATGCAAAAGATGGCAAGAAAGACCAAGGTGTCCACAACAATTTGAAATGGACACAGAAAGGAAAGAAGTTCATCTATGACTTACTTGCTGAAGATAATATTCATCCTGTACTAGAACAAATGGATTTACTGGAGGTGTAATGATGGAAAAAGACAGCAATAAAAAATTTATCGGATTTTAGGAATGGAGTAGAAGAATAAATGAACATTCGTGATGCCGCTTTGAAAGCACAAAAAATGGGTCTAGGTATTGCAAGAAAAAGCGACGGACCAAGACCCACAGTACTCATTTGTACTAATTCGTTAGCTGGAATCATAGTTTTATCAAAATTGGATAAAGCTATAGCTGAACCATGTTGGATGCCAACTTTAGATTATATAACTGCTAACGATTGGTACGTAATGGGAGATACGACTACGGAAAAATCAAATTTTTAATTTTATTTGCGTAGTCTAATACACTATCGACGTTAGGAAAACGAGACAAAATGAAAAAGTTAGTAGCTCAAATCGGTTTAAACAAAATAGAGATTGAATTTAAAGTCATAAAAGATAAGAAATATAAAAATAAAGCTTTAGTTGAAATCAAAGCTAATGAAGCCATTAAAGAACTTGATAAACTTAATCATCAACTAAAGTCGATACCAGTCCGTTTTGAAAGATAGACTTTAAAAGCAGCATTAAACATATCTTCGTAACTGGGAAAAGATGTCTTTTCTTTAACCTTTTCATCAAATTTATCATCTGGGTATGCATCAAATTCACTTTGATTTGTTATACCGCAATCTTCTAGGAATGAATTAAAGGAATTGTAACGAGTGTGGGTCGTCATAAATGATGGAGAAAAAATTTCATTTAAATTATAAGAGTGGGTACCATTCATTTTACTTAGTTCAGATTGTGCCCTCTCAAACTGATTGGATAATTTTTCTAAAGATTTACCAAAATCATCAGTCATTTGTTACCTCCCCTGATTTTTAAGATTGTAACTGGTAATTCAATCAAATTATACCATATGTTGTATAAAGATAGAAGGCGAATACAAAATGAAGTGGTCGAATGTACAAAAATTTTTAGATATGAAGCATTGGTCTCAAAGAGTATTGTCAGAAAAGTCTGGAATACCTATTACTACTTTAGACAAATACAAGTTCTACGGGAATGAACCATCTTTTACCAATGCATGTAAGATTGCTGATGCTTTAGAAATCAGCTTAGACGAACTAAGAGAGGAAGAAAACTAATGGAAAACGAGGTGAAATCAATTGACTGATCTAGTAAATCTACAAATACAAGTGGGGTCTCTGATTGAACTGGTTGATCAAATCATGCAAGAACGTGGTTATGTTCCAGCAGAGTCGCTGGAAGGCAAAACAATCAAGATGAAAGAATTCAGTGAAACTTATTGTGGAAATAGAGCGCCTGAGTGGATACGGACATTCATTTTCGACGAATATCCAGAAGTTGATGTTAAGAACGGCGGGTGGGTAGTACATCCACGGCGAACTAAAAACGGAAAAACAACAATTATTTTTCAAAGAAGGGCAGCAAAGTGGATGGATGAACATGATACAGAAATAGATTGGGACGCAAAACTACCATGATTGAAAGGATATTGAAAAAATGGGCAAACTTTTTAAGAACCTACACAGACCTAGAACTACACACCAAGATGTCACTGATAATCTCATTATTACTAGTCATTGTTGGGCTGGTATTAACGATTTGTCTGCTATCGCAGCCGGAATTGATTCCCGGAACATAAAAAGAGCCCGACGGCAATCGGACTCAGTAACTAAATTAAAAATGATTATATAGGAGATTATACCACAAATGAAACTTTTTGAAATTAATGATGCTATAAAGCAAATTGTAGATCGTGATGATATTGACCCTGTGACTTTAAAAGACACGTTAGATTCACTTGAGCTAACAAGGGATGCAAAGCTAGATGGATTAGCTGGTCTAATTGAACGTGATACAGCAAACATTGATTTTCTGGCTAAGAAAATTAAACAGCTGACAGAGCAGAAACACCATTATGAAAATCAGAAAGACAATCTACTTAAGTATATGACTGAAGTCATCGATAACGCAGATATCAAGCAGTTAAAAACTGAGCATTACATACTTAAGCCACGCAATTATCGTGATAAGACGATTGTTTCGGATGAGGCAAAGTTACCAGATAAATACAAAATTACTAAAGTAACTGAATCTACTAAAGTTAACACAAATCAAATATATAAAGATTTAAAAGATGGCGTGGAAGTGCCAGGTGCATATCTAGAGCCTAATCGCAGAACAGTAATTAGTTAAGGAGGGATGCATGATGACTGAAAGTAAAAAGAGTGTCTTTGCTACCTTATCAGAAATCGATGTTAAGCCCTACTTAGACAAAAAGGGCAGGCTAGATTATCTTAGCTGGGCGAATGCATGGAAACTTGTTAAGCGAGCATATCCAGATGCAAATTACAAAATTACAGAATTTCCTGAGTATGTCTTAACTAAAGATGGTTGGGTAGCAACAGGTAGGGATGTTGATTATCGGCAAACTGCTGCTGGATATGAAGTTGAAGCAGTAGTGACCATTGAGGGACAAGATTACAGTTCAAAATTGTTTGTCATGGATTACCGCAACAAAGCTTTATCTAAAGCAACTTATTTTGACATTAATAAGACGCAACAACGAGCTTTGGTAAAGGCTTTAGCAATTGCAGGCTTAGGTCTGAGTGTTTATGCTGGCGAAGATTTACCTGAAGAAAAGAGCAACGGACAAGTATCTAAACCACGTCCGGTAAGGCAATCATCAACTTCTACTAATCAGCAAAACGATTGGGAAAGCTACAAAGTTAATTATAACGGTCAACAAGTATTGATGAGTTTAGTTGTCAAACATGCGATGGAAGGTAATCAGCAGGCTAAGAATTTTGCCAACACCTTAAAAGGACAGGATTTAGAAGCGTTCAAAAAATTGTCTGGAGGGAAGTAATTGATGAAGGCGAAATGGTTATACAGTAAGCATCCAATTGTCATTGATACTGATCTAGCAGTTGCATTAGGTTCTAATGGTGATAGAGAAGCGATTGTTTTGCAACAATTAAATTATTGGTTACATTCAAAATGGGCTAAAGAAATTAATGGGCGTATGTGGATTTATAACACATTCGAAAACTGGCAAAAAGATAATTTTCCATGGTTGTCATTACCAACAGTTAAAAGAATATTTACTAAGTTAGAAAAGAAAGGCCTAATTATAACTGGAAATTTTAATAAGGCAGGTTTTGATAAGACAAAGTGGTATTCGATTGACGAAGATAGGTTGAATGAACTTGTGAGCCATGCATCGTATCAAAATGATACTACGAGAGTATCAAAAAGAGACGATGGAGAGTATCAAAATGATACAACCTATACCAGAGACTACACAGATACTACTACAGATAAAGATATATATAGTTCCGCCAAGGCAGAACCAGCTATCTACAAGGAAGTAATTGATTATCTTAATGAGAAAGCAGGTACTAAGTACAAATCTACGTCTAAGGCTACACAGCGACTAATCAACGCAAGAGCGAATGACGGCTTTAAAGTGGCTGACTTCAAACATGTGATTGATACCAAATGTGCGCAGTGGCGTGGAGATAAGAAAATGGCTAAGTATCTACGTCCAGAAACATTGTTTGGAACTAAGTTTGAGAGTTATCTAAACGAAAAAGCGCCCAATGTACCCCAACACGCTGATTTTGATGCTGATGCATTTACTAATGGTCAGATTGAAGGCGTGAATGAGGACGAACTGCCATTTTAGAAAGGAGGAATTATGACTGGAATAACAAAAGAGACGGTCAATATGATTGAGTACCGCCGCAGAAAATCAAGTCAAACTTGTCCCAAGCATCCAGATACTCATCTGGTATACCTCAGTGGTGTTGACAAAATTGCGCCATTTTGCGAAGTGTGCACACACGAAAAAATACAAGCGCAAGACCGCCAGATGCATGACAATTTGAAATTACAGGAAGGACAAGGATTTTTAAAGCGAGCATCACTAGTCGACCGTGAAGATGCTTTTAACTATAACTTTGACGGTTTTATAACACAGCCTAATTCGAAAGAAGCAACAGCTAAACATGATGCACGATTGATTGCAGGAGCATATCTTAAATATCCCGATAAAAAAGGTAATAGCTTGCTTTATGGCAATGCGGGAGCAGGCAAGACACATTTGGCTATGGCGATTTTAAACGCCGTCAATGACAACGCAGAGCCAATGCAAAAGTGCTTATTTCTAAGCGTCAATAAGCTGATTAGAGAAATGAAAAACTGGTTCAGCGATAAAACCTGTGTCTGGTCACCAAAGCATGTAACAGATGTGGTTCATGCAGCTGACTTGGTTGTTTTAGATGACTTGGGAGCTGAGAGTGCCAACAGTGAAGCTACCAGTTTTGTTCAAGACACCATCTTCGATATTTATGAAAGTACCCAGCGGATTATCACGACTACTAATTTGAACATGGATGAACTTTATCAGACGTACCACGCCAGATTAGTTAGTCGCATGCAGGAAGGAGACAAGGGTCATGTCATTGATTTTACGAAAATCGCCGACAAACGCTCACGAGTATAAGTGGACTTCTGACTGGGATGCTATTTATACCAACCAATTAAAAAAACGTGCAGAGGCACGTTACGAATATGATGTTCTGCAAGGCCATGGCATTGGAGCCTACGACGAATTGCAAGAGCAGAAACTAAACAAGCTGCATCAGTTCTTTATCGATTTTGAAAAGAAATACAGTAGCCAAAAGACACCAGTTAGATTTATTGGTTAGGAGGAAGAGCAATGTTTGGACGAAATGACAGACCAGATTTTCAAATTTTAGAATCAGAGTACTTTAATCATCGTGAAAAGTGGGAAGCCTTTGCACGTAGAAAAGGCGGGTTGGAAATCTGTGATGACGAGACGGGACAGCCAATTTACGTAATTTAAGGAGGACTAGCAATGACACACGTTAAAAAACTATATCGCAAAAACAAAGACGGCAAGTACGTATTCCTTGGGCACGTGCCGGATACTTATCCGCTTGATGAAAACGAAAAATTCGCAGATACGGAGGGAGCTAAAAATGGAAATAAAAGGGGATAGGACACTTGTCTTCACTGACGTTCTAAATGGCGAAACTTGTGAACAGCCTTTAAAAAAGTTGCGTGGCGCGACCATATATGTTAAGAGCACACACACAGTGTTTTATATGCTAAGTTTTGTGGATAAAGGACATGAAGTCAGCAAAGAAGACTATGACTGGTGTGTGGATTACTTAAACAGAAAGGCATCTGAAAATGGAAAATAAAAAAACGCTACAATCCGATAAGATTGGTACGTTTAAGATAGATAAAAACGGAAAATTGGTTTGGGAAGATGCCACTTATGGACATACAGTTTTTACAGCCGAACAGGTTGAAGCAATCAAATTTTTAATTGATTTTGTATAACGATTTGAGTTAGTTTTTTACCAAAAGTTGTGAATTCTATAATTCCCTTTCTAATAGTTGGTTTTGAGCTTGGGTTTGAGAATTTGATTAAATTACTCCAGCTTAAAAATTCAATTGATTTTTCAGCAGAATCGTAGAATGACTTGTATATATCATTGGTCAAATATTGTTCATCGCTTTGATTAATTATCCCTAACGATACAAGATTATTTAAACTTAGTTCATTTTGGAACCAAAAAGCTGTTGAATTATTTGGAGCAATAAAATGATCTCCATCTTTATGGCCTGTACCATCATCCTTTTTGTCAAAAAATATAACAGTAGGTATAAAATTCAAATTATTAGTCGAAATTTGCATAAGAAACTTAGCATCTTCTGGACTGAATTGTGATAAAACATTTGAAAATCTAGGTGATAATCCTTGATTATTCCTTTTGTCTATAGAAGCAGCAATAAGTTTAGCAAACATTTCTCTTAAGTTATCATCACTTATTTGATATTTAGAGTCCTCTATGGTTTTCATAGCTAAGTTTAGTTTAGAAGAATCCCTATTTTCTTCAGGAATTTTCTTTACATTATCAATAATTGACTGCTTAAATTTTCTTATATGTGCATTACCCCATGTTGTTCCTATGTTGAATGGCGATAATAATAATTCTGAAATACCACCTAAGGTATCACCAATATTTTTAGCAGTAGGATTCATTAATAGTTCTTGAGTACTTTGAGGTAAAAAATTAAGTGGATTTTCTGGATCCATAAAAAATCTCCTTTTAAAAAATCAATTCAATACTAAATATATGTATTATTATACACGAAAGGTACAAGATGTTGTGGAATAAAATACAAATTATTTTGAATAAAAAGCATTGGTCTTTAGCAAAATTAGCCAAGGAATCTAATGTAAATTATGAAACGTTGAAAAAATATAAATTTGCTGGTCAGGAACCTAGCTTTAGTAAAGTATGTAAAATTGCTGATGCGTTAGGTATCAGCTTAGACAAATTGAGGTAACTAATGGAAGTAGTAAATAACATGTTGGTTTTTAAAGACTGGGCAACTAATTACTGGTGGGTAATACCGCTAGATTACTTCTTTGGCGCTTATGCAAAAGAAGGCAAGTTAGTAGTGTCATTCTTCATTGCTGACAATGGCTCATATGCTGAAGCAGTGGTTGATAAAGAAACGTACGACTTTGTTGACGGAATTATTAAAGCTGAGGAGGCGCAAATATGATAAATCGAGCAGTGCTAACTGGTCGTTTGACCCGTAACCCCGAGTTGAAAACAACCCAGAGTGGGCTGTCAGTATCAACGTTTACTCTGGCTGTTAATCGGCAATATACCAATTCTCAGGGTGAACGAGGAGCTGACTTTATCAGTTGTGTCATTTGGCGCAAAGCTGCAGAGAACTTCTGTAACTTTACGTCAAAAGGGTCACTTGTTGGTATTGATGGCCGGATTCAAACTAGAACATACGATAGCCAAAACGGTCAAAAGGTTTATGTGACTGAAGTAGTCGTTGATAACTTTTCATTACTCGAGTCGAAAAAGGACAGAGAGAGCAACACCAATATGGGGAATAACGGCGGTTATAACAACAGTGGTAACAATACAAGCAACAGTAATAATAGTGCTCCACAGGATCCATTTAGTGGTTCAGGAGACACGATTGATATAACAGACGATGATTTGCCATTCTAGGAGGAGAGTATGAATGTCAAATAAGAGTAAGCCTAGAATAGTTGAACATGACTTTACTAAGGGAATAAAAGTGACAGATCACTTCATTATGCGAGCACACGAACGCTTTGGATTAAGGGATTTACATGATAGTGCCAAAAATCATGATTATGTTACTGGATGGGTGCAGGAACTGTTAGAAAATTATGATGAAATAGAACGTAATCAGAATAATGATGATGTTCTGCTGGTTAAGTGCAGACAAATAATTGTTGTTTATCAACTCAGCAAAAGACAATGTTTAACATGCTATCCAATCTCGTATAACAATTACACCAAGCAGTATGACACGCTTAAAACAGCAATAAAAAAACGTGAACTCAAATTAGATGATTTTACTGCAGAAAAAGTAAATGAAACTTTTATAAATATCTATTATCAAGAAGCCAGACGGTATGCTAAGGAACTTGCAGAATTACACGCTAAAATAGCTGCACTTTACCAGGTTCAAAGCAAGAGCAGTCACAATGTGGTAATCGATACCAAGCAGGAAACAATTAATCAAATAAACTCAATCATTTTTGAAATTGAAGATAAATTAATGAATATTCATAACGTGGTTTTTGAAGAGCAGGAAAGGAAGATTAATGTTTAGATGGAGCGTCGTTTGAAGTTTATCGTCCCTGGAGAACCTAAAAGTAAAGCCAGACCACGATTTTCTAGACGAGGTGGCCACGTAATTACCTACACTCCAGATGATACTCACGATTATGAAAATCAAGTCAGGTACAGTGCTCAGGTTGCCAGAAGAGCGCACAACATAAATAAGCCAATATCAAAAGATATGGCTATTTCAATCAAAGTGTTTTTTGGAATTCCCACATCATATTCAAAAAAGCGCAAGGCAAGGTGTTTAAGTGGCGAAGAAAGACCAACTAAGAAGCCTGACAGCGACAATATTGCAAAGATTGTACTAGATGGGTTAAATCCTAAGATGAAAGTTAATCACGCATTGCACAAGGCTGTGTGCCTAAGAGAAGGACTATATAGAGACGATAAGCAAGTGGTCGATTTAAGGGTTGAAAAATGGTACGGAGAAAAGCCACAAATAGAGGTAACAGCTGTGTGGCATGAAGAATAAAAAATATTAGGAGGAAGTTAGTGATGGTTAATGAGGAGACACATGAGATTACATGTGCCTACTGTAAGCGGACAATTCAAGAAGATGGACTAGTCGTTGATAGTTTGGAACTGGGTTATGGGGTTTACTGTGATGACCATTGTTTAGCTGACGCACTAGACGCTGAAACTATGACACATAAAGAAATTTTGAAAAAATTTGGTATAGAAGAGGAAGACGGAAAAGAAGATGAAGATAAGGAAGACTATTTTGGTTTAGGCACTTGGCGAGATGCAATCCATAACGCAAACGCAAACGTAGTAACAAGTAAGTGAAAATAAGAGGGAGATAATCAATGGCAGAGGTAAATTTGAGTAGTGGCGGAACAATTGAGCCGAAAGAGAGTGTTGAGCAGATATTAGATATGCTTGAAGCATGTGATGAAAAAGATGGTTTTATCTGTTTAACTAAGCAGACTGGTAAGCATATCTATGTGTGCGCTTATCGAGTAGAGTCAATTGAGGAGTAAAAAATGATTAATGGAGAAGTAGAAAATACAGAACTTGATAATGTTAAAACTGCCAAGAATGTACGTATATTTTTAAAAAATGTTTTCCCTGATTATTTAATCGAAGCTGGTTATCATCGTACTGACATAAAGGCTAATAAAATTAATCAGAATGGTATCGTTTCACATAAAAATGCTGCTCCAGATGGGAGAATGAAGCATATCTATACTATGCAGAACAAGTGTAAAGCTGTTTATCAAGCGATTGCCGGTTTGCCTGATAGCTCCAAGAAACCATTTAAAAGAATTTTGACCGGAGTATATCTAGAAGAATTGGAAGATTGGAAAGTGGCAAATAAACTTGGCTATTGTAGATCTAGATACTGGGAATTAAAGCAACAAGCCTGTTGTCAATTTGCACGATCACTTATATTTCAGAAAACTATGTATGATGTTGAAATTCCAGATTTGCAGGTGTTTAAATGTGAAAGTAATAAATAAAATTAAATTAGTACATGTTGATCCTAATAAAATTAAAGCTGGGGATGTACTTTATTCCTTAGAAATGGATAGTTGCTATCTAATTGTTGAAAGCTATCGAGGTAATAAGTATCGGATTTTAAATCTTGCAGATAATGTTTACTCAACATCATGTAATTCAATTGTGAAATTGGTAAAAGCAAAATTTGATTGTAAGAAGCTGATTAAAGTTAATCCTGATGAGATTAACCTAGTAATCGGTAAATACTAAAAAGAAAGGGATTGAGCTTGTGGAAAGCATAGACTTAGGTTTGGATATTGACCAAGCAGCAACGGCACAGAGCGCGGATAGTTTTCTCCGACATGATTTTAGAAAGTATCTACTTCGTGCAGGCATGCGTTACTCTGATTTACTGTCTGGTACACAACTTGATCCCACGGGAGTTGCTTCGCATGGTAAAAATAGTGCAGAAAAAAGATTAGTTAAGATACTGGATATGCAAGAACGTTGTTTAGCGGTCTATCAAGCAATTGAACATTGCTCAGACATGCAGAAGCAACCGTATAAAAAGATACTTGAATGCTTATATTTTAAGCATCTGACGGACTATCAAACTGCAATTCAGGTTGGATATAGTAAGTCACGTTTGAGTGACTTGAAGAAAAGTGCCTTATGCGAGTTTGCTGATGCGATCGACACATGGAAAGTATACTACGATGTTGATATCCCAGATTTAAAGGTAGAAAAAAAGAAAAAATAAAATCGAACAAAATTGGACCAAAATCGAACAAAATTAGTTCATTTTCGTAAAATTATTGAATTTTAATGGTGCTATTATGGTATTGTCGAAAGATTAGGGTAATTCCTAATAGCTATTAAGACCGTCCGAAACGACGTTAAACTAGGAGTTTTTCCTCCTTTCGAGAAACTTATATATTAAATTACAACGAGCTGCGGCAATGGTATCTTAGTAGGTTCGATTCCTGCTGCCGCAATAGCCTGCGATGACCCATTTAAGTGCTTTAAAGAGTTAGCACTGGCGAGCGGGCTTTTTATGAAGTGTGGGTGTATCAATTGTAGGAAGAGTACGTTTATAACTGTCCGTCAATGACTTCAGGTTCGAATCCTGACACTCCACTTACGGATCAAGTTCGAAGGGCCCGAGGAGTAGGTGTCGAACTAACAGAGCCTCGTATCTTGTATTATTGCAATGATATATGAGGCTTTTGTTTTGCAAAAGGAAAGTAAAATAATGGATAAAGCCGTATACATTGAGCAACTAAAAAATAATATCAGCGCCAATCAAACAGGCCGTAAAAAAATTGAAGATGATTGGTGCAGAGTTAACGACGATATGTGGAGACTGTGGAAACAATGATATTGGATTTTTTTCTAGATAATTTTATAAAGTTGAAAAAAGAATATGATGAACAGGAGCGCCAAGCTACACAAAATATGGCTAGAATGCAGCGTGAATTTGAAGAGATGCACAAAAGAAACGAAAAGCAGCGTGCAAAAATTAGTTCAAACATAGATAAATATTTGTAGGAGTATCAGATGATAAACAAAACTCAAGTATTGTGGGGCTATGCGGTTATTGCATGCGTTTGTCATGGCCTTTCGGAAATGATTGCTTCACTTTTAAAACTGAATTCTGGCATGATTACTATCATATTTTTTTTGCTATTTATGTTGAAGTTTGAAATCAAACCAATAACAGAATCAGACAATCCAATCTATTTTAGAATTGAATTTCGTTAAGCATCCCTAACGGAAAGCTATTTGCGCTGGCTGACAAAAGAAAAGGTAATCACCTCTCCTTAGCATAATCCAACAAGTTGGATTGCGTCATCCGAGGGTGATTACCTTGACTGATATAATAACTATCTTAATCATAATACTACTATTAGTCGTTGCTATCAAGCGATAGCCAGCGCAAGGGGCGCTCGTCCCTTGGGTCCGAGCGCCCTGTGTTAAAAAGAAAATAAACGATATACAAGCATCTTAGCGGTGCTTTTTTTATGAAGAAATTAAATTTGTGTTGTATGCGTGGAAGTAGGTGAGACAAATAGTGGTAAAGAAAAAGCAATATAAAGGTAGGGTAAATGACTGGCTAACACCAGAAGGACTAGAAACACTTAAGCATTGGGCAAGAAATGGACTTACTAATGACGATATTGCTCATAACATGGGAGTCAGCCGTGACACTTTATATCGCTGGAAAAAAGCGAAATCAGACATTTACGACGCCCTAAAAGAAGGACGCATTCCAGCAGATGCAAAAGTTGAAAGTGCCCTGCATAAACGGGCAACTGGATATATGACAGTTGAAGAACATGAGGAATTGATTAAGCAGGACGATGGAAGCTCAAAAATGGTGGTTGTATCAAGAATAAGAAAGTTTGTCCCACCAGATACAGCAGCAGGTATTTTTTGGCTAAAAAACCGTGATCCAGAACATTGGCGCGAGCAAAAAGAAATTGGTATTAATGGTAGCATTAAGACTAATAGTAATCTTGATAAGTTAAGTGACGAAGATTTACGTAAACTAACCAAATTAGCTGATGATGACAATGATTAATTTAACTATGGATGATAAGGCTGAACTTGCCTTAAGAGCTAAAGAGGAACTGGCTAGGCGTAATTACGTTGACTATTTTAGTTTGGCAAATCCCAAGTCAAAACTATTTGCTCACACAAAATACATTTGTGAGAAAATGCAAAAGATAATCGATGGTGAACGCAAATTCTACATTGTAGAAATGCCGCCTCAGCATGGAAAATCTATGACGATTACGCAAACTTTTCCAAGTTATTATCTTATGCGACATCCCGACAAAAGGGTCATGATTTCAGCATACTCACAAGACCTATTTACTACATTTAGTGATGCGAACAGAAAGCATTTTGAAGAATGGGCTTATCCACTTTTTGGATTGCAACCAGAAAAAAATACTTCAAAAGAGTTCCACGTTAAAGATCATCGTGGGACTTTTTATGCTACATCAATGCTTGGTGGTGCATCTGGTAGACCCGCTGACCTGCTAATCATTGACGATCCTATCAAGAACAGTGAGGAAGCAATGTCAACTACGATTAAAGATAAGATATGGAATGAATGGAACCTAACCTTTTTTCCACGTCTGCAAAAAGGTGGTTCAGTTATAGTCATCATGACTAGGTGGCAAATTGATGACCTAGCAGGAAGATTGATGAAGAAAAAGTCACTACCATGGAAAGAGTTGAAGTTACCAGCGATTGCAGAAGACATCCCTGATGGAGAGACTGATGCAATTGGTCGGCATAACGGGGATGCCCTTTGCCCACAACTGCATACGATTGACTCACTTAAGATACATAAGCATGATATGGGATCACAGAAGTTTGCTGCACTATATCAGCAACGACCTAGTTTAGCTGCCGGCAACATTTTTAGACGGGATTGGGTAAAGTTTTATGTTCCAAGCAGAGCAAAGATGATTGAACTTGGCTTAACTGATAAAGAAGTAGAAATATTACCTAAACATCTAGACACTGAAGTTCAGGCTTGGGATGCAACCTTTAAGAGTAAGGAAAATGATGACTTTGTTGCTGGCCAAACATGGGCAAAGCGTGCTGCTAATCTATATCTCCGTCCGTATTGGTGCCATAAGCGTTTAACTTTTACCCAAACATTAGATGAGATTAGAGCCATGACTAAACGATATCCACATGCTACAGCCAAGCTAGTTGAGGATAAAGCAAATGGTCCAGCTATTATTGATACACTAAAAAAAGAGATACCTGGTATTATTCCGGTATCTCCAGGCGCTGACAGCAAAGAGGCACGTGCAAGCTCTGTGAGTCCTGTATGGGAAGCTGGTCAGATATATGTTCCGCATCCCCTATGGGTGCCAGAGATTGAAGACTGGCTAGAAGAAGTATTTGGCTTCCCCAACATGCCACATGACGATAACGTGGACTCAATGGTCTATGCTGTTAGACGTCTAAGTGATAAGGATAGCAATAGGCCAATCATTAGATTTTAGAAAGGAGGCATGCAATGAAATTACCAAAAATTAAGGTTCAATGGCGTAATGACAGCAAGGCATGGCGTAATGATGGGATGAACTATAATCCTAGAGTCCCTTATGATTCCTTGAAATGGCAGTTTACAGGGGATGAACAGGACTACGACTTACTAAACAATCAATACAAACATGATGCTATTGCACGCAGAGTTGTTGCTAAGCCTGCAGAAGACGCAACACGTAACGGCTGGAGATTAGTCATACCTGATGATCCAGACAAGCAAGACGCTTATCAGGACGCATTAGATAAGTTGAGGCTGAATGATGTATTAACCCAACAACTGATTTACCAAAGACTTCATGGCGATGGTTATATTAACTTTGGTATTAAAGAAAAAAATGCTACTGATGAAAGCAAACAACTTAATCCCGATGATGTGGTCGATGTTGCGTTTGTTCATGCCTTTGGCCAAAACCACGTTGATAGCTACCAGGTCAACAATGATCCAACTAGTAACAATTTCAAAAAAGAACAAGCGGTAGTAATTAGACAGACGCAGGCTGGCTCAACGATTAATAGCAATGGTAATCAAGTGCCGGAGTTAGCTAACACTAAGCCAATAATCATTGATAAAAGCCGTTATTTTCACATTAGTCTGGATAAGTTTGAAGATGACCGAACTGGGACTTCAATAATTACAAGATGCCAAGATCAAATTAAGGCCATGAATACGGCAATAGAAAGTGTCGGTAAGATACTTCGTGAATTTACAATTAAGGTATTCAAAAGTGATAAAGTCATGGGAATGGACGATATCAAATACCAAGAGGCGGTTAGAAATCTATCGCAAGCAATGAATACTGAATCAATTGCTTTTATCGGAAGTGAAGACGATCTTGCCAAGGTATCAACTCCAACAAATGGCATGGACACTCTGTTTAATTTTGCCTGGCAGAGCTTAAGCACAGCATGCAATATTCCTAAATCTGTTTTAACTGGGGAGCAAGCAGGCTCTCTAGCCGGAGCTAGTCAAGATGTGGTCAATTATTACGACACAATTAAATCAATGCAGGAGACATTGCTTAAGCCTGAAATAGAATACATAGTTAAGCTATTGATGTATGCGGACAATGTAGCAGGTGGACAGGAAAATCCAGACGATCTAGAGTGGCACATTGAGTTTAAACCGCTCTGGTCACCGGACGATAAGACGCAATCAGAAACGTTGGTTAACCATGTCAACGCTGCTTCAACATTAGTAGGTTCAGGAATATATGATCCTGACGAAGCCCGTCAGATGCTTGACGGTCAAGGTAATAATGCCATTCAAGGGATGCAAACATCCCCCAAAACAGATAGTATTGATAAGTTGACACCAGAGCAGATTGAGCAATATCTTGATGATATGAAGAAGGCAACACATGGTTCGAAGACGTAATGGCTATCCGATTAAGCTTGAAAAGTGGTATGAGCGAGAGTTGTGCAAGCTAATAAATAGTTGGAGAAGCCAAGCAGATGATTTTTTTCAAGCGTTTATTAAGCAACACGTTTTAGGGGGCTCAAAAATACTGCAAGATGCAGCTAATGATGATCCTAATTGGGCTAATGTAGTTCAGCAAGCTCTTAAGCTGTTTGCTGTCACAATGGATAGTGCCCAAGATGAACATACTACAGAGTCAATTGTTAGAAGATGGCTTATTAGTGTGGATAATTTCAGTCTGAGCAAGGTCAAGAAATATGCAAGCAGTGCTCAGATTGAAGTTGGAACCATTGCTATTAATCCGCTAAAGGACAATACGACTCTTGTTAACTACACTAAAGGCAAGATTACTGAAAATACTGCGTTAATTAAAACTATGAAACGCAGATACATTGATCAGCTACAGAATGACATCTATTACAACATCAACAATGGAGGTGGTGCGACTGATATATCACATGCAATCAATTACCGTACAGGGATGACGTTACGTCATGCTGGACTAATAGCTACCGATCAGACTGGTAAGGTATTATCTCAACTAGATGCGTATCGCAATAAGCAGGTAGGCTTTACTAAGTACATTTGGCGCTCAATGGAAGATGGTCGGGTAAGACCTAAGCATCGAGAGCTAGACGGTAAGACGTTTAAATATGATGACCCTAACGGTGGTGACAATGGTCAACTGCCTGGAGAACCGATAAGATGTCGGTGTTACCAAGACCCAGTTGATGAAGAATAGTAGACGCTCTGTCATGAGTGTCTTTTTTTATGCCAAAAAGGAGGCAAAAAATGGCTGATGATTCGAAAAAAGATATTAAGGACAATAACATTGCTAACACTAATACTGACACTAGCAAACCCAGTGTTAGCCAAACCAAAGAAGATAGCAAGACAGTAGATGTACCAGTTACTGATTCAATCGGTAACTGGCAACAAAATAAAGGAGGTGAGCAAATAATGGCAAAAGACCCCGAAGGGATGTTTGACTACTCAAAATGTCAAACATATACCGTTAAGAAGAGCGATACATTATTTGATGTAGCGCAGAAGTTCGAAGTAGCGTTGCAACAACTGCGGTATTTTAACCACTTAGATAAAGCCACATGGCGGATTAGGGAAGGACAAACATTGTATATTCCCACCAAACCAATCCATGTGCCGACAGGTAAGTAGATATGCTGACGCGGTATGATACTGCACCAATCGATAAGGTTGCGCAAGACGCTCAGACAGGGTTTATCCACATAACAGATGTGCCAATAGCTCGTGTGGGCGTTTTTCCGTATCTTAAGGCAGATAGCTCTGTTGAAATGGAAGCAAAACTTCCAGATGAGCTATTAAGTGATAGCACAGTTTCTAGTGCAGATAGTAAGCCTGTGACCAATGATCATCCCTCAGAGCTAGTTAATCAGCAAAATGCTTCAAAATATATGAAGGGGTTCACTGCTGACAATGCACATGTGGATAATGACACGTTAAAGGTCGACATGACGATCACTGATGCAGATCTTATATCAGAGATAAATAAAGGCAAGCAGGAACTGTCTATTGGATTCGAAACGGAAATCGTTCCTGAAAAGGGAGAATACAAGGGCGTTGCTTATGATTCGGTTCAGAGAAATATACAGATAAACCATGTGGCTGTCGTTAAACATGGTCGTGCTGGTCATTCAGTGCGATTAATAGGCGACAGTGCAGAAATGGTTGAACAAAATAATGTTCATAAGAAAGGACAAAGTATGGAAACAACAAAGGTGCGCTTGAATGACGCAGATGTAACAGTTGCTACTGGGGATGCAGACAAGATCATCAAGTTAGATGCTGACAATTCTGAAAAGCAGAGACAAATTGACGACCTCAAAGCAAAGATTAAAGAAATGCAAGACCAGTTAGCCAAACTTCAAGGTGACGATGATAAAAACAAGAAAAATGCTGATAAAGCGCAAGCTAAAGCAGATGCAGCTGAAAAGGAATTAGCTGATCTTAAAGAAAAGTATTCTGGGGATGCTATGGACAAGGCTGTTACTGCACGCTTGGAATTGATTAACAAAGTTAAACCTTATGTAGGTGATAGCTACGATTTTGCAGGCAAATCAGAAAAGCAATTGAAGCTTGATGCAATTAAAGCACTAGATGATTCAGTTGATTTGACCAACAAGTCTGATGACTATATAGACGCTTATTTTGATTCAATGTGCAAGACAAGCATTTTAGCGCACATAAATGGATACAATGGTCCACAGCCAAATATTAATAATGACAGTAGCGATATCGAGAAATTAAGATTTGATCGTTATCATTTAGCAGATAAGAAATAAAGGAGGAAATAATATGGCTATTCCAGATGGAACTCTATATCACGATGGACCGCACAGTGCTGGTAGTCCAGCAGATGTGTTTGATGATCACACTGTAAATACCGAACATGCAGGGGATGCAATTAATTTTGGATCAGCTGTTGTTCTTAAGGATGGCGAAGCCGTAACAGCATCTCAAGGTCCTATTTACGGCATTGCACTAAAGCGTACATACGTAGATGCTGCTGATTTAACTGAAGAGAGTATTAATAATGACAAGTGGAAAGCTGGAGAAACATTAGGTGTCGCTCGAGAAGGTACTTGGTGGGTTCCAATTAGCGAAGATGTCAACCGTGGTGATAATGCTACTGTTGACGCTAACGGCAAATTTAAGCCAGCAGGTAGTTCTGACAAAATTGTAGGGATGTTTCTGTCTGATGGTGATAAAGGTAGCACTGCCACTGTTCAAATTCGAGTTCAAATTGAAGCAGGAGTTTCTACCAACTCATCAACGACCCCTAGTCAACCATCAAATAATAGTACTGATAATAGTACGTCAGGCAAAAAATAAAGGAGGAAATTAAATGGAAAATATGGGCTTAGTTAGCAAAGCGCAACTTACACAATTAGATAGCATTATTTATGATCCAAAAAGTGCGCCATTAGTGGCACGTAACTTATTCACATCTTACCAAGTTCCAGCTACACAAGATTTTTATACATATCGAGTTCGCAATAGCATTACTGAAGCTAAAGAATATACCAATCGAATGACAGATATCCCTCAGGTAGAAGAAGGAATTACGGAATTTACGATACCATTAACCGAAAGCATTCTGGCAGCTTCATTTACAAAATCTGAGGTTGAAAAAGCTAAAGTAACTGGTATGGATTTGGTTGCTGATCAAGGCAGGCTTGTTGCTCAGGGTTTAAGTGAAAGAGAAGACAGGATAATTTTTAACGGGCTAGAATCAAAAAAAATTATTGGCTTAACCAACACAGACGTTGAAAAGACTGGTTTTCAACAGATCAATGCAGAGCAGACTTTTGCTGAGCTTGCAACGGACACTGAAGACGGTGCGTTGAAACTGCGTAATTTTTTCAAAGAAGCAGTTGGTAAGATTACTCACCTTGTCGGATATGATAATGCCAAGCCAACTTTACTATTGCCACAGGCTGAAATTGACGAATTAGAGAGACCCTTCAACAAATATAATCCGCAGCTAACTGTTAGATCATTGATTGAACCTTGGTTAACTAAAATTGTCGCCGTTCCTGAACTTGAGGGTAAAAATTGGCATGCTAAGAATGCGCACCTAGCCGATAGAAACAAGGACATGGGTATCCTTTGCTTAACCGATCCAGAAGTTGCACAGATTCCTGATGCATATCCAATTACGAGACAGCCAACTGAATACAGTAAGTTAGTAACCACTGTACCTTACATGGAAAAGCATGGTGGTTTGGCTGTACGTTACCCTTCAGCATTCGTTCAATTATTGAACATCAACTAGAGGTGCATCATGAGTGCAGATGTAAAGGCAGATGATCTGAAAGAGCTGGCACCAAGCTTAGTGTCAGATATCCCGGAAGAAAGCATTACTGCGTTAATTAGTAATGCTTATTTAATTGCTCTCGGAGATCACTTCCCAAAAGAAGTGAAAATCGATGACGAAGGGATGCCAGTACGACAGATGGCCACTGAATACATGGCTCTGCACCTGTTATCCACAGAAGGTAAGTCTGGTCAGGGCATTGTGTCTGAAAAAGTCGGTTCTCTGGAGCGACATTATAGTGCAGCAGTTAACACGGACTGGCTTAATGGCTCTCCTTGGGGGCAGGCTTACCTGCGACTATATAAGCAGTATGGTGGCAGTAGCAAGAGCAGATATGCGGTGGTGCAACATTGAGTTTAGAGAAAAAGGGGGACTTCGGCTTTGACAAAATCGAAAAGGAACTGAGCTACCTGAAACAGAACCAAATAGCTGTTGGCTTTTTTGGCGAAGACGACAGTCTCTTACTAACGGTGGTCAGAGCTAACGAGTATGGAGCGCACATAGTGCCAAAAAACACTAAGTATCTTTGGGTACCTTCAAGTAATGCAATTCATCGCTACGGTAAAACTGTTCGTGCTAGGGATGTTAAAGGGCTATTTGTGCCCAAGGGGAAACATGTTGCATGTGTCTTTGAGAACGGTAAATCAGTAGTCTATTTTTACTTAATGTCAAAATCTGACATACCAGCACGTCCTTTCTTGCGAAAATCATTAGATGAAAACAAGAAAAAGTACGGACAAATCATTAAAGCTGGTATCGAAGATGTTCTCTACAATAACGGCACTGGCAAAAAACTATTGTCTAAGCTAGGCATTACTGCAGTAGCTGACATTAGACGCACATTGACCAGATGGACTAAGCCAGGCAACGCCCCATTGACCATTGCTAATAAAAAGGGGCAGAACGATCCATTGACAGACACTGGTGATTTGCCAAAACGAGTTACCTGGAAGATTATCCCGATAGGAGGCAAGGATGAGTAGTTTTTATTTGTCGTTTAAAGACATGCTGAAAGACTTCGGAGTGGACATCAAGGTCTATCCCTATAAGAGCCCAGCTGATAAACCTCATTACCACTATGTGGGAGGGATTAAAGTTCCTGATAATGATCAAGTAGAACCTGAACTGCGTCATGAGCCAGTCTTGCCTGTTAGCGACATGACAGCCATGATGCCTCAGTTCTTGCCCGGTGGGGTTTTGCAACAGGGAGACCTGGTGTGGTACTCAACTGGCGTGTATTCTGAAAATACTAGGGTTGAAGTGCCTTCTCAGGGAGGGATGTTTCGGGTAATGCCTTTTTCAAATTATAAAGACTACTCAGATGTCATTATCTATGAGTTAAAAGGGGATGATAAACATTCAGCAAACTAAATTGCCTGAATTAAGTGATCACTATTTAGTCCAATACATCCTGGGCAAGATAGTAAATCATGTGTGCAATTGTGAGCTGGTGGAGCAGAACAATTTTGATGAGATGGAAGATTATCCCTTTGCTACTTTTAATTGGATTACCTTAAATAACCCAACAACTAGCGACTGGTTAAAAGATCATCCCCAATATGTCTGCACCATGCAAATTGACATCCATGCAACGACATCAATTGAAGCATTAGAGTTAGCTGGCAAGCTTTACACAGCACTACATGAGAGCCCCTATGCTAGGGCATTTAAACAGGCACAGATCGTGCCACAGAAAATTACAAATACGAGCAATCGGACCACATTGTCTGGCATCAACTATGACAATGACTATGGCTTTGACTGCTCATTTTTAGTTAATGGTAATTTCACATTTCAAGAAAAAGACCTGCAGTTTGACTTTGAAGATACAGATATCAAGTCAATTAATGCTGCAGGCAATACAGAATTGACAGACGGAACTGTCACTAACAATTAATAACAAAGGAGAAAATAATGGCAAATACAATAGTAGCCTACGATAGACCATCAGATGTTGATGTTGTGATGTCTATTGTTAGACCTAAGCCTACAGTTGGTTTAGGCAATCTTTTAATTATCAATCAATTATCGGGTACGCCTGGACAGAGTGACTCTGGCAATACCAGTACACCATCTGATCAAGCAGTAACACCTTCTGACACTATTACGGAAGAAGAAAGACTGGATGGTTTACTATCGCGCAAAACTGATACAGCCACTGGTGCCGTTTACCGCGAATATTCATCGCTAGATGGCGTTAAGGTTGACTACACAGACAATGAGGATGTTCTAGCCAAAGCAGAAGCATATTTTGCTCAGGCAAACCATTCAGACCGCGTAGCAGTGTTAGATATACCTAGCGGAAAAGAGCAGGATGCATTAGGTGCATTCTGGTTCTTTAATTGGACCTTTGCAGTAAGAGCTAAAAGCGATGATGAACAATCTGAACTTACTTTGCTTTCAAATATTTTTGAAGCAAACAAAGATCATTTCTTGGTAATCCAAACAAACGATGTATCTGCATTAATTGCTTTACAAGGTCAAAATTACACGATTGGTCTAAAACATGACATTGCTGAGGCAGCCGATGCAGCATTTGTTGGCGCAATCGCCACATTACCAGTTGGTTCTGTTACATGGAAGTTCAAAACTCTTAATGGAATTACACCTGAAAGCTTAACCGCTACAGAACTAGTTGGTATTAACAAGGTCAATGCTGTAGCCTACACTACCGTTTTTGGCAAAGATCAGACAACAGAAGGCAAGGTTCTGTCTGGTGAATACATTGATACCATACATGGCATCATCTGGGTTAAGAGCAATATGGAATCGGCAATGGAGAAGTTGCTACAAGACAATGACAAAGTTCCATATAACCAAGCTGGCATTAATTTGGTGCTAGGAGCAGCAACTCAAGTCTTAAATAAGGCTTATGAGCAAGGAATCATTCAAGCCGACGCCAATGGCAAGGCTGACTTTACTATTAGCGCAACCCCTCGTGAGCAACAGTCAGCACAGGACCTATCTAATCGTCATTACGGTGGCTTGAGTTTCGCCTACCATGCGTCAGGTGCAATTCATACTCTAACAGTCCACGGAACTGTTAATTCAGACACTATTTTGCAATAAAAGGAGGATAAAAAATGTCACAAAATTCAGCATTAACTGGCTTAGCTACCAAAACTTATAATGCGGCTGATACCGTTGTTATGGTAGATGGGCACCAAATATACGCTTATGGCGAAGATACAATGTATACGGCTGACTATGATAACGATACTGTTACCGTTAAACAAGATCCGCAAGGTAATGGTGTTGCTTCAAAAAACGCTAAACATGGTGGTACTATTACTCTTAACATTTTCGAAACTGCTCCAGTAGTTAAGCTTCTTCACGATTTAGCAGAAACTGGAAATTTTCCAGTCGATATTGTAACGTCATCAATTCATATTTCAGCAACTCATTGTTGGATTCCTAAGAAACCTACTTCAACTGGTGCCGCTGAAGCGTCAAATCAAGCATGGCAAATCAAGGCTTTGTACATGGACGAAACGCCTCTTGTTGATGAAATATAAGGATTGTTAGTTAATATAAGCCCGTATGGGATGCTTAGTAAAAAGGAGATAAATTTAAATGGCAACTACAAAAAAAACAGAAACTAAAAAGACCAATTCAGAATTAGCATTGGAGGCACATAACAGAGAAGTTAGAACTGCAAAGCAAGCAAAGACTTCTGAAATTGAAACAATGATGGGTAAAACCCAAGAAATTACTCTTGGCAAAGGCACTGATAAAGAATACACAGTGGTTTTGCAGTTCCCAGGCGTAGCACGTGCAATGGAAATAGAAGATATTGCAGCCAATAGATTTAACAACATTGCATTTAGCGCCCTGATGGAAGAGTGCGTTAAGGATGTGATTGTTTCACCTAAAATTAGCTCTGTAAATTACTGGAACTCTCATCCGGGTTTAGATGAGCTAGCACCTCAAGTGCTTCGATTTCTTAACCAGGGGCTTGCAGGTCAGCTTTAATCAACGCCAAATAAAGCATAAGGCTGATGCTTTAGAGCCACAATTAAGGCTAGTAATGCATGGTGTACCTATTGAGCTAGTGGATCATGCAACTGCTGATCAATTAGCTGTAATGCAAGAGATTGTAAACAGAGATATTGAAGAACGGTTCAAAATCAATAGCACTGCAACAAATAACGGCATTGCGACTGCATTTGGTGCTAAAAAATAAGCAGGAGACGATATCTGTCAATAGCTTTTTTAGAAAATTAAGAAGAAAGGAGGTAAATTAATGGCTAACCATGAAGGCTATAGCTTAGGTGTTAATGTTGATTTTAGTCAAATAGAAAAAGCTAACAAAGCTACTGGTGCGTTATATGAAGCTTTGAGCAAGGTTAATCAGAGATTCTCAGGGATGCATGCTCCCAGCGGACTCCCAAATGAAATAAATCACATAAGCACAGTAACAGCATCATATATTCAACGCCTTGAATCTGAAGGAAAGACTTACCAAGCCAACCAAGAACGGGTTAGAGCTTACAAAACTGCTATTTCAGAACTTTCACAAAAGCAAAACTCTCTGGAAAACGAGCTGACCAAGATTGCTGAAAAAACTGGCGAAACTAGTAGCGCTTTTCAAAGACAACAGGTAAGGATTAACCAGAATGCGACTGAAATTAACAAGTTTAAGTCAGCTATCAGTGATACAAATGACGAGTTAAGAAAAAATAGCGTTTCTGTTTTTCAAAAAGTTAAAAACAAGCTGGATGACACAGCGGCTTCGGCAACTAAAACACATTCTGTTTTCAAATCAATACTTGGTGCAAACCTAGTTTCGAATGCAGTGATGAGTGGCTTCAACTTTGTCAAATCTAGCTTGGGCGAGATGATTCATTCAGCTCACGAATACAACATAGCACAGCAGACCATGAATGCTACCTGGCTTACCTTAACGGGTAATGCTAATAAGGGCAAAGGCATGGTTAAGCAAATTGATGACATGGCTGCAGCCGCACAAAACTCTACTGCTATGGTTGATAACCTAAGTCAGAAGTTTTATGCCATTGACAAGGATCCTAAAGAAACCGGACAATTAGTTAAATCAGTATTAACATTGCAGGATGCGTTCGGAAAAAGTGACGATGAAGTCGAAAACTTCGGTACACAGTTCGGACAAATGATGGCTAATGGCAAAGTGTCTGCACAAGATATGATGTCATTTGTTAACGTATTTCCAGTCATAAGAACGAATCTGTTAAAGACGATGCAGACTCAGACTAAGAATCATAAGCTGACGATGAAGCAGATGAACGACCTAATGTCCAAGGGCAAGATCAGCTCAAAGACTATGATTGGCGTGGTTGAAAGCACTGCTCACCAATACCGCAATGCCACGGATAATTTCAACAAAACTATCCCAGGGATGGTTAGAACTGTTAAATCCCAAATGCCACGATTAATGTCTGCATTTGATAAGCCATTTACAAAAATGGAGAATCCGCTGATTAAGCAAATTAGTAAGTGGTCCACATCAAAAGATACTGAAAAAGCATTTAACAGACTAGGCAGTTCTGTTTCCAAAGGCATCAATAAGGCTGCAGTTCCATTTGTCGGTAATAACGGAAAAAAAGTGTCGGCAACGAAAGTGTTAAACAATGGTATTGACAATATTAGTGCTGGTACAACTTCATTCTTCAATTGGATCGCAAAACATGGTAATGACCTTAAGACTTTCGGCAGTAGCCTCTTATCTATTTCTGGGGCCCTGGGTAAAGGAGTTTGGAAAGACGCTTCGACTATTTTTGTTGATATTGGTAAAGCAACAGGCTTAATTGGCCAAAATGCTGAAAAGCATGGTGGTGCAATACATGCAATTGCAGAAGGCTTTGACAATTTAGCTAAAAATAAAACAGCTCTTAAGATAGTTTCTGATGCAATCGTTGCAATGGTAGCTGTAAAAGGTGCTAAAAAAGTAGCCAAGCCGTTTGTTGACATTGCTGGTTATGGCTATAAGGCATCTAAGCATGTGTGGTCATTTGTTAAAGGCTTAAAAGGCATTGATGATGTCAAAGGTATTGATGATGTATCAGTTAAATACCTGCATTCTGGCAATAAGTTTAGGGATGTCGGCAAAACTCTTGGTGGTGAATTATCTAAAGGCTTCAACTCAACAGTAAATTTTGGAAAAGCAGTAAAAGCCAAAGCTGAAAGCTTAGGCAAAGGATTGTTCACGCAACAAGGTGGAGCAGGCTCTCTTAATGGTTTGCTTCAATCGGCTCATTCAGCTGGCGGATTAAAAGGACTTTCCACAGCAGGAAAAATCGGAACTGGACTAGCAGGTGCTGGTGTCGCAATAGATGCAGGCTCTGAGTTTGTCAATGCCTTCAAGGATCGACATTCAGCCGACAAGCGCAGCCAGGATATCGGTAAGGGCATTGGCTCAGGTATCGGTGGTGGCATTGGACTTTGGTTTGGTGGTCCATTAGGCGCAGCCATTGGCTCGCAAATCGGCAAAGTTGTCGGTGGCTGGGGCGGTCAAGCGGTTAACAAGTTCACCAAAGGCTGGCAGTCAAATAAGCCGCCTAAAAAGTTATGGTCACTGGAAAACCTGGGCTGGTCTACACATGACATGGCCAAGAAGACTGGTAAAGCAGCCAAAAATGCGGTTAACAGTCTAAAAAAAGGTTGGCAATCTAAAAAGCCGCCTAAGAAATTCTGGTCCCTAGAAAACCTAGGTTGGACTTCACATAATTTGTGGAACAAGACAGCCTATGGTACGGCAATTAATGCTGAAAAAGCTCTAGCTAAGGGATGGCTTGCTAAAAAACCGCCAAAGAATTTCTGGAGTCTTGAAAATCTAGGTTGGTCGACCAAGAACATGTTTAATGGCTTCATTAAAGGTGTCAAAAGTGTCATTGGTTGGTTCAAGGACCAATGGCATGGCTTGACTTCATGGTTCAATGACAAGAAACAAGGCTTTGACAAGTGGGCTGGTGGTGTCGGCAAAGCTATTGGCAATTTTACTAAACCTGCCACGAAGTCAGTTAAAGCACATGCTCAAGGCGACACAATTAGATCTAACCACACTGCTCTAGTTGGAGAAGGCGGAGCAGAGCTGGCATATACCGTTAATGGCAATAATGCTCGTCTTCTTGGTGCAAACGGCCCTGAGATTGCCAAAGTTCATGCTAATGAACATATTTTGAATGCTAAAGATACCCACAAGGTATTGCATGGTGGCTTAGGACAGGGATATGTGCTAAAAGGCTATGCTAACGGAAATACTAATCTTGACAAAGTAGCTAAAAACACTACTTCATCCTGGGCAAAGATAACTGCCGAGACTGGCAAAGAGACCAAAAAGACACGTGTCCGTACAGTTAAAGACTACACTACGATGCGCAAAGGCGTCCATTCTCAGATGGACAGTCTGCATGATGGCACCATTAATTTAGCTAAGTCGACATCCAGAGGCTTTGGCAAAGCTCTCGACAAAATGAAGGGCTATGCCAAAGATGCCATGCAAGACACGATTGATCAGATTAATCGTGGTATTAGTGGTATTGACAAAGTCTTAAGCCAGTTTGGCGGTAATGCAAGTGTCATTAAACCTGTTAAGTTTGCTGCAGGATCAAATGGACGCTTAACTCACAACACGCTAGCAATGGTTAATGATGCCCAGTCAGGACCACGTCAGGAGGCAATTGTTAAAGGCTCAGGTGACATTTGGATCCCACGTGGCAATAATCGCATATTACCGCTTGAGAAGAATGATGCCGTGCTTAATGGCTCGCAAACACAAAGCCTAGCACATAGCTGGGGGATGCCACACTTTGCAAAGGGCAGTGGTGTTTCCACCAGCTTTTTGAAAAAGTTAGTTTCAAGAGGCAAGGCTAATCCAGCTAAGAGCTTTGCTAATATGTTCTCAAGCAAGCTTAACCGCGGCAAGATTGACATTACTGCTGGTACAATTGACCTGACTAAAAATTCAAGCACTAAATATGGTGTGCCGTGGACTAATGCAATGTGGACTGTTATTGACAATGCTATTGGTGCAGGTAATGGTCATGGCGGAACTCGTGAGGCATTCCTAAAATACGCTGAAGCAACATTCAGCGGTGTTAGATACGTCATGGGTGCTGCTTCAAAAATGGCAAGCGATTGCTCAGGCATGGTAATGCAGGCATTGCGTCACTTTAACATTGACATCGGTCGGTCTACGGTCGATATGCAACATTCTGGTGGTACTGAATATTTGGGTAAATCATTATCTAAGACAGTACCAGGTGACCTTGTTATCTTTGGTCATGGAACTGGTGCTGCAGGACACGTGGGTATTATCAAAAACCCACAAACTGGCACTATGTTTAATGAAACGCCACCTAGTGCGCGAGTATCACGGATATCAGACGATACATCTATGGGCTATGGCTTTTACCGTGTTAAAGGTCTGCATGATGCTTCTGCCAAGTCTAATAATGCAAAACCATCAGGAAGATTAATGAGCCTAGCCAAGAGTCAGCTAGGTGCGGGTGCCATAAAATGGATCAAGGATAAGCTCGGTGATGAAGGAGCACTCGGAGCCAATATTGGCGGTGAGGGTGTCCAACGCTGGGCAGGTACAGTTAAGCGCATCTTAGGGATGCTTAACCTGTCTACATCTAAGGGCATGGTCGACAAAGTTTTGCGCCAAATTCAAACAGAATCTGGCGGTAATCCTGCTGCCAAACAGCCAGGTGCCGATCCTGACGGTGATGGCTCTGGTCCAGCACTTGGTTTAATGCAAACCAAACGTGCAACCTTTAATGCTTACAAGCGTAAAGGTGCAGGCAACATCTTTAACGGCCCCGACAATATCTATGCTGGCTTAAATTACGCCAAGCACAAATATGGTCCGGATCTTTCGGCATTAGGAAACGGTCACGGCTATGCTGAAGGTGGCAATCCTCCAGTTGATCAGAATGTTCTTGTTGGCGAAAAAGGACCCGAAATTGCTAGATTTAAAGAACCAGTTCACGTTTACTCTAACAAGCAATCTAAGCATTTTGGCTTAGACCGGGTTCTGGATAAAGTTAAAATCAAAAAGCCTAAATCTGTGGGGATGTCACCTAATGTCACTATTAACATTAACGGTAATATTTCATCAGAGAGTGATGCCAGAAAGTATGCTGATATTATTGATCGCAGATTGGCACAGTATTTCGAAACAATTGGATTAGATTTTGGATAATAAGTAGAGATAGCATTTAAGCCATCTCTTTTTTATAAATTAGAAAGGAGATCTAATGTGCCTTATCAATACCGGTTAGCGACAACTAACCCTTCAACTTCTGTCAAAAAAGCAAAGAAAGCAGAGGATAAAGCTAAAAGTGCGTTTAAAAAAGCCGAGAAAAAGAAAAATACCTCGGCTAAAGATGTCAAGAAATTAAAAAAAGTTCCTAAAAATGAAACTGCTAAAGCTAAGGCTTCACGACTGGCTAAGCTAAAAAAGGCTGAGAAGCGCAATAGTGCTGATATTAAGAACTACCAACGTAAAAAATCGGCATATAAAAAAGCAAGCGGTAAAGTTTCAAAAGTTCAAAAGCAAAATCTGAAAAATAAGATTGCTGAACAGTTGGAGCAACACGATAGCGAATGGCATAACGAAGGGAATTGTGCAATTTATCCTACGGACGTAGCTAAGAATGGAACCAAGATAATCTACATTTTGCCAGCTGACAGTGAAAACGAAAGTAACGCAGCAAATATTACTTCATGGCCAGTCGATAAAGGTACCCCTAGGTCCAGCTATGCCCGGATGACCGATAGGGGCATTACAGTAGAAGGGATTATCACAGGCAAAGATGGTGATAATGCTCATGATAAATATGTTACCTTGCGTAACTGGTTTGAAAATCACATTGAGGTGACCTATCGCGGAGATATCTATTACACACACCTGATAATGTCAGGCTTAAACCGTGATTTTACTGATCTTAAAGACGATTTACATGTTTCTATAACTTTTAAATACGTTGCGGCAGCGTCTATTTCTACTCAACCCGGTAAAAACAAAAAGAAGAGTTCAAAATCTTCTAAAACCAAATCTGGCAAACGTACTAAGAAATATACTGCACTGACTTTAAAACCTGGTGATACTTTGTGGGCTTTATCCAAAAAATATGGCAAGTCGGTTAAATGGCTTACTAAGGTCAACAAAATTAAGGATCCTAATAAAATTAGCGCTGGTAAAAAGATAAGAGTTAAGTAGTGATGAGATGAGAAACTATATTGATGTAGATGTTAATGATCTACCTGATATCTTTGATATAAATATTGTCGATGAAGAGTATGTAATTAGAGTTGATTACAACAGTTTTGCTGATTATTACACCATAACAATTCAAAAAGATGGTGAAACGTTACTAGAACAGGAGCCGTTAATATTAGGACAACTAGTAGGCATAGATATACCTGATAATCGCTTACCTCGTGTTGATATTAGAGTCATGGACGAAACGCAACAAGCTAGGGATGCTGGCAAAGGTAACTTTGGTGAAAACGTTAAGCTCTACTTTGATGTTGTTGATCCTAATGGCTCTGAAACAGTTGATCCAACTATTGAGCCTCTAGGTTACGACCCAGATGAAACTGCTGACGATGAAACGGATGAGGAGGTGTCGTACTAATGGCAATCGTTACTAAAGACCCTCACATGTGGTTTGTGGTTGAAAATAGTAAGGGTGAAGAACAGACTCTTTTCAATGAAGAAAAATTCGAAAAGAACTATCCTTTTAATTTTACTGCACCCTTTTCTGACATTCCTTCACCACAGGACAATACCGTAACAATTTACAACATGAGTAAAGAGCACGCTGCTTTTTATAAGAAAAAGCAAAAAGCATTGCTCTACTTCAACTGGGGTTCTAGCAAAAAGCTAATTGCTGAAGGTTTTATCTCGAAAGTGGAACCAGGACAAAGCGATGGTGTCACCACCTCCATGATCATTACTTTTACAGAAGGAAAAGATTACAACAATTTACAAGCCCGAAAGTTAAGACTTAAAAAAACCAAAAAAATAAATAAATATAAAACCGTCAAAACCAATGTTCCGGGACATTATAAAACTTATAAGAGCGGTAAGAAAAAATGGATTAAAGCAACTGTTAAGAAAAAGCGCATTAAGACACGTGCTACTAAGACCATCATGGTCAATAAAACTTACCGTAAAGGCACAAGCTATAAAAAACTAATACAAGGAGTTGCTTCTCAATCTGGCATTAAAATTGCCAAAATTGATTTAGCCAAAAATCCAACGATTAAAAAAGCATATACAGCCAAAGGGAAACCATTGACCCTTTTAAAACAGCTTGTTACTAAAACAGGATCTAAAATGACGTATATTCAAGGTAATTTGGAAATTGTGAATCCTAGAAGCAAGAGGCGTTCCTGGATCGTTATTGACGATGATGATCTAATTCAGCAACCAAATCCAAGCGAAGATACTGACAAGGACAATGTTTGGGAAATTGTTACGCCACTTATTCCTGAAGTGACAATCAATGTGGGTGTCAAGATGAACAGCAGATTCCTTAAAGGATCATTTTATGTTAAGTCAGGAGAACATTCATTTGACGGTGACAATCCCCAGACGCAGATGTCTATTATTAAGATTTAGGAGGTGGTAGAAAATGGCAAATCCACATGTTGCTGCTAAGGATGCAATATACGGTGCTATGAATTATCTTAGAAACGGTATAATGGCTGACATTGAGTGTGCCCAGCTTGCTAGAGTGATTAAGTATGACAGTGCCCAGCATGTAGCTGATATTCAGCCTTTGGCAAAAGGCTTTGACGGCCAAGATTCAGCGCAATATTTAGACATACCTGTTTCTGCCAATTGCTATATTGTTGATGAGGTAATGGATAGATTTAAACCAGGTGAAGCCTGGTTAAATGAACATGGAGTTACACTTCCAAAAAAGCACCTAATGAGAAAGGGTGCGATAGTCATTACAGTAGTTTTAGACGATGACAGCACTAACTGGGATGGCTCCGGTAATGCATACAATCCTGATACTTCAAGAAAGCATGATGCTAATGACGCCATTGTTGTCGGGGTTTTAGGGGATGATATTTTTTGAGAGATCTAAAAGTTGATAAATATGGCGATCTAATAGTTGATCCGATAACACATGATCTGCAGATTGTAGACGGTGTTGACGAGATTGCACAAAGGATTAGAGCTACTTTATTAATTAGACTAGGAGAGATGGTTAACCTAGCTCCTGAACAAGGAACTGACTATACAAACTTTTTTGTTAAAAATTTTAAAAAAAACATTGCCCAAACAGACATTGAAGATGCGATTAAGAAAAACGTACCCGAAGTTAATGATTTAACTGATATTACTTTTAATGAGCTGCCAAATCGCGGCTTAGATGTGCATTTTAAAGCCAGTGTAACTTTGGCAGACGGTACTAGTGATATAGCAGAAGGAGGTTTAAAACTTGGCAATTAAATTTGGCTTAACGGATAAAGGCTTCATTGCTCCAACTTATCAGGAATGGTTAGATGCTATTCAGGAAGATTTAAGGTCAAGGTTTGGGGATGAAATAGCTTTGTCATCAAACTCTAATTTTGGTCTAATTGCAGAAATGTATGCTTGGCGTCTTACAGAAATAACTAACCAGTTAGAGTTGGTGTATTATTCAGGCTTCTACTCAACAGCTAATGATACGGCGCTAGACAGGTTAGGCTCTAATATTGCTGTGCCTCGGAAAGTGGCCACTAATTCACATGCAGTAATTGTTATTAATACAGATGGTGAGTATCTTATCCAGGCTGGCGAAGAATTTGAAACCGAAGACGGTATTATTTTTGAGCTAACTGAAGATGTTATTACTGTTCAGGACAATGATGGTAAATGGATCGGTAGCGGTAATGTTGAGTCGCAAGAAACCGGAGCATTTAATAATGTAATAGCTAATACTATTACGATAGTATCAAATCCAGATGACAATATTATATCGGTGACCAATCCTGACCACGCGGCTGGCGGCCAAGATGAAGAAAGTGATGATAATTACCGTAAACGATTAATAATGGAAAATGCTGCTAAAGAAGGTCCTACACGCAATGGTATAAGGTCAGCATTGCTGAACCTTCCCGGTGTTAGAAATGTGGGCTTTGTTGACAATAAAACTGATCAAGTAGATCAATATGGCAATCCGCCTGAAAGCGTACATGTATATGTGCTAGGAGGTACAGACAATGATATTGCTCAGACCCTATATGATAGATCTGCTGCAGGAACAACATTGACCGGTACAAAAGCTATTAAGATTGTTGATGAGACCGGTAATAGTGATGTAATGCGTTTTGACTCAGCATCTGAAAAACCTATTTTTGTTAAAGTTAAAATACAAACTACTAATGGTTGGAACACTGACGATGGTTCAAATAACGTTAAAAATAGCATAGTAGATAGCATTAATGCGTTAGATATGGGACAGACAGTATATTTAACAAAGCTATATCCTATTGTTTACCAAATACCTGGAATCCAGGAAGCTGAGATTGTTTTGGGAACTTCAGAAAATAATCTAGGTAGTGCAGATATTGCCACTGAAAGGTTTGAAGTGCCAGTTTGTAGTTTAGCTAATGTTGAGGTGGTGCTGAATGGTTGAGGATACTAATGCAACTAGTCCTACTACAACGGATCAGTTATTGGCAGAAGCTTCGAATTATTGGGCTAGAAATACAGGCTCCAATTTATGGAACTTGATGGATGTATTTAATAACCCGATAGTTGAAGTAAGTAAAAATGCAAAAAAAGTTGGTGAATGGCGGACGGTTAAAGACGCCCAGGGCACCACATTAGATATTCTGGGTGAAGATAGAAAAGCATATAGACCAAGCGATGAGGATAATCTTTATCGCTTTTTAATTTACATTAAATTTTTAATTGCACGGGCCCAGGGTACACCACCTAGTATATTAGGAATATCGGAAGCAGCTTTGCAAAAAAATAAGGGTTTTAAAATTTTTAAAGTTAAAACGCGCCATATTATCATAAAAATACCATTTGAGGAAATTGATAATATTGGCATAGAAAAACTGATTTTAGATAATCTACAAGAATTAGTAGCTCTGGGTATATGGCTAGATGGTATTAGTTTTGAAGTAAAAACGGATGCCACGGACTATATAGGTGCAGCAGTGATGTCAACGGAATATGTTAAATTGCACGCTGAAACACACGTAACAATTAACAGATCAACACCAACTACAGACTACTTAGGCGCCACAGCAATTTCGGCAGAGAAAGTACAGTTGCAAGCAAAAATGAAAGGAGAATGAGATGCAAAAATTCGGGAAAACGCTGATAACAGATTCTGGTAGACGGATGCTAGTCCAGGTAGATGGTGCTCAAGGGCAGATAACATATACCAATGCAGCTCTGTTTACCCAAGATATAAAGGATATGAGCGAGGAAGACCAGATTGCACTAACTGCATTAACGGGGCAGCAATTAATTACCCCTGTTTCTGTTTCTCAAGTAACAGATACTACAGTTACAGTGTCAGCTAGTTTTAATAATTCAAAAGTTACTGAAGATTTAAAATTCAACTCAATTGGCTGGTACGCAAAAACCAGTGTAGATAAAAAAGAGCAGTTAATGGCGGTAACACCAAGCTTAACTGAGCAAACCTTAGTAGCCGGTGCAGAGGGTGCGTCTACTTCCTCATTAGATATTGATATGGTTTTCGGGCGGAGTCATGATACAACAGTAGTTTTGAACCCTAATCAAGAGGGTGTTGTCAATAGTGGCCAAATGCAAGAAGCTATTGATAAAGCCATTAATGATAATGCTGCCCAATTAAAAGCAGAATTGGCTAAATCATATGCTGCTAAAGATGAGGTTTATCCTAAACAGGATGTTTTCTCTAAAGAAGAAATCAAATCGCTGGCACCGCTTAACGCACCAGATGGCAATAATGTTTATGACACAACAATTAACCTAGACACATACTCAGCAGTTGGGACAACTAAGTTTTTGGAGTGCAAATTGCAATCATCCGGTCAAATGTCGGGCTTTGACCAAGCCACTGATAAACTATATGGCTGGATTTTTAACGTGCCTAAGTGGAATGGCGCAAGCGAGCTGCAACAAATTGTTTATATCTGCAACTACGGTCAGGGCACGCTGACCTATGCTAGAAGTAGAGTCAATGGTGAAGACACTAACGTGGAGAACTTTGAGAAAATCTTAACGGACAAAGATCTCAAAGCATACGCTGACGGAGTTAAAGATCAAATCAAAAACGCCGGCAATGTGAAATCAGCAACAATTAACGGAGGTTCAGTAGTCACACCTGACGAGCAGGGTAATCTGTCACTACAAGTTGATACTTACACTAAAGATGAAAGTGATAAAACTTTCGTAAAAACTGTTGATGGTCTAAAACCAGACAGCACTGGTAATGTCCAAACAGACCATTACAGCAAGGCTGAGGTAGATAGGCTTAAAAATGACTTGCTGAGTCGCATTGAGGCACAAGAAAATCGGGAGCTAATCCATGACGCTGCCGATTATGACACTGGATTGGCATACTCTAAGGCTCATCCGCACGTACTGGTGGCAACGCCATAGAAAGGAGAAAAAATGTTAGTTAATGGAAAGCAAGTTGGTCATTTGATTCTCGATGGGGAAACTTTTACTTCGGAAAATATGTTTCCCGCATATTATGACTTTCCTAAAATTAGTCATGACAAATCTTATCCAACATATAATATAAGCAGTTTTGATAAAACGGGCGTAAAGTTTGAACGAAGTCATCTTACGTCTGATGCAAATTTTGATTTTGGTCCCCTTTCAGTGTACGCGCAGATACTGAGCGCTGATGATAAGTATCTTTTAGTAAAGTCTTTAGATACTATGGTTGTAAGTCCAACGAGTGACAATCCTGCTGCTTGGGTAAGAGGGCTAGCATTGTGGTTTAAGCTATCAGACTTAGGTGGCGAGATGATCCCCGCAACTGGGGGGTATATAGGGTCCCTATTTACCTTAAAATATATTATCAGTTCAACATGGAGGAGGTGCCTTCATGCTGATTAATGGTAAGCAAATATCGAATTTGATTCTCGGCGGGGAAACGTTTACTTCTAAACGGGCTTTTCCGCAGTATTACAAATTTGGTGCTAATAAAGATTTGTTAAATATCCCAGTATATGAAATAAGTGTGAGCGCAAAATCCGAGCCGAGCTTTTCCCCAATAACTCATAGCGATGAACATGGTCCCCATCAACTACTTGCAGAGATTGATTGCAGTAATCTTGTATTGGTTTATCAGCAAGTAAGTTGTAATGGTGAACAATATGTTTTTTTAAAAACGTCAGCGATAATGCTATTGCATTGGGAGTTTGGCATAGCTTACTGGGTTAAAGCATCTGACTTAGGTGGAATGCTACCAAATCCAGAAGTGGGGGGGGTAAATAGTCCCTCCTATATACTATTCATATTTAACATAAGGGAGGTAGCTCCTTCATGTTGGTGAATGGGAAAGAAGTTGGTCATTTAATTTTAAATGGTGAAATTTTTGATAAAAAAATTTTGGATCGGAAAATTAATGTTACTAAAGATACATTAATTTATAGACTTGGTGTACGCAGCTTTTCTGGTGAGGGAGTTTCTGGTGGAGAAACTTATTTTGAAAAAATGATTGGACGACCAGATTCAAAGCAAATCTGTAAAATAACAGGCTTATTACCAACAAAAGAAGGTGATTTTGCATTACTCGATTATATTACAGTCGATCAAGGGATGCATGTTCAAATTATTTATAAAAATCAAATAGGAATAAAAGTATCTGATTTAAATTATGTGTAAGGAGAAAAATTATGGCAGAAGAAAATAACCAATATAAACAAGTATATAAGTCAAATAATGAAATACCCTTTGAGGTGTGGTTTGCACCTAAGGACGCTGAGATAGCCTACCCGTATGTAGAAGAAGCGCCAGACCCAAGTCTCAAGTCGCCTAAGTATGACTGGCATACTTATCGGTGGTATGAAAATAATGAAGCCAGTCAAGGACAACAGCTTGAACAGCTGAGTCAAACGGTAGAAGCTGTAAAGAAGGTAGCTGACGATAGTAAGACGAGTGCTGAAAGTGTCGAAAAAGGTCTAGGAGCAATTAATCAGCAACTGGGCACAATCACTGCAGTCTTGACGCAGGTAGCAACAACCAAAGCAGTACCAGAGAATGCTGATGAGGCAAAGGATGGTGACAAATAATGGACCTTTCACAAATTTTTGAGTCGCTTTACAAATATCTATACGATGCTGGTGTTTATACTAAAAGTGTAGTTGCTGGCTATGTCGGTAAGTCGATTGATGCGGCGGCGTATAAGCGAATCACAGGTGACGACTATGTGGCACAAACTAATTAGTAACATTAATGAAAATTTTAACCAAATAATAATCGGCCTATCAATTGTATTAATTGGTGGGTTTTTATTTGCGGACAAAAGCTACTTTACATGGCCACCCCAGTTGAGGCCAATGATGAATAGCGAGTATTCTGACATCTTTTTTATTATTCTGGGATTAGTGTTGCTCTATTGTGCCGTTACTGGTAACAAAAATAAAGTAATACATGATATTACAATTACTGTTGCTGGTGGTGCGACATTTGTACTGCTGACAGAGCAACTGTGGCATGTTTTATTTGCCCATAACATAGAGATGACAATGGCAGTGATTTTGGATGCTATCTTATTTATTTTAATTATCAGGTGTGCATATACAAGCTAGGAGGCGATCACTTGCACGATTTACAAGTGTTTGCCAGCGCTGTTGGTGCATTAGTAACTGCTATTGCTGTAGCACACAAAACTAACAGAGCAGATTATGATGATATTTTTAAAGAAAAGGAAACAATCATTAAAAGCAAAGACTCAATTATTAATGAACTTCGCCTTGAACGAGATGAATACAAAAAAGACTATTATGAAGAAAAAGCTTTACGAAAAAAGCTAGAAAAAGAATTAAAGGAATTAAAAAGCTCTAGACCATAGTGTCTAAGGCTTTTTTAGAAAGGATTTAAAAATGACTCAAATTACTAATATTCTAAATACCGCTTTACCATACATTGTATTAGTTGCGGTTGGGATTGTAGCAATCTATCCATACGCTAAGCAACACAATCCAGCAATTGCTGACAAAATGAAGTGGTTATATGACGTTGCACAATATATCGTGGCACAGCAAGCAACGCATGATGATGTAACGGGAGCTGAAAAAAAAGCAGCTGCTACGGCTGCATTATTGGCTCAGGCTAAACAATCAAAGACTAAGATTACATCTGAAACAGCTAAAGGGATGATTGAGAAAGCTTATCAAGAAACGCAAAAGGATGACACAACAACTGATATTGATGACATTCAAGGCTTTGCTGAAGATAACGATGATGAGCAATCGGTAGTTAATCCAATGGCCAGCACACCAACTGAAGATGGGACTGATAACAATGACAACACTACTGCCAAGTAAAAGTTACTTAACGGATGTTTCAGAATTTCAAGGGCCAGATGTGGCCTACCCCTATTCCAAGGGTACACTGGTCAAGCTAATGCAGTACAACTACCCTGGTTACAATTACGCCAGAGCTAGGGCGCAAATAGCATCCAGCAAGGCTCATGGTCTAATGACAATGGGCTATTTTTATGCCACATTCTCTAATAACTTTGATAAGGCCAAAACTGAGGCTGAGTTTGCATGCAAGAAAGCGGTCGAGCTTGGGTTGCCCAAGGGTACTTACCTGGCAGTCGATTGGGAAAATGGCAGTGGTAATAATATCTATTGCGGTGTCTCAAGTAGTACTTCAGCTGTGTTAGCGGCAATGGCCGTGATTAAAAGCAATGGCTATCTACCAATGTTTTATTCCGGAGCATCGGCAATGCGCAATCAACTTGATTACAAAAGCATCGTTAAGGCTTACGGTAACTGTCTATGGGTGGCAAGCTATCCAATTGCTGGCGCAGTTAATTCTGCTAACATGGCTTACTTCCCAAGTATGGACGGTGTGGCCATTTGGCAATTCACCGACAATTATCGAGGTTTGCATGTTGACGGCAATATTAGTGTACTGACGCTTAAAACTGACAGTGGTACTTCTACTGCCAAGAAAGGAGACGATTTAGAAATGACATTACACCCCGTCGCTAAGTGGGACATTGATCGCTTGTTTGTGGTCACAAATAAGAATGGTTGTAACCTATATGATGGCCCTGATTTGAAACATAAAGTTAAAACTTTAAAATGCAAATCTGTCTGGAAAGTTCTAGATGAAAAAGGTGGTGCGCTTAAGCTTGGCAAGAACCAATGGGTTGACGGCCGAGCTGGCATAACAAAATCTAACCCAATTGCTACTCATGACAATATAGGTGGTCGGGTTAAGATTGTACTGCCTAACACGCACGCACTATATAGCCCAAATGCTGATAGTAAGAAAGCTTATAAGCTAACAACTAATAAGGTCTATCATATTGTAGGACGTAAAGGCCGTTTTCTAGAACTCAAAGACAAATATAAAGGTAAAACAGTCTACGTGACGGGTAACCGTGCTTACGTGCTATTTTAAGAAAAAACATTATTAACTATCTTTTTTTCTAAATTATAAGTCACTCAGATTAATTTCTGGGTGGCTTATTTTTTTGCGATGATATATTGTTTATTTATAAGCATAATAATATAATTATTTGGTACCGTTTTAGGAAGAAGGAGAAGAAATGAAAATAAAAAAATTTATAATTGCAGTTGCGTTAATTGTGACTGTGGGAGTAAGTACGGCATGCACAATTAATCAGATAAATATTGTTGATGCAAAGACGAATATAGCTGTTTTTCCAAAAAAGATGCGTGGTAAATGGTATTCTTATTCTAACTACAGTAATAAAGTTAATAAGCAAATCATTACGAAAAAACGTTTTAAGGCAAATGAATCTGGTGATAAATATACACGCTATTTACACGTTAATCCAACAGGCTATAGCTATGATTACAACAAAAGGAATAACAATAAAAAGATAAATTGGGTTTTCTTTTCAAATAGAGCAAAAGCTCATGGACGTAGTTGGCTTGCTCTGAGAGGATGGTATCAAACTGCAGGTGCTGCTTCATACTTTAACGTTTCTAAGCTTAATGGTCATCAAGTCCTAACTATAGCCGGAGGTGCTGGAATTTGGGGGTCGGAACATTATTATCGGTCACAAAAATTAGCTAAACAATTAAAGAATCAGCGTTATTCGGGTTTTAAATACTGATAATCAAAAGTATAATAAAATTAAACGCCACTCAGATTAGATTCTGGGTGGCTTTTTTATGCAAAAAAAGCAATCCAAGAGGATTTGCCTTTGCAGTTACAAATATCAAACTTAATGCGTGTACTGTATGACAATTGCATTAATTAAAATCAGTATAACATAAAATTTAGGCATAAAAAAAGCCAAAACGGGGCATTAATATTTGCGTAAGAAAACGAAACGATAAACTAGAACACCAAAAATAAGCCATCCAAAAACAAATCAAAAAGTGCCGATTAAACGGTGCTTTTGTATGTTCGCCAAAATGTTCGCCAACTTTGTAATTAGTTGTTATTAATTATGATTAATCAATTTATAATTATTGATATTTCAGTGATTATGAGATGTCTAAATTATTTATTTTTGATAAATTAGACTGTACTCTCCTTAAATGCTTTTATAAAGCTTGTGATATCAAGGATTACAAGCTTTTTTGTTGCTCTCGTACAGCAAAAAACAATTTGACCCCCTAAAAAGATCATAACTGTTAAATATTCAACTCGCTGATTGAGCTAGTAGCGTCATTTTGAGTATTAATGGAGAAAGAGCTCATTCCAACACTAAATTATACTAGTATATATAATTATATTTTGATAATTAATTTGCATAATAGGTTTACTTAATGAAAAATAGTCATTATAATAAGTGTCACATATTTAAGAAAGGTGTACAAATTATGAAATTAAATAAAAAAATTATTGAATTAGCAATTGCTGGAGTAACCTCGATTGCTCCTGTAGTTAGTCAATCAGCTGTTACATTGGCAGCAGAAACAAATCCAACTTCAACAAATAAAATTGCTGATAACGGGCAAAAGAATGAGGTTAAAGCTCCGGACAAGGATGCTAAGACTGGTAAAGATAGTAATAAGACAGATACTACAAAAAATGAACAAAAACCAAAGCAAGATGGAAAGAAGATTAAAGAGCCGAAATTAAAGCCAATCAAAGTCAATGCTAAATGGTCAAAGGCTCATAAGCGGGCTAATCGCTATTACAATGTTGCTGTAAAGAAAGGCGCAAAATTATCTAACTTAAAGCGTTTAAATTTATATAAAGATACTTTGAAGCACTTTACTAATGACAAGGCTAGTTACACTAAAAAATACCGTGATAATTTAACTGCAGAAATTAATTGGTTAGCACCGGTTGTTGAAAAAGAACAACAAGGTAAGATTGTTAACCCATTGCCAGATGTTCCAACTGATCACCCGGCAGATAGCAAAAAAGTTGTTTCTAAGCAAGGTAAAAAGACCGTAGCAAAGTCTAAGAAAGCTGCTAAAAACGTTAAAAAAAATGTTAATAAAAGCGTTAAAAAAGTAGCTAAGAAAGCTGAAAACAAATAAAAGTTAAGTTATACTATAATTATTAACTAAAAGAGGTAGTGTTTTTCACTGATGAAAGACACTATTTTTTTAATTGCTTTTAAATCAAATTGCATCAATCTATCATTAATTTGGAGTTTTAACCATTTTAAAAAAATTAATTCATTAACAATATAAACTACAATTCTTAATTTAATTCCAACTATTTTGAATGGCAGAAATTGAACTTGGGATTATTGGAATAATGAATTTATTTAATTTAAACTATTATTTATACTAAATCCACTAATTTGTTGCTTTTAACTTAAAAGTTGCCTTGGAGTGCATATCAAGGAGTATTCTTTCTATAAATTAAGAAGTAGACTGACCAGGTAGTATTATGCTAATTGATTCAATGGGATATTATGGTTATCCCGAAGACAATTCATTTTCAATCATCGAGATTTCGCTCAAGTTTAAAAAATTCATGCATGATTGAAATGAACAAAGTGAATAAACAACTAAACATAAATGAAATTAGTCAAGAATTTGAATTAACAAAAGATACTTTACGTTACTGGGAAAAAATCGGTTTGCTCCCTAAAATTTATCGCAATCAGCAGGGGTATAGGATATATAGTGACAATGATAAAAACTGGATTTTTTTATATTAAAGCTCTGCGTCAAGCAGGAATGTCTATTCAGAAATTAAAAAATTTGTTTCTGAATATCATAAGCAATCACCTTCCAAGCTGCGTAAGCAAATGTTAATCAGTCAAAGACAACAGTTACAAATGCAAGCTAAAGAATTACAAAAGACAATTAATTATTTAAATTATAAGATTGCCCACTTTGATGACAAATTATTAACCTATGAAAACGAAAAATTAGCTTATGAACAAGTAGATTGATCAACTTTAAAATCAGCTGAATATTAGTCATAATATTTTTAAATTATGTCTGTTAATGATATGATGGAAAACGTGCTTTTGGCATAAATCTTAAAATAGGTTGGATTAAACTATGAAACTACAGCTTAATACTGATATTTTTCGGCTTAAATGGTATATAAATCAATTGCGTGGATGGAGTTTTAAGACATACATGCTACTTATGCTAGGTATCGGGATTATTATTGGAACGACAATTTCCTCGCCGCTTAATATTCTTGCAGTGGTTACTATGATTGCTGCAATTATGGGCTTTACTTGTACCTTGGCAATTACAAATGCTAAGCAAATAAATGGAGTCCTAGGATTATTATCAGCAATTATCTATATAATTATTTCTATTTACGCAAAAAATTATGCGAACATTGTTTTACAAGCGTCATACATTATACTTCTTGATTTGCCCGTATTACTTCTACCAGTCTGGAAGCAAGAAACAGAAAAAAGTATTCGAGGGATGGGACTTTTGCAATGGTTATTGACGGCTATTTTCTTTGCTATTGTAACTAGCATGCTTTATTATATGGACACCCAAATCTTTATTAGTCCTCGTCCATGGATTGATGCTACTGCGGGAGCAATCGGGATTACTGGGTCATTATTATGTACAATGCGCTTTCGGGAACAATATTATTTCTGGACAATTCAGGGTATTATGTCAATTATTTTATGGGGAGTTACAGCTTTTCAAGGTGATGCAAACTTAACATTGTTTATTACTTATATTTTATACTTAAGTAATGACTTATTAGCGTTTACAGATAAGCATATTCATTGGTTTCACTGATATTTGATAAACATAAATAGATAATATTAAAAAGCGTTCCTAAATTAAGGGACGCTTTTTAATATTGATATCAACTACCAAGGTTAACTTGCTAAATGTTCATTAACAATTTTAATTAAAGCTTTAGTTGCACCTTTACCAGCCTTATCATCATAATAGGATTGGTATCGTTTATCTTTTTCATAGGAGTTGACAATTGCCAAATGAATTTCAGGTGTATAATTAGGCATAATTGTTTTTAACCATTTTTGATGATTCTGAAAAATTTTATCGCTTAATTTACCGATTTGGCTCGGATCTTTTACTACGGCTTGCAAATCTCTTACCAAATTTGCTTCAGTTACCTTCATTTTATTGAAATTTTTTTCGGTCTGTTGATCTGCTTTCTTAGTCATATTATTCTCCTTATTTTTGTCATATATTTACTATAGCAATTTTAAATAGAAAAAGCATGTCTTAAGTAAATTATTCTAAATAGCTTTTATAATTAAAGGGAGGTGAAATTACGCTTACTTATATTTGGGCCGAAGATCTGTCACATCAAATTGGTTTTAATGGTCAATTACCATGGTATTTGCCTGCTGATTTGAAACATTTTAAGGAATTAACAATGGGACATTCAATAATTATGGGCCGAAAAACTTTTACCAGTTTACCAAATATTTTACCCAAGCGACATCATGTTATCCTAACAAAGAATCAAAAGTTGATTCAAAAATATCAAAGAAATAGCCAAGTTGAGATTGTTTCTTCACTTACCGAGTTAAACTCATGGCTAAAATATCATAAAAATGAAAAAAACTATGTTATTGGAGGACGGTCAGTTTTTCAAGCTTTAATTTCACAAGTTGATTATTTAGAAAAAACGGCTATAAAAGCTAATTTTATTGGGAACGTTACAATGCCACAAATTGATTATGACAAGTTTGTTTTAATCAAAAGCGTTGCTCATCAACCAGATGCAAATAATACTTATTATTATGATTTTTTAACTTATCAACGCAAGTAGTAATTTTAAGAAAATAGTTGACAGCTTATATTTTAAGTGCTAAATTAATAAACAATTAAATAATTAATACATCTTGAAAAGCAGAGTAACTATTCTATTTACTAATAAAGAGAGCCGATATTGTGGTGAGAATCGGTTGGTGGTTGATGGTGAATATGGGCTTGAAATGATGACTACTAGTGATATTTAGCTAGTGGCGGAATTGTATCCGTTATCCTTGCAAGCTATTGGTTGATAGCTAATGAGATTTATTACGTGAGTAATAAATGAATTTAAAGGTGGTAACACGAAGCACTCGTCCTTATGATAGGATAAGTGCTTTTTTTATTTTCGGAGGTTTTAAAATGACGAAGAAGAGTAGGAATATTATTATTGGTACTGTAGTTATTTTGCTTATTGCTGTTGGCGGTTGGTTTAGTTTTGGACGTAGCAGTAGTAACACTAATCAGTCAAAGAAAAGTCATATTGTCACAGTAGGAATTGTTAGTGAAACTAAAGCAAAACAAGATATTTGGAATCATGCCGCTGCTCTTGCTAAAAAGAAGTACGGGGTAACAATTAAGATCAAGAATTTCACGGATTATAATCAACCCAATAAAGCAGTAAAAAATGGTGATATTAATTTGAATGCATTTCAGCATTATGCCTTCTTAAAGGCATGGAATAAATCTAATCATGGTGGTGTTGTAGCAATTGGTCGAACAGAGGTTAATCCAATCAGATTATATTCAAAAAAATATCATAAGTTGAATGAATTACCTAAGGGTGCAACAATTGCTGTTCCTAATGACGCCACTAATGAATCTCGTTCATTATTAGTGTTAAAGAATGCTGGCTTAATTAAATTACGTCCCAATAAGGCACTAGTTACGGTTGCGGATATCATTAAAAATCCACAAAATTTAAAAATTAAAGAAATTAGTGCTGATCAATGTGGTCGGGTAATTAATTCAGTCGATGCTGCTGTTGTTAATAACGATTTTGCGGGTCCTGCTGGTTTAGGAGAAAAGCAAACAATCTTTATTGAACCTTTAAATAAAGATTCACTCCAATGGGTAAACATTATTTGTGCGAAAAAGGGTCAAGAAAATAACAAGGATTACCAGGCAGTGGTTAAAGCATATCAAACAGCTGAAACTAAACGCTTAGTCAAGAAGTACTATGGTAATATGACTCAGCCTGCGTGGGACATCAAGTTTTAGTGAACGGAGCGAATTTTTATGGGAATTATCGAGTTAGAGCATGTCAACGTTGATTTTTCTGATCGGGATAAAGACACAGTTCATGCTGTGCATGACGTTAGCTTAACAGTTGAAAAAGGAAGTATTTATGGCATAGTAGGCTTTTCTGGTGCAGGTAAGTCAACTTTGGTTAGAACAATTAATCTTTTGCAAAAACCAACTGCAGGTAATGTCAGAGTAAATGGAACTGACTTTGTAAAAAATGGAAAACAAGTAATCGAAACTAAGCAGCTACAACTGGCACGTAGAAAAATTGGAATGATTTTTCAAAATTTCAATTTATTAAATGAGACTAGTGTGATTGAAAATATTGCTTTTGCATTAAAACATTCAGGTCTTAAAGAAAAAGAAATAACAGCTAAATCGTTAAAGCTGCTTGATTTAGTCGATTTAAAAGACAAGGCTGACGTCTTTCCTGCTCAACTTTCCGGTGGTCAACAGCAACGTGTTGCAATAGCTCGAGCTCTTGCTAATGAACCAGATATATTGATTTCAGATGAAGCAACCAGTGCACTAGATCCGCAAAATACTCAACAAATTTTAACTTTATTAAAAAAATTAAAGGATGAGTTAAACTTAACGATTGTCTTAATTACTCATGAAATGAGCGCTGTCAAACAGGTTTGTGACCAAGTTGCCTTAATGCAGCGAGGAGAAATAATTGAAAAAGGATCACTGCGTGACGTTGTTCTTCATCCTCAAACTGAATTAACCCAAAATTTTGTTGGGGGTTCAGGTGAAGTAATTAGTACCCTGCAGTCACTTAAATTAGATAAATTAACTGAAAATGAGGCCATTTACCAACTGGTTTATAGTATGGATAATGTTACAAAAACAATTGTCATTGACCTTTACCGTAAAATTGGTGTTGAAGTAAGCATGTTATACGGTAATGTTGAACTTTTAAATGGAGAACCAATTGGGACACTTCTTGTTCTAGTAAAAGGGAATGAAGATAAACAGCAGGAAACGATTCGCTTTTTAGAAGAAGCAAAAGTGGCAGTTACGCGCTTAAATGAAAAGGGGAATTTGTATGATTAACTGGTTTAGCAGGGCTTTTCCTAACGTCGTTGAACTTGGCTGGCTAGGTGATACTGGTTGGGCGACAAGTATCGGTCAAACTTTGTTTATGACTTTCTGGTCAGGCATTTTTGGTGGTATTCTTGGCATAATTTTTGGAATTATCTTAGTTTTAACAAAAAGAGAAGGAATTCGACCAAACCAATTTTTGTTTAATCTTTGTGATAAAGTTGTTTCTATTTTTCGGGCAATTCCTTTCATTATTTTACTCGCTTTTATTGCACCAGTAACGCAAAAAATTGTTGGGACCCAAATTGGAATAAATGCTGCACTAGTACCTTTAACTTTGGGTGTTTTTCCTTTTTATGCTCGGCAGGTTCAGGTTGCTTTAGAAAGTGTTGATCAAGGAAAAATTGAAGCTGCAGAAAGTTTAGGGGCAACTATATGGGATATAATTTTCAATGTTTACTTAAATGAAGCACGTTCTGAACTGATTCGTGTTTCAACCGTAACAATTATTAGTTTAATCGGTTTAACGGCAATGGCTGGAGCCATTGGTGCTGGTGGGTTAGGAAATACGGCAATTTCATATGGCTACAATCGTTTTAATAATGATGTGACATTTATTGCAACTGCTCTTGTGGTAATTTTGATTTTTATAGTTCAAATAGTTGGCGATTTTTTTGCCAAGAAGTTAAATCATCAAAAACGCTAAACAAAAAACAACGGGAGATAATCCCGTTGTTTTTTGTTTTAACTAGATTACTTATTTAACTGCATCTTTCAAAGCCTTACCTGGCTTAAAAGCAGGAACTTTTGTAGCAGGTATAGTTAAAGTCTTACCAGTTTGTGGGTTCCGACCTTTTCTTTCTGCACGATCACGAACTTCAAATGATCCAAAACCGATGATTTGAACTTTTTCACCTTTAGCCAAATTTTCCTTAATTGTTTCGATTAAGGCATCGATGACTTGTTCGGTCTCCTTTTGCTTGAGTTCAGTCTTTGCTGCAACTTCTTTAGTAAGTTCAGATTTATTGATTGAAGCCATATTTCCTTCTCTTTTCTATAAAACTTATTATACAAAGCACACGCAATTTTCAAATGTATTTCTTATAAAAATACATTTGAATCATGGTATAGCTTGATATTTCTAACTTTTATTATTTTATCACAGTTATTGCGTCCTTCAATAGAAAAAAGCTAAATGTTATATTTATTTTTGGTAATCTTTAATTCGAGCAGTTAAATGTAGGTAGTTGAGGTAAAGCGCTTTAAAGCGAGAATGATTTTCTTTTTGCCAGGGCTTCGATTTACCACAAAAATGTAAAATTGCTGTATTACTCATAACCCATTCAGTATTAATTTTACCTGTACTTCGTGCAAGATATACTGAATAGGAGCGAGCATCATAATTCCATTGAGTTTCAGGTATTTTTAAAATCTCTTCCCCGTATAGATAATTTAGAATATCTTGATCGGGTAAAATTAAGGTGTCATGATGCTTGGCAATTGCCTTAGAAATGTCCTCCAGATTAACTTTTGCACGCATTTGATCTAAATCCATTAGCATAATACCAGAATTAAAATAATCAGTTGTCGTACCAAGTCGTAGTTGATTTATTGAACTCATAATATCAGTTAATCCTTCATGGACAGCAGCAGCAAACATTTTGCCCTGAAGATCAAGCTCCCATAGTGGACGAAGTGTATTGATTACTAAAATATCTGGATCAAGATAAATAATGCGGTGTAAATCTGAAGGAAGAATTTGACTTGATAGTAGTCTAAAGTACATTTCTTTAGGATAATCATGTAAATTAAGAAGTGAATCCGGGAAAGAAATATTTAATGCCATTGCTATTGGTTGAATTTCAATACCAATTTTCTGCGCAAAAGTTGTCAATGCAACTAATTTTTTATCTGCAATATTGTCGTGAATTAACCAAATCCTGAATTTGTCTGTAAAACTATTAATTTTTAGGGAATATAGCATTACTTCAAGTGGTTTTATGTAATTCTGATCAATTGTTACTAAAATTTCAATTGGCTTATTTGTGGGATTTGCCATTTTAACCTCCTAAAATACATCTCAATATACTCTAAGCCATCTTAATCAGTATATAGCAATCCTGTTGCTAACGTAAAATTAATTTAACTTAGTTCAGAGCAGATATCTATTCAGGAATGTAGTAAAATTAAAGTAAATAGATTTTAATTAGTAATGAGGGATAATAGTGACTAAAAAAATTTTGTTAAGTATAATAGGTGCTACTCTATTGAACCTAGTTATGGTAACACCTGTCTTGGCTACGGAAACAAATGCTTTAACTACAGACCAAAATATTGCGAAAAGCCAAACTACTGATACCAATCAGCCCAATGGAAATCAAAATGAAACTGGTAAGAAACCAACTGAGAACAATGCAAATGCACTAACTTTAATTAACCGCTACGTTAAGGTTACTAAAAACAGTGTAATTTATAATCAAGATTTTAAGAAAATTAAGAATAAAAAATTAAAAAAGGGAACCGTTGTTTATATTAATGGTTTTAATAACCGAAAAAGTGAAAACTACCTTAGATTCATCACTAATGCCAAAAATAAGAAAAAGCAGTACATCTTGGCAACAAATGTTGTGCCTTTTAAGGCAGTAAGTTATAAAGTGAAGCGTAATGCCCGTATTTATAGCAGCAAGGGCGTTATTAATCAGAAATACTATATTCCTAAGGGCCGAAAGGTTATAGTTTTAGCAACTAAGGAAATAAAGAAAACTAAGTTTGTAGCAATTTCAGAAACGCGATATCTCAAGTGGACAGATCTTGATGCCAAGAGTGCACAAATCATTGCCCAATAAAAATGGCAATCATTCTATTCAAATAAAGATAAACAAAGACAGCAACATTTAGACGTTGCTGCCTTTTTAAATATGTTCACTTATTTTTTGGACGAAAATTTCTTAAGATCTCAATTCCCGCTCGTTGATATTTGTTGGGAACAAAACTTTTCCTCATAGCAATTTGCATATAGGCCCAGAGTCGTTGCCCTGATTTTAAGTGAATAATGTGAACACCATTCTCTTCTTTAACACTACTTTCCATTACAAGTGCAGTGCCAACGTTTCTTTTGACTAGATCAATCATTAACTTCATTGTTGGAGAAGTGTAAACAATATTAGGGGAAAAGTCACCCAGTTTTGCTTCCTGTTCTAGGCATTCTCGAGTTAAATATCCACGTTTACGAGCAATAAATTTGCAGCAACGTAAATCCGCAGCTTTAATTTCATGGACATTGTGCCATGGATGATTTTGACTCGTAATCAGTACCAACTCTGTCCGCTGAAGGTTATGAATAAAATATTCAGGGTCATTAATAGGAACCATCCATGAATAGATAGCAACATCCACATCTCCATTAGTTAAATCGGCAAAAGCATCTGCAGAGCGTTTTATATTAACATCAATTAAGTTGGTTATATGGGCTTGATAGAATTTTTGAATAATATCAGCAATATAATAATTACCTGCTTCACCAGAAAAGGCCAGCCGGATTTTTTTATCACTCGCATGCCTTACATCGTAGTCAATACTGGCAATTTGATGCAATAAAATTTTAGCTTTTTGATAAAGTAAATCTCCTGCATCAGTCAAGGTAATCTTGCTTTTACGGTTCTTTTGTAAGAGAAGCGGATCATCAAACTTATCAGCTAGACGTTTAATTGCCATTGAAATTGTTGGTTGGGTAACTTTAAAGTAATTAGCAGTTGTAGTATAACTTCCAGTTTCAACTAGTTTGCAAAAATATAACAGGTCTTTTTCATTCATAATAAGTCCTAAAGTAAATAAAAAACATTTATAAGTATATATTTTTGAATTATATTAAATAATATCAAAAATTGCAATAGAGTCTTGCAGCACAAGGAATTATTTAACTAAAGTTATTATTTTTATTTAAAAAATTAGTTCGACTAAACCTACTTTAACGGTTATATTTTTTGTGATAGGAATTTTTAATAAGAAAGTGATGGTAATTAATTTGATCTACGACTCAACTCTTAAATGGGACGCTGTCTATGATGTAATTGTTGTCGGATTTGGTGGTGCTGGAGCTGGAGCTGCAAGATTTGCAGCTGATCAAAATGCTCACGTTTTACTAATTGATTCTGCGCCAGAGGGCCATGAAGGTGGTAACACACGTTATGCTGGTGGTGCTTTTGCTTGGAGTGACAACTTTAATGATCTAAGGGATTACTACAAACAAACATATTATCCTTTCAAATATGATCCCAGAGATTTAGATGCGTTCGTCAATAATGTTATGAAAATGAAAGAATATTCGCAGAAGTATTTTGGAATTGAAGCACAATATACTGGTCGAAGACCCAAGGGTGAGTATCCGGAATATAAGCATGCAGAAACAATGCGTTCCCAAAGTATGACTGCTGGGATGTATAATGGCGGTTTTTGGAAATTATTGCGCAAAAAAGTTTATGAACGTTTAGATAAAATTGATATTTGGTTTTCAAGCCCAGCAGAACATCTTATTCAAGATCCTGTAAACAAAACTATTCTAGGAGTGCAAATTAAGCATAACGATGTGATTAGAAATGTTGCTGCTAGAAATGGCGTTGTTTTATCATGTGGTGGTTTTGAAAATAATCAGAATATGGTACAAAACTTTTTGGGACAGGGTTCACTAGCACCGATTGGTACCCTATATAATCAAGGAAAGGGAATCGACCTTGCAATTGAAGCGGGTGCTCGCCTGTGGCATATGTCAAACTATGATTCTCATGGCTTTTCTCTTAATAGGGGTGAACCAAGAGAAAAATTTGCATATATGATTAATTGGAAGAGTCTATTTAACGGCAGTATTTTTATAGCTGGTGATGATGGTACCCGTTATTACCGCGAAGATGAAGAAGACAGACACGGCTATAAGTATAACCATGGTAACTGGATTATGCTTCCTAACCAAAATCATCCGCATATTATTATGGATCAAAAGCAATATGATCAACTGTCAAGTGATGAATCTGACAAATCCGACCAAATTAAGCAATTGATTTCATATGCAGTTAAGGCAGATTCAATTAAAGAATTAGCAGAAAAAATTACAGCTCCTAAATTAGCTGAGGCAGTTGCTGATTTTAACTACCTTACTGAGAACAAAAAGCGTGATATGTTCTTGAATCGTCACATTGACACTATGCGTGCTTTCGGAAATGGTCCATATTATGCCATTGCCATTAGACATAATATTTTGCATACACATGGTGGTGCAAAGCGCAATGAAAAGTGTGAAGTTCTTGATATGCAAAACAATGTAATTCCACATTTATATGAGGCAGGAGAACTAGGAGATATATTTGCTACAAAATATGTTGGAGCAAATAGTATTGCTGATTTGCTGATCTCTGGGAAAATTGCTGGTGAAAATGCAGCTTGGCCTAAACGCAAAATTGAAGAAGTTGATGTTATAACGGGTGCTTCTCAAAACCCTGATCTTAAATCGGATGCACATGCAACAACAACTGATTATGAAGTGGGCGAAAATCAGGGAATTGGAATTAGTGAGAATGGTATTAATGATGTTCCAATTGTTGTACGGGTGACAGCTGATGACAATCGATTAATTAATATTGAAACTTTGCAACAAAAAGAAACACCTTCTTTAGGTGGTAAGGCAATACCTGTATTAACTAAAGCAATGTTAGACAAGCAAACTACTGATGTTGATGCTGTTAGTGGAGCAAGTACCACTAGTGCTGCTTTTAAGGAAGCTGTTAATAAAGCGATTAAAAATATTCAAAAGTAAAAAAGAAGAATAAAAATGAAGATCGATGAAAAAACTAAGTGGAATGGTACCTATGACGTAATTGTATTAGGCTTTGGTGGAGCTGGCGGTACAGCTGCTCGATTTGCTGCCGATAATGGTGCTAAAGTTTTATTAGTCGATGTTGCCCCTTATGGACATGAAGGTGGCAATACACGCTATTCCGCTCAACATGTTGCAATGGCTCATGACAAGGACAAAATAACGGCTTATTATAAACAGCTAAATGCCCCGTTTATGATGGATAAAGACATATTGGATGTTTATCTTAATGGCTTTATCCAAATGCCTGATTATTTCAGAAAATACTTTAAAATAGATCCATTTATTTGGTCAAGTGACTACCATGTTGGAGATCATTTGGCAAACAAAAAATTTCTCTGTGAATATCCCGAATATCAAGGCTCAGAAACTTTTGATTTTGCCTTAGTTCATAACCAAGATTTTGATGCTGCATTATGGCAGGTAATACGAAATGAAGTAATTAAGCGGGCAGATAAAATAGATATTTGGTTAAATTCAAAAGCTAAACACTTGATACAAAATTCCGAAAATGGGGAAATCTGTGGAGTAATAATTTCACGCAACCACAAGCAGTACTATATTCATGCTAAACAAGGTGTGGTACTAGCTACGGGCGGATTTGAAAATAATGAAGAAATGCAACAAGACTATCTTCATATCAACAAGTTAACTCCATTAGGAACTTTGTATAACAATGGTGATGGCGTGAAAATGGCAGCTGAAGTAGGAGCAAAAATGTGGCATATGGGAAATTATGAGTCTTTAGGGATTGTTCCTGGCTACGTAATTGCTGAAGATGCCAATGAGCGTGGTAGGCAAATAAGCGGCTGGAAAAATGTTAAATCCGGCTCTATTTTTGTAGTGGGTGATGATGGTACTCGCTTTATGCGAGAAGATGCCAAATATAGACATGGCCACATTGCTCAACATGGTGATTATTTATTACCTCATGCATACAATAATGTATGGTTAGTTTTCGATAGTAAACAATTTGAAAAATTTATTGAAGAAAAAAAACAGCATACACTTAAGTATCAACAATTTTTCCAAAAGGTAGTTAAAGCTGATTTAGTTCAAGAGTTGGCAAGGAAAATACACGTGCCAGAAAAAAATTTAAGAAAAACAGTACTACAATTTAATGAGTTTGCCCGTCAGGGTAATGATATGCAGTTCAATCGCAAGCCCGAATCCTTAGAAGAATTCGATATGAAACGACCAGTTTATGCAATCAGGTTAGCCCCTGTTGTTTTAAATACACAAGGGGGACCGAAGCATGACGGCCAGGCACGTATTTTGGATGTTAACGAAGAACCGATTAAGAGATTGTTTGGTGCTGGTGAGCTTGGTGGTATGTGTGCCAATCATTATCAAGGCGGCGGTAATCTTGCGGAATGTTTAATATTGGGGAAAATTGCTGGTGAGAATGCAGCTAAAACATCAATGAATGATATGAAAATTACAATTTCTGAAAAAGTTCCTAAGATTAATGATCTTCTAGATGGTAATAAGACTGACCAAATAGAACTACATGAACACCAGTATCTTGGCTCTTCAGAAGGTGGGATTGGCGGACGAATCTTGGTACGTGTAACTTATCAAGATAATTCCATTAAAAAGATTGAAGTTTTGGAAAGTCATGAAACTGAGGGGATAGGTGCAATAGCAATTAAGCAGATTCCCCAAGAAATGGTTTTGAAGAATTCTACTAAAGTTGATGCCATATCAGGAGCATCAACTACTACAAAGGCACTTAAAGAAGCTGTTAACCAAGCTATCAAAAAAGCAAAACAATAAAGTTTTAAGGAGAAGTAAAAATGTTAGATAAATTTGAATGGAAAAAATGGATTTTGCCAGTTGCAATTGGCATCATCCTGTGGGTCTTAACGCCATTTAGACCAACTGCAATTAATGTTCAAGCATGGCATTTATTTGCAATTTTTATTGCAACGATCATTGCTTGTGTGACTAAACCATTGCCAATGATGGCAACAACAATTATTGCGATTGTGATTGCTACTTTAACAGGAATTTTTAAAATGGACGAGGTTACTGCTGGTTTTGGAAATTCGACTGCCTGGATGGTAGCAATGTGTATGTTTATGGCAGCTGGCTTTATAAAATCAGGCTTAGGCAAGCGGATTGCTTACTTTTTTGTTAAGACGTTTGGTAAAAAGACATTGGGACTAGCTTATGCTTTATCAATAGTTGAGACAGTCTTAGCAATCGGTATTCCAAGTAACAATGCTCGAGTTAATGGGATTATGTACCCAATAATTGATAATCTTTCTAAAGAAATGGGTTCTGATCCAAAACAAGGTACTCAAGATAAGATGGGAGCCTACCTTGTTTTTAACGAATATGAGATTAATATTGTTACTTCAACAATGTTTTTGACTGGCTTAGCTGGGAACATGGTTGCATTGGGAATTGCTAAAACACAAAATATTACGATTTCATGGATGCAATGGTTCTTAGCCGCACTTGTTCCTGGTATTATTTCATTATTAATTGTTCCATTTGTTTTATATAAAATTTATCCACCTAAAATTAAAGAAACTCCCAACGCTCATGCATGGGCAGATAACAAATTAAAAGAATTAGGCAAGATGACCCTTGCAGAAGATATCATGGCCGTAGTTTTTGTTCTAGCTGTAGCACTTTGGCTGGTTGGACCAAAATTTGGAATTGATGCTACTCTTGTTAGTTTTATTGCCGTTGCATTATTACTAGTTTGCGGAGTAATCAATGTTAAAGATATTCTTGGCCAAAGCTTTGCTTGGAATATTTTAACTTGGCTTTCAATTATTATGTTAATGTCCCAAAAACTAATGCAATTAGGATTCTTTCCATGGTTCTCTAAGACCTTAGGCAGTGCCTTAAATGGAATGAACTGGATTTGGGTTTTAGTAATTTTGTATTTAGCATACTTTTATTTACATTATTTATTCCCGAGTGTTTCAACACAAATTTCTGCATTATATGCAGGTTTCTTGTCAATCGCAATTGGTGCTGGAGTTCCACCAATCATGGCAGCTCTCATGCTGGCTTTAGATGGTTCACTATATTTATCAACTTCTAGTTATTCTGCTGGCCCTGCAGCGCTCTTATCTTCAACTGGTTATGTTTCCAACAAAGATTGGTGGAAACTAAGTGCGATTATTGGGGTTATCCTAAATATTATCTGGCTTGGCGGTGGTCTTATTTGGACTAAAGTCATTGGCATGTGGTAGTTAATTAAACGCTAGTCTATTTTATTTATAGTCTAGTGTTTTTTTATTTATAAATTTTTAGTAGATTACTTGTCTGATCCTCTAAGCAAGGATAAGATTAAAATATAAAAGTACGCAATAATTAATGACTTAGGCAGTTATCTCAACTTGAAAAATGTTATCTAAAGGCATTTAGAACAGCTTTTAGATACGTTTGATTAAAAAAGAAGGTAATTCAATGTTAAAAGAAGCATGTGTAGAAAATTTTACTAATCTTACTCGTGCAATAGCTGCGGGAGCAGATCGAGTTGAACTTAATAGTGATTTAGATGTAGGAGGTATTACACCATCTTTTGGTGTTCTTAAGAGTTCAATCGAATTTGCGCATAATAAGAATGTGCCAGTTGTTGTGATGATTAGACCCCGTGGAGATGATTTTGTCTACAATGATGATGAGATCAAAATCATGGTCAATGATATACAAATTGCAAGTATGCTCAAGGCAGATGCAGTTACTTTTGGTTGTTTAACTACTTCAAAAGAGTTAGATAAGGTTAGAATGTTAAGGTTACTTTCATTGACTGATTCATTAAAAATGCCCGTTGTTATGCACATGGCCTTTGATGAAATTAAACGCGAAAAACAACACGATTCGCTCATGTGGCTCGCAAGCCATGGAGTGTGTCGAATATTGACTCATGGGGGAAATCTTGAACAGCCAATTGATGAGAATTTAACGCATTTACAAGAAATAATTACTTGGGCCGATCATCAAATCGAAATTTTACCTGGAGGAGGAATTACTAGCAATAATTTTGCTAGTTTAGCAACTAAGTTGAAAGTTTCTCAAATGCATGGAACAAAAATTGTTTCGATGATTTAAAGCAAATATTATTTATATCTTTGAATTTTATTTGACAAAAAATAAGTTTAATATTAAAGTATTATTAATACAAAAGTGATGAAAAGAAGAGTAAAATTGCTGGTAACGTATAAGAGAGTTCTGCTAGGTGAAAAAGAATCGTAAAGGCAATTTGAAAGTAGCTTGGAGCTAACGAGTGAAAATACAGTAGCTTGGTTTGGTAACACCCATTATCGTGTTAGCGTATCGTAGAGATGCTGTACGTAAAGTGACAATGTCAATTGATATTGTAAGATAGGTGGTACCATGCTAAGGCATCCTTGAACAACAGTTCGAGGATGCCTTTTTTATTGCTGATAGTTTGATTGGAGAAGAGAGGATATAAAATGAGGAAAATAGAAAAAGATTTAAATACTGAACCTTTAACTTGGAAACAATATTTAGCAGTTGCATCCCTATTATTTGGATTATTTTTTGGAGCAGGAAATTTGATTTTCCCTATTCATTTGGGACAGTTAGCTGGTGCTGAATGGGGAATAGCTACAGTCGGATTTTTGTTAACGGCAGTTTTATTACCGTTAATGGCTGTTTTGGCAATTAGTGCAAGTCATGCTAAGGGAGTTTATGATATTGGTCGTCCTCTGGGAAACAAGTTTGCACTTGGTTTTATGATCCTGATTCATTTAACACTCGGCCCACTATTTGCTACCCCAAGAACAGCTAGTATTTCTTTTGCAGTTGGCATACAGCCGGTTTTGCCACAAAAGTATAGTAGACCATGTCTTCTTGCTTTTTCGGCAATCTTTTTTATTTTAGCGTATCTAATTTCTTACAATCAGTCGACAATTTTGGATAGCATTGGACGCATTCTTAATCCTATTTTTTTATTACTTTTATTTTTTGTTTTTTTATTGAGCTTTCTTTCTCCAATGGGAGTAGCTGGTAAGCAAGTTGTAACGGGTGCTTATCAAAGACAGGGCTTTTTTAACGGCTTTTTGCAAGGATACAATACAATGGATGCTTTGGCTGGACTAGCATTTGGCTATACAATTGTTTCAGCTGTTCGGCATTTAGGTAAAACTTCAGCCAAAAGTAATGCACAAATAACGGCAAAAGCCGGTATCTTGGCCACTGGAGCAATCGGAATTATTTATATTGGATTAATCTGGCTCGGTGCTACAACACTTAATCATTTTAAAATTTCGTCAGAAGGAGGAACAGCTTTTAATCAAATCATTACATATTATTTAGGTGGTTTTGGGCATGCATTGTTAGCAACGCTAGTTACTTTAACATGCTTAACCACTGCTGTCGGGCTTCTCGTGGCATTTGCACAAGATTTTCATCGCAGTTTCAGTAAAGTTAATTATCATGTCTGGTTGACCATTATGACAATTGCTTCTTTTATAACTGCCAACTTTGGGTTAAATACAATCATTTCTTGGTCAACTCCAATGCTAATGTTCCTTTATCCAATTGCAATTGTACTAATTATTTTATCAATCACGGGAATTTATTTTAATTATGATAAAAAAGTTTATGCGTGGGGGGTAGGCTTAACAGTAATTCCAGCGATCCTAGATATGATTACCTCGTTTCCACCAGTTATTAGTCGGCAATCCTGGGCTTTGCAGTTGGAATATTTGCAAATGAAATTTTTACCACTAGCAAATATTGGGATGGACTGGGTAATTCCTGCTTTAATGGGTTTATTGCTTGGACTGGTCAGTCATTTTTTAGCACAGAAGAATAAGTTGTAAAAGCCGTAGTTGTGATGCATTTTAAATTTTTGAATAATAGCGCTTTATTTTTTAAAATATTGAAAAAATGATAAAAACCAGGTATTATAAGTTTAAAAGTCGATGATGACAGAAAATAGTTAAAATTAAAAAATAATTTAAAGGAGAATTACGATGAGTGAAGAAGAATATCGTATCGAAAGTGATACTATTGGGCCAGTTAAAATTCCTAAAGATGCCCTATGGGGACCTCAAACTGAAAGAAGTCGAAATAATTTCCCAAGTGGTGAATATATGCCATTAGCAATTGTTCGTGCTTTTTTGAATTTAAAAAAAGCAGCAGCCGAATCAAACGTTGAAGTCGGCGATGAGCCTAAAGAAAAGGGTCAAGCAATAGAAGATGCAATTGATCATTTGTTAACCTTAAGTGATGATGACTTACGTAAAGATTTTCCTTTACACGTTTTACAAACAGGTTCGGGTACTCAAAGTAATATGAATGTGAATGAGGTTGTTGCCAATCTAGCTAACAAACTTCATCCTGGACTTAATATCTTACCTAATGATGACGTTAACCGAGGTCAATCATCTAATGATACTTTCCCAACTGCAATGAATATTGTTGCTGTTGAGGCTCTTGATAACTTGGAGCCAGCTGTTCAGCATTTGATTGATGAATTAAAAATTAAACAGGATAAATATTGGAAGACAGTTAAAGTTGGTCGGACTCACTTGCAAGATGCAACACCGATTACTTTTGGTCAGGAAGTTTCCGGTTATATTGCTGCACTAAAGCATGATTTGGCTTATATTCAAGAATTGAAACCAACGCTTTACGAATTAGCGATTGGTGGAACTGCTGTCGGAACTGGTCTGAACGCTGCACCAGGAATGACCGAAAAGATTGCTACCAAATTATCCGCAGTCTACGGTCATGAATTTAAAGTTAAGACTAATAAATTCTGGGGCTTAGCTCACCACTCTGGAATTGCTGTTGTTCATGGTGCCCTTAAAACATTGGCAGCTGATATGTTCAAAATTGCTCAAGATGTTCGTTTTTTGGCTTCTGGTCCAAGAGCCGCTTATCATGAGCTGAATATTCCAGCTAATGAGCCGGGGTCATCAATCATGCCAGGTAAGGTTAACCCTACTCAAGCTGAGGCAGTTACCATGGCTGCTGCGAAAGTTTTTGGTAATGATACAACAATTACTTTTACTGCTTCTCAAGGTAACTTTGAAATGAATGTTTATAAAACGGTAATGATTGCTGCTTTCCTTGATACCTGTGATATATTAACTGGTACAATCACTGGCTTTGCTGATAAGATGATCTCTGGTTTAACTGTCAACTCTGAAAAGATGGATGAATTACTTGAAAATTCACTGATGACAGTTACAGCCTTATCACCACATATTGGCTATCACGCAGCTGCTAAAATTGCGCAGACAGCTGATAAAGAAAATACTACCCTAAAAGAAGCCGCTCTTAAGAGTGGTGAAGTAACTGAGGAACAGTACGATGAATGGATGGATTACATGCAAATGACCAATATTGATCGGACTGAGCCTGAAGAATAAGAAACACAGAGGAGAATTATTTAAATGGCAAAATTTGTCTTTACCCCAAATAAAAGTTCTGAAATCGCAAGTTGTTACGATGCAATTATCGTAGGTGCCGGCGGAGCAGGTTTAACCGCTGCAATTCAGGCTCATGAACTAGGCTTGAATGTGGCTGTATTTGAAAAAAACGCATCCTTAGGTGGTAACACAACTCGCGCATCTTCTGGAATGAATGCCTCTGAAAGTTTAGTTCAATTAAATGAGGGAATCATTGATAATAAAGAAGATTTTTATCAAGAAACTCTCAAAGGTGGAGGACTGCTGAATGATCGTGAATTATTACGATACTTTGTCGATCATTCAGCTGCTGCAATTGACTGGTTGCTCAACCATGGAATCGAATTAACTAACTTAACCATTACTGGTGGGATGAGTAAAAAGCGTGCTCACCGTCCGGCATCAATGGCTCCTGTTGGTAACTATCTGATAACTGGGGCGTTAAAGCAAATACAGCAAGAAGGTATCCCTGTCTTTAATAACACTAAGGCAATCAAACTCTTGCAAGATGAGAATAAGAATGTTGTTGGTGTTCAACTTGAAAATGAAGGGGGAACAAAGACTGTTAATGCTAAAGCTGTTTTGCTCGCATCAGGTGGATTTGGTTCTTCCAAGGAATTGATCAAGAAATATCGTCCTGACTTAGTTGACTACAAGACAACTAATCAACCAGGTGCAACTGGGGATGGACTAAAATTAGCTGATCAAATTGATGCTCAATTAGAACAAATGGATTTTATTCAGGTTCACCCAACTGCTCAAACGGATACTGATCACGTTTATTTGATTGGCGAAGGTTTGCGTGGTGAGGGTGCTATCTTAGTTAATAAATCTGGTAAAAGATTTGTTAATGAAATGAACACTCGTAAAATTGTTTCCAATGCTATTACAAATTTGAATGAAGAAGGTGCTTACCTTATTTTTGATCAAAGTATTCGTGATAATTTTACAGCCGTTGAATTTTATGATCACATTGGCTTGGTTAAACATGGTGATAATTTAGCAGATCTTGCGCAAGCAATTGATGTTAATAGTTCTAATCTAAAAGAAACCATTAAAACTTGGAATGAAGCCGTAAATACCAAGAATGATGGTGAGTTTGGCAGAACTACTGGAATGGATCGTTCGATTGAAAAGGGACCATTCTTTGCAATTCATATTAATCCAGCAATTCACTACACAATGGGTGGTATTCACATTAATTCTAAGACCGAGGTTTTGGATACTAATGGTAATGTTATCAATGGGTTATATGCTGCTGGTGAGGTTTCTGGTGGACTTCATGGTAATAACAGAATTGGTGGTAATTCAGTTGCTGAAACGGTTGTCTTTGGTCGTCAAGCAGGGATGCAGATGACAAAGTTTATTCGCAACGAAAAATAATTATTAATAATTTGAAAGCTGAAAGGGTACTAGATCCATAAAGGGTTTTAGTACCCTTTTGTATGATAAGAGTGATTATTAAAGTGGCAATCGAGAATGACATACTGAATCTTAAATTATTAAATTAATAATTTAAGATTCAAGACTATTTCTAATAAAACAAATTACTAATCACTTGATATTAGGAATGTTTATAACGACTAATATCGATTAATTCTTGCTTTTATAAATTTCAAAAATAAGAATATTTATTTTAAATATTGCAAATTATAACAATCACTTCTATAATTAATTTTGTAAAGGATTACATTTTTTATAAATGAAAGGAAATAATTTATGACTAGAAAAGTATTACTTGTAGGTGATGGGGCAGTTGGTTCTACTTTTGCTAATGACCTGTTGCAACATACTAAAGTTGATGAATTAATCATTACAGATGTTGTAAAGAAACGTCCAGTTGGTGATTCAATGGATCTAGAAGACATTACACCATTTGCTGGTGATTGCGATATTCATCCAGGTGAATACTCCGATGCTAAGGATGCTGATGTGGTTGTAATTACAGCAGGTGTTCCACGCAAACCAGGCGAAACAAGATTAGATCTTGTTAATAAAAATGTTTCAATTTTAAAGAGTATTATTCAACCAGTAGTAAAATCTGGATTTGATGGTGTTTTTGTTGTTTCTGCTAATCCAGTCGATATTTTAACAACGTTAACCCAAAAATTATCTGGTTTTCCTAAACAAAAAGTTATTGGTACAGGGACGTCACTTGATTCGGCTCGTTTACAAGTTGAATTAGCTAAGAAAATGAACGTATCACTATCAGAAGTTAATTCGATGGTTCTTGGCGAACATGGCGATACTTCATTTGAAAACTTCGATGAGTCAACAATTTCAGGCAAATCACTAAAAGATTGTAATGGAATTGATGATGATGAATTAGCTAGAATTGAAAGCGATATTCGTCAAAAAGGTGGCCAAATCATTGAAAATAAAGGTGCAACTTTCTATGGAATTGCTATGATGTTGGCACAAATTGTTGGTACAATTTTGGATAATCGTTCAATTGTTTTACCACTTTCAGCACCAATTAATGGGGAATATGGTATTAAGCATGATTTATACTTAGGAACTCCAACTGCAATTAATGGTTCAGGAATTAGTCATGTTATTGAAGCTAATTTATCAGATGCAGAAATGAAGAAAATGGTTAATTCAGCTGATAAAATGCAGGAAGTTTTAGCAGATATTAATTTAGATTAATCAAAAGAAGGCCTAGTTAATGCAAGTCGGTAAAAGAATATTTTTAAAGAGAAATCTTCCAAATCCAGATTTGATTGAGGCATATCGAACACTACCTACTTCAAATGTGGCAGATTGTATGAATAGAAGAGGAGCAATGGCACCAAGAATTAACTTGATGTCCAAGCCGAAACAACAAATGTGTGGACCGGCTTTCACCGTACATAATCGTCCTGGTGATAATCTAACTATTTATGCTGCTCTTAAATATTGCCATGAAGGCGATGTCATTGTGATTGACAATGAGGGTGATAACACCCGTGCAGTTATCGGTGAAGTAATGATGACATGGTTACGTGACCAAAGGCATGTTGCTGGAGTTGTAGTTGATGGCCCTATCCGTGATATTGATAGTTTACAAAATTGGGAATTACCGATATACGCTGTAAGCACAACACCTAATGGACCATATAAGGAAGGCCCTGGAGAGATAAATGTTCCGGTATCTTGTGGTAATGTTAGTGTTAATCCAGGCGATTTAATCCTAGGTGATGCTGATGGTGTAGTCAAGGTTGCTAGACAAAGAGCAGCCGAGCTATTACCTGTTGTTCAACAGTTTCATAAAGAAGATGATGCCAAAGCAGCGAGCTTTCATGATGGAACAGGCAATTTGAATTGGCTTGATGAAGAATTAAAGAAAAAGAATTATAGGATTATTGACGATATTTATCGCCCATAATTAATGAGGGTAATTATGGAGAAATTAGAAAAAGTAAATTACAAAGGCTTTATTTTACCATTAATAATTGGTATTGCCTTATGGTGCTTTACTCCTATGCGACCAGCTGGATTGTCTGCACAAGCATGGGAAATGTTTGCTGTGTTTGTAGCAACTATTGTTGGTTGTATCACAAAGCCATTACCAATTGGGGGTACAACTTTAATTGGATTAATTGTTACAGTTTTAGTTGGTTTAGCACCAATAAAGGACGAAGTTAATCCTAAAACAGGTGTTGTTAATGCAGGAATTTTAAGTGCCTTTAGTAATTCGGCTGCATGGCTAATTGCGATGGCGTTTATCATGGCTTATGGTATTAGTAAAACTGGCTTAGGTAATCGAATTGCTTATTGGATGATTCGTAAATTTGGAAAACGTTCAATTGGAATTAGCTATGCAATTACTGCCTTGGAATTAATCTTGGGAGCATTAATCCCATCTAACAGTGCTAGAACGGGGGGCGTTGTTTGGCCAGTCACTGAATCGATTTCAAAAGATTATGATTCACTACCTAATGACCCATCACGAAAAAAAATTGGTGCATATTTGAGTTTTATTGCGTTTCATGCGAATATTTTATCAACGGCATTGTTTATTACTGGTGCTGCTCCTAATATGGTGGCATCTCAAATGGCTGCCCAAAAAGGTTATAACATGACTTGGATAGGTTGGTTTACAGCAGCAATTGTACCTGTTTTAGTTGCTACAATCGTTATCCCAATCGTCATTTACAAAATTTTTCCACCAGAAATTAAGGAAACTCCTAATGCAGAAAAATGGGCAGATGATCGGCTTAAAAAGATGGGTCCTGTTACTAAGCCCGAAAAAATCATGTCTGCAGTTTTCTTATTAGCAATTGTTTTATGGGTTTTATCCGGAATTTTTGATATTCCACAGTTAGATTCAACCTTTATTGCATTTTTGGCAGTTGGCCTTTTGTTATTAACTGGTGTGTTAACAATGAATGATACTTTAAAGCAGACAGGCGCATGGAATATTCTAATTTGGCTTTCAATTTTAGTTTATATGGCAAGTAAGTTAATTTCATTTGGCTTTATTGATTGGTTCTCAAAGACAATTCAAGGTGGATTGCACGGAGTTAGTTGGGGAATTGTGTTAGCAATTCTAGTTATTCTAATGTTCTATACTCACTACTTCTTTGCAAGTGGTACTGCTCACATGACTGCTTTGTACTTACCATTTTTATCTGTTGCGGTAGCGACAGGTGCTCCAATCGGATTGGCAGCTATGTTACTTGCTTTTACTGGTGCTTTCAATGCATCAACCACTCATTATGCTAATGGTCCAGCTTCAATTCTTGCAACAACTGGATATATTAAACAGGGTGAATGGTGGAAATATAACTTTATTCTTGGTCTCATCTATCTGTTAATCTTCGGAGTGATTGGGACACTTTGGATGAAAGTTATTGGTGTTTGGTAATGTTACATGAAGCTAATCTGATAACCAATGATGGAATCAGGTTACATTATTATGATAGTCAAGAAAATAAACAACCTATTTTAGCTATTCCTGGAATTGGTGGTTATGCTCAAATGTGGTTTAAAGCATTTGAACTTTTCCGAAAGCAATATCGATTCATTATTCTTGATCCACGTAATCAAGGATTATCAGCACGGACTTATCGAGGGCAACGAATTAGTCGCCATGCAGCAGATCTTGCTGAACTCATTAACAGGTTAAACTTAACCAATATTATTGGAATTGGGAATTCAATGGGAGCTGCTAATTTGTGGGCATACCTTTCACTGTACGGAGATAGTCATTTGGCGTGCTTAATCGATCTCGATCAGCCACCTAAAATGATCAATGATGACAGTTGGAATTATGGCTTTAAAGGCTTATCGTGGAATAATTTTCCTAATTATTTAAAGGCTGATTTTGGTAGCGGTATATATGCTCATATTGACGATGATATGTTTACACTAGCTAAGAAAGCTGCACACGAATTTCCATATCGAGCAGAAGATAATTTTCAATGTAGAATTGATCATGCTGAACAAGATTGGCGCGATGTGTTGCTTGATTTAAAGAAACCAATGCTGGTTTTAGCAGGTGAAAATTCACCGTTCTTTGACTATCATTTTGCAGGTGCACTGGAAAAAATGAACTCTCATATTAAAACTAATGTAGTTACAAATTGTGGTCACTTGATTCAAGCAGAGCAGCCTGAAATCATGTATAACGAAATATGTAATTTCCTATCTTGCTCTAATGTATAGAAAGAATAAGTAATGGATAAAATCATTGACTTATATTTAAATAACTTGCAGACACGTGAAAAGTGGCAAAGCTTTTTAAAGAAACACGGCTTAAGTAATTTTAGTCCACGAGAAATTGATGTTATCGATCATACATTCGGATTAGTTAATGACGATGGTAAGCTCGTAGGAACTGGTAGCGTTGCCGATAATGTTCTCAAATATGTTGCTGTTTCAAAGGATGAAGCAGTTTCAGGTGCAAGATTTAATCAGATTGTAACAGCTTTACAACAGTATTTATTTGCTCAAAAAATTTTTCATAGTTTTGTTTTTACAAAAACACAGTATTCTCAAAGTTTTTCTCATCTTGGATTTACGGAACTAGCTCATAATGATGTTGCCGCTTTTTTAGAAAGTGGCACGCCAGACATTAATGATTTTGTGAAGGCAATTCCGCGAATCGAAAAGCAGAATGAAAAGAAAATAGCGGCAATAGTAATGAATGCTAATCCCTTTACAATGGGTCACAGGCAACTTGTGCAATTGGCGAGTCAAGAAAATGATTTAGTTTATTTATTTGTAGTTTCAACTGATGCCTCATTATTTTCATCTAATGAACGAATGAACTTAGTTAAATCTGGAACTGCAGATTTAAAGAATGTAATCGTCTTAAGTGGAAGCGATTATCTGGTATCGAAATCAACTTTTCCTGCTTACTTTTTAAAGTCACCAGATGATTTGATTGCTACTCAAACAGAAATTGATGCACTTGTTTTTAAAAATAAAATTGCCCCTAATTTAGCAATTAGTCGGCGATATTTAGGAACAGAACCATTTTCTAATACTACTAATGTTTATAATCAAAGCTTGATTCGAATCCTTAGACCAAATATTGAGGTTAAAATTGTTGATCGCTTTACAGTTAATGAAAAAGTCATAACAGCTACACAAGTACGTCAACTGATTAAGCAAAATAAAATCAACGATATTGAAGCCTATGTTCCAACTACAACAATGCAATTTATTTATGAACATTATCGTGAATTACAAGATAGGATTAAGAAAGGAATGAAAATAGATGGAAATTAAGACGATTGGTGTTGCAGGCACCTTGGAATCGTCAGATATCCAAATTATGATTACTCAAGGAAATAATGGAATTGAAATAGATTTGGAATCTGAAGTTATTAAGGCTTACGGCGAACAAATAAAGAAAGTCATTATCGATACTCTAACTAAGTACGGTATTGAAAATGCAAAGGTTAAGGCTACTGATAAAGGTGCCCTTGACTGTGTAATTGCTGCTAGAACTTTAGCTGCTGCACAAAGAGCCACAGAAACCTCAAATCATCCAGAATTGGAGGTATTATAGTAAAAATGACTTATGTTAAAAATCGTTTGCGTCGAACAATGATGTTTGTTCCTGGTAATAACCCAGCTATGGTTAAAGATGCTGGAATATACGGTGCTGATTCAATCATGCTTGACCTAGAAGACGCGGTTTCTTTAACAGAAAAAGATGCTGCCAGAATGCTTGTTTATAATGCCATCAAAACCGTTGATTTTGGTGGTGCTGAAATTGTCGTTCGGATCAATGGGCAAGATACACCATTTTATGATGAAGATGTTAAAGCAATGGTTCGCGCTGGTGTTGATGTGATTCGTTTACCTAAAACTGAATCAGCTGCAATGATTCAAAAACTTGTAAAAGATATGGAAGCAGCTGAAGAAGAATATGGTGTTGAAAAAGGCTCAATTGGTGTTATGGCCGCGATTGAAAGTGCAAAGGGTGTTTTAAATTCCCCAGAAATTGCCACAGCAAGTCCATTGATGATGGGACTTGCCGTATCGGGTGAAGACTATACAGCTGATATGCATACTCATCGTTATCCTGATGGGCGTGAGCTAGAGTTTGCACGTAATATGGTTTTACAATCTGCTCGTGCTGCTGGTGTTTATGCTTTCGATACTGTTTTTTCAAATATGAATGATACAGAAGGTTTCTTCCGTGAAACTAACTATATTTATGAATTAGGCTATGATGGGAAATCGTTAGTTAATCCACGACAGGTAGCAATGGTTAATCAAGTCTTTAATCCAACTAAAGATGAAATTGAAAATGCTCAGGCAGTTCAAAATGCGATTCGTGAAGCCAAAGCTAAGGGTTCTGGTGTTATATCAATGAATGGTAAGATGGTTGACAAGCCAGTAGTTGAAAAAGCCAATCGCGTAATTGAAACAGCCAAAGCATCTAATTTGATCGATGAGGAGGGTAATTACATTGGAGAATAAAGTTAAGCGTGAATTACCAGAAAACTTAATGTCTGAAATGGGATTAAAACCATTTGAATCAGTTGAAATCGGTAATCCTGATGTAAATCGGGTTGCACCTAAGGTTCATGTAACCACTGGTGAAAATAAGGTTGTTAATTCACTTGAAGAAGTAATTAAAAAGACTCTTAAAAATGGTATGACTATTTCTTTCCACCACCACTTTAGAAATGGTGATTTTGCCTTCAATAAGGTCATGGATCTAATAATTAAATTAGGATATCAAGATTTGACACTGGCACCATCATCTCTAACCGGTGTAATGAATGACAAAGTTATTGAAGCAATCAAAAAGGGTGTAATTACAAATATTACTTCATCAGGAATGCGTGGTAGTTTAGGCGACTTCGTTTCTCATGGTGGCTTGAAAAATCCTGTAATCTTTCGCTCACATGGTAATCGGGCACGGTCTATTGAAGAGGGTGAAATCAAAATTGATGTTGCCTTTTTGGGTGTGCCAAACTCTGACCCTGCGGGAAATGCTAATGGCCAAGAAGGAGACGCAGTCTTCGGGTCACTTGGCTATGCTTTAATTGATGCGCAATATGCTGATAAAGTTGTCCTGCTTACTGATAATGTTGTTGATTATCCTAATACACCAGCTTCAATCAAGCAAACCCAAGTCGACTATGTTGTTAAGGTAGACCAAATTGGTGATCCTGATAAAATTGGATCCGGTGCTACTCGGTTCACGAAAGATCCTAAAGAATTAAAGATTGCCCAAATGGTTAATCAAGTTATTGTTAATTCACCATATTATAAAGAAGGATTCTCATTCCAAACTGGTTCTGGTGGAGCAGCATTAGCTGTAACTCGTTATTTGCGCCAATCAATGCTAGATGACGGAATTACCGCATCTTTTGCATTAGGTGGAATTACTAAACCAACTACCGATTTACTTGATGAGGGTCTAGTTAAGAAGATTATGGATGTTCAGGACTTTGACAAGGGTGCTGCATCGTCAATGGCTAAGAATAAGAATCAACAAGAAATTGATGCTTCATGGTATGCTGATCCTCATAATAAAGGGGCAGTGGTTAATAATTTAGATGTTGCAATTTTGTCAGCATTGCAAATTGATACTGATTTTAATGTTAACGTGATGACTGGCTCTGACGGCGTAATTCGCGGTGCAATTGGTGGTCACCAAGATGCTGCTTCTGCTAAAATGACAATTATCACAGCTCCATTAGTTCGTGGACGCAATGCAACGGTAGTTCCAGCAGTTGAAACTGTTGTTACTCCAGGAAAATCAATTGATGTTTTAGTAACTGAACGTGGCATAGCAATTAACCCGAATCGTCCTGACTTACTTGAAGCCTTTAGTAAAGTTCCTGATCTCAAGATTGTTGATATCAAAGACTTACAAAAGATGGCAGAACAACAAGTTGGTGTTCCTAAGGCTCTTGAATATACTGATCGGACAGTTGCTTTAATTCAATATCGTGATGGTACAATTATTGATACCATTAAAGAAGTTAAAGATTAATAATAATATTTATTACAAACCCCAAAATTTAACAATTTTTGGGTTTTTGTATAGCTGAATTAAGTTACAATAAAATAAGTTTTTAGGAAATATAATTGCTAATTCCAAAATAATTAGAATTGAGGTTAGTTAATGATTAAATCAATTTTTGGTGAAGGAGAAAAGCAGGGAATTACTGAGGTATTGGCACAAAAAGATAGGAGGGTTCAATTACAAAACAAAATTTTCGAGCAATATCCACAAGGTATATTGCTTGATGTGAAATTAAATGTTCCGGGACCGATTAAAAACAATCGCTATTTAAAGCAAATATTTAAGCATGGTTGTAATCAATTGGAACAAGAATTATTAAAAAATGGGCTAAAATATTCAGTAATGGTCACATGGGACGAACCTGCAGGAATGGAAAACTTTTATTTATTATTTGAGAATAGTCAACTTGTAAAAAAGGTTGCAGTTAAGTTTGAGGACAAGACTGAGTTAAATCGTTTATTTGATGCTGATGTTTTAGTCAAAAATAAAAAGCAGGCTTTATCGAGATCTGAACTTAATCAGATCAGTCGTCGCTGCTTTTTATGTAATCGACCTGCGAAAGATTGTGCTCGTTCGCGGCGTCATTCAATTGACGAACTCCAGAATTATCTTACTCATCTTTATAATAAATATTTTAATTAAAGAGTTTGATTTTTTAGCAAAACTCTTTTAGCGATGCCACTTGTGGTTATTAGATGAGTAATAATGCCACTGCGCAAAGCACCTAATAAAGCGTCTTCTTTGAAACGGTTTTTAACGATGACAAAGCGGTCAGGTACGTTCATAATATCAGCCAATTTGATACCACAGATATGGTTTTCAATAGGCTGGTAAAAGTTGCCTTTGATATCATATGGTCTTCCGAAAATTATCCCTGCAATTTGTGTTCTATCTAGATGAGCAAACAATTTGTCTGCATAGTGCTCCATAAAAAATTGTCCGGATTCAAGCGATTGAGCGGTCCCAATACTTGCAAAAATCAAATCAAGGCGTGGAAAGTATTGTTCAACAAATTTATAATATGGTTCTTCCTTAATATCTGTAATTAGTTGTGGGTTTAAGGAATATAAAGGTGCGGAGAAGTCAACACACTGCGCATTAAATTTATTAGCGGCAACTTGTGTTAGCTGGCGCTTACGTTTACTGGTGTTGACAGGTTGCCCAACCAATTGCAGAAAAGTTAAATTTTCACGATTTTCTTCAGCAAAATTATTAATAATATCACGAAGTAGTGTTCCCCATGTTAAACCAATAACACTAGCAGATTTAACATAATTTTGAATTTGTTTAGCAGCATAGTTAACAATCATTTCGTTATCTTGATTTTTAGTTTCTAAATCTTCTAAAATATCAACTTCCTTGAGATTAAACAGCCGTTGTAATTCTCGTTCTAAATTTTGTGATCTTTTTGGACTTTGGTAAATACTAATTTTAACTATTCCCTTATCTTGAGCATCTTCAATTGCTTTTGTGATGAGATAACGTGAAAGATTATATTTTTTAGAGATATCAGCAATGTTAAGATGACTCAAAAAATAATCATGTGCAATATTGGCAAGTTGCTCATTTGTTAATAATGTCATTTTTGTGTTCCTTAATTCTTTTGTTATTTAAATTCTATTCAACTTTTAAAATATTATAATATATAAAGCTAGAATAAGGTAATCTATTTACTCCAGCAGATCACAAAAAATACCATGTGTTATTTTCTGTAAATCGCTTGGCTTTAAAAAGACACTCCGCCCAACTTTACCACTGGAAACAGCAATTTCTTCTTCAGCTTTCATTTTTTCATCAAGATAAATTGGAAAGTGATGTTTAAAATAAATGCCAATTGGGGTATTTGCTCCATGAACATATCCGGTTGTTTTTTCTAAATTTTTTAGTGGAAGCAGCTCACATTTTTTGTTACCCGAGTTTTTGGCAAGCTTTTTCATATTTAAGTGTTCAGTTACGGGGAGGACACCAACAACTATCCCCGTTTTATTTCCATAACAGACCAGAGTTTTGTAGACCAAATGTTCATTCTCGTTTAAAATAGAGGTATCCATCTGTGCCACACCACCAGAATCTTCGTGCGTGGCAAATTCAGCTTGCTGGTAAGAAATTTTATTTTGGTCAAGTATTTTTTCTACAAGTGTTTTTTCAATTTGATGTTTTTTCTTTGCCATAATAATCACCTTCTATAATGATAGCATTGATAAATAAGAAATAAAAAGGGAGTTTTATAATAATGAAAGTGTTGATCATCAAGATAGAAACAAGTCATGAGGTCGAAGATGCCCTCAATATTTTTAGCCAAGATGTCTTACACTGCTTGGGTACACAAGTACGTAAGCGTTCTGATTTTGAACAAGCTGGTTGGCTTAAAGATTCAACAGTAGTTGAGCTTAATGAAATTGAAAACTTACCTCAAGACATGCAATTCTTTGCTTATTATGATGAACATGCTGACCGTAAACAATTACTTAATACTTATCAGCAAAAATTAATTGAGCTTCAAGGTTATGGCCTGGAAATTGGTCAAGCTCAAGTTGCCGCATCGTATATAGAAGATAAGGATTGGAATTTAGTTTGGCAAAAATTCTATCATGTTATCAATTTTTCACGACATTTAGCAATTGTCCCAGAATGGGAAAATTATGAACCTCAATTTGCCGATCAGCAATTGATTAAGCTTGATCCGGGTTTGGCTTTTGGTACAGGTGGACATATTACTACTAGACTATCACTAATGGGACTTGAACGAACATTAGTTGCTCCTAAATCAGTTGTTGATGTTGGAACTGGGTCAGGAATTTTAGCCATTGCTGCGTCTTTATTAGGTGCCAAATCTGTTTTAGCGACAGACATTTCTAGTCAAGCTATTACAGCAGCTAAAGAAAACGTTGCTTTAAATCAATTGCCAAATATTAAAATTAAACAAGCAAGCCTATTAAAAGATATCGTAGGCAAATTTGATATCATTGTCGCTAATATTCTGGCAGAGATTTTGCTAGAGTTAATTCCACAATTAGATAGTCATTTAAATCTGGGCGGTCAAATTGTTTTTTCAGGCATTGATTATCAGCAATTGGATAAGATTAAAGAGGCACTGGATAAATTTGGGTTTCAAATTACACTAACCATGAAACAGAAGCGTTGGGTTGGATTAGTTATTGAACGAAAAGACAACTAAAGAGTATAATATGAAACTAAATTGAATAAGGACTTAAAAAATTGATTAATAAACTAAAACAAATACCATTTATAAGAAAGTTGAATCAGTATCGCTCAATGCCTATTGTCTGGTGGACAATTTTCGTTAACATATTACCACTTGTTTTTGGCTTATTACGAATTTCAACTGTGTGGCGAATTGGAATTTTGTTTATTATTTTTAATAGTATTGTCAGCTATCATGTTGGTAATTTGATTAAAGTAATTAATTTAAAGCGCTATTGGCTACTATTTTTTCCAGTGTGCTTTTGTCTGATTGTTTTAATCAAATATGCAAATTACAATTTACTATTTGGAATAGTTTATTTAATTTTTGAAATTTTCGGATTGATGGATCAACAAATATATAACTAAGAGGAGCGTTTTAAATGTCAAAATATAAAGAAATGACGCATGATGAGGTAATCGAAGCTTGCAAAAAATATATGAACGATGAACAATTGGCTTTTGTCGAAAAAGCATATAAATTTGCGTTTAAAGCTCATCATGATCAAAAGCGTGCTTCTGGACAGCCCTATATCGTACATCCAACACAGGTAGCTGGAACTCTAGCTACCTTAAGTCTTGATCCTGATACGATTGCTGCTGGTTTTTTACATGATACAGTTGAAGATACACCAGTGACTAATGAGGATATCAAAAATAATTTTGGAAAAGATGTTGCTTTTATTGTTGATGGTGTTACTAAGCTAAATAAATACGAATATAAATCACACCAAGAATTTTTGGCCGAAAATCACCGAAAAATGCTAATTGCTATGGCTAAAGATCTGAGAGTAATTATGGTTAAGTTAGCTGATCGCTTGCATAACATGCATACATTAGAGCATTTGCGACCAGATAAGCAACGCCGAATTGCTTCTGAAACAATGGACATTTATGCTCCTTTAGCCGATCGCTTGGGTATTGGAACAATCAAGTGGGAACTTGAAGACATGAGTTTTCACTATCTAAACCCCAAGGCATACTATCAGATTGTTAATTTGATGGATGCTAAACGCAGTGAACGTGAAGGATATATCAATGACGCAATAAATACTTTAAAAGCAAGTTTAGAAAGTCTAGGAATTAAATATGAAATTCATGGGCGACCAAAACATATTTACTCTATTTATAAAAAAATGGTAGATAAACATAAGGATTTCAATGAAATTTATGACTTGCTCGCTGTGAGGGTAATTGTTCCAACTGTTAAAGATTGTTATGCTGTCTTAGGTGCAGTTCATACTAAGTGGAAACCGATGCCTGGTCGCTTTAAGGATTATATTGCTGTTCCAAAAGTAAATGGGTATCAATCTTTGCATACAACCATTATTGGTCCAGGAGGACGTCCATTAGAAATTCAAATCCGCACTAAGCAAATGCATGAGGTTGCTGAATACGGTGTTGCTGCTCATTGGGCATATAAACAAGGAAATTTCAGTGGAGTAACACCAACTAGTTCTAATGAAAAACTGGATATGGTACGTGAAATTCTTGAATTAAAAGATGAAACCCAAGATGCAGACGAATTTATGAAAAGCGTCAAAAGTGAAATTTTTTCTGACAGAGTATATGCTTTTACACCTAAAGGTGAAGTCTATGAGCTACCTAAGGGTTCGGTTACACTGGATTTTGCTTATGAAATTCATACACAGGTTGGCAGTCATGCAGTAGGAGCTAAAGTTAACGGAAAGTTAGTGCCACTGGATTATAAACTTAAAAATGGTGATGTTATCGAGATTATGACCCAATCTAATGCTTCGCCATCACGTGATTGGATCGATATGGTCAAAACTTCACGTGCGCGTAATAAAATCAGACGTTATTATCGAAATCTTGATCGTGATCATAGTATCGAGCAAGGTGAACAAATGATTATTAGTCAACTGCGTGAACAAGATTTGACGCCTAAAGAGTTTATGGATAAAGATCACCTTGATAAGATTATTGAGCAATTGAACTATCATACAACTGATGAAATGTATGCAGCAGTGGGCTTTGGTGATTTATCTGCCGTAAGTATTGTTAATCGTCTAACTGCTGATATGCGACACGAGGATGAGAAGAAAAAGCAGAAACAGCTTGAAGAAGAAATCTTAAATTCGGGACAAAAATCGACAGTTGATACTAAAAGCGTAAAAAATGACTCATCTACGATGAAAGTCAAACATAAAGATGGTGTCATGATTCAAGGAATTAGTGATCTTATGCAGCATTTAGCTAAGTGTTGCAATCCGGTTCCAGGTGATGAGATTGTTGGTTACGTGACTAAGGGTCGAGGGGTTACAATTCACCGTAAAGATTGTCGCAATATAGTTAATAGTGACTCTAATCAGGGAAGATTAATTGAAGTTGAATGGGAAAATGTTGATGAGAGTAGCACTCAAACATTCAATGCGGAAATTGAAATATTTGGCTATAACCGTAGTCAATTGTTAAGCGATGTGCTCAATAAGTTAAATTCGGTTACTTCAAATATTAATAATCTTTCTGGGAAAGTTAATGAAGAAAACATTGCCCATATTTATACCACGGTAGCTGTTAACAATTCAGGACAATTAGAGGGAATTTTAGCCAAACTAAGAGACATTCCAGACGTATATCAAACAAGGAGAGCAGATAATTAATGCGAATTGTAATTCAAAGAGTAAATCGAGCAAATGTAAAAATTGCTGGACAAACTGTGGGACAAATTGAGCGTGGGCTGTTATTATTAGTCGGACTTAAAAACGGTGATGATATAGAAGCTACAAAAAAGGCTGCAACTAAAATTGCAAAAATGCGAATTTTTGAAGATGAAAATGGCAAAATAAATTTAGCAATAAAAGATGTAGGCGGACAGATTTTAAGTGTTAGTCAATTTACTTTGCTTGCTGATACCAAAAAGGGAAACCGTCCAAGCTTTATTCAAGCAATGCGACCACCAGAATCTGATGAACTCTGGCAAGAATTTAATAAAGAACTTGAAAAACAAGGTTTACATGTTGAAACCGGAAAATTTGGTGCAGATATGAAAGTTGATTTAGAAAATGATGGTCCTTTTACCATTGTTTTGGATTTATAAAAGCAATTACTTAACTAAGATATTGACTTTTTGCCCTTAAAACTATAAGCTAAAACAAGAATTATCAATGACAAAGATTGAAGATCAGTATTTTTATTTTAGAGACCGTTTATGAAGCTGCAAGAACGGATAAAAAACTGACTGTGACCCCTTTACCAGATAATATTCGTTTCGCGAGCGTTATTCGCAGCAGGTAAAAGGTGGTACCGTGCCAATCTAGAGCGCCCTTGATTTTATTCAAGAGCGCTTTTTATTTTTAAAAAGGGATGATTAAATGAAAGTTCAAAGACCCAAAGGAACAGTTGATATTTTGCCAGAACAATCTGGCTCATGGGAAAAGGTTGAACAAATTTTACGTGATTTTTTCAAACAAGCCAATTATCGGGAAATTCGTACACCTAGCTTTGAAAACTATGAAGTTTTTTCACGTTCAAGTGGAGAAACTTCAGATGTAGTTGAAAAGGAAATGTATGACTTTAACGATAAGGGTGGACGCCACATTGCTTTGCGTCCTGAAGGAACCGCCGGTGTCGTCCGAGCATATGTTGAAGATAAGTTATATGCTCCGGAAATGGTTAAGCCGTTTAATGTTTATTATATTGAATCGACTTTTCGTTATGAACGTCCGCAGGCTGGGCGTCAAAGAGAATTTCATCAAATTGGAATTGAAAGCTTTGGCTCTAATAATGCATTAGCTGATGTTGAAACAATTGTTTTGGCACATGATTTATTAGCAAAATTAGGCGTTAAAAATTATGAGTTGCACATAAATACTTTAGGTAATGCACAAGTGCGTCAAGACTATCATGATGCCTTGGTTAATTACTTCCAGCCACTTAAGGACCAACTTTCTGATGATTCTAAACGTCGTCTTGAAAAAAATCCGTTACGAATTTTGGATTCAAAAGATGAGCAAGATAAAAAATTTCTTCCGGGTGCACCGAAGATAATTGATTATTTGGACACGGATGCCAAAAATAATTTTGATCAAATAACCGAAATACTCGATCAGCTTCAGATTAACTACGTAATTGATAATGATTTAGTTCGAGGGCTTGATTACTATTCTGGAATAATTTTTGAATTTATGGTTGAAGACAAGAGCTTATGGGAATCAGCAACAACCATTTTAGGCGGGGGACGATACGATAACCTAGTTGAAGAGTTTGATGGTCCGCATACACCAGCTGTCGGCTTTGGAATTGGTGAAGAACGGTTAATGCTTGTTTTACAAAAGCAAAATCCGACTCTCTTTGCTGATCAAGGAATTGATTTCTTCATTACCAATATTGGTGAAGGAACTGACATTAAAGCCGTCGAAATTGCGCGTACCTTACGCAAGCAAGGCTACAAGGTTCAATACGATGTGGATCAGAAAAAACTGAAGGCACAGTTTAAAAAAGCCGACCGCTCAAATGCAAAATATGTGATTACTCTGGGTGCAAAAGAACTTGCTAATGGTGTATTGAATATTAAACGTTTAGCTGATGGTAAGACACTCGATTTAGAATTATCCGCTGTTGATAACATGAATTCAGTTATTGAAAAATTGAAGGATTAAGAAAATGGAAAAAAGAACAAACTATTGTGGTAATATCACTGCTGACTATCTTGGACAAAGTGTTAATTTGTATGGATGGGTTCAACGCATCCGGAATTTAGGGAACCTTATTTTTATTGATTTGCGTGATCGCGCAGGGATAGTTCAAGTTGTTATTAACCACAGTTCAGGCGAAGAACTAATGGCTATTGCAGCGCAATTAGGTAATGAATATGTTATTCAAGTTAAAGGAAAAGTTGTCAAACGAGCAAGCGTCAATCCAGATATGAAAACTGGTGAAATTGAAGTTAATGCTAGCGCAATTAATATCTTAAATAAATCCCAAAATCCGCCATTTGAAATCAAGGATAGTGCCGAAATTGGTGAACAAACAAGATTAAAGTACCGTTACCTTGACTTGCGCCGTCCAAGTTTGCAAAAGGCAATTATTTTGCGTTCCAAAATTTTGCGCGCTACTCATGAATACTTCGATGAAAATGGCTTTATTGATATTGAAACGCCAATTTTAGGAAAATCTTCACCTGAAGGTGCTCGTGATTATCTTGTTCCTTCTAGAATTTATCCGGGAAGTTTCTACGCATTGCCACAATCGCCCCAACTTTTCAAACAATTATTAATGGGAGCTGGATTTGATAAATATTATCAGTTAGCAAGATGTTTCCGAGATGAAGATTTACGTGGAGATCGGCAACCCGAATTCACGCAAATTGATATGGAAACTTCATTTACAGATGAAGAACAAGTTCAAGAATATACCGAAGGCTTGTTAAAAAAAATCATGAAAGACGTCATGGGTATCAACCTAAAAACCCCAATTGATCGGATTTCTTGGACAGATTCAATGAATAAGTATGGCACCGATAAGCCAGATGTTCGATATGGGATGTGTATTCATGATTTGAATTCAATTTTTAAAGACAGTGACTTTCAAGTCTTTTCTAAAGCAATTGCAGCTGGCGGCTTTGTCAAAGGCATTGCGGTTAAAAATGGTGCTCAATCATATTCACGTAAGCAAATTGAGAAGAAGCAAGATTATATTAAACGTTATCACGCAAAAGGCCTTGCATGGGTAAAATTTGAAGATGGTGAATTTAGTGGTCCGGTGGCACGCTTTTTAACTGAAGAGAATCAAGCCGCTTTATCTAAAGAATTTAATCTTGAAGGTGGTGAATTATTAGTCTTTGTGGCTGATAAATGGAAAGTTTGCTGTGATTCCTTAGATCACTTGCGGCGTGAATTTGCAAAAGAAACGAATATTATTCCTAAACACGTGTTTAATTTCATTTGGGTCGTTGATTGGCCTTTATTTGAATATGATGAAGGTTTTGGCAGATGGATTGCTGCACATCACCCATTCACAATGCCTGATGATGAGGGAATTAAACTACTTGATACGGATCCTCACAAGGCTCATGCACGCAGTTACGATATTGTAATGAATGGTGATGAATTGGGCGGTGGTTCAATTCGAATTCATCAACGCTCAATTCAGGAAAAAATGCTTAAGGCTCTCGGTTTCACTAAGAAGCGCGCTTATGAACAATTTGGCTATCTTCTTGATGCTTTGGATATGGGATTTCCGCCACATGCTGGGCTAGCAATTGGACTTGATCGTTTTGCTATGCTATTAGCAGAAAAAGATAATATTCGTGATGTCTTGGCTTTTCCTAAGAATGCAAGTGCCTCAGAGCCAATGATGCACGCACCAGCCCCAGTTGCTGAGCAGCAATTAGCTGATTTGGGGATTGAAGTTGAAGCACAGTATCACGAAAGTGTAGCTAAAATTGAAACAACTCTTAAGCAGCAAGCAGAAGAAACTGCTGCTAAAAACACTTCTTGGGATGAAAGTTAATAGATAAATTTAAAGAAAAATAAGCCGCAAAATTGACTGCTTGATGTAATCTTCTAGTTTTGTGGCTTATTTTTATAATGTGTTTAATAAAAGATTGGAAACAAAACAATGCTTAAAAAATATCATTACGCCTTTGGCTGTTATGGAATAATTGGAAATCAGTCCGAACTTGTTGTCATTAAAAAGCATGGTGGCCCATACACTAATCGTTATGATTTACCGGGTGGTAGTTTAGAGGATGGTGAAAGCCTTAACCACGCAGTTTTACGTGAAGTAAAAGAGGAAACGGGCTTAATGGCCTTAACATATCACCAGATAGGGGTTACTTCCTTTAAATATCCTTGGAATTATCAACAGTGGCAATATAATCAGCATATCTGTGTTTTTTATGAAATAAAGAAGGTAACTGGTAAAATTGCTAGACAGGTAGAGCAGTTTGCTGGTCAAGATTCACTTGGAGCCATTTTAGTACCTCTAGCTTGTTTAGATATTAATAATTCGTCTCCATTGGTCCTGAAAGCTAAAGAATTTTTGCTTAATCCTTTAACTTTTAATCTAGATGACCAAATATTTAAAAGTTGGAAAGTATTAGATAAACCAGCTTTCTAAGTTGGTAATTCGAAGTTTCACTCATATGAAAACATCATGGTTTATCCTGAAACCGTGCGCTTAACTGATGGCGTTTTGGCTTATAAATTAACAGATAACCAATACGTGCTTGCAGCTAACATTGATGGCACCTTGCGCAAGTTAAAGCATAATGCTTATGTTTATCAAACTGGCAGCAAGCGTGCTAATCATCGCTTGCTACGTAAGGGCAGATATATTCGAACATATGGTGCACCTTATCAATTTAAAAACGGTAAGTTATATTACCGCATTGGTGGACCGAAGAAACAATACGTCAAAGTAAGAAATTTTAAGTAAAAAATTTAAATCAGATAACAAAAAGAACTTCGAAAGTTAGATACCGTCGAAGTTCTTTTTTGTTTATTTAATTTTTTTTATTTTAGACCATCTAAAAATTCTAAGGCTGCGTCATAATTTGGCTCATCGGTCATTTCATGAACTAATTCTTGATAAAGAATTTTCTTATTGACATCAACTATCCAAATACTTCTTGAATCAACGTCCATTTCTTCAATGTACAGACCCATCTTTTTACCAAAATCCCGCTGGTTATCTGACAAAAGTTCCATCTTTTCGACACCTTCAGCAGCACACCAATTTTTTTGGTCATCTAATGTGTTAGTAGAAATAGTATAAAAATTGATTCCCTCATATGTATCAACTTCGCTATTAAAGTGTTTAGTTGAAATACTACATACGCTTGTATTAATATTAGGCACTACACTGATTAAAGTTGGTTTAGTAATCAGATCAAAAGAAGTGGCGTTAGTTTTATCTGCTCGTTCAACCTGAAAATCTGGAAGAGTTGTCCCAACTAAAGGTGGTTGTCCGTTAGTTGCTAATGGGGTATTATTTCTTGTAATTTGCATTTTTATCCTTTCTCTGATAAATAACATGCTTTTTATCTAATTATTAGTCTAGACTAATAATTAGATATTCCCAAACAATAAGCACCTTAATTACATATAAGATGCTCATTAACATAATCGGTTATACGTTGAACGGCAGTTAAAAGATTTTGTTCCGAAGAAGCATAAGATAATCTTACAAACCCTTGTCCACCTTGTCCAAAATAGCTTCCCGGAATTACACCAACTTTTGCTTTAGTAGCTAAATCTTTTGCAAAGGCAACATCATCACAACCAAATTTAGCAGGAATTTTAGCAAAAATATAGAAAGCACCCTCAGGTGTAGCCATTGTAAAGCCATTTTTTTCCAAGCCTGTTTGAATAATATGCAAACGCTTTTCATAAATTTTCCTTGCTTCTATGTAATCTTCTTCACCATTAGCCATTGCTTCCGCGGCACCAATTTGAACATTATCGGTTACTGAAGTAATCATGAATGAGTTAATTTTGATAATTGTTTGCATAATTTCTTTTGGACCAGCAATATAACCAACGCGCCACCCCGTCATTGCAAAATTTTTAGATAATCCCGACAATAAAATTGTTCGTTCAGGAATAATCTGAGTAAGAGAATAATGTTTCTTTTGAGAATAAATTAGTTCTGCATAAATTTCATCACTTAAAGCATATAAGTTATAGTTAACAATTACTTGTGCTAATTTTTCAAGTTCATTTTTATTATAGACACGCCCAGTGGGATTTGAAGGATCAGTTAAAATAATTGCTTTAGCACCTTTACCTTCATTTTCCATTACCTTGGATAGGTGCTCAGCTGTCAAAATGAAGTTATCTTCAGAGGTATCTACTTGAACCGCAATACCACCTGCCATTTCAATAATTCCAAAGTAAACGCCCCAAACAGGAGTGGGGACAATAACTTTATCGCCCGGATTCAAGATTGCCATAAAAGAAACATTTAATGCTTCAGAAACACCAACAGTTGCACAAATTTCATTTTGTGGATCATAAAAAACTTTGAGACTTTTTTGCAAATATGAACTTACGGCGTTTAAATATTCAGTTTTGCCGGCTTCAGGGGCGTAATGCGAATCGTCTTTGTTAATATCGTTAATAGCTGCCTGTTTAATATGATCAGGCGTATTTAGATCGGGTTCCCCGACAGTTAACTTAACAATATCCGGAATTTGGGAGATTTGGTTGTTAAATGAGCGAATTTCGGATTTAGGTAATTTTTTAATTCTTGTGTTAATTGTTCCAGCTAGATTATTTGCTAAAATCGGCATAATAAAAAGAACCTTTCTAAGATTTTGATACAACGTTCATTATACCGCAGAGCAACCTTTTCGAGAATTTAAATTAATATTAATTTACTAAGCACTATTTTACTGTAGTTTAAATAAGTTTGTTATAGTTAGCTTAGGATGGTGATTATGATGGATGAAAATAAAAAACAAGAACGACTTAAGGATTTAACAAAAGAACAATTTGAAACTACTCAACATGCAGCTACTGATTTTCCTTTTAAAGGAAAGTATGATGACTTTTATCAAAAAGGCATTTATGTTGATGTAGTTTCTGGTGAACCCTTATTTTCCAGCGAAGATAAGTATGATGCTGGTTGCGGTTGGCCTAGTTTTAGTAAGCCTATTCAAAAATTAGTGTATCATCGTGACCAATCACATGGTATGGAACGAACTGAGGTCAAAAGCCCAGAGGCTGATTCGCACTTAGGTCACGTTTTTAATGATGGACCACAAGATCAAGGAGGGTTACGCTATTGTATTAATTCGTCGGCTTTAAAATTTATTCCTTTTGATCAATTAGAAAAAGAAGGATATGGCGAATATCGTAAACTTTTTTAAATAATAATAATTATGTAAAGTATAAAAAGCCAATCGATTTCTTTAATAAATTAGATAGCTTTTTTATTTTGATTTTATTAATAAGTAAAAATTATTATTACCTCCCTTAATTTAACATTTTTTAAAAGCCTGATAAGCTAATTAGTATGAGTCAATAGAAATAAGTCCATCTTCAAAAGCAAAAAGTATTATTGCGATAAATGTGTACGTGAGAAGGGAAGAATAATGACAAAATTACAGACAGTTAGTTCCTAGTTATGGAAGATGACCAATAACTTCCGAACTAATATGGATACAACTAAATATAAAAATTATATTTTGGCTTTCATATGTTATCGTTACTTATCCGAACAGCAAGAATAGTATCTTGTTAGTAATAGTGCTATAAATGTTAAGAAAAACCAAGCTATTAATGATGCTTACCTAGAACAAGCATGCATATTGAATTAAATGGTTATCTTAAGGATATCTTTTCAAGTCTTGGTAATACAATTGCATCACTTGACACTTGGAAGTGATTAGTAAATAAAATTGACAATGGCCAAGCAAATCTAAATGTCGATCAAACTATTTTTGCTAATTTTGATAAGAATGCTGCGCTATATAAAAGCAGCAGGTCAATACTTCAAGGGCATCTTTAATGGGCTTAACTTATGCGACTCATACCTGAAGTTATCAGCTAATGAGCGAGCGAAGTCTTTAGCGAAGATTGTCAAATTAGTTGATAGTATTGATTATCAAGATGAAGCAGGTAAGAGGGGGATGCGTTTTACACACCACATGAAATTTCAAAATTAATAGCTAAATAGTGACATCAGTTTTACCTAAAGCAACACAATCTTTCACAGTATATGATCCTTATCTGTAGGACAGGTTCAATTTGGTTAGCGGTACAAATGACGCACCAAACAGGAATTGTTAAGCTGTATGGACAAGAATCAGATTCAACCGCTTACAATTTAGCTAGAATGAATCTAATGTTGCATCATGTTTTATTTACTAATACGACATTGTTCAACACTGATGCGCTTGAAAGTGATTGGCCATCCGAACCAAATACTAAGGAAATTGATTATCCACGTACCTTTGATGCGGTTGTGACTAATCCACCAGAGCCTCAATCTTGGAATAATAACCAAAATAAGTTAACGGATCCCCGTTTTCACAATTATGTATGGCAAATTAGCTCTAAGGCTGGTTTTGCTTTCGTTTTACAGGGATTTTTTATTATTTAAACAAAAAATGAACTATGGCGATTCGTTTTTCCTTTCAAAAACGTGTAGACTTATCAAAATATGCTCATTTAACTCCCATCGAAGAAAACGCTATATTAGAAGTTAAAATTGCTAAAGACTTAGAAATTAAAAGAGACTAGTTAATTTCTATAAAGCAGTAAGCATATAAACGAGTGTAAGTATTAAATAATGATAAAAAATATTGAGTTTTTTTATAAATATGCTATTATACGAATGAGAGGGAGCGATTATATGGATTCATTAATGCGACATATTTTTGGCTTACAAAAGAAGAAGATCAAGCATCAAAAACATAATAAATACAATAACGAAAAACGAAAGTCGCTAATTTGCGGGCATACTTTCTTTGGTATATTTTAAGCAAACAAATTAATAAAAGGCATATCTCTAACACAAGATATGCCTTTTATTAATTAAAAAGAATGTGAGATTTATGGATAATAAAATAAAGTTATATTCAATTTCTTGGCAGTTCATTTTAGGAATAATTTTAGGAATTTTAGGTACCTTTATTGAGGTTTTGATACCTTTAATAGTACGGCGATTTATTGATGGTAAAACGCAAATAATCGCACATTTAAATTTTCATTTAGTTACCTTAATCGTACTAACCATTATTTTCAGTGCGATTATTAGTGCTTTTTGCCAATATCTAATTAGTGTGGCCGGAAATTTAAAAATTGCTGAAGTCAGAATGGAAATTGAGCAAAAGTTACTTACTTTGCCTATGAGCTTTTTTGCTAATAAAAAAAGCGGACAGCTTTCTAGTCATTTAATTAATGATGCTGAAGTAGTTCAAAGCTTCATGACTAGTAGTATTCCAGCCACCATTAATAGTTTAATTACAGTGCTAGGATCATTCATCGTTTTATTTCATTTAGATTGGCAATTGACGGTATTTATTGTCTTATCTTTTTCACTAATTATCTTAATTGCATATCCAATTGGAAAAATTAGTGAAAAATTGTCGCTCACTACCCAGAATAAATTAAGCGAACTTTCTGGTCAAAGTACAGAAAACATATATAATATCCGCAGTATTAAGCTGAATAATGCTTATCGCCCAGTCTTGTTAAATTTTAAGCAGATAGTAGTTGAATTATTTAAAGTTTCAAATAAAACTGATCTCATATTTTCAATTGTAGGTCCCATTCAAACAGTTTTTACTTTAGGAATTATTCTTTTAATTATTATATATGGTGGTATTCGTGTACAACAGGCTAGTTTGAGTATTGGCACCTTAGTATCCTTTTTAATTTATCTCTTTCAGGTAATTGAGCCAATTAATATGTTGGGTAATTTTTATACCAGTTACAAGCAAGCTAAAGGAGCTACTTTGGAATTAAATAAGATTTTGAATACACCAGGAGAAAAAAATGTTTATCAAGTTAATTCTCAAATATTGTTTGCTAAGAATAGTTGTTTAACGTTGAAAAATGCCTCTTTTTCATATCAAAAGGAACCGGTTTTACAAAATATTTCTTTAAGTTTTAATAGTGGCCAAAAAATAGCAATAGTTGGTCCCTCTGGTGCTGGTAAAACAACAATTATTAATTTATTAACTAGGTTGTATGAATTGAATGAAGGACAGCTCCTATTAAATTCAGTAAATGCTACTAATTATGATTTAAATACTTGGCGTAATTTATTTGCCGTAGTAACTCAAGAAAACACCATTATTTCAGGGTCAATTTATCTAAATCTAACTTTTGGGCTGACAGCTATTCCTGAAGAAAGTGAAATTTGGGTAGCCCTAGATAAAGCTAATTTATTAGAAGATGTACAAAAAATGCCTAATGGTTTACAAACTTTGGTTGGTGAACAAGGAATCGGTTTATCGGGTGGGCAAAGGCAGAGACTACAGATTGCTCGCGCATACTTGCGCCAAGCCCATTTTTTAATTCTAGATGAAGCAACTTCTAACTTGGATCCCAATTCGGAAAAAATTATTACTAATACTTTGAATAAGTTGGTAGCCAATCACCAGACAACTCTAATTGTTATTGCGCATCGCTTATCGACAATTGTTGATGCAGACAAAATTTATTTTTTAGATAATCATCAAATTACCGGCAGTGGTACGCATCAAGAGCTAATGCAATTGGTTCCTAAATATAAACAATTTGTTAATGAAGAAATATTGGCAGTTGAAAAATAATTAAAAGGAGAGAACATACAGATGGACTTAACTGGTAATGAATATCTGGAATTTATTAAAAACGAGCGTTCACTTTTTTATTATCCGAATAATAAAATCCAAAATAAATTTAAATTCATAAAGCCTAAAACTAGCTTTCAAGAATCAACTGATAACTATTGGCATTATATTTTATTTGATCATAAATTGCCCCAACAAGGCTGGAAAATTCATCTAACTGCTAATATTAATGATGCACAAAAACTATTATTGACAGTAAGCCAGTACTTAAACAATAAAAAAGTTAGTTATAAATTTATTAATACAGTAGATGCAATGCTTTTAAGTAATTCCAAATATGGTGACCGAACAGAGTCGGGAAAGTTTATTACAGTTTATCCCGTAAATACTACTGAGTTTGTACAACTTCTTACTGCATTAGCAGAAATTACGCAAGATTTTTTAGAGGGGCCATATATATTAAGTGATAAAGAGTGGCAAGATAGTCATGTCTTTTACCGTTATGGTGCCTTTAAGGCAATGAAAACGGTGATTGCAGGTAAAGAAGTTTATGCCATTATTGATAATAAACATAACTTAGTTGAAGATAAACGGTTACCATATTATTATCAGCCTGATTTTATTGTAGAACCTGAACAATTGAAAAATAATGTGCAACATTATGATCAAAATGAATTCAAAAAACTAATGAATTATAATGTTGATTTTTCTTTACACTATAGCAATGCTGGTGGAGTTTATCATGCAGTTTCCAAGGGGAAAGAATGGGTTCTAAAAGAAGGTCGTTCTTTTGCGGGCTTAGATGCTAATGGGAATGATGGTTTTAATCGTATTAAACACGAGTATAAGATATTAAAACAACTAGCTGATATACCAACAGTTGTCAATGTTTATGAAAGTTTTAAGGCATGGAAACATATGTATTTAGTTGAAGAATATCTTCAAGGAGATACTCTAGCTGATTTTATTGATAGCCAATATCCCTTTACCGCAAATGAACAAAAGAAAAATGAATATCTTACGAAGATGGTCAAAATTATTACGGCACTTTTAAATACAATTAACCAAATTCACCAAAAGGGAATCGCAGTTGGCGATTTACAACCGGATAATATAGTCATACTGGATACAGATAAGTTAAAGTTAATTGATTTTGAAAATGCTCAAAAAACTTCAGCTGCGTACAATCCAGGTCTGGCAACGCCAGGATATTCAGATTTTAATGCGAAGACTTATGAAGAAGCTGATCGAATTGCGTTATACAAAATTGCACGTTATATGATTTTGCCAACAGCAACTGGCTTTGATTGGGCTCCTGAATTAGAGGCGGTGCAAGATAAGAATATTAGTAATGAATTTGGCAATCAAATTGTAGAATTTTTGCATAATTTAAAAAAACAATTAAATTTGAATTTTAATTCTGACTTACGCCACCCGCAGTATTATCACAAAAATCTAGCAGTACCGTCTACATCGTTTTCACTGAGTCAGCTAAATCAAAATATTGTAGAAGTAGCTAAGGGAATCATTGATAACTTGAACTTTAACTTTAAAGGATTAATTTATGGTGATATTCCGCAATATAGTTCTGAAATTAGTTATTATTCCATAGCCAATGGCGCTTTTGGGGCTATAATGGCTTTAAACAGATCACAAACTTTAAATCAGAAAAATAAGCAAAAAATTAATATTTGGATTGAACAACAATTACCAAATTTAAAAAAGTTGTTAGCTGCGCCAACAACAGATATTGGATTATTTACTGGTCTAAGTGGTATTGCAACCGTTTTATGGGAACAAGGCTATGCTAAAATTAGTTGTAATATAATGGAAAAGATACAAACTACTGATATATTTAAGTTAGGTAATGATATTTCAATTTATTCTGGCTTAGCAGGAGTTGGACTAGCTTTTTTATGCTATTATGTCCAAACCAAAAAAACTATTTACTTACAAAATGCAATTGCGATTGGCAAACAAATCATAGAAATTATTAAGCATGAACACTATACTGAAAAAACTGATAGTGGATTAATTACAGGCTGGTTGGGTGCCGCATTATTTTTATGGAAATTAAGTATTGCTACAGATACAAAGCAATACAAGCAAGAAGCTTTAAAAATTTACCAGTTAGTAATTAAAAATTCATTACTGCTTACAAGCGATGGTGCATTTATTAAGGATAATTCATACTCATATGAACGTTTAATACCTTATGTCAATCATGGTAGTGCTGGTTTAGCTTTATTAATGATAGAATTTTTACAAGATGATCCGAAAGTTTTTACTAAAAAAGAATTAGAAATTTTGTTAAAAATATTAAAGAAAAATGATGTTTTTGTAACTTTTTTTACTGGATTATTCGATGGCTTTTTTAGTTTACTAATTTTAGATAATGCCTTTGCTATTTGTACCAATAATAAGGAAACTTTAAATAAAAAGTACAATTTACTTAATAATTACTTAGTTGCTCAAAACGGTGGGGTAATGGTCCCTGGAAGATTTGGCTTTAAGTGTTCCCTAGATTTGACTACTGGAAGCAGTGGGTTACTGCTACTTTTAACAGATATTAAACAACATACATGGAATGCTTGGCTACCGCTTCTAAGAAGTAAGTGATTTTTTAATTAATATAGCTAAAAGTATCAGGGAAAAAACTAGACACTTCAATGCTCTAAATGGTAGGTTTGATATTCCCATATCAATATTTTCACTATACTTTGTACCGCTATTCAGGTAAGGCTTATATAATTGTTCAAGTTGATCTACTTTAAAGAGTATAGCCAATCATCATATTTTGAATTTTATCATTCTTTCTTAAGTGGAGGTAGGATTAATAAACAGAATCCAAAATCTATTGCGAGTAAACCGGAATAAGGATCTTTTATTATAATTATTGTAATTAATCCAAAAAGACAGGAAATCATTCCTAAAATTTGATCTCCAATGTCTATAGCAGTCATTTCACCTTTTTTTGCATTCTTTTTAAAAGATATCTTAGGAGAAAAGGAAGCAAAGAAAAATAAAATTGCACATAAAATAAAAATTATAAAATATACGAAATGATACTTCTTGCTTTCAATAAATAGAAATATTATTCCTATAAATATTTGCATCAAACCACAAAGAAAAAAAGCCAACTTATTAGATAATTTATTTTCAAACATATTAATTTCTACTCCGTTTAATAATTTAATGAATAAAGAAGTATATATGCTTCGATTTGCTCTTACAGCATTCATTAACAATATACATTGAGCTAGACATCTAAAGAATAGCAATGTAATTATACGGTTTTAAATAAATCTATAAATATTATTGAAATAAAACTTAAACAAAAATTAATAAAAAAAGAGTGATAAATAATACACTCTTTACTGAAAGAAATGTCCATAATGCAAAGATTGAATATGTTAGGCAAAATAAACGAAAAGCTTTTACATTGTTTTTTTTAAATCTAGTTTCTAATCTTTTTAAATGTTTTGCAAAAGCTTTAGCTAAATAAATTGCTGCTAAACTTCCAAAAACAAATATATATAAATATTTTTAAGTTTTATCACTTAAAAGATAGCCAATGTAGCCTAAAGTTAATCAATAATGCTTATAAGAATATTTAAGTACTGCTTTATCAAGTTTATTTTCATAATTTATATCATTTATATCCTTAGAGACTTAATTTGAGGGAAAGATAGAAAGTGCTAAAAGTAAAGAGGAAGCACTAATTATTAAACATTTAATTACTTTTTCATGTTAAGGACCCTCCTAATTTTTATATAGTTATTGAAATTAAGGTATAAAATCATAAAACTCAAGCCAATATCAATTGTAAGTAGCAAGGAAAATAATTCTTTATTATTAATGAATTGCAGAATTCCAAATAAAAGAAAGAGCATACCTAAAAAATATTTAAATTAAAATGATTTTTTGTTTTAAAGAAATTAATTAGAGCAACTGATTTACGAAAAGAAGTTATCCAGATAGCGATTGAAAAAACATAAAACTTAATATAAATGTAAATTTTATATTTGAATCTAGTGTAATAAAACCAATAAAACTTATTATAACTTGAAGAAAACTAATAAGTCTCAATTTTTTTGTTGTTAATTTAGTTTTAAACATAGTTTTATCCCGTTTTGTATGAAGTTCTTTCAAATTTAATAAAAAGTAAGAAATACACAGGATATTCCTTGGTTTCGTCTATATTTTAATTAACGCTTATGCTTTTTATGTGATTCAAGCGTAAGGCATGCCACTCCAGCGGCAACCCCACCAGCTCCTAATGCATTGTTGAATGCATCTCCTCATTTATTTCTTCCAATGATTGAAGAAAGTTCAGTTTTATTAATCTCGCTGTAATTGATAAGTTGTTCGCCAAATTTTTAATTATTTTTTATGATGATTAGTATGACTGAATCAACCTGTTAAGCCGGTTATAGCAGTCCAACCAAATTGCACCAAGGCCAAGTCCAAGTGCGTTGTCTACCCAGTTATTTTTGCCACCAACGACAGTTACTAGATCTTTATCAGATAATGTTGTAATTGCCATAATTTCCCTCCGTTAAAATATATAAAATTTTGTGACTATATAGTTTTAAAAACCAAATTTATATTAAGCATTAAAGCGCTTTTAAAATTTACCAATAAGTAATTTTTTTGTTTTAGTTTTATTAGTATAATTATAAAAGTAATGATGTAATCGCTTATTTATGTAGGTATATATGAGAAACAAATAACAGATAAACTAATCGAACTATCCAAAACTAAGTGCGGGCGTCAAAGGTAGGTTCAATATAATCCCAGCTGACAATTTTTAAGACTAAAGTCAAAGCCACTCTTCAAAGTAAAATAGGAAAATATAGATCAAGCATCTCTAAAAAGAAATTCTTGATCTATATTTTTGGTCTAAAAAGTTTAGCTTTTCCCATATGATATCAATTAAGAAATCATTTTAAACTATTTCTTGTTCCTTAAAACTACCGTAGACGCGTTCAACTTCTGTTACACTCATAAATGCATACGGATCACTCTTTTTGACTATTTGTAAAACATCATACATATCGTAACGGTCAATCACCGTAATTAGAACCTTTTTTTCGCTATGACTAAATGCTCCCTCAACATCATGAAAGATGGTAATGCCTCGGTGCATTTTTTTCTGAATACCATCAATAATTGCATTGGGTTGATCAGTTACAATCGTCACTTGTAATTTTTGATGTTGGGTATAAACAGCGTCAATTACTCGACCATTAATAAAAATTGTCAAGGCTGAATACAGTGCACGATTCCAACCAAAGACAAAACCAGCAGCTGCAATAATTACAAGATTTATCAAAATACTAATCTTACCGTAACTAGTACCTGTCTTTTTCTGAATGACAATACCAATAATGTCAAGGCCTCCAGTTGAAATTCCGTTTTTTAAGGCAAACCCGGTTCCCAGACCATTAATCATTCCACCAAAGATCGCACAAATTAATGGGTCAACATGCATATTTACCGGTTGTAAAACATGCATCATAATTGACCCCAAAATAACAGTTATAATCGTGAATAATGTAAACTTATGGCCAATCTTAAACCAAGCAAGCAAAAGTAACGGCACATTTAGGGCGAAATACATCGTTGAAGTAGTTAATGTATAAGGCAAATATCGTTCGCTCAAAGTGTTGACTAGTTGCGCAAACCCAGTTATTCCAGATGAATACATGTGCCCCGGAGCCCAAAAGAAATTTAAAGCTACAGCAACAGCAATGGAATAGAAAAATGCCGCAGAAATTTTTGAAAGTAGACTATATCTTCTGTTAAAACTATCAAGTCGATCCATTTATTCCTTATCCTTTTTGCTAAAATATAATTAATAAACTTAATTCAGTGTAACAAAAGAGTAGCTTAAACCCAATAGAAAAATCCTATTAGTAAGGTATTTATTTAGATATAAATTTATTACTTAAAAAAGCTGGATTCATTGACGCGTTTGCTAGATAAAGAGTAATTTGCTATATTGTATTTTGACATTGTAAGCGATTTATAGTATTTGGGGAAAATATAAATGATTTCTAATGTAATAAAACATGAATATCAACTTAGTCAAAAATATTATAAAAATTATTTTTTAACCTGTTTAATTGCCGTCTTGGTAGGTCTTGTTACATATCAAAAGCTAAAATTTTCTAAATTCTCTGTTGACAGTTTAATGCTTGCAGTTTTGTCAACTGACCAGATGGCATTTTGTCTTGTTCCTTTTTTAATAATGATTATTTTAACAACTTTCAATTTTAAAAATGGAGATATTTTAAGATGCCAAACTAGAAACGTGATTTTTTTTCAAGCTCTTTACCGAATATTATTTCCTTATTTGTTAATGGAGACTAGCTGGATGATTGTTAACCTAATGGTTATCCTGCTAGGAAAATATCGTATACTTCTAAAAGAAATCTGGTTTTCGCTGCTTATCCGCAGCATTTTTATGTGGCTTAGTTGTTTGGCTTTTGCTATAATTGCTGCAATTTTTTATTTTTATTTACAAAATAAAATTATGGCGTTCTTTATTTGTTTAGGTATTAGTTGCTTATCGAAAGGACTACAGGACTCTCAACAAATATCATTGTTTTATGACTTTGTTGTACCTAATACAGGTAAAGATATTTTTCTAAGAATAATAATTGTAACTATTCTAATCGGTCTTTTTTATAAATTGTTGAAAATAGGTATTAAGCAGAAAGATTTTTAATAATCGCACGAAGTTTATTTATTACCCAAATTTAACTTTAAGGAGAAAATGAATGAGTTTTATTGAATTAAAGCAAGTAGGCAAAGTAATTAAAAAGCAGCCACTTTTACATGATATCAATGCCAATATTCATCAAAATAGCATTACGGTTCTTGAGGGCATTAATGGATCCGGTAAAACTTTAATTTTAAAAGCTCTTCTCGGTCTAATTAAAGTAACAGGCTCCGTCTTAGTAAATCAGCAACAGGTGCTACCTAATAAGCCATTTCCTGTTAAAGCAGGTATTTTAATAGAAAAGCCAAGTTTAATTGAAGATTTTACTGCTTATAAAAATTTAGAATTACTAATTAAATTGGATCCTAGCATTCCAATAGGACAAATAAATGACTTGCTTCAATATTTTGATCTCAACAGATTTCCTAAGCAAAAGGTCAAAAAATTTTCTCTAGGAATGAAACAAAAGTTAGGAATTGCACAAGCGTTTCTTGGTGAATACCCGTTAATCATACTAGATGAACCTACAAACGCATTAGATCAAAAAAGTATTCTTAAGTTAGTCGATTTGATAAAGTCTTGTAACCAACGGGGAACTACATTTATCATTGCTTCACATGACCTTCAATTTATTGACCAAGTTGCTACAAGTCGTTTGAATGTAGAAGAAGGCACAATAACTTATGAAAAATAAAAGAATACTTTATTCTCTAATTTTAGTCTTTTGCTTAATATCTGCATTTATTGGATATAAGCGTTACCAACAAGTCAATGCTCGTCCGCAATTAAGAGGAATAAAAGAAGAAAGATTTTTTAAACGACACGAATTAGTTCATGCACCGAATGTTAATTTTGTTGTTAATAGCACTAAGCTTGTTAAAAGTAAGGCGGAAGTAAAGGTCAAAATCCAACTATTGCTTCAACAAACGGGACCAGCTTATTATGGAATATATTATGGTAAATGGACTAAAGATACTGATTTTTCATGTAATATGTTTCTTAACGTTCCCTACGTTAACAATAATGTTCCGTCCCAAATTTTAGATAGTTCCAATCATTCAATAATTTTAAAAATAGTAAGAAATCCTCATTTCATTAATACCAATAGAAAATACATTGTCTATTTCACGGTTCCTAGATCTTTATATAAAAAGCGAGAGCAAAAACTTCGCTTTAGTTTTTTAGTTCCGGATAAAAGCTATTATCTTAAATATTCATTGTTGTTGGAATAAAAAAAGGAGTACAATATGAAATTCTTATGGTCACGAATGAATAAACGTTGGCTTTTTTGGGCCATAATTATTGGAATAATAATTAATTTATTACAGTTCTTACCTTTAAACCTTATATTATCCGTATATCCAGAAGATTCGCCATATACTCGATGGTTAGGGATAGATCCATTTACCATTTTTCCCAAAATTTTCTATCTATTATTGCCATTAATTGCCAGTTTACCAGCTTCCATCTTATTAAAAGAAGATTTAAACAGCGGTTTGCTATTTAAGATTAAATTACAAAGACCAATTAGAAAAGTTATATGTAGTTATGCTGGTTTAGCTTTTTGCATGGGAGCAATTGTCATCGCCATCCCTTTAATTATTAACTTTTTGGCATGGTTTATGATTGTTCCCAATATTAAACCGGATAATTTAATAAATTATAATATCAGGGTTGCTTCATTTAATACAATGTTTGTTGCCCTTTATTATTCTCATCCGTTTGTCCATGCACTTATTGCCATTTGTTTTGCATCTTTTTGGGGTGGATTATTTGCGATGCAAGTTACGTCAACATCTATTTGGATTAAAAATCAGTTTGTTGCGGTGTGTTCAGGCTTAATATTGCAAATATTAATTTTCTTATTGAATAGTGTTTTTTATTTACCAGACTTTGTTAGTTATTCACCGATTGACTTTTTACGTGAATCAGCACCAAGTAATGTTAGTTTAGGGGTTACAATTAGCGTAACTTTAATAATGATAATTTACTGCACTGTAATGTTCTTAATAGATGAAAAGAGGTTAACTAGCTAGAAAAAGGAAAGTTAGTAGCTAATTTTGGTACTAGCATTGTTTATCAATTATAAATCGTAGCTAATTATTAACAACGCTATTTTTACGAAGAGTAAAAATAAAAAAACATTACTACAAAGTAATGTTTTTTTAGCAACAAAGAAAGAAAAAGTTAAGGACAAGATAAACAAGATTTTTAAGAAATAGTTTAAGGTTCCGCTTGCTCATATATATTTTTAAGTGTTCAATGTATAGAAACGGAGGTTCAACATATGGAAGCTGTTTCTTATACTGAGTTTAGGAGAAATCTTAAACACTATATCCTTGAAGTTAACGAAGATTCTACTGCATTGTTAGTTACTAATCGTGATGATACTGAAAATGATGCCGTTTTATTATCAAAACGAGATTATGATAATATCATGGATTCATTCCGTTTTTTTATCAGCATTGGAAATTAAGCAATTAGAAAAAATATTAGAATTGAACATGTTTGGTTGTCAGCAGCAATTAAAGGAAATATGATTAGTGAAGCAGAAACAGCTGCAATCATTGATGAAAGATTTGGTGACTAATAAATAACCACTCAAGACCTAGCTTAATAGCTAGTTATATATTTATAAAAGCAAAAAGAACGCAAAAAATCAAAAATGTAGATTGCGTTCTTTCTATTTGGCTAAAGGATTACTTTTTCCAGTTTTTTTCAATGAAAGCTTCACGGCCACCAGACTCTTCTAAAGCATAACGACCAGGATTTTTTTTGTAAAAATTCTGATGATATTCTTCAGCAGGATAAAAAGCGGTTGCCGGCTCGATCTTTGTTACGATTGGTTCAGCAAATTTACCACTTGCTTGAAGATCATGCTTTGATTTTTCTGCAGCTACTTTTTGTTGGGGAGAATTATAATAAATTACCGGGCGATAATTATCACCTCGATCTTGGAATTGTCCCGATGCATCGGTTGGATCGGTTACTTGCCAATAATAGTCCAGTAGCTTTTCATATGACATTAACTTTGGATCATAAGTGATTTCAACAGCTTCTGTATGACCGGTAGTACCACTTGCAACTTGTTCGTATGTGGGGTTAACTACATGTCCACCAGTGTAACCTGAAATAACCCGTTTAACACCCGGCAGGGTGTCAAATGGCTTTACCATGCACCAAAAACATCCACCAGCAAAAATAGCTGTTTGATAATTTGAGTTTGTTTCTTTATCAACCATTGTTAGAACCTCTTTCTTCCTAGTTCTTATTTAACCACAAACAGATACTAATAAGACAATTCCTGTTTGTTATTCTTCAATCCCTAGATGATTCATAATTAGAGCTGCCGTTTCTTCGATTGAGCGATTTGCCACATTAATGACGAAGCAACCAAGTTGATCATATAATTTCTGAGCAGAATCCAGTTCTTTTTTTATTGCATCAGTGTTTGAATAAGCAGTATCAGGATTAAGCCCATAGGAAATCATTCTTTGCCGTCTTATTTCATTTAAAACTGATAAATCATTAGTTAAACCAATAATTTTTTTGGAGTCAATTTGATAAATTTCCTTTGGAATATGAGTATCAGGAACTAGAGGAAGATTAGCTACTTTTAAGTTCTTATTAGCCAAGAAAAGAGATAACGGTGTTTTAGAAGTTCTAGAAACCCCAAGTAAAACAACATCAGCTTCCAAAAATCCTTTAGGATCTTTTCCGTCATCATACATTACTGCAAATTCCATAGCTGAAATTCTATCAAAGTATTTTTGATTCATTTTATGTTGCGCACCAATTTTTTCGGTTGGTCTAACACCCGTAACTTTCTGAATTACCTCCATGGCAGGTGATAAAATATCATGACTTGCAATCTGATGCTCTCTAACAAAGCGAATTACTGCTAACTGCATCTCAGCTTTGACTAAACTATAAATTAACACAAGATTAGGAAAGCTTTCTATTTCATTAAAAGTCTCCTTCAACTTATCCATTGTATAAATGAATGGGTAACGTCTGTAATTAAACTTAATATCTGGAAATTGAGCAGTTGCAGCTACAGCATTATTAAAAGCTGTATCACCAGCAGAATCAGAAATAATTACGATATTAACTTCTTTTTTGGATGCTTCTTCAACCATATTGAACTCCTTTTTACTTAAATTATACAATTTAACTGAAATCTTTAACATATTTAGTATAAATTAATTAAAGTTAAACTGCGATGATGAAAAATAATTTTAAAAAATATTGCATGTTTGTATTGACCGATTACAATGGTTTGATATAATTTAAATAAATGCATGACGGTAACGTCAAGAAATGGAAGGAGGGATCACATATGGCAAAGACAGTCGTTCACGAAAACGAGTCTATTGATGATGCTCTTCGTCGTTTCAAACGTTCCGTTTCTAGAAGTGGTACTTTACAAGAATACCGTAAACGCGAATTTTATGAAAAGCCAAGTGTACGTAGAAAGCTTAAATCTGAAGCAGCTCGTAAACGTAAGCATTATTAATTAATAATAAAAAACAACTTTGATCCCTTGATTAAAGTTGTTTTTTTATGTTAAATAATCTTTTATTTGTTTTATACTGAACTAAAGATTTGCTATAATCTAAGTAGACATTGTTTAGAAAGAGGTAATTAAGTTGAGTTTAGCAGAACAAATTATGACTGATATGAAAACTGCAATGAAGTCGCGTGACAAAGTTAAGTTAAATACTGTTCGGATGATCAAAGCTGCTTTAATGAATGAAAAAATAGAAGTTGGTCATGAGCTAACACCAGACGAAGAATTAACTATTCTAAATCGTGAAAAAAAACAACGTGAGGAATCAATTGCAGAATTTGAGAAGGCAAAGCGTGATGATTTAGTTGATGAAACTCGTTCGGAGTTAAGAATTATTGAAAGTTATTTACCCGAGCAGCTTTCTGAGCAAGAGCTACAAAAAATCGTTAAAGAATCAATTGATGAAGTGCATGCTAGTAACAAAGCTGATTTTGGCAAGGTAATGAAAGTCATAATGCCGAAAATTAAAGGTAGAGCTGATGGTAAAATGGCTGCTAATGCGGTCAAAGCTCAATTGAGCTAGACGAGAAAAGGAGTATAGTTAATTTGGCTCAAACCAATTTTATTCCAAAAAAACCAGAAAACATCCAAAAACTAGTAGGTGTTAATGATCATAACCTTGATTTATTGGCTAATGGTTATGACGTTAGTATAACTGATACTGGAAACCAAGTTATGATTGACGGTAGCGAAAGCCAAATTAGCAAAGTTATTGCCGTCTTAGAAGCTTTAGACAATTTGGTTAGTGCTGATATTAATATTAGCGCACCCGATATTGTTAGTGCGATGAAGATGGCTGATAAAGGAACGATTGAATATTTTCCGGATTTATATAAAAAAATTTTAATTCGGGATGCTAAAGGCAAACCGATTAGAGTTAAAAATATAGGTCAGAAAAACTATGTTGAAGCAATTGAACAGCATGATGTCGTATTTGGTATTGGACCTGCCGGTACAGGTAAGACTTTTATTGCTGTTGTTTGTGCTGTTGCAGCATTTAAAAAAGGTGAAGTTTCACGAATAGTTTTAACTCGACCAGCTATTGAAGCAGGAGAATCATTAGGATTTTTACCCGGCGATTTAAAGGAAAAGGTTGATCCATATTTACGTCCAATATATGATTCGCTCTACTCAATTTTAGGAACCAATACAACCGATCACTTGATGGAAAGGGGTGTAATTGAAGTTGCCCCGCTTGCTTACATGCGCGGAAGAACACTTGATGATGCCTTTATTATTCTTGATGAAGCACAAAACACAACGGATGCACAAATGAAAATGTTTCTTACACGATTAGGCTTTAATTCCAAGATGATTGTTAATGGAGACATGACTCAAGTAGATTTGCCCGGACGTCAACGAAGTGGACTAATTGATGCAAAACATATTTTAAAGAATATTGATCAAATTAAATTTGTTGATTTTTCTGCCAATGACGTTGTTCGTCATCCTGTTGTTGCTAAAATTATTAATGCTTATGAAAAAGGAGAAGACCGAACTTAATGAGTTCAATCAATATCACATATAATGATGAAGTGCAATTTTTGCAAAATACAGAGTTTGATTGGACAAAGTGGATTTCCAAGTTGCTTTTACTTGCAAAAAAAGAAATTGCTAAAAAAAACAACTTGGAAATGAGTATTAGTTTTGTTGACGAAAATCGTAGCCAAGAAATTAATCGTAAATACCGCAGCAAAAATCGACCAACCGATGTCATTTCTTTTGCAATTGAGGATGGCGATGATCAAGTAGATTTAGAAGCATTTGCCTCAGATCCCAATTTTTGTGAAGATATTGGTGATTTAATCATGTGTCCTAGTGTTATTAAGCGTCACAGCGAGGAATACGAAACTGGATGGCGGCGAGAATTTGGTTACACTTTAGTTCATGGCTTTTTACATCTTAATGGCTATGACCATATTAAACCTGCGGAAGCAAAAGTAATGTTTGGTATTCAAGGTAAAGTTTTAGAGGATTATGGATTACCACTATATCCAGATCAATTAGATGAAGGCAGGGGTAAGTAATGACCAGCAACACACAAAACAAATCAGGGTTTGTGGCCCTTTTAGGTCGACCAAATGTTGGTAAATCAACGTTAATGAATTATTTAGTTGGTCAAAAAGTTGCAATAACTTCGAATAAACCACAAACAACCCGAAATAAAATTTCTGGCATTTATACAACTGATGATATGCAAGTGGTTTTTGTTGATACTCCAGGTATTTTTAAGCCACATGGTGATCTTGACGATTACATGGATAAGGCTAGTATATCTAGTTTAAACGATGTGGATTTAATATTATTTATGGTCGAACCAGAAAAGATGGGCAAGGGTGATGCTTATATTGTAAATCTGCTAAAACAAGTAAAAATACCAGTATTTCTGTTAATTAATAAAGTAGACCGTGTAAACCCAAATGATCTATTAGAAATAATTGATGAATATCGCCAGTTAAACATTTTCAAAGAATATCTTCCCATTTCTGCAACTCAAGGAATTGGTATTTCGGATTTAACACAAGTTTTGCATGAGTATCTTCCCAAAGGACCTGCATACTATGACGCAGAACAAATCACAGACAGACCGGAATACTTTATGGTTGCTGAATTAATTCGTGAGCAATTGCTAAATTTAACAGACGAAGAAGTTCCTCATGCTGCAGCAGTTTGGGTTGAACAAATGAATCAGCACGAAAATAACAAACTCCAGATTGAAGCTACAATTTACGTTGAAAAGAGTGGTCAAAAGGGCATCATCATTGGCAAAGGTGGGAAAATGCTTAAGCAAATTGGCATTAATTCTCGTAAACAAATTGAAGAGTTACTCGGAGAAAAGGTAAACCTTCATTTATGGGTAAAAGTTCAACGAAATTGGCGGTCTGATCCGCGATTTTTAAAACAGATTGGATACAACAAAAAGGATTTATCTTAAACCATGTCACACGAACTGATCGAAGTTCAGGGAATTATTTTTAAACGGCAAAAATACAATGAAGCTGATTTATTGGCTAAGATCATAACCCAAAAAAACGGGATCTTAACAATGATTGCTCATGGGGCACTTAAACCTAAGTCAAAATTAGGAGCAGCTCTACTTAACTTTTCCCACGGTACTTATGTCATCTCGACCACTGGGCAGGGAATTAGTAACTTGCGAACCTACAAAAACATACAACAATTTGATGGGATATTTAACAATTTGACAATGAATGCTTATGCCTCATTTATTTTGGATTTAATTGACCATGCATTTGTCGAATATCAAAATGTGGGTAAATACTATGATCTTGCTGAATTTGCTTTACAAAAAATCGTCGAACAATCTGATCCAGAAATGATTTCACAAATTGTACAAATGCAATTGTTAGCAGCTTATGGAGTTGAACCAGAGCTTCATAAATGTGTTGTTTGTGGGGAAAAAAATGGCGAGTTTGACTACTCAATTAAGTACGGTGGTATTCTTTGTAAGCAACATTTTTACACGGATGCTCACAGACTCCATCTTCAACCTAAGCAAACCGCCGTTTTAAGAACAATTGGATTAGTACCATTTCAACGATTAGGCACCATTACAATTAATAAAGATACCAAAAAAGCAACTCGTCGGGCAATTGATCAAATTTATCAAGAAACAATTGATTTAAATTTAAAGACTAAAAAATTTCTTGATGAGTTAAATTTATTGCCCTAAGCCTTTAGCTCACATAGTTATTATGATAAAATATTATTGTACTTTGATGAGGATGAGGATTTAAAAAAGTACCAGTTAAGCGAGTGTCAGATAGTGTGAGGACATCTGGGAAAAGGCACCTCTAGTCAATTTAATTAAGAGCAGGGAATAATAAACAAAACATCCCTGAATTAGGGTGGAACCGCGATTAAATCGTCCCTATGCAAGTTTTGCATAGGCTTTTTTTATGGCCTTATGCAGGAAGGATATAAAATGGCAAAGAAAAAATTAACTATTCAAGATATGATTTTTAAATTGGAAGAATTTTGGTCATCTAAAGGCTGCATGGTAATGCCTTCTTACGATGTTGAAAAAGGGGCAGGAACAATGAGTCCATATACTTTTTTACGCGCCGTTGGACCGGAACCATGGGCTGCTTGCTATGTAGAGCCTTCAAGACGACCTGCAGATGGTCGCTATGGTGACAATCCTAATCGTTTATTCCAGCACCATCAATTTCAGGTCGTAATCAAGCCTTCTCCAGAAGAAATTCAACAATATTATTTAGATAGTTTAAAGGTTCTTGGGATTAATCCTTTAGAACATGACATTCGGTTTGTTGAAGATAACTGGGAAAATCCATCAATGGGCTGTGCCGGTGTTGGTTGGGAAGTCTGGCTTGATGGTATGGAAGTTAGTCAGTTTACTTACTTCCAAGTTGTGGGGGAACTTAACGTCAAGCCAACAATGAGTGAAATTACGTATGGTGTCGAAAGGCTGGCATCATATATTCAAGATGTTAATTCTGTTTTTGACTTAGAATGGGGCAATGGAGTTTTGTACCGTGATATTTTCAAAGAAGCAGAATATGAAAACTCTAAGTATGCATTTGAAGAATCAAACCAGCAGGATTTATTAAAGTTTTTTGATGTATATGAGAGAACTGCTAAAGAATTGATTGGTTTAAACTTAGTGCAACCAGCTTATGATTATATTTTAAAATGTTCTCATACATTTAACTTGCTTGATGCTCGCGGAGCAGTTTCGGTAACGGAGCGGGCTGGCTATCTATCAAGAATTAGAAATTTAGCTCATGAAGTAGCAGTTTGCTTTGTCGAAGAACGTGAAAAAAGAGGCTTCCCGCTATTAAAGAGCGCGGAAGATAAGAAGGCGGGGCTTAAAAATGACTAAAGATTATTTATTTGAAATCGGTACAGAGGAAATGCCAGCTCATGTTGTTTCTAGAAGTGTAAAACAATTGGCTGATCGAACCCAAAAATTTTTACTTGATAATGGTTTAAAGTTTAAAAATATTAAAACTTTTTCAACTCCACGACGATTGACAATTTTAGTTGAGAACTTAGCAGAAAAGCAAGAAGACATCGACGAAATTAAGAAAGGACCAGCGAAAAAAATAGCTTTAGATCAAGATGAAAATTGGACTAAAGCTGCACAAGGATTTGCACGTGGTCAAGGGATGACCACTGACGATATTTATTTCGAAGAATTAAAAGGCACTGAATATGCTTATCTTCATATCCAAAAAGAAGGTAAGCTTGCCAGCGAAATTCTTTTGCAAATGAGTGACGTCATTAAAGCTATGACATTTCCAACCAAAATGAGGTGGCATACAAATGATTTTGAATTTATACGTCCAATTCACTGGATTGTTTCTCTTTTTGGTAATGACGTAATTCCCGTAAAATTGCTTGATATTACCGCTGGTCGAAAAACCTATGGTCATCGTTTTCTCGGTGAATCAATCGTTTTAGCAAAAACAAGTGATTATGAAGATGCCCTAAAAGATCAGTTTGTTATCGTTGATGCTAATAAACGTAAAGAAATGATTGTTGACCAAATAAATAGTCTCGTCAAGAAGCATGATTGGCAAATTAAGTTAGATAAAAGCCTGTTGGAAGAAGTTACTAATTTGGTCGAATACCCAACTGTGTTTGCCGGCTCATTTGACAAGAAATATCTGCAGATGCCACAAGAAGTACTGATTACTTCAATGAAAGATAATCAACGCTATTTTGAAGTTTATGATCAAAATGGTAAATTGGTTAACCATTTTATTGCAGTTCGTAATGGAAACAAAGAATTCTTAGAAAATGTGATTTTAGGAAATGAAAAAGTGCTCGTTGCTCGACTAGATGATGCCCAATTTTTCTATGATGAAGACCGGAAATATCCATTAAGCCATTTTGTTCAAAAATTAGATAACGTCTCATTCCATGATAAAATCGGATCCATGTCCGAGAAAGTTAAACGAGTAAAAATAATTGGCGAATTTTTGGTCAAAAAATGGCATCTTGATGAACAAACAAAAGTAGACTTTGACCGGGCCAGTGAATTATATAAATTTGATTTGGTTACTCAAATGGTTGGTGAATTTGCTGAATTACAGGGCGTTATGGGCATGCACTATGCCGAATTGGCAGGAGAAAAAAATAGTGTTTCTATTGCAATCAAGGAGCACTACATGCCAACGACTTCAGAAGGTGAATTACCTCAAACAACGGTAGGGGCACTTTTATCAATTGCTGATAAACTAGATACTATTATTACTTTCTTTGCAGCAGGTATGATCCCAAGTTCTTCCAACGATCCATACGCACTAAGACGTTATGCTTACGGAATTGTTCGCATTTTACTTAAACAAAATTGGTCGTTACCGTTTAATGAGGTTTTACCAGCGATTGTTATTGCACTCGATGGTAAAACAAGTGCTAAATTACCTAACACTGATTCCCAAGATGAAGAAATTGCTTCATTCATTCGAGATCGGATAAATCAATATTTACAGAAAAACAACTTTAAATATGACATCATTGATGCCGTACTAGCTTCAAGACAGCAAGATCCAATTCAAATTTTGGCGGCAGCAAATGTTTTACAAATCCATCATGACGATGAAAAATTCAAACCAGTTGTTGAAAGCCTTATTCGGATTAATAATATTTTAAAGAAGGCAAAATATCAGGGTCAGGATTCAGTTAATTCAGAATTATTTGAAAATGATAGTGAGAATGAGTTAAATGCTGGTGTTCAGTCATTAAGTCAAGTTACTGATTTAACAGACCTTTATGATGGTTTTGTTAGATTACAGCCACTAATTAATCGTTATTTTGAAGCTAACATGATTATGGACAAAGATGTGAAAGTTAAAAATAATCGATTGGCTCAACTCAGTGCTGTTGCACATCTTGCTGGTTATTTAGGAGACTTAAGTAAACTGGTTATTAAATAATAAATGAAGTAGTGGGCGATCAAAAGATGGCAGGATTAATTTCTGAAGAAACAATTGCTAAGGTTCGTAAAAATCTGAATATTGTAGATGTAATCGGTCAATATGTAACGCTTGAGAAAAAAGGCAAAGATTATGTTGGCTTGTGCCCTTTTCATCAAGAAAAGACACCCTCATTTACAGTCAATGAACCAAAACAGTTTTTCAAATGTTTTGGTTGTGGTAAAGGTGGCAATGTTTTTACTTTTCTAATGGAAAAAGAAAATCTGACTTTTCCAGAGAGTGTTCAAAAGGGCGCTGATATAGCCAATATTGAAATTTCTGAATTTAAGCATCATTCGATTAGGTACTCTAATGTTTTAATTGAAATTACCGAAGAAGCAGCTAAATTCTATCATCGCGTATTAATTTCAACTAATGCGGGTAAAAGAGGATTAGAATATGCCACTTCGCGAGGACTTGATTCTACGATTATTGATCATTTTCGTATTGGTTATGCGCCTAAACAAAACAATTTACTTTTAACATATTTACGTGAACGTAAATATAAAGATGATGATTTAATAAAAAGTGGTTTATTTGTTCAATCTAATAAGGGGGAAATGTTCGATCGTTTCCGTGATCGATTAATGTTTCCCTTAAGTAATGAAGGCGATTATGTCATTGCCTTTTCTGGGCGTCGGATATCAAATGATAAATCTGAGGCCAAGTATATTAACAGTCCTGAAACAAAAATTTTTAATAAATCAAAGTTGCTTTTTCACTTTGCAGAAGCTAAAAAAGCGGCAAAATCAGAAGGTCATTTAATTTTATACGAAGGATATATGGATGTGATTGCTGCTTATAAAGCTGGAATTAATTCTGGGATTGCTTCTATGGGCACAAGTCTAACTGACCAGCAAGTTTACATGCTTAGACGTATCACTAACACTATCATTATTAATTACGATGGTGACGATCCAGGGATTCATGCAGAGGAAAGAGCGGCAAAAATGTTTGCTAAAACCGGTAATTTCAGTTTGGGAATTGTTGTTTTACCTGAAAAACTTGATCCAGACGAGTATGTAAAAAAATACGGTACTGCTAAATACCGTGATGAGATTAAAGCAGCACTTACACCAACTGATTTTTTCTTAAAACGTTTAGCCCAAAAATACAACCTAGATAATGATAGAGAAAAACTTGTTTATTTAGACGAAGCTGTCAAAGAAATTGTTCAATTACCTAATCCCGTTGAACAGGATTTATATTTAGACAAAATTTCTAAGCAACAAAATGTGTCAAAAGATTCACTTAAAATAAATTTAGTGAAATATCGCAGACAATTTAATACAGCAAGACAGCATAAAGCTAGTTATTTTATAGCAGATTCAATAAATGATGATAATATTATTTCTCCAATTGAAGGAAATGGTACTAGTAAAATCGATCCTGTTCAAACCAGATTGCTATATTTATTCATTCACTCTGAACATGCACGTAATTATTTGTTGGAAAACAAGTTTTTGTTTCCCGATCAGGATTATCAAAAATTAGCGGAGCTTTGGTTAAATTTTTGTGAAATACATAAAAATCCGTCTGCTAATAGTTTCTTAAATTTTATTCCTGGCGAACTTCAAGGTATAATAGTTAATACTGAAATGACAGACATGCCTCAGGATTTTTCAAACAAGGAGATTGATGAGCAAATTCATTCCTTACAAATGCGACAAATTAATATTCAATTGCATGATCTTATGAATGATCTTCAGGAAGCCAAAAGAAAAATGGATAACCAAGAGATTATTAAAATTACTCAGAAAATCTTACAGTTAAAGCGAATCCAAGGTTAGAGGGGGGCTTATAATGGCAGAAAAGAAAGACACTAACAATACTGAAAAATTACCACTTGATAAGGTAGTCAAAGAAGTTGTTAAAGATGTTAAAAAGAATAAAGCAATTACAGAAACTGAATTTGTTGACCGTCTTGTTAAGCCCTATGATTTACAGGGCAAAGCTGTTGATCAATTAGTTCAGGAATTTGAAGATAATGGGATAAGTATCGTTGATGAAAATGGTGATCCTTCTAAATTAGCCTTAAAGAAACAAAAAGACATTGAAAAAGCCGAGCTAAAAGATATGTCGGCTCCATCAAGCGTGAGGATGAATGATCCTGTGCGGATGTATTTAAAAGAAATTGGTCGTGTACCGCTTTTAAACGCCGATCAAGAGATTTCTTTAGCTAAAAGAATTGAAAAAGGTGATGAAGAAGCCAAGCAGGAATTAGCTGAAGCTAACTTACGTCTTGTTGTCTCAATTGCTAAACGGTATGTTGGACGTGGAATGTCTTTTCTTGATTTAATTCAGGAAGGTAACATGGGATTAATGAAAGCTGTAGATAAATTTGATTATAGCCTAGGGTTCAAGTTTTCAACTTATGCGACCTGGTGGATAAGGCAAGCCATTACCCGTGCAATCGCAGATCAGGCACGGACAATTAGAATTCCGGTTCACATGGTAGAAACAATCAACAAATTGATCAGAATTCAAAGACAGTTATTGCAAGATTTAGGTCGTGAACCAACACCTGAAGAAATTGGTGCCGAAATGGATATGCCAACTTCCAAGGTACGTGATATCCTTAAGATTGCTCAAGAACCAGTTTCACTCGAAACACCAATTGGTGAAGAAGACGATTCTCATCTTGGTGACTTTATTAAAGATAAAGATGCAACTAGTCCAGAACAACATGCTTCATATGAAATGTTGAAAGAGCAGTTAGAAGAAGTTTTAGATACACTTACTGATCGAGAAGAGAATGTTTTACGATTACGTTTTGGTCTTGATGACGGCCGAACTAGAACTTTAGAAGAAGTCGGGAAAGTCTTTGGTGTTACTCGTGAACGTATTCGCCAAATTGAAGCCAAGGCTTTACGGAAATTGCGTCATCCTAGTCGTTCCAATCAGTTACGTGATTTTTTGGATTAACTTTATACTATACAAAAAGCTTCACTTCGTTTATTGTACGAAGTGAAGCTTTTTTGCTTTATCTTAATTTTAACTTTTTCTCTTATAAATTTAAAATGCCTTTTTATTTAATCCTTGAAGATTCAAATTATATTCGACAACTTTTTTACGTTTACCTGTAACAAGAAACAAAGCTAGTCCGAGATAAATTAAAACTATAAAAATTAATAATTGCCAGTCAAATATTGTAGGACTTAACATCGAAGTACTCCCAGACGCAATCATCCCCGCTAAATCATATAAGAAGTGGTATGCGATATTGCTAATAATTGTACCAGTGTATAAATAGAGTGTTGAAAATAATATACCTCCTACCATTGCATTAATCACTTGCAAAATAGTAGCTGATAATGGTTGAACAGGAGTATTTAAAAAATGAATTAGACCAAAAATTAAGCCATCAAGAAATATTGCCCAAAAGATTTGCCTACTAGAATTTTGGAGTAACTTCAATAAAAAACTTAAAATACAAAAGCGCATCATCCATTCTTCACCAATTCCAGCAGCAAAAGCATTTAAAGTTAAATATAAAAGATTACTATTTGAAGCTACCCTAAAATTCCAGTTAGTAAGAATACCGTTCAATGAATTGGCATCATTAAAACCATTAAACAGACAATCTATGACAATAAAAATAATTAGAATACTCAAAATTACCTTTGAAACTCTTGAACTAAACTTAAAATTAGGAGTAAGAAATCCCCATTTTTTCATCACAAACCATGTAGTAACAACAAAACTTAAACTACCAATAATTGCACTATTGGTACAAGCCTTTAAAAAAGGGTTAGTGGGAATAGGATAAGTAGATTCTATTTCGATAATCAAATATATAAACCATAGTAAACAAAAACGTCCCCATTTATTCTGAACATTTCCCATAGCCAATTCGCCCATAGGAATAAACATAAAAATTTTATAAATTGTAATAAGACACAAAACAAATGTTGTTATAGTATCATTTGTATACTTAATTGAAAGATCATTTACAAAAGTAAAGAAAAAAATTGGGGTACTAGTGATACTAATTGCCTGAAAATAATAATTGCATTGAATTAACTTACTATTTACATTTTTATTTAATACTGAAAACTGTAAACTAATCAAAATTATCAAAACAAATGCTTTAAAAGTAGTAATCCCACCAGCATGAATAAATAAACTATAAATTAAACTAAATATTACAAGTAGCAATTGTAATAAGGTCTGCAGTAGGTGCCAACTTCTTATTTTTTTCTCTGTAACCATTAAAAACCTTTCTAGACTTAAAACAGTTCATCACACTTGCCATCAAGTAAATGTTCATCAATATCATTATTAAAATAAACTTTTAAATCGCGGTCAAAGTTATATGCAAGCTTTTCTTGTTGCAATTCTTTTTTTGTCATCCAGATAAGCTCTCCTTCTTTTGATGCTTTTAGCTGACCACTAAACTTTGTAGCAATATAAAAAAAGACGATATAGCGATTATTATTATCGTCATAAAACTGTTTAATTCCCACTAAATGTGGCTTCTTAATTGTTAAATTAGTTTCTTCTTTAATCTCTCGGATAACCGAGTCGTGAAATGATTCATGCGCTTCAACATGTCCGCCTGGAAAAGTGAGTCCAGGCCACGTTGGATCGTTACGATTAATCACTAATATTTTTTGATTATTTTTAATCATACACATATTTGTTAATGTTACTCTTTCAGTTCTATTCATTTTGTGTAACTTCCTTTTATCTTTTTATTGAATTTATTATATAAAAAAGATGAAAGATTAACCAGGTAAATTTATAATACATTAATTTACATACACTCAATAACTCTATTAACAATTTGTACTTTGTACTATAATAGAATAGTAATACAATATATAAAACCGTATTAAATTTGTACATTTGGAGGAATTGACTATGGAGTTAAATATCAAAAATGTATCGTTAAGGTTTGATCAAAAGCTAATACTTGATAATATTAACCTGAATTTACATTCAGGTGGGCTCATAGGACTAATTGGTCCAAATGGTTCTGGAAAATCAACCTTGCTGCGTATAATTTCAACTATTTTGAAACCTGAAAAAGGAAATATATTTCTAGATGGAGCAGACATTGTTAAATACCCCAAAAAGATGCGAATTTCATTAGGATATTTACCACAGCAAGTTCCGTATTATCCACATTTAACAGCAATTGAATATTTGCAAAATACATTGCTGCTCTTAAAGGAATTTCTAAAAAACAAGCACGAAGTAATATTGAAAATTTACTAACTAAATTTCATTTGATTAATGCAGGAAATACAAAATTGGCCGACTTTTCTGGCGGTATGAGACAAAGAGTAGGTATAGCCGCCACATTACTAGGTGATCCAAAAGTAATTATTGTTGATGAACCTACAGGCGGGTTAGATCCATTAGAAAGAGTAACTATTAGGAATGTTTTGGCAGGTATGGCTGTTAATCATATTGTTATTTTATCAACTCACATTATTTCTGATATAGAAGCAGTTGCTTCTAAAATTATTGTTTTGAAAGAGGGTCAAATTTTATATACAGGTTCACCGGAGGGACTTTTACAAAGGGTAACAAATTCAGTTTCGGAATATACTGCTCCAGTTAATCAGGTTCTTAATCAACTAGAAAAAGTTAGTTCTATTACGCAAGAAATTGATGGTGTTCATATTAGAGTAATCTCTCAATCTAAACCTAATGCAGAAGCCGTTAATGTAACACCACGCTTAGAAGATGCCAGTCTGGCTATTTTAGAAAGCGGTGATCAGTTTGACTAGAATTGTTAAAGCTACATTTTTAGAACGAAGTCGATGCTTATCATATTGGGCTCTAATAATCTTGGCCTTAATCGCAGCAGTTATTGGATATCCAAGAATTAAAGGTCCAATTAAGGTATTTGTACTTGAGCCGAATGTATTTATTCAAGCAAGCAATCCCAGTTGGGTTCCGGTTAGTGTAGTGTTAGTATTAGGTTTGTTTTTACCAATTATTAGTTACCTGTTTTTAAAAAATACAATTGGAATTGATTATCAAAATCATACTAATGTTATATTAGCGTCAGTTTTATTTTCTAAAATTAAGTACATTGGTGGAAAATTTTTGGCGAATTGTTTACTTTTATTTATTCTCTGGATTATTATCATATTAGGAAAAATTATAATGGTGATTTTACAATTCCCAGGAAAATTTATTGACTTTTATCAATTCTTAACGCCATTTTTAACTTTACTACCTTGTATTTTTATAATTTCGATGCTTGCTATATTTACAGAAATTGTTCCTTTTCTAAGAGGTAATCTAGGAATAATTCTTGTTAGCTTTTTTTCATTAATTTGTTATGGAGTTAGTATCGAAAATTATAATTCCCTTTTTTTAAAGATAATTAATCCATCTGGTAGCTCCTATTTATTCAAAATGATTCAAGATACTTGCGCTAAGACGGTAGGGCAACCATTAAAGCAAACAATGCTATTTAGTTCAGGAAATTTTAAAGGAACAGGAAAGCAGACTTTATTTTTTCAACCGATTAAATTTACTCATCAAGATCTACTAATTTTTATTATTCAGCTCATAATTTGTATTGTAATGCTAATTTTAGCAGGTTTTATTTTTTCTCCTCATAGATACTCAAATAAAATTCGTAACAATTTAATCCCTATTAACTTAATTCACGATCATCGTAAATTGAAAACAATTAATTCTAAAATCCATTCAAAATCGGCTAGTAGTAGTTTATTAAAGACTTCGTTTGCTTTATTATGGAGACCGTTATCTATTTATAATAAACTTGCATTAATTATTTTGTGGTTAACAGCATGGTTTAGTTCATTAACCATAAAGCAATTAATAATTTTACCTTTAATTTTATTAACAGAATTACCATTACTAAGTAATTTAGGTTCACAAATTACTCAATCTGGTTCCTATCAATGGCTGATAACGATTCCTAAAGCACAAAATAAGCAACAAATTTTTGAATATGTAGCTAGTTTAACATTTACACTAATCTTGCTTTTACCTTTCATGATAAAGTCAAGTTATATTGCTTTATTACTAACATGTTTTAGCATTATGATTTGTATGCTAGCACAAGTTTTAGGATTAATAACTAGAAGTAACCGGATGTTTATCTTTTTAATGGTCATTTTTTGCTTTATATATCTAAATGGGATTACTAACTTGTTACCCATAAATAGGCTAAATTCATCAGTTTGGTTAATATATCTTGGTGTAACACTAGTTTTATTTTTAATAAAATATAGCTTAAAGCAGTTAAGCAAATAATTCGTATAAGTATTCATATTAAATTATTCTTTATTAGCTTCATTTTGAATTAAACTCAAAATGAAGCTTTTTGGTAAAGATTGATTTTTAATTAAATTCATTAATTTTAAAAAACATTTAATTATTAAAACAACTTAAGTAATGTGCTAAAATTTCAGTATACAGAAAGTAGGGTGGAAAGTGAATTTACGTTTGAATACGTTAGCTAACATGGTAGATGTAGGTAGTAGGGTTGCCGATATTGGTACCGATCATGCCTATTTACCAATTGAATTAGTTAAATCTGGCAAAATTAATTTTGCCATTGCTAGTGATATTGCTGCTGGACCATTAGCCAATGCAAAGCAAGATATTGTAGAGGCAGGACTTGAAAAAAAGATTGAACCACGCTTAGGTGCAGGGCTTGACACGATTACTAAAGAAGATCAGATTGATACTGTGGTAATTGCTGGGATGGGCGGAAAACTCATGACCCAAATTTTAAATAATTCTTGGGAAAATGATTTAAGTTTTGATACTCTAATTTTAGAGCCAAATATTGGTGAATGTGGTGTTCGTGAGTGGCTAATTGAGCATTATTATCTTATTCAAGATGAACAAATTATTGCTGAAGCAGGGCACATTTACGAATTAATTAAAGCAATAAAAATTAAGAAAAAAGAATTATTAACAAGAGAGCAATTATATTTCGGACCAATAATTTTAAAAAACAAAAATGCCATTTTTTATCAAAAATGGCGAGGACAGTTACTGTATCAAAAAAAACTACTAACTAATTTAAATAAGGCTAAGAAAAAGGATTTAACGCACATTCAACGAATTAAAAATGAAATAAGGATGATTGAAGGCGAACTAAATGACTAAAGTTATTGATATTGTGACAGTTTTAAGACAATATTTTCCAGAAGAAATTGCAAGTAGCGGAGATCCAGTTGGCATACAGATTGGTTCACTTAATCAGACAGTTACCGGATTAATGACTACTCTTGATGTAAGACCTCAAGTAGTTGATGAAGCTATCGACAAGGGAATTAATTTTATTATTAGTCATCATCCAGTAATGTTCCATCCCGCAGTTAACCTCAATTTTGCCAATCCGCAAAATGAAATGTACGCCAAAATTATCAAACATGGGATTACAATTTATTCAATTCATACTAATTCCGATAAAGCACAGGATGGTTCAAGTGATTGGCAAGCAGAAGAACTGGGATTAAAAGAAATCGAACCATTTTGTTTGGATGATGATGGAATTGCCATTGGACGCAAAGGAAAGTTAGCTCACTCTTTTTCAGCGCATGATTTTGCTTATTATGTTAAGTATAAAATGAAAATCAACATGGTAAGATTAATTACCGCTGAACCGACTAAAATGATTTCAACTGTTGGTTTTATCTGTGGTGATGGTAGCAAATACTGGCACCAAGCTGTAAAAGAAAAGCTTGATGCCTTCATTACTGGAGATGTTTACTATCATACGGGACATGATATGATTTCTTCTGGATTAACAGTTGTTGATCCGGGGCATTATACTGAAAAGCTGTTTAAAGATAAAATGTATGAAAAACTAAACCAATGGAATGATGAAAACAACTGGAATATTCAAATTGATAAATCTGTAGTTTCCACAAATCCATTTCAAGATTTATTTTAATAAAGGAGAACCATGGAATATCCAAACTTATTACCAAGATTTTTAAAGTACGTTCAAGTTAATTCACGTTCTGATGAACATTCTTCTCGTTTCCCGTCTACTAAACGTGAGGAAGATTTTCAAAAACAAGTAATCATGACAGATCTTAAAACCTTAGGTTTAAATGATGTCCATTATAACCAAAAGTCAGGTTGCGTAATCGCAGAGTTACCCGCAACCATTGATTATGATGTTCCCGTAATGGGATTTCTCGCACATAGTGACACCGCTGACTTTAATTCCGAAAATGTTAACCCACAAATTCATAGAAACTATGATGGAAAATCTAAAATTAAATTAGGTGATTCTGAATTTTATCTTAATCCAGAAGTTTTTCCAAACCTTAAAAATTATCAGGGTCAAACAATTATTACGGCTTCAGGTGATACTTTACTAGGTGGGGATGATAAATGTGGTGTCGCAGAACTTGTAACCTTTGCAGAATATCTTTTGAATCATCCAGAAATTAAACACGGCAAAATTCGATTGGCTTTTACCCCAGATGAAGAAATCGGTACTGGAGCAAGTCATTTCGATGTTGATGAATTTGGCGCTGATTTTGCCTTTACTGTAGATGGTGAGGCACCGGGAAAACTTGATTGGGGAACTTTTTCAGCAGCACAATTCGAACTTGATATTCAAGGCGTCAATGTTCATCCTGCAGTAGCAAAGGGGCAAATGATTAATGCAATTCAAATTGGAATCGACTTCCATAATCAATTACCTCATGAGGAAGTTCCTGAAAAAACTGAAGGTAGACAAGGATTCTTTCATTTAATGAATTTTAAGGGAACGGTCGATAATGCTCACTTAGATTACATTATTCGTGATTTTGAACGCGATGGTTTAGAAAAACGAAAAGCTCTAATCAAAGAGATTGTTACTAAAATGAATGAAAAATTTGGTACAGAGCGGATAAAACTAAAAATGTGGGATCAATACTACAATATGGCTGATGAATTGGCAAAACGAATGGATATTGTCAATTTAGCACGTGAGGCCTACAAAAGTGAGGGATTACCAATTAATGAAGATCCCGTTCGAGGTGGAACTGATGGGTCTCAGTTAACTTATATGGGTCTGCCATGTCCAAATTTATTTGCTGGTGAAGAAAACATGCATGGTCGCTATGAATACACTGTCTTAGAATCAATGTATAAGGCAGTAGACGTTATGGTGAAAATGGCTACATTAAATGCTATCAATAATAAGTAGTGAAACAAATTTTGTATAGAATACGCTTACTTGGCAAAATAATTAAATTTAAAAAATGCTTTTATATCAAGCAAAGCTTGATTTACGAAAAACACAGATAATTATACACATCTACTATAGAAAGCAAAAATTGCTCATACAATCATTGATTTAAATGGTTTTACGGGCATTTTTTTCTTTAAAGTGCTAATTCTACATAGTTGTGAAACAACGAAAAAGTTATTAAAAAATCCTAGTGTTCCATTCTAGTCAAATGATTCATACGATTAATGAGACTAACTTATGCAATAGTAAGCAACTTTACCAAGAGCTTAAGCACATAAATATCAACTTCATAAGTTCATCTCAAAAAAATAGAGATGTTGCTAAATATAATAGTTCTAGATTTTTAATACAAGCCCTGATTTCTGTTTTGTTCTTTATTTTCATTGGTTGTTTACGACAATTATGGAGAACATTGAGGTAATTAAGGAATTTAAGTTTCTCGTTAACATTGGTTATAGTAAAAAGAAATTGCGCAGAATAGCCGCAACTGCTAATTTAATACTCTTTCTATCAACGATGATTATTAGCCTGCTTAATGGGTTAGTTGCCTTTATTGGATTTAGATATATTTTTTAGCTGATGAAGTGATTGCTTTTTAGGCACTTACACCATGGCTGGTGTACAGATTGTTAGTACTGACCTAATATTCTTGCTTATTTATCTCTTTTCCTATTGCAAAGCTAAAGTCTTATTAGACCTTTAATATGTTAATTATGACAAAAAACTATAAAAAGCCAACTTAAATATTGCATAAACTAATAATGTGCGTTATCATCGTGTGTTAGAAGTGTGATACAGTATAAAAAAGGATGGTGGAGTTGTGGAATTTAAAGATAATATCCCTATTTATCTTCAAATCAAACAGTATCTTTATCGGCAGATTATTACCGGTAAATTGCAACCAGGTAGTAAAATCCCTTCTGTACGTGAATTAGCTGTTTTACTAACAGTTAATGTCAATACAGTGCAACGTGCTCTGCAGCAAATGAACACTGAAGGAATTTTATTTACTAAAAGAGGCGAAGGTAATTTTGTGACCGAAGATACTAAACTGCTAAAAAAGACTAAACAGGAATTAATTGAAGAAGAGTTAGATAAATTTGTTGACAATATGGCAGCTTTAGGACTTACTAACAAAGAAATCACAATATCTTTAACACGATATTTAAATAGGGAGTAAAATCATGGAAAATCTTTTAGAAATTAAAGATTTAACTTACAAGAAGAATCATAAAACAATATTAGAAAACATTAACTTACAATTACAGCCTGGCAAGATTGTGGCACTTCTAGGTGAAAATGGTGCTGGTAAAACAACACTCATGCGAATTATTGCCAGCATGGCTAAAAATTATCAAGGAGAAGTTACCGTTGCCGGTAGAAGTAGTGAAGCCGAACGAAAAGAGCACTTGTCATTTACTGATGGTTTAACTGGTTTTAGTGGGTCAACCAAAATAAATGAGATAGTACATTTTTATGAAGTAATCTATCAAGATTTTGACAGCGAACAATTTGAACAATTGCGTTCATTTATGAAACTCGATTTAGGTATGCGGTTATCGCAAATGTCGAAAGGAATGCGAGAAAAATTAATTATTGCTCTTACTTTTTCACGTAAAACTGATCTATATTTGCTAGATGAACCTTTTTCGGGAATCGATGCAATGGCTCGTAAAAAAATTATTAATTCAATTCTCCTTTGGAAAGAAGATCAGGCAACCATTTTAATTTCAGATCATTTTGTTAATGAAATTGAAACAACACTTGATGAAATTGTGATTATTAAAAATAAGACGATCTATACACATAAATCTGCGGATGATATAAGAGCAAAGAACATTAGTGTAGAGACATATTACGAGAGTCTTTATCAAGGGGAGGAAGAATAATGTCAATTTTTAACCGACTGTTTACCGAATTTTTTAAACAAAAAACTAAGGATTGCTTTTTATGGCTTCTCTTACAATTTATATGTTCGTTAGGCATTGCATTTTTTTCTGTAGGCCATGTTTTTGTTAATTCTACTCAAGCTGAAGATTTTTTTGCAGGTTTGTGCGCTATTTTTTTAATGCTGTCTTTTTTTGTTATACTTATTTTTTATGTTGTAACTTGTGTTAAAAATGAGCACATTAATAATAACCAAACTTGGCGGTTAGCACCGATTAAGGATAGTTTACTATACGCTGATAACACCTTAAGTTCTTTTATTGCGGTTGTTTATTTTTCTATTTTAGAATTTCTGGCAAACTTTCTATTATTTGGTGCAACATTTTTACTTAACAAACAATTTCATACTGATACGCTAAGAAACATAGCTGAATTTAAACGTTCGCTTCATAATGTAGATATTAATACTATCGCAGTTTTGTTAGAAGCAATATTATTAGCCATCTTAATTGCATTTCTTGGTTACTTTTTGATTAGCTTCTTTAATTTTTCCAGTAGCGCCTTGCTTGATTTTCTTCCTGGATCATCAAGTAAAAAGATAATGGAAGTAATTCGTTTCATAATTATAATGGTTCTTGCGTGGTTATTAAGCAAGGCTAACCAATTTCTCAGACAGTTATTTATTAACTCAGGATTTTATGGTATCCAGAATGCTTTTCATAGTTTAATAATTGTGATTTTAACATTAGTTGTGATTGACCTGATATTTTTGGGCATCAATATCTTTTTAATGACTAGATACTTTGAAGCTAAAGAAAAGAAGTAAATATTTTAAAACAAAAGCCATCAAGAACAGTGATCTGAACCCTAAAATTAGGACAGATTATTAAACTTTAACTTAGGACTAGTTCCCGATATTTTATCGGGGCTAGTCCTTTTAATTTTATTTTGATTCTTTCATTATTGTAATAATCGATATATTCTCTGATCGCCTGTTCTAATTCAGTTAGATTCTTAAAATTTTTTTCAAACCCATAAAACATTTCTCTCTTTAAAATGCCAAAGAAGCCTTCCATTA
>NZ_REHC01000007.1 GCF_003692965.1 Lactobacillus sp. ESL0246 | reverse complement strand
CTTAATTCTCCAGAACCAACCTGATAGTTTTTCCATAGATTATAGATATCAATTTTGTCTTGCTTAGATAATTTAGACATAATAAAAACCTCGAAATTAATTTGTCTTAATTTCGGGGTTCAGATCAAAGTCTTGATGGCTTTTGTTATGTATATTAATGATTTTTAATTATTAGTAGCCAAATAATCGTAAATTTGGTTAATTTCTTCAGTAGTGCACGCACCAGTACCAGCTTTCATTGCATGAATCTTTTCAACTGATAAATGACTAGCAAAAGCCAAATCGGTATCAGTTACGTGATGCTTTACTTCATAATTAATAATTGCACCGGACAATTCTTCTAATTGCTGATTCATAATAAAATCTCCTCTACAATTTATTTTAACAAATTTTAAAAAGTAATGTTAAAATCCTTGAATTTTTGTAAACGGCCAATATCTGAACACAACCTTGCCAACCAAGGCATCACGTTTTACTGGACCAAAAATATGCGAATCTTTTGATATGTCACGATGATCACCCATTACATAGTATGAGCCTTTCGGTACCTTATAGGTAAAATTAGATGTGTAGGTCTGCCCAGCATCATTATCTGCTTTTTTAAAGCTATTATCTAAATATGGCTCCTTAAACAATTTACCATTAATATACATTTTATCATTTTTAGAAACTAATTTATCTCCAGGTAAACCAATAACACGTTTGATATATAAAGCCCCCGGAACATCGTTAGCGGCCTTAGGTGCTAACAAAACAACAACGTCATTTCTTTTGGGAGTAAAATGCCTTACCGAAATCAGCCGTTCGTTATCTTCAAAGGTGGGCTGCATTGACGGACCAGAAACACGGTCATTTGAAAGAACAAAATTAAATAGCAAATAAAAGATTCCAAGAATTATTGCCATCATAACGACAACATCTAGAATAAATTTACCCCAACTTTCTTCTTTTTCATCTTGCTTTTTAGTTACGTTTTTTGCCATAAAATATTCTCCTTTATCAAGTTCCTCTTTATTATAACTGAAATCCTCTCGTTTGAATGGTAAAATCATTATTAGGTATTAAAGATGACAGATTTTTTAACTAAAATTAACCAGCTAGACGCTGCAATTAATAGACAACAGGTTCATAAACAAACTTTAGAAGTAAGGCAAATAATTTCTTTTGTTAAACACAAAAATATTTTACCCAATGCGCCAAAGCCACTGGGCTTTTTACCAAACGAAGTTGAAGAAATTAGTCAGACACTTACTTTTAAACAAATTAACCAATTTAAAATTATTAATCAACTATTTAATAGTTTACGTCAGTTTTTATCTGTTAAATACGGCATTTGGTCTTTGCCAAATTTAACAACCGCCGATTTAATCAAAGAAAACTTACAAATTAAGAATGGTTTAGAAATAATGGCTGGCAACGGATATTGGTCCAAAGCGTTAAGCCAAGTTGGAGTTAACATGATTGCAACAGATTCTTTTGAGTGGTCCAAAACTTCTGCCACTGGTAGGCAAACGTATTATCCAATTTATAATTTCGATGCTTTGATGGCAATTAAAAAATTTACTAATGTAGAATTAATTATTTGTTCTTGGGCGCCTAATTTCACTAAAAGTGATTTATTGGCGGTTAAAACATGGGAAAGATATAATCCTAACAGTCACTTGCTTTTTATTGGCGAAAAAAAAGGGGTAACTAATTCACCCGAATTTTGGCATAAAATGCACTTCAGTCAATCTTCAGAGTTGCATCAAATAAATCAATCTTTTAGCAGCTTCGACTTTATTAATGAACAGGTATTTGAGATCAAGCATGAAATTTAAAAAAGCAATTTTATTATTAATTATTTTTCTTTCTTTATTAGGTATTGGTAGCATACTTTCCAGTATTCAATCTCAAGAAGCAGATCAGCTGCTTGAAGCTTATGGATTAAGTAATAATACACGCTATTTTGAAATTAAAAACAAGCAAACAGTTAGTGCCTTTTTGAATTATCTACAAGAAAAATATCCTAAAAATAAAATCCAACTTCATTTGGCAAACAAAAATGAAACCAATCAAACGTTAGTTTGGTCTAATTATAATGTTATTAATTTACCTACAGAGTCTGGTCGTTATTTTTCAGTTGACGATTTTAAAAGCAGAGTCACTTTTGCTGTACTAGGGTTAAATTCTAAGGCAGCAACACTTAAAACTCAAGGCAATCAATATCTTAAGCTTAATAATAATTATTATTCTGTAATTGGAACCTTAAAACATTATCGGCAGATGAAGCAAACTGGTTATTATTTGACTACTGGTCCCGAGCAACCAACAGGGCAGTTCAAATTAAAGAATTACGTTATTATTATTGATAGTTCAAACAAAGTAATTCGTCATCTTGCATCTCATTATCATGTTAAGGTCAAAATACCTTCTTTTGTCAAAAAACATCAAATTCATCGGTTTTCAGTAATTAAAGAAATAATTTTTATGATCTTTTTTGGTTTTATTATTATGCTCTGTAATGTATTGCTGGCAATAATTGAATGGTCAACTGGTAAACAAACTCATTTAAGCGGGCATCTGCTAAATAATTTATTGTTCAACCGTGGAATTAGAATTATCTTAATGGAATTACTTTTAACATTTAGCGCATATTTCTTTCTTAATTGGCGTACATTTATATCCAAGCAACAACACTTGTTCTGGCTTCTATCTATATGTTGGCTGGTAGCTTTTATCAGTTATTGTTATACTTTGTTTTATCTTTGGCGAAAGGAAAAAATTAATGCTTAATCTTCCAACTGAATTTGTTGATAAATATCGGACTTTACTCGGAAAAACCAAAGCTAATAAACTATTTGATGCGTTAGACAATGATCCAAAAAAGGCTTATCGTATTAATTCGCTTAACAAACAGTATAAATTTAATAATCACCAAGCTTCTTCTGTTCCAGACATTCCACAAGCTTATTACGGTCAATTTAATAGTCAAAGTCCTGAATGGGTAAGTGGTATTATTTATTCACAAGACCCGGCAGCTATGTTTCCAGCATTAATTACAAATGCTAAGCCTGGTCAACGTATATTAGATCTTTGTGCAGCTCCAGGTGGAAAAAGCACGGCTTTAGGGGAACAACTTCGAGGAAAAGGTCTTCTGGTAGCAAATGAAATATCCGCTTCTCGCGCTAAAATTTTACGAGAAAATATTGAACGTTGGGGGATTACTAATGCACTTGTCACAAATGAAAGTCCGCAAAAATTAGCTCCGCAATTTCCTGCTTTTTTTGATAAAATTATTGTTGATGCCCCATGTAGTGGTGAGGGGATGTTTCGTAAAAATAAAGACGCAATTACGTATTGGTCACAAGATTACATACAACTTTGTCAAAATCGTCAAAAAGAAATTTTAACAGAAGCGGTTAAAATGCTGGCGCCAGGTGGAGAATTGATTTATTCTACCTGTACCTTTGCACCAGAAGAAGATGAGCAAATTGTTTCGTGGTTAGTAAAACAGTATAATTTTAAAATATCACCAATTAATCTTAAAGAAGCCAATGTAGATCATGGTCAACCAAAGTGGGGAAACGGCAACTCTAGTTTGAGAAATACACTCCGTTTTTGGCCTTTTGACAATTTGGGAGAGGGACAATTCATTGCAAAACTCCAAAGTTCTATTCACGAAAATAGTATTAATAAGCATAAAAAAAAGCATTCCAATAGAGATGCTACGAACAGATTAACCCAAGAAGAAAAGCTTTGGATATCTAAAGTGATGGAACCGTTTAAACTACCGACATCTTTAATTAATTGGTCCAAAACCAGCCGTGTTAGCAACGGACATGTCTTTATCCCCGCTATTGAAGATAAATTATCACTGAAAATTCTTAATAATGGGGTAGAATTGGGGATAATAAAGAAAAATCGGTTTGAACCTGGTCACCAGTTAGCTATGGTGCTTGGACAAATACATCAAGATTGTGTAATCAATCTCTCCGAAAATGATTATATAAAGTTTCTTCATGGCGAAGCTTTGCCTACTATTAGTGAATTACGGGGCTTTGTTTTAGTTAGTTATCGCGAGGGGATTTTTAGCTTTGGAAAAATAACTGGTAATGCAGTCTTAAAAAACTTTTATCCTAAGGGACTTCGCACTAAACAATAAGGAGGAAATTAAATTAATGATTAAATTAGTTGCAACTGACATGGATGGTACTTGGTTAACTGATGCCAAAACCTATGATGAAGAATTATTTTTGCGTGAATTTGCAATTATGCAACAACGCAACATTAAATTTGTAATTGCAAGTGGAAATCAGTTTGAAAATTTATATTCACGCTTTCCTAACATAGCTGATCAACTTTATTTCGTTGCAGAAAATGGTGCACTAGTAGCAAAAGGACGGCAAGTATTACATGTTAACAGTTTGTCAGATTCCGATTGGCAAACTGTTTTGGAAATAATTAACAAGTATAACGAGCGAGTTACAGTTTCTGGACTGGCCAGTGCTTATGTTTTAACTCAGGAGGGGAAAGCATATAGCAATGAACTAAGAAAATATTATGAAAAATTAACTCTGGTTAATAGTTTTGAAAATTTAGACGACCAAATTTTTAAAGCAACATTTGATGTCCCCCAAAATAAAATGCCTCAATTACTTGAGCAATTAGTGCAGAATTACCCACAACTTGATTTTGTCTCTGGGTCTTCAACCTCAATTGACATGTCGACCAAGGGAATGAATAAAGCACAGGGTCTAAAGTATCTTAGTACCAAATTTAACATAAATCCTCGTGAAATGGTGGCTTTTGGCGATAGTGGTAACGATGTAGGAATGCTGAAATATGTCGGTCGTAGTTTTGCCACTGCAACAGCCTTACCGATTGCCAAGAAAGCTGCCGGTCGCATTATTGGATCAAGCAATGATAGTGCTGTACAAAAAGAAATTTGGAATTTATTAAATGATTAAGTAATAAAAAACTTGTAACTCAATCCAGTAGAGGATTAACTTACAAGTTTTTTATTATTATAATTGTTGCAACCAATTTTGTAATTGCAAATCATAATATTTAGGAATTGAAGAAACAGTCTGTAAATCAGTTTGCCCGTATATAGCTAGCAATCCCGCTAATTCTTTTTGCCAATTCAAAATCATCTGTAACAAAGTATCTGCATCATTTTTAATTAAAACCTGCAAAAATGTATTGGCAATTCCAACGTATTTTCCGCCTAAACACAAAGCTTTTAAAACATCAAGAGGATTGCGTACGCCACCTGAAACGATAAAGTCAACTTTTTCTTTTTTAGCCATTATAGCTGAAATGACCGTTGGTAATCCAACAGTTTCTAAATAGGAAAGGTCACTTTGATTGCGCGCGTTTTCAATTTGAGCAAAGTTAGTACCTCCGCTACCAGCTATGTCAAACAAGGAAAAACCTTCATTTTTCAATAAATGAATGGTAGCACGATCTAGCCCAAAGCCAACTTCTTTTATTACCAACGGAACCGTAATTTGCTGGCGCAACTTTCTTAAATTATCCAACCAATAAAACTTTCGTTCACCTTCAGGCATTGCAATTTCTTGAACAGCATTCAGATGTATTTGTAAGGCATCAGCTTTTAATTCTGAAACAATTTTTTGAGCATCGTTTGCAGAAGTTGCTGCGTTAACATTAGCAATTATAACGCCTTCGGGATTTTCTTCACGAGCAACAATAAAGCTATCAAGTTGATCATGCTCTTTGATAAGAATACTTGCAGAACCTAATGCAAGGGCAATTTGAGTTTTCGAAGCAATTTTACCTAAGGATTGGTTAATGGCGTAAGCCTTTTGTGAACCTCCAGTCATAGCATTAATAAAAAATGGTGCTGCTAAATCTTTACCAAACATTTTAGTTCTAAGAATTGTTTTAGAAACACTAGCTTCTGGGAGAGCTGGCCGTATTATGTGCATCTCATCAAAACTGTTTATTTTTTTCTGAGAGTAGAATTTTTCTGCTAATTTAATATGTTCATCTTTACGCTTAGATCTGATTGACATATCTTACCTCATTATTATTGGATTTTCATTTAAATAAAATTAACTTGATGAACGCGAAAATCTAATGGCATAATACCATTTTGCTGCCATTTTGTTTTTAATCCCGTAAAATCTGTCTTAGAATCAGTGATCACAATCCCACAATCTCCGTTTCCGGCTCCAGATGTTTTAGCAGCTCCACCGAATGATTCAGCAATATTGATTAACTTAGATAAGCGCGGAATTTCAATAGCAATTTGGTTGATTTTTGCAAAATGTTGTAATAATTTGCGATTTTCCCTAATTTTATGTTGAATTAACTGAATGTCGTTCTGTTCAAATCCTGCAATCATTTCTAAGACACATTTTCGTGAAGATTTTAAAAAGCACTTGTATTCTCCATTTAAAGCTGCTTTATTGGCATTGGTTTCGTCAACAAGTAGAGAAGTTGATGCCGGCTTATGGCTCCAACCAATTAATAATTGCATGCCTTGAGGAGGAGTCAACAACTGGATCTTCAATCCCGGCCATGCTTCATTTAAAATTGTCGTTAATGATTTATGAATTAGTTCTTTTTTTAACCAATTCTTATTAAAAGTTTGATAAGCAATCCATCCCCCATAGACGCTAGCGGCAATATCTCCAGCAGAACCATTGCCTTGGACAGAATAATGCGAAATTGCCGAAAGTTTATATACTAGTTCATTACTAAAAGGGACATCATAAAAACGCAAAATTGCTTTCACTGTTGCAACAGTAACTGCTGCACTTGACCCAAGTCCATATTTTTTACCATCAGCAGAATCAAGATCTGAATTAATGTGTAAATCATATACCTTCATTTTTATACCCTGCTCGATACAAAATCGCTCAGTATAAGAAATTGCGGATAAAATATATTCAAATGGATTATCACGGTTATCAATAACCATTCGTGCACCATGTCTAACCCAGTGAATTGAACTTTGAGAATACTGTTTCGAATGAATTAAACCGGTTGTTGAATTTGATTCCATAATTGAAACACGGATAAATTGATTTATAGCTACTAAAATTGCGGGACAATCCTGTTCTAAAACTGCATATTCACCAGCAATATATAACTTTCCGGGAGCTTGCTCTGTTATCAAGGGAATTTAATCTCCTAACTAATTAACTCATCTAAAATTAGAAATTAGTCCAAATATGAAAGGCCCGGACCAAAACCTGCATTTATTATCTTAACATTGTCAAATTCCGATACAAACCGATTAATAATATCTTTTACATTTTTTAACTGACTCAAAATTTTTATGTTAGGTCCTGCATCAATTGTGTAATAACATTCAATTCCTTTACTTCGTAAATCATGGACAACATCTATTGCCTTAATTGTTTCTGGCTCTAAATAGGAAAAACCTGGTTGTGCAGTAAAATTAATGGCATGCATTTCACTAGCATTTAACTCTGCTATTTGACCCAAAGTGGAGAAATCTTCCTCTTTAATTGCATTTATCATAGCGGCTAATTCCTGATCATTACGCTTTAGCCATGGTTGAAAGAATGGGGAAGACTGAGCATGTTTCATTCCAGCAGTTGAAGTTATTTTTTTGGGATGAGGATCTAATTCTACTACTAGTAGTTGCAAATCTATCTGTGGTACTTCATCTAAAGGATATGCATATGAAGAATTATCATCAGTCCCTTTTTGCCAGATTGCAAACCCGCCATAAACAGATCTGCTAGCAGAACCTGATCCATATCTTGCTAAACGCGATAATTCTTGTCGATCAAGTTGAAAATCATAGTAGGCAGCAAATGCACCAGCTAAAGCCGCAAAAGCAGAACTAGAAGACGCTAATCCTGCTGCCGTTGGGACATGATTATAAGATTCTACTAACAAATTACCGGTAACATTAAACTTGTTTTGCAAAAATTTCAAATAAGAAAACACTCGTCGGTAGCTTTGACCTGTTTGCATAATACCGTTAAGTTGAAAACAATTGCTAGTGCTTGCACAAATTCGTGTATCCGTATAAAACTGATTCAAAGTCATTGATAAACTAGACATTAGTGGTAGACGCTTATGCTCATCAGCTTTTCCCCAATACTTTATAAGTGCAATGTTTGTATGTGCTCGAACAGTTTTATTCATTAAATCTCCTCAATCCAACTATTTTCAACTAATTTATTTGCCTTTTGAGCAATTTTTTCAGCTGTCTGATGATCAGAACACAGGACAATTACAATTCCTCCTAATCCACTACCAGAGAGTTTGCAACCAAGAGCGTTATTAGACAAAGCAAGATCTTGTAGTTGGTCTATTTTGGCTGTAGATAAATTAAAAGAATGCAGTAACAACTGTGCTTGATTAAAAATTTGACCTAATGTTATTTTATCATGATTAAGCCAAACATCTTTTGTTTCATCAGCAAGCTTTCCCAACCTTTTCAAATTATTTTTTGCTTGTCTAGAACGCTGTATTAACTCATGTACCTGATTAACTGCTTGTTTTGTATTACCCAATTCACCTGTATCCATGATTAGCAGTGATGCATGTAACCTAGACTTTATTTCTTGTGGTCCTTCTTGAGAATTAAAGAAAATCGGATAACTAGACTTTACAGTTGCAGCATCTAGACCAGATGCTTTACCATGATTAATCATTTCTGCATGATTAGTTATTGCCATAATATCAGCATCAGAAAGGTTCAAATTAAAATATTCATCTAACACCTTGGTTGTTGCTAAAGCCACAGTTGCACTTGAACCTAACCCACGTTCTGGTGGGATTTCTCCTGTATAAGTAATTTTAATTTGTTCAGTGCTTGCAGCTTTTGCTTGCATTGTTTTAAGTACATATTTAAGACCATTATATGAAGAAGGAGCCATAAAAAAAGGACCCTGATAGTGTGTAGTATTCATCAACAGTTCCGAGCTAGGCTCAACTGTGACTTTGATATGCAGAGCCATAATCGGTATTGATAACGCATTATAGCCATAAACTACCGAATGCTCACCAATTAGAATTACTTTTCCATGTGCGAGATAACTACATTTCATTTTATTTAAGTTCCTTTAATGTTTGTGAAAAAATTTATACTCCTATGCTAAAATAATAGCAAAGGAGAAGAGAACAAATGATCAAAATTTTAGTCGGTAGGCAAACAGATTTTTTACAAGAAGAAATCTTGCAACAGGCAGTAGAGAACTACCAGCACTTTCCAGAGCATGAAACTTTTATCATTGTCCCTAACCATATTAAGTTTACCACAGAAGTTCGGGCAATAAATAAACTGGCAGTTTCACAAAATCAAGTAGAACAATCGGTTGAAAAGTTGCGTGTTTTATCATTTTCTCGTTTAGCTTGGTTCTTCTTAAAAAATGAAGAAAAGGGACTACCCGTTCAACTTGATGATGCTGCCGCAGCCATGCTATTAGCTAAAATAATCGAGCAAAATCGTGATCATTTGCATCTTTTCCAAAAAGCCAATATTAATCCCGGATTAATTAAGCAGTTATATGATACTATTTTGCAAGTCCGTTCTGGAAACCTTGACTTAGATGACATTGATGAGAATCAATTAAATCTTGAAACAAAGGAAAAAATTTCTGATTTAAAGATTATCTATCATGCTTTTATTGAGGGAATTAGCGAGAAGTTTTCAACTGCTAATGAAATTCAACTTCAGTTAAATGAATATTTGGCAAGCAACTCAGACTTATCAAAGACTGACTTTTATTTTAGTGATTTTTCACATTTTTCATTACAAGAATGTATTACAATTAAATTATTAATGCAAAAGGCTCACAGTGTAACGCTTGCCTTTAAAACAAAAAATGGTACTATTATCCCCAATTGTGTCCCCGGAGAATATGATTATGTTATACAAAAAACAATCAATCAATTAGTTGGGTATTTAAAACAGCAAGGTCTTAAATATACTATTGAACAAACGCCTGTTGCAATTAATCCTACCAGTCGTGAAATGCTAAACGAATTTTGGACAGGAGTAGTAGATAACATTGGGGATCTTAAATCTCTCCAATTGATTAAAGCCGATAATCGCTATGCCGAAGCATATTTTGTGGCGCGCACCATTTATCAGCAAGTAGCTTTAAATAAATACCGTTACCGAGATTTTTTGGTTTTAGCACCAAATTTACACGAATATGAAACTTACTTAATTCCAATCTTGCGCCAAAATAATATCCCCTTTTTTGATGACTTGCAACAAGAAATGAAATTTCACCCGCTAGTCGTTTTAATTGAAAATATAGCTCAACTTTTTAATCGTCCACTATCAACAACTAACATGTTGGCAATCATGAAAACAAGACTAATAGTTCCCGAGTGGTATCAAGAAGACGCTAATTATCTGCACGATGTAGACGAACTTGAAAATTTCGTTCTTGCTCATGGAATCAACCACAATTTATGGAAGCGTAATTTTACTGATTATGTTGCTGCTAGTGTTATTCGATTAGATCAAGTTCCAGATGAAGTAGCAAAGATAAATAAATTAAAGGATTTCTTTATTAAAGAAATCTCTAAGCTATTAGCTAGATTGCAAAAGGAAAAAGACACCCGTAAGGCGATTACCGTTTTTTTTGATTTTTTAACAAAAAATGGTGTTACAAAAGTTTTAGAAAATTGGCGAGCAACCGCTCAAGAAAGTGGTGATTTACAGCAAGCAAGGCAATCGGAACAAGTTTGGGACTTATTGAATACTTTGCTCCAAGATTATTTACTGATTAATCCAGATGAATTTTCTGTAACTAGCTTTTTTAATGTCTTGGTAAATGGGTTTAAAGAGGCAAATTTTGCGCAAATTCCATCAACAATGGATGCTGTTAACCTTTCAGAAACTGGAATTGTCCAAGTTAGCGGTTATAAGCAGGTCTTTATTTTAGGTGCTACCAATAATAATTTGCCCAAGATTAATAAAACCCCTGGATTTTTAAGCAGTGAAAACTTAGAAAATATGAGTCAAACTTTTGGTGAAGATTCTTATCTAGAAGATCAACAAAAGTTAAGTAATTTAGACCAAAATTATCAATTCGGTATCTGTTTGTCTTTAGCACAGGATCGAGTTTATTTATCATATCCTGTAACAAATACCGAGAACGAATCCATTGAGCCATCAATTTATTATCAGCGATTCAAACATGCCGGTATTTCTGAATTTTCACAACATAATTTACCAGCAAGCCAGCAAGAGATATTATCCTTTATAACCAATCCTAAGGCGAGCCTAGGTTATTTAACTTATCTTAAACAAACTCAATCTGAATTTGACGTCGATTATTTATTAAAGCTAACTCAGAAGAGATTACCTAATCAAACAAAATTGGTTCTTGAATCATGTCAATTTATTAATAAACCTGTCAATTTGGAACCCGAACTTGCTCAAAAGTTATATGGTGAAAATCTTAGCTCATCAGTTTCACAGTTAGAAACTTATTTTGAAAACTCTTATGAGTTTTTCTTACGGTATGGCTTGCGTTTGCATAAACGATTTGAAAATGAATTAGACGTCATTCAAGCTGGTAACTATTGTCATGAAACACTTGATCGACTAGTTAAGGAACTAAATAAGCATTCACTTGATTTAGCTGAAGTTGATGATGACGCTCTTAGTCAATTACTTGAATTGGTACATAATAAAATGAAGGATGAGGCCAAATATCAGCAATTATTCAATGATCCTTTTAATCAATTCTTATTTGATTGTCTTGATCAAACTACCACAAAAGTGGTCAACTACTGGCATCGTGCAGTCCAAAAGACCCCATTAAGGGCAAAATATTCGGAACTTAGTTTTGGATCAGGCGAGCCTGTCGCGGGTCTTAACTTGAAAATTCCTAATTTAAATGGTCAGCATTATGTCAATCTTCGTGGAAAAATTGACCGAGTGGATCTTGCAACAATTCCAGAAAAAAATGAAATATTAGCTCAAATAATTGATTATAAATCTTCTTCGAAAAGTTTTAATATGGGGTACTTTTATGAGGGAATTTCATTACAAATGATCTCTTATTTGGATGTCCTAGCGCACAATCAGCAGTTTTTTGCTGGTAAACAACCCTTGGCGCTTTTAGGTGCATTTTATGAAACGTTTACTCGCCAGCTTGATAGATTAAATGGTAAAAATAGTTTTAAATCTGATTTGCAGCCAAAACAAGCTAGCTTTTATGGTAAAAAGAAGTTGAAATATAGTGGTTTGATTAACCTCGATCAAATGTCTTTATTTGTAGCAGACCCAGAACTTAGTATTCCTAGTACAGCTTCTAAATTGTATGATAATGCTAAAACTAAGGCGGATGGAACTCTATCTTCAAGAAATGATTCTCCAGTTTTTACTGAAGATGAACTTGAACAATTACTAAAATATGATGAGGAATTAATCAAAGAGGCTTCAAGCCAAATTTTATCTGGTCAAGTTAAACTTAACCCATATCGCTACGGAAAATCTGTTAATGCTCTAACTTATTCAGATTATCGTGATATCTTCTTCTTTGATGCCATGCTCAAAGAAAATAAATATCACCAAATTGATAATTTAACAAGACAAGAACTAATCACTAAAATTCAAAAAAAGTTAAGCATAGGAGACAAGGGAAAAAATGACTAATTTTACTAAACAGCAGCAAGAAGCTATTGATACTCAAGGCAAAGATATCCTTGTTTCTGCCTCGGCTGGTAGTGGTAAAACAACCGTTTTAGTGCAACGTTTGATGAAAGAAATTCTATCTGGTACTAGTGTAGATCAACTGTTAGTTGTTACCTTTACTAAAGCTGCTGCTCAGGAAATGAAGACTCGAATTAAGGCTGTTTTACAAAAAAGCAGTGAAGAAGATAACGCCAATCAAAATTATCTACGTCAGCAGCTTAATCTAGTTGATACTGCAAACATTTCTACTATTGACGCTTTTTGTTTGGATGTCATTCATCGATTTTATTATATAATTGATATTGATCCTAGTTTCAGTATCTTAACTGATGAAACTCAAGCAGAATTAATGCGAGAACATGCTTTACACGATATTGAAGATAAGATGTTGTTAGAAAAAGATGCAAATTTTCTTGCTTTTTATAATAATTTTGCAGGTGATCGAGATGCCGAAACAGCTCGAAATTTATTATTAGATCTATACGACTATGCAATGGCTAAACCAGATTATCAATCTTGGCTGAAACAACTAAATAATAAATATCAAATTGGTGAAAAAGTTGTTACTTCTGATTTATGGCAGCAGCAAATTAAGCCTTATCTTTTAAGTGCTTTTTCTCCTTTAGTGCAAAAACTTAACCAATTATCATTGACAGATTTCAGTGAGACAAAATATATTAAATTCGGAAAAAACTTCACTTCATTTGCTAAACGTATAGCAAATTATTATAATGCTCTCAAAAATGATCAAAATTATGATCAGCAGCATGAACTTTTACAAAGTTGTGTGTTTGAAGGAAGAGTTCCTAGCAATAAAAAATTACAAGAAGTTGATTTAGAAGAACTTGGCGAAGTAAAAAAAGAAGCGGCTAATTTAGTATTTGATACTTTTACTTCATTTTATGCAACTGATGAAGTAGATCAGCTTGATATAATGCGGCAAGGCAACCGCATCATGACGGCAATCACTAATGCGGAATTAGCATTGATTGATCGCTTCAATCAGTTAAAACGAGAAGAAAATTTGATTGATTACAGTGATATGGAACAATTAGCTTATCAAATTCTTAGTCAAGATACATCCAGCTCTCAAATGGCACGTGAATTTTATCAAAATAAATTTAAGGAAATTTTGGTTGACGAATATCAGGATATCAATGTTTTACAGGAAAAAATTCTGCAATTAATAAAGAAAAAAAATCAGAATTATTTATTCATGGTAGGGGATGTCAAGCAATCAATTTATGGTTTTCGTCAGGCAGAACCTAGTCTATTCCTACATAAATACCATGCTGCTGCACAAGAAAGCAATCATGATCAAAAAAGAATTTTACTTTCTGATAATTTTCGTTCTACTGATCCTGTAGTTAAACTTGTTAATCGTATTTTTAATAATATATTAACGCCTGATTTTGGTGGTATTGATTATGCTCAAGAAGGACAGTTGAAATTTGGTGCAAAATACTATCCTAACCTATTACCACAGGCAGCCGAATTTATTTATCCCCAAAAAGATGATAAAAACAGTGAGGATGAAAAAAGCTTAGTAGCAGGAACTAATACAATTGAAATTAAATTGGTAATTGAAAGAATCAAACAATTTAGGAAAGAAAATTTACAAGTTTTTGATACTCATAGTGGAGAAAAACGACCTTTTAAATATAGCGATATTGTAATACTAACTAGGAGCCGCAGCGATAATTTGACAATTATGCAGGAGTTTTCCAAACAAAATTTGCCACTTTTAGTTACGGATGCCAAAAATTATTTTCAAACACTTGAACTGACAGTTATTATGAATTATTTGCGCATCATTGATAATCCAGATCAAGATATTCCGTTGGTAGCTGTTTTACGTTCACCACTATTTAATTTCAAAGAACCTGATTTAGCTAAGATTAGAGTTCATAGTAAAAAAACTGGTTTCTATGATGCATTGATCGCATATGTTTCAGTAAATGACAAATTAGGTAAACAAGTTAAAAATTTCTTAAACCAGTTAGATGAATTGAGATTGTTTGCTGTTAATCACCGAATTTCTGAGTTGATTTGGAGTATTTATGAAAAAACTAACTTATTAGAAATTATGACGGCGTTAACGAATGGGAAACAGCGTAGAATAAACTTAGAATCACTATATGAACGAGCAACTTCTTATGAGAGTGCAGGATTCAAGGGACTCTATCAATTTATTAACTTCATTGAAAGAATGAGACGTAATCAAAAAGATCTAGCACAGCCGTTAGTTGCCAGAGAAGCAGATGATGCTGTCAGATTAATGACTGTTCATAGTTCAAAAGGACTTGAATTTCCAATTGTTTTTTATATTGGTATGCAACATAAATTTCAAAAGCGTGATTTAAGTGGAAATTATATTATTACTTCGAACAATGTGGGGCTAACAATTCGGCAACCAAAATATCGGATTGATTCGCTTGTTAAATCGATTGATAATGTCTTAAAACAGCGACAGTTATTGGAAGAAGAGGCTAGAATTTTATATGTTGGAATGACTAGGGCAAAACAAAAACTGATTTTAGTATCTACTTTTTTTAATTCATCTAACTACGAAAATGAGTTAAGTCAAACTTCTTTATATAATAAGTTACATGCACAAACGCCATTTGACTTAATTGCTAATGCCTTAAAGCTTGAACAACATTCAGAGCAAAAAATATGTGAAATTAGTTCAGCCCTTGACAATGATGAAAAACTAATAATTTCATATTATTGTGGTAATTTTAATGATACTGAATCGATCGTAAGTCATGAAACAACTTCTAAAAAATTTAATAATTTAGAGTTACTTAATAAAACAACCCAGCAGTTGTATGATTTTAATTATCCCTTTAAAGATGCTAGTCAAACAACAGCCTATCAATCGGTTTCTGAAATTAAAAAGGCATTTAATGATCCTTTAGATGAAGAATTAGAAAATGCCCAGCTGTTATCATCAGCTAATCGGTATCTGGAACCAATTGATACCAAGCCCAATTTTTTGTTTAAAACCAAATTTACGGGTAGTGAAATTGGTACTGCCATGCACCTTATTTTACAATATTACGATTATGAAGGTAAGGGAGACATTGAACAACTCAATATGGAAATTCAGAACCTTATTAAACAAAATAAGTTACAAGCTGAAATTGTTCCCAGTTTGCATAAAGAACAAATTGATTGGTTTGTCCATAGTGACTTTGCACAACAGTTTTGGCAAAAGCCAAAACAATTAAAACGAGAAGTTGATTTTTCTAGTTTGTTAGCAGCCAGAACCTTATTCCCAGATTTTAGTGATTCAAATGCTAAAATCTTAATTCATGGAACAATTGATGGCTATTTTATAGGAAATGACGGTATAATACTGTTTGATTATAAGACCGACCATATTGATATTAAGCATTGGGACAAGTCAATTACCAATATTAAGAAGAAATATACAGGTCAATTGCGTTTGTATGAACAAGCGCTAAATTCCTTTTCTCAAGAAAAAGTGAGCCATAAATACTTAGTCTTACTCGATGTTAAGATGATTGTTGAAATTGACTAAAGGATAGGAGATAATACATGGCTTCATTTTTAAATAAAACCTTTGCGGTAGTTGATTTAGAAACAACTGGTACCCAACATGAAGATAATAATCATATTATTCAGTTTGGTTGCGCGATTATTAAAAATTTGAAAGTAGTTAAAACCTATTCATTCATGATTAATCCTCATTGTGATATTCCACTTGCTGTTCAAAATTTAACACATATACATAATGAAGATGTCAAAAAAGAAAAGGATTTTACCTATTATGCCCCTAAAATTATTAAAATTTTAAGGGGAACAATCTTCGTTGCTCATAACGTTAATTTCGATTTGCCTTTTTTAAATTATGAACTTGTGCAGCATGGGTTCGAAGCATTAACTAACAAAGCTATCGACACAGTTGAACTAGCGAAAATTGCATTTCCAACGCTTCCATCTTATAAATTAAGCGATCTAACTACCCAACTTGAAATTAAACACATAAATCCACATAAAGCTGATTCTGATGCTTATAGTACAGCTATTTTATTAATTAGAATCATTCATAAACTTGAAACTTTGCCTCAAGCAACTTTAAATACTCTTAGTTCATTAGCTCATGGTCTAATTCGTGAGACTTCATGGATTTTTAGTACAATTGCTGATGACTCAAGAAAAAACAAACGTCCTTTGGATAAGCAATATCAACAGGTGCGCAATATTATTTTGCAAAAGCAAACAATACTTGAAGCAAACCAACCCCAAACATCTAATGAAACTTTTCCTTTAAGTAATAAGACTAAACGAGAAATGTTTAAAGGAAAAATTTTTTATCGGATATCGCAAGTAAAGTTGATCAATAGACTTAACCAATTTATCCAAAACCCTCATGAACGAGCTTTACTTGTTGAAGCACCAAATGGTACAGGAAAAACATTTTCATATTTATTTGCATACGCTTACCGACTTTATTCAAATCGAAAATTAATCGTTGCTACACCAACAAAAATTTTACAAAATCAAATTATTAGTCAAGAAATTCCGCAATTATTAAATGTTACTAAGCTAGATTTAAAGGCCGAAGTAGTTAAATCAAGTAGTCATTATCTTGATTTAGACGGATTTTATCAAAGCTTGTATCAAAATACCCCTAATAAGTTAACATTAGTTATGCAAATGCGCATTCTTGTTTGGTTGACTAAAACGAAAACTGGTGACTTAGACGAATTGCAATTAACCAGCTACCAAGCACCTTTGTTTACACAAATAACTCATCCAGGGGATGCACGTGTTGGTAGTAATTTTGCTGATGTTGATTTTTGGAATTTAGCTCGTCATCGCCAAGAAGAAGCTGATATTTTGATTACTAACCATGCTTATTTAGCTAATCATTATAACGATTCTATTTGGGGGCAAAATCCATATTTGGTTATTGATGAGGCACATCGTTTTGTAGACAATGTTGTCAGTTCACGCAATGATTCATTTCAATTCGAATCATTGTGGGGAGAACTAAATCATTTACGTAATTTGTTATATTATGCTGACGATAGTGTTTTTAATCAGTATGGAAATGATGTACAGTTTAATTTCATACTAGAAAAATTGAATCCACAAATTTTAGAGCTTATTGAAATTATTAATCAGTTACAACGACTATTAACTGCAAAAAGTGAAAAAGCAGTCAATAAAAACATTCTTGCTAATGGAAACCTATTATTAAGTTTTCAAGCTCAAGATTTGTTCATGCAAAACAATAAGTTCAAAACAAAATTAGCTGAATTTCAACGTAAATTAGAAAGTATTCGTCAACAAACCAATCAAGTACTGTTTAAGCTTTATAGTGAAACTGATAATTCAGGAACAGAAAAAGATGCCCTATTAAGTGAATTAAATACCCAGATTGACCTATTGGATAACTATATTTCTCAAAGTTATCAATTATCAGATTTGTTACATAAAGAGAATATTTTACAGCAAGAAGGATTCATTGTAACTTTAACAAATCCCCAAGATCCTCTAAGCGCAAATTTGAGTTGGATTATGCTCGATGCTTCCAATGAATTAAAACAGATTTATAATCGTTTTTCACATATTTGTTTTGTAAGTGCAACTTTGACAAGTGAAAATAATTTTGACTTTTCAGTTAAGCGGTTGGCCTTAAGTGATTTAAGAATTCAAAAATATATTGGCCGTAGTACCTTTGATTTGAAAAAACATCTTGAAGTACTTGCCGTTACAGATATGCCAGAACTAACTAATCCCTTTTACGAAAAGACATTATCCCAAATACTAGAGAATGATTTAAGTAAAAAACAACATGTTTTGGTTTTAATGACAAATCTTGATAAAATCAGTGAAATATACAGTACTATTCTAAATTCACCAAGTTTACGTGATTTTGAAATTTTAGCTCAGGGAATTACTGGCTCAAATAATCGAATCATTAAACGGTTTACAATTGCTCAAAAAGCAATTATCTTAGGTGCAGATAGTTTCTGGGAGGGAATTGACTTTCATGAATGTAGTATTGATTTAGTTATAGTAGCTAAATTACCATTCGAATCTCCTGATCAGCCTAATGTCAAACTGCGACAGAAACTTTTGTATCAACAAGGTATTAACGTTTTTCAAAATGATACGATGCCACGTGCAATTATTCGTTTCAGACAGGGGATGGGACGTCTTATCAGAAATGAAAAAGATAACGGACAATTTTTGATTCTTGATTCACGAATTTGGCAGAAAGATTATGGCAAAGATTTTTTAAAGACTATACCGGTAAACACTCAAAAAATCTGTTTATCAGAACTACAAAGTAAGTTGGACAACTATGATAAAAGATGATACAAGGCAAACAATTAAATTTATTGAATTATTAATCATTATCCTATTATTAGTATATTTTTCGATAATTGCAATTTTTTATAAGGCAGGAAATCCTGAACGGAGCGAAATGCATGAATTAAATAAAATTGCTTTGCAAAAAACACCAATTACCCACATTGAAAAAAGCTATCATACGAATCGAGGCGTTAATAGTTATGCTCTAGAAGGGGTTACTAAAAGTCGCAAGAGGTATTATTTTGTTTACCTTCCAGGCAGGAAAAAGGGATATTTATTGCCTACAAGCAAGGGAATTACTGAAGCCGCAATTAGAAGCAAATTTACAAGTAATGAGTCGCAGGAACAAGTTTTAAAAATTAACTTAGGATGGTATCATAAACGTGCTGTATGGGAAATAACTTCAAAAAACAAAGTAGGAGATTATAATTATTACTTATATGATTTTAAAAATGGAAATTTAATAGGTTAAGTCGCTAATTTTACAAATCTTTGGTATTATTAAGTTGATATGATACGGAAAGTGGAACAATATTTATGACAAAATTAATTTCAATTAGAGATTGTGCCAAGCATGTTGATGAAGAAGTCAAAATGCATGTTTGGCTAACAGATAAGCGGTCAAGCGGTAAAATTGTATTTTTACAATTACGTGATGGAACTGCATTTTTTCAAGGAGTTATACGAAAGAATGATGTTACTGCTGAAGTTTTTGAGATAGCTAAGTCTTTGCATCAAGAGGCAAGCTTTTATATTACTGGAACGGTATGCCAAGATGAACGCTCACATTTTGGTTATGAAATTCAAATATCTGATTTAGAGGTAGTTACGAATAACGAAGGTTACCCTATCGGAAACAAAGAACACGGGATAGACTTTTTACTAGATCACCGTCATCTTTGGTTGAGAAGTAGGCGTCCATTTGCCATTATGCGCATTAGAAACTTAATTTACAAAGCAACAGTTGATTTCTTTGAGCAAGAAGGATTTATTAAATTTGATGCACCAATCTTTATGCACTCAGCTCCTGAAGGAACTACTGAATTATTCCACACTGAATATTTTGGTGGAGACGCATATTTATCACAATCTGGGCAATTATATGGTGAAGTAGGAGCTTCTGCATTTAGTAAAATTTTTACTTTTGGACCAACTTTTAGAGCCGAAGAATCTAAAACGCGTAGGCATTTAACTGAATTTTGGATGATGGAACCAGAAATGGCTTGGATGAATCAAGAAGAGTCACTTGATATTCAAGAACATTTTTTATCTTACGTTGTTAAGCAGGTATTAGAGAATTGTCAATATGAACTAGAATTACTAGATCGTGATCCACAAAAATTAGAGCCAGCAGCACAAGGAAACTATATCCGCTTGTCATATGATGATGCTGTTAAGATGCTTCAAGAAGATGGTCGTGATTTTAAGTGGGGAGACGATTTTGGCGCACCAGACGAAGCTTTTATTTCCGAAAAATTTGATCGTCCATTTTTTATAGTTAATTATCCAACAGCAATTAAACCATTTTATATGAAAAAAAATCCTCAAAATCCTAAAGAATATCTATGTGCTGATGTTTTAGCCCCTGAAGGATATGGAGAGATCATGGGGGGGTCTGAACGTGAAAGCGACTATGATATTTTAAGACAACAGATTAAGGAAGCTGGCTTAAATGAAAAAGATTATAGTTGGTATTTAGACTTACGTAAATATGGTAGCGTACCTCATTCCGGTTTTGGGATGGGATTTGAACGGGTAATTGCTTGGATTTGCAAATTAGATCACGTTCGTGAAGCTATTCCATTTCCAAGAATGATTAACCGAATTGAACCGTAGGTTTACTTTAGTAAAAATTATAGTAATAAAAAGTTGAACTAAGATTATCTTTAGTTCAACTTTTTTAAAAGGGAGAATCGTTTTGCAATATAATCAATATCGCACCGTTGGCTTTACAACTTTAACCAATGGATTACTTGCATATTATTCGCAGTTAAATATTAGCGATGCTGAAATGATTTTAATTATTCAGTTGGAAATGTTTAACCAACAAGGTGAAAAATTTCCATCTAATGAGCAAATTGCTGCCAATACTAATTTTTCAACAACAGATGTTGCTAATTTAATCCAAGCGTTGATCAATAATGAATGCTTAGCAATTGAGCAAATCACAGATGAGCAGGGACGAATTGGGAATCAGTACAGTTTAAATTCACTTTATTCAAAATTGGACAAGATTTTAGCAGATGAATTATCTAATTCTACAAAAACTGATAAACCTACTATCAATAATCTTGATAACAGTCCTTTGAATCAATTAATGCGTCAATTTGAAATTGAATTTGGACGATATTTAAGTCCAATTGAACGAGAAGAAGTTGCTGCATGGCTTAATGTTGATCACTATGATCCTGAAATAATAAAGATGGCTCTTAGAGAAGCAGTTTTATCGCAAGCGTATAGTCTTAAATATGTAGATCGGATTTTACTTAATTGGCAACGTCACAATTTAAAAACTAGTAGTGAAGTTCAGAAATTTCTTCAAAGGAATCGCTAATGTCAACTGAGAAATTATTAAATACTAAAGAAGCATTAGAAGTGCTTAATATAATTAATGCAATGTATCCTGATGCTAAAAGTGAATTGGTCTGGGATAATAAGTTTCATTTGTTATGCGCTGTTTTAATGAGTGCGCAAACAACTGACAAAATGGTTAATCGAATCATGCCTAAGTTTATAATGGATTATCCAACGCCAACTGATCTTGCACAAGCATCAATTAAACAAATTGAAGAACATATTTCTCAAATAGGTCTTTACCACTCTAAGGCAAAGCATTTACAAGCAATGGCTCGGATTTTGGTGGAGAAATATCATTCAGAAATACCTATAAATAAAAAAGACCTTATAACTTTACCAGGAGTTGGTGAAAAAACTGCAAATGTTGTTCTGGCTGATGGTTTTGGTGTACCTGCGATTGCAGTAGATACTCACGTAGCGCGCATTTCCAAAAGATTTCATATTGTAGCTCAAGATGCAAAACCTCTGCAAATAGAAAAGAGGCTAGAAGAAATATTACCTAAAGATGAATGGATCCATACACACCATGCAATGATTTTATTTGGGCGTTATGCAATGACTGCTCGAGACAAAAATGATCCATATTCATACTTAAAAAAATAATATTATTCCTAAAAAAAAACGGTGATTTTTTATAAAAATCACCGTTTTTGAATTAATGATCATGATTATCGTTCAATGTTGCTGTGTGATTATCTTTAGAACTTTTATTTTCAGTATTAATCTGGCCAGACTTTGCAGAACTATCATCGGGCTTTTGATATTTTCGATCTTTTTCTCCTAAATTATGTTGAAAATTTCTATTTTGAGTAGTGGGTTCGTTTATACTCTTTTGTTCAGTTGCTGGGGGGTTGGACACAACAGTATTCGGAGTTGAATTGTTAGTATCTGTTTGTTCATCTTCGTCATCATACTCACTACTATCATCAATAATTCCAGCTGGAGCATGCCCACGAACAAATAGCTGCCAATCCCCAGTTGAAGAAACTTCTGGTGGATTAGAGTTATGCGCAATCTTTGCACGAATAACTGAATTCGGTTTCTGCCAATCTTCATTTTCTTTGTTTTGCATTAAATAGGACATCATACTTTTATAAAATAGTTGTGCCGATTGTTGCCCGATCCCTGCAATTGTTCCATCTCGTAAATTATCATAACCAGTCCAAACGCCAATTGAATATCTTTGAGTATATCCAACAAACCATGAATCCTTAGGTGTAGCAGCATAGCTTGGATAGCGCGCAAGATCTTCTTCAGAATACTTAACAGAACCAGTTTTTCCGGCATGGTGCAAGCCATCAATTCTAGCATTAGTGCCAGAGCCATGTGTGATTACACCTTTGAGCATATCCGTAATCATATATGCTGTCGATTTACTCATAACTCGTATACCTGCGGAGTCATAATTTCTCGTTAAACCATCTGGCGTTTCAATTTTAGAAACAAATTGAGGCTTATGATAAACACCCATTGATGCAAACGCGCTAAAAGCTCCTGCCATTTGTAAGCTAGATGCTTGTGCACCAATTGCAACAGATAAACCTGAACTTGATGGGACGTTAATCCCCATTTTATCAGCAAACTTTGATGCTCGTGGCACGCCAACTTCTTTTAAGGTTTTAACTGCTGGTACATTTCGTGATTGTTCTAATGCATGTCGTATTGTCATCATACCGTCATATTTATTATCCCAATCGTATAATTGAACATTTGTACCTGGATAAATGTATTTGCTATCATCAATCATTTTTGCTGTTGACCAATTCAAGTATTCAATTGCTGGCGCATAGTCTAAAACTGGTTTAATTGAAGATCCGGTTGAACGACTTGTTTGTACTGCTCGGTCAAGTCCTAGTTGAACTGTAGAGGGCAATTTACGTCCACCGATAATTGCAACAACATGTCCGTTACTTGGATCAATTACTGAAGCACCAATCTGCATCTTATCATCAGTAAATGGTATTTCACCGCTGTTGGCCAACTGATAGAGTTTGTTCTGCGCTTTTTGATCAATGTTAACAGTAATCTTTAAATTGTCGCGGTAAGGGTCAAAACCTTTAGATTTAACCTCTGCAATCGCTTCTTTAATATATGGATCATCAATTTTTCGTAGATTAGATTGATTTCTTTGATTATGATATATTAATCCCTTTTTTATATTTTCATGGCGTGCGTTATCATACTGCTCTTGTGAAATTTTTTTATTATCAAGCATCGCTTTTAACACAATATCACGTCGATACTTTGCATACTTTGGATATACATATGGATTATATGATGTTGGTCTGTTCGGTATACCCGCTAATAAAGCAGTTTGTGCTAAATCTAATTCGCCAATTTTTTTGCCATAATAGTAATTAGCTGCGGTACCAATACCATAATTACCATAATTCATGTAAACCTTATTAATATAAAATTCTAAGATTTCATCATGAGTATATTCACGTTGTATTCTCATGGCAAGCCACGCTTCCTGAGCTTTACGTTTAAATGTTCTTTGTGAGGCATCAGTCGAAAAAACTGTTAATTTAACTAATTGTTGCGTGATAGTGGATCCACCAGCTGAAATACTATTGCTTTTAGCATTAAGTAACATCGAACTAATAATTCTAATTGGATCAATACCAAGCTTATCTCGATAAAAACGTTTATCCTCAACTGAAACAATTGCGTCTTTTAAAAGTTGTAAATCAGAACTATCTTTAACATAAATTCTTTTTTCTGAACCTAAGGATAAGATAAATTTACCATTAGTCGAATATATCCCAGATGACCCGCCACTTTCTAACTGAGATTGACTAATATTTGGAGCATCTTTGGCGTAATAAGCAAATATTCCAACGCCTGAAAGTAGCAACAGAAATACGACTAGAAAGAACCATTTAATTGCTTTTTGCCAAAAAGGTTTAGGCAAATTTTGTCTGTATTTTTTTCGAGATTCACGTTCATTGTTTGAGCCATAATTTTTATCTGCCATTATTTGCTTTCCTATCTGCAATAAATTGATCGACAGCTTTCAAATAAGGTAGGGTAGGTTGAAAGCCACTTTCAATTTCGACTGACCAATCCTTTATTTCTTTTAAAGTTAATGAACTTCTATCTTTCTTCCACCAAGCCTTAACAATCCTATTTGCTGGAGTAGCAAAATAACGATTTAGACTCGTAAAGCCAATAATTGTAAAGCAAATCCCTTTTTGCTTCAAGCATTCTGCTAGGTGAACGATTTGATGTTCATGAAAGTTTTTTAATGGGAAATTAGTTTTATTTTTAGTTTCTTTAGCCTCAAAGTCTAAATAGTAACCATCGTATACCCCATTATAATCTGTTGTAGATTCCTGACGAAAATATGCTTCTTTAATTACAGCCCTGGACCGCTTAGGGTAGTCAACTTTTACAATTTGAATTGGAGTTGGTTTTTTATGAACAACTGCTATTTCTTTTATCCGATAATATTTATTTGATTCGTTAATCATTTGTTCGAGGTTCATACCGCGATCGGAAAAATCAATATTTTTTCGATGATTATATTTTTTTCTGAGTTCAGATTCGTTTGCTGATTTAAAAAAAACAGCAGAACTACCATTTGGATATTTGACCATCTTTCTCACTCCTGTTAGCATTATAGCAATAAAGGGAAAATTTTTGAACAAGGAGCCATCTCTTTCACAATGCAACGTCTATGGGTCACGGGATATCGAAATTTTGAATTAAATACTTTTGGTGATAAAGATCCCAAAATAGAAATAATTAAGTTTGCACTTAAAGAACGATTAATCACCTTGCTCGAAAATAATCGGCTTGATTGGCTGATCACAGGAGCAAATCTTGGGGTTGATCAATGGGCGTGTGAAGTAGCCCTTGAATTACGAGAGAAATATCCACTGCAAATTTCAATTATCGTTCCCTATGAAGACTTTGCACATCGATGGAATGAGAAGCATCAAAAAGATTTTGCGCAATTGCAAAGTAAAGTTGACTTTTTTGCTTCTACTTCAAATAAACCTTATCAAGGTTCGGTACAGTTACGAAATTATCAAAATTTCATGCTAATGCATACAGATGAAGCATTAATGGTATATGATCCTGATCATTTAGGTAAACCTAAATTTGATTATGAGTTAATCAAACAATACCAAGTAAGCAAAGATTATCCTTTAGAATTAATAGATTTTTACGATTTACAAGATGCAGCAGAAGAATTTCAATCTAAGCAAAAAGATAATTATTTTGAAAAGTAATTTTAAAGCTTTTCCTAAAGTTGCTTTAGAGGTTTTAAGCAACTAAACTTTTTGCTAAAATAGAGAAGATTAACAAAGGAGTTGTCATGCTTATGGCAGATTTAAATGATATCCAGTTATCAACACAAGATATCTTAAAAAAGCAATTTAGAACTAAGGTTAAGGGTATTGATCCTGACGAAGTTGATGCGTTCCTGGATAAGGTAATTGCTGATTATGATACATTTGAACAAATTATTGAAGATTTATATGGTCAAATTGGTAAACTTCAAGGCGAGTTAATGAACGATCAACGTCAAAAAAAAGAAGAGGTACTTAAAGTTAAACCAGCTAATGATGCCACTCACAGTGACGTTAAGGATACTATACCAACTTATAGTTATAGTTCACCAAAACAAAATTACTCAGGATTATATAGTCCTCTAATAAACGAAGCACCTCAAACTGAAAGCTCGACAAATATGGCAATAATTCAAAGAATTTCTGCATTGGAACGAAAGGTATATAATCTTGAGCAACGAGTATATGGGTTGCAAAAGTAGGTAGCTTTGGTATAATTTTCGTTGGTGTAAATTTTGAGCAGTCGCGGTTCAGTCTGTTAGATTGAGCTGAGGAAAGTCCACGCACGCACAAGCTGCGATGCTTGTAGTGATCGTATTTAGTCTAACAAACTAAAGGATTTTTATCACGGCGAAAAAAATGCTAAGTTTTTTAAAATATGCATGAATATTCTGAAAAGTGCCACAGTGACGAAGCGGTAATGGAAACGTTATCGGTGGAACGAGGTAAACCCTGCGAGCGTGCAACCCAAACTTGGTGGGGGCGTCTAAACCTAAGAAAATGAACTAAAGGTTAGATTGTTATTTTTAATAGCAAAGATAGATGGCTGCTAAAGGTGATTTTGCCAAAATCATTTGAACAGAACGTGGCTTATAAAAATTTACACTGGCAGCGTTGAGCTTTTAAAAAGGCTCAACGCTTTTTTAAAATGAAAGAGACAATTAATGGAAAAATATCAATTATACGCAACCATGGGCGCGGGCTTTGAGAGCGTGGTGGCCAAAGAATTACAGTCTTTAGGGTATGACACAAGAACTGAAAATGGGCGTGTGTTTTTTAAAGGTAGTCAGAGGGATATCGTTAAAACAAATCTATGGTTACGAACAGCAGACCGAGTTAAAATATTGTTAAAAGAATTTAAAGCAATAGATTTTGAAACACTGTATAACAACGTTTATGAAATTGATTGGGCAGAGTTACTGCCAGTTGATGCTAAATTCCCAGTTCAAGGACGATCCGTCCGTTCAAAGCTTCATTCCGAACCTGGGATTCAATCAATTGTCAAAAAGGCAATCGTCAATAAAATGTCTGATCAATATCATCGTCGTGGCTTTTTACCAGAAAGTGGAAATGTCTACCCACTTGACGTACACCTTTATAAAGATACAGCTCGTATCTCACTTGATACGAGTGGGGAAAGTTTATTTAAGCGCGGTTACCGAATTGAGCATGGTGGTGCACCATTAAAAGAAAACTTTGCTGCCGGGTTACTTAAATTAACACCTTATGATGGTAGCCACCCTCTAATTGATCCTATGACTGGTTCGGGTACCTTAGCAATTGAAGCAGCACTAATTGGAAAAAATATTGCCCCAGGTTCATGGCGACAATTTGCTTTTGATAATTTTGATTGGTTCGATCCTACTTTGCACAAAAATGCCTTAATTGAGGCCAAAGCACAAATCAAACCTTTACAACAACCTATTTGGGCAAGCGATATTGATCAATCAATTTTAGAAATTGCAAAACTAAATGCAAATAATGCTGGTGTTTTGCAAGATATTTACTTTAAACAAATTGCCATTAAGGATTTTACTACTGAAATGACTAATGGAATAATAATTACTAATCCACCATATGGTAAACGATTAAAAGACAAACAGTCTGCGGAAGCATTGTTTACGCAAATGGGGGAAGCCTTGCTAAAGTATGATAGTTTTAGTCAATATTATTTGGTGGGCGACCCAGATTTTGAAAAGTTTTTTGGTAAAAGTGCAACAAAGAAGCGTAAATTATTTAATGGAAATTTACGAGTTGATTTTTATCAATATTGGTCTAATAGAAATGATTTCAAATGATTTAAATACCGAGTTTTGGGTAATTACAGATACACATCTAATTGCTGATAGTCTTCACGATAATGGCAAAGCTTTCAAATTAATACAGGATACAAGCCAAGGAAAAGACCTAAATTACCAAGAAGTTGCGTTGACAGCTTTTTGCAAAATGGCTAATGAAAAAAAGCCTTCAGCAATTATAGTTACTGGTGATGTAACATTTAATGGCGAACTGTTATCAGCGCTACGCTTTCAAGAAATTTTTAGCAAATTAACTGATACAAAGATATTATTGCTTCCCGGAAACCACGATATTTTTGACGGTTGGGCAAGAAAATTTAAAGATAACCAACAACTTTACGCTAAGCAAATTAGTCCTGATAATTGGCAACAAATTTTTACTTTGTCCTATGACTGTGCATTGGACAAAGATAATAATTCATTAGCTTACAGTGTGCAACTGAATCCGCAATATTTACTACTTTTGCTAGATTCCAATACCTATGGTTATAAGCCGGCCTCTGGAGCACCTAAAACTGCTGGCAAGATTGGTACTAAGCAACTTTCTTGGCTTAAAAAGCAACTAGAATACGCTCATAGTCACCATTTACGACCGTTGTTGTTCATGCACCATAACCTATATGTTCACAACCCTGCTGTTAACCAAGGATTCGTGCTTGACAATGCACCAGCAATCAGACAATTGTGTCAGCAGTATAATGTGAAAGTGGTCTTTTCTGGCCATATCCATGCCCAGAATATTATCGGCCCTCAAAAATTAACACCTACTACTGAAATTGTAACTTCTAGTTTTTGCTCATATGATCAGGCATTTGGTGTCGTGAAAGTTAGTCCAACCTCTGTGCGCTATGACAGAAAAAAATTTAATATGATTCCTTTTTTAACAAAAAAGCAACGTCAAAATTATGTATTAACACATTTTCATGAGTATTTGAAAAAAATTCAGTTACGAAATTTGTCTAAAAATTCAGATCAAAAAGATCCATTAGCTGACAGAAAGTTTCAGCCAGTTAACAAGTTGCTGATTGAGATGAATTATAATTATTTCACGGGACATAATCATATTAGTAGAAGTCAACTTAATCACCTTTATTCATCAACTGCATTTCAAACACTTTTACAAGAACGTCCAAGATTCAGTGAGTATTTGAAAACTTTATATGACACAACAGAACACACAAATTTAGTTTCTGAAATAAAATATTAAATTTAGAGGCTGTTAATGAGAAAAAAACACTTTGTGATACTAGGCCGTGTTGGCCTTATATATTTTAGTTGGCTGTTAATCATATTTTTTTTAAGCTGGATTTTTGCTTTTGAAGGAACTAAAGTAATTTGCTACCCAGCAATTATTTGTATGGTAATATTTGTTTTATTAATTATTTATACTTATTTCAATTCGTATTGGAATGCTCAGAGTTTAAAATTGCCGTTTAAATCAAAAATAATTACTGCTAATAAACCTAAGTTGTACTCTCAACATTACTGGTTCAAAATATATAGAATAAGAGTAACTGATATAGAAAAATACTATTTACTACGCATTGAAAAAAAGTAACAATTTAACAAATCTTATTGGTAATAATCAAAATTTGTTATAATAAAGTTTGTCTAAATCAAAGGAGGTTTTTAAATTCTAATCATGAAAAGAGACTTTGAAAAATGATAATTTGATTTTTATAGAAAGAGGCATGCGCAATGAAAACAGATATTCAACTTGCACAAGAATCCCACGCATTACCTATTAACGAAATAGCCGCTAAAGTTGGTTTAAATGAAAATGATCTTGAATTTTATGGTAACGATAAAGCTAAAATAAATTGGCAAACTATTAAACAAGTTTCTAGTAAAAAGCAATTAGGAAAGCTAATTTTAGTAACATCAATTTCTCCCACACCAGCAGGTGAGGGCAAATCAACAATGACCATTGGGTTAGGTGACGCAATTAATAATCAGTTACATCAAAAGACAATGATTACTTTGCGTGAACCATCAATGGGACCGGTCTTTGGTTTAAAAGGTGGGGCAACAGGTGGTGGACTTGCTCAAGTTATTCCGATGGAGGATATTAATCTTCATTTTACTGGAGATATGCATGCATTAACTTCAGCTATTGATACTTTGGCAGCACTTGTTGACAATTACATTTATCAAGGTAACGAAATCGGTCTTGATCCTAACAAAATATTATTAAAACGGGGAATTGATGTCAATGATCGTAGTTTACGCTCAATTACTATTGGACAAGGGTCAAAATTCAATGGTGTTGAACATAAATCCAGCTTTGCAATTACCGTTGCCAATGAATTAATGGCGATTTTGTGTTTAGCCACTGATATTAACGATCTAAAAAAACGGATCGGCTTAATGCTTATTGGATACACAAAAGATAATACTCCCGTATATGTGAAAGATCTAGGTTTTGAAGGTGCAATTGCCGCTCTACTTTCTAATGCATTAAAGCCTAATTTAGTCCAAACTATGGAACACACACCAGCATTAGTTCATGGTGGTCCTTTTGCTAATATTGCTCATGGTGCAAATTCTGTTATGGCTACGAACTTAGCTCTTCATTTAAGTGATTATGTATTAACCGAAGCCGGATTTGGTAGTGATCTTGGTGGTCAGAAATTCATGGATTTTGTGAGTGAAAATTTAGCCAAAAAGCCTGATGCATGTGTTGTTGTTGCAACAATTCGGGCGCTAAAATACCAAGCTGAACATTCTACTGAACATCTTAATGAAGAAAATCTTACTTCTTTACGCACTGGATTCCAAAATCTTGAACGCCACATGAATAACATGCGTAACTATAATATTCCAGTCATTGTGCTTATTAATCACTTTGCTAGTGATAGTGCTAACGAATTAAAACTATTACAAGACCTAGTAAAAAAACACGGATTACAAGCTTTAGTTGTTAATTATCACGAACAAGGATCAAAAGGTGGAATTGAAGCAGCTAAAGCAGTAGTTGATCTTGCAAATTCAAATCAAGCTCATCTACAACCAACCTATCAAAAAACTGATCCGGTTAAAATAAAAATTCAAAAAGTGGCAGAGCAAATTTATCATGCTAAGAATGTTGAATACAGCGCACAAGCAGAAAAAGATATTTTAGCTTTAGAAAAGCTTGGAAAAGATAAATTGCCAATTATTATTGCTAAAACACAATATTCATTTACAGATGATCAAAAGTTATTAGGTGCGCCCACTAATTTCACCTTACATGTTAAAGGTGCTAGTCTAAAGAATGGGGCAGGGTTTATTGTAATCACTACTGGTCATGTTTTAGATATGCCGGGACTACCAAAACATCCAGCAGCTCTTGATATTGATGTTGATAATGACGGTAAAATTAGTGGGTTATTTTAAACAGCTATGCAATTTTTCTATTTAATCATCACATTCATTGTTGTGGTGGCAGACCAAATTCTTAAGAGTTATATAGCTGCTACTTACCATATTGGAGAAATTCATCAAATAATTCCTGCAATTCTCTCTTTTACATATGTTCAAAACAACGGAGCAGCTTGGAATATTTTAACTGGACAAATGGTCTTCTTTTACATAATTAGTTTTTTTGCAATTATTGTTTGCATTTGTTTTCTCTTTAAAAATAAATATAACAGTAAAACTTTTAATTGGGGAATTGCTCTTGTATTAGGGGGAATAATTGGCAACTTAATTGATCGGATCCATCTAAAGTATGTGATTGATATGATTCAAGTAGATTTTATTCAATTTAATATTTTTAATATAGCTGATGCGGCAATTACTATTGGAATTATTCTTGTATTTCTTTATCTTCTATTTATTGATGAAGGTGAACAAAAAAATGTCGGATAAATATACCATCAAAGTTACTGCCTTAAATGGTAGACTTGATAAATATATTACAACTCAAATACCAACGCTTTCACGTTCTCGCGTCAAAGAATTAATTGATGGAAAACAAATTTTCGTAAACGGAAAAAATGAAAAAGCATCTTATAAAGTCCGGATCAATGATTATATTTCTATTACTGTTCCCATGCTCAAACCATTAAATATTTCACCAGAGAATATTCCATTAGAAATCATTTATGAAGATGATGACGTGATTGTGGTCAATAAGCCTCAGGGTATGGTAGTTCATCCGTCAGCAGGACATCCCGATCATACTTTAGTTAATGCACTGTTATTTCATACCAAAAGTTTAGCCAAAAGTCCTGAAGGTTTCCGTCCTGGAATTGTTCACCGAATTGACAAAGATACATCAGGATTATTGATGGTAGCCAAAAATGCTGATGCTCGAATAAGTTTGGAATCGCAATTGGCACACAAAACTAATAAACGACAATACCTTGCTATTGTTCATGGTAATTTTAATGAAAAAGTAGGAGTAATCGATGCTCCTATCGGTAGAGATCGTGTTAATCGAAAAAAAATGGCCGTAATTGAAAATGGTAAAAAGGCACGTACCCATTTTGAAATCTTAGAACAATTTAATGGGTATAGTTTAATCCGTTGCCAGTTAGAGACCGGACGAACACATCAAATTAGAGTTCACTTGGCATACATTGGGCATCCTGTAGCTGGTGATCCGTTATATGGACCTCACCACACATTAAAAGGTCATGGTCAATTTTTGCATGCTGCCCGTTTGGGTTTTAATCAACCACACACTAACCAGTGGCTTGAGTTCGAAGTAGAACCTCCACTAATTTTTAACAAAACCATATCTCAATTAAGAGAAACAAAGTGATGAAATGAAACGATATTTGATTCTTGAAGATGGTTGCTTTTTTCCTGGTGAAAGTTTAGGCTCTTCAATTATTTCTACAGGTGAATTAGCAATTCAAACCAGTAATTTTGGTTATCAGGAGGCTTTAACAGACCCTACAAACGCTGGAAAGATTTTAATCTTTACTGCGCCTATGATTGGTGGTAACGGAATCAACGCAATCGATTACGAAAGCATTAACCCATCAGTTAAGGGAATTATTGCAAACGATATTGCACTTAATATTTCTGATAGTGAAAATTTTCAAGATCTTGATTCTTTTTTAAAAGAAAAAAATATTCCTTTAATTTATAATGTTGATACGCGAGCATTAGTTCATCGATTAACTAAAGAAAAGACAATTAAAGCCTCGATTATGGATACAAATGACGAACACGCTTTTGACCAGATTAAAGCATTAGTTTTGCCAAAAAATAGATCGGCAACTGTTTCGACAAAAAATGCTTATGCTGTTCCAAATGTTGGTAAAACAGTAGCTATTATAGATTTAGGACTTAAACATTCAATGTTGCGTGAATTATCGCTAAGAAAAATCAATGCTACAGTTTTTCCTTATAATACATTAGTTCCGGACATCAAAAATTTACGTCCTGATGGAATTATAATTTCTGGTGGGCCGGGCAAAGTAGAGGAAGTTAGAGAAGATCTTAAGTCCATTTTTGATACTTTTTATACTAAAAAGCCAATTTGGGCAATCGGATTAGGTTTTTTAGCATTAAGCGATTATTTAAAACTTCAATTAGTTAAATTACCTGAGCCATATAATGGAACTAATTATCCCGTAATTGATCAAAATACTAATCATATCTTGCAAGTGGCAATGAATATCAATCAACTTGTTCTATCTAATAGCATTCAATTACCTATGGTACATGAATATTATGACCTTCATAGCGAATTACTGGCTGGATTCAGTACTAAGAACAAGGTAATTGCGACAGCTTTCAATGCAGAAGGAGCCCCAGGTAGTTTAGATGCAATTGAAATTTTTGATAATTTTGTAAAAATGATGGTGTAAACATGCCTTTAGAAAATGATTTAGACAAAGTTTTAATTATTGGTTCTGGACCAACATTGATTGGTAAAGTCTCAGAGACAGACGTCTTGATTTCAGATGCAATTACAGCACTCCTAGAAGAAGATATTCGCGTTATTCTTGTTAATCCTAATCCCGCGACGATATCAACCGATAAGAAAGCAGGAGTAACTGTTTATCTAGAACCAATGACTCTTGACTTTCTTAAAAGAATTATTCGTATGGAAGAACCTAGCGCTATTATTCCAGTTTACGGGTCAACAATTGGATTAAAAGTAACTCGCGAATTAATCAAAGATGGCATTTTAAAACAAATGGGTATTCGGTTATTGGGTGTAAATGATTCAACTCTCATGATTAATAGTCATCAAAAAATGACCACATTTCTTGAGCAAAACGATATATCTGTTAATCGATATTGGAATTTATCCGATTTTACTTATAATAATTTAGAGCAAGAATTAAATTCAAAGGTAACTTTTCCAGTTTTATTAATTAAAGAACAACAATACATTCAAAATAAACGGATTATTTTTTATAGTGCAAAAGAAGTTAGTGGTTATTTAAAAAAGGAACGTCAACGACATGATTTTTCAATTAAACATTATCGCTTAACAGAAGATCTATCTTCTTGGAATGAAGTTTTACTTAATGTGATTCGGGATAATGCTGGTAACATTATTTTCACCGGAATAGCCGATACTATTGAGCCTGTAGCAATTAATTCTGGAGATTCGACAGCAGTAATGCCCGCGTTAACTCTCAATAATGATCAAGTGCAAACAATTCGTCAAATTGCTAAAAAAATTGCGAACAGTTTAAAAATTGTTGGCGTATTAAATATGCATTTTGCAGTTAAGCACAAAGGGACTTCGTTTACAGTAAAAATTTTATCAATCAAACCAAGATTAACTCGCAGTGCAATTTGGTCGCAAAAAGCCTCTTTGTATGATATGGGATACATTGTTTGCAAAATTGCAATTGGCTATCATCTAAATGAAATAACTGACCCATTATCTGGCCTTAATGCTGCAATTGAACCTGCATTAGACAAAGTAGCAATTAGAATGCCTTTTTGGTCGCTAACACAGTCTGGAAGTAATCACTATAATTTAGGTCGAAAAATGAAGGCTAGTGGTGAAGCAATCGGAATTGGTCGGAACTTTGAAACAGCCTTTTTAAAAGGATTAGCTTCAACTGTCAATATTAAGATGGCTCTAGAAATTTATCAGAAAGAAAAAACCAAGCCACGTAATGAAATTATCCAAGATTTGCTACATCCAGATGAACATCATTTGATTAAGCTATTAGCAGCAATTTGCCAAGGCTTTACTTATCAAGAAGTGCAACCACTAACTCATATTCATCCCGTTTATTATCAAAAACTTGAGTATTTAGTTCAAATTGGTCAACAGTTACGGACAGAAAAAATAGATGATCATTTACTTTTAAAGGCTAAAATACGTGGCTTTAACAATTCGTTAATTTCTGCTTTATCAAATGTCAATATCTCTGATTTAAATAAACGTCTTGAAAATTTACACCTTGAACCTTCTTATATTCAAATTGATGGCTCTTCTGGAATTTATCAACCTAATGCTCATCAATATTACAATGCCTTTGGGGTTCAAAATGAATCTAAACCACTAAAGGCCAATAAAAAGGTGCTTGTCATTGGAATGCTTCCATCACAAGTCTCAGTTACGAGTGAATTTGATTACATGATTACCCATGCTTTAATGACTTTACATAATAATGATTATGCCACAGTTCTGTTATCTAATAATGATGAATCAGTTGCCACAAATTATCAAAAGGCAGATAAAGTTTACTTTGAACCAATTACAATTGAAAATATTCTTCAAATTACTAAAAAAGAAAATATTAAGGATGTTTTATTGCAATTTTCTGGTAAGCAGATCAATGCATTAGCTAAAAAACTAATTAACAGAGGACTTAACATTTTTGGAAATCAAAATATTAATGTCAAAGACAGAATTGAACAAGTATTATCATCACCGCTAAAATTTTTAAAAGAAAATCCGTTGATTACTACAACTGATCAAAAGAAAGCTAACGATTTTATTCATGAACATGGTTTTCCAATTTTAATTGGTGGTTTTAATAGTAAAGGTATTAAACAAAAATCTGCAGTTGTTTACGATCTGCCCGCTTTACAAGAATATTTGGAAGAAAATCAGTTGGCCAAAATTTCTTTATCTCACTTTATTGAGGGAAATAAATATGAAATTACGGCAATTTCAGACGGAAAAGATGTAACAATTCCCGGAATCATTGAACATTTAGAACAAACAGGCTCACATGCATCGGATTCAATTGCAATTTTTAAACCACGCAATCTTTCTAAAAATGGGAAAAAATTGCTAACAACATACACAACTAGGTTGGTTCAAAAGATAAAGATGAAAGGTATTTTTACCTTACATTTTTTAATTGTTGATAAAAATATTTACCTTTTGCAAATTAAGCCTTATGCGGGGCATAACATTGCTTTTCTATCCCAAGCATTGGGAAAAGATATTACCGAATGTGCAACTTCCGTTTTAGCTGGTCACAGCATTACCAGCTTGGGTTATAAATCCGGATTATGGTCTTCTACAAACTTTATTCATGTAAAAATGCCAGTATTTTCGTATATTAACTATAAGAGCATCAATACTTTTGATTCAAAGATGAAATCTTCTGGTTCAGTCATGGGACGCGATACCGAACTAGCTAAAGCCTTATATAAAGGATATGAAGCTAGCGGACTTAAAATTCCAAGTTTTGGTACCATTTTTATATCTGTTCGTGATGAAGATAAGAAACGTATGACGGACTTAGCACAACGCTTTTACCGCCTTGGCTTTAAAATAGTTGCAACAGAAGGAACTGCAAATAACTTAGCAGAAGCTGGAATTACTACTAGCGTACTTACCAAAATACATAATGGTTCTAATAGTCTCTTAGCAAAGATTCGCCAACATAAGATCGTAATGGTTATCAATATCACTAATTTATCAGATAGTGCAAGCGAAGATGCTATTATGATTAGAGATGCCGCACTTAATATTCATATACCAGTTTTTTCAAGTATCGAAACTACTGAACTAATCTTAACGGTGCTTGAATCTTTGTCGTTAACAACTCAACCGCTTTAACCAGTCTTTTAAAGCAAAAGTAAGTGTCTGGGAAAAAACTAGACACTAAAAATCAAAAAAATTCGTTAGAACCTTTAAGTTCTAGCGGATTTTTCATATATATTCTGCCCCAACCTTGATATTATTAATTTATCACAAAAAAGGTGAGCTTTTCATGTATCAAAATTATATCACAGGTCAAACTGCTTGCTTATTCTCGACGGGTTTTCTCTGGCAGGAAGATTGAAAGAATGCTAGCAGAAAATTTACCAATGATGTCATTGCTGGTGGTAGGCATATTTCGTATCATACGATCAATAACTTTAGATCTAGCGTCCATGCCAAATTAAAAATTAGTGCAATTAAACTTTATGATGAGCTAATTCAAAAAGAAGTAATTCAAGCAATCACTGAAGAAGAAGTGCAAACTAGTCAAGGTCTAGCAATGATCGCTGAACCTAAAGAGTCGTACCTGGAGGTTCAACTAAAAACGCCAAAGACGTGGTCTCAAAAAGATCCGGCATAAATTGCGTCAGGACTTGATTCCTAGAGCTAAGAAGTATGAAGAAGCAGAAACAATATTTGGCGAGCGTAACAGCTATGCTAAAACTGACCATGATGCGACTTTTATACATATGAAAGAAAATCATATGAAGAATGGTCATCTCAAACCGGGGGATAATATTCAAGCTGCCACTATCGATCAGTATGTGGTAGATTATGCACTTTACCCTAACCCAACGAATTTTAAGACTTTAAAACCCTTTTTGGCGCAGATGACTGTTTTAGATAAGTTCAAGAATATTGTTGCCGATGCTGGCTAACTGGACTTATCACGAACAAGATGATTATTATATAGACTGGCAAGGCGTGCGCCAAAGACAGGTACAATATAATCCCAGCTGGCAATATTTTAAGTTTAAAGCCAAAGTCACTCTTCAAAGTAAAACAGACAAACGCTGCAGGAAAATAGATGTCGAGCCAGTCTTTGGACAGATGAAGAGTGTATTTGGTATGCGGAGGACACATTCACTAGGCAAGAAAAAAGGTGAAACCGATGTTGGTTTGATGCTCATGATGATGAACTTAAGCAAATATTGGAATAGGAGGGGGATAAAGGGACTCCCTTTAAAGCAAAAATAGGAAAAAATAGATCAAGTATTTCTAAAGAGAAATTTTTGATCTATATTTTTTGTCTACGAAGCTAGTTTTTTCCCAGACACTTATTAACTTTTGGAAGCTCAAAATGGAAGATAAAAAACATGAAATTAAAGTTTTAAGTGATGAAGAGGCTGCAGAGTATTCTGGAGGATATCTATTTCATAAAATTGGGCAAATACTGACTCGACCGACTTGTTAATTGAATTTTATTAGTATTTATGAGTAATAATAATTCAAATAAAAATATTTCATATAGTTATAAAACTATGGGAGCTACTATAGAATTAACTATTTGTGATACCCAAAGAAAAGGTATTATAAAAAGAATTGTTGATTTAATAAATAGCTATGAAAAAAGATTAACTGTTAATTCGAATAATTCTGAAGTTATCAAATTAATCAATTTGCAGGGGATAAAAAAGTTAAGGTTTCAAATGAAACATACTCTTTAATTAAGTTAGCCATTAGCCATTAAGAAAAGTAGAGAAAATTTTGGATTTAATGCTTTAATTGGTCCAATAGTTAAGTTATATGGCATATAGGATTTAACGATGCAAAAGTTCCTGATGGAAAGGAAATAAAGTCAAGTCTTAGTTTAGTTAATCCTAAAAACATTCAACAGAATGATAATGATCACTCAGTGTTTTTAACTAAAAAGGCATGGAAATAGACCTAGGTGGAATTGCAAAAGGGTGGATTGCTGACAGAATTCGGGATTTTTGGAGGTCCATTGGTGTTAATCAAGGAATAATTAATTTAGGTGGGAATATATTGTTCGTTGGTGATTCTCCAGATCCTAAAGATGGATCTTGAATTTGAACTATCCAAGATCCATCTTTAGGCCTCTTGGGCACCCCTATAGCAACTATTAGTACCCCTGAATGCTCTGGTTGTTACAAGTGGGATTTATGAAAGATATTTAGAAGCTAATGATAAGAAATATCATCATATATTTGATGATAAAACCGGATATCTTGTAAATGCAAATCTTATGAGTGTAACAGCTTTTACAAAAGATTCGGTGGAAGCTGAAGTGGAATGTAAAAAATTGTTTTTTGCTGGAAAACCTCTAAAAGGTTGGCTTAACAACCCTGATTATTATGCAGCGGTTTTTGTATACAATGATGATAAAATTTTATTTGATAAGGTTTAATTAACTAGCTTGATATTAATATCGATTCCTTATAAAAAACACTTCATTTTGAAGTTTAATACTTTTTGACAAATTTTGTGCTTTCGAAGCAAAGAATATTGGTGAGATGAGAAGAAATTCAATTCAACTCAACAGTATTAGGCATTGCTTTTACGCTGTTATATAAATAAAAAGTATAATCAACAACAATATTAGAATCATTTAAAAATTTTATTGAGTATTCTTGCAGAATATAAGACTGTAGTAATAATCAAGGACGTGTATATTAATAATTATTGTTAGGTATTAGAAAAAACTAGGCAGTCACCATATCGGGGCTAATAATATGCTCGTTTTGAGCAAATTTTAGGATTCGTCGATGGAATTGGCCTGTGATTTTTTAGGAAGAATTTTGTTTTATTAAGCAAAGGTGTTAAAATACACTTATATGCCATTAATACATGAGCATAAAAATAGCAAAAAATTGTTTATAAATTAATAACTTTTAGATGTGATTTACAACGTTAATAAAAAAGTGTTTGCTGCAAGCTTTTTTGATATATTGCTCCGAACTTGATTTTAAAATAAGGAAGAAAATGAAAATTATAACTACTGAGACTACTATTAAAAAAATTTTGATGACAGTAGGATTTTATTTTTTTGATGAAATATGCATAAGATTAATTTTTAGATTATGCTTGAGATCTCGAAGATTTGAGCTTCTTTCTGTTAAACTGACTCGAGATATAATAACCTTGTTTATTTTTATTGTATTCATTTTTTATACAAAAATTGTTGAAAAACATGATTTCAGAATTTCATTTTGCAAATTATTTTTGGCGTTTTTTCTTGTGTTCATTTTTTCTTATGATGACAGGCAATGCAAAGCAAGAGGTTGATCCTAGAACAATTTTTCATACTTTAATATTTTCTCCGATTATTGAGGAAGTAATTTCTAGAAAAGTTGTTTTTTCTGGATTAAGAGAATCAGGACATATTGTTTTAGGCATTATCTTCAGTACTCTTTTGTTCGTTTCATTACATGCTGATTTCAGCATAACTGGATTGATTTATTTTACAATAATGAGTTTTGCATTAATGTTAATTCAACTATGGACCAACAGTGTTATTAACAGTATATTATTACACTCATTTATAAATTTTGTAATTTTATTTATTTTTTGACTATGGAGATATTAACAATGAAAACCGCAATTTTAGATGAATTATACAAGGACTTTCCTTTTGACAATGATTTCATTGATAAAATAAATATAAAAATAATTTATCAAAAACCAGAAATTGAAAATAATGAAGAAGAAGTTTGCATTGTCAAAAATCCTCTTTTTTTCTTTTAAATAAAATTAAATCCTGCTAATACAATACTACAAAGTATTCATCAACAGGATAAAGTCTACAACCGAAACTTATAGTGGAGAAACTGCATACTACTTTAAATCAATACAGCAATAAAAAAATCAGCAATATTATCAAAGCTCTAATAATATGATGCTTGATATGGAAACTATCATTTATTATACCAATAATAATCGAATTGATATAAATAACCAATACAACCAATATAGACAGACCTAAAAAAACATTTCGAGGAACAAAAAAATATGTAAAAACTAATATACTACAGCAAACATTTATAATTTCTATCCTTGATTGCTTTTTCCTTAAATTTCTTTTTTCAATAAGATCAATCAATGATGCAAATAACGACGAAAGCATGAATAAAAAGAGCAAAACTAATCCTGTATAAAATTTCATTTTTCTATTTTCTCTATTTAATAATTATAAAATACACTACAATGACCGTAAATATCTATATTTACTATTGAAAAAGGCCTATTTTTGTCTGATTAACAAGTAAATAAAATTGACGTATGAATCGGTAAGATCCCCTTCACGAATAATTTTACCAAATATATAGTTGAAGAGCCAGCATAAATCAATAGATGTTAATGTCAATTTTTTGTAAGTAATAAACTTTTAGCCTTCCTCTATTTGCAGTTTTCACTTTTTTAAATTATTCGCTCGGGCAAGTCAAATAATATCTGGCCACCATTAATGATCCCTTGATCCCAGTAGTGTGTCTTGGCTGCATTGCCAAGATTTGCTTGAAACTGCTTACAAATAACAAGTTCTTTACCTTAAAGCGGTAATCTACTTGCATGATTCGTTGCTCTTTAGTAGCTTTTCTTTGTTCTTTGAGCAGATATTGAGCAATATTACCACCATTTAACTGGAAGATAATACTTCTAGCTAATACTTCAGTTCCAACCCAGCGGTCTTGAACTTAATCCTTCTGTTGAATAATGACTGATGTGACCTTCAGTTGTGAATTACCGATATTGAGTATTTACGATCAACTGCCAGTTGCCTAATATATAAGTTTTAGCCTGCTTAAGTGCCCCAACTTGTGTTGGTGTCAGGCTGGGATCACTAAAGAAGATCAGCTTTTAATTTTTGACAAGAGTCCTGAATGGCTGTGGTTCCAAATGATGAACAAAGGTCTTGATAGACCTTTTCCTGAAAGTAACCTTAAGAAACTGCACGTTAAATTAATAGTTGATTATGATATTTTCGTTTTGGTAGTTAATGGAATTAGTTTGATAGCCCGTGGCTATCAAAAATTTGGCGATGATTTAGCTGTTGTTGCTGCTAATGGCAAAGTTGAGTTTAAGAATATAGTGTTAAGAAAGTAAGCTTTGGCGGAAAAGATTAAATCTCTGTTTTTTTCGATATGGACGGTACTTTATTGTCTAGCAAATCAACTATTTTACTGGAAGTAAGTCAGGCTGTGCATAAATTAAAAGCAAATGGTAATGTTCCTGTTATTTGTACAGGTCGAGCAGCATTTGAAGTACAACATTTTATGAAAGAGTATCAGATTAATTCATTAATTGCAACTAATGGTCAATATGGTAAATTTGCTGGTCAAATTGCATTCAACTTAACTATTCCTAGTGCTATTTGTCAAAAGTACTAGCATACGCTCAAACTAGGAATTAGTTATTTTAAATTTTATGGACCCAATCATGAAATTATTGAAGTTTTTCAAAGAAATAAGAAGTAAGAAAAATGTTATTAGGCTAAATCGAAGCTGACGGTACTAAATTTGTTTTTGTCGTTGGCAACGAAAATTATCAAATTAAGAATTCAATTAGAATACCAACGACAAAACCGCAATAAACTTCAAAAAAGGTTGCAGTTTATTTTAAGCAGTTTGTTGTTCAAGCAATTGGTATTGCTTCATTTGGTTCGATTAAAATTCGTAAACAATCAGCTAATTACGGCTTAATTACTGATACACCTAAAAAAAGATGGCAAAATACTAATTTTGTTGGCTTTTTTCAAGAGTAACTTAATGTACCTCCTATATTTTTTACTACTGATGTTAACGGCTCGGCTTATGGTGAGTACGTGATGTCATTATTATTAAATGAAGATATTAATTCTTCGGTGTATTACACAATCGGTACTGGGGTTGGTGGTGGTGCCTTGATCAATAGCCATTTAATTGGAAGTCAAGGACATCCTGAAATGGGTCATGTTCTGTTAAAGCGCCATCCAGACGACCTGGATTTTGCTGGTGTTTGTCCGTTTCACCATGATTGCTTAGAGGGGGCTTGTTTCAGGTCCAACTTTTGAAGCACGAGTATATTCAACCTGGAGCACAAGTGCTGCTGGATGATCATGTCTGGAATATTATGGGCTACTATGTTGCTCAAGCAGCTTTGCAAGTTACTTTGATTTTAAGTACCGATAAAATTGTTTTTGGTGGTGACGTTGTGAGTGAAGAATTTTTAAAGAAGGTTAGACGTGATTTTAGTAAAATGCTAAATAATTATGTTACCGTTTTGATAAATATATTGTGATGCCCGAATTGCTGATAATGGTTCAGCGACAGTTGGTGATTTTGCTTTGGCGAAAAATTTATTAAAACAATAGAGTAAAAAAGTGTCTGGGAAAAAACTAGACATTAAAAAGCAAAAAATCCGTTAGAATCTTTAAATTCTAGCGAATTTTTTTATATACATTTTGGCCCAGCCTTGATATTATTAAATTACTACAATTAAAAAAAGGTGGGCTTTTCATGTACCAAAATCATATCACAGGTCAAACTACTTTAACACTTAATTTAGACTTTTCGATTCCTAAAAATTATCTTGCTCAAGTTATCAGTAACTTTTTTGATTCTATTCCTGATAATGTTATGCTTGAAAATCAAGCTAATGCCGGTAGACCAGCCTATCGCTCAGCTAGGATGCTTAAATTTGATGCTTAAAATTTTACTTTTTGCTTATTTTTGGCGTGTTTTCTCTGGCAGAAGGACTAATCAAAGAAGATGCCATTTTTATTGATGGGACTAAAATTGCAGTGATGCCAACAAGTAGATTTTTGTTTGGAAAAAAGCAGTGGAAAAGTTTCATGCCAAATTAAAAATTAGTGCAATTAAGCTTTATTATGAGCTAATTCAAAAAGAAGTAGTCCAAGCAATCACTGAAGAAGAAGCGCAAACTAGTCAAGGTCTAACAAACTAGAAAGTGCCACCGAGATCAACCAAGCTGGCTAACTGGACTTATCACGAAAAAGATGATTATTACATAGACTGGCAAAGCGTACGCTTCAACTTTAAAGATACGGCAAACGTAAAAATAAGAGCACGGTTTTAGTATCTGATCTTAAAATCTATGAAGCAGATGAGTTTCAGCTAACAGATGAACTGATCGAACTAGCTAAAACTAAGAGCGGGCGCCAAAGACAGGTGCAATATAATCCCAACTGGCAATATTTAAAAGAAAAAGCCAAACAAACTCTCCAAAGTAAAGCAGGCAAACGCATCTACGCGGAAAGAAAAAAGTAGAAAACGATATTTGCTTGATGTTCATGATGATGAACTTAAGCAAATATTGGAATAGAAGGGGGACAAAGGGACTCCTTTTAAAGCAAAACAGGAAAAAATAGATCAAGTATTTCTAAAAAGAATTTCTTGATCTATATTTTTTGTCTACGAAGCTAGTTTTTTCCCAGACACTTTTAGTTGAATTATTATAATTTTTTATGTTGGATATTATCTTTTTTTGGCGTGACTTCGATTGAATTTTGACCTGTATAAATTACAAAACCAGGTTTAGCACCATTAGGCTTTTTAACTCGTTTGGCTTCAACATAATCAACCTGAACATGTGCAGAATCTTTTGCCTTAGAATAATACGCAGCAATCTCTGCTGTTTCAGCAATATCTCTATCACTGGGTTGATTGTCTTGCAAAATCACATGTGAACCCGGCATATTCTTTACATGGAACCAAATATCATGTTTATTTGCTTTTTTAAAAGTTAACCAATCATTTTGATAATTATTCTTGCCAACAAATACAGTTTTTCCAGAAGATAAACGAAATCGATTTAAGTTGTGTTCAGTAATTTTTTTGACTTTTTTTTGTTTTTGTTGACGTTTAATGTATCCTTGAGCAGTTAATTCATCTATAATTTGATCAATATCTTGCGGATCGGCATTATTAATCGCTGTTTGGACAGAATCAAAATACTCAAGTGTCTGTCGCGAAATTTTAACCTGCTCCTTAACATGCTTTATTGAATTACGAAGTTTCTTATATCGAGTAAAATATTTCTGAGCATTACGAGCAGGGGAGAGAGCTGCATCTAACTTGATCTCAATTGGTCGATTATTTTCATAGTAATTAGGTAAACTAATTTTAGTCATTCCTGAATGAACTTGTTTCAAATTTGCATTTAAAATTTCCCCGCGGATTCGATATCCTTCAGAATTCTCAGCAAGATCCAACTGCGTCTGTAGCTTAGTAATTTTCTTTGTTAATTTTTTCTGTTCATTTTTAATAACTCGTTCAACTTGACTAGATCTTTGCTTAACCCAGTCACGATTAGACTGATAAAGATAAAATTCATCTAAAGCCTGGTTTAGGTCAGACTTAACACTTTCTTTTGTTAAGTCAAGATGGTAAGGAAGATAGGGAAAAATTTTCCGCTTATTATCAGACGATTTAAGAATAAAAGCACCTTTTTTATCAAATTGAGATAAGAATGTCTTAAAGGAAGTGTATGAAAAATCATCTTCTAAATAGCCCGTTAATTCATTACGATCATCACGATCAAGACCACTAACTTTTTGAACAAAAGATTGGACAGTCGTTGTTCGGGTCATACTATTAAACTCATCTTTAGTTATCTTAAACCCATTAATTCCAGGGATAAGCGGGGGAAGCTCATACTTTGCTTTAGGTAAAAGTAAACGAACACGATTTTCCTCTGGATTAATTCGTTTAAGTAAGTCAATAATACGATTACTCTTTTTATCATATAAAATCACATTACTATGACGTCCCATTAATTCAATTGATAAAACTAGTTGTATTTGGTCTCCTAACTCATTACGATTACTAAAATAAAAATTAACGATTCGATCAACACCAACTTGTTGAATATCTTGCAATACGGAGCCCTCAAGATACTTTCTAAGCACCATTACAAAAGTAGGTGCCTTATCTGGATTAACAATTGTTTGCTCGGTAATGTAAAATCTAGGATATTGTGCATTAACAGAAATTAAAACTTGCAAATTCTTTCGATTTTTTCTAAATGTTAAGATTAGATCTTGATCAAATGGCTGATAAATTTTGGAAAGCCGACTTCCAATCAGCGTGTGTTTAATATTATTTATTAGACTATGTATGAATAAGCCATCGAATGCCATAAATATCACCTCAAAATTACGTTTTCTATTATAGCAATTATTTGATAGAAAGTGTAAACCCAAGTCTAATTCCAATGTGAAAATAGGGTACTTTAATTATATATGCACAGATTTAAGTTTTTTGAGCAAAATTTTACCAAAGCTGGTATACTATTATTATAAATTAATGTTTATTTAAACTTAAAATGTGTGTTATAAATAATTTCTTAGTATTTACAATGCTTTATATTATATATAAAGCATTGTTTCACAACATAATTTATAAAATAAATTTATTATTCAAAATTGATGGAAGGAGAATAAATTGGATATCTTAGCCTTTAGCATAGTCGCAGGGAATATTAAAAAGGAAATACGTAATAGGTGTGGGTTAAATTTTTCACAAACTCGCATTCTGCTTTATTTTGCTAAAAATAATAATCAGGCTTTAAAAATGGGGGATTTAGCTAATAATTTAAAAATCTCTCTTTCCACTTTAAGCCGTCAACTGCAACAAGTGAAAACAATTCAACTAATTACAATTACTCGTTCTGAAAATGACTCAAGCAAGACAGTTGTTCTCAGTGAAAAAGGGTTGAATAAGTTGAAAGAATTAAAAAGATCCATGAATGATATTGAAAAAAGTCTATTACAAGATCTTTCACAGCAAGAAGTTAATTGTCTTAGTCAAACTTTTGATAAATTAATCAAAAAAGAAAGACTGATTTTAAGTAAGTAGTCGAATAGCTTGAACTTTTATGCTATAATTTCCTTTAGTCGTACATATAAAAGCGAAAGGTTAGTTAATTAGATGAAAATTGCATTAGTTACTGATAGTACCAGCGTTATAACTAAACAAGAAGCGGATATAAACAATATTATTGTTCTACCGATTCCAATTATTATTGGAAATAAAGAATATTTAGAAGATGTAGATATTACATCAGAACAACTTTTTGAAATGCAAAGAAAGGGAGCTGATTTTCCCAAAACTTCACAACCAAGTATGGGGGATTTAATTCATCTTTTTAACAAATTGTATGGTGAAGGGTATGAAGCAATCATTGCAATTACATTATCAAGTGGAATCTCTGGCTTCTATCAGACCCTATGTAATATTGCAAAAACAAATCCAGAATATAATTTGCATCCAATCGACACAAAAATGACCGTAAGATTGCAAGGCAATCTTGTTTTAGCCGCTGCGCGTCTAATCAAAAATGGTGTAGATTTAGATACAATTTTAGAAAGGCTGGAGCAAATTAGGTCAACAATTGATGAAATTTTTGTTCCAAATGATTTACAAAACCTACGTCGTGGCGGTCGTTTAAGCAATGCAGAAGCATTTATTGGATCAATGCTTAATATCAAACCACTGTTAACTTTTAGAGATGGTAAAATTGTTGCTTTTGACAAAATTAGATCAATGAAACGAGCTTTTGCAAAAATCAAAAAGTTAACAGTTAGTGAGATAGATAAACTTCCCTATAAAGATAAAATAAAATTATTTATTATTGATTCAAATGATAGCAGCCAAGTAGAAGAGGCTAAAGTGTTTTTACGTGATACATTTCCTAATCAAAATATATCTGTAACTAAATTTAGTCCTGGAATTGCAACACACTTAGGAGAAAAGTCATTTGCTATTGGTTGGATGATTGATATTGATAAGATTGATCTAACCAAGTAAAATGTTTTTACACTCTGCACCTCAAGGATAGATTTGATTATGGAAAAAAGAGATCAGTTTACAGATTGGGCGATAGAGTTACAAAGTATCGCCCAAAATGGTTTAGAATTTGGACGCGATCGGTTTGATTTAGAGCGTTATACTAGATTGAGAGAAATTGCAACCGAAATGATGACTTCCAAAACGGGACTACCTAAAAAGCAGATTAAATTTATGTTTAGCAGTGAGGATGGCTACCAAACCCCAAAATTAGCTACACGTGCTGCTGTTTTTAAAAACAACCAAATACTTTTAGTCAAGGAAACAACCGACAACCTTTGGTCTATGCCAGGTGGATGGTGTGAACCTAATCTTTCGGTTAGAGATAATTGTATTAAAGAAGTGAAAGAAGAAGCTGGACGAGATATTACGGTTAACAGGGTGATAGCAATTAAGAATAGTCAAACTAATATTCATGGTAAAAATCGTATTGAGCGAGCCATCAATGTATGCAATATTATTTTTTTATGTCACGAAATAGGTGGCCAGTTTATTCCAAATACCGAAACGAGTTCTTGCTCTTACTTTTCTCTTGATAAATTGCCACCACTATCGCTTAAACGCAATAACCAAGAGGAGATAACAATGTGTTTTGCCGCTTTAAATGAAGCTGATTGGCAAACATGGTTCAATTAAAAAATCTAGTAGGTGATTTTTACCTACTAGATTTTTTAATTCCCTTGTTTTGGATCATCATTTGCTGAAATATCATTTAATGCTTGTCGTTGCTTTGTTTGATCAACATGAGTATATAAATCCGTTGCTGTCGTTCCTTTTTGACCAAGTTGTTGTGCAACTAAAACTTGATCTTTGGTAACACCATATAATTCAGAAGCAAGAGTATGCCTTAATTTATGTGGTGTTAAAGGATGACCAAATGCCGCCGAATATTTGTTAACCATCTTCTCAATTGCATTTGAAGTAATTCTCTTTGTTTGTTGATGCCAATTAGTTAAGAATAGGGCGGATTCTCTTTTGGTAACATTATACCGTTGCTTGCGAACTTTTTTATAATCTATCAGATAATCAAGCGTCCATTCAGCAATAGGAACACTATCTCGTTGACCACCTTTTCTCGTTACATCTAAAGTTGCTTTACGTAAATTTAAATCAGCAACATTAATTCCAGCACATTCAGAAACACGAATACCAGTGCCTAATATTAAAGCAATAATCGCTATATCACGTTGCTTATTAACTTTAAAGGAGGGAAGGGCTTGTTTATTACAACGCTGTTCATACTCGTTTTCAATAAAATCTAAAAACTGGTATTTCAAGTTACCGATATACATATGAGATTCAAGAACATGAGCTCGATAATTAAGAGTTTTTGTATCATTAAGTGAATCAATCTTAAGCATTACATTTCGTTCGAAATACGGTTGACCATCATTGTTATCTGCTGTTATCGTCAAAAACTTAAAAAGAGAGCGCAATGCATTAATTGAACGATTTATTGTAGTCGGTGAATTTAAATGGCCTTGCTGATTCTTTGTATGTCCTAAATAATTAATGTATAGCATAATATCATTTCGATGTAAGTTAGCTAGTGTTTCAACGGTAACTTGCTTATTATTGTTCACTCTTGATATTCCTTCAGTTCGCAACCAGTCAAAAAAACGTCTAATTTCAGTTAAATACTGATATGACGTTGCCAAAGAATGATTGGTTCCAAAGTTATATTCCTTAATATAATCGGGCATATTTTGTAATTCAGTTTGAATTAAATTTAAGTACTTATTTGTCTCCAAAAGTTAGTTCTCCTAGCATAATAATCTTTATTTAATTATAAAACAGGAATATATGTTTGTCTTTAAAAAAGTCAAAGCCCAGATAGCTTTTAAAGAGAAGATTAGTAGAATAGCAAGAAAAATTAATTGAGCAATATTTGTTATGTTTTATAGAGCATAAAATATTTTTTAAAAAATTATATTATTATAAATACCTGTTAATCAAAGCTTTTACCTATCATTAAAATTATAGTTTTAATGATAGGTAAGCCAATTTAATAAGATACATTATGGTATCATTAATCAAACTTTCTTTACTAAAAACCAATTCAGTTATTAGAGCAATTTTGAATTGGTTTTATATATCACTGTTTAATAAATAAATTGACCAAATTTTTGATCTCAACAAATAGGAGATTATTTATCGATAAATATTATCAAATTTACATATGCTCATTTTAAACTCCAGGTTTAATTTACAGTGGTTTTAAAATTTATTCAAACAGAATTTAAAGATATTCTATCTAACCAATTTTTGACTTTATTATAAATAAAGCGATAACGTCCCTCAATTTATAATAAAGTCTCACTTTAGCTTTACATAATATATATTATACGAAGTTAATTATTGCTTTCCTGTTCTCTCTCCATTAATTTAAACTTTTTAAGCGGTATCAATAATTGTATTTAAATCTCAATGAACAACATCTATTTAAATTTAGAGTTTAAATAAGATTTTTTATAATGCTTATTTAAGCAAACAGTTTATAATTAAAGCGGTATCAAATTTGCTTGGTAATTTTGATATTTCTATCATGGATTTTAACAAGTATTTTTTCTAAATTTTGTTATTTCATATCAAAATTTAACCAGCTTTCGATCATAAAACAATTTTATTTTTGCTTATTAGAGCAAAAATTGTAATAAAGCGCTTTTTATTTTAGAATTTATATATTATAAATAAATAATCTGTTAAGAAAGCCAGGTTATTTATTTTAGCTTAGATTATCAAGCAATTGGTAATTATACAAAAATATTTTTGATTTTAAGATTTTTGATTTTAAGTTTATTTTTTTAGTGCAATTTTATTTAAATTTTTACTAATTTGTCTTATAATACTTTTTAGAGTATAAATTAAAACTTTTTACTTCGATAAATTTGCTGTTATGTTTTAAGATTTTATTGAATTTGAATGTTTTAGTTATTATTTTTTGTTTTTTTGTTTATTTCTATAATTAATCTGTTATTATGGAATATGGAATTATATTTTTGAAAGGGTTGAATTTATTCCATGAGTATAAATTTAGGAAAAGAAATATGCCGTCGACGACGTGAACAGAAGTTGACACAAGAGGACCTTGCAGAGTTGAGTGATTTGTCCGTAAACTTTATTTCTCGTCTTGAAAGAACTAAGAATCAAAATATTAGTATTCAGAAGCTCGATTCTATTGCCCGAGCTTTAAATACTACAACACCTGATATTATTATGAATGCTTACCGTTTTAAAGAAGTTAAGGCAGAAAATCATCAAGATAATACTCCAGTGTTCATTAAAAAAGTTCTTAATGAATTAAGAAAAATGGCTCCTGAAAAAGCTGAAAGAGTTTGCAAGTCTTTCATTATCTTAGCAAAAGAAATCAATAAAGATTAGTTCTATTTAGAAAAAAAGAAATAGGAAAGTTTCCTATTTCTTTTTTTATTTTTATATATAATACTTTAAATAAGCAAAATGTTTATAAGCTACTACCTATTTACCTTATCTACATAATGCAAAATAATGCAAACACCATAATTATAAATTAACTTCTAATTAAAGGCTTCTGTAAGCTGTGGTACTACTTGTTTTTTCCGCGAAACAATCCCTGGAAGACTAATTTGTGAATCATGAACTTCACCAAAAGCATGTTCAAAAACATTTTTGGCCTCATTTGATCCACAAATCAAAGCAACTGAGTCAGAATCAAGAACATCTGTTATCAAAAGCATAAATAAATCATAATGATCAGTTGATGATGTTGTTTCCATTGTTTTCAATAAGGCTGATTTACGAGTTAATGCTTCTGACAAATCAACTACATTAATCTGGGCTACTCGAATAGCTTTACCATTTAAATCAAAACTCTTAGCATCAAGATTAATAAGATCTTCTTCTGACTTGCTTTTAATATTAGTACCCGCTTTTAATTCTTCTAAACCGTATTCAGCATAATCAACCCCTGCAATGCTTGCTAAAGCTTCTACTGCTTGTCTATCATCAGAAGTAGTTGTCGGAGACTTTAACAACAAGGTATCAGAAATTATTGCTGAAAGCATAATACCAGCAATATTCTGTGGAATTTGAACATTAAAATGTTTATATAATTTCCACAAAATTGTACTAGTGCATCCAACAGGCTCAGCTATATAAAACAAAGGTGAACTAGTATCAAAATTCATGATTCGATGATGATCAATAACATGTGTTACAGAGACCTTTTCAATATCAGAAACACTTTGCTGTGGCTCATTATGATCAACTAGCATTACTTTATTTACTTCATTTGCTGCAGTCTTAATTACTCTAGGTGCTTTAAATCCAAATTTTTTTAAAGCAAATGCAGTTTCATCATTAGGATTTCCAAGAGCTACAGCCTCGGTGTTGTAGCCCAATTTGTTTTGTAAATATGAATATGCAATTGCCGTACCAATTGCATCAGTGTCAGGATTCTGGTGTCCAAAAATTAATTCTTTTTCCATTTCATTTATACCTATTGCCTTTCCGTGTTTAATCATCTATCGATTTTTTTAATTCAGTTAAAATATTTTTAATTCGCGGTATATCCTTTTTACCTTTACGATAAACAATTGAAACCAAGAATTTTTGATCATCTAATAAATGTACTGGCGTCAATCTAATTTCATTACGATGAGTTTGATAATATGTGTAACTGATGAATGTATCATAATTAGTTGCCTCAGCAATTTTTATCAACTGTCCAGTCGAAGAAAAACTCATTGGAACTTTCATCTGATTCTTCGTACTTATTGTACTATTAAATTTTTCTTTCATCAATTGCCTTAAATAGAAACTATCTGGATAAGCAACCCAATTTGTTTTAACAAATTCAGAAATTGGATATGATTTCCCCGCTTTCATTCCATCATTATGCGTTAAAATTGTTATGCTATCTTGGCTAATAGTCATACTTTCATATTGATTATGCAAATTTGCCTGACTCTTCTTAAGCTCACACGGAATATATATAATTGCCAAGTCAATCAAATTATTATCGAGATTGTACCACAAGTCTTTTCTATTAAAGCTAACAAAAGTAGTTATAATTTGGGGATTTTTTTTATTAAAATCAATCCAAAAACGCTGTAGTATATCCTGATCAATGCCTTCTAATATACCAACTGTTATTGTCCCTTTATCTGCCTGGTTAAATTCCTGAATATCTCTAACAACTGAATTAACCGTTCCAAGTAATTTGATTGCACCAACTTGCAACTGTTTACCTGCTTCAGTTAAATAGAGCTTTTTCCCATTTTGACCAAAAAGCGGAGTTCCGATTGCATGTTCTATCTTTTTAATCTGTTGCGATAAAGCTGGCTGAGTGATTCCTAAAATCTGTGCTGCTTGAGTATAATTCATTGTATCAATCAGTTGTAAGAAATAGTGTAAAGACTTTGGTGATAGTATTATATCTGTTTTAGGCATATAAATTATTCCTTCTAATTTTAACAATCCATTTTCAATAATAATATGATTTTATTTATATAATATTATCAATCAAAAGCGGTTATATGTCAAAATATAATTTGATTATTATTTAATAATTTTTGAATAATTTTAATTATATATGAATAGTTATATTAGCTACAAGTAATAGTTCAGCTTCTAGGGCTATCAAGTTGAATACTTACAGGTATACCATCGCTTGTTGTATCAACAACAAATGAACCATTGGAATAACGGTCACTTAAAGGAAAGTCATTCGAACTCAACTTAATTATTCTCTTACTGCTTGTTGTGATTTTTAAGTTATGGTTTTGACCATAAGCAACTATAGCAGCAATTCTATGTGAATTCTTCTTAAGCTCACGCAAAGTTAAAACTCCTCTTTTAGCACGTGATACTTTGCCAATTAAGTTAACTTTAAGCTGTTTAAAAGCTCCACGTTGAGTAATGATTCCAACACACAGTAAATCAATATATTTTAGATTAAACAAAACATACGAAACAACGTAATCTTCATCTTTAAGATTGACTGATTTGACACCACTGGCCTTTGCACCCAGTTCAGGAATTTCACTAATATCATATCTGACCGCATAAGCTCTCTGCGTGAATAAAACTATCTCATCTTTAGTGTTCGGCTTAATAAGGTCAACCCTAACAACAAAACTGCTAGTTTTTTTCATCTTCATTGCTGTCATTGCACGTGAACGATATGTCCTCGTTGGCTTTAAGTTTGAAAGTTTTACTTGCTTTATATACCCATCATTACTTGCTAAAAGGAAATTAACGTTTTCATCAAGATGATTTAGTGTAAAAACGCGAATAATTCTCTCTTCACTATTTAATCCGATTTCTTGAGATAAATGTTGTCCTGTCTCCTTCCATTTTGCTTCAACTAATTCATTTACAGGCCGAAAAATGACGTTCCCACGATTAGTAAAAAGATATAAATTATCAAGTGTTGATACTGTCTTTTCGTAAACTACCTGATCACCATCTGGTAATCCATTGTCCGTATCATCACTTGATTGCCATGAGCGTAATGAAGACCTCTTCAAGTAGCCATCCCTACTAATTAAGATCCTAACCTGTTCATCGGCTACTAATGCTTTCTCATCAATTTTAATTTGTGCAGTTTCTGTAGAAATTTCTGTTCGTCGCGGATTATCAAAATCTTTTTTAACTTTGGTGAGTTCTTTAACGATTTCTTTTTCCAAAATTTTATTATCAGATAAAAGATCTCGATATTGCGCTATTTTTGTGCTTAAATCGTTTTTTTCTGCTACCAGAGCATCTACATCAGTATTAGTTAAACGATATAATTGTAATGAAACAATTGCTTCAGCTTGTCTTGGAGTAAAAGCAAATTCTCTAGATAAGTTTTTCTTTGCTTCAGACTTATTTCTAGAAGCACGAATGGTTTTAATTACTTGATCTAGAATATCCATAGCATGAATAAGACCCTGAATAATTTCTAATCTAGTTTCAGCTTTATTTAGGTCAAATTTGGTTCTTTTAGTAACAATATCTTTTTCATGCTCTAAGTAAGATGAAAGGATATGCTTCAAACCTACTTGTACTGGCGTCATGTTATCAATTGCAACCATGTTGAAGTTATACGAAACTTGTAATTCCGTATTTTTAAATAAGTAGTTTAGAATGTTTTTCGAATCAGCACCCTTTTTCAATTCAATCACAATTGATAAACCATGACGGTCCGTTTCATCACGAACTTCAGCAATACCATCAATTTCCTTATTTAAGCGAATTTCATCCATCTTCTTGACTAATAACGCTTTGTTGACAGCAAATGGAATCTCCGTAATTATGATTTCTTCACGATGTCCACGAATTTCTTGAATTACAGACTTGGCACGCACTTGAATACGACCTCGTCCAGTTCTGTAAGCTTCACGAAGACCATTTTGCCCCATAACTATTGCCCCAGTAGGGAAATCAGGACCTTTTACAAACTGCATTAGATTATCTAAGTCGGCATCGGGATGTTTTAGTAAATAAATCGTAGCATCAATGACTTCGCCTAAATTATGTGGCGGAATTTCTGTTGCATAACCAGAAGAAATTCCAGTTGAACCATTAACTAGTAGATTAGGAAATCTGACTGGTAAAACAGTTGGCTCATATTCAGTATCATCGAAATTAAGCACCATATTAACTGTTTCCTTGTCAATATCCTGCAAAAGCATATTAGAAATTTTACTTAACCGCGATTCTGTGTAACGCATGGCAGCCGGTCCATCCCCATCCATTGAACCATTATTACCATGCATTTCTACTAGCGTTTCACGCATTTTCCAATTTTGGGAGAGATGAACAAGAGCACCATATATAGAACTATCACCATGTGGATGGAAATTACCCATGATGTTACCAACAGCCTTTGCTGCCTTTTTAAACGGTTTATCATATGTATTGTTATCCCGATACATTGCATAAAGAATTCTTCTCTGAACTGGTTTTAAGCCATCACGAATGTCTGGTAAAGCACGTTCTTGAATAATATATTTTGAATATCGTCCAAAACGTTCACCCATGACTTGCTCAAGCGGCATTTCACGAATTCGTTCTTTTGTAGCCATTAATTAAAACCCTCTTTACTCATTTTCTTCTTCTAAAATTGAAGCATTCTCACCCATTCGAAACTTAACGTTTTCTTCAATCCATTTACGTCTAGCATCGACTTTGTCACCCATTAAAGTTGTAACACGATGCTCAGCTAAAGCAGCATCATCAATTTTAACGCGAATTAGCATTCTGGATTCTGGATTCATTGTGGTCTGCCATAACTGTTCAGCATTCATTTCTCCTAAACCTTTAAAACGCTGGAGTGTATAACCTCGCCCCATTTTGTTTTCATCAATAGTTAACTCCTCGTCAGTCCAAGAGTATTTAACCTGAGACTTTTTACCATGTCCTTTTTGTAGACGATATAATGGTGGTAAAGCAATATAAACTTTGCCATGCTCAATCATTGGTCGCATATAACGATAAAAGAAAGTTAATAGCAAAATTTGAATATGCGCACCATCATCATCGGCATCGGTCATAATGATGACTTTATCATAATTAGAATCATCCACTTTAAACTCGGCACCGACACCAGCACCAATAGTATAAATCATAGTATTGATTTCTTCGTTTTTGAAAATATCTTGTAGCTTTGCTTTTTGTGTATTTAATACTTTACCACGCAACGGCAAGATAGCTTGAAAGCGGCGATCGCGTCCTTGCTTGGCTGATCCACCAGCTGAATCACCTTCTACTAAAAATAATTCGTTTTTCTTGGGATTTCGTGACTGTGCCGGCGTTAATTTTCCAGATAAGACTTCTTTTTTTCGGCGCTTTTTTCCATTGCGGCTCTCATTCCGAGCCTTTTTAGCAGCTTCACGTGCATCCCTTGCGCGTTGAGCTTTCTTAACTAGTTCCTGTGCTAATTCACCATTCTCCAATAAGTAATATGACATTTTTTCATAAACGATTGCATCTACTACTGATCTTGCTTGAGGTGTTCCTAATTTTCCTTTAGTTTGACCTTCAAATTCTAACAGTTCCTCTGGAATTTTAACTGAAAGCACTGCGCTTAAACCTTCACGATAATCAGAACCATCAATATTTTTATCCTTTTTACCTAAAAGTCCTTGTTTCTTAGCATAATCATTGAAAGCACGAGTAAACCCACTTCGCGCACCAACTTCGTGTGTTCCTCCGTCTGCTGTACGGACATTATTAACAAAAGAAACAAGACTTTCAGAATAACTATCACTATACTGACCACTAAACTCAACTTCAATTTCATCTTGCTTACCATCAAAATAAAAAACATCACTTAAGGTATCTTTACCTTCGTTGAGATAAGCTACAAAAGATTCAATTCCGTTATCATATTTAAAATCATCATGATGTTCGGGAACACGCTCATCGGTTAAAACAAAACGAACACCTTTTAATAGGAAGGCCGATTCTCTAATTCGCTCCTGAATTGTTTCATATTTATACTTAGTCGTTGAGAAAATCGTTTCATCTGGTTTAAATGTAATAGTTGTTCCTGTTTTTTCTTTAGTCTTACCAATACGTTTTAATGTACCAATCGGATGACCACCATTTTCAAATTCTTCTTCATAGATAACACCATCCCGAACGACTTTCACATCCATATAACTAGATAGGGCATTAACAACCGAAGAACCAACACCATGTAGTCCCCCAGAGGTTTTGTAATTTTGCTCTGTAAACTTACCACCAGCGTGCAAAACCGTTAAAATGACTTCAATCGTCGGTTTACCAGACTTATGCATTCCTGTTGGCATTCCGCGACCAAAATCACGAACTGTTACACTATTATCTTGATGAATTGTAACATCAATTTCTTGGCCAAAACCAGCCATCGCTTCGTCAACTGAATTATCAACGATTTCATAAACTAATTGATTTAAGCCATGTATATCAGTAGACCCAATATACATTCCCGGACGTTTACGCACAGCTTCAAGTCCGTGCAGTATCTGGATAGATGAATCATCGTAAGAATTTGTTTTTTTATTTGTTTCAGCCAAATAAATTCCTCCAGTTTAAAATCATATATTTTAATTCTCACACTAACTAATCTTTGATAAAATAAGTTCTAGTAAGTAAGAGAGTAGGAAATAAATGATAAATTTTAAATTAACACTGGTTTTTATTCTAGCATACTTGATAGGATCCTTCCCCACTGGGATGGTGATTGGTAAAATATTTTTTTCTGAAGATATTCGACAATATGGTTCAGGAAATATTGGAACGACAAACTCTTTTCGCGTTTTTGGGCCGTTTGCAGGTAGCTTTGTTTTAATCGTGGATGTTTTGAAAGGAACATTAGCAACAAGCTTACCACGTATTTTTCAAATATCGGGGCCCAAATACTTGCTCCTAATTTCTGGTGGTTTGGCTATTTTAGGACACACCTTCCCAATTTATCTTAAATTTAAGGGCGGAAAAGCCGTTGCTACCAGTGCAGGTCTTTTTTTGGGATATAATTTGAAGTTTTTTGGCATCTGCGCGTTGATTTTCTTGCCGCTTGTCTTTATTACTTCCTATGTCAGTTTGTCTAGTCTAATTGCCGTAGTATTAATTTTTATTACAACGTTTTTCTTTCATGATATTTTTCTTGAAATAATTGTCGGTTGTATTATGGTTGTCCTATTTGTCAGACACCGTAGTAATATTAGCCGCTTAGTTCATCATCAAGAAAATATCATTCCTTTCGGTTTATGGTATTGGTATAAAAAGGAGCATCATAAACTTTAATTAAGCTAGTGAATAAGTCACTGGCTTTTATATTATAACTTTCAGAACGTTTGTTCGCAAGATGGACCAAAAGCCAACTTTCTTTTATAAATTAAGGGCTTAACATCAAGTGATATTAAGCCCTTAAAATTTAAAATATTAGATGTTTTTACGCTTACTGATCTTAATCTTGATCATGAAAAGCCATACTAAATCCAGCAGTAAACGTTTCTCCATCTTCAAGATGATTCATGCCATATTTTTCTTCAAGTTTACCGTTAAAATCAAGTCGATCGGCAACTCCCCACCATGGCTCAATACATACATAATCACCAAAATTTGGATATTGTGACCAAACTCCTACAAAAGGTGCATCTCTTAGCCAAACATTTATATGATAATCACTAGTTTCGGTTCTAAGAGAAATGCGATTGTCGTGTCCCTTTAATTGAAAAACTAATGCATCGTTTTTAAACAAATGGTCACTAAGAGTTATCAAACTATTAGTCGAAGCAAGTGAACGATTATCCCAGTCAAGTAATCCATCACTTATAGGTATTTGAATTCTTGCAAGTGAAGGTCTAGTGCTAAAATAAAAATCTTCTTTAGAAACCAGATCACTCGTCGGTATATTGAAACCAGGATGACCACCTATGCCAAAAATCATCTGTCCATTGGATTTATTGATTACACTAAAATTTTCCTCAAGTAAATTATTAAGCAGATTATAATTTACTCGCAACTCAAAGCTAAAAGGATAAATTTTTCTAGTTTCATTTGTATCTGTTAGTAAAAAAGTAATACTCTCACTAGTTTGATGCTCAACAGCAAATTCCATATCACGGGCAAAACCGTGTTGTCCCATATGATAAGTCTTCCCTTGGTAAGTATATTGATCATTTTTTAATTTACCTACAAATGGAAATAAAATTGGTGCATGCCGACGCCAGACTTTGGGATCGGCTTGCCAAATATATTCGAATCCACTATGTTGACTTTTAATACTCTGAACTTCAGCCCCCATACTAGATATAATAACCTGTAGGATACTGTTTTTAATAGTGTAATCCATGCTTATTCATCGCCTCTATTAAAGAATAAACTTAGTTAAGTCCTTATTAGTTATTATATCACTAAGTTTTTCATTAACGTATGCTTCTGTGATTGTTATTTCACCCATTTCCATATCTGGGCCTTCATATAAAACATCCTCAAGCAATTTTTCAAGAATTGTTGCTAATCTTCTAGCACCAATATTATCAGTACCTTGATTTACATCGTACGCAATCTTTGCAATTTGCTCCACTGCTTCTTGAGTAAAAACCAACTTTATACCATCAGCCTTCATTAAGGCAACATACTGCTCTAAAAGAGAATCTGCGGGATCTTTCAAAATTTTAACAAAATCTTCCTTAGTCAATGGATTAAGTTCAACTCTAATTGGAAAGCGACCTTGTAACTCAGGAATCAAATCGCTTGGTTTAGCTTCAGAAAAAGCACCCGCTGCGATAAACAAAATGTGATCTGTTTCAATCGGACCATACTTTGTTTGCACAGTTGAACCTTCAACAATTGGTAAAATATCTCTTTGGACTCCTTCACGCGAAACTTCACCTGATGCTTTCTTATTACCAGCAGCAATTTTATCAATTTCATCTATAAAAATAATGCCATTGTTTGCCGTTCGTTCAATCGCCTTTTGATAAATCGAATCATAATCAACCATTTTGTGTGATTGCTCCTGTATTAGAATTTCGCGTGCATCTCTAACAGGTAACGTTCTTTTAACTTGCTTTTTAGGAGCCAACCCATTTAACATGGAACTAACGTCGAACCCAACTTGTCCCATCATATCGCTCATCGGATTAACTTTAGGAGTTTGTTGCACATTAATTGTAACGTCTCGATCCTCTAACAGCCCTTTACTTAATTGTTCCGAAACAGACAAGCGTTCATTACGAATCTCATCTGTAACTTCTTCTTCAGAACTATTGCTGGGGTAATCGGAGTCAACTGAGGTCATCATATTTTGCCATTGCTGCAATATGTTTTGTTGTTTCTTATGTTTAATACCTGGTACAAGTAATCTTACTAATACCTTGTTAGCTTCTCTAGTTGCCTGGTCCCTAACTCGTTCAAACTGATCTTTTTCCTCCATTCTAACGGCTTCATTTACTAAATCACGAACCATTGATTCAACATCACGACCGACATATCCAACTTCAGTAAATTTAGTAGCTTCAACTTTTATAAATGGTGCTTGAACAATTGCAGCTAACCTTCTTGCAATTTCCGTTTTTCCAACACCAGTGGGACCTGCCATCAATAAATTTTTAGGAGTAATATCTTCTTGCATTTTATGTGAAAGCTGCATTCTTCGATATCGATTATACAGTGCAACAGCCACTGCTTTCTTGGCTTCATCCTGTCCTATAATATATTTATTTAATAAATTCACAATTTGCTTGGGAGTTTTAGGTTCCATCAAAATTCCACCTACTTTTATAATTCATCCGTATTAATTTGATTATCCGTAAAAATATCAATTCCAGAAGCGATTTCAACCGCCTCATGTGCTATTTGGCTAGCAGTCATCCCTGATGAATGTTTAATCATGGCAATTGCTGCTGCTTGAGCAAAATTACCGCCAGAACCAATTGCTACAACGTTCTCATCAGGTTCAAGGACTTCACCATTTCCTGAAATAAGTAGTAAATCTTGATCATTAAATGCAATAATCATTGCTTCTAATTTTTGTAGTGTTGCGTCTTTACGCCAATCTTGGGCCATTTCTACGGCTGCCCGTTTTAGGTCCCCTCCAAAGGCTTCTAGTTTATTTTCTAGCATTTCTTGTAAACTAACTGCATCTGCAACTCCACCAGCAAATCCAATGACTACACGATCATGATAAATGCGTCTAATTTTCTTAGCAGTTGCTTTTGCAATCACTTTTTCTCCTAATGTTACTTGTCCATCACCAGCAATAGCAGTTTTGCCATTATATTTTACAGAACATATTGTTGTCATTTTTTTGCCTCATCTTTCTCATTATTTCGTGGAAAATATTTTTGATAATTATTTTGTAAATGCTTCATCGTAACATGCGTATAAATTTGAGTTGTCGATAAATTTACATGTCCAAGAAGTTCTTGGACGCTACGCAAATCCGCCCCATTATTAAGCATTGCCGTTGCAAAAGAATGTCGCAATTCATGAGGATGAACTTTGCCGCTAATTCCAGCTCCATTAAAAACTCTTTGCATAATGTACTCAATACCGCGTGAAGTCAAGTTCTTTCCTTGTTTATTTAGAAAAACATAATTATGATCATCCTGATTTGCTAGCAACTTTTTTCGGGATTCATTTAAATATCCTGTCAATGCTACTTTGGTTTCATCATCAAAAGCCACATAACGATCGGTATTTCCTTTGCCATGTACTAAAATGATTTTTAAATTTAAATCGATTTGATCAGTTTTTAATCCTCTCACTTCACTAACACGCATTCCGGTTGTATAAAACAGTTCAAACATAGCAAGATTACGCCTTGTTAGTGGATCACTACCCTTAAGTGACGCAAATACTTGCTTAATTTCAGGAGCATAAAAGAATTGCGGCAACTTATGATTTTTTGTACGCAAAACTGTTGTTTGAGTTGGATTATAATTAACTAATTTTCTTTTAGTCAAAAAACGATAAAAAGATCTTAAACTAGACATTTTGCGAGCTTGAGTTGTCCGAGCTGATTTTTTTTGCGCAAGATTTTGTAAAAAAATCTCAACGTCTCGTCGATCAACATCTTGCCAACCTTTAAAGCCACCATTATCTTGCCAAAACCGTTTTGCTTCAAGTAAATCAGTTCTATACGACTTTAAGGTCATCTTGCTATAATGGCGTTCATTTCGCAAATATGCCATAAAACTTTGTAAAAGATCATCTTCATTGTTTACCATTTTATTTTAACACTGTCTGTTTAAATTCTGTTAGCGTTGTGAGACTACGTTCGCTTATTTTCTGATGCCGTTCACGCTTATTCCTAATTTTCTTACCCTCAAGTCCAGGAATTAATACAAAACTAGCATTCATTGGTTGAAAGTGTTTGACACTTGCTGTCGTAACATATCTTGCCATTGACCCTAATGCTGTTAATTTAGGAAAGGTTACGGTTTCTTTACCAATTGCTTTTCTTGCCGCATTAATTCCAGCAACCAAGCCACTTCCAGCACTTTCAACATAACCTTCAACACCTGTCATTTGTCCAGCAAAAAATAAACCTGGCTGTTTTTTTGATTCATAACTAGCAGTCAAAACTTCTGGTGAGACCATGTAAGTGTTGCGATGCATTTTACCATAGCGGACAAAGCGTGCATTCTTCAAACCTGGAATCATTGAAAAAACTCGCTTTTGCTCACCATATTTAAGGTGTGTTTGAAAGCCAACAATGTTATACATTGAAGCAGCGGCATTATCTTGTCTTAATTGAACAACTGCATATGGAAGTTGCCCGGTATGTGGATTTTCAAGACCAACAGGTTTAAGTGGACCAAAGAGCATCGTTTTTTCACCTCGCCCAGCCATTACTTCAATAGGCATACATCCTTCAAAGACATCACTTTTTTCAAAACTATGCATTTCGGCTGTTTCCGCCTTTACTAATTCATGTGCAAAATTTTCATATTCTTCTTGAGTCATCGGACAGTTTAAATAAGCAGCTTCCCCTTTATCATAACGTGACTTTTTATAAACGATATCCAAATCAATTGAATCTGCAGCGATAATTGGTGCTGCAGCATCAAAAAAATGTAGACTTTGCGTACCAGAAAACTTTTGAATTTGCGTTGCAAGAATATCACTAGTAAGTGGGCCAGTTGCAATAATTGTTAAGCCAGTTTTTGGTATCTGTTTTACTTCTTCATCATGAAAAGTTACATTTGGCAAAGCCATCAATTTTTTTGTCACATAAGAACTAAATTCTTTGCGGTCAACTGCTAAGGCACCACCTGCGGGAACATGTGCTGCATCAGCAGCTGTCATAATAAGCGAATCCAATTGACGCATTTCTTCTTTTAACAAGCCAACTGCATTTGTTAACTGATTAGATCGCATTGAATTAGTGCATACTAATTCAGCTAATTGGCCAGTTTTATGAGCTGGCGTCAATTTTTTAGGACGCATCTCATATAAATCTACTTTAATACCACGTTGGGCTAATTGCCATGCAGCTTCGCTACCAGCTAGACCGCCTCCAACAACATTTACACTTTGAAGCATACTAAATATCCTTTACTAAAACAATGTCTTCTATATCGAAGAATATCATCAAATTAATAAAATTTGATGATATTAACATAAAGTTAACTTAAATTTTATTCGGTTATGGTGTCTTCTTTGTAATCACCATTTGGACAAAGAACGCCTAGTCCCTTTTTACTACGCTTTTCGACTAAAAAATGGCCGTCATTAGGACAATTGCGATTAAGTGGCTTATCCCATGAAACAAAATCACATTCAGGATATCTTGAACAACCATAAAACTTACGGTTTCGTTTTGATTTCTTTTCCACTACATCCCCTTTGCCACATTTAGGGCAAATCACACCAACTTTCTTAACAATTGGCTTAGTGTTACGGCAATTGGGGAAACGAGAACATGCATTAAATTTACCATATCGTCCCATCTTAATTACCATTGGAGCTCCACAAATGTCACAATTAAAGCCTGCTGGTTCATCTTTAATTTGGATTTTTTCAATCCCAGCATCTGCCTTATCCAATTCCTTTTTAAATGGGTGATAATACTCATCAATTACTCTAACCCAATTCTTCTTTCCTTCCTCAATACTATCAAGATCAGTTTCTAATTGAGCAGTAAAATCAATATTAACAATATCGGGGAAAAACTTTTCAATTAAATCATCAACAATTTCACCTAATTCTGTTGGAACAATTGATTTAGCTTCTAATTTGACATAGTAACGTCTTTGTAAGGTATCAATAGTAGGCGCATAAGTTGAGGGACGACCAACTCCATTTTCTTCAAGAGTATGAACCAGACTAGCTTCGGTATATCTGGCAGGTGGCAAAGTAAAATGCTGCTTATTATCAGATTTCGTCATTTTGACACTATCGCCATCATCTAGTTCAGGAAGCTCAACATTTTTCTCTTGTTGGCTATCATAAACCTTTGTGAAACCAGCAAACTTCATTTTAGAACCAGTAGTCCTAAAAATTATACCATTTTGTTCAATATCAGCTCGAACAGTGTCATAAACAGCGGGAGTCATTTCACTTGCTAGAAATCGGGACCATATCAATTTATACAAGCGGTATTGTTCCGTCGTCAGAACCGATTTAAGTGACTCTGGAGTTCGATAAACACTAGTTGGTCGAATAGCTTCGTGAGCATCTTGCGCATCTTCTTGATTTTTAAAATGTCTGGTTTCTTTAGCAGCAAATTCCTGACCATATTTTTCTGTCAAAAATTTAGAAGCCTCTGCCTGAGCAATCGGTGATGTACGTTTAGAATCAGTTCTCATATATGTAATTAAACCCACTGTACCTTGCTTACCCAGACTGATTCCCTCATATAATTGTTGAGCAATACTCATCGTTCTCCGTGTACGATAATTTAAACGCTTATTCGCTTCCTGTTGCATTGTTGATGTAGTAAATGGTGCAGCAGCTTGCCTTCGACGTTCACGTTTAACCACATTATTAACTTCAAATGACTTCTTCTTATCAATTTGAGCTAAAACATCCTGTACAGCTTCATTATTATGTAATTCACTTTTCTTACCATTAATTCCCCAAAATTGTGATTTAAACGACGATTTATTTTTTTGAAATTCCGCATCAATTGTCCAATACTCTTTGGGTTTAAAATCATTAATTTCTTTTTCACGATCAATAACAAGCTTAAGTGCAACAGATTGAACTCGACCTGCACTTAGGCCTTTTTTTACCTTACTCCACAAAATTGGAGATAGTGAATAACCAACAATTCGATCTAAAATCCTTCGAGCTTGCTGGGCATTAACAGTATCCATATCTATTGTTCGGGGATGCTTAAAACTATTTTTAACAGCATCTTTAGTTACCTCGTTAAAAGTTACGCGATTTTTAGCTGTATCATCAAGATTTAATACATGGGCCACATGCCAAGCAATAGCTTCACCTTCACGATCGGGGTCAGAGGCCAAATAGACCTCCTTTGCCTTCTTAGCTTCCGATTTCAATTCTTTAATTGTATCACCCTTACCACGAATTGAAATATATTTAGGTTGATAATTATTATCAAAATTAATTCCCATTTGCGACTTAGGTAAATCTCGAATATGCCCTTTAGAAGCAATTACGCGATAGTTGCGCCCTAAATATTTTTCTATCGTTTTAGCTTTTGCTGGTGACTCAACAATCACCAATGTTTTTTTTCTTTTTTTTGGCTTTGACTTAGTAGGCATCAAAAGCCTCCTCATTAAAATTCTATTTTTAAAATACTAAACTGAGAATAGAATATTTAACGGTCAATTGTCAAATCTTTAATTACTAAAATTGTCAAATTTTATTTGAAAATCAGTAATTGGGGTAGCTCCAGCCGCAATCAACTGGTTTGGTCCTACTGATAATTCACTATTAATTGGTCCTGGGACTGCATAAATGTCCCGATTTTCCTGTAAAGCCAAATTTGCTGTAATTAATGAACCAGATTTTCTCTTGGCTTCAGTAACAATTACACTTTGAGCTAATCCTGCTAAAATCCGATTACGCTCAGGGAAACGAAAAGGTCGTGGTGGTGTATCAGGCAAATACTCACTCAATAATAAACCTTGTTCAATAATTTGATTTTGAACATGACAATTAGATAGTGGATAAAAATGATTGAGGCCATTACCAACAACTGCAATTGTTTTACCCTTATTAGATAAAGTAGCTTTATGTGCCATAACGTCAACTCCCTTAGCTAAACCGCTGGCAATTACCCATCTATTCTTTACTAAATTAGGAACAATATTATCCAGAACAAGTTGACTGTATGAAGTAGCATTGCGTGACCCAACAATAGTTATTATTTTCTGCTTTAATAATTCTAAATCTCCCTGAGCAAATAATATTAGTGGTGGACGATAGATTTGACGAAGATTTTCTGGATATTCCTTGTCAAAAAAGCTAATAATCTGACATTGCTTTTTTATCCGCTCAACAAATTTTCCTTTTTCATGATCATTGAAAGCTTGAAAACAGGCATGCATTAATTCATCAGATAAATTCATTCTTTTAAAAGAATGAATACTTACTTCAGAATCATCTAATTGTTCTGCAATTTGTAACAGCTTTACATAGCCAATTCCTTTTTGCAATTTCAGGCGTAATAGAAAATCTTTTATTTCCATAAAAAAATCCTCCTAATTATAAATACTCAAAAAAGAAGGAATTTTTTATCTTATTATTTAAAAAAGTGGTAAATTGTAAAATGAAGTTGAACACTTGCCCTAATTAAAAAATGAAAAAAGTCCATTGGACTTCTTTGATAGAATGTAATTACCCAATCAATTCTAGAAAGAAGTTACCAATGAACTCGCTTAAT
>NZ_REHC01000006.1 GCF_003692965.1 Lactobacillus sp. ESL0246 | reverse complement strand
TACGGCATTGAGGAATGGTGCAATAACCTGCCGCGCAAAATCTTAGCCTACCACACTCCCGATGAATTATATGAGAAAAGATTAGATTGCATCTATCAAATCAAGTAGGGTGTTCAACTTAAAATTGCAATTTTCGTTATTTAAAAAAGTTATTCACAGGGGCGAAAGTTTTACGATGGATTGGTGTCGGTCCATATTTTTTTAGAGCAGCTATATGTTCCTTAGTACCATACCCCACGTTAAGTTCAAAATGATATTCGGGATAAATTAAGGCATAATCAGCCATTATCCTATCCCGAAAAACCTTAGCAATGATTGAAGCTGCAGCAATGGAATTAGACTTTGCATCTCCTTTTATTAATCGCTTTTGTGGTATATCAATTGGTACCGTCATTGCATCAACAAGAAGAGCATCTGGTTTACAATTAAGACCAGCCACTGCATCAGCCATTGCTAATCGATCTGCCTCATAAATATTGATTTGATCAATTACTTGAGAATCTCTAATCCCAATTGCTACACTAATCGCCTTTTGTAAAATTTTAGGGTAAAGCAGTTCACGTTTTTGTACACTCAATTTTTTAGAGTCATTAACATCAATTATATCAAAATTGGCATCAATTACTACTGCTGCAGTTACAACAGGACCAGCAAGTGGACCGCGACCAACTTCATCAACCCCTGCAACAGTTCGGCCTTTAGCCCAAAATTCTCGTTCATACATAAATCGATTGGCGAAAGCTGCTCGCTTTTCTGCTAATCGTCTTTGACGATTTTGGTAACTTACAACAAGTTTTTGGACGCCAACTCTAGGATCAGATGCTAATTTTGCTAAAGTAGCATCACTAACTTTTTTAGAGGCTAGCAATTGTTTGATTTCATTAATGGTCATATTCGATCCAATGTTATCCTTCCTACTTTACCTTTTCGCAATCTTTGAAGAAGATAAAGAGAAAAGCGATCATAATCATCACGCATCCCATATTGGCTTGTAAGCGCTAACAACAAATCGGTATCATTAATCTTTTCTACTTCTTCTTTAGATGATCGAGCAAACTTAACTAAGCAATTAAAATAATAATCACGTAAAGATCCTAGTAAAAAGAGGGCAACATCATCAGCATTAAAAATACTATCTTTAATTGCACCAAAAGCTGCTAGTTTGTAACCAACCTCTTGATCTTCAAATTTGGGCCACAAAATGCCTGGGGTATCTAAAATTTGAATATTTGCTTGCGCTTTAAGCCATGTCTGTCCCTTAGTTACTCCAGGCTTATCGCCAACAACAGCAACATTATGACCAACCAAGCGGTTAATAATCGTAGATTTACCGCAATTAGGAATCCCCGCTAATGCAATTCTAATTACAGGATTATACGCACCTTTTGCCTCAAGCTTAGTGATTTTTGATTGTGCTGTCTTTTTGATCATTCGAATTAATGCCTGCATATTATTGCTATGAAGTGCATCCATTGCCATAACAACTTTGCCTTTACCAGAAAGCTTTTTCTGCCATAATTTAGTCATTACTGGATCAGCCAAATCTGCTTTATTTAGAATAATTAGATGTGGTTTATTACCCACTAATTCCTCAATCATCGGATTTCTAGAAGACTGAGGAATCCTTGAATCCAAAACTTCTACTATGACATCAATCAAGTCCATCTTGTCTTCAAGCTGATTGCGCGCTTTATTCATATGGCCCGGATACCATTGGATTTTAGTCATTTTTCCTCTTCTTTATACTATAAAAAAGCTCCAAAGAGCTCTTGATTAATACGACATTTTATCACGATACATCTGATAGGCATCATCAAAGATACTCATACTCGATAGATATCCCGCATTTAACTCAAGATAATTAGACAATTTTTCATAATCTTGCTCTTGTTTAGGAAAAGTTTGATCATTTTGAGCATTATTTGCAAACTGTGCAATCTCGCTACTTGAATTATTATTTCGTTGTGTCATCAAATAACGATAAAAACTTTCTCGATATACCACTTAGTTACTCCGTATAATATAAAATTGCATAAGCATCCATCCCTGCATGTGTAGCAATAATTGGACTGGTTTCCCGAACTAAGACATCAATCTGGGAATTAATATCTTTAATTTTTTGAGCAAAGTCAAGTAACTTTTGGGGCACACCATCAATTGAAACATAAGATATGCCAACCTCTTTGATTTTATCCTTGTTTGCCTCAATATCATCTAAAACTCGTTGATCAAATGCCATAGTAAATTTCTTGCCACGCCCCTTTTTAGCGACCTTCAGTTTACCATTAGGCATTTGTAGCTCAATTCTAATATTAAGTAAATTAGCAATTTTACCAGAAATCGGTCCCAGACGTCCGCCTTTAATAACATTTTCTAAATTAACAATCATCATTCGCAAACGTTGTGTCTTCTTTATTTTTTCAAGATGCTCTAAAATTTGATCAACTGATTTTCCCGTTTCAGCATCACGTGCTGCTACCAATGCTTGAAAACCTTCTGCACGATCTGTTAATTCTGAATCCACAATATGAACCATCGCCGTTTTCTTAGCAATTTCAGCTGCTTGTCTGGCGGCATCAACTGTCCCACTTAAGACTTTGGCTAAGAAAATACCAATAACCTCACTACCATCAGCCGTTAAGTCGTTAATTGCATCTACCAGTCGGCCAATGGATGGTTGACTGGTTTTAGGAAGTTCTTCAGCTTCATTCATCTTATCAACAAATTGTTGCCTTGTGATTTCAACTCCATCAAGATATGTTTTTCCACCAACTGTCACTGACAACGGCACAATAGTAATATGATATTTTTCAATTTCTTCTGGTGTTAGCTGCGCAGAAGAATCCGTCAAAATTTTAATTTTCGACAACGTCCTCGCCCTCAATTCTGAATGCTGCTTACATTTATGATAAAATATTATCTGTATCAATTATAAGTTATTATAGCAAAAAAACTAGCAAAAAAAAGAAAGCGAACAAACTGATTCAAAATGAAATTAAAAGAAATTTGGCAAGAACCAAAAGAAAGAGCGAAACGTTACTACATTTTAGATAACATCCTTAGCGCAGTCACACACGGAATTGGTTTTTGTTTAGCGCTTGCTGGCTTTGATTTATTAATTATTAAAGCAGTCTCTACACATAGCACATTGAGAATTGTAACTTTTAGCATTTATGGTATCTGCTTACTTTTGTTATATTTGTTTTCTACTCTTTTCCATAGTTTGATTTTTACTAAAGCCCGTAACATTTTTCAAATCTTTGATCATTCTTCGATTTTTCTATTGATTGCTGGAACATATACACCATATTCACTCGTTGCAATTGGTGGACTTCGAGGTTGGTTAATGTTTAGTTTTGTTTGGTTATTAGCAATTTTTGGAATTCTTTACTATATTTTTAATCGTGGCAGACATGTAATTCTAGACACAATTGTATACGTAGGTATGGGATGGCTAGTCATTTCTGTTGCACATCCATTATATATACGCCTAAGTTCTACTGGATTTTGGTTGCTAGTTAGTGGGGGAATTGCTTATACCGTTGGGGCCTTATTTTACACAATGAAACAAATTCCATACATTCATGTTATTTGGCATCTTTTCGTTATTTTGGGTTCAACTCTAATGTATATTTCAGTACTATTCTATGTCTAATTTAAACTCGTCAGATAAGTTCTAACCGCTTCTTCGGAATTTTCTAAATTACCGTCAATTACCTTATGTTTAATTTCATTTAATACTTCCCCTAGTCTAGGACCAGGCTTAAAGCCTTCTTTAATTAAGAACCTACCATCGACTGCTAACTCAGATGAAGATTTAATAGGTAATGCCATATAGCGATCCACTAAGACCTCAGAGTTTATTGGCTGACCCAAAATGTGAGCAACATCAATTGTATTAAATAGAACATCTTTTCCCGCTTCAAATAATTCAAAATCTGTGGGTGAGTGTTCAGAAATTAGGTCAAATAAAGAAACAATTTTTTCAACTTTAATTGTCATTGCATTAGAATTTTTCCAATTATGCATAAATTTAGATATTTGGTCATTTTGAATTTTTAGTAAAATGATAATAACTCCCCAAAAACTTGTTTCCAAAGTTGGATTAAATTTTAAATTAGGATAAATTGCTAATAAATTTCCTTTTTGCGCCAAGTCGGGAATTGCTTCGTTTAATTCCGTCTCAATAAAGCTTCGAAAAGCTTCTCGAGAATTTTGCCCTAGGCCCATTTTGACAAATTCATCTCGCACTCTTTCTATCGAAATTTTGCTTAAAAGATGATGCAAATCTTTTATTGCTTCTTCTGTACAACTTTCCAAATTGAAATTCAGTTGACTCATAAAACGAACTGCACGCATCATTCTTAAGGCATCTTCATGGAACCTTTCTAACGGATCGCCAACCGCTTTAATTATATGTTTTTGCAAATCGCCTAAGCCATCAAAAAGATCGATAATTTGACCATGAGAATCCATCGCTAATGCATTAATAGTAAAATCACGTCGTTTAAGATCTTCATTCAAATTTTTAACAAATGTTACATGGTCAGGTCTTCGAAAGTCTTGATACCCTGACTCTGTTCTAAAGGTGGTAATTTCATAACCAATGCCATGATAAAGAACAGTAACGGTTCCATGCTGAATACCAGTGTCAATTGTTTTGGAAAAAAGATTTTTTACTTCTTCTGGATAAGCACTGGTTGCAATATCAATATCATGAATGTGTCTTTTGAGTAATAAATCTCTAATTGCTCCTCCCACAAAATATGCTTCAAAACCAGCTGCTTCTAATTTTTCCAGTATTGGTAATGCAGCAATAAATATTGATGGTAAATTATCTATTTTTATCATTTTAATCAACTCATTTGTTTTATAATCACGTTATTTTTGTTATGTTTAAATTATTAAATTTTTAAAGAAAGACCTAAAATTATGCCAAAAATATACTAAAACAACTATTCTTAAACTAGTTATTAATTCTAATAGGGTGCATATTTATGGCTTTAGTTTAGACATAATCTCCGATCCTAGTAAGTCTTGCTGTTAGCGTAAATTCGCTTTTGCTTAGACATTTTTGGGGAGCTAACTTGGTATTATCTTTCCTATATTAAAATATTCCACTAATTATATTAGGCTGTTGGTATATGGATAAAATATCTTTTGCTTATACAGTCTAGGGAATTATGTGACTCCTTTTTTCTCTGATTTTAGTACTCAGTATCTATTATATCTCAATTAAACTTAGAACACGACCATTTTCTTAACACCCTACTAGCCTGGAACGTTGTGGACGTGGACTTGTTTTTCGGTAGACATTACATACTGATCTTATTGCGCGCGTTTTTTAAATGAATTTTGACTTTTCTTTTGGAAAAGTATTGTTATTCTTTCTGTAATGTCATAATTATATTATGTTCGCTATCATATTTAGATATTAAATACATTATGTACATCATTTTTCTCACTTAAGTAATGGATACTGTCCAACAGGAAACGTATTTCGCTAGAGGAATGGTCATTATTTCTGAAAAACATCAGGAAATAGCTAATAAGATTGATTTAAAAATTAATCGTGATTTTACTTACCTAAATGTACACAGTGACTATAGTTTAAAAAAGACCTGTCAATTATTTAATTATCTTGTTGTCTCACCGAGAAAAATTTCAACAGTTAGACAACTAATTGCCGCTGAAGACACCAGGAATTCATAAATGTTTTTGAAGTACATGAGGTTTGGAATAGGACCTTTACATTTAAGCAAAATCAACATCACTTTTTTATTCGTAAATAACAATTTAACAAAAATAACTGTGCACGTCAAAGACTAGCACAGCTATTTTTTTACTTCTATATTTTAGAGAACTATTCAAAGATAAATTGAAAACAATTAAGATTATCTATCAACAATCTTTTGCTCAATATCTGGGTATTCAATTAAAAAATCCCTAAGTAGAGTCCTTTATCAAACTAATTAAAGGAGATTTTTAGCATATTTATTCTTACTCAAAAATCATCATATAAATTTTAAATATATCCATGACATATAAGTAAATATGTTATATCATTCCAAAATTATACTATTAGCCGCAACACAATTTTTTGATATTTTTTATTTATACTCAACGATAAAGCCAAATTAGATCTATAGTAGTAATAACTTTATTCGCTACGAATTAAACATTTCTATTAAAGCTATCACCATTATTTTTAAATTTTATAATACAAATAAAATAATGAAATAGCTATTATTTTGATTAGATACCTGCCCGAAAATTAGTTTCTTTTATTAATTATCATCAATTTTGCAAGTTATCGTACATATCTTGCAGTTCGGAATCTTCTGGTTCTAATTTTAAATACTTTTCTAGTAACTGCTTAACTATGTCATCAGAATGAGCTTCTGTATTAAAAAATCGTATCATTTGCTTTAAGAAGATTGCATTATCTGAAAATTCTGGATACGCTAACCAAAATTCACTTTTCGCCTTTTGCTCTTGCTCTAACCTTTGATAAGATATTGCAAGATTCCAACGAATCTGAGGTTCAATTTCATCTTCATCGAATTTACTGAACAAAGCTAAATTATCCTGATCTTTATTTTCGCGAAGATATAAATTAGATAGTTGTAGCCGTAAATCAATATTATCTGGTAAAAAATTCACACCTTTTATCAATAAATCTTCTGCTGTTTTTAAATCATTGAGTCTAATTGCAGCTAGTGCACCTTTTTCATACAAAACGGCATCCAATTCATTATAAGCGATACCAGCTTGTGCCGAACGTAAAACTTGCTCCGTATCATTTTTATGCTCATAAGCCGAGACTAACAAACGGTATGCATTAGCATAATCTGGACTTTGATCAAGAACTTCATCTAAGTATTTTATTGCCTGATCATCATTTTTAACAGCTAACATCACCAATGCAGCCTGATATTTACTATCAATATCTAAAATATCACCACCATTTTTTTTAATTACTGTAGCAGCTTCTTCATAACGTCCTAATTTTGCTAAAGTTTGGAATAAACGATCACTTAAATTAACTTCACTAAAATTTTTTTGTCGTTTTAATAAATCTTGATATAATTCAAGTGCTTCTTCATATTTTCCATTAAAATAATCGAGTTCTGCAAGACCAAATTTAACAACATCTTCATCAGGTGCCAATTTTAAGGCTTTTTTTAATTTCTGATATGCAGTTTCAAATAGACCATTAGTTTGATAATAGTCTGCCTGAACTAATAAACTATCCAGATATACAGATGAATCTTCAGAAATATTATATAAAAGCGTTAGACCATCATCATCTTTACCATCATTCAATAAAATTTCAGCTAAATAAATTTTAAATAAATCTTCCTTAGGGAAGCGAGCAATTAAACTACGATAAACTTCTTTAGCAGAATCAGTAAACCCTAATCCAGTTAAATTTTCCGCCAATGAAGCTAAAACCTCTGGATCATCATTATCTAATGCTTTTTTTAGTAAGATTTTTTCTTGAGAAAAATCCTGATTTTCAAGTGAATCAAGCATCTGTTTCGAATAAGTCATTTTAAACCTTCATTTAATAAAACAATTTATATTTTAGTTTGGTCAAAAAAAAGGTGGCCATTATTTTTTGCCACCATTTTTTATAAAACTACTTAACAGCGTCTTTAAGTGCTTTCCCCGGTCTAAACGCAGGAACTACACTAGCTGGGATCGCTATTTCATCACCAGTTTGTGGATTTCGACCCTTACGAGCTGCCCGTTTTCTTACTTCAAAAGTACCAAAACCAATTAATTGAACTTTTTCATTTTTAGTAAGATCCTTTTGGATTGAACTGAAAATTGCGTCTACAGTTGCAGCAACCTTTTTCTTAGTTAAACCAGTTTTTGAAGCAATTTCAGTAACTAATACCGCCTTGTTTGCCATCTGGAATTCACCTCCCAAAATAATTTCAAATAAAATATGAAATTATTAATTTATTTCTCAAATAAGAAACAAGGAATAAATGATTATGACCAACCAATATTCCTTGTTTCAAAATATCATAAAAAGCCTTGTACAACAAGCAATTTGACTAAAAAAATCATTTTTTCACATTTGCTAAATACAAACTATTTTCTCTTACGCGGAATAATTTTAAGTGGTGTTCCTATAAAATTGAAATTTTCTCGTAATTGATTAATCAAAAAACGTTGATAAGAAAAATGTAACAATTCAGGGTCATTAACAAAAACAACAAATGTTGGTGGATTAACAGATACTTGTGTCATATAATACAAGCGTAATCGCTTGCCCTTAATCATTGGAGTTGGGGCTAACTTACTTGCCTCAAGAAGAAGATCATTTAACACACTCGACTGAATACGCTGAGTTTGATTTTGATAAACTTCTTTAACAAGTTGTGGGATTTGCTCAAGATTTTGTCCTGTCTTTGCGGAAACAAATAAAATTGGAGCATAATCCAGGTACTGAAATTCTTCACGAATTGTTTGAATAAATTCCTTGCCGCTATTACTATCTTTTTTCGGTAGATCCCACTTATTAACAACGATGATAATGCCGCGTCCTGCTTCATGTGCGTATCCAGCTACATGCTTATCCTGTTCACGAATACCTGTACTTGCATCTAAAACCAGACAAACTACATTTGAATGCTCTACAGCACTTTCTGCACGCATTACCGAATATTTTTCGGTTTTTTCGTAAACTTTACCACGTTTTCTGATACCAGCTGTATCAACGATTCGAAATTTAGTTCCATCTTCACCAACAAAAGGAGTATCGACGGCATCACGTGTTGTCCCCTCTTCATTATTAACAATTACTCGCTTTTCTCCAAGTAATCGATTCACAATTGAGGATTTACCGACATTTGGACGTCCAATCACACTAAAGGAAATTTGTTCTTCATTTTTTTTATCTAAATTAGTCGGTAATTCACTAACAATACGATCCAGCAAATCGCCAATACCCGTGCCGTGAACACTAGAAACAGGTATTGGCGTACCTAATCCCAAGCTGTAAAAGTCGTAAATATCCATTCTTTGCTCAGGATTATCAGCCTTATTAACAGCCAAAATCACTGGCTTTTTAGTTTGATATAGCATATGTGCAATTCTTTCATCTAAATCAGTCAGGTGATTAGTTACACTGGTCAAAATTATAATTACATCAGCTTCTTCAATTGCAATTTCTGCTTGAGCCCGTATCTCATCCTCAATTCGTCCATCTTCCCAGGTGATGCCACCTGTATCAATCAAATCAAATTTATGTCCAAGCCATTCTGCCTGAGCATAATTTCGATCACGAGTAACCCCCGGTTTATCCTCAACAATTGCTAGACGTTCATTGATAATCCGGTTGAAAAGTGTTGATTTACCAACGTTCGGTTGTCCTACAATTGCAACTACAGGTAAAACCATAAATTTTCAGCCTCCCTAAAATATAAAAAAAGCTGACTTATTGGTCAAGCCAGCCTTTTTATTACAATTAATGACGATCTTTTAATTGGTCACCGATAATATCACCTAAAGCAAAGCCACTATCATCGTTGTTCATGTACTTATTGTTCATTGAACCTCTGTTATATGAACTATGCGATTGGGAACCTTCATTATCAGAACTCTTAGGATCAGCCGCTTTCATTGAAAGTGAAATTCGACGCTCACCTGGATCAATACTCAAAACTTTAACTTTAACAGTTTGACCAACTTTCAATACATCACTTGGTTTGTCAACGTGTTTGTATGAAATTTCAGAAACATGAACTAGACCTTGAATGCCATCAGCCACTTCAACAAAAGCTCCGAAGTTAGTTAAAGATTTAACTTCGCCCTCAAAGATGTCACCTTCATGAAGTTCTGCTGTTGCTTGTTCAAATGGGGAAGGTTCAGTTTGCTTAATTGAAAGGGAGATGCGATGTCTATCATCATCAATACCAATTACTTTTACCTTAACATCTTGACCAGATTTTAATACATCACTAGGTTTATCAACGTGCTTATATGAAATTTCAGAAATGTGAACCAAACCGTCAACACCACCTACATCAACAAAAGCACCAAAGTTAGTTAAACGAGAAACCTTACCTTCAACTACGTCACCAACAACTAATTGTGAAGCAACATTTTCAAAGGCTTCTTCGCGCTCTTCTTCGATTAAGTCCTTGTGTGATAAAATTAAGCGATTTTTACTTGGATCAATCTCAGTAATCTTAAGCTTCATTGTTTTACCAATATATGGCTTAAGATCTGAAACATATCGATTTGAAATAAGTGATGCAGGTAAGAAACCTCTCGTTCCTACATCAACTAATAATCCACCACGTACTGATGATGTAATAGTGCCTTCGATTGGAGTACCAGCTTCAAAGTCCTTTTGTAATTCATCGTAGGCTTCTCTTTCCTTTAAACGAGTTACAGAGAAGAAGAATTCACCATTTTCCTTATCGCCGCCAGCTTTTCTTAAAACTAAAGCCTTGAAATTATCACCAGGCTTAACAGCGTCACGAAGGTCGACGTTGCGATCTGAAGTAAATTCACGACGTGGAATAACTCCCTCGACACCAGCATTTACAACACCAACATCGATTTGACCTTCTTCAACGTCTAAAACTTCAACATCTACAATATCTCCGACCTCAACTCCTTGCATTTGCTTTAATGCATCTAAAAATTGATTACTATTTTCTGACATTATTTACCTCCCGATATCATAACCTCATTTTAAATGAAAGTTAGATATTTTTCTACTGTTTTAACACCTTTTTTTGACTTTTTTTAATTTCTGCCAAAATAGAATTAACAACTTCATTAATTGTCATCTTAGTTGTATCAATTTCGACGGCTTCAGAAGCCTTTTTCAATGGTGACACTTCTCGGTGAGAATCTTTGTAATCTCGTGCGACTATATCAGACTCAATTTCTTTTAGTGTTTTTTCACTTTTTATTCCACGTTGTTTTAAATCGAGCATCCTTCTTTGTGCACGAGACCGAGCAGTTGCTACAAGAAATATCTTAACTTGTGCATTAGGAAGAACAGTAGTAGCAATATCCCTTCCATCCATTACAATATCCATTTTTCCGGCCATTTGGCGCTGTAAATCCACCATTTTACTTCGAACACCAGCTAAAGCAGACACTTGAGAAACATTTTTCGAAATTTCAGGAGTCCGAATTTTGCGCGAAACATCCTGACCGCCAACATAAACTTTTTGCTCACCACCAACAGATTTAAGTTCAATTCCACACCGATCAATTGCAACTAAAATTTGATGCTCATCAGCATAATCAATTCCCTCTTCTTGTGCGATCACAGTACAAGCACGATACATCGCACCTGTATCAATGTATATATATCCTAATTTCTGCGCAACAATTTTTGCTACAGTACTTTTACCAGCTGATGCTGGTCCATCAATTGCTATCTGCATTCCAATTAAAAAGGGGCAACATTGTCCCTATCCTTTCTATACCATTACTTTAATATCAAGGTTTGCCCTGCTTCAATTTGTCTATTTTCATCAAGATTATTAAGTGCGACTATATCGCTAACAGTCAAATTAAATTTTTCAGCAATACTAGTCAGCGAATCACCATTTGCTACAATATATTGCTTAGGAACCCTTTCTTGAAATTTATTCTTAGCTGGTTCTTTAGTTTTTGGTTTATTTTGCACCTTAGCGTGCAACTTTACCTTAGATTTAGACTTTGGGATAATCGGTGACTTTTTTACTCTTATTTGCTTTTTACTAGATTTCTTTACTTCAACTGCCTGGTTATCTGTCTTGTTTGCTGAAGCCAAATGATAAACAATAGGTACAAGAGCAACAAGTATGATCATTAAAAATGACATTATTGCTTTCCAGATTTTAGACACAGACTTGTGTGTATTAACTCTAGATTCTGCTGGACGTAAATAATGTCGATATGGTTCTACTGGTTTTTGGTTCATTTTAAAACCCCCTTGCTTAACTTGTATAATTTTAGCATATTTAATATGAAATTTGGATAAAAAAAAACGACCGGATCTGGTCGTTTTATAAAATTAAATTTTATTGATTATTTTTTTTGAAGTATTTACGAACAAAAGGTTTAATAGTCTTCAAAATTGTTTCAAATAGTAAGAAAACAACTACACCATTAATTAATCCTTTTAGTAAGTTAAAAGGTACAATTATGCCAAAAATATAGGCACTCATAGATGGAATATGAAGCAACTGTCCCAAGTAAATCTTCTCGGTAAAATTTAACAAACCGCTGTAACCATTTATTGCTGGCAATTTAGGTACAGCTGTCACTGCATAAAGTGGAGTCAAAACTAGTGCATTAAGTATTGATAAAACGACCGTCATTGCTAAAATTCCTAAAACAATTCCAAGAATCGGCTTAAAATGACGCTTAAAAATATTCGTTTCATCAGCATTAAGATTTTTTGTTGAATAATAAAATGGTAAAGCAAACGAAATAGTCGCTAATAAGGCAGCAATTTGACCGACAATGCTTGGGAGTGCAAATCCTTTATAAATTAGATTAATAATCATTCGAATACACGCAATGAAAATTCCTGGACCTGCACCAAATAGAAAAGTTCCAATTGTAATAATTACATCAGAAAAATCGAATTTCAAAAAACTAGCAACTGGCAATGGAAATGCAATTTCCATTACGACAAACGCTATTGCTCCTAGCAATGCATAGGCAATAATATTAGCTAAATTACTTGAATTTTTTCGTTTCAAAAAACTTACCTCCAAAAGTAATAATAAGTCTGTTGCTTCTAGCAACAGACTTATTTAAAAGTAAGCATAAGATTATCCAAGCTTTTAAGTTAGTCTGCCTTCTTTCATCTAGACTTTAACTATCGGTATTCTTAAAGAATTCCACCACTTACGTGGGTCGTGGACTCACACCACCGGTCGGGATTTACACCCTGCCATGAAGACAACAAACTGATATATTTGATTACAATTACATACTAGTCTAAGCGCTTTAATCTGTCAACCTCAGCATGTGTCAATTCACGATATTTTCCTGAAATAAGCGAGTCTAAGGTTAAAAAAGAGTATTTTTCACGCGAAAGTTTTTTAACTTGATGATTCACTGCTTTAAACATTTTTTTAACTTGATGATAGTGTCCCTCATGAATTGTTAATTGAACAAGTTGAAAATTTTTTTTCCTATCACTGCGAATAATTTTAACTTTTGCCGGTGCAGATTTTTTATGATCAAAAATGACACCGTGAGTTAGTCTGGCTATTTCTTCTGGTAACAATTGTCCGTTAATTTTTGCCAAATAGACTTTGGACACTTGGTTGCGGGGATGCATCAGTAAATTAGCTAGTTCTCCATCATTAGTCATAAGCAACAGACCAGAAGTATCATAATCCAAGCGCCCAACTGGATACAATCGATATGGTAGTTCAGAAAAATAGTCAGCTACGGTTTTTCTTCCCTTATCATCACTAACCGTAGAAACTACACCACGAGGTTTATAAAAAAGAAATGTATGCAAGCTTTCACGCTCAATAGGCTCACCATCAACAGAGATATTACTAAATGTTTCAACTTTTGTACCCAATTTAGTAATTACTTTACCATCAACTGTTACCCTACCCTCTTTAATCATTATTTCTGCTTTGCGACGAGAAGCAATCCCTGCCTCCGCAATTACTTTTTGTAAGCGTTGTAAAACCATTATTTTTCTCCTTCGCGTTGATGTTTGAATAAATTCTTATCTACCTGCCCTTTCGCTGATAACAGATCTATTTCCCCCTCGACATTAATGATGTCATCTTCAAAATCCTCAATTAAAGGCAAATCTGCCAAGCTTTGATAACCGAAATATTGTAAAAAATATTCACTAGTAATATATAAATTCGGATGTCCTGGGACATCTTTTTTACCTTCAATTTTTATCAAACCGCGCCAAAGTAATGTCTGTAGTGCGCCAGAAGAGTTAACTCCTCTTATTGTATCAATCTCAACTCGCGTTATTGGTTGCTTATAAGCAATAATTGAAAGTATCTCCAAAGCTGATTGGCTCAGTGTTTTGGTAAGATTTTTTTGAAAAAAACCGGTCACAATTTCACTAACTTCTGGACGAGTTGTTAATTTATAGCTATGATCAAGATGAACCACTTGCAAACCCGTATCTGCATTTTGCTTAAGTTTTTCCTTTAATTTTTTGCTAAGCTCCCTTAAGACAGAAGAATCAATTTGTAATAATTCACACAAATTATTACTTTCCAATCCGCTATCACCAGCAAGATACAGTAACGCTTCTAACTGCGCCATTTTACTTACCATTTTAACCAATTCTTTCTATTTCCAAATCTCCAAATGCATGTGATTGTCGAACCTTGATTTGTTGCTGTTTACATAGCTCTAATAAAGCCAAAAAAAGACCAATAACATCTGATAAACTGTTCAGTTGGTCACTACATGAAAAAAAGCTAATTGTTTTTTCAGTAGCAAGCTTACACTCTAAAAAATCAGTCATTTCAGTAATTGATGTTTCATTAGATGCAATAGAAACATTATCTAAATGGCTAATTTTTAAACGTTGTAAAACCACAATAAATGTATTGACCAATTGCGAAGAGGTAATTTTGCCCAGCGGCAATGGATCTATCTTTTTAGTTTGTGGCACACTTTCTTCTTTTGCCGCCGTAATTGGAACTTCTTCATTTCTCTTTTTAAAATACAACGAAACTTTTTTGAAAACAGAATATTGCACCAATTGTTGAACTAATTCATCACGTGGATCTTCTTCAAGTTCTTGATTATCAGTAAAATCATTCTTTGGTAATAGGGATTGTGACTTAATCCTTAGTAGCATTGAGGACATTACAAAATATTCACCAGCAACTTTTAAATTCAAGCGCTGCATTTCATGCAAATAAGCTAAGTATTGACTAGTGATTTGCGCAATAGGAATATCATAAATATCAATTTTCTGAGATTTAATTAAGTGAAGAAGTAAATCAAGTGGTCCTTCGAAATTAGGCAATTCTAAAGTTAAATTATTAGTCATATTCTTTCATTTTGTCAAATATTTAATTAAATAAATCCATTCAGGCACAGCTGTAATTTTTTTATTAGGATTACTACTAGCTAACTCTTGAATAGCCCGAGATTCATATTTAGATTGACGATAATCTGGCGCAAGTGAGATATAGCGAATTATAATAAAATGATCATCATTTTGAGTACCGATTACGCCGATAAAATTAGCTTCTTTTTCTCGATATAAATATAGTTGAAACTCTGAGCTAGCCTTGTTCAGTTTAATTTCTTCTTTTAAATTATCAAGATTTTTAAATTCAGGCAAATAGGATAATAATCCCATTGCAACTTTTTCTTGATCTTTTTTACATTCAATTAGCAAAATAAATCACCTATGTTCGCGGATGCGTCCTAGTATAAACTTCTAAGATATGCTTTTGAGTTAAGTTTGTATATATTTGCGTCGTGCTAATATCTGTATGCCCAAGAATTTCTTGCACTACACGTAAATCTGCACCATTTTCAAGTAGATGAGTCGCAAATGTATGGCGTAGTGTATGAGGTGTAACATTTTTAGAAATTCCAGCCAATTGACAATAACGTTTGATAATTTGCCAAACCGCCTGTCTTGTTAGTTGTCCGCCACGATTATTAAGAAAAATATAATCACTATTTTTCCCAACTTTCAGAAGTAATGTATCTCGTACTTTTTGCTGATAGTTTTCAATCCATGAAATTGCTACCGAACTAATTGGAATGAGCCGCTCCTTATTTCCCTTTCCAAATACTTTTAATAATCTCAAATCAGCATGTAAATCATCAAATTTAAGATTAATCAATTCACTTACTCTAATTCCAGTTGCGTACAGTGTCTCAAGTAACGCTCGGTCACGTAATCCCAATTTTGTTTTAATATTGGGTTGAGCCAAAAGATCATTTACTTCTTTAACACTCAAAGCTACAGGTAAAACATGCCGTTTCTTAGGTGAATCAATTTCTTGCATCGGATTAAGTTTCTGAATATTCTGACGTACAAGCCATTGATAAAACTTTCGCAAACTTGAAATCATTCTACTAATTGAAGTGGTCGCTTTTTTTTGATCTTGTAATTCAGCCAAAAAAGCATCAATATCAACAGTTTTAGTTGGCCATGACGTAATATTTTCTTTTTTCAAAAAGGCTAAAAAACTAATTAAATCTTGTCGATATGCCAAAATGGTGTTATCACTTAAACCACGTTCAATTTGACTATAACGTAAATAATCCTCAACTTCTTCTAGTAAATCATTCATTTTCTTTAACTTCAGGATCATTAATCAATGTAATTGACCCGGCATCCTTATCTTCAGTAATATATTTTGCCTTTAGCAAACGACCTATAGCTCGCTTAAATGAGGATTTAGAAATACCAAAATAATTTTTAATTTCTTGCGCATCGGATTTATCATAAAAGGGCAAAGTTTTTGTATTCTTACGGCGTAAACTCATTAAGATCATTTGAGCATCATCATCAATCTCTTCAAAAGCTCGTGGCAAGCTACTTAAATTCAAGCGACCATACTGACTAATACCAATTACTCGCCCCTTAAACTGCTCGCCTAAACGGAGTGGTCGTACCATTTGAGATGCATGAACAAATCCAAGATAATACTCACTAGTAATGACAAATGCTCCAATTTCACGACTAGCATAAACCGTACCAAAAATATCCTTATTTTTCATTTTATCAGGAAAATGGGCTGCCAATTGTTCAAAAATACTTTCATCTGCCAATTTTGCCCAGATACGATCTTTGCTGTCAGTTTCAAGATGAACCAAAAGTTGGTCATCAATTCTCGGCCAGCGCTCTTTATCAAATGGTAGATCATCAACTGAAACAACAACTTCTTTATCAGGTAGTCCAATATCCACAAAAACACCCAAATCATACTTAATATCAGTTACTTTGCTCCAACCATATTGATCAGCTTGAGCAAAAGGTAAAAATTGTGTCATTTCACGATGATGTTGCTTATCATCATATAAAAAACCTTGTACTTGACTACCTAAACGTGGAGTTTCCTCTTGAGTAATCTCCTTACATTTCAATTCGTAAGTAACTCCATCTACTTGAACATAAAATGCATCATCATTTTGATCAATTATTTTCCCTGTTGCAATTGTGCCAAGCATAGTTTCAATCTCCTAAATCAAATAAATTTTCTTTTAACAAGTATAACATTTTAACTAATTAAATTAACATAAGTCAACTAAATTTCATCTTTGATGTACTTTTATGAATAAATACTGAGCAAAATAAATAGCCAGTTTGAAAACTGGCTATTTATTAATTTGCTAATTGTTATAAATTAGAAACTTCACCTTGGTAAATTGCACCACGCCGAGCATCAATCGTAATAGTCGATTCATTAGCAATTTTATCAGTTGCATCTGTAACACCAACTACAACTGGAATACCTAGTGATAATCCTACTACAGCTGCATGTGAAGTTAAACCTGAAGACTCAACAACTAAACCTGAAGCCTTTTTAATTGCAGGTAAGTAATCAGGATCGGTAGTTTTTGCAACTAAAATATCACCCTCTTGAACCTTACTGTTTGCTTCATCGGCACTTCTAACAACCACAGTTTTACCAACAACAGAACCGTTACCAACGCCTAAGCCCTGAGCCAACTTGTTACCAATGATTTGTAACTTCATCAAGTTGGTTGTACCAGAGTCACCAACTGGTACTCCAGCAACAATAATTACTAAATCACCATCTTTGACATAGCCCTGTTCTTTAGCAACTTTAGCTGCTACTTCAAACATATCATCAGTTGATGCAGGCTTTTCAGTAATCATGGGTTGAACGCCCCAAGTAATTCCAAGTGAATGTTGAATCTTTTCATCAAATGTTAAAGCCAAAATGTTGGCATTTGGACGGTACTTAGAAATCATTCTTGCAGTATAACCAGAGTTAGTAGCAGTAATGATAGTTTTTACACCTAATTCTTGAGCAGTACGAACAACTGATTCCCCAATTGCTTCAGTAACATTTGAACCCTTGTATTCTTCAAATCTTTGAAGAGCCAAAGTATTACGTTTAAGCATTTCATCTTCGGTTCTTTCATCAATTTCTGCCATGGCTTTTACCGCATTAATTGGATAAAGACCGTTAGCTGATTCTCCAGATAGCATTGTTGCATCAGTTCCATCCAATACAGCATTCGCAACATCAGATACTTCAGCACGAGTTGGGCGAGGATTTTCCTGCATTGAATCCAGCATTTGAGTAGCAGTGATTACTGGCTTACCTAGGGCATTAGCTTTCTTAATTAAATCTTTTTGAACAAATGGGACATCAATAAATGGAATTTCAACTCCCATGTCACCACGTGCAACCATTAATCCATCAGAAACTTGTAAAATTTCATCAGCGTTATCAATACCCTCTTGAGATTCTATTTTGGGATAAATCTTAACATAATCACACCCAGCGTCTTCGCATAACTTACGAATATCTAAAATATCTTGGGCTTTGCGAGCAAATGAAGCAAAAATAAAGTTAATTCCATGTTCTAAACCAAATTTGATATCACTGGTATCCTTTTCAGTAATTCCTGGAAGACGAATTTCAACGCCAGGTGCATTAACACCTTTCTTTGATCCAATAACACCTGTATTTTGAGCCTCACAAATCAACTCTTTGTGTTCGTCGTCTTTTTCTTTAATTAATAAATCAACTAAGCCATCATCAATTAAAACGTGACCACCAACATGGGTATCATCATAAAGACCAGCATAGGTAACGTGAATTTTTTCCTTGTTACCAGTTTCAGAATCGTCCATAGAAACTCTTATTACATCACCTGTATTAAGAGTAAATTTACCACCATCTTGATCAGTAGTTCTAATTTCCGCACCCTTAGTATCAAGAGCTATTCCCAGAACCAAACCGGTCTCCTTTTCAACTTGACGAACCATATTCATCCGTGAAAGATGTTCTGCATGGTCGCCATGTGAAAAATTAAAACGAAATACATTTGCACCAGCTTTGGCTAAAGCTGTAATAGTTTCAATATCATTTGAAGCTGGTCCTAATGTACTAACAAGTTTAGTTTTCTTCATTTATAACAATCTCCTCAAAATTGACTATTTAGTCATTTCATCATTTATATCTACTAACATTTCATCGCTGTGATGCTTTTCATCAAACAAATCCAGAATATCATGTGTTTCTAGTTGACCATTCTCCACACCGACAGCTAAACCGCCTTTACCATCAAGAAGCAACTTAACAGCATAATTTCCCATCTTTGTAGCATTGATCCTATCTAAAACAGTTGGTGATCCACCACGTTGCATATGCCCCAAGACATTAGCTCTAGCATCAAAATCACCATATTTCAGAAGCTCCGTTCTGAAATCTTCAGCATTCATTACACCTTCAGCTAATACTATAATTCCGTTATCCTTACCATTTGCAAAACCACGCTTCAAAGTTTCAGCAATCTCTTTAACGTCATATGACCGTTCAGGAACTACAATAGCATCTGCACCACTTGCTAAACCAACTCGCATAGCAATGTCGCCACAACCACGACCCATTACATTAACAATAAATACACGGTGATGACTACTAGCCGTATCGCGAATCTTATCAATTGCTTGTAATGCCGTATTGCAAGCAGTATCCAGTCCAATTGTATATTCAGTATACGGAATATCATTATCAATTGTACCTGGAAGACCGATAGAATTAATTCCCATCCGAGTTAAAGCAAGAGCACCATGATAAGAACCATCACCACCAATTACAATAACAGTATCAATATCGTGCTTCTTTAATTGCTCAACACCTTTTTCTTGCACCTCTTTTTGTGCAAATTCAGGGTATCGGGCACTATAAAGAAAAGTTCCACCTAGATTAACCATGTGATCAACATTTTCAGCAGTCAAAGTAATAAAGTCTCCTGCCACTAACCCGGCAAAGCCATAACGAATACCAACAACGCCAAGTCCATTATGAATTGCAGTCTTCGTAACAGCTCTAATAGCTGCATTCATACCAGGAGCGTCGCCACCGCTCGTTAAAATACCAATTCGTTTCATGAATTCACCTCATCAACTTTTTATTGTGTAATTTCTCACATCCTCTAAATTCTAACATTCTTTCAAGAAAAAATCTCATAAAAAATAATATATTTGCTTATTTTAGCAGTCTTTAATTATGATAGCGTTAACAAATGCTTACAGCTTAATTTTTAAAGTTAATCAGCCTAAGATTATTTAAAACATATTGCTTTTGACTATTATCAAAGCGATCATTTTGCACTTTAACACTAAGTAAGTAGATATCTCCCACCTTTAAAATCGCTTGTATCTTTTCATAAACATTTGGAAAGATCACAATATCCTGCCTACTAGTTAAATCAACAAACTCAGTAAAAGCCATCGTTTTGCTCGCTTTAGTTTTAATCAGTTTTAAGGAAGTCAATTTCCCCACTGCAATCCCTCTATCATTAATATCAAATTGATTTAGTGATTTAGCTTTAAACTTAGTTGCATATCTTTGAACTGCCACTAAAGGTGAAGTCATAGTAGAAAAGCCCATAGCTTCTTCTTCCATCGCAGCTTTTTCCTGATTGGTTGGAGGTGAAACATGTTTAATTGGCACCCCACCTAAACTTTCAGAAAGTGCTAAATTATGGCCTGTCAATTCGATATTTTCAATAATTTCTTGACTATTTTCTAACAATTCATTGCGATTAGGATTGATACTATCAAAACATCCCGCCTTAATCAGTAATCTGATTACTTTGGGCTGAATATATTTTGAATCAACTTGTCGTAAAAAATCTCCAAGTGAAACAAACTTTTTTTGTTGCCGGATAAAAACTATCTGTTCCAGAAAATCAGACCGAATATTTTTAATTGTCCGTAAACCGACTAAAATTTGTCCATCAACTACCCTATATTCTAAGTCACTTTTATTGATATCAGGTGGAAGAATTTTTACCCCTACATTTTGAGCACGCATAATTAAATCATTAGTCTTGTGACGATTGGCACTATTTGAGTTAAGCAATGCAGCAAAAAATTGGGCTGGGTAGTGAACCTGTAGATAGGCCAACCAAAATGCAATTTTAGTATATGCAACTGCATGTGATCGATTAAAGCCGTAATTAGCAAATTGTTCAATATAATCATAAACTCGCTCGGCCTTTTCTTTTGATCTTCCCTTTTTTACTGCTCCGGCAATAAATTTAAATCTTTGCTTTTCAATGACAGTTTGATTCTTTTTAGACATTGCACGACGAAGAATATCAGCTTCACCTAAAGTAAAACCAGCCATGGTTCTTGCTGTCTGCATAACCTGTTCTTGATAAACCAATATACCATAAGTTGGAGCTAAAATTTCTTTTAAGCTTGGATCGGGATAAGTTACTTTGACTTTGCCTTGCTTACGTGCAATAAACGTTTGAATATTTTTCATTGGACCTGGTCGATATAATGCATTGACAGCTATCAAATCTTCAAAGTTATCAGGTACTAATTGTCGTAATACAGACCTAATTCCACTTGATTCAAATTGAAAAATTAAATCAGTATTACCAGATTGAAACAGCTTTATTGTTTTCGAATCATCAAGAGGAATTTGCCTGACATCAAAATTTTTATTCTGATAACGAATCATGTTTTCAGTATCGCCTAAAATTGTTAGGTTGCGCAATCCTAAGAAATCAATTTTTAATAGTCCTAAAGATTCAACATATTTTTTTGTTTGTTGGGTAACAGGAATGCCAAATTGACCAGCTTGTAGTCCAGATATTGAAGCAATCGAATTATCACTTAATACCAATCCAGCAGCATGAATTGAATAATGCCGTGGTAACCCTTCTAATTCTTTAGCAGTTTGATATAACAGTTTATTTTTACTACTGGCGTTAACTAGCAACTGCATTTCGGTTGAAATTTTATATGATTCACTTAAAGTGATTTTTCCCTTTGAAAAAGGTACACTTTTTGACCATTTATTCATTTCAATTTCGCTCAGACCAAAAACGCGACCGGTGTCTCGAAGTACCTGCTTAGCTGCTAAGGTTCCAAAAGTTAAAATTTGAGCAGCATGATCCATGCCATATTTTTCAAACATATATTGAATTACTTGATCGCGTCGATTGTCGGGAATATCTAAGTCAATATCAGGCATTTCATGACGAGCAGGATTCAAAAAACGTTCAAATAACAAATTATATTTAAGTGGATCAACTTCAGTGATTTGCAATACATACGAAACAAGTGAGCCACAAGCAGAGCCTCGCCCAGGGCCCGTTGTAATTTTAATTCGGTGACAATAATTAATCACATCCCAAACAATCAAGAAATAATCATTAAATCCCATTTGATCAATAATGGTTAGCTCATAATCTAATCGCTTTTGGTATTCGATAGGAATCCGCTGCTTGAATCGATAATGCAATCCTTTTTGTGATAAGTAAACAAGATATTCCTTTGAACTTGGAAATTTATTTTGTTTAAATTTAGGCAAAACTGGCGTTTGAAACTTAATCTTAGCATTACATTTTTCAGCAATTTTCCAAGTATTGTTCAGTGCTTCATCAAGATCCATTTCATGATAGCGGATACGTAGCTCTTCTACATTAGGTAAATAATGTGATCCATTTTGTTCAGATAATTGTTCCACATTTTGAAGAAGATTTCCTTTTTTTATTGCTTGTAATGTGTGCTGTAAGAACTGATCTTGAGGCTTTAAATAGCGTGTATCTTCCACACTGACCAAAGGTAAGTCAAATTGTTTAGCCAATGTTTGAACATAAGCTAGATAATTTTCTTGTCTCTTTGCTGCATAAACACCTAAATAAAGCGAACTCGATTTTGGAATCAAAGACAGCAATTGACGAATAAAATCATGCCCTAATTGCTCATTTTGTTTTTGCAAATTTAGCAGTTCACTTTTTGTATTTGCAGGCACAATTAAAATTAAATTATCAAGATATTTTGTCAATTTAATTAAGGTCAATATTCGATTATTATTTCCATTTTCAGTCAACAAGTTAATTTTACTCGACAAGCGTAAAAGATTACGATAGCCATCATCGTTTTTAGCCAAAACAACTAAATCATAGAGGTTTGTATTATCAATCAAACCATTCAATCTAACTTGCATACCTAATATCGGTTTAATCCCTACTTCTTGAGCTATTTCATAAAAGTTCACCAATCCATAGGTAACATTGATATCCGTAAGACTAACAGCTTCGTATCCCTGAGCTTTAGCTGCTAAAAGTAACTCTTTAATTTTAATTGGACTTTCTAAAAGTGTAAAAGCACTAATATTTTGCAATGAAGCAATTTTCATCTTGAAGCCGCCTTTCTATATAATTAGTATAACAAAAGATTGGTTTTAAATTTGAAAACCTGATTAATCTCTGTTAAAATTCATTTATGAAAGAGGGAACTACTATGGGTCGTTATATCATTACTATCGGCTGGAGTGTTGTCTATATGTTGATTGTGGGGTTCATTGCCGCGCCTTTGACTCAAACTGTCTTTAATCTTAACGATGCTTTAATTGTTGGCTTGATTTTTGGATTGGTATTTGCAGCAATCATACCAACCATCACTGCACATTCAAGTAAAGACAAGAGCAAGTACTCAAAGCTGAAATAGTTCAACTTAAGAAATATTTTATTAATAAAAAAGGTCGACAAACTAATTGTTATCTAAACATTAGTTTGTCGACTTTTTGTTTGGTTTTTATTTAAATAGATAATTAATAGTATTATCTACTTGTATATCACCTTTAGTTAAAAAAGTTTTAAACATTTGCACATAATCTTGATCAAGAGTTAATTCAATCTCATCCATATGATATGCAGGATAGAAACCACCTCCCATAGCTCGGTAATTGTTTACAGCTAAACGATAAACTTGTTCATCCTCAATCGCTTTTCCATTAAGTTCAAACTTAATTAATCTATTACCTACAGCTCGATCAATTTTTGCTACATATTTAACAGGATAAAAAACATCAAAATTAAATAGCTGATCCTGCCATTTAGGTGCAAAACCAACTTCTCCTTGCTCATCTTTCATTAAGAAAGATAAACTATACTCAACAATCTGGCGTAATTGTCTTCCTGTCAGTCTAACTCGACATAGCTGATTAGCATAAGGATAATTAAGTAAAATGTCTCGCATAGTCACTTCCTGTCCAAAACCTTTAGCTGTTTCACTCATGACAGCTGTCGCCGATATATCTGCACTAGTGAAAAAAAGCTGCATTTGCTGTAATAAATTAATAAATGGTGCACCCTTAAGCCTTGCTTGATTAGAATCACCAATTAGAGCCGGTTGTTTTAAATGTGCTAACGGTTGATCGAGCCACAATTGAGCTTTTTGATTAAGTTCAGACGCTAAGTCATTTATTTTAGTATCAGGTGGAAAGTCTTTAGTATCAATTAATTTTGCAGATAAATCCAGAATTTCTTTAGTGGCATCATCAATTTCTAAAATTACTTCACCAATTGCTTCACCACGATAACCTGGCTGAACAATTGCAGTATTATTCATTACCAAATTAATTTTTCGATGCTGATGTCCCGTTAAAAAGACATCAATTTCAGGAATTTCGTTTAAAATTCGATATCCTTCATTTTCCCCAGTAGCTGGCTCAGTTCTCTTACCAGTCCGAGGATTAGCTTCAAAGCCACCATGATAAATCACTGCCAAGACATCGACTTGCGGACGTAAAATTTGCGCATATCTTTTAACTTGCTCAAAAGCAGAAACAAACTTTAGCCCTGTTACATTCTGTGCTGGTTCCCAAGTTGGGATACGCTGCGTAGTAACACCAATCAGCCCGATTCGAACACCAGCTTTATTTATTATACAGTAATTTTTACCCAAAGCTGGCTGATCATCTTTTATATTTAAAACATTTGCATTTAAAAATGGAGCATGGTTTGCAGCAATATAATTACTAAGGTAGTTCAAACCGTAATTAAAATCATGGTTACCTAAGCAACGTGCATCATAGCCAATTTGATTTGTCAGTTCTGTATATGTCTTTAGTGCAGTATATGTTTTATCAAGATGAATATAAGAAGCTAAAGGTGACCCTTGTAAATAGTCACCAGTATCAGTAACCACAACATGATCTTCTCCATACTTCTGTCTTTCATAATTAATAACACTGCTAACTCTGCTCAAACCGAACGGAGCTTCATAGAAAGATTGATTTTGGTAATCAGTTGGTAAAATATAGCCATGGATATCACTTGAATTTAAAAATACAATTTTCATTATTTATCTTTCTTCTGGGAAATTTTTTTGAATAAAAAAAACACCACAACTGGTGTCTTTTTTATTGGTTGTCACTGCTGCTAGTTTCGTTTGCAACTTGACGCCCTTTATAATAACCTTTGGGTGAAACGCGGTGGCTCAAACGGTATTCACCAGTAGTTGCATCATAATGCATTGCCGGAACAGCTAACTTAATATGACCACGACGTGAACGTTTCTTTTGCTTAGAAGTATGTCTCTTAGGAACTGCCATTTAATTGATCTCCTTTATTGTAGAATTACGTTTTCAAAGTATCATCAAGATACTTAAAACGCCTCACGATTGTTAATGATACTATTGTATCTCAAATAAATCAAGTTATATTAGTCATTCTTATCTTGTTTGTGTCCACTTGAGCCACCAATCCAGCCGATCACAATCCCAATAATAATCATTACAACCAAAATAATGATTAACGGCAGTTTTAATTTGAATAAGCCAAAATTGATAGCCACATTATCAGTATTCATTACAACAAATATAACTGCTAATAAAATGAGAATTAAACTGAGTACTAGTTTGATTTGTTTAGCTTTACTTTTCATTATTCTGTACTACTTTCTTGACGCATACTTAAGAGAAAGCTTATCGCCGATTACTGGAAAAATATTATATAGCTTGGACAAAAAAGCTAAACTAATTGGTAAATTTAATTCACGCTTAGCACTTCCAAAATAGTGAACTACCTGCCACGCAACATCATCTGGATCTAACATGTATTTTTCAACATTTTTTACGTAGTTTCCACTTTCATCAGCAATATTAAAAAAGTTAGTATATACGGGGCCTGGGTTAACAGTCATCACTTTGACACCGAATGGTTTTAATTCTAAGCGTAATACATTAGAAAATTGGATAACAGCTGCTTTTGTTGCACTATATGCAGCTGACTTTACCGTCGGAATTTTGCCAGCAATTGAACCAAAGTTAATAATTTGACCAGTTTTTTGATCTATCATGAGTCTACCAATCAAACGCGTAAAGTACATTAACCCTAATACATTAACCTGAAACATTGCAGTTACTTCATGTCGATCCATTTCGACAAAATTGCCAAACTTACCAAATCCTGCACAATTAACTAAATAATCGACATGCTTTGTTATCTTAATAATTTTTTTGAATGTTGCATCAATTTCTTCGCTCACGCCCATATCGGTTACAAAAGTGTGGGCAATTACTCCTGAAAGTTCATGTGCTTCAGCAGCAAGTTTATCAAGCTTATCCTTACGTCTTGCAATTAAAATAACAGTTGCCCCCCGGCCAGCACTTTCAAGAGCAATTGAATGCCCAATACCGCTTGAAGCTCCTGTTATAACAACAACCTTGTTTCTCAATGAATCACTCATTTTTTTCACCTTTCATTGGAATTGATACCCGATCAAAATCATTTGCTAATTTTGTATTGGGAAAAACTTTTTCTGCTTGCTTCACTAACTTTTTGGCTTTTACGCCTAAATATCTGGCTGAAATGTGATCCAAATATAAGCGCTTAACACCATTAGCGCGAGCAATCTTAGCAGCTTCCACAGCTGTGGAGTGATAATATGAATGAGCCAAATCTGCTTCGTTACCAGCAAAAGTGGACTCATGAACCAGAATATCAGCATTTTGAGCCAACTTAGCAATTACTGGTGTCGCACGTGTATCGTAAATAATGGTAACGATTCTTCCTTCTTTATTTGGTCCCAAAAAGTCTTTACCATTTAAAGTAGTACCATCAGCTAAATCTATTGTCTCTCCATTCTTTAGTTTACCAAGTAATGGACCATTAGGTATATTATATTGCATTAATTTATCCATTAAAAGTTCACCTTGACGTGGATTTTCAACTATTCGATAGCCAAAACTTGGAACACGGTGAACTAATTTTTCAGCATAAACTTTAAATCCCTGACCTTCGTATATTAGTCCACCTTCATCTAATACAACAAACTTAATTGGATATGAAACTTTTGTTCGGGAAACTTTCAAGGCTGTTCGCACAAATTGTTCTAATCCCGCTGGTCCATAAATTGTTATTGGACCAACATCACCTTGAAAAGACCTTGTGGCAAGTAATCCGGGTAATCCAAAAATATGATCACCATGATTATGTGAAATGAAGATTTTGGTCACCTTTCGAAGTCTGATATTTGTCCGTAAAATTTGATGTTGCGTTGCTTCACCAACATCAAATAACCATATTTCATTAATTTCATCTAACATTTTTAAAGCAATACTTGAGACATTGCGCTGTTTAGAAGGTTGCCCAGCTCCTGTACCTAAAAATTGTAATTCCATAATTTTCCTATTCTAGAATTTAGCGTGCCTGACAATTGTTTTAACTATAAAAGCACTGTAATATTTTGAACCAATTGGTGTCGGATGTGTATTATCATCATAAAACCAATTGGGATGATTTTTGGAGTAATTGTACCAATCAATGATAGTAAGATTATGATACCGTTTAGCAGCTTCAATTAACAATTGATTAACCTGATTTTGCCATGGCTTATCTGGAACATGCGTATTTATCCAAAATACATGACGATTCGAACCAACAAGTTTCATCAATTGATCTAAATCAGATATCGGAAATGAACCATTAGTTCCTAAACCAATTAACACGTTATCTTCTAAGGCATTTTGAGCTTTATAATGATTTAACAAATCCAAAGCAACGTTAGCCTGACGAGAAACAGCCGCATCAATCACTGCCTTTGGCATTAACCGCGTTAAATTATTACTTGAACCAGCCATAACAGAATCACCCACTGCCGTCAATTCAATTTTTTGGGCAAGTTGGAGGTCAATTTGTGAAATATAATATTTCATGTAAGATTTGTTAACAACATGCCTGATAGCGTTTTGTTTCGCTTCATCTATTATTTTAGCTTTTTTACGTGTTTTTTTCTTAGCTTTCTTCAATTTCGCAATTAAAACTTGATTATCTTTTTCTTGTTGTTGCCGATTGCTTTTGATTCTTAAAGCAAGTTGTGACTTGGTAAAATCTTCTGCCTTAACAATTGGTGAAATGGTAATCGCAAAGCTCCCTAAAATTAGAATTAGACTTGCAATTATAGCTTGACTTTTAATTAGATAATTGCTTGTTTGCAAATTGAAAACTTGTTGTAAGTAATTTTTAGTCTTTTCCCAATTGATTTTTCCAAATGGTTTTTCAATCAAGCGATAAGCAATTTCACTAAAAAGCAAAATCAAAATAATTTCGATAACATGATATAAAAGGACATGATCAGCCATATCTGAAATTTTATCTTCAAAAAATATCATTACTGGAAATTGGTAAAGATATATTTCGTAACTACGTGATCCTAACCAGTTAAATATTGGATTAGTTAGCAATTGATTCCAATGACTACCAGGATGTGCTATAACGGCTACCATCAGGACAACCAAAATAGTAAAAAACAGCATCCCCCCATAATAAGGAACGGATCTTTGAGGATTCATTAACGGATTAAAAAAAAGAATTACTATTCCAATTAATGCTATTAAACCTACGCTATCTAACAAATAAATATCACTTGGTCTAATTATTTCTTTTAACTTGTCAATTGGCCATACTACTGCTAAGGAAGCACCTAAACCTAATGCAAAAAAACGCGTATCTGTTCCATAATAAATTCGATTAATATCTATCCCAAGATAGTACATTATGGCCATTTCTATAGCCGAAGCCAACGAAAATGTAAACAAAAGCCAAAACATCTTTTTTCTTTTTTTGCCATATTTTACTAATAAGAAAATTACTAATGGCCACAACAAATAAAATTGACCGTTAATTGACATTGTCCATAAATGAACAAACGGAGATTCATTAGCCGCAAATCTTTCAAAATAACTTTGACCATTTAAGATTTGCCAAAAATTATAAACATTTAATAAATTAGTAAATACTATTTCACTCAGTTTAGCAAGTAAATTTCGTTGAAACAGAAGAATATATGTTGCCGAAAGCCATAGAACAGTAATCAATGGCGGATACAATTTTTTTAGTCGGCTTAAATAAAAGCCCTGATTATCAAAAGTTCCGTTTTCATCATATGCTTTGAGCATTTGACAAGTTACAAGATACCCAGATAACACAAAAAAAATCGGTACCCCAAGATAACCACCAACAAAAGTATCAGGTGCGAGATGATATAAAATCACTCCAACAACTGCTAATGCTCTAAGTCCAGAATATCCTGTAATAAACCGATTTTTTGTCATATTTTCAAACTTTTCTATTTATTTTTATTGAACAAACTCAAAATTAAATGTTCCAATGACTACATCATCACCATCAACAGCTCCTTTTGCACGAAGAGCATCATCGATTCCCATATTTTTTAACTGACGAGCTAGACGAACTACACCATCATGATAATCTAAATTAGTTCGCTTAACTAGACGTTCTAACCGCTCACCTTTAATCTCAAAGACATGATCTTCAAGTTTAATAATTGTAAATTTTTCATTAACAGAATCCTCTTGATACTTATACTCTTTAATTCTGGATTTGTCTTCAAGTTTAAGTAACGCCTGTTCCTTTTCAGTTTGTTCCACTAAAGAAGCAGTATCTTGCATTAACTGCTCTACTCCTTGGTGCGTAACACTTGAAATTGCATAGACCATAGAATTAATTCCCATTGTTTTTAACTCTTGCTTAAATTCAGTTAATTTTTCTTCGGCTCCTGGAATATCAAGTTGAGTTGCAACAATTATTTCATGGCGCTTTTCTAAATCTTTATCATAAAGTAATAATTCTTTACGAATTTTTTGATAATCTTCAATTGCCCGGCGACCGTTAGCAGGATCCATTGATACTAAATGTAAAATTACTTTTGTTCTTTCAATATGACGTAAAAACTGGATCCCTAGACCTACACCTTGACTTGCACCTTCAATTAAACCCGGTAAATCAGCCATTGAAAAATCACGTCCATCAGGAAGAATAACCATTCCCAAATTAGGTGTTAACGTAGTAAATGAATAAGCAGCTATCTTAGGTTTGGCTTTAGTTACAACTGATAAAAGCGTTGATTTACCTACCGAAGGAAACCCAACCAAACCAACATCAGCTAATACTTTAAGCTCCAATCGCAATACTCGATCTTCACCAGGCTCCCCATTTTCAGCAATTTCGGGGGCGGTATTGACGCTGTTAGCAAAATGAATATTACCACGACCCCCACGACCGCCATGAGCGACAATTAACTCTTGCTTATTTTGGGTTAAATCACCCAACTCTTCATTGGTTTCAAAATCATATACAGTTGTTCCCACAGGTACTCGTAAATAGAGGTTTTTAGCACCACGACCGTATTGGGATTTAATTCTGCCATTTTCGCCACTCTCGGCCTTAAATTTACGACGATAGCGAAAGTCCATCAGAGTTCTCAAACCGCTATCGGCTACAAAAATAATACTACCTCCACGACCGCCATCTCCACCAGCTGGTCCACCGTTAGGAACATATTTTTCATGGCGGAAAGCAACGATGCCATCTCCACCCTTACCGGCTTGAACTTCAATCTTAGTTTGATCGACAAATGTAGGCATTTATATTCTCCTTCCGTCTGCTTTAACCTTAAATACTATACCACAAAAATCCAACCCGAACGTGATAAAATTTTCTGGTTATAACATTAACTTAATTGTTTGTGCTTGAGGCAAAGTCAGTCCCACAGCACGTAAATCATTAATTGATGCCTCTTTTATTTTTTTTAATGAACCAAACTGACGTAATAGTTTATTTCTACTTTTAGGTCCTATCCCTTTAATGGAATCAAGTTTACTTGACAATGCATTTTTAGTATGGGTTTTTCGATGAAATGTAATGGCAAAGCGATGAACTTCATCTTGAATTCTTGTCATTAAATAAAAGCCCTGTGATTTTGGATCAAGTGGTATTAATTTCATCGCTACCCCATTTATGGGATCTCCATAAAGCAAGTGATTTGTTCGGTGTTTATTATCTTTAACCATACCTGCTACTGGAATAGATAAATTTAACTCATTGCGCAAAATATCTTCACAAGCATCTATTTGAATTTGTCCCCCATCCATTAAAATTAAATCAGGCATGGGTTTATGTTCCCGCAACAAACGACTATATCGTCTGCGGACAACTTCTCGAGTATTACGCACCTCATCGCCACCATTTTGATGTTCAACCTCTCCTTTTAACTTATATTTACGGTAAGCATTTTTATCTGGTTTGCCATCTTTGAAAACAACAAGTGCGGAAACAGGATCTGCTCCTTGAATATGAGAATGATCAAAACTTTCAATAATATGGCCATATGGTAATCCTAATGAAGCAAAAATTTCAGCCTGCGCTCCCTTAGTTTTTCGATTATCTAGTTCAAGCAAGCGAAATTTATCATCTAATTTCAATTGGGCATTTTCTTTAGCCATTTTTAACAGCGATAATTTTTGGCCTCTTTTAGGTGTTCTTACCGAAACACTGAGCACCTCACTTAAAGCTTCATTATCAATACCATTAGGAACCAAAACTTCTTTTGGCAAAACACGATTTTTCTGACCATAAAATTGTACTATAAATGAGGTAAATGTATCTTCTGGATCATCTGTATCTGTTAATGGATACATTCTAGTCTCTCGCCGGAGCAACTTTGCCTGTCGAAAAAAGAAAATTTGAACAGAAATCCAAGATTTATCGACATAAAAATTAAAAATATCACGTTGTGTACTATCGTTTGAAATTATTTTCTGCTTTTCAACTGTTTCTTGAATATACTTTAATTGATCTCGAATTTCTGCCGCTCTTTCAAATTCCAAATTTTCTGATGCTTTAATCATCTTGTTAGTTAAATCTTGCTTAACAGCTGTGATATCACCATTTAAAAAACTTTTGATTTTTTTGATTTGAAATTTATACTGCTCTTCAGGAACTTTTTTAAAACATGCACCTAAACATTGACCCATGTGATAGTATAGACACGGCCGTCCTTGTTTACCATTACAACGCCGTAAAGGAAATACTTTTTGAATAAAACGAAGAGTAGCTTGCGCAGCATATACATTTGGATAGGGACCAAAATAATACCCACTATCCTTACGAACAATACTCGTTAATTTGGTTTGCGGATCACGCTCATTTGTAATTTCAATATAAGGGTAGCCAGTTCCTTGTTTAAGTTGAACATTATAATATGGTTGGTATTTTTTAATCAAAGTAACTTCAAGTAAAAAAGCTTCCTTATCTGTGGAAACCGTAATGATATCATAATCTACAATTTCTTGAACTAATTCCGCACGCCGCCCAATCTGCCTACTTTTAAAATATGAACGTACACGATTTTTAAGATTCTTTGATTTGCCAACGTAGATTACTTTTCCATTAATATCTTTCATTAAGTAACAACCTGGTTTATCAGGCAACAATTTCAACTTATTTTCAATCAATCTAGTTGCCAAAAAATCACTCCCTCTTAAAATTTGCTTTATCAATTTTAACATATGCTACATCTATTTATTTAATTGGCGCTTATTTATATTGAAACAGCTTTTACTTACTTTACATAAATTTTATTATTTCTGCTAGCCTCTTGCTATTTTTTTGATTATAATATTTAAAACGAAAGGAAGATGAATGATGGGTTTAACTTTTAAAAAACAAGATGACTTAGAAAAATTATTTGACAAATTTGCTACTGTTCCTGAAAAAAGAAAAAAGCACCTAGAAAAAGAAAAGGATAAAAAGACCAAATAAAATAACATATCTTTTAAAGATATACCATCTAAAATATTATTTAGACATAAGAAAACCCCCGAATTGGAATCTTTGTCCAATTCCGGGGGTTAACTTCATTCATATTTCAGGTTTTTATTTACATGTTTTATTTTATAAATTTTGTTCAATCCAAGACCAAACTTCATTAACATTCCGTTTTTGAATTGCACTATAGGTGAGAACACTAACTTTATCGTAAGATAAGTCTAACTTCTTTTTTAAATTAACTAAAACTTTATTCTCTTGGCTCTTTTTAACCTTATCTATTTTAGTACATACAATTAAAATTGGTAAGTCAAGAGTTAGTGCATATTCATACATTAACACATCATTTTGAGTTGGATCATGTCGGGAATCAATCAAAATGATTAAGCCTTTTAAATTTTCACGAGTCTCAAGGTATTCTTGAATCATCTCACCAAACTTTTGGCGTTGTATTTGAGATACTTTCGCATAACCATAACCGGGAACATCAACCAGATAAAAATTTTGATTAATAATATAGAAATTTAATGTTTGTGTTTTCCCAGGTCGTGATGAAGTGCGAGCTAAATTTTTACGACTAAGTAATGAATTAATTAAACTAGATTTTCCCACATTAGACCGTCCAGCTAAAGCAATTTCTGGTAAGTGATCCTGAGGATATTGTTTTTCATTAACTGCACTAATTGCATAATCGCTACTTTTAATTATCATTTGCTACCTTTATCTCTTCATTACTTGACTTGTCATCATGAGGATTCTTTCTAGTGACCACCGGTTCCTTTTGCTTGATTATCACATCTTTAGTAACTTTAACTTTTTCAATAGTGGAATCACTAGGTGTTTTATACATGATACTCATCATTGAATTTTCAATAATTGTTCTGAGACCACGAGCACCCATATTACGTTCAATTGCTAAATCTGCAATTGCATCTAAAGCATCCTTAGAAAATTCAAGTTCAACTTGATCAAGTGATAACAACTTTTTATATTGTTTTACCAAAGCATTTTTAGGTTCAGTCAATATTCTAACTAAATCTTCATTTCGCAGTTTATCAAGTGTTGCAACAATTGGAATACGACCAATAAATTCCGGAATCAATCCAAATTTGACTAAATCACCAGTAGTTAAATGTTTCGTCCAAGAATCATCTTGAACCCTACTTAATTCGTTCTCAGCACTAAATCCGATAACTTTTTTGCCCAAACGATTTTTAACAATTTGCTCGATACCATCAAAAGCACCACCAACAATAAATAAAATATTAGTCGTATCAATCTGAATTAATTCTTGTTGTGGATGTTTTCTACCACCCTGTGGCGGAACAGAAGCAATTGTACCTTCTAGGATCTTTAACAGCGACTGCTGTACACCTTCTCCAGATACATCTCGAGTAATTGAAACATTTTCCGACTTTTTAGAAATTTTATCAATCTCATCAATATAAACAATTCCTTTTTCAGCACGCTCTATATCGTAATCAGCATTCTGCAAAAGCTTAAGTAAAATATTTTCAACATCTTCACCAACATATCCAGCCTCTGTTAAAGTGGTGGCATCTGCTATTGCAAATGGAACATTGAGAATTCGAGCTAAAGTTTGAGCCAAATAAGTTTTACCTGATCCCGTAGGCCCAATTAAAGCAATATTTGATTTTTGTAATTCAGTTGAGGAATCAATATCCATTTGACTAATTCGTTTGTAATGGTTATAAACAGCAACCGATAATACTTTTTTTGCGCTATCTTGACCAATTACATATTGATCAAGTTTTTGCTTTATTTCCATTGGCTTAGGCAAGTCTTTGGCTTTTTTTAATGAATCGGATCGCAATTCATCATCAATGATTTTTTTTGATAAGTCAACACATTCATTACAAATATAAACCCCATTACCAGCGATCATTTTTTTGACCTGATCTTGTGTCTTATCACAAAACGAGCATTTAATTTCTTCTTGATTAGTAAACTGTGATGCCATTCTTTTCCTCCTCATATCTACCAGTCTAAGAATATCATAACTTAAGAGTTGTAATTGAATTATTTGCTTAAAAAAAGCAAAAAGGTAGTTATACAACCACCTTTTTACTTTTTTCTAAATCTTATTTAATTTTTGATTTAGCAACTTGTTTTGCATTATCAGCTACAAGATCAATGGCCTTACGAACATTAATATCATGTGAAATCATTTCATTAGTTAAAGTATTACGAACTGTTTTTTCATCCATGTTATAGTCATTGGCAAGGTTCTTAATTTCTTGGTTTATTTCTTCTTCAGAAGACTTAATACCCTCTTTTTTGACAATTGCTTCAAGAACTAAATTAGTTTTAACTCTTTCAACAGCATCCTTAGAAAATTGCGCACGCAATTGATCTTCAGTAGTATTTGTTAGCTTGTAATAAACATCTGGACTAATCCCTTGACGCTGCATATTGCCAAGATATTGATTCATTTGGGTATTAACATCCTCTTGAATCATTGCATCTGGAATTTCATCAATCTTTGCATTAGCAACAGCACCTTCAATGGCAGCCTGTTCAATAGCGGCTTGGCTTTCTTCTTCTTTTTTAGCTTTCAGATCTTTTTTAATCTTTTCCTTTAAGTCATCCAAAGTTTCAACAGAATCATCAACATCTTTGGCAAATTCATCATCTAATTCAGGTAATTGCTTTGACTTAACTTCATGAAGCTTAGTTGCAAAATGAGCTTCCTTACCAGCTAATTCTTTGGCACCATAATCTTCAGGAAAAGTAACAACAACATCAACGTCATCTCCGGCTTTGTGACCAATTAATTGATCTTCAAAACCAGGAATAAACGTATTTGAACCTAATTCAAGAGCATAATCATCAGCTGTGCCACCCTCAAATGTCTTATCATCAATAGTTCCTTTGTAGTCGATTGTTACTGTATCACCCTTTTCAGCTGTATCTTCCTTAAGAACAAGTTCAGCATTCTTTTGTCGGTCTTTTTCAAGTTCAGCATCAACATCCTTAGCATAAACGCGTGTGTTTTGCTTTGGAACTTCAATTCCTTTGTAGTCTCCTAATTCAACTTTAGGTTGAATACTTACTACGGCCTTCATTGTCCAAACCTTACCCTTATCCATTGATACAGGTACAATTTGAGGTTGACCAACAGCCTTAATATCAGCTTCCTTAACAGCATCAGAATATGCTGCAGGTAGTGCAATGTTTAAAGCATCCTCATATAAAGCTTCTTCACCATAATACTGATCAAAAATAACTCGCGAAACATGTCCCTTTCTAAAACCAGGTACACGCAAATTCTTCTTCACTCTTTTAAAAGCTTGATCTAATCCACGTTTAACCTCTTCTTGGGAAATATCAAAAGTTAATTCACCGGTAGTTTTACCAGTTTTATTCCATGTTACAGACATTAATTAAATACCTCCAATGTCAAGTTTATCTACATCGTTGCATACTAAATTATCTTACATTAAACGCTCGTAAAAAACAAATTTAGGCAAAAAAAGATGTACTTCTATGAAAAAGTACATCTTTTTTAAACTGTCTTTTTACGAACTAGTCAAGAATTTCAGTAACTTGACCAGCACCAACAGTACGACCACCTTCACGGATAGTGAATTTAGTACCCTTTTCAATGGCAGCTGGCTTAATTAAGTTAACAGTAAATTCCGTATTATCGCCAGGCATAACCATTTCGGTACCTTCTGGCAACTCAATTTCGCCAGTGATATCAGTAGTGTGGAAATAGAATTGTGGACGGTAGTCTGAGAAGAATGGAGTATGACGTCCGCCTTCTTCTTTCTTCAAGACATAAACTTGACCCTTGAATTCATTATGAGTTTGAATTGATCCAGGTGCGGCCAAAACTTGTCCACGAACAACTTGATCACGGTCAATACCACGAAGCAATACACCAACGTTATCGCCGGCTTCACCTAGGTCTAAAGTTTTATGGAACATTTCCAAACCAGTAACAACTGACTTGATAACCTTTTCTACTAAACCAACGATCTCAACTTCATCACCAATCTTAACAGTACCACGATCAATACGACCTGAAGCAACAGTACCACGACCAGTAATAGTGAAGACATCTTCAACAGGCATTAAGAATGGCTTATCAGTTTGACGTTCTGGAGTTGGAATATATTCGTCGACAGTGTCCATCAACTTCATGATAACTTCTTCTTGTTCCTTGTCACCTTGTAATGCTTTTAAAGCTGAACCACGGATAACTGGAATATCATCACCTGGGTAATCATACTCAGATAACAAGTCACGAACTTCCATTTCAACTAAGTCAATTAATTCTGGATCGTCAACTAAGTCAGTCTTGTTCAAGAAGACAACAATGTAGTTAACACCAACTTGACGAGCAAGTAAAATGTGTTCACGAGTTTGTGGCATAGGACCATCAGTTGCAGCAACAACTAAGATAGCTCCATCCATTTGAGCAGCACCAGTGATCATGTTTTTGATGTAGTCAGCGTGTCCTGGGGCGTCCATGTGAGCATAGTGACGTTTTTCAGTTTCATACTCTACGTGAGCGGTATTAATAGTAATACCACGCTCTTTTTCTTCTGGAGCAGCATCAATTTCTGAATAATCCTCAGCTTTTGCTAAACCCTTTTCTGATAAAACTTTAGTAATAGCCGCTGTCAAAGTGGTCTTACCATGGTCAACGTGACCGATAGTACCAATGTTTACGTGTGGCTTCGTTCTAACGTAATGTTCTTTTTCTGCCATTAAAATGACCCTCCTGTAAATTTGCAAGAAGTCCGTTGAGTAAGTAACGGATAGTTCTCTGTTGAATATTGTACTACTTTCATTGGCAAATGCCTAGTATTTTAATGCATAGAGCCATGCCTAATGAAAACGTCCTTTGCTATTATACTAAATGCCTTAAAAAAGTAAAGCCTTTTGCTTAAATTATTTTGGCAAATTAAGTTCAATAGCTTCAAACAGCTTTTGACGGCTTCTTCCATCATGATTCTCAATGTATGACACAAGATCACTGGTAAAGCTATCAGGATCGTCTACGTACATATTTATCATAGGGTAAAGATTGCCTAAAATCAAGTTAACTTCGGCTAAAATTGTAGGTAATTGATTGGGACGATGGTAATATCGTGAGCCTATTCCTGATACAACTTCACGATAAATTGGATCCTTTTCTAATAGACTTACACTTCTGGGAACAAATTCTTCGATTTTTCCTAAAACTAATACTCTAAAGTGGTCATCAAGTCCTAGACGGATTAAATCTTCACATATAGAAATACGTACTGCAAAATTTAAACTTGGATCAATAAGCAAACTTTGAGAAAACTGTTTAAAATTGTTTAAGTCAAGCTTGAATAACTGTTGATAATCATTCAATGTAGGTTGTCTCTTCTCTTTAAAATCAACCATAATCCTTTGTTGTTTGCTTTGTTTGACAGGTTCGACCAATATCTTTATTTCATTTTTACTAAGATTACTAATCTCAAGTGCTTCAATTACATAATGAGTAGTTTGTAAAATTTTACTATATTCTGCAAAGATTTCCTGGTTAGAAAAAAGATCAGATTCTTCTTTAATTAATGAATAAGCAAAATCAGCCTGTCCATTTTTTAGATATAGTTCACAAAGCTGAAGAGTTGCGGCTTTGCTGGAACCAATTCTTAGAGCTTCCTCAGCATTTTCAATTGCTTGCGATAAATTTCCCGTTTTCTCATTTTTTCGTGCTAATTCAAGTAAATTTTTTTGGCTTAATGACATCATAATTAATCTTTCTTGACAATTCTTTGCCCCGTCTTTTGGACATCAACTGGTCGATGCGTATTACCATTATCCGTCTCATTTTTGTTGTTGCGTTTTTGCATTGCACGGTGTCGATTTTGGTTAACCTCCATTACCACAGGTAAAACTACTGGTCTTCGATTTGTCTTTTTATACAAAAACTTTTCAAGATCATTTCTAACATCTTGCTTAATTTCAGTCCAATCAAATTTTTTGTGTTCAAAGTTGTTATTAATTGTCTCTTTAATTAGTTCAATACTATCATGCATCAGCTGCCGATTAGCCTTGATATAAACAAATCCACGACTAGTAACTTGAGGTTGCGCAATAATTTTCTTTTTTCTTCGATCAATGGTTACAACAGCAATAAAAATCCCATCATCAGATAGAACTTCGCGATCCCGCAAAACAATATTGCCAACATCACCAATTCCAGACCCATCAATCATTGTATCTTCACCGGGAACCGGATCAGTTAGATAAAAATGATTTTGATTGAAATCATAATTAAAACAATCACCATTTTTAGAAATAAAGATATTTTCTTTCTTCATTCCCACTTGAATTGCTAAATCACGATGAACTTCAAGCAAACGATATTCACCAATTACTGGAAATAAAAACTTAGGCTTTAATATCCCAAGAAGTAGTTGTAAATCCGGACCAGTTGCATGACCGCTTGTATGCTTAGCTCGACCAAGTTCAATAACTGTTCCACCGGCATGATAAACCATATCGCTAGTTTGAGCCAATATCGTCTCAACTGCATGCGATGGTGTAGTAGCAATAAACACAAGATCACCTTCATGAATAGTAATCATACTATGCTTCTTCTTAGCCATCTTTTGCAAAGAATTTAATGGTTCACCCATTTGCCCCGTTTCAAGAATGACAGTTTGCTTATCAGGTGTGCTTTTTAAATCTTTCACACGCATTAATAATCCCTTAGGTACTTTTAAATACCCGAGTCCCATCGCTGTACGAACTATTTTAGCAACATCACGTCCAGTCAATAAAACACGCTTACCAGTTTTATGAGCTGCATTTAAAACTTCTTGAATACGAATTAGATTAGATGCCTTGGCAGCAACAATGACACGTCCTTTGGCATTACGAAAAACATTTGTTACATAGTCACCAATTTCTTGTTCAGAAACATTTGAAAATGATGCTTCAGCATTAGATGAATCACTTAAAAGTGCCAAAACATTTTTTTGGGAAATTTCGGCTAATCTATCTAAATTGGTCCGATATTTAGGCGATGCCGTGGGATCAAATTTGAAATCACCAGTATAAACGATTTCACCTGCTGACGTGTGCACATCAACTCCTAGCGAATCCGGAATTGAATGGGTTGTTTGAAAAAACGAAATATTAGAATTTTTAAACTCAATTTCTGTATCAGCATCAATAACATGAAACAGACTATTCTTAATTCGCTTATTTTCACGCTTGACCTTTATTTTGGCTAGTTCAATTGTTAATTGTGATCCAAAAACAGGGATATCATACTCACGTAAAATATACGGCAGTGCACCAATTGAATCAGCGTGTCCATGTGTTAAAAAGATGCCAACTACTTGGTCGCCATATTGCTCAAAAAAATCAAGATCTGGAATGACCACATCGATTCCAAATAAGGTGCTATCGGGATACTTAAGTCCAGCATCTAAAACATAAATTTCATCATTAACCTGAATGGCGAACATATCCTTGCCTTGCTCACGAACACCACTCAAAATCATTATTTTAATTTGTTCAGTCATCATATTTCCTTTTCTATTACATGTAAAAAGCCATTATTTTTATTCAGTTGTCATTTATGGATCGCTTTGATCACAACGTAAAAGATATCTTTTTTATTTTAGCATAAAAAAGTAGATGACAAAAACAAAAAGCCAGCCCACATGGGACTGACTTTTAAATATTTTGCAACTAGCGACGCAAACCTAATTTCTTAATTAACTCGCGATAACGATTAATGTCGTTTTCTTGCAAGTAACGAAGCAAGTTACGCCGATGACCAATTTTCTTTAACAAACCAACATATGAATGGTGATCGTGTGAATGATTACGCATATGCTCAGTTAAATTGTTAATATCTGTAGTTAATATTGCAACTTGCACTTCTGTTGAACCAGTATCTCCTTCATGAGTTGCAAATTTTTTGATAATTTCATCTTTTTCTGCTTTTGAAATTGCCATAAATATTTTTCACCTTTCACTAAATAATTGCCGTTAACAACGTTAACCGTCAGGTGTGAGCGTGCAAACAGCGTTAACGGTTCACAACAATAGTATAATACAGATTATTTTTTTAAAATGCAAGTATAAATTAGCTTGCATCTAGAATTATTCTTCAGTATAATTTACTAAGTGAATTTACTAGTAATGGAGGTGAATTTTATGCCACAAATCAAATCAGCTATTAAGCGTGTCAAAACACAAGGTGATGCGAGAAAGCGCAACGCCGCTCAAATGAATCAGTTGAGAACTGCTATTAAGAAGTTTAAGACTGCTCAAGCAGCAGATGCCGAAAACGCCTCCGAATTACATATTGCTGCTGCCCGTGCTTTGGACAAAGCTGCGTCAAAGGGTCTTATTCATAAGAACAAGGCTAGTCGTGATAAGAGTCGTTTAGCTAAATTAGCAAAATAAATTTTTATTGACAATAGTAAAAAAACAAGAATGAATATTCATTCTTGTTTTTTTATACACTTAAAATAAACAGTTTTAGAAAATCACTTTCTCGATAACGACCGTTTTTATAATTAAAGTCTAATTCAATTGCTCTTTTTAGTAAGATTTCCAATTTAGAAATAGTCAATTGATTCCTCAAGGCTACTTTAACTCTATAAGGGTGAATACCTAATAATTTAGCTATTTCAGATTCACTTCTGCCACGCTTCTTTAAAATTTTAACTACTAAAATTAATTCTAGTTGATTCTCAAAAACCGCAAGCAACTGAATGGGATTGCTTCCCTCACGTAACTGGTTCTCTAATCGCTCAATTGCTTCTCGGTAATCATGATTTAATGCTGTTTCCATAATAGAAAAAACATTTTGTGCTAATGACAAATCAATATTTTTTTCAATTTCTTCTATAGTAATTTTGCCATCATTTGCAAGTGCTTTCAATTTATTAAAATTACTTAAAGTAGTATCTAAAACTTGATCACTTCGTTCTAGCAATAAATGTAACGCTGAGGTGGAAATTTGGTAGCCTTCCGATTTGATCATTGCCTGAATTGTTTTACTAACTTCGTAATTTTTAATTTTGGTATCAACTACGTTAAAATTATTTAAAATGGTTTTCGTTAATTTTTTACGCCGATCAAGCTTGTCATACGAAGCAACTAGTACAACAATATCGTCAAGTTGATCAATATTAGCAAAAATTTGCTGCAACTGTTCTAACTGTCTTTTAAATTTTTGAGGAACTTTTGCCGTTAAAAAGAAAGGATTTTTTACTGTAATTATTTTTTTTTGACTGAACAAGCTTGATTCGGTTAACTCAGCTATAAGTTCATCCAGACTGTCTATTTCACAATCAATCGTTAGCTTATCAAAGCTAGAAAAAATCTCCTCATGCGTAAAAAAGCGCGCTAAATAATCGTTTAAAAAATTATCATCACCTGTAATTAAAGTTTGTTGCTTATTTTTGTTTGAATTTTTAAATATAGAAAGTAAAGACATTAATACTCACCATTAATAAGAACCCTATAATTGTTACAAATCTAGCTAATCGTACCACATTTTACCATCAAAGCCTATGACTATTCCCAGCTGAATATAGCTAAAGATTATTTGCCTTTCTACTATATATTTTATGCAATTGATAGTAGCATTTCATTGTTTTGATAATTCGCGCAGAACCTTAATCAACAACTAGTATAACAAAGTTTTACTTTTCTTTTTCTGCTTTTAAGAAGAAAATAAACCTTGATTTAGTAAATTTTCCATAATTCCACGTAATCATTCCACAATCTTGTGTTGACGCCCATGGAATTCCTTGTCTTTTAAGAGTAGTCAAAGTTTCTGAGTGAGGATGATTAAAGCGGTTATTTCGTCCAGCTGAAATAAAAACAACTTCTGGTGCTAATTTGTGCAAAAATTCAGGGTTAGATGATGTCCTGCTTCCGTGATGTCCTAGTTTAAAATAATTTGCCTGCAAGTTATATTTAGCCATTATTTCTTGTTCGCCTTCTTGACCCAAGTCTCCCGTAAACAACCAGCTCTTATTAGCCAATTTAAAAGTCAATGATAAACAATCTTTATTCTCTCCTATACCTGGTTTAAAAGGATAAACAACATTAAATTTAATTTGTGGTTCATTAATTTGCTGACCTGCCAGCAATTGTACTATTTGTCTCTGCTCTACTCGACCAGCAATTCGTCTGCAAAAGGAAGGATTATTAAGAATTCCTTGTGCTACATATAATTTTTGCACAGGAATTTGACTAAGAAGTGGACCAAGATCACCAACATGATCAGCATCTTGATGTGTAACAAAAATCCCATTAAGATGGGTAATTCCTTGAGCTTTCAATAATGGAATTGTAATCTTGTTAACCTGTGGTATTACTTTTCGACCACTAAAATTTAGTTTACCACCAGTATCAATTAAATAAACACGTCTAGGAAAGGGTGTAGTAATCAAAATACTGTCACCTTGTCCAACATCAATGAATGTCACTTGTCCTGTTAATGGAAAATGAATCAAAATAAACAATGCAAAATAAAGCCATCCAATCGTTTTCAATAATTTTTTTTGATTAATTTTTTTAAGCCACGGTTCATTTAAATCTGCTATTAAAACTGTCGTTAAAATGAGCAAAAGTAAACATTGCCACCAATTAATTTTCCCAAAGGTTAGCAAACCTAATTTCGTAGATGATATGGTACTAATTACTCTTTCCCCTGATTCTAGAATCATTTCCAAAAAACCACTTAAAGCTGGATCAATTTTGTATATAACCAAATTAAAAAATGTCAATGGCATAATAACCAAATTAAAATAAGGTACAATTAAAAGGTTAAAAATAACAGTTAATAAATTAAACTGAAAAAAGAAGCATAGCAAAAGGGGAGCTAACAAAATATTTAACGCTACAGATTGTTTAAAATTAGATAACTTACCAGTAACTACTAATCCCAAACTAAGTACGTAGCTTAGTAAAGCACCTACTTTCATCATTAATCTCGGATCAATTAATAAATGCAATAAACAGGTTAGACCTAATAAGTCAAACTGACTAATTGGTATCCGTTTAAATTTAAAAAGTTTACTTAAAATAAATGTTAAACTAGCACGAACAAACCCAGCTTGACCGTTACTAAGAAAAACTCCAATCGCTAATATTATCAGGCAACACGAGAAAGCTTCGTCTTCTGTTAACTTAAAGATGTAGCAAAGAGTACTAATTATCATCGTATAGATGCCCACATGTAATCCCGATATGCTTAGAATATGAATAACTCCTAAATCACGATAATTATCTAAAATTTCTTGATTATCAGAATTGGGATTTTCTCCCAAAATTAACTCACTACTAAAAAAATTTAATATTTGGGGCATCTCTTTAAAATAAGACTGTAGTTCAAAGCGAAAATGATGTAAACAATCTTCTAATCCACCCTTTTCTACTACAAAATGGCAGCTCTTTAACTTGACTTGCTGTGTAATATTTTTGCTCAAATAATATTTTTTTAAATCAAATTGTCCATAATTAGTAGCCGATTCAATTGGTTTTACCTCACCATCTAATCTTGATAAAACAACCCGATGTCCCCATTTTAATTGCTTTTTTTCATTATCTGAAATCGTTGCCGTAACAAGAACGTGACCCCCTTTTATTTGGCCAGTTCCAGAGAGCCAATTATCATTGATTTTAATTTGATCGGGATACAGTTTAATTTCTGAATTATCATTAATTGAAAAATTAGTTTGCTTTTTGTTTAATCCTATACATAAAATAGCTAAGGTCAAAAAGATTTCAAGTATTCCCATTAATGTTGGATATTTTTTTAAAAGCAAATAAATTAAGTATAATCCAATTAAGCAACAAACTACCTTTTGCGTTATTTGCGAACATTGATATATTAAAAAACTTAAATCAATAAAAAGTAAGGAAGTAATAAATAGGAACCCAGGAATTAAAATATCAGACTTCCAATTGGTTTTTAAGAGCCGCAAAAGTCTTATCTCCAATTCCTGACACTTTTTTTAAATCCTCAATTCTTTTAAATTGACCGTTTTTTTGGCGATAAGCAATTATTTGCGCTGCTTTTTTTTCGCCAATTCCATTTAATTTTTGTAAGTCCTGAGCGCCTGCAGTATTTATATTCACTTTACTATTTTTTCCACCACTATAGTATCAACTGATTCTGTAGTTTGTGCACCATCTTGTCCCCCAACAGAAGTAACAATTTCACCCTGCTTAATTTTTTCACCAGTATAAGGAATATGAATTTTATCTTGGTCTTTTAGAATTAAAGCACGATTTACATTATTTAATTGAGCCCGTTTAGTTGTTCCACCTGCTACTTCAATTAAGTCTTCTAATCGTGCTCCTTTTTTTAACGTGTAAACTCCTTGATGCCGAATAGCACCAGAAATATCGCAGGTTACTTCCTGGGATTTTGCTGTTGCTTGTGACTCGGTAGAAGTTTTGGTATTTGCCTTTTCTAATTTAGCGTTCTGCTCAGCTCTTTTCGTTTGGCCGATTAAATCAGACTGATTATTATTTTGTATACTGATATCATGCTGATACCATAAAAAAAATCCAAGCACAATAATACCAACAAATACATACATCTTGTACTCAATTAAAAGGTTTTCGATTTTTTTCCAATCCATTATCCTATCCTCCATAAATTAAGTACGAAAAAAAGCTCAGATATTTTCTGAACTTTTTTATCAATAATGTTTTTTTAAATAATTTAAAGCATCGTCAACTGTTCTAATTGGAACAATCTTCATTTTAGTACCGATTTTTTGCGCTGTTTTTTTTGCTACAACATAATTACTCTCTGATTTTTTAACTATAGAAGTATCAGTTGGGGCAAAAAAGACTTCTGCACCAGCTTTATCAGCTGCAACCACTTTTTTATCAACGCCACCAATGACTCCAACCTTTCCGCTTGGGCTTACGGTTCCAGTTCCGGCAATTTTATGTCTTGTAGCTAGTTTCTTTTGAGTAAAAACCTCATAACTAGTCAAAGTGAACATTAATCCAGCTGAAGGTCCTCCAATTGCCCCAGCATTTATATTCAGCTTAGGTTTAGTACTAACTTTAACATGTTCTACCAGTTGAATACCAATTCCTGGTTTATTCGTTCCAGCAACTTTGACAATTTTTCCACTAATATTATATGGCTTGTGTTCACGCAAAATCATAACATTAACGTTTGAACCTATTTTTTGCCTTTTAAAATAAGCCAACATTTCCTCAGTCGACAGAAACTTATGACCATTAGCACCAAGAACTGTATCACCAATCTGTAATTTACCCTTAAAGCTGGAATTTTTTTGAACCTCCATTACATAAACGCCTTCATACTGCAGTTTAGGCTTTAATCCTGCCTTTTTAGCGGCACAATAAATAGCATTTTGTTGGCTTGTTTCCATATACCACTTTTGTAATTCCTGATATTGACTGCTAGTTGTGTCACCCAGCACTTCAGCTTTTGGAACGCGACTTGCAAACTTTTGTGTATAGCTCAAAAGGTATTCTAAAACGGTGGCGGGATCACTCGTTTCACTAATAGTTACTAAATAAAAATTATTTGGTACCGGCTTTTTGCTTTTAACAAATTGACTAATTTGAATAGTTTCTCCTGGCATTTGAATATAGTAGTTAGTTGGCCAACTTAAGCCAATTATTGCAATAACTATGATTAAAATCGTTAGTAACCAATTACGAATCCGATGTTTTTTTGGCTTTTTGTAGTTATAATTCATCAATATTTTTCATCTTTTCCTTGAGTGCTTTAGCAGCCTTATTGGGTAAAAAAGCAGTAACATCTCCACCAAATCTTGCTACTTCCTTAATAATGCTGGAAGCAACAAAACTTTCCTGAGGTTTAGTAAACAGTAAAATTGTTTCAATATTAGGTGCTAACATTTTATTCATTGCCGCAATTTGCTGTTCATACAAAAAATCAGTACTATTTCTAACGCCTCGAACAATTACCGTGGCATTTAATTCTTGTGCTGCATTAATCGTTAACTCATCTGGTTTTTTTAAAATTCTAACATTCGCAATTGTTCCTACAGCATCCTGAACAAATTCCATTCGTTCATCAACAGAAAATAGATAGTGCTTAGTTGAATTGGTCATTATCAAAACAGCAACTCTATCAAATAAATTAGCAGCTTGCTTAATAATATCAACGTGACCATTAGTAATCGGGTCAAAACTACCCGGTAAAAGAGCCGTTTTCATTAGTTCTCCTTCCGATAAAACCGCACAAATGTCTTCCCTAAATGGTGTTCTTTTAGTAAAGCAAATTCCGAAATAGGTTCTAAAAATGTTGCATCATCGGTTTCTGCAACAATAAGTGCATTGTCATTTAACAACTGCAATTTAAGTATTTTTTTCATGTCAGCAATAATGTGTTGCTTTGCATAGGGGGGATCCAAAAAAACCAAATCAAACTTTAGTTGATCATGAGCAAATTTTTTTAGTGCTGCTTGACTTGACATTTTATAAACAGAAAACCTATCTTCTTCTTTAGTTAATGTAATATTTTTTCGAATAATCTCAACAGCCTGATAATTAATATCAACAATTTGAGCGTGATCCATACCACGTGAAACAGCTTCGATCGCTAGTGCCCCGCTCCCAGCGTAAAGATCTAACACTTGTCCTCCATTAAAAAATTGGCCTAAAGTATTAAAAAGGGATTCTTTAACCTTGTCACTTGTTGGTCTAGTTTTTTGGCTTTTTAAAGTAAATAAATTACGTTTGGCATATTTGCCCGAAATAATTCTCATAATAATTGATCCAAACTTTTCTTTTCTTTTGCTTGTAACTTTTCCTCAGCCTCATGTGCCAATTCAACGATTTGCTGCTCAATATGTGGGGTGTCCAAATTAACACTATCACTCAAAGCTTTTTCAACTCGTTTAACAAAATCAAGATTTACTAGTGTAGCAATTACTTCATCACACTCTTTTCGATTAACGTATAAAATACAGTAACCCATTTGAGAAGAAAAATAAACAATGTCTCCATACCGTCTCAGTTTATATTGCTTGCTTGCAGAATTAAAATAAACTATCAACCCTTGTCTTTGAGCTATAGAAGTATTACTTAAATCCTTGCATATACTCATCTAATCGCCTCCTCTTGCTTAATCTTCTCGTTAGCCGAGATATTAAGTACTAATCCAATTGCAATAGATAAAACAATTAATGACGAACCACCATAGGAAATAAATGGTAATGTTACTCCAGTAATTGGCAGCAACCCCAAAACAGCTCCAACATTAAATAAAGTTTCAGTAAAAATAATTGTCGTAATCCCAAAACAAATTAAAGAATTAAATTGAGAACTGGAATGAATTCCAACTTCCATAATTCGCCACATTAAATAAAAAAGTAATCCTAAAACAACCAATGCGCCTACTACCCCAAGTTCTTCAGCAATGATAGATAATATGAAGTCAGTATACGGCTCAGGTAAATAACCTCTTTTTTGCATGCTATTGCCTAACCCTACACCGAATAATCCCCCATTATGAATAGCATAATATGAATTAACTAACTGAGCACCACCTTTTTGTTCTAATTCAAACGGATGCAAAAATGACATTAGTCTTTGATATTGATAATTTGCTTGTAAAAATTTGGGATTCCACGTAATAATTAAATACACAAGTATGAAAACCGTGATACCAATAATGATTAACCAGAATACTACTTTTTTAGCTGAAATTCCAGATAGTGAAAACATCACTATCACAATCATTGCTAAGATAGCGGTACCACCAAGATCGGGTTCAATCAAAACCAAAAACATCATCACAGCAGCTAAAATTGCTGGTCTAGATAATGTATTCATAATATTTCCTTGGTTAAAAGTTCCATCATGACGATCTAAAAAATATGCCAAATAAATAACCAAAGCTAATTTAGCAATTTCTAATGGCTGAATTTTAATAATCTTCAAATCAATCCAACCAACAGCACCATTAACTGCTACTGCTGATCCTTTGAAAATTTTCAATAAAATTAGATAAAGCAACATCACAATGCTAAGTGCTACGAACCAAATAACAAACTTCTGGCTTTTAAAGATATCTAACCGTAAAGCAAAAGTTGCATTTGCAAAAATGAAAATCGCAAAAAATGCATAGTACATTTGGCGAATTCCGTAAGTTGACGGCTTAAAACCATTTACAAGCAAAATATCAGAGCTTGCAGAGTAAACCATAATTATTCCAAAAGCGACTAACAATAAATATGGTAGCAAAATTTGATAATCTATATGAAGTAATTTTTTTCGCACAAGTTGCTCTCCCTTTATAATAAAAACTTGTCCTTATTATAAAACAAAAAAAGCACCACTTCATCAGTGATTACTTTTTTGGAATAAATTAAATTATTTACGATTGCGTTTTTTATCAGCTTTTTGACGCTCCGATGTATTCAAAATTTTCTTTCGTAAGCGAATTGATTCAGGTGTTACCTCACAATACTCATCATCATTTAAGAATTCTATTGCTTCTTCCAAAGTTAACGTTTTTGGTGTTCTAATTGCTGCGGCATGATCTTTACCAGCTGCACGAGTGTTCGTTAAATTTTTACCCTTGATTACATTTACTGCAATATCCCGGTCACGAGAAGATTGACCAACTATCATTCCCTCATAAACTTCAACACCAGCACCAATAAAGAGTTCTCCACGTTGTTCTACTGTTTGTAAAGAATAGGTTGTCGATTTACCTTGACTAATTGATACCAAAGCACCATTTTGTCGACCGGGTTCCCAATTCTTAACAACGGGTTTATAAGAATCAAAACTGTGGTTTAAAATTCCATATCCACCAGTTTGCGACATAAATTCATTGTTATACCCAATTAGGCCACGTGAAGGAACTAAAAAGTCTAAGCGAGTTTGATTATTACCTGTTGACTCCATATTCTTCATTTCACCTTTTCTTTGTGAAAGAGAATCGATAACGGAACCAACATATTCGTCAGGAGTATCAACTTGAACAGCTTCAAACGGCTCAGACATAACACCATCAATTTCACGGTAAATTACTTTTGGACGAGACAATTGTAATTCAAAGCCCTCACGACGTAATTCTTCAACCAAAATTGATAAGTGTAATTCACCACGGCCTGAAACAGTCCAAGCATTGATTTGATCTGTTGGCTCAACTTTGAGTGAAACATCAGTTCTAGTTTGCCTAATCAAGCGGTCTTCTAACTTTTTAGGTGTAACCTTATCACCTTCGCGACCAGCAAATGGAGAATCACTAGCCACGAAATCCATTTGTAAAGTTGGTGGATCTATTTTTAGAAGTGGCAATGCCTCTGGTTCTTCAGCAGAAGCAATAGTTTCGCCTACAAAAATATCGTTAATTCCACTAATAGCAATAATATCGCCAGCAGTAGCTTCTTTGATTTCGTTTCGTTTTAAGCCAAAGAAACCAAATAGTTTAGTCACACGGAAATTTTGTGTTGAACCATCCCGCTTCATAACGGTAATATTATCACCAACTTTAACACGCCCACGGTAAACACGACCAACGCCTATCCGGCCAACATAATCATCCCAATCAAGCATAGTAATTTGAAATTGCAATGGTTCATCTGCATTATCAAGTGGTGCTGGAATCGATTTTATGATAGTTTCAAAAATGGGATCCATAGTTTCTTTTTGTGTTGCAAGATCCTCATCATATGAAGAAGTTCCATTTAATGCAGAAGCATAAACAACAGGAAAATCAAGTTGTTCATCATTTGCACCTAATTCGATAAATAATTCAAGGACTTCATCAAGAACTTCCTTAGGACGAGCACCTGGACGATCAATTTTATTAATGACAACAACTGGCTTAACTCCAGCTTCAAGAGCCTTTTTAAGGACAAAACGAGTTTGTGGCATTGTACCTTCGTATGCGTCAACCAAAAGCAAAGCTCCATCAACCATGTGCATAATCCGTTCAACTTCACCGCCAAAGTCAGCGTGTCCTGGAGTATCTAAAATATTAATGGTCGTATCACCAAACTTAACCGCAGTATTTTTTGACAAAATAGTAATACCACGCTCACGCTCAATATCATTTGAATCCATTGCACGATCTTCCAGAGCCATATGTTCAGGGAGAGTGTCGGATTGTTTTAATAGTTGATTAACTAACGTTGTTTTACCATGGTCAACGTGAGCTATAATTGCTATATTTCTAATATCGTTTCTTCTTTTTTCTGACAAAAGTATTCCTCCTCCACTCCTCAATAAAAAAACTGTGACGCTGTCACAGTTTCGGTGGCACGTCAAAAACATGCTTATCGAAGTGTTTCATATCTGTATAGTTACGCTCATTGATTTTAACACCTAACTGTAATACTGGTCAACGTTTATCCCCTCTTTTTCAAAGTGAAAATTTAGTATAGAATAAAAAGCAGACAAATTAATCTAAATTATGTTAAAAATATATGTATAAATTTTATGAAAGAGTGATGACAATTGATTTTAATGAAAAATATTACCCGAGATGGTAATCCAGTACTGCGCAAAGTGGCACAACCACTAACATTTCCATTAAACGAGCATTATCGCAAATTAGCAGATGACATGATGGAGTATTTAATTAATTCTCAAGATCCAAAAATTGCCGAAAAACATCAACTACGTGCAGGTGTTGGTCTTGCAGCACCACAAGTTGGTGAAAGTGTACAAATGGCTTCATTACTTGTACCAAATGACAAAGGTGAAATTGTATTTAAAGAAACTTTTGTCAATCCAGAAATTCTGTCGGAATCGGTTAGACAAGCTTGTTTGAGTGAAGGTGAAGGTTGTCTGAGTGTCGACCGTGTAATTGATGGTTATGTACTTCGCCCAGATAAGCTTAAAATTCGTTATTATACGGTTGATGGAGAAGAAAAAACAATTCGTTTAAAAGATTACCCTGCTATTGTTGCTTCTCATGAAATTGAACATCTACGCGGTCATTTATTTTATGATCGAATTAATAAAAAGCAACCATTTAAACTAGATGATGATACTGTTGTAATTTATTGATAAATTAACCGTCGCCAATTAGTTGGCGACTTTTTAGTTAAAGGACAACAACTTATTTCTATACTTGAAATAACAATTATGTTAAAATTTTTATTAACTATTGGGTTTTTAGTTTCTTACTACATGCCCAAATATGAACGTTTTAACAATTTAATAAGGAGAATACAAATATGATCTACAAAGTTTTGTATCAAAAAGACAAGGTTGTCAATCCAAGAAGAGAAACAACCAAGACTCTTTACTTAGAGGCTGAAAATATGGTCAACGCTAGAACTTTAGTTGAAGATAATACCCCCTACAATATCGAATTAATCCAAGAACTAGCTGGAAACTCATTAAAATACGAAAAAGAGCACGCTGATTTTAAATTAACGTCCTTTGAAAGTAAGAAGTAATCTAATTGCGTATAAAAAATAATGAAGTTGCCATTGTTGCAATCGGGGGGTTGCATGAAATTGGCAAGAATATGTATTGTGTTCAGTATCAAGATGAAATTATTATCATGGATTGCGGAATTAAATTCCCAGAAGATGATTTACTTGGTATTAACTATGTTATTTCTGATTATTCTTATTTAGTAAAAAATCGAAAGAAAATTAAAGCATTGGTTGTCAGTCACGGCCATGAAGACCATATTGGTGGAATTCCTTTCTTACTTGAAAAAATACCAGAAATTCCCGTTTATGCTACGCCATTTGCGCTTGCTTTAATTAAGGGCAAACTTGAAGAACATGGTCTTTTAAGAACTACCGAATTACATGAAGAACATGAAGATACAGTTCTAAAATTCAAAAAACTTAGTGTTACTTTTTTTAGGACTACTCACTCAATTCCAGATACATTAGGAATTGCTATCCATACTCCACTAGGGGCTGTTGTTTTTACCGGTGACTTTAAGTTTGATTTAACTCCTGTCATGAATCAACCAGCTCCAGACTTTCAAACAATGGCTAAACTCGGTAACGAAGGAGTTTTAGCACTTTTGTCAGATTCTACAAATGCTGAAGTTTCACAATTCACGAAATCAGAACGATTCGTTGCTAAATCATTGCATGATATCATTACTGGTATTCATGGACGAATAATTTTTGCTACATTTGCCTCAAATTTATATCGAGTTTCAACAGCAATTCAAGCTGCAATCGATACTGGAAGAAAAGTTGCGATTTTTGGTCGTAGTATGGAAAATGGTGTACAAAATGGAATTGATCTTGGTTACCTCAACGTTCCAGAAGGATTAATTGTTGATGCAAATGAAATTAATCACACTCCTGCTGATGAAGTTATGATTCTGTGTACTGGTTCTCAAGGCGAACCACTCGCTGCTCTGTCTCGAATTGCTAATGGTACTCATCGGCAGATCAGCCTTCAACCTGGTGATACGGTTATTTTTTCATCCAACCCTATCCCTGGAAACACCTTAAGTGTCAATCACTTGATCAATAAATTAATGGAGGGTGGAGCAAATGTCGTTCATGGCCGCATTAACAATGTTCACACTTCTGGTCATGGCGGACAAGAAGAGTTAAAGATGATGGTTCGTTTAACAAAACCTAAATATATGATCCCAGTTCATGGTGAATATCGTATGCAAGTTATTCATACTGAACTAGCACAAGCAGCAGGTGTACCTGCTGAAAATACCTTTGTCTTGGAAAATGGCGAAGTAATTTGCTTTGGTCCTGAAGGATCTCGAATTGCTGGTCATGTTCCTGCTGGAGATGTTTATGTTGATACATCCGGAACTGCCGATGTTGGCAACGTTGTGGTTCACGATCGACAAGTTTTATCAGAAGATGGCATTGTGATCGTAGTAGCAACTGTTGATTATAAACATAAACGTGTTTTAGCTGGTCCAGACGTTTTAAGTCGTGGTTTTGTTTACATGCGTGAATCAACCGAGTTAATTAATCAAGCTCAAAAGCATATTTACCACATATTAAAAACTGAAATGGATAAAACTGATAATCCAAAAGATAGTATCATTCGTAAGGCAATTGTTGAAAATCTTTCTGATTTTTTATATTCAAAGACTAAAAGAAGACCAATGATTTTGCCAATGTTAGTTGAAAAGAAATAAAAAAGCCCTAAGGGGCTTTTTATTTAAAGAACAAAATTGATGAATAACAAATTAAAAATACATCTCTTAGTGAATGAAACAGCCGGTAACGGTCATGCCAAAAAAATAATGGATCAAGTTGTCTTGCTCTTAGTTAACGAAAATATACATTTTGATATAAAAAAAAGCACTTATGCTGGTGAGTTAATCAAACTTGCTCAAGTTTACGGTGAGCACAAACACCAAAAAAATGAAGTTTTGTTAATAATTGGCGGCGATGGGTCGCTTAATGAAGCACTTAATGGCATTAAACGATCAAATAATCCTCAAACACCTTTTGCATATTTGCCTGCTGGTACAGGAAATGACTTTGGACGTGCAGCCAATTTAACGTCTAATCCCAAAAAACTACTTAAGCATTTCAAAAACGGTTTAACAGCTGATCGTATTGACTGTGGTTCATTTAAATTATCTCCTTCTAGTCACCAAAATTATTATTTTGCTAATAGTTTTGGTATTGGTTTCGATGCTTGTGTAAATCATTTTAGCAATATCTCTGAGTTCAAAAAGATTTTAAATCGAATTAATGAAGGCAAGCTAATTTACAGTCTTAATATTTTATCTAGTTTGCGTAAGCAGGACACATTTAGTGTTGAAGTCGTAGGCGATGGTAAGAAACGATATTATAATAAAGCCTTTTTAGTAACTACAACAAATCATCCATATTTGGGTGGTGGTATTTCTCTTTTGCCCTCTGCAAGAATTGACAGCCACAAACTCGATACAGTTGTAATTGAAAAGTTCACAATACGTAAATTAGCTAAGTTGTTTATCAAACTTTTAAAGGATGGTTCACATGTGCATGACCCACAATTTCATTACATTGAAGCTGACAAAATAACAGTAAAAACCAATAAAAAAGAATTTGCTCAGCTTGATGGTGAGGAAATACAATTGAGTTCTTTTGAACTAGAATTTGCAATTGATCACTTTAATTTATTACGATAAATAAATGCACTGAAACAGTTTAATAATTATGAACCCCTAAGATAAATTAATCTTGGGGTATTTTTGTTTACCTAAACATTTAAATAGTGATTTTTACATAAAATTTTTTATGAATTTAAAAAATCATAATTATATATAACCACCGCAATTAGCATGATGGCTTAAATTTAGCAGCTAAACTTTCAATCCCAAAGACAAATAAATATAATGCAGCAATTTTGGCTTATGGATTTGTAGGAATGATGGACCCTAAAGTTAATGACTTATTACCAGTTTTAGCAAAAAAATTACAAAACAAAGGAATTGCGACTATCAGGTTTGACTTTAACGGTCATGGGTTGAGTGATGGTGCACTGGACAATATGACTATTTATAATGAACTAGAGGATTTTCATGCAATTTTACAATACGTTTTTGATAACCTTCAAGGGTTAAACAAATTATTTCTTATTGGTCATTCTCAAGGTGGTGTCATAGCATCAATGATGGCAGGATTTTACCCAGACAAAATTGATAAATTAGTACTTATGTCACCCGCAGCTACTCTGGTTGATGATGCAAGAATAGGTACTTGTATGGGGATTAATTATGATCCCGAGAACATTCCTAAAAAACTGAAGTTTGACGGTTTCAGTATAAATGACTGGTATTTTAGAACTGCCAAGTTTATTAATATTTATAAAATAGCTCAAGCTTTTCATGGACCTGTTTTAATTCTGCATGGTGAAAATGATAAGATTGTCAATAATTACGCTGCAATTCATTATCAAGCAGTACTTGATAATTCTAAATACTATCTAATTCCTGGTAGCGATCACGGTTTGCATATAAACAGAAATGAAGTTTACAAACATACAATAGCATTTTTAGATGAATAATTAAGGTTATTTGGATTTTGTCAGTTAAAAAAATTATTTTCCTATTGTAAACAATGTTTACACGCATTAATCAAAATTTTCTATGACTTGTATTTTTATTCATTTATTTCTAACTTCAAAATCTTAAAATTATTTGTCATCCTTTACTTGAGTTTATTCAATTTTAAATTTATATAAATTAAACCCCATATAATTCAATAATTGACTAAGTGCATTTTTATCAAAATTTCCATCACTAGTCAAAATAGTAAACCTGCCACCATCATCTTTTAGCGTTCTCCGTGTAACACTAAATCCATTTCTCTCATAGAAATGCAGTCGCATAACACGCTGCTCATAATTAGGTGCAGTTTTGATCACAGGTTCAATATCTAAAATTATTTGTTTACCAATAAATCGCTTACGTAATATTTGCAAAACCTGTGAACCATAGCCATGTCCATGTTGATTGGATGTGATCGCCAAAAATCCCAAATACACAGCTATTTTACCTTCAACTACAAAAATCAAACCTATGAATTGATCATCATTATAAATTGCTTGAAAGTAAATGTTTTCTCTCAATGATTTGATAACTAATTGAATTGTCGGAATACGTTCCTCTTTAGGAAAAGCTGTCACATACAATTCTTCAGCTTGGAAATAATCTTTACTTCCCCATTTGATATTCTTAAAATGTAAAATAGTATCCTAGCTTTCTTTTTAATATTTAACTTTACTACGCTATTAGTATAGCAGAGATTAGTTGAACAGTAACAAATAATTTAATAAATCATTCATCGCAATTAATATTGTATATATTAAAAGTGACGATGAGTTGTATAAAGGTTTAAATAAAATTAATTATAAAAGTCCCGAATCACTTGACGCTAAAAATGCGATTTGGGAACTTTTTATATTTTTTTATGCTTTATCACCGTGATAACCTCTTTAATCCTGGCAAGTTGATCATCACTATAAAACTAATAATATACAAGGCTGATAGAAAACCCATTACAACTGTTAAATTATAATGATCCATCAAAATACCAATTACAACAGATGAAAATCCACCGATTGCTCGCCCAATGTTAACAATAATATTATTGGCACTGGATCTAACTTCAGTTGGATAGAGTCGACTAATTACAGCACCATAGCCACCAAACATCCCATTAGAGAAAAAGCCAACTACTGCACCAATTAGCAGTAAAGTGATCATATTAGTAGCTAAGCTAAGGGTATAAACCATAACTGCAGAGCCAATTAAGAAAATGCCAAAAGCCCTTCTAGGTCCAAAATAATCAAAAATTGAACCAAATGTCATCATCCCAATACTCATCCCAACAATTGTAGCAATCATCCATAAACTAGAATTAGCAATATTTAAATGTAATTGCTTTTGCACAATGGTTGGCAACCAGTTCATTAATCCAAAATAGCCAGCAATCTGCACTGTCATCATCAACATTAAACCTAAACTTTGAAAAGTTAACTGTGTTGTAGCAAACATTTCTTTAAAAACGTTCGACAATAAAGAACCTTTTCTCTCAGTTTTTGCTGATAAAAACTGTTCGCTTTCATGAAGATGTTTCCTAATAAAAATTGTTAAAATTACTGGTACAATACCAATTAAAAAGAGCATATGCCAACCGACTGCCGGTATAATCACAGCTGCAATTAATGCAGCTAAAATCGCTCCTATTTGTCCTCCAATTGCCGCAACGGAAGTCATTTTCCCTATTTGTGATTTTGGAAAATTTTCAGCAATCAGCGCAATGCCAACTCCGTATTCACCCCCAGCTCCAATTCCAGCCAAGAAACGCAAAGCATAGATCAAATATAAATTATTGGCAAATGCCATACAAGCTGTTGCAACAGCAAATATAATAACTGTATGGCTGAAAGTTTTCACTCGCCCTATTTTGTCGCCCAGAATTCCGAATACAATTCCACCAACTAGCATACCCAAATTAGTGATTGAGGAAATCAATCCTGCTGCCCCACCGGATAAATGTAGATCAACAATCATCGAACTCATTGCAAAAGATAAAAAAAGCACATCCATATTTTCTAAAGCAAATCCTGAAGAGGTCGATGCAATCGTCCACTTTTGATTTTTAGTTAGACCTTGACTGTGCTGTTTTGATAAATCCATATTTAATTCCTCCAAAACGAACGCTCTCTGTCGTTCAATTATTTCTTTAAAAGACAATTTTACTCTTTTTTTAACTTTTTACAAATTTAATTAATAAAATGACACATAATTTTAAAATAGAAGAAAAAAGATACATTTATTTTCTAATTGTACTAACGTCAATTTTACTAAACTTGCTTAAATAATTTAGCCATAATAATAATTTATCTTTATATTTTTTAGTTATCTTTTTCCTAAAATCACAATATATATAGTTATAACAATTTTTGAGTTTTTAAAGTAAAAGTTACACTAAATATGAAATAGCTGCCTGTATATATGCCAATCTCATGATTGTTTCCATCAGATTCTTCTCGTCTGTCAAAGTACTAATTATCCAATTATCAATATTTATCTTAAATTTTGCATTTGCTACAACTTCTGCTGCTTCTTCAAACAGTTCACTATTGCTTGCACTTGGATCTAACTTAAAAAGGCATCTTCCATCATCGCTAACCTGATAGCCTTTTGTTTTTTTGGTAACAAAACAATAAATGTCATCTTTTAATGCGTCCTTTACAGGTGTCATAATTTCTATAGTTTCATCATCGAACTGAATAACTTGCGTGTTAGCCGCCAGCCAGTCAACCAACTTTGTTTTTAAATTATCATATCCTAAAAATATTTTTGCTGCCATTTTTCTCCTCTGCTTACGAATTTGATTGCAACGTAATTTTTTGCATCCCAATCATTGGATCAATCTGTCCTGAATAAATCATTTCTGCTGTTAGAATATATTCATTTTTCTCCTGTTTTAGAATTGTTTGCTCAGATACAGAATTGGTTTGTAATTCTTTTTTTGAGATATTTGCACCAAGAAATTCCCGTAACTTTATACTTAGTCCTGTTTGTCTATCATTACCTGATGTTTGTAATGCCAGAGTATACGCACGCGGGTCACCAATTAAAACCAAATTTTTTTCAGCCCGAGTGACGGCTGTATATAATAAGTTCCGCTTAAGCATGACGTAATTTTGCATTGTTAAACTTAAAATCACTAGTGGAAATTCTGATCCCTGCGCTTTATGTATGGTAATTGCATATGCACGGGTTACATCAAGCAAATCTTTTTTACTAAAAATAATCTCACGTCCGTCAAAATCAGCAGTCATACATTTTTTTGAATTTTTATCATCAATTGATAGTATTTTACCAATTTGCCCATTGTAAATATCTTTTTCAGGATTATTTTGTAACTGCAAAATGCGATCACCAATGCGAAAAGTTTCATCATGTATATCAAGAGTTTTACTACTGGGCTTAGCAGGATTCATTATTTCCTGAATCACATTATTTAAATTGATAACACCACCATCACCTTGATACATTGCGCCCAATATTTGCACATCATCTTGCTTAAAACCGCGCGCAAGTGCACGTTCAACTATTTGACTAACCACATGGTCAACCTCATGTGGAGGGCAAGAAATAAATGAATAATTTTGAGTTTTGGTAAATAAAACTTGTTGATCTTGCCCTTCATTAATTGCATGTGCCAAAGTAATAATACTTGAATCATCACCTTGACGATGAATTTGTTTCAAAACAGTTGTTGGAAAGACATCAGCCTTAATTAGATCACCAAAAACGTTTCCCGGTCCTACAGAAGGTAATTGGTCTTTATCTCCCACAAATACCACATGCTTAGTTTCGTTGATACTTGATACTAATTGCTTAAACAAAAACATATCAACCATTGACATTTCATCAATAATTAAAATTTCACCATTTAACTCATTTAAATCCATAGCTTCGTTTTCACCGATTCCTAGCCCCAGCAAGCGATGAATTGTTTTGGCAGTAATCCCGGTAATTTCCTCCATGCGCTTTGCAGCTCTTCCCGTTGGTGCTGCTAATAAAAATGGTGGATCACTACTATAAAGTGTTGAGGCAGGAATTTCTGCCAAATTTCGTAATGCCAACAAAATTCCATTAATAATTGTTGTTTTACCAGTTCCTGGTCCCCCTGTTAAAATTGAAATTGGATTAGTTAAAGCGTTAATAATCGCAACTCGTTGTATATCATCATAGTGAATATTAAGTTGTTTTTCAGCTTTTTTGATTGCTTTTTGAACATCTTTTACAGAATAATTATCTGTTTTTTGTTTTTCAAGTAAATTTTTCATTGTTAAGGCAATGTCATTTTCTGTTTGAAAAATATTTTGTAATGCTGCATTTTCACCTGCGACAACAATTTTACCTTCATGCTGCAGATCATTGACACATGTTGCAATTACATCATAGTTATCAAATGATAATAATTTACCAGCATTTGTCAAAAGTAATTTTAGTTTAATAAATGTATTACCAGCTTGACTTAATTCATCAGTTAAAATCTGAAAAAGAGCACCCTTAATTCTACGAGGATCATCATTTGCTAGACCTAATTCCATACCCATTCGATCAGCACTTTTAAAACCGTATCCAGTCACTTCCGCTATCATAGCATATGGGTCTTTTTGAAGTTTACTCAAAGTTTCACCATGGTAAATCTGATATATCTTATTTGAAACCTTTCTGTTTAAACCAAATTGAGCCAATTTCAGAATAATTTCAGAATAGGAGTCCATTGCATTGATACCATTTAACAAGCTATCCTTTTGCTTTTTAGTCAGTGATAATGTAGCAATCTTAGTGGGATTATCCTTTAAAATACTTAAAGCATTAATTCCTAATGAAGCAACAATTTTATTTGCGGTTTTTTTGCCAATACCTAGAAATTGTTTAGAACTCAAATAATTAACCAAACTGCCCTTTTCGTGTGGTAAAGCTTGCTTATAACTTTCACACTTAAATTGTTGTCCAAACTTATTATGAATAATTAAACTACCGTGAAATCGATAAGTGCCACCAATTTGAATATCACCGAAATTACCTGTTACCTTGATTTCTTCACGATCATAACCATCTATTGAATCAATAATTGTTACATCAAGAATTTTGTACAAATCCTGATCATTTTCAAAGATGGTACGATTTATTTTTCCAGTGAACTCAACCATTAAACTTGTCCTTATCCCCGATTATTTTTAAAAGTGCATCATACTTTTTTTGAGCTTGCTCAAAATATTTAATATCTTGCTTTTGAGAGATGGTAAAATATTTTTCTGCTAAATCACGATTTTTAGTTAAAATCGTGATTCCTAACATAAAGTTAACCTTAGCACTGCGCTGGTCCTGCGAAATTGTTGTATAACTCTTTTCCGCCTGGTCAAATTCTCCCAAACCAAGCCAAATATCTCCTAGTAATTCTAGGACGCGATCATCAGTTTCACTAATTGTCAAAGCATAGGCAAGAGCCTTTTGTAGTTGTCCCATTTTCATTAAAACTAATGATTTTTGGTATAAAACCAGATCATCATTTGGAATATGATCGAGTAGCTTCAGTGCTTGATCATATTTTCCCTGCATGTAATAACACACTGCCAAATCATAATCTAAATCTTGTGGATTCTTAACTGCATTTTTAGCTTGCTCAAGCAGCTGCGTAGCTTGGTCAAAGCTACCTTCTTCGATCAAAATTGTTGCTAATTTTAAATAATTTTCTGATTCCTGTGGATGGTTATCAATTTCACTAATTAAATTATCTATCCGTTTTTTGATCATTTTATTGTCATCTTTTTTTGGAAATTTATTACTTTTCATAATGAATCTGAATCCACCAATTTTCTTTCTAAAAAACTAGTTTCATTCCATACAATTAAGTGAAAGTTTTTTCCTTGGTCTATTGTTTCCAGGATTGTTAAACTAGTATTACTCAGCCCACCATGTTGACGAAGATTATTTAGAGAATATCCTAACAACCCGCCTAAAATTGCCGCAAGTGCAGCTCCATGACTAATTACCAAAACTTTCTGATCTTTTTTAGGATATTTTTGGACAATTTCTTGGGTAAAATTTTTGCCTCGCTTGATTACATCACTATAATTTTCTCCACCAATACTTTTGCCATCATAATTTTGAGGGTGATGCCATAAATTATTTATTTGTTCAGGGTATTTAGCTAACGCGTTTGAAAAATGTAACCCTTCAAGTTGGCCTAAATCAAATTCTCGTAAACGCTCATCAGTTTTTATAATCAAATTTGTTTCCAATTCTTGTTGAAGTCCCTTTGCTGTTGTAACTGCTCGTTTTAAAGGACTAGTATAAATTGCAGAAAAGTCTGTTCCTTTTAAGTAATTTCCTAATTTTTTTATATCAATTAAACTTTGAAGCAATAATGAAGAATCACCGTGTGCTCCTTGAAATATCTGTGCTTGGTTCCATTGTGTTTTCCCGTGACGAACAAAATAAATCTGCATTTAAAACTATCTCTCCTGTATTAGTTACTGTTTTAGTTTATCATTTTATCAAATTAAAATAAAAAGACTTAATTAAAGAAAAAAGAGCAGTACTCTTAAGAAATTTCAAAAGTTAAAAAACATTTTAAAACCCCATTTAGACACACTACTCTTTTTATTCATTTAAATTAAACTAATTGAAGCTTACACCCATTTTGATAGGCACAATCAATGTTGCCACCGCCTAAACATTCTTCGCCATCATATAGTACCAAGGCTTGTCCTGGAGTAACCGCCCGTGCAGGCTCATCAAAATAGACAGTTATTGTATTAGTCTTAGAGTGATAATGAACATTTACACTGACATCAGGCTGACGATAACGAAATTTTGCAGTACAGCGCATCTTAAAGTCGTGGTTTGGTTGACCTGTAAAAAATGACATTTGACTTGCTTCAAGCTGAGTCGCATATAACAGCTCACTGTCATAGCCCTGCTCAACAATCAGTTCATTGTTTTTCAAGTCTTTACCAACAACAAACCAAGGAGCTGTTGATTCTTTAGTTGAACCAAGACCTAAACCCGAACGCTGACCGATTGTATAGTACATTAAACCTGCATGTTCTCCGACAATTTTGCCTTCAGGAGTAACCATCTTACCAGATTGTGCTGGTAAAAATTCACTCAAAAATTTACGGAAATTCCTTTCACCAATAAAGCAAATTCCAGTAGAATCTTTTTTCTTAGCTGTAGCTAACCCACTCTTGATTGCAATCTCACGAACTTGAGGTTTAGTTAAATTAGCTAAAGGAAAAATCACCCGACTAATTTGTTGTTGACTAAGTTGACTCAAAAAATATGTTTGATCTTTGTTGCCATCTTTAGGTCTCATCATATGAGTAATACCGTTTTGATCTGTTGCCGTTTTGGCATAGTGCCCCATTGCAATGTAGTCAGCATCCAAGTTCATAGCAAATTCTAAAAAAGACTTAAACTTGATTTGGCTATTACACATTATATCTGGATTGGGAGTTCTTCCACGCTTATATTCCTTTAAAAAATACTCGAATACACGTTGCCAGTATTCTTTTTCAAAGTTAATTGAATAGTAGGGAATGCCAATTTGATCCGCCACTTTTTTAACATCTTCATAATCTTCTGTTACTGTACATACTCCAGCATCATCGGTATCGTCCCAATTTTTCATAAAGACTCCGATAACATCATACCCCTGCTCTTTAAGGAGCAAAGCTGAAACGGAAGAATCCACTCCGCCACTCATTCCGACAACTACTCTGGCTTTTTTTGCCACTTTCAATCAATCCTTTACTGGAATAATAATTTTGCGTTCTTCCAAATCTTTAAGAATATAATTCAACAGTTCAACTGTAGGCGCTAATTGTTTATTCTTAAAAATATTAACTTTCTTTAAACCATTACGATCAGTCACAACCATTGTTAAATGCATCATGTCTTTATCAATCGTCATTTTCAACTTAGTGGGCGCATTGTATGGAGAATCATTGTATAACGGATGCTCATAATTGAAATTACCCCGTTTAGTCTTCACAAATCCTACATCAATCAACGCATAAAGTTTTAAATCAGGACTAAGTGTAAACTTACGATTATCACCATTAATTATCGCTATATTTGCCATAATTTATCTCCCTCTTACAAATAATAAGTGATTTTAAAAAATAAAGCAATCATTTTTCTCTTGTTTGTAACTTGCAAGCAATTTTTGCTAACTGAAGTGCAAAAGACTTAATCTCTTTCGCAGTATTATATCGTCCAAATGATATTCGAATTGATTCATCTATTCGTGGTGAGTTTGAACCAAACATAGCTTGCAAAACATGTGATGGCTCAAGTGAGCCAGCAGTACAAGCAGAACCTCCCGAAATTGCAAAACCAGCTAAATCAAGACTAGTCAGAAGTAAAATTGTAGAAACTCCATTAATGTGCAAATTCAGAATATGATGTGAGCAATATTCTTTAACGCCACCGTTAATTTCATAACTAACTCCAGCTTGGTCAAGCTCAAACAAAACCAATTTTTGAAAATATCGGTATTTAGCCTGTAATTCAGCCTTATCAATTGTTGTAATTTCTTCGACTGCTTCGCCAAATCCAGCAATCCCTGGAACATTTTCGGTACCGGCTCGCCTCTTAGTTTCCTGTTCACCACCAAGAATTAAAGGAGGTAATTCAACTTGCGAATTTTCATATAAAAATCCTAAGAACTTCGGACCATTAATCTTATGAGCTGATGTTGACAATAAATCTATCTTCATCTGTTTAACATCGATCTCTATATTTCCGAGTCCTTGTACAGCGTCAACGTGGAAGTACGCATTGCTTTTAGCTACGATAGAACCAATTTTAATAAGTGGATTAATTGTTCCGATTTCATTATTAACTGCCATCACAGAAACCAAAATTGTTTCAGGTGTTAACGCTGTTTGCAATTGATCAAGTGAAATACGCCCATCAGAATCAACGTCCAAATAAGTAACGTCATATCCTTCTTTTTCAAGTTGTTTCATTGGTTCTAAAACAGAAGGATGCTCAATTTTAGTAGTAATAATTCGGCTCCCATTGTTTTTTTTGCTGTGTGCAATACCTAATATGGCAGTATTATTGCTTTCTGACCCCCCTGATGTAAACACAATTTCATTATCTGCAGCATTAATTGAAGCCGCAATTTTTGATCGTGCCTGATCAATTGTATGTCTCGCCTTACGACCTATTTCATAGGTACTAGAAGCATTACCAAAATTATTCTTCATTTCAGTAGTGATTTTCTCAATTACTTTGGGAGACATTGGTGTCGTTGCGGCATTATCTAAATAGATTTCTTTCATGAACTATTTCATCTTCTCCAGGTATTTACAAATTATCTTGGCTGCCTTGGCGGCAGATTTTTGGGCAAATAAATCAAAATCATCATTTGCACCATCATCACCATTATCTGAGATTGCCCGAATAGCAATGAGCGGTTTCTTGAAATGATGACAGACTTGGGCAAAGGCTGCACCCTCCATTTCTACACCTAAAGCATTTGGAAAATTACTTTTAATTTGATCTTTTTGCTCTTGAGAACCAATAAATGAATCACCTGTTACAATTAGCCCCTCTTGATAGGATAAATTTTGTTCATGGATAAACTGAATAAAATTATTTCGTTCACATGAATCTAGATCAAAAACAGCTGGCTCTCCAGGAATTTGACCTTCAACATAATCTCCAGCAAGTGTATTATGCGCGTCATGATAAGAAAAAGTTTTAGCAATAACCAAATCTCCTTGATGAACTTCTTGCTGTAATGACCCAGCGGTTCCAGTCATTAATATTAAATCTATATTTACTTGGCTCAGTAAGCAAGTTAAATTGATAGCCGCTTGAACCTTACCAATACCACTAAGTCCCAGATAAATATCATTCTGATTAACGTAAAAATGCTCGAATACTGTCGATCCGAACATTTTCCTGCTACCAGAGTGAAAATATTTACGATAATATTCTGCCTCAATTTCCATTGGGACAACTATTGCTATTTTCATTTTCCCCTCGCATCTATTATAAGTGAAATAACGCAAATAATACCAAAATTATCAGAGTCAACACAATTAAAATTGCATGATTTAATTTTCGCTTAAGTCGTAATCCTTTTTCTTCAGAAAGTTGATTAATATCCTGAGTCCTACTGTATTGCTGACTTTCGCGTCGTCCCACAGATTCGCTTACTGAAGAGTCTTTTTCTGTTTCTCTTGTAAATGCAGGATTAACATCAACTTCATTATCCTCAAATGCGGTCTTAATTGAATTTAAAAATTGTTTATTTTTCTTGTGTTTGATTTTTTTACGGTAATCAGAACGCTTTTCAGTCATCTTATTCCTTTGTGTTAGCACCAGTTAACAGCATGTTTTCCCATACACTCATTGCATATAAGGTTTTAGCATCAACAATCTTTCCTTGAGAGATTAACCGCTTTAATTCTTCTAAATTATACCAATGTCCTGTTAAAAACTCATCGTCGTCAAGAGGTAATTTGTCAGTTACTTTTGTCAATGTATCACAATAAAATAGATATAACTTTTCATCAGTAAATCCAGGTGAAGAATAAAATTCGGTGATTGGCTCCCAATAGTCTGCATGATAGCCTCCCTCTTCATTTAATTCCCGTTTCATTGCATCCAAAGGACTTGCATCCTTTTTATCAATTAAGCCTGCTGGAATTTCTAAAGTTAATTCCTTTATCGGTTCTCGCCATTGCTCAACTAGAAGCATTTCCTGCTTGTTATTAACTGCAATAGCCGCTGCTGCTGGCTGATGTTTTACCACTTCTCTAGTAGCAGTCTCACCATTAGGTAATCTAATTGTCTTAACTGAAAGGTCAACAATTCGACCCGAAAAAATTTGTTTTGTAGAAATTTCGGTTTCTGTTAAATCCATTTATTCTCTTTCCTAAACATCGGCTAAATATACATTAACACATTGTAATCCGTTTTTACCTTGCGCAAGTTGGTATTTGACCTTTTGTCCCACTTGAAGCCTGCGATAACCCTCTTCTTTAATCGCAGTATAAAAAACAAAATAGGATTTATGATTCTGTTCGTCTTCAATAAAACCAAAACTGCTATTTTGATCAAACTGTTTGACTATTCCTAAACGCATTATTCTTCTAATCCTTCTTGAATTGCTTCTGGAAACTCAGACTTAACAATTGCAGCACACCGACCACAAATCATTGACAAATCGTTATCTTTACCAATATCTGTTCTAATCATTCGACAACGTGGACATACTTCTCCATCAGCACGTTTAACAATTATTGAGGCACTTGAAAATTGTTCTGCTTCTGTAGGTGCATTATCCTGAGCAATTATTAATTTAGAAACAATTAATATCTGTCTAAAATCTGCATCCAATTGTTTTAGGGCATTCATAACTTTTTCAGTTGGATATATTGTTACAGCAGCTTCAAATGACTTTCCAATCAATTTTTTATTACGTGCTTCTTCAAGCGCTTTGAGAACATCATCGCGCAAGTCCATAAAAATATTCCAATATGATAATAGTTTATCACGATTATCATATTGTTCAACAACTGGCATTTCAGAAAGTTGAATGTAGTCTTCTTTTTCTTTTAAAAATGTCCAAATTTCTTCCATAGTGTGTGGCAAAATTGGAGTTAAAATTTTTGCTAATTTAACTGCTGCATCATAAATTACAGTTTGCATTGAACGTCTAGCATGACTATTTTTACCTTCAATGTATAAGACGTCCTTAGCAAAATCTAAATAAAAAGCCGATAAATCGTTCGAAATAAATGCAAAGACACGTTTATATACCATGTTAAAATCGTATAATTCATAACTTTTTAAACAACTCTCAACTAAATCATTTAATCTAACCTCTAGATATTGATCAATTGAATTTAATTCTTGATAATCAACTCGGTCTTTTATAGGATCAAAATCATTTGTATTTGCAAGTAAATAACGAAAGGTGTTTCTAATTTTACGGTAACTTTCAGAAGTTTGACTCAAAATTTCTTGTGAAACGGCTACGTCAGAGGTAGCATCAACTGAAGCAACCCAAAGCCTGATAATTTCTGCGCCCATTTTTTTAATGATATCACTAGGCGCAATAACATTGCCTAAAGACTTAGACATTTTATGTCCCTTGTCATCTAGTACGAATCCTTGAGATAAAATTGAATGATACGGAGCTTTTCCAGTTGTTGCAACCGAAGTAATTAAACTTGAATTAAACCAACCACGGTATTGATCACTACCTTCAAGATATAAATCCGCTGGAAAGTGCAAATCTGGTCTTTTAGCCATCACTGCTTGATGAGATGACCCTGAATCAAACCAAACGTCAAGGATATCAGTTTCCTTTCTAAATTCTCCATGGGGAGAATGTTCAGATGTGAAGCCTTCTGGTAACAAGTCTTTAGCACTATATTTGTACCAGGCATTCGATCCCTCTTTTTCAAAGATTTGTGCAATATGTTCAATCGTTTGAGGTGTAACAATTGGTGTATCATCCTCTGCATAAAATATAGGTAGTGGTACTCCCCATGCACGTTGCCTAGAAATTACCCAGTCGCCACGATCCTTAATCATATTATGCAAACGTAATTTACCCCATGAAGGCTTAAAATCAACTTGATTAATTTGACTGAGAATTTGTTCACGACATTTATCAATTGAAGCAAACCATTGTGTTGTTGCTCGATAAATCACTGGCTTTTTTGTCCGCCAATCATGTGGATAAGAGTGAGTAAAGTAACTTAATTTTAATAAATTACCAGATTTTTTTAGCTTTTCACTAACAATTTTATTAGCATCAGCATAAAAAATACCAACTAAATCAGGATCAGGAATCTCATCAGTAAAGCATCCTTTATTGTTCATCGGACTAAATACCGGTAACCCATATTTTTGGGCAACATTATAATCATCTTCACCAAACCCAGATGCTGTATGGACTAATCCTGTTCCATCATCTGCAGTTACATGCATAGCATTCATTAGTAACACATCTTGACCATAAAGAGGATGTGTTGCTAACATTCGATCCATATCGCTTCCCTTCAGATGTTGAACAATTTGGTAATCTTTCCAACCAAGTATTTCAGCAACGGTACTTAGCCGTTGGGTACCAATGACATATTTTTTATTGTCAACCTTAACAACTGAATAATCAAAAGCTGGATTAACAGTAATACCTTGATTAGAAGGGATGGTCCATGGAGTCGTCGTCCAAATTACAAAATAAGTATCTTTTTCGCTTAGAATTCCTTTACCATCTTTGACAGGAAATGAAATATAAATCGAGGGAGATTCGATGTCATGATATTCGACTTCTGCTTCAGCCAAGGTAGATTCACTCGATGGTGACCAATAAACTGGCTTTTTACCCTTATAAATAAAGCCTTTTTCATACATTTTACCAAATAGGCGAATTTCTGTTGCTTCATATTCTGGTTGTAAAGTAATATATGGATGATCCCAATCAGCCATGACTCCTAAACGCTTAAAGTCAGCCATTTGCTTTTTAATTTCCTTATTTGCGTAGTCTTGACACAATTGGCGATACTTTGAACGACTCATTTTTTCACGTTTTATGCCCTGTTTTGCCAATTGTTGTTCAATTGGTAGACCATGAGTATCCCATCCTGGCACAAACGGAGCATAATGTCCACTCATGTTTTTGAAACGAACAATAATATCTTTGGAAACTTTATTTAGAGCGTGTCCCATATGAATATTGCCATTAGCAAATGGTGGGCCATCATGCAAGTCAAATCTTGGCTTGCCCGCATTTAGTTTTAATCGTTGCTCGTATAACCTGTTTTCGTCCCAACTCTTTTGCCACTCTACTTCACGAACCGGAAGATTTCCCCGCATCTTAAATTTGGTTTTACCTAAATTTAATGTATCTTTTACTTTCATTTGGATTCCTTTCTATATAAAAAACTCACCCTAAAAATTAGGGCGAGCTTTTAATCGTGGTACCACCTAAATTGAGCTTATTAAGCTCCACTTATAATTGCATATCGTGCAATGACGCAATAAACCAATAAGACAGCTGATCAATCTATGGTATCTTTGACTAGCCTCCCACCATCGCTAATTCGCTGAGTCTACCTCAATTTTACTATCGGTCTATTAATTGTGATTCTTATAATCATCAGGAAAAATAAATGAATTTGCTCCTGAATCATTATCGTGCACATCGATCGTTGTATTATTAGAACTATCGCCCTCCATTGGGCGCGGCTCATCATTATCAATGTCTTCACCAAAGTTTACTTCATTTGGGTTATCATTGTCAACCTCATCATCTTCGTCATCAACATCTTCCTCAGCAGAAGTTAAAGTTAACGGTTCCCCACCATCTTGTGGATAGAAGCGCTCAGTTCCAAAATATTTATCAAGTGCTTTTTGCCACTGTTCATCGTTTAAATTATCAATTGCTTGCTGCAATAACTTTTGAATGTAGCTTCGATAACTTGCCACTTCTTCTTTAACATGTTTATAATCGGCCTTAATTGTTTGAAGTTGCTGTTTTTGATAATCAGTGTCGACCTTAGCTTGAGCAATTTGATCGTTAGCATTTTGCGTAGCTTCATCAACAATTTGTCGCGCCCTTACCTGGGCCTGGGCAATTGTTTCTTGTGCAGCTCGTTGAACTCTTTGGTAGTCTGCTACTTGTTTATTCAAACTATCAATTTGTTGCTGTGCCTCACTTTGTTTTTGCTTCAATTGCAATATTTCATTTTTTAAATCTACAGTTTGATCAAGAGTATCACCATAATCATCAACAATTTGATCTAGAAACTGATCAACATCATGTCTATCATAACCACTTAATCCTCTTTTTTTAAATTCCACATCATGAATATCCATTGGAGTTAATTTCTTCTGTGTTTCTTTGTTTGCCAAAGTTTCAGCACCACCTTGTATTTACCTTTTCGAGTTATTAAAATATCTAAAATTTGACTTCTACCAAAAAATCTCAAACTTAGAATATCATCTTTTTTTACTATTATATTAGAATCAATCACATAATGCCAATTTAATTTAATTAAATTATTTGCAAAAGCATCCTTCATTTGTCTTCGACTATGACCACTAATTCCAGAAAGAACTGCATCAATCCTAAGAGAAGATGTGATAATTACTACTTCCTTACTATTATCTTTTGGCAATAACACTTGAGAAAGTTTAACTGACTTAATTTCCACTTTGGTTTGGCCAATTCTATTAATTTCCTTCTCAAAAAAAGGCAATAGCTCTTTTTTAACCATAAATTGCCAATTTCCGTTACCATCCGTGATTATATCACCAAAAGTATCAGTTTCAACACCGGCATTGGCTAGAGTCCCTAATATCATGCTATGATTTAATTGAGCAAATTTTGATGGATAATTAATTTGACAAATCGCAATTTGAAAATCGAAAATTGATCGTTTAGACTTTTTTGGAGTTAAATAGAGCCTCCTTTTTTCAGCTCTATTGTAACCACCATATTCTTGAACATAAATTTCAGTCCCTGCTATTGCTTTTAGCATTGCAATTTGTCCAGGATCAAGAAAATCAGTCAAAATGATTTCATTCCTAAACACAACATTATTAAAAAAACTAATTATCTTGTTATTAAACTTGTGATCAGACTGTTCATATTGACTTAAAATATTTTTAGCATACTGTTGCTGTCTCTTTAATTTTTCTAAATTCGTTATAATTCACCAACTTTAATTCAATCTTTGAACTTTTATTTGTCAACAATCTACCTGAATTTAAAATTCTTTTTATAAAAAAAAGTCACCCCAGTAACAACTGAAAAGACTTCTTTAACTTTATTAAGTTTATAAAATAGTATGTTCCTAATTAACTAGTCTTAGTAAAATATTGGCTATCCAAATGATAACATGATCTTGTACAAAATAAAGTAGTAATAGTCCTAATATGAAAGATAAATCTAACCCAGTTGAGCTAGATAAGCTTTCAATTGGTCCTTTACGAAAAATACTCAAATATGGTTCAATCAAACGATCAATTAACCGACCTACAGTTGAATTCCTCATAGCTGGAACCCAACTCATAATCGCATCAATTACCATTATAATACTATATATCCAGATTAGTTGCCGAATTAGGGTTATTACACTATAAATTACTGTTGTCATTAACTTAGGTTATCTTTCTTGTCAACTAAATCGCTAATTTTACCATTAGTCACAAATTTAGGTGGTGTAGCTAAAAAAATCTTATCTCCAATGCGTTGAATTTCACCACTAAGAGCATAAACAGTACCCGTAATAAAATCAACAATTCTTCGCGCTGAAGCATCTTCCATGCGACTAAAGTTAATAATCACAGCTCTATTATTCAAAAGATTTTGAGCAACATCTTTTGCATCAGAATACACACGCGGTTCATAAAGAACAATCTTACTTTTAGTAGAACTTATCCCAGATTTAATTGAGACAACTTTATCATGATCAACTCCGTTAGTAATAGCCGTATTCTCTTCATCAACAGATTGATCTTCAAGATAATCTTCGTCATTAATCATCTCATCATCAGAAACGCCAAAAAATTTACCTATTTTACTGAAAGCCATTCTTCTGCCTCCTATTAATTTTCACCACGGTGTTTAAAAAAAGGTATATCATCTGTATCATCATCCATCGCACTTGTTTCAATTTGTGAGATACTACTTTGATCATCTACATCAAAAGGACTTTGATTTTCATCTTGATCAAGATTTAATGGGGTTGTTCTTCTGCTTTCCTGATCCTCACTGTTTAACCCCCATACGCTTGTAGGATCAACCATTGACTTATGCTTAGGCGCAGTCTTGACTTGCTCTGAAGGTGGCATTCTAGTTGGTTGTGGGACTGCTGAAACATTATCACCTGAACTTTTTGTTTGTTCAGCTTCCGCTTTAATTTGATGACTCCGTCCAGGCAACTGTTTAGATGCTTCTTCTTCCGCTTGAGAACTAATTCCTGTTGCAATTACAGTCACAACAACTTCATCACCTAGGTTGGGGTTAATAGATGTTCCGAAAATGATATTAACATCGTCACCCGCAGCTTTAGAAACTATTTCCGAAGCGTCTTGAGCTTCAAATAAAGTTAAATCAGGACCACCAGTAATATTAAGTAATACTTGTTTAGCACCGTCAATTGAAACTTCTAATAGAGGTGAAGAAATAGCCAATTTAGTAGCTTCTACCGTTCTATTTTCACCACTAGCACGACCAATTCCCATCAAAGCAGCACCTTGGTTAGCCATAACTGTCTTTACATCTGCGAAGTCCAAGTTAACATAATCAGTTGAAGTAATCAAATCTGAAATACCTTGAACACCTTGTTTTAAAACATTATCTGCTTCTTTAAAGGCATCCATCATCGGAGTCTTCTTATCAACCATTTCAAGTAATCGGTTATTTGCAATAATAACTAATGTATCAACATATTGTTTTAATTGTGAAATTCCTTCAGCAGCGTTCTTTGACCGTTTAGGGCCTTCAAAAGTAAAAGGACGTGTCACAACACCCACGGTTAACGCTCCGGTTTCACGTGCAATTTTGGCAACAACTGGCGCTGCGCCTGTACCAGTTCCACCACCCATTCCAGCTGTAATAAAAATCATATCTGCACCCTTTAGTGCATCTTCAATTGTTTGTTCACTTTCTTCAGCTGCCTTTTGACCAACTTCTGGATGCGAACCAGCTCCCAAACCTCTCGTTAATTTTGGCCCCAATTGAATTTTGGTTTCAGCTTTATTACTATTAAGAGCTTGTACATCAGTATTGGCAGCCACAAAGGATACCCCTTGAACACCATCATCAATCATCCGATTGACTGCATTACCACCTGCGCCGCCAACACCAATGACTTTGATGACAGCATTTTTATTGTCGTCTGAGTCAAATGTAAAATCCATCTATATTAACCACCTTTAATCAAAGAACTTCTTGAAGAAACTCTTAATGCCTTTTTCTTTATTATCTGTATTATTTTTTTTCTTGCTTTGCGACTTATGTTCTCGCTTCAACAACTCACGTCTATTATATTCTTCTTTTACTTTTGTTTCATCTGTAGTATTCACTCTTTTTAAATTTTTAGTCAGTTGTGAGTCGGATTCAGTAACTTGGCCTAGAGAGTTTTTACCATAAATTGCATCAATAACTAAAAAATCAATATCAGACATTTTATAAGCATAGTTGACAATACCATATGCTGCTGAATAAACAGGATTACGCATTCCAATTTGATCTGGCTGATAAATGCGCGTTTTTACATTAAGTGTATCGGAAATTATTTTATCTGTTCCCTGTAATAAACTATTACCACCAGTAATTACAACTCCTCCAGGTAACTTCAATGCATCATGCTTGACCAAACCTTTTTTGATTCTATCAACCATTTGAATAATCCTAGCATTAATAATTTTACTTAAATAAACTTCGTCAACCATTTGTTGCCCATTAGTGCCAACACTATTAACAGCAAACTTATTCTTAACAGAGGCAAGATTGGGATCAGCATAACCATAATCTAACTTTAATTGATCGGCATCTTTTTTCGAAGTACTTAAAACAGTAGAAATATCATTACTAATATCACCACCGCCCTCAAAGTCAATATTGGCATACTTAATCTGACCATTGTGTATGACAGTGGCTGTGGTTACACCTCCACCTAATTCAAGGATAATAGATCCGAAAGTACGCTCACTTTCGTCAAGGGCTACACTAGAAATAGCAAGAGGGGTTGGTATAAAGAAATTGTTTTGATAACCTGCACGTTCAATTGCCTTTTTTATATTGTGCAGAGGACTAGCTGGTGCAGTTAGCATAATACCTTGAACTGATAGTGAGTGAGCAATCATTTTACGCGGATCATCAACTTCTGTTTTGCCATCAATCAAGAAACGACTTGGTAAAAAAGCAATTGGTTCCCGTTCATTCTTAACGGCGGATCGAATTGATGCACGAATAACACGCCTAACATCATTATTGCCAACTTCTTGGCCATTATCACTAACGTTAATCAAATCACTTGCTGCTTCTAACTGTAACATTCCTACTGGAATACCAGTTACAACACGATAAATATTTGCATTAGTTTTTTTGGCGATTTCTTTTAAGGCTTTATTAATTGCACTTGCAGTTTCATCGATGTCAACAATGTTTCCATGTCGCATACCTTTATTTGGTACCGCTACTGCACCAATCACTTTTCCTGACTCAGCAACTACAGCCTTCACACTTGTAGTTCCTAAATCTAAGCCCACCAAAAGATTTGTATTGTCCAAAAATTAACCCCCCGTCGATAATCTTTTCAAAAATTTTACCATAAAATAAACATAATTTCAGCCTACAAAATACCGTAAACTCTCTTTTCATTTGTAGTTAAAGGACGACTATATGCCCCTACTTCTAAATCGATTAAACTTTCTTTTCCAGCTTTATCTTTTATATCATTATAATACTTTAGTTTGCTTTTGAGTGTGTCAATATTACCAATAATAACATTATTGTCTTTCATGACGAAAATAACTTGTGACTTTCTTCTAGTCTTTCCACTTAAAAGTTTAATCTGATCACGAAATTCTTTTGGTAAACTATTAAATAAATGTAAATTGTTTTTCAAAGACACTTCGTGATTATAACCAATAAAAATTGGCTGATTTCGACTGATTTTATTCCAAGGCAATAACTGGGATCCTAAATTTCCATTAATTAAAATTTTACGATATCCCGCCTCTTTTTTTATGTAACCTATTGTTTGGTATTCGTTAATTTTTAAAGTTAACTGGTTAAAATTACTAATATTTATCTGTATGCTCTTAATCTCAGGATAATGGCGCATCAATTTATATTTGATATTGCTTTGATGTAAAAGATAATCAATTACCTTATCACTTGCTTTGATTTCTGATGTCTGTACTACATCTTTTACAGGAAGATCAGTTTCACCAATAATTTTCACACTATTAACATTTGCTAGAGGCGAAATATAGTAACCAAGCATAATTAGTGCAATAAGTGAAATAACAAAAATCAACCCCAATTTTCTGACCAGAGCTGTCTTACGTTCATTGCGCAATTTAGAAAGCGAGGCAGAAACCTTGGTTCTTTGTTTATTCTTAGTTTGATTAGACTGATAGTTTAAATAGCGTGATAATTTTTCTTGAGGGTCAATTTTTGTTACACGTTTTTTTTTCAACTACCTCACCTTCTTATTCCAGTTATTTAGAGATTTCTTTCATAACTTTAATTACTTGATCTGAAGCATCTGGGACGCCCAATTTTTTAGAAGCATCACTCATTGCATTAGCATATTTGCCGTCAAGTAAAATATGATCAATTGAAGAAATAAAATTATTAGGATTCAAGTCATTTTCAGCAATGACAATGGCAGCTCCAGCTTTTTCTAAATCCAGTGCATTTTGCATCTGATGGTTATGTGTTACATTAGGACTTGGTATGAGAATTGCAGGTACTCCGAGAGCAGTAAATTCAGCAATACTTGTTGCTCCAGACCGTGAAACAACACACGTCATTTTTGGTAATAATGCAGGCATATCATTGACGTACGGTAAGATTTTTATATTATCTCCATAATCAATGCCGGTCAATTTTGCTCTAACTTTATCATAATAAAGCATCCCAGTTACCCAGATAGTTTGATATGGCTTATGTTTTAACTTTATTATGGACTTTAGCATTATTTTATTAATAGCCAAGGCTCCTCGTGAACCTCCAAAAATCAACACCGTTGGTCTTGGAGAATTTAGTGACGAGCGAATATTATAATCTTCGGAAAATAAACTTAGTACCTGTTGAGAGCGCGGATTCCCAGTTTTCACCAACTTTTTCTTTTCAGTGAATTGTTTAGCAGCATCATCAAAAGTGTAGCAAATTTTATCAACATAATGGCCCAAAAATTTGTTAGCAATACCAACCACTGAATTTGATTCATGAATCATTGTTGGGATATTCATTTTTGCAGCTGCAAAGACAAGCGCGCCACTGACATAGCCACCTGTCCCCATAACAACATCTGGTTTAAATTCACTAATGATTTTTTTGGCAGTTTTAGTTGCCCTAACAAACATTTTAAGTGTTGAAAAGTTAGTCATTATATGTTTGCGACTGAACCCTTGAATTTCAATTGTTTTAAAATTAACACCAGCATCTGGAACAATCTTAGCTTCTAAACCGTTTTTTGTTCCAACAAACAAAATTTCATCATTTGTTGCTAATTTACGCTCCTTTAACCTTTCAATAATTGCCATAATCGGATAAATGTGGCCACCAGTTCCACCACCTGTAAAAATAACTCTCATTTTATTTAGTCTTCAGTTCCTTAATAAATTTTATAAAATAATCGCCGCGTTCTTCGAATGTTCTAAATTGATCCCAAGAGGCACAAGCTGGAGAAAATAACAAGACATCACCAGATTCACTAACCTGATATGCTTCAGGTACTGCTTCTTGTAAAGTATCTTTAATAATAATTTGTTCAACGCCAGCTTTACGAGCAGCATCTGCCAATAAATACCTAGTTTCACCATACAAAACAGCAACTCTAACATGTTTTTTTATAAGTGGAACAAGTTCATCAAAATCAAAACCTCTATCTAGCCCTCCAGCTATCCAAACTTCTGGTTCATTAAAAGAAGGAATTGCTACTGATGCGGCTTCGATATTGGTTGATTTAGAATCATTATAAACCTGGCGCCCTTCAAGAGTCATCACATATTGTAAACGATGTTTAGCACCTGCAAAAGATGCTAATGTAGTACGAATATCATCAAGGTTAGCACCCATTATCAAAGAAATTGCACTAGCAACTAAAGCATTCTGCTGATTATGAAGTCCTGGTAACTTCATGTCACTCGTCTTTATAATTTTTTCTTTTTTGCTTTGCAAATAACCATCTGCAATAAAGAAATCGGCTGCATCTTCTTTTTCTGAAAAAGTCAAAATATGTGCTTTAGAAGCATCTTTTTCCTGAATCAAAATATCTTTTTGATCATAATTTGCCAAAAAATATTGCTCAGAAGTTTGAGTTTTGGTGATGTTTAACTTAGCATTCACGTAGTTGCTAAATGATCTATGATAATCAAGATGTACATTATTATAAATATCAACAATTGCTGCCACTTTGGGTTTAATATCTCTTACACCTAATAGTTGAAAACTAGATAATTCAACTACTAGAATATCATCTTTAGTTGAATAAAGAACAACTTCAGAAATTGGGACACCGATATTTCCAACGGCATATGCATGGTGCCCGTACTTTTTCAAATGATGGTCAAGGATTTGCTGTGTAAGCATTACAGTCGTTGTTTTACCATTTGACCCCGTGACTCCGACATATGGTGTATCGCTTACATTTAAAGCAATCTGTGGTTCTGTAATAATTGGTATCGCAACTTCTTGCGCCTTTTTTACCATCGGATTATCATACGAAATTCCAGGGTTTTTAACCAAAAAATCAAACTGCTCATGGTCAAACAAATTAACAGGATGAGTTCCGCTAATAATGCGAACCCCAAGATCACGTAATTTTTTTGCATGTTCGTTATTTGTCAGATCCGCTTGATCATTTAATGTTAATTTAGCCCCAAGTTTAAGGAGTAGCTTACTAACTGCAAAACCACTTTTTCCTAATCCAAGAACCAGAATATTTTTATTTTCATAAGTTTTGATTTGCTTCATTTTGTTTACCCCCAAATCATAAGATACAAGATACTTCCTAGTAATCCAACTATCCAGAAAATAAAATCAACTTTCCATTCTGAATATCCCAGCATTTCAAAATGATGATGAATTGGAGTCATTTTGAAGATTCGTTTTCCAGTAGTTTGAAAAGAAATGACTTGCAAAATTACACTTGCAGTTTCACAAACAAAGACAATTCCTATTAGTAACAATGACCATGGGCGATGTAAGAATATGCTGACAGCAGCTAGGCCTCCACCAAGAGCTAATGAACCAACATCTCCCATAAAAATCTTGGCTGGCTTATGATTGAAAACGAAAAATGCTAGTAGGCCGCCTAATACGCTCATACAAAATATTAAAACTGCTAAATTTTGTTGTTTAAACGCTAAAACTGCATAAGTTCCATAAGCAATTACTGACAATCCGGTGGCTAATCCATCTAATCCGTCTGATAAGTTCACTGCATTTGAAAAACCAACCAACCAAAAGACAATAAACACAATAAATAAAAAAATATTGCTGACAACACCAAAAAATGGCAAATAAAGACTAAATTTGAAATGATCAGCAGTCGCAAGTACAACTATCAGTAATGCAATTAAAATCTGAAGAGTAAATTTTTGCCAAGCTTTTAATCCTAAATTACGCTTATAAACAAGTTTTATACCATCATCAAGAAATCCAATTAAGCCATAACCTAATAAACTTAACACCAATATTAAAATCAATTTACTAAATTCATGCTGCCATAATACAACCCATAACGTTGAAACGACAGAAGCAAGTACAAAAACAATACCACCCATTGTTGGTGTTCCTGATTTTTTCTGATGCCACTTAGGACCTTCATCACGTATTTCCTGTCCTTCATGGTGTGATCGCATCAAAATGATCATCCATGGTAAAAGAAGACTTGTAATTACTAATGAACTGACTAATGCTATGATGCTAATAAGCATAAGGTGCTACTCCTTTAATTTTATCTTTATTTTATCTTTTGACTTAATCGGTAATTTTGGCAAAATACTCTGATCTTGAACCCTGCCTGACCCACTAATAATTAGATTTAGATCAGTTAATTCAGAAAATTGATGAAGATCATCAAGTGTCCAACCTTTCATATTTGGACAAATCATTTGCCCTGAAGTTTTAACAAATAGCCGTGACCCAGGCAATTCTTTTTTACCAGGAAGATAAGCCTGTGCCGTTATTTTATCACCCTTACCAATTTTTTCTAGTTCAAGGCCAACCTGATTCGCTTTTTTTACAGCATCAGAATAATTCAGCCCTTTAAAATTGGGTACCTTAACATATAGTGAACTATTCAGTCCACTTTGCGACATTAAAATAATTCTCTTCATTAGGGGCTTGAAAATAGATGCCAAAATCACTTCAGCGGGTTTACTCATTCTGCGTGGTTGTTTCATTGTAATATAGATACAATAACGCGGATTTTTGGCTGGCGTAACACCAACCACCGAAAAAATATAATTACTATCACCTTTTAAATAGCCTCCGCCTTTAAGATTGGCGATCTGAGCTGTACCAGTTTTAGCTGCAATACTTTCATGATCAATTCTATAAATTGATCCAGTACCAATGCGCTTATTCAAAACCTGCTTCATGTTAGACAAGACTACTTGCGCAGTTTCAGGAGAAAATACAGGCTGGCCAACTTTTTTAATTTGATAATTAGTGATTGTTTTCCCTGTTGGATCGCATGTTTTATCAACAAATTGTGGTTTAACCATTTGTCCATTATTTGCCAAACTACTGAATGCCTGCATCATTTGCATTACATTAACATTTACACCTTGACCAAAACTAGTTACTGCCTGATCAATTGGTGAATTAAAAGTCAAAAAGCCTGGTTGCTCGCCCGGCAAAGTTACTCCTGTTTTTTGACCAATACGGAATTTTTTCAAATAGCTATACCAAGTCTTGGCCCCCATTTGTTGTTCAATATGAACAAATCCTGTATTGCTGGATCGCGCAAATGCTTGTGAAAATGGTATACTTCCCCAGCCATGCGCCTGCCAGTCATGAATAGCTGAACCTTTAACTAGCACAGAGCCAGAATTGTAATATTGATTAGGATGATAATTACCACTATTAGTAGCGGCTGCTAGTGTTAAAACCTTAAATACTGATCCAGGTTCAAAAGTGTCCTGAATCAAGATATCACGATATGAGTGACTTAAATTTTTTTTCGTTTGCGGATTGAATGTTGGTCTTTGTGATGCAGCTAATACTTTACCAGTTTTTAAATCTTCTACTACTGCTGTCATTGATACAGGGTCGTAGTTTTTTTGAACATAAGTTAACCTACTTTCCAGATAAGTTTGTAGCTGTGAGTCAATAGTTAAGTAAATATTATTTCCATCAACTGGTGCTTTGTATGTTTGAACACTGTTTGGCGCTTGATAATTTGCAGCATCAACCGATGAAATTTGATAACCATCCCTACCAGACAGAGTATTATCATACCATGCCTCAAGTCCCATAGTTCCTACCAAATTTTCTTTTTTGGTCTTCTTATTATATTCTGGAGTTGCTAATCCAATCACATGAGAAGCAAAATTACCATTTAAATAGAGTCGAGACTGTGTCTCAAAAAATTTGATTCCTGGCAATTTCATCTTTTCAATTTTATCCTTTTGTTTCTTATTTAAACCAATACCAGCATTACCAAATTGTACTTGAAAAGCTGGATGTATTGGAGACAAATAATGTAAAATTTGATTTTTGGATAAAGGCAGAACTTGAGCTAATTTTTCAGCTGTTATTTCTTTATTTACAACATATTCCGGTTTGTTTTTGTAATTAATTGACGACTTATCCAAAATGGCATAAACAGTATACAATTGAGAATCTTGCGCAACTGCTAATCCATTGCGATCATAAATCGTTCCACGATTTGCTTTTAATACTTGATTGCGCATATACAACTGTTCAGTTTTCTGGTTTAAATTTTGACCATTAACAGTTTTAGATATTCCAATATATAAAAATCTACCCATAAATACAAGAAAAACCAAAGCTACAGTTACCTGAAAATATCTTCCAACTGTAAAACGGTATCTGTGAGCTTTGGATTTTTGTGATTCTAAATTTATAACGCGTTTTTTCATTAGCGAATAGTCCTAATATTTTTATCGATTAAAGTCAACCCATTGTTACGAGCAATCCTGTTCATTCTACTAGTCGAAGTTAACTCTCCCATTTCCTGACGTAAATCGCTAACTTGACTCTGCTTTTTTTCAACTAAACGCTGTACACTGGTAAGTTCATGCTGGGCTGATGTTGCAGAAATACTAGAAGAAACTAAAATAGCCATTAAAACAACTGTAATAATTGCTCCCACAGTCAATAAAGTCTTCTCGAAAACAGACCAAGAAACTTGATGATAATCAAGAACTTGCCGCTGCCTATTTTGTGGTTTTGGCTTTTCATTAGGATTAAATTCTATTTTTCTTGCTAAACTATCAGCCATTGCTTTTCCCTCTTCACAATTTTTCTGCTACCCGCAACTTGGCACTGTGTGAGCGGTTATTATTTTTTAATTCTTCATCTGAAGCAACAATTGGTTTTCGATTAACCAAACGCATTCTTGCTTTTAAAGTATCTGGTATCATTGGCATTCCCCTTGGAACTTCAACTTCAGAATACTTTTTAAAAATACTTTTGACGATTCGATCTTCGTCGGATTGGAAAGTAATTACACTAATTCTGCCACCCGGCTTTAGTAAATCAATTGCCTCTTCAAGTGATTCATTTAATACTTCGAGTTCATGATTTACAGCTACACGTAAGGCTTGAAAAGTTTTCTTTGCAGGATGTCCACCGCTACGACGAACATACGCCGGAATAGCTTCTTTAATTATTTCCACTAGCTCAAAAGTTGTTTCAATCGGCTTTTTTTGTCTGCTTTCAATGATTTTGTGAGCAATTTGACGTGAAAATTTCTCATTACCATATTTATATAAAATATTTGCTAAGTCTTTTTGACTTGTTTCATTTACCAGTTGATATGCATCGAGGCTTTGCCTCTGATCCATTCGCATATCCAGTCTGGCATCAAAGCGATACGAAAATCCACGTTCAGCTTGATCAAATTGTGGAGAAGAAACTCCTAAGTCATAATAGATACCATCAATACCATCTTGATAACCTAGCTTAACCAGATTCACATTCAGATGGCTAAAATTATCGTGTACCAATTTTAATTGCGGTCCGGTTTTCGAAGCTAATAAATTAGCAAAGTTTAACTTTGCTGAATCTATTGCATATTGATCTTGATCAAAACCGATTAACGTTCCTCTATCAAGTTTACTTAACAAGTACTTTGCATGTCCGCCTCCACCAAAGGTTGCATCCACATAAAGCCCATCATTTTTTGGTTTTAATTCATTAATTGTTTCGTGTAAGAGTACACTGGTGTGTTTGAATTTCATAATTTATAGTTCAATATTATCAAAATCTTCAGCAATGTCATCATAATCTTCGTTAGCCTGTATGCTAAAATCTTCCCAACGATTTTTTGACCAAATTTCTATTCGATCTGAAACGCCAACAATGACACATTCTTTAACCAAGGAAGCGTGATTCTTTAATGTTGTGGTCAGATTGACACGCCCTTGTTTATCGAATTCACACTCCATCGCACCAGAATAAAACAAACGTGTAAAACTACGTGCATTTCTCTTAGTCAAAGGAAGTTGTGCTAATTTGGCTTCAATTTTCTCCCATGCCTCAGTGGTATAGCCGAATATACAGCCCTCCATTCCACGCGTAAAAATCATCTTGTCACCAATCTGACTTCGTAAACGAGCAGGTATAATTAAGCGTCCTTTACTGTCAAGATTGTGATGATATTCACCCATGAACATGGCTTAGCCTCCTTCCTAAGAATAATTTACCACAATTCACCACTTCCTACCACTTTTTTAGTAATAAAAGATGAATTATTTAATTTTTTATTTTGAAATAAGTAAATTACCTTTATTTTTCAACTTTTTTATTTAAGAAAAATGTGGGGGTCTCATTGTTTCCAAATAAAAAACTGCTAAACTAATACTTTTAAAAAGCAAAATTTAGCAGTTTTTTATTTTATGTTCGAATTACTTAGAGTTAGATCATCATAAATAACAAGCCAAGATACCAAAATATTGTATTGACAGTAAGATAATCCCAAATTTGACGGATTAATTTAATTAAAGAAATATTTTTATTTTTAATTGCTTCAACAGCAGCTAAAATCACAATCAGAATAAAAAAAGTGAAAAAGCCATAAGGCAAGAATTCTGGCTTATCTTGCTGAACCGAAATTAAGTGACATGCCATAATAAAAAATAAAGGTAAAACATCATATCCTCTAAATTTTGCTTTTGGAAAAAAATGAGCTAGTCCAAAAGCAATAATTAATCCAATTAGCGGTAGTAAAAAAATATAAAGCATATTGCACCTCGATAATTTAATTATGCCTCTTATTGCTTTTCCTAATTGAAAAAAATAATCAAGTAGAATAAAATATTGTTCAAATAGGAGGACGAATTTATGGCACGTAGACATAAAAAGAAAAGATCAAAATTTCAAAGACTAACAATTGTAATGGCTTGGTTAATGGCACTCATTACCTTGGTAGGCATTATTATGCAGGCAGTTAGTTCATTAGCTAGCATGGGAATGCTAGGATAAAAACGTGAAGGCAGTGGCTTCACGTTTTTATTGTTTGTAATTATCAAGATTAACCATAAAGGGATAATTACTAGCCAAAACGTCCCAAAGTTTGTAAGTAATTATTGTAAATAAAAGCGACCAACAAAGAGTAGGTATGATGCTTGTAAGTAGTTTGGTAACCGAAATACTACTAATGCCGACCAAATTTATAATCATCCAAGTATAAGAATCAAGCAAAATTACAGTTAACAAAACAACCAGAATCCTAACCCAAAAAACTTCTGGCAAAAAACGAGCTATCCGTTGTAATCCCCAGCAAATAATTGGTAAAGAAATAGTATAAATGCCAATGATTCCAAAATAATACAAATCAGCAATAATTCCACTACATAGGGAGAGCCAAATTTCATTTTTATTTGTATCATCAAATAATGCAATCAGCATAATACCAATTGGCATCAACAAATTAGAACCACCTGTATTGGCAAAAAATTGATGCAAGAAAAAAGAGAGACTCGCATTAGTAACTAAGGCAACATATAAAGCAAATGCCAAGGTGAATTTCTTGAAGACATGCATTACTCGGCTACCTTTCTTTTTATCACAGTAACAATAGACGGATCATTTAATTCACCAGCTGGATTAATTTTTATCAAATTAGACAAACCAAAAGTATCATGTGTTGTAGTAGCAATTGAACCAATTAATAATCCTTTTGGTGAATTCCCCCCCATACCACTTGTATATACTTTGATTCCTGCTTTAAGCTTATGAGCGTCAATTGCTTGAGTAAAGGCTAAAGTATTAGATCCAATTACAGTGATAACTCCATGAACTTTTTTTCCATTAGTCGCTTCCGCTTCAACCGCAAAACGATTTGCTGATTTATCACTAGTTGTAATTAATTCAACTTTAGCAGAAGCAGCATTAGTTTCAACAATTCGTCCAATCACACCACCACCTGACATGACTGCCATGTTTTTTTGTAAACCTGAAGTAGTACCTTTATTGATCACCAGCAAATCAAGCCAGCTATCTGGTGAACGTGAGATAACTGAAGCCTGTACCGTGTCATAGTCGGTCATTGTTTGTTTTACTTTTAATGCTGCCTTTAATTGTTGGTTCTCCGCTTCAAGCGCTTGATTGCGGGTTTTAGTCTGTTGTAATTCAGTTACACGACTCTTTAAATAATTGTTTTCATCTTGCGTTTTTAATAAATCATAAACACTGTTTAAATTACCTGAAACTATGCTAATCGGAAAATTAACTATTCTGGTACCAACTGCTACAATATCATTTCCAAAGCTTTGTATAAGTAGTGGTGTATTTCGATTATTACGTAAACTTACGCTACCACCTATGATGGAAAAAGCAATAATAATAACTATACAGACTGATAATAATTTTTTATTTTGTAAAAACTTCTTCATATGGAATTTATCCCTAAAGAAAAGTCGGCAAAAATAGCCGACTTTCAAGATTATCTGCGACTTTTGCGCATTAGTTCAATGTTTTTAAGAGATTTGCCAGTCCCTAACGCAACACAATCAAGTGGATCCTGAGCAATAAAAACTGGGACTTTAGTTGCTTCTGAAATAACATCTGGCAAATTCTTCAGCAATGCTCCACCACCGGTTAAAACAATCCCATGGTCAATAACATCTGCCGCAATTTCTGGAGATGTTTGTTCAAGTGTCTCTTTAATTGCCACAATGATATCCTGAACAACATCTTGAATAGCATTAGCAACATCAACAGCTTTTACATCAACAGATTTTGGTAAACCACTAACTAAATCACGACCACGAATATTAATCGATTCAATATTCGTGGCTTTTTCAACTGAAGCCGAACCAATTTGAATCTTAATATCTTCAGCAGTACGCTCTCCAATTAATAAATTAAAATTAGAGTGCACATAGTTTATAATTGCAGAATTAAACTTATCTCCAGCCTGCCGAATTGATGTAGAGGAAACAATGCCACCAAGTGAAATTGTGGCAACATCTGTTGTACCTCCACCAATATCAACAACCATGGATCCAGTAGGATCCATGACTGGAAGCCCAGCACCAATAGCAGCAGCAAAGGGCTCTTCAATTACAAAAGCTTCACGAGCACCAGCAACCCTCGCGGCGTCAATGACAGCACGCTTTTCTACCTCGGTTACACCCGATGGCACACAAATCATTGCTGAAGGCTTAGCATTTCCCACTGTTTTCTCAATAAAGTATTTTAACATGGCAGCTGTAGTATCGTAATCCGCAATCACTCCATCTTTCATTGGTCGAATGGCAGCAATATTAGCTGGCGTTCTGCCGATCATTTCACGAGCTTCTGAACCAACTGCGATCACTTTATCAGTTTGAGTGTTTTTTGCCACAACAGAAGGTTCTCTAAGAACAATTCCTTTTCCTTCCATATAAACAAGAGTATTGGCTGTACCCAAATCGATACCAATATTTTTAGCTCCTAATCCAAACACGAAAATCTCTCCTTAATAACTGCAGTCTCTAAATCTTGAATAATTATAGCATAAAGTACGGCTTAAAATAGATTTCCGAGTTAAGTTTTAGATGATTTTAAAATAATTGTTTCTCTTTCAAGCTGAGATATTTGCCTTTACCGACAATAAAATGATCTAAAAAATCAATGTGCATTACTTGAGAAATTGATATTAAGCTCTTAGTTAATTCAATATCACTCTTAGATGGTAACAAATTACCACTAGGATGATTATGAACAACAAAAATTCCTGCACAAGCATATATCACGGCCCAACGAAAAATTTCCCGTGGATGCGCAATTGACTTATCCAAGGTTCCACGAAATAGGCACTTTTCTGCAATAATATGATTACTGTTATCAATATACAGAACCCATAATTCCTCCTGTTGGTGACCTGCCAACTTATCCATTAAATACATCCCTACTTCATTGCTGGAGGTCAAAATAGCCTCACGATCAGGCACAGCTAATCTCAATCTTTCAAGCAAATCTTCACAAATAATTGCAAGATCATCATCACAATTAGCGCCAGAAAGATAAGCAAACAGATCACTAAAACTATTCACTTGAAGTTCTGTAAGTTTTTTAATTAACTCATCAAATCGACTAATTCCATTATCATTCAGTCGATTAAATAAGTTACACAACAATTCCATATCTGTGTCTACGCAAAAGTGACTGGATTTGATATACTTCATTAAATCATTCCTTTCACTAATTAGATACGTAGAAAAGACTAAATTTTTTCTAAAAACTCAGCAAAACTTGAACAAACATCCACTGCACTATCCTTATCTTGATTATTTGCAGGCAATAAATTAGGAATCATTACACACTTTATTCCAGCACTAGTAGCAGATTTCACTCCAGAAGAAGAATCTTCAAAAACAAGTAAATTACGTTTGGGTAATCCCATTCTTTCGACAGCTAAAAGATAAATATCTGGTTCTGGTTTTGGCTTGATATGATTTCTATAAATGTCAGCAGAATTCAAATGAAAATCAAAGTAATTTCGAATACCAGTTACCCACAAATTATGTTCAACTACTTCCTCTGTATTACTTGTCACGATTGCCATCGAAAGTGCAAGATGCTGAAAGCAATCCAAAGCTCGCTGAACTCCGGGAAGTAACTTTAATTTACCCTCATCAGTCCATTGCCAAACCAATTCATTTGTACGTTTAATAAAACGATTCCGTTGCTCATCGCTACTAAAATAGCGATGATAAAAATGATTCATTTCATCTTCTGATGACCCAACAAGTTTTAAATAAAGATCATCTGGAACATTAATATGAGCTTCTTTAGCAGCCACTATATTAGCTTGCCAATACAGCTTTTCAGAGTTCATCAATAATCCATCCATATCGAACAGAATTCCCCTAACACGCTCGTTAATCCCTTGAACTTTCATTTGATTCCTCCAGCCGCAAAATATTACCAACTAGGTAAAATGATCCCGTTACTACTAGTATATCATTTGATTTACTCTCATGTTTTAAGGAAGCATATGCAACTTTCCAATCTAGCCAATAAGGATATTTATTTTTGATTTTTTTCGGAAAATCTTCCAATTTAGCGGCACGTGGATAATCAATCGTTGTTAGATTTACCCGATCCGTTTCTTTGAACAAAGAAAAAATAGGATCCAGATCTTTATCCCGCATTATCATAATTAAAATTCTCACTGTAGCTTTACGCAAATTTTGCTGTTGATGAACAAAATTCAGCAAATTTTTCATTGCTTGCTGATTATGCGCCCCATCTAAGATAATTAAAGGTTGGGCCTGTAATATTTGATAACGTCCTGGAATTACAGTTTGATTAATCGTATCTATAATTTGCCTATCTGATAGTTGTAGCTGCAATAAAAAAAAGGCCTTAAGTGCAACAGCAATATCATAACTTTCTACCTTAGGTCGTGGTAAAAAACTAAGATGATGCTCATTATCTTGATAGATCAACTTTTTATTAAGAAAAATTTTAAAATTTTGCCCCATTTTATAGCATGCAGCATGTTGTTTAACCGCCCTTTTATTAATTATAGGCATAACTTCTCGTGGAATATTCCCCACAACTAACGGGCGATTTTTTTTAATTATGCCACTTTTTTCATAAGCAATATCTTGAATAGTCGGACCGATAATTTTCTCATGATCCAATCCAATTGTAGTAATAATGCTGACCTCTGGAATAATTACATTCGTTTTATCATGTTGACCACCAATGCCAACTTCAATAACCGCAAAATCACATTTTTCCTTGGCAAAGTATACAAAGCTCATAGCAACTTCATATTCAAAAGTTACTAATGAAAAATCCGGGTCAAGTTTTCTTATTTTGTATAGAGCATTTTCAATTTGATTAGCTGTTTTAAGCATGGCAGAATCTGTCATGTTTTTACCATCAATTTGCATTCGTTCACCAAACTCAAACACATAAGGTGAAACAAAAAGACCAGTCTTTTGACCGGCCTTTTCTAGCAAATGGCTTAAATAATACGATGTCGACCCTTTACCATTAGTCCCTGTTACGTGGATTGTTTTAACCCGGTCTTGTGGATCACCAAGGACATGTAAAATTTTTTGAATGTAACTTAAATCGGATTTAGAGTGTTTTTTAGGTAGAGCATATAAATATGACAAAAAGGTTTTCGTATTATTAAAAATCACTTTATTCACTCTTCTTCAATTCTTTAATTCTTTGCCGTACACCATCAAGTTGACTTTCATAATCGGACAACTTTTCTTTTTCCTTGTCGATAACAGCTGCTGGTGCATGTACCACAAAGCCCTGATTACTCAACTTCTTTGTAGCCCGTTCCACCTCAGCTTCAAGATCTGTTTCTTCTTTTCTCATCTTCTTAATTTCATCTTCAACATTAACTAAATCAGCTAATGGTATAAAAATTTGCGCTCCCGAAACAACGGCGGTCTTAGCCAATTTAGGCGCTGAAATTTTAGTTGCAATAGTTAATTCTTTTGGATGCAAAAAGTTTTTAACATAGTCAGAATTATCTATTAAAATGTGTTCATTTTTTGCATCTTCTAATTGAATCATGATATCAATAGAAGATGATAACGGTGCATTAACTTCCATTCTAATATTACGAACAGCCTTAATAATTTCAATTAAGAAAGCCATATCATGCTGAGCAGTATCATTAACAAATTCATTATGTTGTTCAGGGTACTTAGCAACCATAATTGACTTACCATCGTGTGGCATTGACAACCATAATTTTTCAGTTACAAACGGCATGATTGGATGAAGTAAACGTAAAATCTGATCAAGAATCCAAATTAAATTATCTTGCTTTCTAGCCTTTAATTCCGCATTATCTCCATTTAATGCAACTTTGGAAATCTCAATGTACCAGTCACAAAAATCATTCCAAATAAAGTTATACAATTCTCGGCCAGCTTCACCAAACTTGTATTCATCAAATAGCCGAATGACTTCACTAACAGTGTGATTCAATCGATCAAAAATCCAACTATCCGATAAATCAAACTGCTTAGTATCAGGTAAATGTGCCGGCTGCGAATCTTCTGGTAAATTCATGATTACAAATCGGGCAGCATTCCAAATTTTATTTATGAAGTTCCAAGCAGCAGATAATTTTTTCGGATTATAACGTGTATCTTGGCCTGGTGCTGTTCCATTAAGTAAAAACCAGCGTAAAGCATCGGCACCGTACTCATCAACCACATCCATTGGATCAACACCATTACCCAGAGATTTACTCATCTTTCTACCTTGTTCATCACGAATTAAACCATGTAAAACAACATCCTTAAATGGACGCTCATGGGTAAAGTGCAAGCTTTGAAAAATCATTCGTGATACCCAGAAGAAAATAATATCATAACCAGTAACCAAAGTATTAGTTGGAAAATAGCGTTTAAAATCGGCAGCATCTTCATCTGGCCAACCCAGTGTCGAAAATGGCCACAAAGCACTTGAAAACCATGTATCTAAAACATCAGAATCTTGATTCCAGTTTTTTTCATCCTTTGGTGCTTCCTCACCAACATACATTTCACCAGTCTTTTTATTATACCAAGCAGGAATTCGGTGACCCCACCATAGCTGACGAGAAATTACCCAATCATGAACATCTTCCATCCAATGCTCAAGTGTTTGCTCAAAGCGTTCAGGAACAAAATTGACCTTATTTTCAGTTTTTTGATTTTCTAGAACTTTCTCAGCCAACGGCTTCATCTTTACAAACCATTGTGTTGATAAACGTGGTTCAACTTGAACACCAGAACGTTCAGAATGACCAACGGAGTGAACAATTGGTCTAACTTTAATCAAATAGCCTTGATCCTTTAATTCATTAACCAGGGCCTCACGGCAGTCAAAACGATCCATTCCTGCAAATTTTCCAGCATTTTCATTCATCGTACCATCATCATTCATTACGTTAATCCGTTCTAAATGATGACGATTTCCTACTGCAAAATCATTTGGATCATGTGCTGGGGTAATTTTAACTAGTCCAGTCCCAAATTCAGGATCAACATGTTGATCTTCAATAATCGGAATTTTACGACCTACTAGTGGCAATACCAATTCTTTACCAACAATATTTTTGTAACGTTCATCACCATGTGCAACAGCAACGGCTGTATCTCCAAACATGGTTTCTGGCCTAGTTGTCGCAATTTCTACAAAGCCCGAACCATCAGCGAATGGATATTTAATATGATAAAAAGCTCCTTTATCATCCTGATGAATAACCTCAATATCACTCAAAGCCGTTTGCAGTTGTGGATCCCAATTAATAATATATTCACCACGATAAATCAAGCCTTCATTATATAACTGTACAAATACCCGTTTTACAGCTTTCGATAGTCCCTTATCTAAAGTAAAGCGTTCACGCGAATAATCAAGGGATAGCCCCATCTTGGCCCACTGGCCTTTAATAATATTTGCGTATTCATCCTTCCAGTCCCAAACTTGTTTTACAAAAGCTTCACGGCCCATTTGGTGACGATCTTTTCCTTGCTTACGCAATTTTGCTTCAACTTTAGCTTGTGTCGCAATTCCAGCATGATCCATGCCTGGTAAATATAAGGTATCATAGCCCTGCATCCGTTTTAAGCGGATTAATGTATCTTGAATTGCGGTATCCCAGGCATGCCCCAAATGAAGTTTTCCTGTAACATTTGGCGGTGGAATAACAATGGAATATGGATGTGCTTTTTTATCACCCGATGGTTTAAAAAGATCCTGATCAAGCCATTCTTGATACCGACCTTCTTCAACTTCATGGGGATCATATTTAGGTGCTAGATCTGTCATAATTTTTCTCCCAATAAAAAAATCCTAGACAAATTGTCTAGGACGATTTAATTTAACCGCGGTACCACCTAAGGTTAAGCAGGTTAAAACCTGCTTCTCTTAACAGTGATAACGGTTAACTTACCGAATTAGCTTACTATTAGTTCAGCCAATCAGCTTAATCAAGCTACCAATTAACCTTCATTCGGCTTTTCACCAACAATGAGCCTTTCTCTATTTATAAAGTTAATACCCTCTTGATTATTGCTTTGCATGTATTATAGCATTTTTTTTATAGCAATGCAGTATCTTCCTTAGCTTTATTAGCTAAGAATTTATCGCCAGGATAAATAGTAGTTATTTTCATACCATCGAGAGCTCGGTTGACCAATGCTGCAATGTCAAGGCGAGATTCATATTCACGAACCTTATCAATTCTTGGCTTGGTCTTTGGACGAGGTGGCGCAAAAATTGTGCAACAATCCTCAAACGGCTGGATCGATAAATCAAAAGTTCCGATCTGTTCAGCTAAACGAATAATTTCAGTTTTATCCATCGTTGCCACTGGGCGCACAACAGGAGTAGTTGTTATATCATTAATTGCTGCCATCGATTCCAATGTCTGAGATGCAACTTGCCCGATAGATTCACCATTAAAAATCGCTAAACCTCTTCTTTTTGCACGGATTTGATCGGCTAAGCGCAACATAAATCTGCGTTGAACCGTCATTAGATAACCTTCTGGTAATTTTTCTTTAATAGTTTCTTGAATTTCAGCAAATGGTACAGCAATAAAATTAATTCGCCCAGAATAATTGGCTAAAATTCCAGTCAATTCCTTAGCTTTATTTAGTGCTTTTTCAGTAGTGTATGGTGGACTATAAAAATGGATCATATCAATGTCTACACCACGTTTTAAAGCAAGATATGATGCAACTGGCGAATCAATTCCCCCAGATAGCATCATAACTGCGTGACCACCAGTACCTACAGGCATACCACCGGCACCATGAAGCAACTGGTTAGAAATATATACCGCATCTTGGCGCACCTCAATACGTAATACCAAATCTGGATGCTTCATTTCTACTTTCAAGCCAGTCATATTTTTAAATAAATAATCACCAATCATTAGGTTTAATTCATTAGTGTCATAAGTAAAATGATGATCACTTCTACGGGTATTAACTTTAAAACTCATGCCAGCTTTAAAAGTTTCTTTCATTAATGCAAGTGAAGTTTCCCTAATGGCATCTAGCGTCTTTTCTACTTTAATAGTTGGTGAATACGTTTGAATTCCAAAAACTCTTTTTAGCCGTTGATCTATTTCAGTAAAAGGTGCGTCATTTAATACAATATGCATTCTATCGTGACGTGGATGAATTTCAACTTGCGGAAAGTCACGTAGAACTTTAGTTACATTTCCAGCAAGCCGTCCGATAAAATCCTTCCTATTTTTTCCTTTTGTTGAAAGCTCACCATAGCGAACCATAATTTCAGTATATTTCATTACTTTTTATTCTCCTAAATGATTAATTGGGGCGAAATGTTGGTAAATTTTATCAAAAACTTTAATAAATTCATCAGCTTCTTCAATAGTGTTTGTCTCATCAAAACTCAACCGAATTGCACTTGTAGCATCCTTATCATCGACATGCATAGCAACTAATGTACTAGCTTCTTCACTTTTGGTAGAAGCACAAGCTGAAGTAGTAGAAGTATAGATATCATGCTCTTCTAATGTATGAACTAAAGTTTCACCGCGAATACCTTCAAGCGCAAAACAAAGAATATGTGGAGCAAAGTCAACTGAACTCTGTGAAAAAATCTTAATCCCAGGTTTGTTTTGTAGATAATCAACTATTCTTTGTTTGATTGTTACCTCGAGGTTGGCCTTCTGTACCTCATTTTCTAAAAGTAACCGTATAGCCTTAGCCATACCAGCGATTGCAGGCAAGTTTTCAGTTCCTGAACGTAAACCCTTTTCTTGTCCACCACCATCATGTAGTGGAAAAATCATCTTACCACGTTTTTTATAAAGAATTCCTGTTCCACGAGGGGCATGAAACTTATGCCCTGACAAGCTAAATAAATCTACGCGTGGTGTAAAAACTCGCGACCAAATATTTTTACCAAGAGCCTGAACATTGTCAACATGAAAGCTAATAGTCGGGTAATTATCTAACAAGTCACTAATTTCTGCAATTGGTTGAATCGTTCCAATTTCATTATTAACTCCCATGACTGACACTAGCGTAGTATTTGAATCAATAGCGTTACGAAGATCCGTAACACTAACGCAACCTCGTTTATCAACTGGCAAACGCGTAACCTGAAAGCCAAGACTTTCTAAAGTTGTAAACGTATTGGCCACTGAAGCATGTTCAACACTTGACGTGATGATATGTTTACCAAATTCGCGTTTTTGCAATGCGGTTCCTTTAATTGCCCAGTTATTTGATTCCGTCCCGCCAGAAGTAAAGAAAATTTCATCGGGTTTAGTTCCTAAAAGATTAGCAATTTGGTTACGCGAACTTTCCAACAATTGAAATGCACGGTCTCCAAGTTTATGTAAGCTAGACGGATTGCCCCAAATAGTCTGTACTACCTGCTCATAAGTTTCTAAAACCTTTGAATCAATCTTAGTTGTTGCGCTATTATCAAAATATATCATGTAATAAAATCATCCCTATGTATTTCTGTATTTTTCGCTCAACAGCGATGTTTTGCAACATAATTAGCTTCGTATAAATTCACTTTAATTCGTGAAAAATCGATATTTTTGTCCCTTTTGTGTCCCCAAAATTATCTGCATCAGTATAATTAACATTTGGGGCCATCAGAATTCTTTGCCAATAGTTATTCTAACATCTTAACAGTCTTTTACAAATCGGAAAATCTTTATATAAATTCGCATAAAAATAAGCCACCACAGCCTAATGTCCATAGTGTCTTATTTATTTGTTGAAACTTGAAAAAGATATCATGTAATATTACCTATCTCCATCAGCAACAAAAATTACCCTAATGTAACAAGTTTTGTGGGCATTTTTATTGCACTTTGACTAAATAAAATTTATTTTCTAAAATGACACGTTTAAAATTGTAGCACAAGTTTAGTATATCGTAACCATTGAACATCCCTAAAAGCAAGCAAATAACAAATAAACCTTTTTTAGCATAAATTTTATATCTTAATAACAACTTATTTATTAATGCTTTACACAATTTTATTTTTTAAATTTCATCTAGCTTTTTAAGAAAAACAATTGGTCTTTGCTTAAAGATATTAACTATTTTTACATCTTGAAAAGATAAATGTTTTATAGCTTTGCAAAGACTATTAAAACTATACTGAGTAGTAATAAATTATCAGCAATATATATATATATATATCGTACTATAATAAAAAATAAAAACCAAATTAAAAGGACTGATCACACAGAATATCGAAAATCAGTCCCTAATTAAAATTTGTTAAACTTTCCTAGTTAGAGCACACTACAAGCTGCCTAATTAATGCTTTTTCTATTACTATTTTAAATCATGATAATTTTATTACTTTTAAAAGAGTTTCTAATCTAAATAAAAAATTCTCAACATCTTAGAATTAATTATTTTTCTTTTCAGAATAATAAAGGTTTTCAAGTCGTTGATATGAGCCGGGCTCCGCTTTTTCAATTGCAGTAGCAATCGTATCAAGAGCTTCCTTGTAGTTATATTCTTGACTATATAATTTCATTGTCTTTTGTTGAGCGCTTTTAACTATAGCGTTAGTCGAATACTTATTAGCATACTGCAGAGTTAATTCAACTAGATCTGCAGAGTTAATTATGTCATCTGCTTCACGTTTTAATCGTTCAACATCATCTGAAATTTGAATTAGTTCATTTGAAATTTTTTCCATATTAAGTCTAACTTGACTTAATTCTTTAGCAACATGACCAATTTCATTAACAACTAACGTATACATCTGGATAAAAGAATCTGGATTACCCGGTAATTTTTTTCGTTCTAAACGCCGATAAACCAATGACACTTCCTGTTTAAAGCGATTAATCGAATCATTGGCAACATTCTCAGAATCAAACAGGCCATCAACATCTTTCGACATCGTTTGTTGTTCCGCAGAAATTTCACGCAATCTTTCAATAACGCTTAACCATGATGCTTTAATACTAGAATAAACACCTTTACCATCAGCCAAGTTTTGTGTATCCACTGTATATTGACGATTCATATCATTAATTTCTTGCTCGAGTTTGCGACTAGTTGCTAGTTCACCATGTGTCAACTCATAACTTTCATCAATATGGCGCAACTTTTCAACTAGTTTTTTAGACTCAACCTGTTCATGTGCTAAGAGCCGTTGAATTTTATCTTGATTTTCTTCAACAAAAGGACGAGCCTTATATTCTTTAGTCAAAATATCATATAAGTTAGATATTCGCGATTTGATTTGTAAAACTTGCTGATTTAATTCATCAATTTTTAAATTCGCCAAAAGTTTGTCTGCAGCATCGACTTGTTTACGAATTTGCTTAACTTCATCTAACACATCAATTTCAGTAATATAATATTTAGATGATACCATTTTTTTATATGAGTCAGCTAATTCACTTAGTTGATCTTGAAAAACAGTATCCAACAAATGACGATTAGATCTTATTTTAGGTAACAGCGAATTAATTGAGCTTAAACTCATCTTGATCTTAGACAGAACACGTTTTGCCTCAACTTGATCTCCTTGAGCAGTTAAACTCTTAGCTTCAGAAAAATCATTTTCTAAATTTGTTAGTTCATTTTCAAGTTGATCAAGAGCTACGCCATATTCAAACGAATCTGCCAAAACAAGTTTCCGGATCTCTTGATAATTTTTGATCAGATCATCATATTGCATCTTATTTTCGCGATTAGATTCAAGTAGCTCTGTAAAAACTTCTTTTGTATTTTTGGCATCATCATATGTAGGCTGCATAATCTCTTGTGCCTGCTTAATTTGTTTGTGAGCTTTTATTAAATGATAATGCGCATTTTGCTCTGCAGACTGTTCCACCAATTTTTGAACATGTGGAATTTTGTTATTAGCTGCTTGCTGATAATTTTTACGCCACGTTGTTAATGTCGTCAGACTCTCACCTGCTAGATCCATTTTATCAAGGTTGATAATATCGGTTTCTAAATGCATTTCGGCAATTCTGTTAATCAGCTCATCAAGCTCAATAATTTCGTGTAGTTGCCTACGATTAACAATAAGCATAAATGCTATAATGACAATAATGATTAAAATTGCAATTATTACAACTATCGATTGGGTTGGTGACATAATCTTCCTCCAAAACTATCCCAATTATACCAAATTTATCTAATAGAGTGGTATACAGTTTTGTAAAAAAATTAAGATTAAGTTAGACCTTTAAAATAATACCGATAATCAAAATTATAGCACTTATTCTTAGCTTGATACTAACACTTTATAATTGTAGCTATGAAATAAACGATTAATTAATGCTCTATTTCAATAAAAATCGGTATATTTCCTTGCTTTACAAAGATTCAATCGTTATAATTGATAACGTGTAAAATATTTGCAGCCATAAGTGACAAGAACGTCAACATCTTAATACGTTTTAGTGAACGAGTAACCGACGCTGCAACAGGCGAAAATGAAAATTAAGATGCACGAATGTTGAACTTATATGTGATATTTTACTCCAAAAATTATTAATAGATTTTATTGGAGGATTTTATGTCAAGATATACAGGCCCAAGCTGGAAACGTTCAAGAAGATTGGGGATTTCACTTTCAGGTACTGGTAAAGAGCTTAGTCGTCGTAACTATGCGCCAGGTCAACATGGACCTAACTCACGTGGTCGCCTATCAGAATATGGTGAACAATTACACGAAAAGCAAAAGTTACGTTGGATGTACGGTTTAAACGAGCGCCAATTTAGAACTTTGTTTACACGTGCAGGTAAGATTCGTCAAGGTGAACATGGTACTAACTTCATGATTTTGCTTGAATCTCGCTTAGATAGTATTGTTTACCGTTTGGGTTTAGCTACTACTAGAGAACAAGCTAGACAATTAGTTAACCACGGTCACATCACTGTCGATGGTAATCGTGTTGATATCCCTTCATATGAGGTTAAAGTTGGTCAAACCATTGGTTTGAGAGAAAAAGCAAAAGGTATGCAACAAGTTAAAGATGCTCTTGAAGCTGTCGTAAATCGCCCATCATTTGTTTCATTTGATGACAATAAGATGGAAGGTTCACTTGTACGTTTACCAGAACGTGACGAGCTAGAACCAGAGATCAACGAAGCCCTTGTTGTTGAATACTACAACAAGTTACTTTAATTTCTTATTTAAAAGCCCTTTCCTTTTGGAAGGGGTTTTTTTACTATTTAAAAGGTGGTTTATCAATGGCTGAAGATTTAAATAAAAGAGTTAGTAACGCGGCTCAAGGAGTTACCCCTCAGACAAAACCCGACGAGCGGAGACGATTTTTGGGATCACTTCGAGAACGTGTGTTTGTCAGGATGTCTAATTCTGAAGTCCAGAATCCTAAGTTAAGAAAATTATTCTTGGATAATTTCAGTAATTATCTTAATTACGAAGTTTTAATTAATGGAAATATTGATGACGCTTTTTTAAATCAAATTGAAGCAAGTTGTGGCAAATACGATATCGCATTTACCTTGATAAATAATGAAACTGCAAGAACGGGCCTTGATGAGACTGCCGTTGTCGTGGTTAGTAAAACGGCCATTAACCGCCTACGCATTGAAATTAGTCAAGTTTACCCACCTGAAATAAGCAAAGAGGCGCTTCCAGGAACAAAAACGGCTAAAGGTGGCTTTTGGCATCGACTCTTTCATAGGTATAGGCAATGAAACCATTAGCATACAGAATGCGTCCCCAGACACTCGACGAAGTTGTCGGACAAACTCATTTAATTGGTCCTGGTAAAATAATTCGCCGGATGGTAGAAGCCAAGTTATTAGCTTCCATGATTCTTTATGGCCCACCAGGCATTGGCAAAACCAGTATTGCCAGCGCTATTGCTGGTTCCACCCAATACGCCTTTCGTCAATTAAATGCCGCTACCGATACTAAAAGGCAATTGGAACAAGTAGCAGCAGAGGGAAAAATGAGTGGTACTGTTGTTTTATTACTAGATGAAATTCATCGTTTAGATAAAGCTAAACAAGATTTCTTGTTACCATTACTTGAATCAGGACAAATTATTTTAATTGGTGCTACAACTGAAAATCCTTATATTTCAATCTCACCTGCAATTCGTTCTCGTTGCCAAATCTTTGAATTAAAACAATTAACTGAAACTGATATTAGTAAAGCAATTGACCGAGCTCTTACTGATAAAACAAACGGTTTAGGCAAATTTAGAGTTAAGCTGACTTCTGCTGCCCAAAAATTATTGGTTGAAAAAGGTAATGGAGATTTAAGATCAACCTTAAATGGACTAGAGCTTGCTGTTATTTCTACTCAGCAAGAATTAATTTCAGCGGGTAAAAAAACTGAAGATGGCTTTACAATTGACCAACAAGAAATGGCAAATTCAATTCAAATGCGAACGCAAAATTTTGATGCAAAAGGCGATGGCCACTATGATCTTATTTCCGCCTTTCAAAAATCAATTCGTGGTTCTGATACGGACGCTGCATTACATTATTTAGCCCGTTTAATTGAATCAGGAGATTTAATTGCAATTTGCCGACGATTAAGCGTAATCGCATATGAAGATATTGGACTTGCTAATCCAGCTGCTTGTCAACACACAATTCAGGCTATCACTGCTGCTCAAAATTTAGGGTTTCCAGAAGCCAGGATCCCCTTAGCAAATGCCGTAATTGAATTATCTCTATCACCTAAAAGTAACAGTGCAATTTGTGCAATTGATTCTGCTTTAGCCGATATACATAATAAAAATTATGGAAATATACCCAATAATTTAAAAGATACACACTACCGTGGTGCCAAAAATCTAGGACATGGAACTGGATACATTTATCCCCATTCATATTCAGGAGATTGGATACCACAACAATATATGCCTGATTTGTTATTAGGAAAGCAATATTTTTCTCCTAAAGGAAATTCTAAAATAGAAAAAGCTTTTAAACAGCAATATCAAATATTACATGAAATGCAAAATAAAGGTCTACACCAAAAATATTAAATCTATAAATTGCATCTGTCTCTAAAGTAAGCTAAGTCAATTTTAGAGTTTTTTTATAAAAACTTTGCAAGAAACGACTAAAAAGTCAAGAGATCGCTTTAGTATTTATAGTCTTTTTGGTTAAAACAAGAAATTTTCAAATATCTTTCTAATAATTAATATACTAGCATTTAAAACTAACTATATTTAACATTATTCAAAATTAAAAAACGCCACAACTGTCTGTTGTGACGTTTTTAATATTGTAAACTAATCATTTAAAATTAACTCTCTTAATATATTTACCTGTTCTGTCAATGTAATGCTTTGTTTGATTAATCCTAACATGGGCTACAATATGTTCTAATTAACTTACGCTTTCTCAGATTATCATATTGACTATATAAGTTTGCTTTATGCGCGGCATTGGGGGACCCCTTTACCTGAGCTTACGGCGCCACTTACTCCAGACGCATCTGCCACTTGATCTATCTTGGAATTCATCACTTCTTGAGTTTTATTAAACAAAAAAGAAGCTCCCCATTGCTATGAGAGCTTCTTTTATTATTTCAAAATAATTAAATTATCCTCCTTAAAAATTTCTCTTTTTAATATATTGGTTATGTCCAATTTTGTAGTACGCTTTACCATGAATTTTGACTGCATTGCCATAGGTTCTAATCGTCCTATGCTTCTTTAATTGCTTACCAGCCAAACGCTTACCATCTTTGTTATAAATATGACTAGCTACTTTTAACCGCCGTTTTGTACCAATAACATTCCCACTTGCCACATACTGGTTAGGAGCAATTTCTAGCAATTCACGACCGCTCACTACTTTTCTTTGTCCAATGGTAAATCTAGAACCGACCTGAAGAACAACTTGATTAATTCGTTTGCCTTCATCATTGTAAACATAAGAATTATGAACAATCACTGCATTGGCCGTTACACCATCTGCTACTTCTCTATTTGGTCTAGTAATAGATGGGGCAAAGTTAGCGACTTTGACATAGTGATTATTAATTGTTAGGTAATATGCTTTACCATGAATCTTAACAGGATCTCCATAAGTAATAACTGCTGTATTCTTCTTAAGCAATTTAGAACTAATTCGCTTGCCGTAGTGGTTATAAACAAAAGCATTATGAACCAAATTCCGCTTTTGTCCGACAACGTTGTAAATATCAACATATAAGCCATTATCAGTCAAGTAGAAATCATGACCATTAATCTTTTCTGTGCCATAAGTGGCAATGATTGAACCCTTCTTAGCAATTAACAGATTAGCTCGTTTGCCTTCTTTATTATAGAAGTAAGCATTGTGTTTTAAAGTCTTCTCTACGGCATTCGGAGTAGGTTTAGGACTAGGTTCCGGCACTTTACTGTCACCTGGATTTGAGTTTGAACTTGAGTTGCCATTTCCAGCATTAGGGAGAGGAATATTATTCGAATTACCATTATTATCCTTGCCTTCAGCTACCTTATTGATATCCGCAATACCCTGATTCTTACTGCTATTAATTATTGCTTGATCCTGAGCATTGTCGATCTTATCCTTAGCATCTTGGGCAATTTTATCAATCTGATCCTTAGCCTTTTGCTTATCCGTTATATCTTTATTGCTATCTACCTTGTCTTTAGCATCCTTAGCTGCTTCATCTACGGCATCCTTGGCTTTCTCTTTTACTTCAGCCTGATCATCTTTATTATCCTTGCCATCGGCTATCTTATTGATATCCGCAATACCCTGATTCTTACTGCTATTAATTATTGCTTGATCCTGAGCATTGTCGATCTTATCCTTAGCATCTTGGGCAATTTTATCAATCTGATCCTTAGCCTTTTGCTTATCCGTTATATCTTTATTGCTATCTACCTTGTCTTTAGCATCATTAGCTGCTTCATCTACGGCATCTTTGGCTTTCTCTTTTGCTTCAGCCTGATCATCTTTATTATCCTTGCCATCGGCTATCTTATTGATATCCGCAATACCCTGATTCTTACTGCTATTAATTATTGCTTGATCCTGAGCATTGTCGATCTTATCCTTAGCATCTTGGGCAATTTTATCAATCTGATCCTTAGCCTTTTGCTTATCCGTTATATCTTTATTGCTATCTACCTTGTCTTTGGCATTCTTAGCTGCCTGATCTATCTCAGCTTTAGCTTGGCTCTTTTGCTCATCTACACCGGTGCCTGCTTGATGCGCCTGATCAATGGCAGCTTTACCATCCTTTACGGCTGTATTTACTTCATCCGCATTTGTCGCCTTGTTTATCTGGTCATCAGCGGCTTGGGCGGCGGCGTCGACAGCCTTCGTTTGCTGCGTCTTTTCTTCCGCGGTCAAGCTCTGATCTTCCTGGATCTTTTGCTTGGTAGTTGCGGCTTCCTCCTTGATCGCTTGATGCGCGGCGCTCTTTTGCTCATCTACACTCAATATTTGTAAATCATAACTATGATCATCCTTATTTTCTGGATCATAACTGATAAAGTTCGCATATGGTACTAATTCTATCTTATCTCCAGGTTTAAGCTGGTTAACTTTATCTGCTGGAATTTCAAATTCAAAATAGCCATTCCCATCTACTTGAGCAGCAAATTCGTTTTGTGCTTCGATAACGTTTGTTTCACCATAAGGATTTGGATTTTTAATCGTACCAATATAGTTCTTATCATTCAATAAACTATTTGCTGACTCAAATTTGGCTCCAACATAGGCATATGTTCCTCCTGGTAAAATTTTACTAAAAATACCATCACTATCAGGACCCTCATTTTTATCATTATAATTTGTTATATGCCCTTTAATAATACGGCTACCATTCGCACCAGTAGTTACTGACACATTTTCAATATCTAAAAAGCCATCAGGATTGGCAGATTTAAAATGAATATTATTATAACCATCACTAAAGAATGTCTTATCACCAAAAGCAGCAATAATAATGTTTTTAAAGGCATCGTCAAAGGTCATATTGGCACCGATCAACCCCTTCGACACTAATAAGTTAATTAGAGCCTTATACTTAGTATCGGTAATGCTACTAAGCAATTCTGAAGTTATTTTTCTTTGACCATTGAGCAGGTTTAAGGCTGAAACCCCAATTATTGTACCCTTGTCAGTAACTTTTCCTCTATTTAGTTGTAATTTTGCAAACGGCGGTAGATTAAGTTCTTGATTGCTTATTCGCAAAACCTGACTAACGTTACTTAATGTGATCGTGTTTTGACCAATAATTGTAGTCCCCACTGCTTTATTATTCTGAGCATTCAAAATCAAGGACTGAGGATTATTAACGTTTAGGGTCCCTTGGATATCAACTAAAGTAATTACACCTGTTCCAGCGCCATCATCATTTGCATCACCATCTAATTTGATTTCAAAGGTACCATTATTGACATCAGCACTTCCTTTAATCATGAACAAGGTACCGCTATATTTTCTCATGTTGGTACCAGTTACTTTGAGACTACCCTTCGGATCAATCTTAAAGTTACCACCATTGTAGATTAAGTTACCGCTATTAGAGTCAGTGTTAATTGTCGAGATGTCACCGTTAGTTTGCACCTCAACCTGCCCACCAGTCTTAATATTAAAATTATTGGAACCCTTACTGATATAGATACCAGAAGCTTGCCGATTATCAGCCGTAGTCTGCTTAAAGCCAGCTTGACCAACATTAATTTGTAAAGTCCCATTAACATTAACGTTTAGATTCGAGCCATACATGTAGATACCATATTGGGCACCAGTATATTCGGCACTCCCTGCTGTAACTAAGTTATCTGCATTTTTTCCCGGATTTAAAACAACTTTAGCGCCAGCAGCAATATTTACCTTATTATATGATGAGAGACTATAACGACTACCTAATTCGATTACAGTTCCATTGTATGTAGAACCAGTAAAAGTACCATCATCAAAATCAATACTATTATCTGAATTCATTAACTCAAGCAATTGTTGATTATTAGCCAGAATAACAGTAGTTCCTGGATATGGCATTCGAACGGTTTCAGCATTGTTGGTTCCTTTAAAATGATAGTGCGTATGAGACGTTGCATGAGCCATCTGACTGCCATGAAAATCAATGTCTTTAAAGGTGACAGTTGCAACAGGAGTATTATCCGTATCAATCACACCATAATAATTAGCACACCAAAGTTCTAAATTGTCATAAGTGATATTGATCTTAGATGTACAAGTTAAACTTGTACCTTTATAATCAACCTTATGCTTACCGCCCTTTGATGTAATAAATAAATCACGTGGACGCGAGTTGCTGCTTGCAATTGGTATAAGATTGTAACCATCTGGAGCAGCAAAGTCATTCATGATATCAATTTCGGTAACGGTAGAGTCGCTTAAGGCTACAAGATAATCTTTCCAATTAGTTACCTCGCTGATCTTACCACCGTTATCATCTTGCGCATTAATACCCGACTTGTTGTTCTGATCCTGGTCAGTTGGGGTCAGTGGCTTGGTCCCATTATGATCCTGAGATGGACCAGTCATTTGTTTCCCCCGCGGATCTTTATTAGTTGGGATCTGCGACTTGGTAGTTTCGGTTGGCTGATCATCAGTAACCGTTAGTTGATTAACTGGTTGCGCAGACAAAGAACCAGTCTGCGCATTCGTATCTGTTCTTACACGCTGTGCTTTAATAGCACGAGGTGCTTTTTGAGCTGGCTGAGCGCTTGCTGTGGATCGGTCTTCTTTTTCTTTTACCTGCAAAAAAAGACTTTAAGCCTCGATAAGTACTCAAATCAGTTTGTGAGCGTTTTGCCCAAGTCTCAATGCTTTTCTTAGGGGCAATGGCTTGTTCATTTACATTAGCTGGCGTTCCAGTTGTTGGTTTATTAGACTTAGTTGGCGCTTGTTCTGTAACTGGTGCAGCAGGAGAGTCATTAATGTTATCTGCTACCAAAGGCACTCTCGTATCACTAGGCGCCCGCGTCTCAGCTGCCGGAGTATTGGTTCTAGCGTCTTCTGTTGGAGCAACTGTTTCAGCCTTTACTGCTTGACTATTCAAGCCGAAGAAAGTGAAACCTAACAACACCGAAGCAACACCAACATTCAATTTACGAATTGAAAAGTGATCTTGCTTCGCTTGCATTTCCATTTTTCTTAGACGTTCATTATAGTTATTTTTTCCTAACATAAAAAATCTCTTTCCTATTTAACTAAACCTATACAAAGAATTATTTTAAAGTCATGTACAAAAAATAGCAATATTAAAATTGTTTTTTTATGTATAATTTAAATAACTATTTGATTAGTTATTATTAAGAATAATACGCTAATAAATTTTTCATTTAAGCAGCGACTATTAGTTGGCAAGCTTAGTCTAAAATCAAAAATAACATTAAATAAAAATAACAGTAATTCACTTAAAATAATTAGACTAAGTTTCGTATATTGTTTTTTTAAGATAAATATTTTTCAGTTTTAGCTTAAACATTTGAAGATGAAATAAACATCATTACCTAACTATTTGAATAGCATTTTTTCATTCAGAGGGCTAATTAGTCATCTTCAGTTGCGGCCATTCTTGACAAATACCAGCAGATTGACTACTATAATATTGGTCTGAGTTGGCGACTAGGCTTAATTAGATAAAGTTGACCGGTCAAACTATCAACGTGCGAGTAAGTAAATAACTGTCGAATCGGAAAACTATCAATGTATAGGATCCATATTCGTTGCGCTACTGCTCATTTTTTGAACACTGCGGGTTCAACAGCACTTGTTTTGCCAAACTGCTTGTCAACTCAGGTTTTTTTGAAAGTTAGGAAACGGTCAAAGGACCGTTTTTTTATGGAGTAATTAAAATGCTTAAAGTTGTTATATCAATCTATCTTGTTGTATTACTCATAGCTGCTTGGTACCTCTGGCAGAAACGCAACGATCACTTTTTAATTTATAATAATCAGAACAAGACCAATTTTACTTCAATAATGGCCATCACGGCGATTGCCCTTGTTGTGGATAGCCTAATTGGCTTCGTTATATTGTTGCAAGATGACAAGTACCTGAACTTTATCACCTTAATTTTGAGCTGTTTAACAATTTTATTTTTTGGTTTAGCAATTAATCAATGGGATGAATAATCTAAGCAAAATTTGATAAAATGGGAGTAAGAAGAGGTATTAAAAATGATGAAACAATATCACCGAATTCAAGTTGCCGTTGATGGTTCAAAAGAAGCCGACTTTGCGTTTTACAAGGCGGTCAAGGTAGCTAAACGCAGTGACGCAAGCTTAGAAATTTTACACGTCATAGATACGCGCTCATTCCAGAATGTTTCTAGTTTTGACTCCAAAATGGTAGAACAAGTATCAGATAGTGCCCTGAAAAAATTAAAAGAATATTATCAGAAAGCGCAAGATGAGGGCGTCAAAGAAGTACACTACGCCATTGAATTTGGCTCTCCCAAGGCAATCATTTCTCACAAATTTCCGCTAAAACATCAGATTGATCTAATTGTATTAGGAGCAACGGGTCTCAACACCGTGGAACGCATTTTGATTGGTAGTGTAACTGATTACGTTACTCGCACAGCTAAATGCGATGTGCTGGTTTGTCGCTCACAAGAATATGCTCGGGTAGCAAAATAAAATAACGGAAGATAACCCTCTGCTACGACGGAAATTCTAAAATAGCATGAAAAAAGCTCAACTTCTCAGAATGAGGAATTGAGCTTTTTGTATGCTATTATTCTTCGCCAGCAGTTTTTAAAGGTACTTTATTTAATAGACTGGCTGTGACTAATTGCGCGTATACCTTTAATCAGCGAGAACAAGCAACTATTGATCATTAACAAGGTATCTGCAATGATTTCTTCTTCCTTTTATGTAGTAAGATCAGTCCCAACAATCACATTGCCATAATTGGCCAGTACCTTAACCGGTAGGGCTTATTCTTTAGTATTTATGCATTTTCGCCCTGCACCGATATGCACCTTGTATTTGATATTTGTAATTTGCTTAGTCTTGTCTTAAAGTGTAAATGTTTATTTAAATTATAATTTCTAAAAGTCACCAGCTTGACTAAACATGTAGTCCTTATTATGAAATTTCATTGATAAAATCATGCCGATACCGACCATATTCCCAATTAATGCAGAACCACCTTGCGAAATAAAAGGTAAAGGAATTCCTGTTAATGGTAATAAATCAATACTCATACCAATGTTTTCAAAAACATGGAAAAGAATCATCATAATGACTCCGGTTGAAACATAAGAATAAAAAGCATTCTTAGTATCAAACGTAATCTTAACCATTTGAATAATTAAGTAAAGATACAATAAGATAATTGCTACACTACCTATAAAACCAAAAGATTCACCGATAACAGAATATACCATATCTGAACCGCGAACAGGAACATATACATTTAATTTTCCAAAACCGTTACCAAATATCTGACCAGAACCGATAGCTTGCATACTTAGCCACAACTGATATGCAGCTTTGGAAGTGTCAGATGAAGGATCGCGCCAAGACATAATTCTCTTAAACTGATATGGTTCAAAAAAGTGGCTCAAAACTACCTGACCTTGAGGCGTTGTTACCATAAAAATAACTGTAATTCCTAATATTCCAAATGCTATAAACATTGGAATAATAATTTTCCAAGAAATCCCTGAAACTAAGATTACTCCACCTGCAATAGCAATAAAGACGAGCATTGTCCCAAAATCTTTTTGTAATTTCAATAATATTGCAATTGGTACCAAACAGGCAATGATTTTGCCAATTAAAATCCAATCATTTTTAATAGTATGCATTAACTTTTGATTATGCTGATGAACAACTCGTGCCAACATCAAGATAAATGCTGGCTTCATTACTTCGGAAGGCTGAAAAGAAATTGGACCAAGCTTGAACCAATTCTTTGATCCTGTATCTACTGCTAAACTTCGATTGTAGAAAAAAAGAACAGCAATTAAAAGCAAAATCCCAAAGCCATATACATATGGAGCAATGCGAAAAAGCTGTTCTGCATCAAATTGAATTACAACCAACACAATTGCAACTGAAACAATATACCATAAGGCTTGCATCAAGACTGCCTTTATTGGATTTCCCATATGGCTTGGATCATCAATGGCTGCAAAGTAAATTGAATAGAGTCCAACTGCAGCCAATAACAACACCGGTATAGCAACATTCCATGCAATACGATCAAACAAATCAGTTTTGTTTTCAACTTTTACCATTAATTATCACTGTCCACTATTTTTCATGTAATGCAAAATAAGAAAGCAAATCATTAATACTACTTTCCAAACTTTTAGAATACAAAATGTTGTTAGTTTTATTAGTAATGGCACGATAACGTCCTGCCATTTTTTCAATCCTTCCAATTTCCTTTTTATGAGGTATAATTACCTCCCAAGTTGGAGTTTTATTTCCCTTTATTTCATTGATCTCAATATTTATATTTTCTGGTTTTTTAGACATAATATCTCCTACTTTACAGATGGATGAAATTTTTGGGCTATAATTTCATCTTCATATTTTTCTGGGTGAGGATTACGAAAAATAGTAAACTTATCTGATACAGGGTCCACACCACCCCGAATAAAGGGATTACAACGCAAAATTCGACAAATACCCATAATTAATCCCAAAACTGGACCAAACTTTTTTAAAGCATCAATCATATAGGTTGAACAAGTTGGGTAATACCGGCAACTTTTAGGTAAAGCAGGTGAAATAAATTTCTGGTACAATCTTACTAAAGAAATTAAGAGCCTACGCAAGTCAACCTCCTAAACTAATGCCTTTGATGCTTTTCAATATTTTTTAATAATATCCCTGTTCCCAAAGCTACAGCTTCTAACGGATGATCCGCGGTTAAAACTGGAACTTTTAAGTAATAAGATATTAATTTATCAATATTCTTAAGCAGAGCACCTCCACCAGTTAGCATGATCCCGCGGTCAATAATATCAGCTGAGAGCTCAGGTGGAGTTTTTTCTAAAACTTCTTTGGTTGCAGAAATAATTGTCATTAATCCATCATGCAATGCTTCTTGAATTTCTACAGCTGAGACCGTGGCTTGTTTGGGTAAGCCATCAACCACATCACGACCCCGAACAGTAATTGTTCCTTCGGGATCAGGTTCAAATGCACTACCAATCTCTATTTTTATCTGCTCAGCGGTTCTCGAACCAATCAATAAATTATGCTTATTTTTGATATAAGCAACTACAGCTTGATTCATATGATCTCCGGCATACCTAAGTGATTGGCTAGTAACGATTTCTCCCATGGACAAAACAGCAATATCAGTCGTTCCACCACCAATGTCAATAACAATATTACCTTGCGGTTTAAAAATATCAAGACCTGCGCCAACTGCAGCAACCTTAGGTTCAAAGTCAAGATAAACCTTGCCACCACCAGATTTTTCTGCTGCTTGAATAATTGCCTTTTGTTCTATTGAAGTAACACCAGTTGGTGCACAAATTAAGATACTTGGCTTTGACATAAAGCCTTTAACATTTAACTTTTCAATAAAATATGACAGCATTGCTTCAGTAATGTCAAAATCAGCAATCACACCATTTTTTAATGGACGAATTACCCGAATATTTCCAGGTGTTCGGCCTACCATTTTATATGCCTCAGTGCCAACAGCCACTACTTTATTTGTACTTGTATTAACAGCTACCACTGATGGCTCATTTAACACAATTCCTTTTCCAGAGACGTTGATAAGCACATTGGCTGTCCCTAAATCAATTCCTATATCTCGTGCCACAATAATCCTCCATAAATATTCAATGTACATTTTACCATAAAGATAGCGATTTTTCCTTTTCTCTTGTTCACTTTATGAAGTTTTAAAATAAATTACTTAATTGCAATGACGTATCTATTAGTGTTATAAAAAAAGTACCCACTAAATAACCAAGACCAATTGACAAAAAAACTAGTAAAAGTTGCGCTTCAAAAGTTCGATTTATCCGAATAATCTTTTCAATCTGAATACTTTTCATAATTTGAAATGATAAGCCAATTGTTAATAAATAAATAAAGATACTGATCAAAGCATGTACCCCAAGTTGAAACATTTTTCCTCTCTTTTTCTAATTTAAACTAAGCAAAAACGGATACACTTTTGTGCATCCGTTATAAAGAATACTATTTATTTGAATTATAAACACTAATTCTATTAATTGCTCTTCTTAATGCAACTTGTGCACGCTCTAAAGATCGCTGATCATGTACAGACTTAGCTTTTTCCATTGCACGTTGTGCACGTTCTCTAGCTGCCTCTGCACGCGAAACATCGATTTTAGTTGAACGCTCAGCACTGTCAGCAATAAACGTAGCAACATTGTCAGAAAATTCAAAATAGCCACCGCTAATTGCAATATGATTAATTACACTATTCATTTCCCGGCTTCGCTTTACTTTGATCTCACCAATTACCAATGGCGTCAAAATCGGTAAGTGATTGTACATAATCGAACGCTGCCCGTCAACTGCTCGCATTTCAACAAAACTGGCATGGTGAGAAAAAATCAATCCATCCGGAGTTACAACATTTACCATAAAAAGTTTTTCTGGATCAGCCATATGACATCACCCTACTTTTCTAATAAAACTTTTGCTTCTGGATCACTAGCAGTTACACCCATTTGTTGCGCTTTTTTCAAAACATCTTCAATTGGTCCAACACCACGGAAAGCATCTTCTGGAAGATCATCTAAATGACCATCTAAGATCATCTTAAATCCCTTAATAGTTTCTTTAATTGGCACATATGAACCAGCAACACCCGTAAATTGTTCAGCAACAAAGAAATTTTGCGACAAGAAAAATTGGATTTTTCTTGCACGACTTACAATGACTTTCTCTTCATCAGATAATTCGTCCATACCTAAAACAGAGATAATATCTTGCAATTCATGATAGCGCTGGAGAATATGCTGAACCCGAGTTGCAACTTTGTAATGCTCATCACCAACAATTTCAGGATCTAAAGCGCTCGAGGTCGACTCTAATGGATCAACAGCTGGATAAATTCCTTGTTCAACTAAGCTTCGTTCCAAATTAGTAGTAGCATCAAGGTGTGCAAAAGTTGTTGCAGGCGCAGGGTCAGTATAATCATCGGCTGGAACATAGACAGCTTGAATAGAGGTAATTGATCCCTTTTTAGTTGAGGTAATTCTTTCTTGCAGTTGCCCCATCTCTGTAGCCAAAGTTGGTTGATAACCAACGGCACTTGGCATCCGACCGAGCAACGCAGAAACTTCTGATCCTGCTTGAGTAAAACGAAATATGTTGTCAATAAACAACAAAACGTCTTGACCCTCAACATCTCTGAAGTACTCAGCTAATGTCAAACCAGTTAACGCAACCCTCATTCTGGCACCAGGCGGCTCATTCATTTGTCCAAAAACCATTGCAGTTTTACTTAAAACTCCAGATGCTTTCATTTCAAAATAAAGATCGTTACCTTCACGAGTTCTCTCTCCAACACCAGTGAAAACAGAAATACCACCGTGTTCTTGAGCAATGTTATGAATCAACTCTTGAATAATAGTTGTCTTACCAACACCGGCACCACCAAACAGACCAACTTTACCACCGCGTACGTATGGTTCAAGTAAATCAATAACCTTGATCCCAGTTTCGAGAATTTCCTGACTAGTCGTTAATTCATCATACTTGGGAGCTTTTTTATGAATTCCCTCACGCTTATGATCTTCACCGAATTTAGGACCATTGTCAATCGGCTGACCCAAAACATTAAATACTCTTCCTAAAGTATCATTACCAACTGGAACAGAAATTGGGCTACCAGTATCTTCTACCTTCATTCCACGCTTAAGACCATTGGTAGATTCCATTGCAATTGTTCGTAAAACCCCATCACCAAGTTCAAGCGTTACTTCAAGAACGATTGCTTCATCTTCCGATTTAACTACACGTAAGGCATTGTTAATATCAGGTAGGTTTTTATTAAGTGGAAATTTAACATCAACAACAGGGCCGATTACTTGAACAACTTCACCTTCACTCAAAACATCTACCTCCTTTTCTAAATTATTTCAAAGCATTTGCACCACTAACAATTTCAGTAATTTCAGTAGTGATTTCTGCTTGTCTAGCACGATTTAATTTAGTTGTCAGATTAGAAACCAAATCATTTACATTATCTGTTGCACTTTGCATAGCCGTCATTGAACTCGCATGCTCTGCAGTCTTAGCATCCAGGATTGCCCCATAAATAGCAGAGCGAACAAATTGGGGAATTAAAGTGGTCAAAACAGCATTCACATCCGGTTCTATATCATATTCTAAATCTTTATGTGCCTTAGCTTCTTTTACACCAATATCAATATTAATAATTGGCAACATTTGTTCAATTCGAAATGCTGAAGATAATGTATTTACATGATGTGTATAACATACATATAATTCATCATAAACACCGTTTAAATACATTTTAACCGCTGTCGAAACAATTGGTAAAACTTCTTCAAAAGTTGGCACATCAGAAATACCATTATTTTCGTAAACAACATTTAGATTGTTTTTTTTGAAAAATTCAGCTCCAACTGAACCGATAGCCAAAATTTTAACATCTTTGTGTTCTGCCTTTGAATCTTCAACTAGCCCCATCATATTTTTAATAACTGAACTATTGTAAGAACCAACTAGTCCACGATCGCCTGTAACTACAAGATAACCTGCTGATTTAACTTCTTTGCGAGCCTGAATCATGTTAGACACTATTCCTAGTCCAAAAACATTTTCATAATCAAGCTTGGCAATGCTATCCTCATCGACAGTAATATTTTCTTTATTCAAATGTTTAACAACTTCAGCACTCATTAAGCGAGAAAGTGTTTTTCTAACTCGATCATTATAAATGGTATAACCCAAATCATGCTTTTCAGTTTGATTTAATTTTGATGCCGAGACCATTCTCATAGCTTCAGTTATTTTACCAGTTTGTTTGACAGAAGCAATTTTTCTTTTCAACTCAAGTAAAGATGCAGGCATAGACTACCTCCTAATTCTTACTTGGTAAAAAACTATCTGCAAAACTAGAAATTGCAGTTTGCAACTCTTTTTCATTTGGTAGTTCACCTGTCTTGCGAATATGCTCTAACAAGTCAGCGTGAACACTATCAAAGTTATCGTACATTTCTTTTTCAAAACGACCAATATCTTCAACAGGAACAGAGTCAATATACCCATGAGTCAAGGCATACAGAATTAAAACTTGCTTTTCAACAGGAATTGGTTCATGAAGAGGTTGTTTTAATACCTCAACGATCCTACGACCACGATTCAACTTAGATTGAGTCGCTTGATCTAAATCACTACCAAATTGTGCAAAGCTTTCTAATTCATGAAAGGCTGCTAAATCTGTACGTAAAGTACCTGCAACCTTTTTCATAGCTTTGATTTGTGCACTACCACCAACACGAGAAACCGAATTACCTGCATCGATTGCTGGCCTAGTTCCTGCAAAGAACAAATCACTTTGTAAAAAGATTTGTCCATCTGTAATTGAAATTACATTAGTTGGAATATATGCAGAAATATCTCCCGCTTCAGTCTGAATAAACGGTAACGCAGTCATTGACCCGCCACCTAATTTATCACTTAATTTTGCACTACGCTCTAACAGACGTGAATGCAAATAAAAAACATCTCCAGGATAAGCTTCACGACCAGGTGGACGACGAAGTAATAACGAAAGTTCACGATAGGCAACGGCCTGCTTGGATAAATCATCAAAGACGACCAACACATCCTTGCCATTATACATGAATTCTTCACCCATCGCAGTTCCAGCATATGGTGCTATATATAGCATTGGCGCCGGTTCACTTGGACCAGCTTCAACAACAATAGTATAGTCCATCGCACCGAATCGTTTTAATGTTTCCACTTGAGTTCTAACAGTTGATTCCTTTTGTCCTATGAAGACATAGATACAAATAACATCTTGACCTTTTTGGTTCAAAATTGTATCAATTGCCAAACTGGTTTTACCAGTTTTACGATCACCAATGATCAATTCACGCTGACCTCTACCAATGGGTACTAATGCATCAATTGCCTTAATACCTGTTTGAAGGGGCTGATTAACAGACTGACGCTCCATGACACCAGGCGCTGAAGTCTCAATTGGACGGGTTTTAGTGGTTTTTATTTCCCCCAAACCATCTACAGGCTGACCAAGCGGATTAACTACACGACCGATTAATTCATTACCAACCGGTACGCGCATAATTTCACCAGTTCTTTTAACCTGGTCCCCTTCGCGAATATCATCAAAACTACCTAAAATAATGATACCTACATCATTTGATTCAAGGTTTTGAGCAATACCATACGAACCATTGTCAAACTCCAATAGTTCATTAGCCAAAACATTGTTCAAGCCGTGAGCTCGGGCGATCCCATCACCTATGTATGTCACAACCCCAACTTCATTAATGTCGAGTTTGTTATCATAGTGTTCAAGCTGTTGCTTAATCAAAGAGCTAATCTCTTCTGCTTTAATGCTCAATGGTTTCACCTCTTTTAATCTTTTCTAACTAATTGCGCACGAATCTTGTTAAGTTTTCTTTTAATAGATCCATCAACCACACAATCACCAATTTTCAAAATCACTCCACCGATAATGCTCTCATCTACTTTATTTGTCAAAGTTACATTGTTAAGACTATATTTTTGAGCAAAGCTATCACTAATTGCTTTAAGCTGCTTATCGTCTAGCTTAACTGCACTAATGGCAATTCCAGTAACTACTTTCCTATTTTGATTGAACAAGTCACTGAAGCAATCAATAATAGCGGGCAATTCCATAAAATGATTGTAATCTAATAGTAAATCAAGAAAATTTTGCACTTCTTTAACTAGCCCAGCCTTAATACAATCTAAGGACTCTTTCTTTTCTTCACTATCAAAAATTGGGTCACTAAAGACATTTAAGATCTGCGGATAATTTAAAATTGCCTGACGTAACTCTTGCAAATCAGCATAAACATCATCTAAGGCACCCATATCATGCGCATAATCAAACAATGCAGTGCCGTAACGTGCAGCAATTTCTTCTTTACTTAAGGTCATTATTCATTCAGCCCCTTAACAAATTGATCAACTAAATCTTTTTGATCATCAGCAGATAAATTTTTGGTAATTACCTTTTCGGCAATTGCAACAGAAATATCTGCGACTTGCGCACGTGCTTCATTGAGTGCATCAACCTTGGCCTGTGCAGCATCAGCTTTAGCTTTTTCGTGAATCGATGCAGCCTCATTATTAGCATTAGCCACTATCTGACTACTTGTTTTTTGGGCATTAGTCTTAGCTTCAGAAATAATCTGAGTTGCTTCCTGCTTTGAATTTTTCAATGCAGCTTCACGCTCATTGGCAAGAATTTCAGCTTTCTTACGATTATCTTCAGCTGAATCCAAATCATTAATTACTTTCTGACGCCTTTTTTCCATCATATCGGAAACTGGTCCCCAAGCATAATGCTTAACCAAAATAAGCAAAATTATAAAAACAATTAAATACCAAAGAGTGTTTCCAACATAAAGATGACCTGCAGAGGCTGCAAATAAAGTTTGAAATGTCATTTACTGCCCTTCTATCTTTTAACCTAAATTCTTTTAAATAACTAAGATTTTACGAAAAGAATTAAGAAAGCAATGACAATTGCCAAAATAGGAACGGCTTCAATCAAACCAACACCAATAAACATTGTTGATCTCAAGTTTCCGGCACTTTCAGGTTGACGGGCCATACTTTCGATTGTCTTAGTAATAACCTTACCATTACCCCAAGATGCAGCTAAAGCAGCTAAACCAGCTACAAGAGCTGCAGAAATATATTTAAAAGCTTGTGACATATTTAAACCTCCAAAAAAATTATTCTTTTGTAACTTTTTTACCAATGTATACCATTGAAAGTGTTACAAAAACATATGCCTGGATAGAGCCAATGAAGACAGAGAAACCTTGCCAAATCATTGCGAGTGGAGCTGCTAAAATCATTGTTGGAATACCTAGACTAGGAGCTAAATTATTACCAATCAATGTTAATAATACTTCGCCTGCGTAAATATTACCATACAAACGTAAAGACAGCGTCAAAAAGTTAGTAATTTCCTCAATCATATTAATTGGGAATAAAAAGCTAACTGGTTCAGCGTAATTTCGCCAGTACCCACCGATACCAAATTTTTGAATTCCAAATGTAAATGATAAAAGCAAGGTCATCATTGCAAATGACATTGTTGTGACCGGGTCAGCTGTCGGTGATTTAACAAGCATAGTATCACCGACTTTGACCTCTAAGAACATGCCTAATTGGTTCATAGACCAGATGAAGAGAAACAGAACAAAAGCATAAAGTGACAGATGTTTTTGTGCATCTTTATCGCCGACATTATCCTTAACAATATTGTCAGTAAAATCAAGTATATACTCAATAATGTTTTGCTTTTTGTTTGGCTTCATTTCAATCTTGCGTGAGAGCCAAATACAGACTAGTAAAATAACGGCAGCCATTAAGGTCGAGCCAATAATTCCAGCGAGATCAAAACTCAAGCCCAAGAAATTAAATACAAATGGTTTCTCCATTACTTCGTGACCTCCCTTCTCGTGCCCAGTTTATAGAACACTCCTACAATATTAACACCATTCAAACTTTTTGTGAAAAAATGTAAGCAATTTCTATAAATATTTTTCTAAACCCTTATTTGGTACCAAATAAGCGGTCACCCGCATCACCTAGTCCAGGAAAAATATAGCCGCTCTCAAGTAATTCATCATCTTGTGCAGCAGCATAAATATCAACATCTGGATTTTCGGCTTGAATTGCCTTCACTCCTTCAGGAGCTGCTACTAAAACAGCTAATTTAATATCTTTAACTCCCCGCTTTTTTAAGGCACTGATTGCCATGTTAGCCGATCCACCAGTGGCAAGCATTGGGTCAACAACTAAGCATTCTCTTTCAGCAATGTCTTTAGGCATCTTACAGAAATATTCATGCGGCTTTAATGTTTCTTCATCGCGATACATCCCGATTACACCAACTTTTGCAGAAGGAATCATGTCCAATACACCGTTGAGCATCCCAATTCCCGCACGCAAAATTGGAACAATTGTCATTTTTTTACCAGCAATTTCTTTTTGCGTTGTTTTACCCATCGGAGTCTCAATTTCAACATCTTTTAGTGGTAAATCCCTAGTAATTTCATAAGTCATGAGACCACCAATTTCTCCGACAATTCTTCGAAATTCATTTGAACTGGTCTCCTTACGCCTAATAATAGTTAACTTGTGCTGAATTAATGGATGATTTAAAACCGTAAATTTACCCATCATTGTCCTCCTAAAACATATATCATATTTATCACTTATTTTAATCAAAAAAGCAAAGGGTTTAAAGCCCTTTGCTAATAATTTTTTATTTTACCTGAAAATGATGTCCGCCAGCAGCCTTGTTTAGTCGATTCATATATGCCAGCGTGGCTTCACTACCATGAAATCCCTGTACAAAAATCTGGTTAATCTCTTGATGATCATCAAAATAACGCAAACCTGCAAACAAATTATGATCTGCATCACTTAAATTATTACCTAAATCAAATTTATTTTCAGCAGTTAATCTTATCTTCTTTAAGACTGCTCCTAATGCCATTACTCCTATATTTTTATCATAAGTAATTTTAGAGAAATCTTGTTCATCGTCAACAACAACGACAGAAGCACTTGGAGCATAATGACGATACTTCATACCTGGAGCCTTAGGAATTTCCTGTTCAGAAGTCTTTCCACTGTTAATCAGAACTTTTTCCCCTAAAACACGACTTAATTCATCAGGAGTGATCTCGCCTGGTCTTAAAACAACAGGAGCATCAACAGATAAGTCAATAATTGTAGATTCTAGCCCCACTTTAGTAGGACCACCATCAATAATACCAGCAATTTTACCATTTAAATCATGATAAACATGCTGAGCCGTAGTGGGACTCGGTTTAGTTGAAGTATTAGCAGAAGGACCCACAATTGGTCTACCTAATTTAGCAATTAATTCATGTGTCAGTCTATCATCTGGGCAGCGAAAGGCCACGGTATCAAGCCCCCCAGTTACAGCACGAGGTAAACTTTTGGGCTTAACATATAACAAAATTGTTAAAGGTCCTGGCCAAAAGTAATTAATTAACTTAGTTGCTCTTTCAGGAATACTCTTAGCATATTTTGCCATCATTTTTTTATCCGAAACCGTGACAATCAACGGATTGTCACTCGGTCGACCCTTGGCTTGATATACTTTTTTCACAGATTCTTCATTAGTAGCCAACGCCCCTAATCCATAAACCGTTTCAGTTGGAAAAGCAACTAAATTCCCATTATCAAGCAGTTTTACGGCATCATCTATCTGACTTGGCAAAAAAATTTTTGTTTGCATTACTTATTCCACTTTCCCCATACTATTCGTGGCTTACCTGACATGTCATTCCTAAATTCAGTTGTAAAGTCAGGTAATTCACGCTTAAACAAATTTTGGAGTTCCTGCTTCTCACTAAAACCATACTCTAAGAAAAATTCACCGCCATTATTGAGATGATCTCTAATCTGGTTAACAAATTTTTGGTAGAAGTCAAGACCACTATTACCACCGAATAATGCTTCTTTTGGTTCATTATGCAAAACATTCTGATCCATTATCTTTTTTTCTGATTCTTTAATATAAGGTGGATTTGAGATGATCTTATCGAACTTTTCTAAACCAATCAGTACATTTGCCTTTCTTACAGTAACATCGATATTATACTTTAAAAAGTTTACTTCACTAATTCTAAGTGCTGCATCAGTCACATCAGAAGCATACAAATCAAGATTAATAATATCTTTTTTAATTGCTTCTTTTGCCAGCATAACAGTAATACAACCCGATCCTGTTCCTAAATCAAGAACTTTATCACCTGAATTAAGCTTGGAAAGTGCCCAGTTAACTAATTCTTCTGTTTCAAAACGTGGTATTAACACACCACGTTGAACCAAAATTTTATATCCCCCAAACCAAGAATATCCTAAGATATACTGCGCAGGAATTCCCTGCGCTAATTTACGTATATCTTGTTGAGCTTTTTTTAATTGCACTGGCTCCAATTTCATATCTTGTTTTAATTGAAATTGACTTGGACTTAACAGTAAACGCTCGGCAAGTAGAAATTCAATATCTTCCGGTCGCTGATCTGATGCAAAGTTAATTGCCCATAATCGTAAATCATTTAATGTTTGAATTTTAGGCATTTTGGTCTGTCAATTCCTCCAATTGCTTGGTTTGATTATATACAATCAAAGCACTAATAATATCATCTAATTCACCATTCATTACACGATCCAATTTATTAAGAGTTAAGCCAATTCTATGATCAGTTACTCGATTTTGTGGGTAGTTATAGGTTCTAATTCTCTCTGAACGATCGCCGGTTCCAACTGCATTTTTACGTTTAGCATCATATTGATCACGGTTTTGACTTTCATAATAATCATAAACTCGGGAGGTTAAAATCTGCATTGCCTTTTCCCTGTTTTGCTGTTGGCTTCGTTGATCCTGCATCGCTACAACTATTCCTGTTGGCAAGTGTGTCATTCGTACCGCACTTGACGTTTTGTTAATATGCTGACCACCAGCACCACTAGAACGATAGACGTCAACTCTTATATCTTTAGGATCTAGTTCGAGGTCAACTTGTTCATATTCTGGCATTACAGCAACAGTAGCAGTTGACGTATGAACACGTCCCTGAGATTCGGTAACAGGGATACGCTGCACTCGATGAGCGCCATTTTCATATTTAAGTTTCGAATAAACCTTATCACCTGTGATCATAATAGCTATCCGTTTATAGCCGCCAACTTCAGTTGGCTCACTATCAACTACTGACACTTGCCAATTTTGTCTTTCAGCATATTTTTCATACATTCTAAGTAAATCACCAGCAAATAACGAAGCTTCATCGCCTCCAGCCGCGCCTCGAATTTCCATGATAATATCTTTATCATCATTAGGATCTTTCGGTAGCATTAAAATCTTGATCTGCTCTTCTAAATCAACAATTTCCTGCTCTAGATCGTTATTTTCTGCCTTGGCCATTTCAACCAAATCGTTATCACTTTCATCAGTAATTATTTCTTTATTATCTGATATTTCCTGCTTGTCATTTTTATATTTTTTGTATTTTTGTACGACTTCGCGCAAGTCAGCTTCTTCCTTAGAAATTTCCATATAGCGCTTTGTATCACCAATAACTTCTGGATCTGCCATCATTTCTTGTAATTCATCGTAATGAGCTACTAGGCCTTCAAGCTGTGCCATAATTTTGTCCATATTTTAATCCCTCTCTATCTTGATTGTTCAGGGTGAAAATAATGAAAGCGACATACAGGATAATAGCTCTCATCCCCGCCAATTTGAACTTGTTCACCTTTATAAACCGGCTTACCATTATGAATTCGTAAGTTCATTGTAGCTTTTCGACCACAGTAGTGACAAATTGTTTTGATTTCTGTAATTTTATCAGCGAAAATTAGTAAATTTTGTGTACCTTCAAACAAGTTATTTTGAAAGTCATTTTTCAAGCCAAATGCCATCACCGGAATCTTAAGTTCATCAACAATTCTAGCGCATTCAATGACATGATGCCGAGTTAAGAATTGTGCTTCGTCTACAAATACACAAGCAATGGTACCATCTCCTTGCTTCTGGTTCTGATCATTGAGCATTTTAATATATTCAAAGATATTCATATCATGATCAATTGGAATAGCTTCACGTTTCATACCTATTCGTGAAGCTATTACGCCTACGCCACTACGATCATCAATGACGCTTGTCATAAGCACGATTTTCCTGCCCTGGTTTTCATAATTATGGGCATCCTTTAAAATTTCAATGGTTTTACCGCTACTCATTGCACCATAGTGAAAAAATAATTGTGCCATTTTTGCTCCTTTGTCTAATTTAATACATCTAACTTAATTAGTATAATTGAAAATTTAAATCTGTGCAGATAAATCGTCATTAAAAACTCGTTTTCATATCTTTGCTATGCTATAGTTGATAATGATTTTAAAGTGAGGGATAAATATGAAATTAAAATCTTTATTAGCTAAATTTGTTGGCAAATCTAGTTATTGGTTTCTCCATAATTTTCTTAAAGGCGGAACTAGCTTTCCTGGCAAGTTAGCAATGAAAATTGATCCTAAAGTACTTAATACATTAGCAAGTAATTATGAAACAATTATTGTTACCGGAACAAATGGAAAAACGATGACTACTGCTTTAATTGTGGAATCCTTGAGAGAAAAATATGGTAATGTTTTAACTAATCCATCTGGTTCTAACATGCAACAAGGAATTGTAACAGCCTTTTTAGCTCATAAAAAAAATAAATCTGCACGCAAGATTGCTGTTCTAGAGGTTGACGAAGCCAACGTTAAAATGGTAACTGAATTACTCCATCCGAGTTGTTTTGTTTTGACCAATATTTTTCGTGATCAAATGGATCGCTACGGAGAAATTTATACTACTTATGAAAAAATTATTGATGGAATTAAACTTGCACCACAAGCAACAGTAATTGCAAATGGGGATGCTAGTATTTTTTCTTCAGTAGAATTACCCAATCCTAAAGTTTTCTTTGGTTTTAATTTGCCCAGTGATCAACAAGAACATGACATAAAGGCTCCAGTTAACACAGACGGCGTTTTATGCCCCAAGTGTAATCACATTTTACACTATCATGATCGTATCTATGCCAATTTGGGTGACTTCTTCTGTCCTAACTGTAATTACCACCGTCCTAATTTGGACTACTCAGTTAATGAAATTACTTCTCAAACGCCAAATAGCCTTAATTTTAAAATGGGTAGTAAAAGTTACAACATTAATATTGGTGGTACTTACAACATATATAATGCCTTAGCAGCCTATTCCGTTGCTCGCTACTTTAAGCTAACAGATGCTGAAGTAGCGAATGCTTTCGCTAAAAACAAGCGTGTTTTTGGTCGACAAGAACTTATCAACTATTACGGTAAAGAAATTGACTTAATTTTAGTTAAAAATCCTGTTGGTCTTGATGAAGTATTACATATGCTGAATACGGAAAACAAAGATTATACTTTAGTTACTCTTTTAAACGCTAATCATGCAGATGGAATTGACACTTCATGGATTTGGGATGGTCAGTTTGAAGATTTAAATTGTGACCAAATTAAAAAAGTTATAGTTGGTGGCGACCGCTGGCATGATATGGGATTTAGATTAGAAGTTGCTGGCTTTGATCCAGCAAAAATGCTTACCTGCACTAATAATGAAGAAGTAATCGATCAATTAAGTAAGGCACCTACCCAAAAAATTTATATTTTATCAACATACACCGCCTTACTATCATTACGTAAAACAATGGCCGAAAAGAAAATTATTGAAGCTGGAATGTAAAGCATTATATTTTAAAAAATTATATGATAATTTGAGGTTAACCCTCTAGATTGGACCGAAAATTCATCTGGAGGGTTTTACTGTGGTTAAATTTACTATTGCACAAAAATTACAGGAGCTTAACTTAATTAAAATAGGTTACAATAGCCGTTATGCGGCTCAAATAATTGAGGCTGGGTAACATCAAATAATCGACAATGGGTTGCAATACCAGTATTTGGGAGTACAAGGCTTAAACTGGAGAAAAGAACATAATGAGACCTATCAAAGTACTGCCATTCACTTCAAAATTGCCACGCCTAGCTTAATTGCGCATTGGCAAAAAAGTTTTGATAAAGGCCGACTTGATGCACTCTTTACCAAACGAGGTCGATCACCGGTGAAAAAATCAGTTAATATACTAGCAGCGAGTTATCTGAATTAGAGCACCTACGCATAGAAAATCACTAGCTCCACATTGAGAACGACTACCTAAAAAAGTCGCAGCCTTAGCTCGGCGCAAAGACGTTCAACGTAAGAAGAACGGACCATCATGCAAAAGCTAAAGCATGAGCATGATTATCAACTACAGGAGCTGTTGCGTTATAGCTTTCTAGCCAAGAGTACCTATGAGTATCACCCGCGTAGCCGGCAGAAAAGATACAGTGACCAGGCTTTATTGTCACTGATCAAAGTAGCCAAAAAGCGTAATCCTAGCCTTTGGCTACCTGCCCATGACCGCTATGTTAAAAATTAAATATGGTCTGCTGATAAACCATAAACGTGTTTACCGGCTTAATGAAAGAACATAATCTGCTAGCGCGTAAATATAATCTGCGAGCAGGCAAGTATGGATTCATCAAAAGGTCCTCAAGTCAAAAAGGTCAAGAATCGCTTCCACCAAAAGTTTATAACCAATCGGCATCCTGGACATACTTACCTTCTATTGAGAGTGGTAATGAACATCAATATTTTTAGAATAGGACATATGTTGAATAATATTAAAAATCATGTCTTTATTTTCTTGAGATACTTTTTGACTGATTAATAATGAATTAATTTCTTGAAGTGACTTAGTTATATTAGAAGATAGCCTTTCGTCAATCACATCATGTAAATAACCCGTAGCTTCAATAATAAAAAGACTAGTTTTATTATTGCCGTAGTTACATACATTTTTTAGCCAGAATAGCTACTCTAGACGCATGTTAAAAATCATGTCCTGTTGCATCATCATACATTTTTTCTTTTGCAAATTTTATTATATTTTCTATTTAGTCATTTTTTATCTCTTAAAATTATTGTTGTACAAAATATTAAAACTATTATCGATAAAAAGAACAAAACTTTAAAGTTAATCTTTAGACCAGCTAATGTTCCATTTATAAAATTAAAATAATCGTTTTGTGTAAATGTTAAAATTGAGGCTGCTATTGCTGTTCCCATTGCTCCAGAATATGATTGTGCAGTCATATAGATTACATTGCCATCATTGGTTGATTGAATAGGTAAATTTGCTAAGCTTCTTGTCATAATATTACTATACGACAAACCCAATCCAAACATAAAAATTGAATAAATTATAATCAGATTAATTGGTGCAATTGATATAATATTTGCTAATAGAAAAGAGACACAAATAAGTCCTTCTCCTAACAAGATTGGAAAATCATGATTTAATTTATCATAAATTATTCCAGCAACTGCTGACATTATGGCATCAATTACTGCTGCTGGTAATACAAGCAAGCCCGTTTTTGCCGTTGATAAATGAAATATTATTTCTAAAACATTCGGCATTAAATATGACATGCTTAATGACATTAACTGTAGTAGAAAAAAAGAAATCAGAAATATATCAAATTGTCGATTTTTAAGCAAAGATATATCAATAATATAATTTTTATTATTTTTTTCAAAATAAATAAAGAGAATACAACAAATAATAGCAGTTATCAATAAAACAATACGATAATTACTTTTACTTGCTGTACTAACTATTAATAATAGTGTAGTTATTAATAAACCAGTTAAAGTAATACCACCACGATAGTCAAAAGAAATACTAAAAACATTAAATTTTTGCGTAATACTAAATTCACCTAATAGCCAAATAACTAATATTATAGGTATTATTAGTATAAATAAAGTTTGCCAACTATAATACTTTAAAACAATTCCACCATAAACTGGACCAATTGCAGGGGCAAAAGCAATTACTAAACTTCCTAGTCCCATAAAAAAGCCTACTTTCTTTTTAGGAGATTGCTCTAAAATAATTGAAAACATTAATGGTAAGCCAATACCATCAGCAATTCCTTGGATAATTCGACCACATAGAAGCAAGAAAAAGCTTGAAGTAACTCCCGCTAAAACTGTTCCAATTAAAAAACTAATTATTGCTACTCTAAACAACGTAATTGCACGAAAGCGTTTTCTTAGATATGCTCCGAAAGGTATAATTACAGTAGAAACTAACATATAACTAGTTGTTAACCACTGGACTGTGCTAGCGGGAATTTTAAATTTTACCATTAATTTTGGAAAAGCAATATTAAGCGCTGTTTCAATTACAATACCCAAAAAACTTAGTGTTCCAATTGCAACAATTGACATAATTAATTTTTGATTTTTTTTCAATAAAGTCTACTCTCCTTTTTATCACTTATACTCCGCAACATATTGTACTTTAATTATATTCAAAACACAATATGTTGAAAAAGTTATTGCTCTTAGGCTTTAGCATGATTATCAATCCGGTTTCTTTTTTTCAGCACAAAAAAGCAAAAAAATAGATCAAGGCTTTTCCAAAAGAAATACTTGATTTATCTTTTTGTCTAAAAATTAATTTTTTTACATTTTCTACTATAACAATACCGTGCAAAGTATAGGTTTTTCCAGGAATTGATTCCTTATAAGAAACTGTATCTTGGATAATTTTCCCATCTGTTGGTTGTAATTACTTACCACCAGTTTCATTTTTATTGTTCAATGATCTCAATTATATCGTTCGGACATACTTCAATAATATGTAATCCTGTACTTAATTGAAAGTTTGATGGACTTTCTTTCATAATGGTTAATATGTTTTGATTCTAGTTTTATCTTTAAGAACATAGCTGATACATAAAGCAACACTTACCTCATTACGACTGCTAGTAGTTTCAATTAAAGATAGGAATTCTTTATCCATTTTAAGTACAAGTGCTTTAAATAAAACTAAATCACTTATTGTATGCTGCTTTTTAAAGGGATAGGTATACTTTAATATTTAAATTAAAAGTTTTACTTGTTATTGTAAATTTAATTATTAAGTTATTATTTTTAATTACTTTTTCTTGTAAAATTTCAGTTTGTCCATTCCAAGAGCGATAATAGTGATCTGGAAGTTTAGAAATTACCAACATTCTTATCACCTTTCTGTACAATTTTATAGCTTTTATTAATTCCTTTTCTTTTAGCAATAGGATCATTAAGAGTAGCTTTTAAGATTAATGTCAAAGCCATCTTGAGCAAAAAGACGATAACCAGATATTGAGGAGCATCAATATGAATTAACATGTAAGGCATAGAAGACATGTTCAAAAGCAGATAATTTTAATTTACATCGGGCTTGAATCATAGTAGATGAGATAATACCCTACAGTAAAGAATTATCAAGTGTCTGGGAAAAAACTTAATTAAAAAAGAACGTTGGTTTTCAATGCTAACGTTCTTTTTTAATATAAATAATTTAATCGGATTATACTGCAGAAACTTTGTCTAAACGAAAAATGCTTTCGATAAAGTTCGAGTTTTGCAGATTCTTTTAAAATACATTTCTTAAAATTTTGTTTTTTTCCCAGGAACTCTTTATTCACTATATTTATTAGAATACTTTATAGATTATTTTCCAAACAACTGGGAAAGGCTACCAAGTCGAACAGTTACTAGCACAAATTCTTGTTCAAAAATCTCATAGACTAACAACCAATCTGGTTCAATATGGCATTCTCTAGTACCTTTAAAATTTCCTGTTAAAGCATGGTCATGTAAACTTGTTGCAAGATCCTCACCATCAGCAATTTTCTCAATTACCTTATATAGTTCATTTAAGCTTTTGCCTTGCTTTTTAGCAAGTTTAATATCCTTTTTGAATTGTGAGGTAAATTTAATTTGATATTTCATTTTTCAAGTGCGTTTTTCAGGTCTGCAATATTACTATACGATTCAACAGTAGGATCATTTGCAATTTTTGAAGCTTCTTTAATAGCTGCTAAAGTTATATCGCCTTGACTTAATTTTAAATCAAAAGGTAGACCATTATCTCTTATACTTTTTCTAAGAAATAGGTTCACTGCAGTTGTCATATTTAAACCTAATTCGCTAAATATTCTTTCTGCTTCCCCTTTGATTTCTTTATCAATACGAATATTTAAATTCACAGAACTCATAATAAAACCTCTCTTCCATTTCATTGCAATATATGTCTAATTACTATATATTGTAATGCTTTTTGCTAATAAATGTAATTAATTTGATTTTTATGCATTTATATTATTTTTGTTTTAAGGTAATCATTTAAATAACTATCTTCCGATAAATCCACTGCTATTTGTTCGTAATCTATAACTTCATAGTAAAATATACCACCTTTATGCCATGCATCTCTAACTACATATGAAATAAAAACATTCTGAACACCTCTTCTAATTTTGTTAAGCGTAAAATTATCTTTTACTAGAGGAATTATCCCATCAGTCATTAAATCAATAAAGTTAATAGGATTTAATGGTAGCTGTCAATGGACTATTTTTTCGTTGAATTTTTTATAAATATCTTTATTTATTTCATTAACAATAGAATGTCCTGGTCTTTTATACAAAAAACGTCGACCCATCCTTTTTTTAATTATCACCTTTTTACTAAATCTATTAGGCTTTAGTTTTTAATAGTTAGAGAACTCGACTATTCGGTATCATAGGTTATATTTCCACTTCTTAGATATATAATTTCACCTTTCTGTACAATTTTATGGCTTTTATTAATTCCTTCTCTTTTAAATTAGTTCATATGTTAAATGTATCAAGTCGAACTAATTAATTCAGGAAAACTATAGAAAGGCAAGATTCCGAATTAACGCTTTTTAATCAAGCCGTTGAGATCATCGATGATAAATGACTTAGTAAAAAGGAAGTTGTAAAAAATGTTATTCGTGATGATGTAATGCTGAGAGGACGATTCTTAATGAGCTTTTTGCTCACTTGCATTGATATTTTTTAACCGCACATGTTTTTAAATCGCAATTTTATATTTTTAAGTAAAAATTTTTAGTCAAAATCTACTAAATAAAGAATATTTTCACGTTCTTCTTGATCAAGTCCAAGATAAGCTAGAATCATTTGTTCTGACGAATGATTCAATAGTTTCATTACTAAGGCGATATTATGATTTAATCTCTTGCATCATTATTTAATTGGCTCCTTTTATGTATCATAATTTAAAAATAAAAGAAAGCGTTATTTAGAAGCTTTTTTTAATACTGTCGAAAAATACGACTGAACAATTCAATACCATTTAGTTATTAGTAAGGTTTACGGCAATTTAACTTAAACAAATAGGCTATAAACAATTTAACACCTTAAAGGGATGCACTAAATTTTGCACCGACTTATGCTTTTTCGACTGATTTCAGTTAATTTCAAAAAATAAAAATGCCTTAGTATCAACGTTTTAAGCTAGTTGAAACTAAGACAAATCACAATTATTGGGATATCCGGGCTCGAACCGAAACATGCAGGAACCAGAAACCTGTGCCTTACCATTTGGCTATATCCCAGTGTTAAATCACCCGTACGAGAATTGAACTCGTAACTCCACCTTGAGAGGGTGGCGTCTTAACCATTTGACCAACGGGCAAAATCAACATTAATTATTATGCTTGAAGCTAGAAGTAAAGTCAAGCACTTTTTATCGTGAAAAAGTATTTTTTAATTAACTTGGCAGGTAATTGCTTTTCTAATAGTTTATCCTACCACTTATCCTAAAAAAATGACCATTTATCTTTAAATTATTGTTAACCACGTTTACTTTTGCTATCTTAAAAAACAGAAAGGAGATGCATTTATGCTCGTTAATCAAAAAATTGATCCCAATGCATACGATCTATCAATCACTGTTAATACACCCAAAATTGATAAAAGCAGTACTACTTTACAAGATAATTTGTCTTACTTTGTCAATGATCAAAATTTAATCGGTTATCAAGATGGACGCCAAAAGGTAATTGCCCTTTATGATGTAATTTCTATTCATACACAAGATAAGAAAGTTATCTGCGAGACTAATCAAGGAAATTATCGCTTAAAAAAGCGACTATATGAAATTAAATCAATTCTACCTCAACGAGTCTTCATTCAAGTTTCAAGTTCTGAAATTGTTAATTTTAGTTGCATTCAAGAATTTGCTCTTACACGTAATGGCATTTATCAAATTATTTTTAAAAATGGCCATACAACCTATAGTTCACGCCGTTATATGCAAAAAATCAAAAAGGAGTTTTTATCATGAACCTTTGCAAAAAAATTTTTAAGTTAGCTCTTTGGTCCGCTCCAATTGGAGTCAATATTGGCATACTCTCATACCTTATTTTTAGTCCCTCTTTCAATCCTTTCTCTTCATTATCAAACTTTGAACACTTTTTTCAGAATTCTGTTTCGGTAAATTTGGTTGACTTATTTATTTGGGCGTTAATTGGAATCATCTTTGGTTGCAGCAGTCTTATTTATCAAGTAGAGACTTGGAGCATTACTAAACAAACCTTAGTCCATTTCTGTATTACTTATTCTTCACTAAGTATCATGAGTATTTTTGCTAATTGGTATAAACTGCTTGACTTTACCATTAATTTTTGTATTATTTATTTAATTGTTTGGTCTGTAAGTATAATTAGGGCAAAGATGACTGTTAGATCATTAAATCGAAAATTGCACCAAAAAAATCAAAATTAAACTATAGAATAATTTTGGCCATTAAGATACCAAATTAGATATAATAGACTGAGTATCCAAACATAATTAAGAAAGAATTTTTCAATGATTGATTATTCAGCCACACAAACTTTAATTGAATCAATGGTCTCAGAACGTGTAGTTCCCGGTGTTAACTACGCTTTTATTAATAATGAACAAATTTTTACATCAACAATTGGTTTTGCAAGTATTTACCCCACCGTAACTCAACTCAGTCCATTTGCAGAATATGATTTAGCAAGTTTAACCAAAGTATTAATTACAGAAAATATTTTATTAAAACTTTATCAAGAAAATGAACTCAATTTTTCCGAACCACTTCACCAATTTATTCCTGAATTCACCGATGAGCGAGTGAGACTTTTTCACTTAATGACTCATACAAGTGGGATTCGTGGATGGATAGAACACCGAGATGAACTTAGCCATGATAAACTTTTAGACGCAATTATTCACCTTCCAGTTACAAATGAATTTGAACATAAAATGCGTTACGCTGACACTAATTTTATTTTATTGGGCTTAGTAATTAAAAAGATTTTTGGTAAACCCGTCCAAGAAGTTGGTCAAGCAGAAATAATTGATGTTATGAAATTAACAAATACTACTTTTCATCCTACAAAAAGTGCTTGCGTACCAACAGCTTTATTTAATGGAGAAGTTTTACAAGGAATACCTCATGATCCTAAAGCACAGCAATTGGGAAGCGACTGTGGATCTGCCGGCCTTTTTTCAACTCTAAATGATATAGTAAAAATTTGTAAAGGCTATCTTGGTATCGATCGTGATATCCTACCCTTTAGTCAAGATATCGTTGCTCAACTTTTCGATAACAAAAATAAAGTAGGATTAAAACCACGCTCTTGGGGTTGGGACCTTCGTTTCGATCCCCTATACCATTATCCAATTATTCTTCATACTGGTTTTACTGGTGTCTTAATTTTACTTGATCGTGTGCGCAAATCAGGATTGATTTTACTGACCAACAGAGTTCATCCCACTGGTCATAATCAAATTTTTCTAACTATTCGCGAAAAAATAATTCAAAGTTTTTTAAAAGAAAATGACCAATAAAAAAGGCAGTCTTCAGACTGTCTTTTTTAGTATTTAAGCTATTTTCTTGGCCAAAAATGATAAATAAGATCAACAACGGCTTGAGCAAACATTCCCCCAGCCATCCAGTACATTGCCATCATCATCTTGTCGGTAAAAGTAAAGTAAGCAGTAATACCATAGACAATTACCCAAACAATCTTAAAAAACAAATTATCACACATCATTAGTAAAAAACTCCTTTCTCTTCTTTGCCAATTATACCGTTTTTCAAGTGAAAAATGATTGAGTTTCAGGTTATTTAATCCCCAAATTTGCCTCTTTCTGAATTTAATGTGAAAATTTGTTGTTATTGTTAAGTGTTTACAAACGTAAGCATTAGCAAACTTTTTTCTAAACTTATCAGCTAGATTTGTCAATTTTAATTAAATTTATTGTTGTGTAATTTAATTATGATTAAAGCCACAAAATATTACACTTAAAAAGCAATTTATCTTTTTCTAGGCAAAATAATTGTGGATAATGGTAAAGGCGCATGAATGCGGTGGCATTTCCAAAATAATCTGGCCTTTTCCAATTTCGATTTCTTGATCTTGAAGCTCGAAAGATTTACGTAGCTCATCAACCTCTGCTTGCTTAAGATATTCTGGCTCACCTATTTCTTGCCATTTTCCAAATGAATTAGCATGATTTTGATCTATTCTTTGTAAAATAGCTTTATAGTTCTTCTTTTTAGCAATATTTATTACCACTTTTTCTGACGCTATTTTTCTACTAGGTACATTATGGTTATATACAAGTACCTGCAAATCTTTTTGCTTTTGAACTGCCAATACCTCAGCTGTTCCCTGATTCTTATCTATAACTTTCAGTCGTTGCATACCCAATTGATGGTAAATTTCAAAAATACGATATACAGGTTTTTCAATGCCCTGAACAGTTTGCAAGCCATAGCCGCCATGAAATACCCCCGGTTTTTGATATTGTTCTTCAAAAATATCAGTGAAAGTAAAGAATGAATAGCCCTCAACTAGACCATCATTATCGGCTAATGTTTTAGCTACCATTGCAGCAGCGTATGGTTCATCATGAATTTGATCACCTACCATTGCAGAAACATTCCATTCAGTATAATAAAGGGGATAGGATTTGATATGATCTCCGAAATTAAGACAATTTCGGGGGGCATATCATTATGCTTAAATCACAGTTTTTCAAAATAAAAAAGCCAGCCTAATAGGCATGACTTTTTTAATACTTAACTATTGTTATTCACCCATTATTTGGTATGCTTGCGCAAGAACTTTAGATCCATCCATTAAACCATACGCTTGCATGTCAATAACGGCTAAACCAATATTTTTACCTTCTACTTTTTGCTTAAATTCATTTTCCATATAACGAACTTGTGGTCCAAGCAAAATGCAATTGATATTGTCTTGCGTAAGTTTGTCATCTGCTTCAGCTGCTGGAACAGCAAATATTTCGACATCCTTACCTTGCTCTTCTGCAGTTTTTTTCATTTTAGTTACTAATAAACTCGTACTCATTCCTGCAGAACAGCACAGCATAATAGTTTTTTAGCCATTTTTAAATCTCCTTTTTATCTTCATCAATGTTTAACTTCACAACATTTTGTGCATTGGTTGCAATTACCTTTTGATAAAAGTAATAGCTATCTTTAGGGTAGCGTGCCAAATCTTTTTCAGCATGATTATCTTGATTAACAAAAACTAAACCGTAACGCTTGTCCATCCCATCATTTACACTTAATAAGTCTAAAAATGACCATGGATTAAATGAAATAATGTTTACTCCATCTTTAATTGCTTCACGCAATTCATAAATATGGCCATTTAAATATTTAATTCGTTTTACATCGTGAACTTTACCATCTTCTAGTTTTTCACGTTCGGGCCAGCCACACTCAGTAATAATAATTGGAATATTGGGATAACGATCATTAACTTTTTGTAAGGCAAACCGTAATCCAACTGGATCATATGAAAAATCCCATTCAGAATTCATCAAGCGATCATCCCTGACTTTTTCAACATTTGAAATGACTCCATCAAGCATTTTAGGGCTTTGCTTTTGACTCAACTTAAATACTGAAGTTGTGTACCAATTCAATCCTAAAAAGTTAGCCTTACCTTTTTGTAAAATTTCCTTGTCTCCATCTTGCAAGTCAAGCTCAATATCACTGTCCTTCAGGTAGCGCTTATAATATGATGGTAATTCGCCCCGTAGTGCCACATCCATATCAATAAAAGAAATCATATCTTCCATTGATTTACTTTTTAATACATTGGCAGAAGTATGATCATAGGGGAAATTAGTCATATAAGAAACTGCTGGTCCGATTTTACTATCTGGATACAATTCATGACATAGCGCATAAACTTTAGCCTGAGCCAAAAACATGTAATAATTGGAATTCTCCCCTTTTTGCCGAAGCTGATGTTTATCTGCATCCATTATGCCGTTCATTGCTGGGACATTAGCAATAAGAGATTGTTCATTAATTGTAAGCCAGTACTTAACACGGTCACCAAATAATTCTAGAATGGTTTTGGCATAACAATAATAATCAAAAATCGCCCGTCTATTGGACCAGCCTCCATATTCCTTAATTATGCCAACCGGGCAATCAAAATGAAATAAAGTCACTATCGGTTCAATATTATTTTCAACTAAAAGGTTAATTAACTTATTATAAAAAGCAATCCCCTTTTGATTAGGCTCTTGATCATTACCATTGGGAAAAATTCGTGCCCATGAAATAGAAAAACGGTAGCTCTTAAGACCAAGCTTTGCCATTAATTCCACATCTTCTTCAACATGATGATAGTGATCCACACCGACTGAGGTATCCAAATACTTACTTTTTTGTGAACGAAGATCGGCAACTGTAAGTCCTTTACCATCCTCATTAGCAGCACCTTCTACTTGAAAGGCAGATGTGCTTGCACCCCACAAAAAATCTTGCGGAAAATCTTCTTTAAGGTGAAACTGATTAGTCATTTTTGCTATTTTCCTCCTCTAAGGCCTGCTTGTCAGCAACTCTAAAGAATGGAAGATAAATGACAAACATTAAGGCAAAATTGATTAGCCAAACGACAGCACCTTGCCAGCCCATAATCATTGCATCCGCAATTAACTTAGGCATTGTCCAAGGCATTCCCATTCCAAGGCTAGGATTATAGTTGGTAATAAAGCCTATTTTGACAGCTAATAAAGCTACCCCACTTGAAACAAAGCTTGATAAAATAAATGGAATAAACATTAATGGGTTTAAAACAATTGGCATCCCAAAAATGATTGGTTCGTTAATATTAAAGATGTTTGGTAAAGCTGAAACTTTAAAAAACTCTTTATAACGCTTAGATTTACCAAAGATTAAGGCAATTAATACTAAACTCAAAGTAGCGCCAGCCGCATCATTATTTGAAAAGGCAAACACAACTAAGTTACTCAAAAACGGGATCGTTTTACCGGCTTGATAAGCGGGCGTGCTGCTGACCATCATTGAGATCACAATCGGAATAATGACAGACTGAATAGCAGCTGGGTGAATACCAAAAGTAAACAGTACATTTGATAAAACCATAATTAAAATTAGAGTAATTGGAGAACCGCCGACATGCAATAAAGGTGCCGTGATCAATTTATTAATAAAATCAAAAACGTTTCCAAAAGATGAATAATCAAAAATTGCTCTAATAATAAATACAATAGTAAATATAATAATTCCAATAATTAACGGTTCAATTGACGAACTAACCATACTTGGGACTGAATCAGGTAATTTTATAGTTAGTTTTTTATTTCTATACAGCTTAACGTATAACACGCCAATAAATATTGATAATAAAATTGCTACAATAATTCCTTGGCTACCCAAGTAAGTAATTTGAAAAGCATTGATTGGTTTCTTCCCCGGCAATGTTTGTGGCATTAAGATAAAGAAACTTGCTAAACTAAATAATCCCCCAACTGTACCATTTGCTTCACATTTTTGTGCATAACTATATGCTATAGTAAAAGCAATAAACATTGCCAGAATATTCATAGTACCATTAACAATTGATGCCATTGACGGTGTAATACCTACTATAGCAAACCAGTTTGCCACTGACTTAATAGGAAAACTAGCAAAAATTGAAAAAACAGATGCTCCAATTGTTACTGGTAAAGTCATGATCATACCCGAAGAAATACTTTGTAAGACTTTATTCTGTCCTAGTTTGTTTGAAAATGGAACTAGATATTTTTCTAGCCATGCTTGAAAAGTTTTCATTCCTATACTCCTTATTTATTAATATCTTTCATTTTTAATTAAGTATATTAGCCGAAATATAGAAATGCCATATTCAAAAAACAGAGAAACTATATCCATTTCCCAGTTTTTAATGAATAACAAAAAATAAAAATGACCAGTATGTTGCCTTACTAGTCATTTTTTTAACTATTTTTTTGACGATATTCAGCTGGTGAAATCCCAAAATACTTTTTGAAAATTTTATAAAAATACGAAGGATTTTCGTAACCTACCCTAGTAGCAATCCTTTCAATTGGCGCTGTCGTATAAGTTAGATATTCGGCTGCAACATTGATTCGTTGCAAATGCACTAATTGGATAAAGGTCTTACCAGTATGCTTTTTTAGATAGTCCGATAAATAATTCTGATTAAAGCCAAAGTGGGTGGCCATTTTTTGCAATGTAATGTTACTGTAGTGTTTTTCAATATATAAAAGAAGTGATAGTAAGTTATTGTTTTTCTTTCGAAAATCTTTTACCTTGATTTCAGCGTTAGCTGCTTGCCTAATTAATAGCGAAAATAACGTTAACATTTCCAACCGAATCAACTGATCGGACTGGATATCAGGGTGATAGTATTCTGAAATAATATCATAGATTAAATTAGTAATTTTAACATCATGGTTAACTTCAAATAGACTATAACGACCCTCACCATATTCCTCATTGGATAAAAGTGAAAATAAGATATTAGAAATGTTAGAGCCATTTTCGCGATGGTTTAAATAGTCAAGCTCGTTTAAAGAAAAAGCTGAACTTCGTAATGCAATATTAACAACCACTCCTTTTTTACTAATTGGCTTAACTTTATGAATAGTTCTGTTTCCCATAAAAATCAAGTTATTTTGTTTAACTTTAATTTCGGAATGCTCTAAAACCACCACACAGTCTTCAATTAGTGGGATCATTATTTCAACATAATCATGAATATGATATGGAATAAAAGAGTTAGTCGGTTGTACTGCAATCGAAATAGAACTGCTATTAAGTGTTAGATCATCCGAATAGGTATCAAAGAAACGGTAGATTGGTTCATTCTCGATTTGTCCAACTTTTTTTGTCAGATTACCGTTTTTTTCAACCGTAGCAAGAACATCTGACCAATTTCGAGGTGAATTATTTTTTCGTAATAGGCGCAATACTTCTTCTTTCAAAATGCTTACTCCTTTCTTTCGTTGGTAGTGTGCTGTTTATTTAAACTTTACTCTCTGTTTCAAAATAAAATCTGTGAAATCAATACAATATTTATGATTTTTGGCAATAGCAGAACCGCTAACACTAGATTAAAATAAATCTTAAATCAATTTATATTTATAGCACACGGAGGAAAAATATGACAGACCTATCTAAAAAACCTTATAACTTGTCTGCTGCGCAAATTGACTTTGTTAAGCAAAAAGTAGCAAGCATGTCAACCGATGCCAAAATTGGTCAACTTTTCTTTGTCATCGGCGAAGACGAAGAAAACACGGACTTGAAAGCATTTGTCGAAAAATATCAACCAGGTGGAATTATGTACCGTCCTGATGATGCCAAAAAACTGCAACACGAAATTGCAACTTCACAAAAGGCAAGTGATATTCCTCTTTTAATCGCAGCTAATCTTGAAGCCGGTGGTAATGGGCTTGTAAATGCTGGTACGTGGTTTGGCCGCCCATTGCAGATTGCTGCAACCGATAACGCTCAAAACGCTTATAATTTAGGAGATGTCTCCGGTTACGAAGCAAAACAAGTTGGTGGCAACATGTCATTTGCACCAATCGTCGACTTGGACCAAAACTTTCGTAATCCAATTATGAATGTCCGAACTTATGGCAGTAATAAAGAACGAGTAATTAGAATGTCTGACGCTCAAATTGCCGGACTAAATGCTAACCACGTTATTCCTGTTGCCAAACACTTCCCTGGTGATGGTGTCGATGAACGTGACCAGCACTTATTAAGTTCGATTAATTCGCTTTCCGCTGATGAATGGATGAAATCCTACGGAGAAATTTATCACCACTTAATTGATAATGGTTTGCCAAGTATCATGATTGCTCATATTATGCAGCCTGCTTGGGAACGCCGACTTGAGCCAGGAATTGAAGATAAAGATTTAAGACCTGCTTCAACTTCTAAGCTTTTAATTAACGGCTTACTTCGGAAAGTTTTGAACTTCAACGGCTTAACCATTACTGATGCAACGCCAATGATTGGTTATAACGCAACAATGAAGCGATCAGAAGCCTTACCTGCAACAATCAATGCCGGTATTGACATGATTCTCTTTAATAAAGACATTGACGAAGATTATCAATTTATTACTGATGCCGTAGCTAACGGAACCATTCCAATGTCACGCGTTGATGAGGCTGTTACTAGAATTATCGCAACTAAGGTAGCACAAGGCGTGATGAATACCGCAGGTGAACTTTGTGAACCTTCATCAAGTAATTTTGATTTAAAGCTGGCAGAACACGAAAAGCTTGCTGCTAAGGTTGCTGAAGAATCAGTCACTCTTGTTAAGGATCGTGATCAATTACTGCCAATAACACCGAAGAAATATCCACGAGTTCGGCTTGTCGTTTTAGGTGATACAGATGATGGTGGCTTTAAAGAAGGCGGTAAAGTAACGGCCAAATTTAAAGAAAAACTTGAAGAAAAAGGATTCCAGGTTTCCGTCTTTGATCGAAAGCACTTAGATTTCCAAGAAGTTTTTGAAGGTGGCGTCCAATTTGAAAAGAAGCGTTTTGACCTTGCCTTTTACGTTGCCAACGTTGAAACTGCAAGTAACCAAACTACCACTAGATTAGATTGGATTCACTTGATGGCCGCAGATGCACCATGGTTCATGAAAGACATCCCAACTGTCTTTGTTTCCACTTGCAATCCTTACCACCTCTTTGATATTCCGATGGTTTCAACTTACGTTAATGCTTATACTGGCAACGATGTTACTATTGATGCCTTATTGAAGAAAATGATGGGTCAAGAAAAATTTCTCGGTAAAAACCCAGTAGATCCTTTCTGCGGTCGTTTCGATACCCGTCTATAGAAAGAGAGTAAAATAATGATTGAAATTAATCAGATTACAATTAATCATATGACCGAGCCACTTGGTTATGATTTAGATAATCATTTACGGGTTGAATTTAATCTTACTAGTTCTGCCGCTATGCAAAACACAAAGAAAAGAATCGTTGTTAAAGCTGATAAAGAAATTTACGATTCAGACTGGCAAGATTATAATAATAACTTTTTTGATTTTGCGATTAACTTGCAGCCTAGAACGCGCTACGAATTAACCGTTTCTGTAAAAAATGCTAACGATGAAAGCAGTAAAAATAGTTTCTTTGAAACAGGTAAAATGGTTGAGCCGTTCACTGCTAGTTGGATTGGCAATTCTAATAAAGATCTTCAAAATACTTTGCTTGCAAAGAACTTTGCGTTAAAAAAGCCGGTAAAAAGTGCTCGTCTTTACATTACTGGCCTGGGAGTTTATGAAGTCTATTTGAATAAGGAGAAAGTTAGCAATGAATTATTAGCCCCAGGTGTAACCGCTTATGACCGATTAGTTCAAGTGCAAACTTATGACGTAACTAGATTTCTCCAAAAATCCTCTGATCAAGAATTACTGATTTCTCTTGGTGATGGTTGGTATAAAGGCAACTTTGGTTTTGATGGCGGACAAGACAACATCTATGGCGATCGCCAAATGGCTATTGCCGAATTACATGTTCAATACACTAATAATTCAACGGAAACAATTTTAAGTGATGCTTCCTGGAAAACTACTTCAGGTAAAATCACTAAGTCGACTATCTATTACGGTGAAGATTATGATGATACTCATGTAATAGCTGACTGGCAGCCAGTAACCGTGCTCGATCACTCTAAGGAAATTCTACATGATCGTTTAAGTTTACCTCTTAAGGTCAATGAATATCTTCCAGTTAAAGAAATAATTACGACACCTGCTGGTGAAACGGTCTTAGATTTTGGTCAAAATCATGCTGGATGGCCAGAATTCTTTAACCGGGAAAATGCCGGCGCTTCGCTTAAATTACAGGTTGGCGAAATCCTGCAAAATGGTAATTTTTACCGTGACAATTTAAGAGAGGCTCGGGCAGCATTTCACTACACTTCAAATGGTGATCAAAAATGGGTTCGTCCCCACTTCACTTATTACGGCTACCGCTATGTCAAAGTTACCGGCAATACTAAACCACTAACTAAGGAAGATTTTAGATCAGCGGTGATCTATTCAGACATGAAAACTACCGGGGCCATTAAGACAGATAATACCAAGGTTAATCGCCTGTTAGCTAACGTAATGTGGAGTCAAAAGAGCAACTTCTTTGACGTTCCAACAGATTGTCCACAGCGTGATGAACGCCTCGGTTGGTCTGGGGATGCGGACATTTTTTCAGGCACTGCCATCTTGAACATGGACGCATACGCATTCTTTAAGAAGTATGCCCGTGACATGCAAATCGAGCAAAATAATCATGATGGAATGCTTACCATGTATGCCCCAGCAATGGGTAACGACAGTGGTGGAGCCGCTATTTGGGGCGATGCTGCGACTGTCATTCCGTGGACAGTTTATGAAGCATACGGTGATCCAGCAATTTTAAGGCAAAACTATTCTAGTATGAAAGCTTGGGTTGACTGGATTAGTCAATCGACCTCAAAGCCAAATCTTTGGACAGGTTGCTTCCAATTTGGTGATTGGCTATCACTTGATGGTGAAAATCCGGCAATGCCTACTGGTAAAACTGATGAAGACTTCATTGCCTCCGTTTACTATTACTACTCAAGTTCAATCGTTTCTGCCGCCGCTAAAGTTTTAGGTCATCAAGAAGATGCCCACAAATACGCTGAACAGGCTAAAGCTATCAAGCAGGCTATTAGATCTGAATATATCACGCATAATGGGCGCTTAGCAATCGACACACAAACTGCTTATGCATTAGCACTGCGCTTTAATCTGATCCCTGAAGAACAGAAAAAGCGTGTCGTAAGTGATTTGGTGACGCGCCTTGGCAAAGATAATAATCATCTAAAGACTGGCTTTGTGGGTACCCCATTGATTTGTCAAGTATTGTCAGAAAACGGTGAGCATAAACTGGCTACACAAATTTTCTTAAACGAAGATTTTCCAAGTTGGCTTTATGCCGTTAACCTTGGGGCTACTACCATCTGGGAACGTTGGAACTCAGTTTTACCTGACGGTTCAATGAATCCTGAAGGAATGAATTCATTAAATCATTACTCTATCGGAGCAATCATGCAGTGGGTTTATCAACAAGTTCTTGGACTCCATAAACAACAAAACGGCTATCAAAAAGTTGAGTTTGCACCACGATTTGATTATCGTCTCAAACATGTTCAAGGCCATTATGAAAGTTCATATGGTGATCTCCAAGTTGAATATCAACTTGAAAAAGACGAAAAGCATACAATTGAAATTAACTTAACAATTCCATTTGGACAAACAGTAACGGTTAAATTGCCTCGGAATAACGGTCAAGTGCAAGTCAATGGCGTTAGCGAAAGCTTACCATTGACCCTCACCGGCGGAAAATACACTATTAGCTACCAACCAGTAACTAGTTACATTGAATATTACAATTTGGCAATGCCAGCTAAACAAATTATGGCTGATCAAGAATTAGTTAAAAAATTAGAACCAATCAACGATGTATTTGGCTTTTTGAAAGATCCTAAGAATCTGGAGACTTTTGGTGGCAGTTCTTTAACCGAGATGAACGTAATGCTCCCATTTATCAATATTTCAGATGATGATTTTGCAAAAATCAAAGAAATCATGGTACAAACACCATTAGCAAGTGAAAGGAAGTTCTTAAATGAAAGGCGTACTGTTTGATCTTGACGGCGTAATTGCCGATACATCCGTTTACCACTTTCAGGCATGGCGCAAGTTAATTAAAGATCATTTTAACCGTGATTTGCCTGACGAATTAGAAAAACAAACTAAAGGAGTTAGTCGTAAGGACTCTTTAACAGCAATCTTAAACTATCTTGATATTAAAGTTAGTGATGCGAATTTTCAAGAAATGACTGACGAAAAGAATAACGTCTTTCGTAAATTACTTGCTAGTTTAACACCACAAAATATTCTTCCGGGAATATCTGATTTAATCTCCCAATTTAAACAACATAATGTTAAATTATCACTAGCTTCAGCCAGTCTTAATGGCCCTTATATTTTAGAAAAACTGCAATTAAATTCTGTTTTTGATGCAATTGCTGATCCAAGCAAAGTAATGTCTGGAAAACCTGCCCCAGATATTTTTCTAGCAGCTGCATCTGCTATCAATGTAGAGCCCAAAGATTGTGTTGGAATTGAAGATTCGATCGCCGGTATTAAAGCAATAAATAGTGCAGGTGCACTTTCTGTTGGCGTTGGTGCCAAAAATGAGCTGAATGAAGCAAAACTGCTATTTCCAAATACTTCAGCCTTAACCTATAACCAAATAGAAACTGCCTGGAAAAAATTTAATTAGCTTAAGCTCAACTATTTGAAATTTAAAAAATTTAAATAAAAAAGGATTCAATCTGAAGTACAACAAAAAAGTTAGACATTTTTAAATTTACATTATTGCTAATACACGATTCCGGTATTTTACCAGGGTCGTGTATTTTAGTTTGTTTAATCTTCTGATGTTGTTATACCAATAGACATATTTATGCAAAACTTCTTTCATTTCTGTTAAGGTTTCAATTTTTAGTCGGTTAATTGCTTAGCGCTTCATTAAGTTAAAGATTGTCTCACCTGGGACATTGTCATGGCAGGTACCCTTACGTGACATGCTTTGCGTAATGTTCATTTGCTTTAATCTAAGTTGATAACTCGGGCTTTGAGATTGTATTCCTTGGTCAGTATGTAAATCAACTGCTGAGCTTGCTTAGGGTTTGGTAAGTTGCTCTTAAGTTCAGTACATATCTAAAACTAAAGGTGGATTAGGTGAATAATTTACCTGACAAGCTAGAATTTCTAAACTGGCTTCATCAACTACTGGTAAAATATAAACTTTCTGGCCAGTAGGCAGTTTATATTCTGTAATATCTGTATATAAGACATGATAAGGTTTGGTTTCAGTGAATTTTTGTTTAAGGATATTAGGCGGAATTTTACCAACAGTGCCATGATAAGAACTATAACGAGCCGTCTGTTTATGATAAATCTTAGTTTTAAGACCCATTTGACGCATGATTCTTCTAACTATTCCTTGCGTTAAATGATAGCCTAAATCTGCTAGTGCTTTCCAAACTCGTCGATAGCCCATATGTTTCATGACTCTCTTCATAATAGAGCTGCTTAATTCTATTTTTCAAGTTATCATAGTAAGTTGGTCGTTTCAGGTTTAATTTTTTCAATAAGGTATTTAGTTTAATATCTTGATATTGCGCCCGAATATCTAAAATTATTTCTGTTTTTTGGCAGTTGGATATTTTGGATACCGAGCAGCCACTTTTTTTAGATCAAATTATCAATTTCTAAATTCTTAATCTTGGCATCACGTTCTAGAATAGCTTGTTCGTATTGTTCTCGCTCTGATAATGGTAATGACTTATGCTTATTTTCTTACGTTCTTTGGACATTTTAGCCGGCCGTCCTTTTGCCTTAGGCTTAAGTCTAGCTATTCCTTCATCATTAAACTTTCTATTCCATCTGAGAACCTGGGAGCGATTAATTTTAAAATGGGTCGCTACAGCTGCAAGATTATCTTGTTTTGTTAGATAGTATCTTACCACAGCCAGCTTAAATTCCAGAGGATAACTCTGATGTCTACGCTTAACTTTTAAACTAGATAAACCATTAGCTTGAGCAGCTTTAATCCACTGAGTAATAATGGATAAACTTATCTAATAATTTTTTGCTAGTGCAGTAGTAGATTCTCTACCATTAAGATACTTAATAACAATTTCTATTTTTAGTTCAGTGTAATATTTAATCATACAAAAAGTGCTCCTAATTGTTATTGTTAGTTCTATGTCTAACAATTATGGAGCACTTCAAAGTTATTCTAGAATTTTTTAGCTTTATTATTACGATTAGATACTATTACTATTTGTTGCTTGTAAGATGAATCTCGCGATCAAATATTTTATGCATCTTAGGAGTTAAATTATGAGCAATAAAAATGATGGTTGCACTACTTTTAAGTAAATTTTGTAAAATTACTTGTGTTGCAGTCGAATCAATCGCAGATGTACCTTCATCAATTAACACTATCTTGCTATTGTAAACTTCAGTTCTAGCAAGCACTATTTTTTGACACTGTCCTCCTGAAAGATTGCCTTTATCTAAGTCAACTACAGTATCAATTCCAGCTGGAAACTTTGCTAGATCACTTGTTAACTGTACACGCTTTGCCCAAATATTGGCCGATTTATTTAATTGAGAATCAAACATAGTTATATTCTCAATTATAGTTCCTGGAAAAAGTTTAGGATTTTGTGGTATATAACCTATTTGAGTTAAGTCAGGATTAATTACTTTACCGACTCCATTTTTAAAAACAATTTCACCATTCGATGGAGAAATTTCACCAAGAATCAATTTAAATAAGGTAGATTTCCCAGTCCCGCTATCACCAGAAAGCAGAATTTTCTCACCCGCTTTAATTTTTATATTCGGATAGCAAATATTTTCACCATTATCAAAATGTACTGCTAAATCTTTAATCGATAAGCTGTCAAAGAAATTTAAGTTCTCAACATTTTTTGTTTTTGCTAGTAAGAAAGAACAACTTTTTAGTACACGTTTATTTAGTTTCTTCGATGATTGTACTTTAGAAATAAACGTTGTCAATGATAACAGTTGACTAAAAATAAGACTAGTTAAATCTAGAATACTAAAAAAGGCTCCAAATTCAATTTGCTTATTTAGTACTAAAATACCAGAGGTCATTGCAACTAATCCCTGGGCCAACATATTTACCGCAGTGTTAATTGAATATAAAATATCTGACTTTGCTTCTTTATTAACAGTTGCCTGTTCCAACTGGTGTGAATTAAAGCTTAAAGTTGCTATCATTCGTTTGGAAGCATGATAACGCTGCAAAGTTGCAAGCCCACTTAGCCATTTATCAATAATGTCAAGATACCTACTATTTTTTAGTGAAACCTCATTAGTAGCTTTTTGTAAAGGCTCAGAAATCAATTTTGGAATGAATAAGACCATACTAGCTAGACCTAAAATTAGAAATACCAAATAAAAGTTAAACTTTATAATTACAACCGAAGAAAATACAATATCTAAAACTGTTACAAGAATATTAATCAAGGAATCTAAATAAGAGTCACTTAACATATTAATATCATTGGTCAACCTGTTTTGCATTTCAGAAACTGGAGTTGTATTATACTTGGTTAAAAAGTATTTATTTGTAATTTTATTTCTTATCTGATGTATGTATCCTTGAGATTGTTTAACAAATAAATAACCTAATAAGTATCTTAACAAATAGCCCAAAGCTGCCATTAGAACATTCATAAAGACGAAGTAAATAAATGAATTAAGCATTGAGTTACGCAATGAATTTGTCATTGGTGATATTAGGTAGTTTTCGTAAGCTTGGCAAGAACATGCCAAAACTGCAATTGTACTTACTAGTATTGATAGCCATACATTCGATTTAATAAAGTCTTTTAGTCTCATAATTTCCCTCCTAGAATCAAAACATCACTTTTGCAAAATCTAAAGCAAATAAAATACCTTCATTGCCATTTTCAAAGTCAAGTGTTCCTTGGGTATAAGTAGGAGAAATTATGTAAGTGTTATCATCATATTCTATGGCATAATATTCCAAGTTACTTATCATTTGTTTAATTTTACAATCTAACGATGTATCTGAAAATCCTTTTCTATATTTTACTAATGATAAAATTATTCCTCCAAGTCCATGATATAGAGAAGCATTCTTAGGAATTGTATTTTTGCTTAAGCTTCTTGCTAGTTTTAATATTAATTTATTATATGTATTAATATTAAAGTATTTTTTTATATTCAAGAGTACATAAAGAATACCTGCCGTGCCATCACTTAGATACGGTGATAAATATTTTGATAAATAGGTAACTTTATAGCCTATATTTCCATACGCCGATACTTGATACTCTTTAATAACCAAATTAATTACATTTTCCAACTTCAAAAGTTTCTCTTCAGAACAGCCATATTTATGTGCAATTTCTATAGAACAGGAAATTAAATTAATTATATTTTCTAAATAAAGATGCTCTACTTTTTCATTTTTCGCCAATAAATTAAGCTTTTCTTCAATGCAGTATAATGAATTCCAAACTTTACATCTTATTTCCTTTTTTTCAAAGTATTTCTCAACGTTTTGATTATTTCTTATTATGTTTAGCCAGACAAACTTTAATTTATCAGAATGGATGAAGTCATTATCCTTAGTAATATCTATCTTTTTATTTATATATAATTTGTCAAGTTTAGCACATTGAAGAGTCTTACTTAATTTTTTATACAGTTTGCCAGGAAATAGTGGCTGTTTAGTTTCTTTATAACAAATTTTACTATTACTATTTAGTTCATCTGTTATATTTTTCAAATCAATATTATGATATCTGATTAAATTTAATGACATATTAATAAAAAATTGTGGAATTTCGTTTTCTTTAGCAAATTTTTCAAAAAATCTAATTGTTGTATTTCCAGAAGTATCAACACCCAAAAACATGTTTGCTTTACAGAAAAAAGCAATAAGCAAATATCCAAGCTGTTCTAAGTCTTGCTCTTTTGGCATTAAATTTGAAATTTTATTATCAAAATATCCAAGAGTCCTGTAAAAAGCCTTATCCGTTAAATTGTTATTCCTAATAAAATGAGTTTGATCAAGATCTATAAATAATACCGTATCTGTATTCGGATTAACGATAATATTCTTGCTCGATATGTCACCAATAAAAATATTCATATCGTGTAGCTTGTTTACTTTATTAATTAAATCATTTATTATTTTTTTAAATTTAATTGTTACCTTCGATGATTTTTGAGTTTTAAAATTATTTTGTGGAAGTGCTCTAAAGTCGCCTACTTCCATTCCTTGCATATAACTCTCAACCAGAAAATAATCTTCTCCTTCGTAGAAGTCTTCAATGTACTCAGGAATAAAATTCAATTTCAGTTTTTTAATTATATGCTTCTCATTTTTTAGTTTTTCAATTGGAGTTGTTTCTCCATCAGAATATCCATAAGCAGCTGTCTTTAATACACAAAGTTTTCCATCTTTTGTTTTAGCAAAAAAAACAGAACCCGCTGCTTTTGAATTTAAAGCCTTAATAGGAATATATTTTTTATATACATATTTAGCATTAATCTTTACTTTATTTGTAGGGAATGGTTCATTTATAAATTGAGGTAACCTATAACTTAGAACTTGATAGTCTTCATAAAGTCGCTCTTTCTTTTGATTATAAATATATTTATCATTTCCTCTAATTACTCCATATCGATAAAAAATGTTATTTGAATTTTCATAGCGCTTATCAGTCAGAACATGTATCCCTTCCTCAACCTTTAAAGCATCAATGCAATATAACTGCTTTATAATGGAAACAAATTGATCATTTGTTTTGGGATACATTGTTATAAATTTGCCAGTAGACCATAGACTACTTATTCCAGAAAAGTTTTTACGTAATTCATTGAGATTAGATATGCATTTGAAACTAATCTTGTGCTTATTACAAAAATCAAAAATCAAATCAAGAACTTTTTGATAATTAAATATTGTTGCTGATATATGAATTTTAAATCCTTGATGTGGTAAATTATCAAATTTATTAAAATTAAATTGTAGATAATAATTATTGCTAGATCTTGAGATATTATAATTTTTTATGTCTTTAAGCTCTGTCGGTAATATAGATGTTTGATATTCTTTATTTCCAATGTCCAACTTGCTATTTATATACAGATACCTCATATTGATACACACTCGCTCTCTAATTAGTTTTATAAAAACATTTTAATAAATTATACATCTTTATTTTATTTTTAGTTGTAAAAGATGTATTTTTTATTCAGATAATGATCATTATCTGAATAATATTATTTTTTGAATCGAGGTTATACATCATGGAATTAATGACAAGTTTACAAGAATTGTCTACAAAAAATGTAGATTACATTTCTGGACCAGAATTGTTTAGTAAATTTTGTAGTAATAAATTTACTATATTTTGTGAAATTTAAACCGTATAGTATATTAAAAGCCCGTTAAAACGGACTTTTATTTTTGTTTATTTTTCAGCTTCACAATTAGACCAATTACTAAAAAAGCACAGTTTTAAACTGTGCTTTACCATACTTGCGTTTAACAGCTCTTTCTTATCAAAGAAATGCTTATCAATCACCTTGCATAGCACGTGTACAACGACTTGAAGAATCACCACAGTGATTACCAAACTTGCAATGGATGTTAACAAAGCTTTCTAGCTAAGGGCAATGAGATTAGTTATCTCATAATTGTTGATTGGTGTTAGACGATATTGCGTTTAACGCTATTTTTTTGCCTAATTTTTCAATTTGTTAGCGTTGCGGCTCACGTTTAATGAGTGCTGCAAAACGCTAGCGAGTTATTTTTAAGACTAATTGGAGCTACTACGACCCCCACAATCATTAATCAATAATCAAAATAAAGATCCTTGCTACACACTTTTACCTCCTCATTCATAATATATATCAGTTCACTTATGCTCTTGTTGCCATAGCGGAACTAACTAATATCAGTGACTACTTTTTGGTAAGGTTGATCGGTCTTAAACTTTTGTTGGAAGCGATTCTTGACCTTTTTGACTTGAGGACCTTTTGATGAATCCATACTTGCCTGCTCGCAGGTTATATTTACGCGCCAGCAGATTATGTTCTTTCATTAGCCGTATACACGTTTATGGTTTACCAGCAAGACCATATTTGATTTTTAACGTATCGGTCATGGCAGGTAGCCAAAGGCTAGGATTACGCTTTTTGACTACTTTTATCAGTGACAATAAAGCCTGGTCACTGTATCTTTTCTGCCGGCTACGCGGGTGATACTCATAGGTACTCTTGGCTAGAAAGCTATAACGCAACAGCTCCTGTAGTTGATAATCATGCTCATGCTTTAGCTTTTGCATGATGGTCCGTTCTTCTTACGTTGAACGTCTTTGCGCCGAGCTAAGGCTGCGACTTTTTTAGGTAGTCGTTCTCAATGTGGAGCTAGTGATTTTCTATGCGTAGGTGCTCTAATTCAGATAACTCGCTGCTAGTATATTAACTGATTTTTTCACCGGTGATCGACCTCGTTTGGTAAAGAGTGCATCAAGTCGGCCTTTATCAAAACTTTTTTGCCAATGCGCAATTAAGCTAGGCGTGGCAATTTTGAAGTGAATGGCAGTACTTTGATAGGTCTCATTATGTTCTTTTCTCCAGTTTAAGCCTTGTACTCCCAAATACTGGTATTGCAACCCATTGTCGATTATTTGATGTTACCCAGCCTCAATTATTTGAGCCGCATAACGGCTATTGTAACCTATTTTAATTAAGTTAAGCTCCTGTAATTTTTGTGCAATAGTAAATTTAACCACAGTAAAACCCTCCAGATGGATTTTCGCTCCAATCTAGAGGGTTAACTTCAGAAGTAAGTGAAGTGAGTCTTTTTTATTTACCTGATTACTTAGTATTATTCACCTAAATAAGCAAAAACTACCTTTTCATCATAAACTTTAAATAATTTTTCAAATACAAATTGACAAACAACTGCAACAACAGCTGGAATTATAATCCAAACAATAATTGCCATCACAATATTAATACTCAACTTACCAGCATCTAGTGAAGCTAACGGACCAACCAATCCTACTAACCCAAAGCCTGCTGAAGCGGGTGTTCCGCTAACATGGAACAAGGAAACAGGAATTGCAGAAATAATTGCAGTAATCAAAGTTGGTAATAAAATAATTGGATGGCGAAAAAGATTTGGCATCATCATTTTCATTGCTCCTAAGGCAATAGCAATCGTTACACCAGATTTATTCGTATGCCAAGAGTGAACAACTAATACGATGGTGGTAGCAGCAACCCCCATCGCAGCAGCACCAGCAGAAAGACCATGTAATTGAATTGCCATACCAATCGCAACTGTAGAAATTGGCGAAATAATCAAGACTGCAAACATGCAAGCAATTAAAATACACATTAAAATAGGTTGTAAATTTGTGAATGAATTGATAACATCACCTATCCAAGTTGTTAGCTTACTAACATATGGTAAAATTAACATACCAATATAGCTAGATCCACCCCCAATTAAAATTGGGGCAGCGACTATTTTGACTGAACCAAAATGTTGACCTACTGCTAACAATAGACCTACTGCAATTGCTGCTGTAATCATCGTATTAATTAAATCACCGGTACCTGCTGACACAAATAATCCTTGAGTCTTAGTAATTGGGTTTACAATTTGAGGAATAAATTTAGTTATTCCTGAACCAACATAAGCGGAAGCTGCAACTATTGCAACATCTAAAGGAATCATTTTAAACTGAATGGCAATTAGAGCACCAATTAGTAATGGGGTAGCACATTGAAACATCAACAATGCATGACCAATTTGAATTGTAATTGGATTTTGACCAAATAATTTTAAAATTGCGCTTATCACAGCGTTAGGAATTAAGCCAACAATGATCCCAGTCGCTGTACCGGATAAAATATTATTGAAAAAATTTTTAACAGTTAGTTTATTATTCCCTGTACTTGCCATAACATACTCCTTTATATTCTGATAAAGATTATCAATTGTATAAAAATACATTAATAATTATTAAATAATTGTTTATTATTTTATCATAATAAACAAAGAAGTCTATTACTTATATATATTTTGACAAAACAAAAAAAGAAGTATACTCTACTTCATTAACTTGAGATTTCAATTTTTAGGTAGCAATAAACATTATTCTGCCTGTTCTAGTCTAAACAGAGTTAGATAGCTCAATAATATTATTACACTAATAATCGCCATTACTACAAAAGCTATTTGAGTACCTTGCGCAGTCAACATCGCATAATTACCCGATTTTTTCTGCCAGGTTGAAACAATCGTAGCCATTACAGTCGTTCCCATTGAACCTGCATATTGCTGACCGGTTTGGAAAACGGCTGTTGCATCAGTATGTAATTCTTCAGGCTGCAATTTCGAGGCTTCAGCCATCGTATTATTAAAAGCCATTTGTCTTCCAATAATCATAATGCCATAAAAAATGCCAACCATTAAAGTTGAAATTTTTAATCCAAAAGCAGCAAACAATACACTTGCCGTAAAACAAAAGATCGTACCAGTTAATAACGGCACTTTAGCACCCTTTCTATCATAAATATCACCAAACCATGGGTTTAGAAGCCCGCTTAAAATACATCCGGGTAAAAGCACTAATCCACCAATAAGCGAATTTTCATGATTAACAATTTGAACATAATTTGGCAATATAAAACTAGTACCAATATTAATGAATTGTAAAAGCAAATATGAAATCATCGCAAAAATGAATGGTTTGTTTTTGAAAATCTTAAGATCAATTAACTTTTTATTACTTGTTTGCGAAAGTTTAATAAAAATCACAATTAAAATAGCAACAACTATCATGCTGACCCAGAACCCAGCATCGCCTAAACCATTACTAATTCGATTAAAACCTAGGTTGAAAATCACCATCGCCATAACGATAATTGCATAGTTTACCCAGTCAAAAGCCGGATCTGTTTTTTCATGATATTGCTCAATCACTGAAATACCTAATAACAAAATAATAAAAGCAAGACCAGCTACTATTTGAAAAATTAAGGGCCAGCCAAAATAATAAACAATTGAACCACCAAATGTCGGCCCTAATGATGGTGCCAAGATAATCACTAGACCAGTTATGCCCATATAAAAACCCCATTTTTCTTGTGGCATTAATTCAACTACAAGATTAAACATTAGTGGAATTGATAGCCCAGCACCAAATGAAGAAATTAAACGTCCCATCAACAAAATCCAAAAATTCGTAGCTATAGAAGCAATGAGTGAGCCACCAATAAAAGTAACTGCTGCTGTTAAAAACAATTGTCGTGCCGAGAAACGTTCATTTAAATATGAACTTGAAACCATAATTATGGCAATCATCAATAAATATCCAGTTGTAGTCCATTGTACTAATCCTAAACCAATGTGAAATTGTTTCATTAATGTTGGAAATGTAACATTAAGACTTGTTTCAGTTAAAATCGTAACGAAAGCCATTAGGGCACAACTAATGATTGCTAACACATGCTTAATTGAATTGCTTTTTTCGTTCATAAATCCTCCTTTGATAATCAAAAAAGAGTAAAAAGTTATCAACTTTTACCCTTTCCATAATTGAATTTACTTATAAAATTAAAATGTACAGGATGATTCTGTATCAATAGTTATTTTTTCTCGTTAAAGCGAGCTGAAAGATCATCATGTAATTCTTCATAACCAGGCTTATTTAAAAGACCGAACATATTTCGCTTATATGCCTCAACACCTGGTTGGTTAAATGGATTAATCCCATTTAAATATCCTGAAATCGCAATGGCAAGTTCAAAGAAGTAAATTAAATAGCCTAAAGTGTGTTCAGTTTGATCAGGAATATTAACAGTCATCACCGGAACACCACCATCAGTATGAGCTAAAACCACGCCTTCATAAGCGCGCTCATTAACAAAGTTCAAACTCTTACCGGCCAGGAAGTTTAACTGATCCAAGTTACGATCATCTGATGGAATTTCAACATCATTGGCAGGAGTTTCTACACGAATGACTGTTTCGAATAGATTACGTAAACCTTCTTGAATGTACTGACCCAAAGAGTGTAAATCAGTTGTAAAATTAGCACTTGCTGGCCAAATCCCCTTATTATCTTTGCCTTCTGATTCACCCATTAATTGTTTACACCATTCACTAAACATTCTCAAAGTTGGTTCATAGTTTTCAACAATTTCAGTAGTATATCCCTTACGATAAAGAATATTACGCAAAGCAGCATACTGGAATGGCGTTGCTTTAGTTAAGTCAGTATCATTGTAATCACTTCTTGCATCTGCAGCACCGTTCATTAATTGATCAATATCTGCACCTGAAACAGCAATTGGTAACAACCCAACAGCTGACAAAACACTATATCGACCACCAATATCATCTGGTACAACAAATTCCTCGTAGCCTTCAGCATCAGCTTCGGTCTTCAATGCACCCTTAGCTCGGTCTGTTGTAGCAAAAATTCTTCTAGTTGCTTCTTCTTGACCATATTTTGCAATTAACTTCTCTTTAAAGATTCTAAAAGCAACAGCTGGTTCAGTTGTTGTACCTGATTTTGAAATGACATTAATGCTAAAATCCTTATCACCAAGCCAAGCAATTAAGTCATGCAAATATGAGCCCGAAAGAGAATTACCACAGAAAACAACTGTTGGATATTTTTCCTTACTTTTGCCATAAAACGCACCGTTTAAAAATTCAATTGCCGCTTGGGCACCAAGATATGAGCCACCAATACCAATACAAACTAAAACTTCTGAGTCATTTTGAATTTTTTGGGCAGCTTTTTTAATCCTAGCAAATTCATCTTTATCATAATTAACTGGTAAATCAATCCAACCTAAGAAATCGCTTCCCGCACCAGTACCATCTTTCAATTCCTTACTTGCAGCGTCAACCATCGCCTGCATTTCACTTAACTCATTTTCATGAACAAATGGCTTTAATTTAGTGCTGTCAAATTTAACTAAACTCATAAAATACGCTTCCCTTACTGAATTAAATATTTATTTCACAAGAATATTTTAACAATCTTAAGCTTCAAATACCAGTGTTTTTAAATAGTTTTATAACTTTGCCATACTCGATTTATCAGCTTATAACACAAATATCCACCAGCTGCTCCACAAGCATTAAAGAAAACATCATCAATGTCACTGATACCTGTTGCAAGCAAGAATTGCATACTTTCAATAAATATTGAAAGTAAAACTCCTGCACCAAAAACCTTAGTAAAACTATTATTTTTTAAAAAGACAAATGGCATTAAGAACCCAAATGGAATGAAACAAAGTATATTCCCCAAAGAATTATAAATAAAATCGATTCTACTTTTTGCATAAATCATTTTCCAGGTTTTTTTAAAAAAGACAAGGTTAATGTCACTCAAGGAGCGATTAAAATTAAAGGTGAGCTCCCAAGGAAAATATGTATTACGAAAAGTTGTTAAAGACAATAATAAAATTAAATAAAAAGCAAATAACCAGACCATGAACTCAGATTTAATAGTTCTACGCTGTTTAATCAATAATAACCAGATTAAACGTAATATAATAAAAAGCAAAAAATAAAAAATTGTTTTATCAAGTGCTAGCATGGTTAGCTTAATCAGAGCAAAATGATTTACCCTAGTAGCTAAAAGTTGAGCAATAAAATTGTATAATGTTCCTAAAAAAATCATGTTTAATCAGTTCCTATAAAATAAAGTTCTTCTAAATTATATCTAAAATCAATTGATCATTTCTTAAAAAATGACTAACAATGCTGAAAAATTTGTCTAAAACTAGATAAACTTTTAAAATAGTCTGATAAGGAGCGTTCACTTTGAAAAAAAAGAATCTGATTAATTTTATTGAAACCCGAACTGGATTTTTTTCCCTCTTAGTCATTTTATTTACAATTAAATATATTTTTGCTGCTTATCATGACTTTAACTTAGGTATTTCGGATCCTTATCAACATATTATTATGTGGCTTAGTCCTATCGCCACCGCAATTTTACTTTTTAGTATTGGATTTTATTTTACTAAACCAATTATCTCATATTGTGTAATGATAATATTAGATATTGCAAATACAGGGCTACTTTTTGCAAATATATTGTATTATCGGCAGTTCTCGGATTTCATTACTGTCAAAACAATTACCAATGCCAGCAAGGTTGCTCCAGGTCTTGGTAAAAGCGCCGTTGCACTTTTGCAACCAACTGATCTATTATTATGGCTAGATTTACTAATTATAATTTTTTTGCTAATTAGTAAAAAAATTATAATTGAAGAAAAAGCATATGGATTACTCACTCCGTTTACAATCACAACTTTTGGCATCTTTATACTGATTTTAAACATCTTTTTAGCAGAATCATCTCGACCAAGACTTTTACGTACCACTTTTGACCGTTCTTATATTGTTAAATACTTGGGAATTGATACTTATACCATTTATGACGGCATTAAAAATGAACAAACAGAACAAGTTAATCGTAATGCCAATACCGCCGATTTAAATAAGATTATGACTTTTACTCGGCAAAACAAATCACCAGCTAATCAAAAATATTTTGGTGTAGCCAAAGGTAAAAATGTAATTATTATTCACCTTGAAAGTTTTCAGCAATTCTTAATTGACTTAAAAGTTAACGGGAAAGAGGTTACACCATTTCTTAATTCAATTTACCACAACCAACATTCTCTTAGTTTTGCTAACTTCTATCATCAGGTAGGAATTGGAAGAACAAGTGATGCAGAAACTATGCTTGAAACTGGGACTTACGGTATCTCTGATGGTTCACTTTTCACGGCTTTAGGTAGCACTAATACTTTTCAAGCTGCTCCACAAATTCTCAGGCAAAAAGGCAATTATACATCCGCAGTTTTTCATGGAAATGTAGGTACCTTTTGGAATAGAGATGATGTTTACAAGAACTTGGGCTATAATTATTTTTTTGATCAAAATTACTTTAGTCATGACAAAAATGACCATATTGGCTATGGATTAAAAGACAAGCTAATGTTTGCTGAAAGCATAAAATATCTGGAACGAATGCAACAACCTTTTTATAGTAAGTTCATCACAGTTACTAACCATACCCCATTTGATATGGATAGTGAAGACTTAGATCCAGATTTTAAAACTGCACAAACCAGTGATAAATCAATTAATAATTACTTTGAAACTGCCCATTATTTAGATCAGGCTGTCCATGAATTCTTTAATTATCTCCAAAAATCTGGTCTTATTAAAAATAGTTTAATAGTAATTTATGGTGATCATTATGGCTTAACTAATTCCGAAAACGAAACTCTTGCTCCAATTGTTGGTGAAAGCTCTGATACATGGAACGTTTACAACAATGTTCAAATGCAGCGCGTACCATTTATGATCTACTCTCCGTCATTAAAAGGAAAAATTAAACAACAAGTAGCCGGAGAAATTGATGTTTTACCAACCCTTCTTCACTTACTTGGAATTTCTAATCGACCTTACCTACAATTCGGTAACGACTTACTATCTTCTAAGTATCAACCCTGGGTAGTTTTCAGAAATGGTACTATTGTTAGTCAAAAATATATTATCGTTGGGAACAAGGGAATACATGGTTTGGTTTACGATCGTAAAACTGGCAAGCAGATTATTAATTTTACCCACCAAGAAGAAGTCGAAATTAAATATCTTGCTCGTCAAGGAAAAAAATCGCTTAAATATTCTGATTTACTTAATAATCACAATTTATTACGCTTTTATACACCTTCAGGGCTTAAACCTGTTAATCCATCTGATTTTGATTATTTAACCAATTTTCAACAAATGGAAGATCTACTCAATAGTCTAAAACGGAAATCAACTGCCCTGATTAGTCAATACCATAAGTCCACCACAGCTTTATATAAAACTAATGCTCCGGAGCTTAAAAAACGACAAGAAGAAATTAAAAAAGTTCCTGACTCTGTTTTAGAAAATCAATTAACTAATAAGAAAAATCAAACTAACGTCAAAAAGAGTAGCAATAATTCTGAATAATCAATTTCACTAAAAGTAAAAACTCAGTTCATCTATTAAATATCCCAAAACGATTAGCTTCAGGATTCATGATGAACTGAGTTTTTACTTTTCTCAATACATATATTCAATTCTTGAAATTATTAGTTTTCGGGAAGATATTGTTCAAATCCCTTGTCAAAAATTGTAATGGTAAACGTAGCACCATTATTTATACTAGATTTGACACTGATTTTACCGCCATGTTGTTTAATTAATGACAAGACTATTGACAAACCTAACCCCGATTCTCCAATACCCAAACGAGTTCTTGAAGGATCTGCCTTAAAAAATCGTTCGAAAATATATTTCAGTTGCTCTTCATTCATCCCAATTCCAGTATCCTTAACTGTTATTTCAGTACTATGAGTTAATCTACGACCACCAAGTGTAATCATGCCATTTTGGGTAAACTGAATTGCATTTTGAACTAAATTAACAATAATTTGCTTGAAACGATCACGATCAGCATAAATCTGCAAATCACTAGGTGCAGTAATTTTAAGTTGGTCATTTTCTTCTTTTGCATTACGTTTAAGCTGAAGACATACATCTTCCAATATATTTCGAGCATTAAATTTGGTTTTAACTAAATTAATCTGATTATTTCTAATTTTTTCAAAGTCCAAATTTTCATTGACTAAACGAATTAGGCGTTCAGTTTCACGTCTCATCAATGAAATTGACTTTGGTTTTGCATCTTGGGGAATTGCATCATACTGTAAACCTTCTAAGATCCCATTAATTGTAGTAAGTGGCGTCCTCATTTCATGAGCAGCATCAGCCATAAATTGATCACGTCTTTTTTCTTGATTTTTTATTACATCATTTGATTTTTTTAATGCTTGAACCATTCGATTAAAGTTACCTGACAACTGATCAATTTCATCATTTCCTTTATAATCAAGGTGAACATCAAAATCACCCGCAGTAACCTTTTTGGTAGCTTGAGATAAACGTTTGATTTTACTTGAAGCATAATACGATAATCCAAAGCTCAATACTAAACCAACACTGAGAGCTGTAATCAAGGCATTGATAAGATTATGTTTAGACATATTAATTGGCTGCTCTACGTTCTCAATTTTTTCTCCCAACCAAATTGCGCCGATTAGCTTGTCTCCATTCATCCAAGGTAATAAAACTCCAGTATAAGATTTTTTCGTATGGCCAATGTAAGTATGCGTATCGTTATTATTCTTTATCCTAATTTCTTGTCCTTGCTTTAGAATTGCAAAAACATCACTTGCTAAATGCAAATTTTTTCCTGCTTTAGGATAAACCTGATCTCCGTGAGCGTTAAAAACCCTTAGATAAAGATCATCACTGTGCAAAACAAACTGTAACTGCGATAAAAACTCTGAATTAAGGATTAGCGTGCCACTTTTTTGATCAGTTATAGCTAATGAGCCTAAGGCAGACGCATAATCTTCCATTCTCTGATAATTTTGAGAATATGATTGATTAGTCACATAAGTTATCTCTGAACAACCAATAATCGTTATCGTTGTCAAAATGATTAACAGAAAATTAAGCATATATTGATATATTAGCTTCATTTTTGATCCTGTGTGTCATCAAACTTATAACCTACACCCCAAACAGTCTGAATAACATTGGCTCCAACTTTTTCAAGCTTTTGCCTGAGCTTTTTAATGTGGGCATCAACAGTCCGCTCTTCACCAAAATAGTCATAACCCCAAATCATTTCGAGCAATTGATTGCGTGAAAAAACTTGCTTCGGTTTTTTGGTCATTATATAGAGCATTTCAAATTCTTTGGGTGTAATATTTTCAACTACTTTTTCATCAAATAACACTTCTCGTCTAGCCTTAGAAATTTTAATATGGTTAGTAACAATGTCATAAGTATCTACATTATAATTTTCAAGATTTTTATCTAATTTTATCGGTTCTTGGTTGTCTTCTATTGAAACTCGACGTTGCAAAGCCTTAATTCGTGCAATTAGTGCTAATGGGCTGAATGGTTTAGAAATGTAATCATCAGCTCCTTCATCCAATCCCAAAATTTGGTCTGTTTCACTATTTCGTGCAGTTAACATGATAATAGGAATTTTCGCCGAAATTACTCGAATTTCCTTAACTACTTGAATTCCATCCTTTTTAGGTAAGTTAAGATCTAAGGTAATTAAATCATATCGATCCGGATGTTTCTTAAACATTTCAACAGCTTGTATACCATCAGTAGCGACACTACTAATCCAGTCTTCTTTTGCAAAAAACATTTCCATCATTTCTGCAACTGAAGTATCATCTTCAATTATTAAAATTCTTAGTTTCATTTTCGATTTTTAAATCCTTTAGTTCTACCTTGACGTACATCGTCAGGATCAATATAATCTGCAGGTAGTTCATGACGGTCAAGAAGAAATTTCTTTAGGCTCTTTTCAGTTGCCATAATTGGAAATATCAAGAATAAATAGAATGTTAATAACCATAAGAAAAAATATTTATCCCAATTTAAAAGTCGAATTCCAACCCCTAGTGATAATTGAATTAACCCGAAAAAAATAAAATTCAAACTTGCACGTACTTGAGCAAAATGAAAACTGTGCTTATTGACTTGTGCTAAATATGAAAAATAGCCATAAAAATGATTAGGGTGTTCGGCAGGATAAACTAACCATAATAGTCCTACAGTTATTATAATCGAGCCACAAGCAATATAAATCATTTTAACCATCCCTTTTGTAAACTAGTTGTCACTTCCAGGCGCAGAAATCATCATTTTCATCTTTCCAGAGAAAGAAAACTCTTTAATCATATTTGGAATAATAAAATTATCTCCAATAGAAATATTATAAATTTTACTATCTACTTTTATTACCCCTGTTCCTGAAATCACAGTAACTAACATGTACGGATGATTTACAAGACCAGTTTGCCAATCCCCATCGAGTTCTACTTGCCATAAATAAAAATGTGGTGACATAGGCGGTGTGACAAGTATTTTGATAGTAGCATCTTTTTCTTGTTTTACATTAATATTAAGCTTAGGATCAACATGAGGTACTTTGGTTACGTCAATTGACTTTTGCGTATGCAATTCACGTTTTTTACCTGTTTTTTGATCTATTCGATCATAGTCATAGAGTCGATAAGTGATGTCACTGGACTGTTGCGTTTCAATCACCATAATTCCTTTAGTTAGAGCATGGATAGTTCCCGCCGGAACATAGAAAAAGTCACCAGCCTTAACAGGTACTTTACGTAAAAGTTGATCCCACTCTCCATGGTGGATCATTTCTGCTAATTCATCACGGTTTTTAGCAGTATGACCATAAATTAAGTACGATCCAGGATCAGCTTGTAAAACGTACCAACTTTCAGTCTTACCGCTATCATTTTCAATTTTATGAGCATATGAATCATCTGGATGTACCTGTACCGATAAGTTGTCACAGGCATCAAGAAATTTAACCAATAGTGGAAATTCTGAACTTTTGGGATTACCAAAAAGTTCAGGATTTTCACGATAAATTTTTCGCAAACTCTTGTTCTTAAATACACCATTAACAGCTACTGAAGCAGCTCCTTTATAACCAGAAATGACCCAGGCCTCACCAACTTTGCCAGCAGGAATATCATAATTAAAAATTTCCTTTAACTTACGTCCACCCCAAATTTTAGGTCTAAAGTAAGGTTTTAAAAAAATAGGTTCCATATTTTATCACCTCTAAATAAGTGTAAACTTTTATCACAAAAATTTAAAACCATTTCTTAATTTTAAAATCAAAAAACTTCTTTCTTAATATTTTGTTCAAAATTTAAAGACTTTTATTTTATCATTTAAGTTGTTATATTTTAGCTTTAATTTAGTTAAGTTGAACATTGATTTTTACTTTGTACAAAAATCCACGTTAGCTATCAACTTATAGTTGTTAGCAATTTTTAAAGAAATATCCTTAGCTTTTATTGGGAACTGTTAGTTTTTACAATCTTGTTTAAACTTAATTATAATAACCAATTATAAAAAAAGAAACTTTATCCTATCCAACTTTATTGTAATATTCAAGTTGTTTTGTTTATTTCGCTCTAATCATTAACTTTAGATTATCGTTTAAACTAACTTGCATATTAAGTAATAATACTATCTAGATATGAGAATAAAAACTGAAACATTGGTATTGGAATAAAAAAGGAAAAGGCGATTACATTATTTTTAACCTTATTCAAAATTAACTCAATATAACTGGTTAACCATGTACAAAATTACCAAGTGGTCGTATAACATAAACTATGCTATAATATTATTATCAAAAAGGGGATGTTTTGGGATTCGACAGGCGTAGATTCGCATTGACTGCGATCCGTAGGTCACGTCTACGTTAAAACGTCACAGTTTTATAACTGCAAATAAACAAAATTCTTACGCATTAGCTGCCTAATTTAGGCACATGTGTTGCTTCTTACTTGATTACTCACGTCTAGTTTGAGAAGTATCAACTTAGTGAGTTACGTTTAACTACCTCATCTGAATAGTTAAAAAGAGTCATTTCAGATTAGCTAGTTCATTCTTGCCCTGTTATATGGCGTTTTGAATTAGTGAAATTCAAATAGTATAACTATGTTCGTAGATGTTAGTGACGGAATGCGTTTGGACAGGGGTTCAATTCCCCTCATCTCCATTTTAAAAAGCCCTTAACTATAATAGTTAAGGGCTTTTTACTTGGCTAAGGTATCTGAATTGTATCTAATCAATTATTTTTTCTTTGTTCAACATATTCTAAATAATGTCTAAGTTTTTTTCTTTAGCATTTTTTAAAAGTGTAATCACAATAATACATATTTATTGAAGGCTTTCATAATTCCGTTTTCATCATTTGTTAAGGTAACATAATCTGCATGCTTTTTTGCCTGATTAGAACCATTTCCCATTACAACAGATATACCAGCAAAATCAAGCATTGGAATATCATTTCTCTCATCTCCAATTGCCATAATTTCATTCGCATCAATTCTCAGTTGTCTAGCTAAGAATTCGAGGGCAACACCTTTATTAACATTTTTATGCATTACTTCAAGAAAATTTGCCGCCGCCCTTACAACATAATTTCTTTGTCCAAATTTAGCAACTACATCTTGTTCAATTTGATCCAGCTTTTTTGTTTCATCAGCAAAAACTGCTTTGATGATATGATGATTTTCTGATAATTCTTCTGGTTTTCTAATTAAAATTCCAGCATCATTCTCCCAAGCTTGAATTACTGTAATTCGATTAACATTATGATTACTAGTAATAATCTGACTATCGGCATCAACAATGTTGTATGCAACTTTATGCTTTTGGGCATATTGATCTATTTGTTCATAAGTTGTCTGAGATAATCTATCATCCTTAAGCTTACTCCCACCAAGTGACTCAATCACTGCACCATTAAAAGTGATCACATACTGATCATCTCCAGTTATTTTAAGATCACTTAAAAAGTGTTGAACCCCAGCTAACGGCCTACCAGAACAAAGAACTACTTTAATTTCTCGATCTAGTGCCTGCTTAACAACTTTTTTAGTGGATTCAAGTAATCTACCATGGCTATTTAACAGTGTATCATCAACATCAATTGCTACTAGTCTTATCATCAGTTTTATCCCCTACTTTTGCTATTAAGTATTTGGTTATTGCTGCTCTTAACTCACCATGTTTTTGAGAATTATATTGATACTTCTTCTCAGTCCAATACTTCGTATTATATCCAAGCCAAACTGGTTTAATACGTTTAACTGGATTTTCAAATTTATATCTTGGAAAAACATGTGCATGTAAAAACTTATCAGTATTACCTAAAATATCATAATTAATTCGATCAGCATGACAAACGTGTAAAATGGCATCTCCCAATATACTCATATCCCGTAAAAAAATTGTTCTTTCCACAATGCTTAATTCATTCAGAGATGCAACATTCCTTTTTGGTAACAACACACAATAACCAGGTAAAAATTGGGTATCACCGAAAGCAGCATAACCACCCTCTAATTCGGCCATAACCATTGGATTAGTCCCATTTATTGCTGCAGTAATTCGATCTTTTTGCCAATTGCCCATATAAAAACTCCATATTTATATAATAAAAGATCGTTAAAAATTAACGATCTTTATTATATATTAAATTGTGATTAATTTAAATGGGCTAAACGGACAACATCACGTTCAATCATTAATTCTTCATCAGTCGGAATAATCATTGCTTTGATCTTAGAATTTGCTTTAGAAATGAACTTCTCACCATTAACTTTGTTAGCTTCATAATCCGGTTCTAAGCCCATAAATTCAAATGATTGCATAATCTTTTCTCTAACTCCTGCATCATGCTCACCTACACCAGCAGTAAAGATAATTGCGTCAACGCCTTCCATTTCAACAATATATGAACCAACATATTGTCTAACGCGATTAACAAAAATATCACGAGCCAAACTTGCTCTTGAACTAGAATTATTTTCTAAGTCACGCATATCAGAAGAGATTTCAGAAATTCCGAGCAAACCAGATTGATCATTTAATATCTTGATCATCTCATTAATATCAATATTTTCCTTGTTCATAATATATTGCAAAACCGATGGATCAACATCTCCGGAACGAGTCCCCATTGTCACACCAGCAAGTGGAGTAAAGCCCATAGAGGTATCGTAGGACTTGCCATTTTTAACCGCTGTAACTGAAGCACCTGATCCTAAGTGGCAAACGATCAATTTCAAATCTTTTGCTTCTTTACTCAACATTTCTGCTGCTCGCCCCATAATATAACGAACGGATGTACCATGTGCCCCGTATTTACGAACACCATATTTTTCATAATACTTATAAGGAATTGAATATATATAATGCTCTGGATCTAATGTTTGGTGAAATGACGTATCAAAAACACCAATCTCTGGGACACCTGGCAATAATTTCATAAAAGCTTCAATCCCTTTGCCCTCAGCAGGATTATGCAGGGGAGCATATTCTTTCAGTCCGTAAATTTTTTGTAACTTTTCTTCATCAATAATTGCAGAATCAGTAAATTCTTCTCCTCCGGCAACAATTCTATGCCCAACACCAACAATCTCACTTAAATCTTCAACCACTTTGTATTCTTTTAAAGCTTTTAGCAACAAATTAACTGCTGTTTCTTGATCCGGAATAGTGACTTCTTCAGAATGCTTTTCACCATTAGACAATTTAATTTCAAAAGATGAACCTTCAATACCTACCCGATCTGCAATTCCTTCTGCCAAGACTTTTTCTTCAGGTAAAGCAAACAACTTATACTTAAAAGAAGAGCTACCTGAATTAATTGCTAAAACTTTTTTCATAAACTTAATCCTTCCATACAGACAATTTTGACTTTTTCACAAATTAATCAATATTTTTAGTATACCACTCATTTAGTTTAACATTAAGCTTTATTAGGTCTTTCTCTTTTTTTAAAGTGTCCAACTTTGTGAGAAAAACTTCACTAGTATGGACATCATTTCCATGATTTTGAAATACTAAAACAGCCTTTTGATTTAACTTATTTTTAAACATGCTGTCTGGTAATTCAACAATCGCTCGAAGGGCAACTTTTTCTGATAACCATGGCATGAAGTCGCTTCCTCCTTTACCGGAAAGAATTGCTTGCGGTACTAGCAAGAAAGCATAACCACCAGGTTGTAAATTTTTAATGATTTGTTCAATAAATAACAAATGAGCAAAAGAATGTCCTTTTTCAGATTTAGTTGTAAAGTTTACCGCATTATCATCCAGTGGATAATAACCAATTGGCAAATCACTAATAACTACATCAGGATTACTAAATAACCATGGTGTAAGCGCATCTTGACAGTATAAATCAATCTTAAGTTTATTTAACTGTGCGCCAATATCAGTAAAGTTAAGCATTGTTTCATCATTATCTATTCCAATTAATTTGAAGTTTACTTTAGAATGATTTGCACTCTTTAACTGATTAACAACCGAAAACATTAGATCGCCCATTCCAATTGCAGGGTCAGCCAAAAGTAAACTTTTGTTCGGAAGTAACTTTTGCATAAACATTGCAATTATAGTTGAAATTGTAAGTGGTGTAGGCAACTGATTAGCATTAAGACCATCTTCTTCTACATCTTTAAGCAATAAGTAAGTATAAATTTGTACCTTTACTTGTTGGGTAAGCTTTTTATAATGTAGTTGTGAATATTTTTGACTTAATAGCTTGACTGTTTCCGGATCTGGTGCTCCAACTTCAACCTTAATTTGATCATTTTCAAGATTATCAAATGTTTCAGTCAATGCTTCCCCAAAAGTTACATTTAGTGCATCTTGCAAACATTCTACACAACTCAAAAATTCATTATATAATTTTTCGATTTTATCCATTACTATTCCCCTTATCTTCTAATCATTTTAATAGAATAAAGGGAACCAGTGCAAGCAAATCATTCATTAAGCAGATATTCAATTATCAAATAATTGTTTTTCATATCATTGCGATAGATTTCTTGATAAAATTGCAAAAAAATTAAACATGTACTTAATACTAGTACACTACTTAATAAGGCACTAGCTTTCAATTTTAATTTTTTTCTTTTTGCTAAATTCATTTTTTTCTCTCTTCTTAGGCTGAGCACCGAATTTAAAAATTAAATCAGAATTACGATTATCTTTTTCAGTGATATGAATTTCCATTAAACAATCTTTTGTATGAAAATTCGCTCGTTTGATATTCAATAAAAGTGGCATATGCCCACCTTCAGATGTTGTTACACGAATCATATTTTTATACTGAGAAACTAAATAGGTCTTTTTTTGACCGTCTTCATCAACCTTAACAAATGCCCCTTGTCTTGAATTGGATATTTCTGGAAGTGTATAAGCTGCTTTGACCTTATCCTCATGCAAAAACCGATTCAATTGAACGTATGCAAACACAACATCATCAGTTTTGTGAAACATTCGATTAGAAACCGTTACAGTTTTGATTAAATTTTGTAAAGTTAAAACTACAAGCAAAGTTACAATGACCGAAAAAACTGCTTCTGCTAGCATAAACCCCTTATTTTTTGATGTAATAAGTTTCTTTGGTGGATATATCATATATACTTTTTTCACCCCGCAACTCATAAAGTTGATCATGAACCATGATACTTTTAAGATTATTTTTCTTTAGTACACGCCAAGCATAGATTCGGTCTGTTTTCAATTCAATCTTTCGTTCCGTTGTCCTAGTATCACTAACTATTAATGCCATTGAGGAAACCCCCATGATTGCTAAGATTAAAGCAACCATGCTTTCTGCTAATAAAAAGCCTTTTAATCTACGCATTACTATCAATTGCGCGCCCCCAGGTCATTTGTAATTTAATAATTTTAGTGTTTTTTCGATCGGTAATTTTAACTGTGTGAGCTGGCATCGAACCTTTGGCCGAAAGATTGATAGTGGAAAGATTATAAATCTTTATATGCTTATCAATATTTAAAGTTCGTGAGTAACCATTTCCCCAAATCGTAAGCTTGTTAATCGAAGCATAATATCTAATAACAGCAGGTTGATGCCGAATAGTTGAAATTCTAGCGGCCTGTTCAATAGAACTTTTAACTTCCCTAGTAGTATTGTCTAAAAGTAATTTTTCATTATATGTAGCAAGCTGAACGCTTTCTAATAGTACCAAACTAATAGCGATTATTAATGTCACCATTGTTTCAACCAAGGTGAATCCCGATGATTTTTTGTTAATTTTTTTCAACCACACCATTAGTTACCCGATAATTTTTAGACTTATCTAACTGCCTTTTAGTTAAGTAACCATCATTAAACATATTATTGAAATTTACATCCTTTCCATCTCTATCCTTATCATCCTCATATAATTCAACTTGAGTTTGTAATGTGGTTTTAAAAGCATCTTCTGTTCGATCACTTGCCTTTTGTTTCTGTCTAGTTAAATTAGGAGCAATAATTATAATTAACATAACAATAATTGCAACTACTACTACCATTTCGATTAACGTAAATCCTTGAGCCTTACTTGTTTTAGCAATAAGATTTAATATATATTTCTTAAAAAAATTCTTCATTATTAACACTCCTCAAATACTTTGCATCATGGCGTACATTGGCAGCAACAATTTTAAATACAACCCAATAATACATAATCCAATTAAAATAAAACAGAATGGTTGAATATCAACAATTACTTTTTCAATTTCTTGTGTTAAATTCGCAAATAATGTTTGCCCTAGCAGTAAACACCGTTTACCCATATCTTCTTTCTTTAAGCCTGCTTGTAGAAGTAGTAGTAATTCATCAGGTAAAAAATATTCTGCTTTAATTATTTTGCTTAAATTTTTCCCGTCTGCTAGTTGTTGTCCAATTTTATGTCCAATATAATTTTGTAATGAACCTTTTTCTTGTTTAGAAGCATATTCACACATTTTCTGTAATGAAAATCCTCCTGAAAGCAATAGGCCCACATCATAAATCAAGATATATTTAACATATAACTTAACTAACGGACCGATAATTGGATAATGCGCTAACCGAAGAAGAGATTGGTAATCTTGTTTTTTTAGTAATGTCAATACTCTAACCAAATAGTAAAGGAGTAAAAATACCAAAAGAAGCATCCCCATTAACATTAAGTCTCCTGTATGTTCTCCAGAATTAGCGAACTGGTTAGATACAAATGTTTGCATAAAAATCAACAATACAATCATCATCATAGCTAACACAATTGGATATGATAATTCAGTTCTTAGTTTTTTTTCTTGTTCTATTTTTAAGCGATTTAATGTTGCTAATTGTGAAAGACATTCAATTAAACTTCCCTGCTCCATTGCTAGATCAACTTGCGTAGCAACAGTTTTGGAAAACCCTAATTGTAACATTTCATTACTCAAACTTACGCCCGCTTTTATTTCACTGCTTAATTTTTGAATTAACTTTTGCCGACTTGGCCACAAAACAGGCATTATCTCCAAACTATTATTCAAAGAAAAACCATTATTTAAACTATTCTGCAAATAATCAAGAAAATTTAATCGTTCTTGAGCTGTTAACTTATCCTTTTTCAAATTGTTGATATACTTGCGCACTAATTTCACCTCTTTCCTTTAATTTAGCAAGATGCTTAGACCAATTAATAAAATTACTCCGCTTTTTAAGATTAATTTGTGATTGTAAAATTTCTCCACTAGCTATGTCCATCAAGCACGACGGCCCTTTAATTGTTGGAAGCAAGCGTTGATAACAAACGGCTGTTAAACAATTACTTAATTCATTTAAATTTATGTGCAAACTTTCAAGACGTGAAATTGTTTGAAGCGTGCTTTTAGCATGAACAGTTGCAAAAACCAAATGTCCACTTAAAGCAGCATCAACTGCCAAACGAGCAGTTGCAGCATTTCTGATTTCACCAATAATCAAAATATCAGGTCGATGCCTTAATGCTGCTTCTAATAGACTCAAATAAGTGATATCAGCCTCTAAGTTCACTTGTGTCTGCAAAAATGTTGCCTCATGTATTTCGACAGGATCTTCAATTGTCATTACCATTTGATTATGCCCAACTGTTTTAGCCAATTTATACATTGTTGTCGTTTTGCCAGATCCTGTTGGTCCACTAGTAATAATTAGCCCTCGCTGATAGGCTAACTGTTGCAACTGATTAATTTGCTCTTCAAAAAAATAATTACTATCCGCAATTTGATATATGATTCTAATAACTAGAGATTCATTATTGGTAAAATCGCCTAGACTAGATAATCTGAGAAAGTAATTTTGATTGTGATAAACATAAACCTGTGCGCCAACTTGAGGGCGACGGTGTTCAGCAATATCCATTTGAGCACCAAATTTTAAAAAATTAATAAGTTCTCGACCCTCGTTAATTGAAAGAGTAGCCTGTTTTTTTAGTTCATCGACTAATCGAAAATTTACAATCATTTCATCGACACCCACTACGAAAAAAACATCGCTTGCATGTAGATCAATCGCTGACTCAATTAGAGAATTAACCACTTCTTTAATCCGCATAAAAACCTCCTTTTTTGCTGCCAATATTAAATACGCAAAAAAGGCAAATTTTTTCCTCAAAAAAATTTATATTCAGCTTTGTTATCATTCAACAAATTATTTAAGACAAACAAAAAACCTATGAAATTGTAATAATTTCATAGGTTCTCAGTATCAATTATTAACGAAAATGTGGGTTAAAATAATTTTGATTTTAATGCTTAATCTTCGTCAGCAGCAGTGTAAACATTCTGAACGTCATCATCATCTTCTAATGCTTCAACCAAGTTATTAAATTGCTCCTTTTTCTCTTCAGGAACTTCAGTTGTGTTTTCTGGGATCATTGTTAATTCAGCATCCGCTAACTTATAACCCGTTTTTTCCAATGCATCTCTAACTTGAGCAAACTGTTTAGCATCTGTATAAATTTCATAGGCTTCATCACTAGTCTGAAGATCTTCACCACCAGCATCCATAACATCAAGCAGCATTTGCTCTTCATCAGCATCAGTAGTTGAACGATCAATTACAATGTATCCTTTTCGATTAAACATATAGGCAACTGACCCAGTAGCACCTAATGAACCACCATTACGAGTAAATGCAACTCTAACAGACGAGGCAGTCCTATTTTTATTATCAGTTAAAGCTTCAACAAAAATAGCTACACCTCCTGGTGCGTAGCCTTCATAGGTAATTTCATCATAATGCTCATCCGAATTCCCTTCAGCTTTCTTAAGTGCGCGGTCAATATTCGATTTAGGCATATTATTTGCGTGAGCCTTATCCATTACCATTCGCAAATTAGGATTTCCGGAAGGGTCAGGACCACCATTCTTTGCAGCCATATAAATTTCACGAGATAACTTTTGGAAAATCTTCCCTCTCTTTGCATCTTGCGCATTCTTGCGGCCTTGAATATTGTGCCATTTTGAATGTCCTGACATAAGAATCCTTCTTTCTCTTTTTCATCATATTTAATGAATTAATCTTAACGCATACACTGATAAAATTCAATAGTAGCAATCATTTCTGCTTATTTTCACAATTGCGGATTAGAGCTACCATTAATAATAATTTCAGATTTTATCTAGTCAATAACAAGATTAATTAGTAAAATAAAAATAATGGTTTTTAGAAGGAGATAAACTAGTGGAGGAAATAAATTCAAATAAAAAATATATATCTTGGCCAATTTTAACCTTAATGGCCTTTTGTACGGTAATCGGTCTTGATGATATCATGTATAATTTCCAAAATCAGGGCATGCCAGTCGTTACTTCTTGGATTATTATGTGTATTTTTTATGTTATTCCGTACTCATTAATGGTTGGTCAGTTAGGTTCTGTTTTTAATAAAGAAGGCGGTGGTTTGTCTTCTTGGGTTCGCGGAACAAACGGAGAATTTCTTGGCTATTTTACTGCTTGGACATATTGGGCAGCTTCAATCCCCTATGCAGTAGACTCGGCTAATGAAATTATTGTTGACCTTGGTTGGGCTTTAACTGGATCAGAGAAATTTCAAAACCAAATTTCTAATACCAAGTTTGCATTAATGACTTTTGCCATGTTTATTATTTTTATTTTTGTTGAACATTATTTTTCACGGTCAATGGAAGTTTTATCAACGATTGGCGGTGGATTAATGCTAATCATGACATTAATGTTTGTCTTTTTGGCATTTTTAGGATTAGCTAAATCAGGTGGTCACATGGCAACACAACCATTCACCTGGCATACCTTGATTCCTAAATTTGATATGCACTATTGGACCACAATAGCTATGCTAATTTATGCACTCAACGGTTGTGAATTAGTTGCTCCTTATGTAACACAAATGAAAAAGCCTAAAAACGATTTTCCTAAGGCAATGGTAGCTCTCGCACTTATGACAATTTTCTTAACTGTATTTGGTTCATTTGCTCTTGGAATTTACTTTAATAGTTACCACATTCCCAACGACTTAAAAATGAACGGAGCTTACTATGTTTTCGATATGGTTGGTCAACAATATGGTTGGGGTAAGTCTTTGCTATACATTTGGGCTTGGACATCTGTTTTTTACAATGCCGCGCTACTTGCCGTTTTACTTGATGCAATGACCAGAATGTTAATCTCAGATACTGGCGACAAATATATGCCGCACTTTCTACAGAAAAAAGATAAAAATGGTTTACCAATCAATGGCTATATCTTAACCGTGACATTATCGGCCTTTATAATGCTCCTAGGGATTTTCCTACCAGATATGAATGATATCTTTAACTGGTTGCTCAACCTCAATGGGATCATCTCTCCAGGTGTTACCTGCTGGATTTTCTTTTCTTTTATGCAAATAAGGAAAAATTCTCAAAAATTCCCGTCTGATTATGTTTTTTTGAAAAATGACAAGATCGGCTATTTAGCGGGACTATTCTTGTTTATTGTTACTGCCGTTGCCACAATTTTAGGGATTGCTCCACAAGACATAAAGCAGTTCAGCGGCTATTGGTGGTATGAATTGATTATTAATATTATTGCTGTAGTTGTTTTAATTGGTCTCGGAGTAATACTACCAAGCATCAGGCAACGTGAAGAAGAATACGGTATCGCTTTTAATCGTAAGCAATGGATAACAATTTTTGTATTAGTTATTGGATCTATTGTCTTTGACCTATATTTAGGCGGAAATAGCAAGCTTTTTGGTTCTTCTAATATCAATATAGGTCAAATTAAAGTGGGAATTAATATCATTTTAATTATTTTAGAAACTGTATTTGCTATTCTGATATGCTGGCTAGTAGGCAAAAGAAATCCAATAAAAAATAAAAATTAAGTGTATAAAATAAAAACAGATTCATCATAATGACTCTGTTTTTTTGCATTTAGACAAAAAATTCATCATAATATATTTAAAAGTAATAAGGAGCATATAATGACAAAAATTCCTTTTAAAGCAGTAGCAGTTGACATGGATGGAACCTTTGAAAATGATAAAAAAGAATTTGATCATCAAAGATTTGAAAAAATTCTAACTGACTTGCGCAGGCATCATGTTCACTTTATTGTTTCAAGCGGGAGACCATTATCTCGTTTACGACAAGACTTTTATGATTTTTTAGATCGAATTGATATTGTCGCTGACAATGGTTCAATTTTAACTCAAGACAATAAAATTATTTCACGACATGTTTTTACTTACCGCACTGGAATCAAGTTGATTAATTTTATTGAGACAAATTATCCAGAAATTAATATTGCAGCCAGTGGCTTAGAACGAGCATATGTTAACAAAAAAGCTCCAATTCAATTTAAAAATTTAATGCATTTCTTTTATCCCAATGCCATTGATATTGGGGATCTAAGGGATATTCCTACCAGTGATAGTCTAACTAAACTCACGTTGAAATGCTCCTCAGAATTGGCTAATGAACTTGAACGAAAATTTAATCAAAACAATCCCGAAAGAATTCATTGTACAACTAGCGGATTTGATAATATCGATGTAATGCCAAGCAATGTTAACAAAGGCCAAGGAATTAAATATTTCTTACGTTACTTTGCTATTAACCCTGAAGAACTAATTGCCTTTGGTGACGGAATGAACGACCAGGAAATGATTGAACTTGCTGGTTACAGTTACGCAATGGAAAATGCAGACGAACGTCTTAAAAAAATTGCTAAATATGAAGCACCAAGCAATAATGAAATGGGTGTCTTACAAGTGTTAGAAAGTTATTTAAAGCAAGCAGACTAAACACTAAACTATAAATTAATAAAGATAAAAAGGACAAATTTCATGAATTATATCGAAGTACGCCACAATTTCAAGCGCTATCATAGTGGTGAGACAGAAATATTGGCAAACAATAATGTTAGTTTTTCAATCGAAAAAGGTGAATTAGCTATTATTTTAGGCGCTTCGGGAGCTGGTAAATCAACCATGCTGAATATTTTAGGCGGAATGGATACTAATACATCAGGTGACGTGATAATTGATGGAAAAAATATTGCCAACTACAATAAACGACAATTAACAGCATATCGTCGTAATGATATTGGGTTTGTATTTCAATTTTACAATTTAATTCAAAATTTAACTGCCAAGGAAAATGTTGAACTAGCTTCCGAAATTGTATCTGATTCCTTAGACCCAGTTCAAACATTAATCGATGTTGGTCTTAAAAATCGTATCAATAATTTTCCTGCTGGACTATCAGGTGGCGAACAGCAGCGAGTGGCAATTGCTCGTGCTGTAGCTAAAAATCCCAAGATACTACTTTGTGACGAACCAACTGGTGCACTTGATTATCAAACCGGCAAAAGTGTTCTCCAAATAATTGCTAATATGAGTCGTAACAACGGTGCTACGGTTGTAATTGTTACACATAATAGTGCATTAGCACCTATTGCTGACCGCGTAATACACTTTCACGATGGACAAGTTACTAAAATCGAACACAATGCTCATCCAGAAAATATTGCTAATATTAAATGGTAGAAATGATCAATTATGAAAAAAATAATTTGGAAAAATTTTTGGCAGTCAATTGCTCATACGAAGGGGCAATTTCTATCAATCGTTGGTCTTATGATGATTGGTGCTTTTGCATTAGTTGGTTTATTTGTTACTGGTCCAGATATGCGATCTACTGGAAATCATTACGCGCAAAAATTAAATACTCCTGATTTAACTGTTATTAGTAACTATGGTCTTGATCAAGGGGACACAAAGAAAATTCGTCAAGTTAAAGGACTAAAAGATGTCGAATTTGGCTATATGACAGACACTGTCTTGAAAAATAGTGATGACAGTTTTAGGATTTTTTCTAAGCCAAGTAAAATCGGAAAATACCAGATAACTAAGGGATACTTACCAAAACACAAAAATGAAATTGCTTTAGCTGATCATTACTCAAATAAATTCAGATTAGGTCAAATAGTTTCTTTTTCTGAGAAGAAAAATATTCTTGGCTTTACTTTACTAAAACGAAGACGTTTTAAAATTGTTGGTTTTGTACGCTCCAGTCAAATCTTGTCGAATGTAAATTTGGGACAAAGTAGTAGTGGTACGGGAGAGTTAAAAGGCTTTGGCGTCGTTATGCCTACAGCATTTAACCATAAGGTATATACAATTGCCAACTTGACCTATCAAGATTTAAATAGATTGGACTCTTATGGCAAGGATTATACTAATAAAGTCAGCAGTCATAAAAAAGAATTACAGAGTATCCTGAGAAGTGAAGCCTCTAAGCGAAAGAGTCGAATCATTACTTCTGTTGAAAAAGAACTTCAACTAAAAAGAAGTCAGTTAGATAATACACAACAAAAATTTCAATTAGGGCGTCAGGAACTTGACGCAGCTCAAAACCAATTAAAGCAACAAAAAGCCACTTTAACTGCTCAAATAAAACAAAACCCCTCATTAGAAATGCAACAAGTGCAAGCAGAGCTAATAGCAAAAGAAAAGCTATTACAAAAGAAGAAACAAATTCTTGATCAAAAAGCTGCTGAAGTTGAGCCTAGAATTAAAGCTGGTAAAAGAAAATTAGCTAACACCAACAGACAATTAAATAATCTTAATTTGCCATCTTACAATGTTTATAATAGGCGCGAAGTTCCAGGCGGTGAAGGCAATGTTGTGTATACCACTGTAGCGCAAGTAGTTGAAGATTTAGCAAAGGTCTTCCCTATTTTTCTTTATTTTGTTGCTGCCTTGGTCACTTTCACCACTATGAATCGTTTTATTGATGAAGAAAGAATTAATTCAGGTACACTTAAAGCACTTGGCTATGACGATTATGTCATTATCAATAAGTTTATCTGTTATGGCTTTCTTTCTGGCACAATTGGAACAATTATTGGTGTATATTTGGGGCATACTTTATTACCCCAAATCGTTTATCATGCCTACTATAAATCGATTACAATCCCTCCAATTGAGGAGCATTTCCACTGGCAAATTAGTTTAGTTGCATTAATCTTATCATGGATTAGTTCCGTTTTACCGGCATATTTGACAGCTAAAAATGAATTTCGTGAAAAGCCAGCAGCTTTATTGCTGCCTAAACCACCAGCAGTAGGTGCTAAAATTATACTTGAACATTTTCCATTTATCTGGAATCATTTAAGTTTTACGCATAAAGTGACCGCACGAAATATTTTTCGGTATAAAAAACGAATGCTAATGACTATCTTTGGTGTCTGCGGATCTGCAACTTTACTTTTTGCAGGTTTTGCTGTCAAAAATTCAATCAGTAATATGAATAATCGGCAGTTTTCTGGGTTAATTCATTACAACATGATCGTCGCTCAAAAAACACCACTTACGCTTCAAGAGAAACAAGATCTCAATTCTAGATTGCATGGTTCTAATATTAAATCTGAAATACCAGTTTATTATGAATCCATGTCTAAAGTAGCGGGGGAAAATGCTGATACGCAAGATATTACTTTGATTGCTCCTAATTCAAGTAAACAACTCAAAAATTATGTTCATTTAGACGATCGTCAATCTAAACGTCCAATTTCACTAACAAATCATGGTGTTGTTATTTCTGAGCGCTTGGCGAGTTTATTAAATGTCACTAAAGGCGATCACATTACTTTAACTGATAAAAATAACCATCAGCGCACTATGAAAGTCGCAGATATCACTGAAATGTACATGGGACATTTTGTTTTCATGGATCGAACACAGTACGAAAAAATTTTTAGCTCAAGGTACAAAGCAAATGCACACCTAGTTAAGCTTAATGACGGTAGTCGCCAGAATACTAAGAAAATGGCAGCTAAATTTATGAATTTGACTGGTGTTATCGGGGTAGTTCAAAATACTGCTATTAGCCAAGAATTAGATGTTGTCGTTCAATCTTTAAACATGATTATGTTGGTCTTAATTGTAGTAGCAGGACTTTTGGCAATTGTTATTTTGTATAATTTAACCAATATAAATATTGCTGAACGCATTCGCGAATTATCAACAATTAAGGTTTTAGGTTTCTATGATAAAGAAGTCACGATGTATATTTATCGAGAAACAATTTTACTAACGGGAATAGGGATTTTAGTAGGTTATCTAACTGGCGATTTACTTTATCGTTATATTCTTTACGTTGTTCCACCTGCCAATGTCATGTTTAATCCGGCACTTTCTGCTTCAAGTTTTTTATGGCCTTTAGGTGTCATTGGTATTATCACTATTATTCTAGGCTTTATAGTGAATAGTAAACTGAAAAATCTTGATATGCTAGACGCATTAAAATCGGTTGATTAAGCTTAAAAGAAAAGAAGTTGTTTTTAAAAGCCAGATCCAATATAATTTAGGATCTGGCTTTTAATATTTCTTTATTTTAATCATCATTTATATCATTCAATCTTTCATACAATTATTAATTGCTCGTTGCTTAATCTTATATATCAATGGTCCCTTTGCATCAGCATAATCTTGAACCGTTGGCCAGCGTCGTGTTGCTAGTTTTTGTTTTAATTCTTGATATTTTAACCGATTGGTATCATTTTTTCTTAACTAATCACGAAAGAGGATTAAGTCTTTAGCTTCTTGACTATCCGGACCATATACATGAAGGTGTACATCAGGATCAATGCCAAGAAACATTCAATGCTCTTGAAATTCCGGCTCCCGAATTCGTAAAGTATAACCAGCTTGTTGTAATTGAAAAGCATAACTTGCTTCAGCACTAGGATTAAGAACAACCAATAAAATATCAATAATGGACTTAGACATAAGTCCCGTAACGGCAGTAGAACCAATATGCTCAATTTTTAAAGCCGTCGAACCTAAAGCTTGTTGAATTTTTTCCCTTTCAATTTGAAAAAATTAGGGTCATTTATTGTTATATTTAACCAGCTTAACCGACTGATTTTGGTCAACTTGACCAACGGTTACTTGCTGTAAATATTTTAGAGAAGTCATTTTAAAACCTCAAAATAAAAAACTGCTTAATTTAAATAGCAAAATAATATTTTTATGTTATAATTTTAACATAGCTTTAATGTAAATCATCAACAAATCTTCAAATTAACCTGTAAAATCATGATGTCACCCTTCCTTAATAGTGACACTTAAATTTACAACTAATTTTGGAGAATTTATTTTGGAAAATATTTTAGAAGTAAAACATTTAAAAAAGATTTATCATAGCAAGAATGAAAAATTTCACGCCCTTGAAGATATATCTTTTAACATTAAAAAAGGACAAATTGTTTCTTTACTTGGTCCTAATGGTGCTGGTAAAACAACGATTGTTTCAATTATTGGTGGCTATTTACTGCCAACCGAGGGACAAGTATTGCTTAATGGGCAAAATATTATTGGCACAACCCATCACCCGCATATAGGTGTCTCTTTTGGCGGTGATCTCGGTTTTTACCATCGGGCAACCGCCGCCCAAAATCTTGCTTTCTTTGCCGATTTGGCTCGAATACCGTATCGCCAGCAAAAAGCTGAAATCACTCGCGTACTAGAAATTGTTAATTTAAGCAACGTGGCGAAGAAAAAGGTCGGGCAATTTTCTAAAGGTATGACGCAACGTCTGCATATTGCGCGAGCGCTTTTAGGTAACCCACATCTTCTTTTACTGGATGAACCAACTAGCGGACTCGACGTCGAAATTGCTAAAAGCATTCGCGATACAATTAAAAATCTTTCTGATTTTGGAATCAGTATTTTACTAACCAGCCATACCATGTCTGAAGTGGAAGCTTTGGCCGACCAAATTATCTTAATTGGCGCGGGACGAATTTTTTCAACTGGAACAGTTGCTGAAATTGTTAAAGAGTCACAGGTCACCCATATCGACCGCTCTGCAACTTTAGAAGAATCATACTTGGCATTAGCACCAGAATTACGGAGGAAATAATATGAGATTTATCCGCCTGTTTTGGTTTCACTTTAAAGAATATCTGTCAGATCAATATTTTGTTACTTTGACTTTGACGAGTACCCTGTCCATCTTTTTGGTGCAATACACACTCGCCTATGCCAATCATCAATTAACCAACACTAGTATATGGTTACAAAGTGCAATCTTTGGCATGTGGTCTTCTTGTACCACAGCTGCTGGCAGTATCGGCTTTGAAAGATACAAGGGAACTTTGCCTTATTTAATTAATAACGCTTACGATGAACGCTTATCTTTAATTGCCTTATTATTGCCAGCTTCAACCTATGGCTTAGCAGCTTTTCCGCTAGCTTGGTTTCTTGCCCAACTTTTAGGTGTTACAACTGGCGCAATTACTTTCAAGTTCGGCTTCACTGTTATTTTATTATGGCTAGCAATGGCAACTATGGGAATTTTTATTGCCTCTTTCTTTACTCTCACTCCCAATGCAATTACTTATGAAAGTTTGATTGGTACACCACTTGTTCTACTTTCGGGTCTCTTTGGAAATCCTGTTTTTTTGCGGCCACTTATAAAAATCGCCCAGTGGTTTATTCCCATGACAACTCCAATTGCTGCTTTAACTGGTACTAGTTCAACCCTTAATTGGTCGGCTTATTTTTCTAGTTTATTAATTTGGTTTTTTTTAATAATCTTAATGGTTAAAAAAATTAATCAGTTAGCACGTAAGAAGGGAGAATTAACCTTAATCTGATGCTTAAAACACAATTTTCATCATTATCATTTTTGGCAAATTGGCGCACTATCCTAGTCTACTTTTTTATCACGCCTTTTGTTGACATGATCCTTTTAGTTTTAATTAATGCGCAATATACCGGGCACTTTGACTGGTCCATCGTTTTGGCATCAATTGCCATTGATGCCACCCATCTTTCAATGACAACCATGACCCAATCACTAATTACCGACGCCAACTTAGGAATTGACTATGAAATGATTGCTCAACGACCCTTTAGCTTACGTTACTGGACAGATAAAGTTTTTGTGGCTTTGATAGTTGGCTTTATTCTAGCAACATCTAACTTAGCCCTTGCCCTAATTTTTGGTGCACCACTTGTAATTATTAACCGCGTTATCATGGTTTTACCATTATTATGTTTATTTGGCATAATTTTAGGCTTTACTGCCTGGGCCATTAGTTGGGAAATGAATGACCCATATTTTCTGTCAAATCTTATCAGCTCGGTGATGAGTCTAGTAGCCGGAATTTTGGTGGTTATTTCGGCCTATCCCCAATGGCTAGAAAAAATTGCTCTACTTTTCCCTTTTTATGGTCCTATTAATTTAATTAAGTTTAAATATGCTGATTTACGCAGTAGTATTTTAGTTACGATAATTTGGTTAATAATTGGAATTATAACTTATATCGTACAAAGCAAACATGTTTTAAAGACCAGACATCATAAATACAATTAAGTAAATTATTACTTTTTCAACTTAAACTAAAAAATGGCTTAATAAAAAAGCGGATACTTTAACAGTATTCGCTTTTTATTATCACTTAAATATTTATATTTTGCTTTTGCCTAACAAAACCGAGCTAATAACAACTGATAATGAACTAAAGGCCATTGCCAAACCCGCAATCTCTGGACTTAAAACCAAACCAACTCCGGCAAAAACTCCAGCGGCAATCGGAATGCCTAAAACATTATAAATAAATGCCCAGAATAAGTTGAGTTTTATTCGTTGAAAAGTTTTCCGACTCAACTTGAGTGCACGAACAACTGCTAGTAAATCATTATTCATTAGAATAATGCCACCAGCATCTATTGCCACATCTGTACCGGATCCCATTGCAATTCCAACATTTGCTTGTGTTAATGCGGGCGCATCATTAATTCCATCACCCACAAAAGCCACATAGTGTTTTTCTTGCAATTTTTTAATAACCTCTGACTTATCGGTGGGTAAGACACCAGCGATTACCCGATTTATGCCGACTTGCTCGGCAATTGACTGTGCTACTTTTTGATTATCACCAGTTAACATTACGGTTTGCAAACCCATTTGTTTAAGCTCACTAATCGCTTCTTTTGCGTTCTTTTTTGGCGCATCTTGAATTGCAATTAAGCCAATGACTTCATTTTGAACTGAAACAGCAACAACCGTTTTAGCTGCTGTCTCTAATCTCTCTGCCTCATTGGCCAAACTTACAGAAATTTTCAAATTAGCAGCAGATATTAATTTGCCAATGTAGACAGATTCAGTCCCAATTTTACCACAAACGCCGCGTCCCTCTAGAACTTGAAAGTCACTAACAACTGCAGGTACTATCTTTTCTTTGTTGGCATAGGTAATAATTGCAGCCGCCAGTGGATGTTCCGATAACTTTTCTAATCCAGCAGCAATTGGCACTACCTGTTGCTTGTTACCAATTAGATCAGTTACTTCAGGTTTACCTTCGGTCAACGTGCCAGTTTTATCAAAAACCATTGTTCCAATATGATTAGCAGCTTCAAGAATTTCACCATTTTTGATCAAAATTCCCATCTTGGCTCCCCGGCCAGTTCCAACCATTAAAGCAGTTGGTGTAGCCAGGCCTAGGGCACAAGGACAGGCAATTACCATTACACTAACGGCATAATTAAGTGCAGTTGGAATGTCTTGTCCTAAGAAGACATTCCAAACAACAAAAGTAGCAATAGCAATAATTAATACAGTTGGTACAAAAATATTGGCAACTTTATCTGTCAATTTTTGTATTGGAGCATGACTACTTTGTGCCTTTTTGACAATTGCAATAATTTGAGCAAGCATTGTATCATTACCAACTTTTTCAGCTGTAAAAACAAACGAGCCTGTTTGGTTGATTGTTGCTCCGATTACCTTGTCACCAACTGTCTTTGTCACAGGCATGCTTTCACCTGTTATCATTGACTCATCAATATTTGATGAACCTGAAATTATCTTTCCATCAACCGGAATTTTTTCACCAGGTTTTACCTGTATTAAATCATTTTTAACGACTTGACTAACGGGAATTTGGATAAAATCTTGCCCACGTTTAACAAGAGCATTTTTTGCATTTAAGTTAATTAGTTTACTTATAGCACTAGAAGCATTGCTACGCATTTTTTCTTCTAACACTTGACCTAGTAAAACGAATGTAATAACAAAAGCGGCCGTTTCAAAGAAGACCGGTCGCTTCGTCAACATTGCATAAACACTATAAATGTAAGTCGTTAATGTCCCAAGCGCAACCAATGTATCCATGTTGGCATGATGCTTTAAAAAAGAAGCCCAAGCACTTGTGATAAATTGACCAGCAGCAAGAAACATAATAATGCTTGTAAGCACAAACATTGTCCAATTACCACCCGGGAGCATCCAACCCGTGAAGGGATGAATGATCATTTCTAACAACATTGGTATTGATAGGATTAACGACGTCCAAAATCGTGTTGTAATTTTCATATTAAATCTCCCGCAAATTTACTTTACAATAACTTTGCCATGAAACATATTCATACTGCATTGCCAATTGTACTCACCAGCTTTGGTTGTATCTATCTTAACTGATTCAACTTTTCCTTCAGGCAATTTTTGATTAATTCCCAAATCGGAGAAGATTACATGATCAAGACAACTAGCAGAATCAAGTCGCTTAAAGTTTAATGTTGCAGGAATCCCACGCTTCAAAATCACTTTTTCAGGAGAGTAACCGCCCTTGACAGCAATATCAACACTTTGCTTATTCTTAGATACTTCAGCCATTTTTGTTTGCACTGTATGCTTTCCGAAAAACCACCATGCAATAAAAGAAATGATAGCTATTCCAGCAAGTAAGATGATAATCTTTATCATGATAATTTCTCCTTTTTATCTTAATTTTTGTTTTATGTTTACATTTGTAAACTATAATAAGTATATGACAATTAGCTAAAATTGTAAATTTTAATGCTCAATTACTTAATGACAAAAGCATCCAGCTATCTGTCCCAATAAACCTAGTATTAAACTTTATTTTCAACATTAACCTTCAAATATTGGTTGATTTAAATTTGGATTTTGAATAAAAGCTATTTCAATTAGTTCCACTTACAAAATAAAGCCACAGATTGTTTTACAATCTGTGGCTTTAACTATTAAATTTACTTATCGCTTCTTAATAATATCCATTTGCTATAAGTCATATCATCAAACTTTTTCTGATCATATTTATCAGAAAGCTCTTTAGTTCGAAAGTATTGGTTGATTACTGTACCAGCTTGCGGATTACCTTCAAAAACTACAGTTTCTTTCTTACCATCAATTTCTTCAACTTTAGAAGTAAAGGCATAACTATTATCAATTGTTTTGTTACTTACTGGGGTAACAATAATCCAGTTATCACCGTTTATCTTCTTTTCACTGATGCGAACGAACTTAGCAAGTTTTTCTTTATTCTTTTCCTGCCATTTTCTTGACATTTGCCAAGGAGATTTTTTGATGCCCTTTAATTTACCACTGACAACTGCATTAACATATTCTCCGCTAGTAGGCAATCCCAAACCGGTTTGATGAAAATCTAATGGTTCCATTCTTAATAAATTTTTACTATACCATTTACCTTGCAATGAGTCTGGGAATGTATAGGATTTTCCAAAAGCAACCTTAACTGCTTTGGTACGTTTATTTACTTTGCTTCTTCTGCCTTGTTTTATTTTAGCTGCTTGCAAAGTTTGTGCTTTTGTAGCAATTAAGCTAGAAGCGGTCGATACACCGATTGTGGTAGCTGCCAACACAGTTAAAATCTTTTTACTTTTCATGTTTTGTCTCCTAATAAAACTTTTATCATTGGATTATATCATAGGTAATAAATAAAAGAAGCTAATAAGCCTCAAAATAAAATGTAAGATTTTAGCAATATCAGTAACTTGTTAAGTTCTAATTTATTTATTAACAGCAGTTAATTTGGGCATTTTCTTCTTAGCAATATAATCAATTACTTTGACATATTGCCCTTTATGATGAATCGCAATGTACTGCATGGTTGGATCATAACCGCCAACATAAATTATCTTATAAGGTAATTTTTTGCCCGACTTGTCAATCGCCTGTACATTGTAATATTTTTGCGTATTCTTAGGAACCTTGGCATAATCAACTCTCATCTTAATCATTGGATTAAGATAGTCAGTGTATTGGTTATGAATAAAAAATGGAGAAGTAAATAAAACAACTAAACTAGCAATAATTGAAAAAACTATTTTTTTCATTTTTAATCCTCACTTTTATCAATTTCAATTTTCTTATTATTTAATTTAATCACATAATCGCATTGCCGCCAAACCTGTGGGTCATGTGTCGCAATCATAATCGTTGTTTTGGGATCAAAGCCAGTTAACAAAGTATTTAAAACAATTTGACTATTTTCTGAATCTAGTGACCCAGTCGGTTCATCAGCAAAAATCACCTGTGGTTCTTTCAAAATGATTCGTGCTAATGCTACGCGTTGCTGTTCACCGCCACTTAACGTGTATACTTTTTGCTTAAGTGGCAACTTGTCTAAACCAACCTGTTCTAAAGCTTGTCTCATCTTAATATCTATTTCAGCTTTAGCCAATTTTTGGTTTGCCAGACCAAGTAGCAAGTTTTTCTTAACTGTTTGCGTATCAATTAAGGCAAAGTTTTGAAAAATAAATCCAAAATCTTCACGGTATAATTTTCTTCGATTTTTGGAATTGATTACTATGTCATTAAAACTAACCGTACCTGCTGTTGGTGGTTCTAATCCGCTTAAAACATTCAAAAAAGTCGTTTTGCCGGCACCACTTTTACCAACAATTGCATAACTTTTACCAGTTCCTAAACGGCAAGTAAGATCTGCAAAAATGGTCTTTTCTTTAAATTTTTTAGTAAGGCATTTGATTTCAAGCATTTTGTAACTCCTAATTCCCATGATTAAGCGTAATTAATAAATTTTTCTCCGCCCAGTGCCACATTAATAAGATAATTAAACCTTCTAATAAAAGATATGTTAAAGCTATTGGCATCAAAGTTAAATACTTTAATTTTATCAAAATACAGGTAACGATTAACAAATCACATCCTAGATTGATAAATAAGAACGAAGTAACAAGTTTGGTATTCGATTTACCAAATACTCGATAAATTGCCATTTTTTGCCGTTGACTTTGCAAGAAAGTTGAACTCACGAATAAAATAATGAAGGATAGTTGGAACAGTGATAAAACTGTTATGATGGTTAACATGATTAATTCATTATTTGCTTTACGATTATAATCATCTAATCGTGCCTGTTTACTACTTATCCCAATCACATATGGAGTTAAACCTAACTGCTTAATTAAAGTTTTAAGCCGTTTAAGTTTAGTGAACTGAATCGTACCCTGTGTGATGGTTGCTGCATAAAAATCATCTGACAATAGCTTATCATTCACAACTACAATTAAGGGATTGGTTGATATTGATGATGAAATTTCATATCCAATAGTATAATTAAAAATTTGTTGATCACTAGCAATCGGAATAACCTGAATTACGGGTGAATAATTTTTTTGATAATAATTCGGTAAAGTATTTTGAAATTTAATAAAGCTTTTTAACTGCTTTTTAGCTTGTTTAACCTGGTCTAAGCGATTGCGAGGGACTAACAATAAAATTTGCTTGTCGCTAGATTTGCGAGGTTGTAAATGGAATTCACTTTGATTAATAAAATTTTGATTGGCAATAATAACATTGCCATTATCAGTGCTCGTAGACCGTTGGGCAGGCTGATAAATTTGCGAATTGTGAGCCAAAATCACGCTTGAGGACTGGACTACCAATCTATGAACCATTCGAGCTACTTTTCTATCTTCAGAGTGGTTTTTAATATGCCATACGAGCATTGGAGAATATGTATTCTTTTTTACACGCCACTTTTCAATAATTTTAACATCGTTCGTGTAAGTTTTATTGCTGTTGTATAACGAAATCGTATTAATTATAATCAAAATTAAAAGTACGGCTTTTAAGATATAACCAATCAATAAAAAAGGTCGTGTATGTTCAGCTCCTTTTATTGCTGCAGATGGGTTGATTAAGGCCAAAACCACATAAGACAAAAGATTTAAAATAAAAAAGGCAAGAAATAATATCACTAAAATCCCACACAAACGCGGTATGAAAAAACTAAAGCTACTACGGGTTAAAGTGCAGAAACTCCAAATAAGTATTCCACCAATAATTAAGCTGAAGGCCAAAACAAGACTTACAGCTTCATCTTTTAAATCCGTAATAATGATTTGATTAGTACTTAAACCATTAATCTTCATAACTGCATAAGCTTTAAAACGATAAACTTTTTCTAGTACCATGACAATAAATAGAATGCCAATGATATTTGCAGTAATAAGTAAATTGGTAGTAGAAAGATCAGCTAAAATTGATAACAGAAAAGACTTGATTGATAAGGGGTTATCAATTATGTGCACTTTCATTCCCAATGTATGCAATTGTGATAAAAGTTGCTTTAATACTGTTGGATTAGCATTAGTACAATATAACCCATATATTTCTTCTAGTTCAAAATCCTTATTCGTCAGTTTTTTAACGGATTTATTTTGATAAAGAGAAAAATTATTAGTCTTTGTTCCCAAATCATAAACAATTTTAGTTTGATGACCATTAAAATTATCAGTTCGTAATTTAACCAGTGATATATGATTATCTTTAGAAAAATGCTTTAAGGTCTTAAAAAAGTTCTTTTTATTGTGCTTTTTATTCCATTTAATAGTATTTTTTTTATCCCAATTTTTAACAACTTTTGAGTCATAGACATCAATGACTGTTTTACTGTTTGGAACTGAATTATTATCTGAGGAACTAATCAATTCAAAAAATAGAACAATTACTATAATTGATATCAGTGAATATAGAAGAATTTTTGTTTTTCGTAACATATATTTAATCCTAGTTTTTACTTCAAGTAAATCATCAATATGGCGTTTTCATTAAATAATAATTTATCATTATAAAGTCTTAGGCTCTACATTAAAAGCAACAATATTATAAAAAATTAAAAAAATAAATAGAGAAGAAGCATTTTTCATCATTTAGTTACTTCATTATTGTCATGTATTTGGATAAACAAAAACAGCTATTGCTTAGCACAATAGCTGTTTTTTTAATCTTTTTAATTTAGTCTTGGTAGTTAACTAAGTCTAAGTAGGAGTCTGGCTTCAAACTAGCCCCACCAACTAAACCACCATCAATATCTGGTTTAGCCATTAATTCTTTCACGTTTCCTGGGTTAACTGAACCACCGTATTGAATGCGAACGTTTTCGGCCGTTTCGTCATCGTATAAATCTTTGACTGTGTCGCGAATTGTTTTACACATTTCTTCAGCTTGTTCGGAAGTAGCAGTCTTACCTGTACCAATTGCCCAGATTGGTTCATAAGCAATAACTAAGCTTGAAACTTGAGCTGCAGTTAAACCATTCAAAGCAGCTTTAATTTGACCAACAACCCATTCTTCTTGCTTGTTAGCTTCACGTTTTTCAAGTGATTCACCACAACAAAGAATTGGCGTAATGTTGTTAGCAAACAACGCTTTGGCCTTTTTGTTAATGTCTTCATCAGTTTCGTGGAAGTAGTCACGACGCTCTGAGTGACCAATAATGCAGTAGTTAATGCCCATTTCCTTTAGAACCTTAGGTGATGTTTCACCAGTAAAGGCACCTTCATTTTCGAAATAGGCATTTTCTGCACCGACCTGTAAGTCAGAACCTTGAGCCGCTTTTTGTAAAGCATCAAGATCAACAGCAGGTGCACAAATTAAAGATTCGACTTTACTTGCTTGGGGCAACTTATCCTTAACTGCAGTAACAAATTCTACCGCTTGGTTAGGATTCATATTTAACTTCCAGTTACCAGCAATAATAGGTGTACGCATTTATATCAACCTCTCTTCTAGTTTATTTGTCTGAAATGCAGGCAATTCCTGGTAATTCCTTACCTTCAAGATACTGTAAGGAAGCACCACCACCAGTTGAAATATGCGTAATCTTAGGAGCAATACCCAATTGCTTTGCAGCAGCTGTTGAATCACCACCACCAATAATGGTTGTTGCATCTGTTAATTCAGCTAATGACTTACCAACTTCAAGAGTACCCTCAGCAAAGTTGGACATTTCAAATGCGCCCATTGGTCCATTCCAAACAACCGTCTTAGCATCTTTCAAGATTTCCTTGAATTTTTCAACAGTCTTAGGACCAATATCGAGTCCCATCATGTTGTCAGGGATATCATCACCAACAACTTCACGCGCTGCATCATTTGAAAACTCAGTTGCAGCAACATTATCAACTGGTAATACAATCTTACCAGCTGCATCTTTTAACAATTGCTTAGCCAAGTCAACCTTGTCAGGTTCAAACAATGACTTACCAATATCATGACCTTGTGCTGCCAAAAATGTGTAAGCCATTCCCCCACCGATTAAAATGTGGTCTGACTTTGGAATCAAGTTGGTAATGACATCAATCTTGTCAGAAACTTTAGCTCCACCTAAAATAGTTACAAATGGGTGAACTGGGTTAGCAACAGCATCACCTAAGAACTTGATTTCCTTTTCCATCAAGTAACCAGCCGCTGCAGGCTTACCAGATTTCTTCATGGCTTCAGCGATACCAACGTTGGAAGCATGACTTCTGTGGGCTGTACCAAAGGCATCGTTTACATACATGTCACCCAATGATGCCCAGTATTCGCCAAGTTTTGGATCGTTCTTACTTTCACGCTTGCCAAAGTCGTTATCAATATCTTGAAAACGAGTATTTTCAAGAACAACAACATCACCATCTTGCATGTTGTTAACTGCATCTTCAACTTTTTGACCTTCATTTTCAGAAACAAAAGTTACAGGCTTTGCGAGTAATTCACTTAAGCGCTCAGCAATTGGCTTAAGTGATAGTTCTTTTTTATCATCATCAGTCTTTACACGACCTAAGTGACTAAGCAAAATAGCCTTACCACCATTTTCGATGATGTATTTAATAGTTGGAAGAGCAGCAACAATTCTGTTGTCATCACCAATCACGCCATCTTTGATTGGTACATTGAAGTCAACACGAACTAAAACCTTTTTATCTTTTACATCAAGGTCGGAAACAATTAATTTAGCCATCTATATCCTCCGATAACTTAATTATTTTATTTTAAGAAAAAAGACGGAAGGAAGAATTTCCCTCCGCCTTCTCTTTTACTACTTAATTAACAGTAATTAATTTACAGATTAAAGAGTAGCAAATTTCAACAAAGTACGAACCATTTGGCATGTGAATGAGTATTCATTGTCGTACCAAGCAACAGTCTTAACTAATTGATTGTCACCAGCAGTGGTTACCATAGTTTGAGTTGGGTCAAAGATTGAACCAGCAGTCATACCAACAATATCACTTGAAACAACTTCGTCATCGTTGTAAGCAAATGAAGGACTTTCATACTTCTTCATTGCTGAGTTAACTTCATCAGCAGTTACTTTCTTGTCAAGAATTGAAACCAATTCAGTTAATGAACCATCAGTAACTGGAACACGTTGTGCGTGACCGTTAACTTTTCCGTTCAATTCTGGAACAACAAGACCAATAGCCTTTGCAGCACCAGTTGAGTGAGGAATAATGTTAACAGCAGCAGCACGGGCAGCACGCTTGTTACCACCACGAACAGGTCCATCCAAAAGCATTTGAGTTGAAGTGTAAGCGTGGATAGTAGTCATTGTAGCTACCTTAATACCAAATTCTTTTTGCAAAGCATCAACCATTGGTGCCAATGAGTTAGTGGTACATGAACCAGCTGAAACAATTGTGTCACTAGCATCTAAAGTGTCATCGTTCACGGCGTAAACGATAGTCTTCAAGTCATTACCAGCAGGTGCTGAAATCAAAACTCTCTTGGCGCCAGCGTCAAGGTGAGCTTGTGACTTAGCCTTGCTTGTGTAGAAACCAGTACATTCAAGAACAAAGTCAACACCATCGTTTTTAACCCATGGAATGTTTTGAGCTTGTGGTTCAGCGTATACATGGTACTTCTTACCATCTACAACGATTGAATCTTCAGTAGCTGAAACTTCATGGTTAAAAGTACCATGAGTTGAGTCATATTTTAATAAGTGTGCTAAAAGTGCAGGGGTAGTTAAGTCGTTAATTGCAACAACTTCAATATCCTTTGTCTTTTCGCCCAAGTCCATAATCCGACGGAATGCTAAACGACCAATACGACCGAAGCCGTTAATACCAATTTTAACTGTCATATTCTAAAGTCCTCCTTAAGAACTATGTAAGAAATGTAAACAACATTTATTTTAAATGAGAATTATTTCTCCTTTAAAATCTTCTTTGAAGCACCCTCATCAGTAATTAACCAGGTTTGATGAGGAGCATTAGGCATATAAGCCTTGATTGCTTTGGCCTTTCGGCTACCACAAGCAAAAGCAAATATGTGGGGTATTTTATTTAGATTCTCAAACTGCAAGCCAACCTGTTGCACGCGGTCGACAATCTTTCCTTCGTTATCGAAAAAACACCCAAAACATTCGGTAACTACTTTTTTCTCGCGTAGTTCAGATAACCGAATTGAATCGTATCCCCTACGCCGTGCCATATCGTGAGCTAAACCAATCCCGTGAATTACAACATCTGTTTTCGAAATATCTTCAAGAACATCCGCAAATGTTGATTCTCTAATTAACGATTTATAAGCTTCTCTTGAAACTTGTTCTGGTAAATACAATGTTTTGTATTTACCACCTGTCTTAGCTGCCATTAACTGAACGATAGTGTTGCTTTGAATAGCAACATTCTCCCCCAAGGCGCCACGACCTGGCACAAACAATAATTGTCGATTTCTACCTAAACTTTTAGACAAATTGCCCGCTGATTTTGCAAGTGCTTCACCACCAAGAACAGTAATAATTGAATGTCCCAATGGTAAAAGCAAATCTAGCGCTGAGCTAAGCTCTTCACCCATTCTTTCGTAAACAAGTTGCTGCAAATCGCTATCACCGGGAACAATAATTGTTCTTTCAATACCAAGCTTACGCGCCAAATCAATTTCAGTTTGTCGAGCATTGAACAACCGATCAACAAGCGGTGCTGCATCTTGCAACATCTTCTTACCCTTTTCTGTCATAAACATGCCGAAACTCTTGATTTCAATTAAACCAAGATCACGAAGATACTCCGTTTCTGTTCGCACATTTCTTTCAGAAAGTCCTAAAGATTGAGCAACACTTCTTCGCCCAATAGGTGCATGAAGCTCTATCTGTTCTAAAACAAGATATCGTTGCCGAAAAACTTTCAACATATCAGGAACGAGGGCCTCAAGCACAGGAATCTCTGCGTTCATTAACCTCTCCTTCTCTGGGACAATTATGACCCTGTATTTGTCATTATTTGTCCCGCTTTGTCTAAAAATATAAGAGAAACATAGATTTATAAGTTCTAAATCTTACATCCCTCAATCGACAACTTTAGTATAGCAACCTCATTTAAATAATTCAAGTAAAACAGAACTTTGTTGGTAATTACTTTTCCCACAAAAAAGAATTTATCTTTAATAATTTTTCTGGTATAATGGTTAAAGTCATTTGGGGTCCTTAGTGTAATGGATCGCACGTAAGATTCCGGTTCTTAAAATCTGAGTTCGACTCTCAGGGGACCCATAGAGAAAAAGCTAAGAGGTGCATCTGCACCTCTTAGCTTTTTATTTTGTACAAAACAAATTATTTTAGCTTATTTAGTTGTACCTACGGTTAATTCTCCGCGTTGAGCAAACTCGACATATAGCTTGTTGCCCGAAACCGACAAACCTTCTATTTCACGTCCTACATTCAAATGATGTGTTTTTTTATAAGTGCCATTACTTGCAACCTTAAAAATATAATCATTAAAGCCAATGTAGAATTGATCATGACTTTGATCAAAAGTAAAGCCCTGAACTGGAGAGCCATTATTAATAAAGTTACCTTTCGTAGCACCAACTTCAACTGGAGTCCACGTATCACCGTTTCGCGTAACTTTCCAATATTCGTAATAATGATTACCACCATTATGGAATAAGCAGTACATCGTATTGTCATCGACAAAAGTTGCATTGTGAATATATCGAGGTGACATTCCGCTCCAGATTCTAAAACTCCAAATTTGGTTAATCTTCATATCGGATTTACGAATTTGCAAGATTTCTTCTGATTCACTTGAATTCTTAGACTTATTGTCATTAGCAAGAACATACAGATAGTTAGCTGATGAACCGATGGCTTGACCATGACCGAGTTTAATGTAAGGACTAACCTTAATCTTAGAAGCATAGTTCTTAAAGGTCGACCACCTTAAATTCTGCAAATTCTGTGCCTGATATTTATTGATATGTCCTAGATCATATGAAACAAGATGGCCAAATTGATCATTACTTGAATTAAAAATTGCAGTAGTGAAATCAGAACCATGAACAGTAATTCCCTCTGGAATTACACCAACAACGCCCATTTTATCGCCAGTTTCACTATTATTAAGACTCACAAAGCGTGGTTCAAATAATTTTGTTCGTAAGGTTAATTCCCCCGCTTTAAAGACGTTTGATTTAGTTTCCGCTCTATAATGATGGGCCGCATTCCAATTTCTCGAAGAGGACTTTGAACTGCCCTTCCAAGTTGAAACTTCCTTGGGACCAGCAACCGGTGTTACATTGGCGTGCGCTATTCCTTCATTTTTATCAGAGCGCACGGTAACATCTACACTAGCTTTAGCTTGACCATAGCTATAATTTACCGTTGTTTTTCCTGGTGTTGCCGAATTAATCGTTTGCTGCGAAATATTAATTTTAGCTGGATTAACGGCGGTTCCGGTCCGATCAGTTACATAATTGACGGCATCGCGAGTATTAAAAGTGTAGTTACTGTTTTGAACCAAACTAACATTTTGAGCAACAGAAATCTGATTACGGGCAAAGAAATTCTGATTAACCCAACCGACAGTGCGCCCATCTACAATAATCTTCCAAAAAGTTCCCTTTTTGGTATTTACTGATTGCTTGGATTGAATTTGAGCAAGCTTAAAATGTTTGGTTGAAGTAAATTTACCGGCTGGACCACTCTTAAAAGCATGATGATATATAGCAAAATTTCCCGTACCAGGAATTTTAGTCACAGCTTTATGATAACTCTTAGCATTTATATACGAATTGTTGCCACTAACAAATAAGCCCATTGCTACTGTCATAAGTGCAATGGAGATTTTCCCTTTAGAAACTTTTTTCATTATTCTCCTACCTTTCATAATTCAATATATAATTTTACACAATTTCTGAGTACAAGCAATATAAACTATTACAAAAAAATTAGCATCATAATAAAACGATAGCATTATAACAACTTTTAGTTTAAAATAAAAAGTTGTTATAAATTTCATTAGGAGTATTAGTTTATGATTGAATCAGAAAATAATTCTAAAAAGATGATGTGGACTACTCTTGCTATCATGGCCTTCTCCACTGTGTGGGGCTTTGGTAATGTGGTTAATGGTTTCATTTATTTTGATGGAACAAAAGTAATCTTCAGTTGGATTCTTATCTTTCTAATGTTCTTCGTACCATATTCATTAATGGTTGGAGAACTGGGAGCTGTATTTAAAGATTCCGAAGGTGGTGTTTCCTCATGGATCAATGCCACGATGGGTCCAAAATGGGCTTATTACACTGGTTGGACTTTTTGGGCTGTTCACGTTGTATACATTTCAAGTAAGGGAACTGGTGGTTTGAGAGCCATGGCCTGGGGGATTTTTGGAAATACACATTGGTATGATAGCTTACCAACTGCGTGGACGCAGCTGGCTACTTTAGTTGTCTTTCTATTTTTCTGCTGGGTTGCAAGTCGCGGTGTTCCGGTAATTAAAACCTTATCGACAATCGCCGGATCATCAATGTTTATCATGTCAATTCTATTTATTATTATGATGTTTGCTGCACCAGCAATTAATCCTCATGCTGGATATATGAGCATTGGCTGGAATTGGAAGAATTTTGTTCCAGACTTTAATGTTAAATATTTTACATCTCTGTCTATTTTAGTATTTGCTGTTGGTGGTTGTGAGAAAATTTCACCTTATGTTAATAAGTTAAAAGACCCATCCAGAAACTTTCCTAAGGCAATGATTGCTTTAGCTGTTATGGTTATGGTGTGTGCAATTTTAGGGACACTTGCAATGGCAATGATGTTTGATCCAAAAGTTGTTAACCAAAACCTTAACGAATACATATCAAACGGCCCTTACATGGCATTTGATAAATTGGGACAATACTACGGTGTAGGTGGCTTGTTCATGTACATCTATTCTTGGTGTAATGTGATCGGCCAATTCTCAACCTTAGTTCTTAGTATTGATGCACCACTAAGAATGTTATTAGGTAGTAAGGAAGCTAAAGACTATATCCCGAAGAAGCTACTTAAAGTTAACAAAAATGGTGCTTATATCAACGGTATTTGGATGATTGTCATCCTGTCAGGTGGGTTAATTGTTTTCCAAGCACTATTACCTAATGCTCAAGCAGTTATGGCCCAATTAATTAAACTTAATTCAATCGTGATGCCAATGCGTTATCTTTGGGTATTTGTTGCTTACATTGCTTTGCGTAAACAAGTTGATAAGTTCCATACTCCGGGCAACTACCAAATGACTAAGCACCAATGGTTAGCCTTTGCAGCTGGAGGTTGGGCTTTTGCAATCAACCTAATTTGTTGTTTACTCGGTGTCTACTCTACTGACCCCTTAACGCTGGGTTTGAATATCGCCACGCCAATTGTTTTATTCCTACTTGGTTTAATTTTACCGGCTATCCGGAACCACCAAGAAGCTAAAGCTAATGGTTAAGTTCAACACCAAATAATTAAACCGCCTAAAGGCGGTTTTTTTCTTGCAATTAATGCTAAACTAATACTAAAAAGGCAGGAGATGAAAATGGTGGAAAGTTCTTTGAAAGAGGCAACCAATTTATTACATCGTCATCACTTAAAAGCTACTAAACCAAGAATAAAAATTTTACACTATCTGATGACCCATCATGATCATCCAACAGCCGCCATGATTTATGACGCCCTCAGTAACGGGCAGCCTACTCACCGAGCAACAGTCTACAATACATTAAATAAACTGGTTACTGCCGGAATTGTGATCGAAATCAGGAACGGTGACGAAGCAATTCACTACGACTATTTTATAAGACCACACTTTCACATTATTTGTACCAAATGTGGTAAAATCGCTGATGTTTTTTATTCAAATTCGAAAAAAATTGAAAATAAAATGCGCCAAGAAGCCGAAAAGCAAACCGGCTTTATACCTTCGGCTAGTCATTTAGAAATTTTGGGAATTTGTCCCGCTTGTCAGAATACTAAACATTAATCACATGATTGTGTTATTCAATATTATTTCCAGAGCAAGGTTAATACAACTAGAATCTTAAGCACACAAAAAACCATAAGTAAATGAAGTTAACCCCCGGAATTGGACAAAGATTCCAATTCGGGGGTTTTCTTATGTCTAAATATTTACTTATGGTTTTTGAATCCTAATATTCTTCTTCAAGGACAATAGAACTAATTAGTCATTACCGGTTTTTTAGGAATCAGAGAATTTATTTCATAAATTGCCTTGTCTTGAGCATCAATTATCTTACTTATTGTATTAGAATTAGCAATACTGCCTCCAATACGTGTCCCATCATCTTGTCCTTTGCCCAATGCATTATCTAAAATATGCCCAAGGTTAATTTGATCTATTGGATCTATTGGATCGAGGTGAGTCACTGCTTGCTTATAAGCGGCTTTGACTGAATGATTAGCTGCAGATTTGAGATTCTTTGAACCTACTGCATTAACAATTGCTTGATCGTATTCTGTTTGCTTTTGCCTAACTTCTTCGAGCGTTGTTGCGTCATTAATAGCACTCTCGAGCTGCTGTAATCGTTCATTAATTTTATTAAGCTCAGCCGTAGTTCGTCCTTTTCTAGCTGCTGCTTTAGCAAACTCCATTATTTTTTGATTTTGACTTTTAGCAGCATTTTTAGCATCATTAAGTGACTCTCCAGGTGCTGGAATGTAGTTTGAACCAGAACCACCATTAATAATGTTGGTGGTGCTACTTGGTGTTTGAGCACTGGTGTTAGCTGATGGTGCAGTTGGGGCTGTTGGAGTTGCTGGATTAGTTGGAGTGATATCATCAACTGGTGCCTGCTTTACAGCAAGAGCCTTAGCAGGAATGTATCCGCGCTTTATAGCGTAAAACTTCTTACCATGAATGGTAATGGCTTTACCAAAAATTCTAACCTTCTTGCCCTTTGCCAACTTGCTACCCTTAATAGCTTTACCATTTCTGGTATAAAGAGAAGTACTCTTAGCTAATTTGCGTACTTTACCATCAACGTTAGCTGCCTTAATATATTGACCTTTGCCAATTTCATAGTAAGTTACGCCCTTAATGGTCTTTTTACCATAAGTAGTAACTCTACTGCCGGCTCTAACGATTGCGCTTGTCTTAACAGCTTTCTTGCCAACTTTCTTGTAAACAGCAGAATTTACACCAACCACTTTATTCTTAGCTGCCTTAGCGCTAACAGTTGTTGCACTCATTGCATTTTCTTGGCCGCTTACTCCAGCAAAGCCAATTGATAATAATGCCGCTCCAGCGACTGAAACAATCATTTTCTTATTGAAATTACTTTTACTCATCTTTTCAAACCTTTCAATTAAAATTCGAAACAATCTACAACTAAATCACCCAAAACTAATAGCTTGTATAATAATAATTATTATCTTAACTAATGGGTCTCATCAAACTCAAAATTTCTCCTATTGCTTTTTACCACCTTAGTTTTTCAAGCACTGTTATTATTAGACAAATGACCAGTAGCAGTGAATACACAGCTTTCCCACGCCTTTTAATTTTGATCTCGATTAATTAACACCAAATAAGAATTTAACCGTAATATCAAAATCAATTTGTACTAATTGCTAATATGTAAGCTTAAAAGTACAGTGTAAAGCGTTATCTTTATGTTATGACTATTCGTTGAGTATTTAAAGATAATATATAGTAAAATAAAAAAAAAAAAAAAGCAATATATTACATTAAAGAGATAATCTTAAGAATTATATTTTATAAGATTTGAGATAATTTAAATTTGGTTCATGTTAATAGTTTAACGATTTTTCTGCTTTTTATAATTCAATAATTAATAAATAGTTATTATAAAATTTGTCTTTTATAAATTCTTTGACGCTTATTTTTTAAGCTAGTCACAATTTCTTTACAGAATTAAAATTAAATAATTGAAGTTACTCAATTATTACTAAGAGGCAAATTTCATGATAACCAACTTTCATTTATTTAATTTATTCATAAACAAAAAGCTTAATACCGGTTAGACATCGGCATTAAGCTCTTAGTAATATTTAGTTTAATTAATGTTCATGCTTACTAGTAGTTCTGCTCTTTGTGCTAAGTTAACATAAAGTTTATCACCACTAACAGACATTCCTTCAATTTCGCGACCAGTATCAAAGGTATAGGTTTGTTTTAATTCCCCATTACGCGCAATCTTAAAGATCAAATCATTAAATGCTAAGTAGAAGTTCTGATTCTTGGTATCATAAGTTAAGCCTTGGCAAGGAGAATTATTACTTACAAAGCTACCATCAGTTTTACCAACTAATTTTGGATACCAGTTGTCACCTTTACGGGTTAGTTCCCAGAATTCGTAGCGATTATTCTTGGTATCACGATATACCGTGTACATCTCATTATCCGAAACAATTACCCCATTATGGAAGTATCTTGGAGTATTTTCATCACCTACCCAAGTTTTAATAGTCCAAATTTTATTAATTTGTAAATCACTTTTACGAATTTGGATTAATTCTTCTGAGTCAGTACTTTCACGTAAAGTATTATCATTGTTTAAAACATAAATGTACTTATCACTTGAGCCCATAGCTTGTCCATGACCAATTGGAACATATGGACTAACCTTGATATGTTTTACATAGTTATTAAAGTCTTTTTGAGACATATCCAGCAGGTGTTGTGCGTTATATGGATCTTTCAAATTATTTAAATCATAACCAACAATGTGACCTGAAGTTAAATTGGTATGACTTAATAAACTAGTGTATGCCCAACCTTGCGAAACAGTCACTCCTTCAGGTATATGACCAACACGGTTAATATTGTCATCCGTTGGGTCTTTAACGCTTAATAAAACTGGTTGATAAAACCGCGTTCTCAAAGTCAAGTCACCACTCTTAATTTCATGCGGTGTGGTCTCTGGGCTATATTCATTTGGATTAATGTAGTTAATAGAGGAACCGTAGTGCGTCTTCCAAGCCTGATAATCGCTAGTTCCTTTTTGAGCAGGGAACGAATTTACTTCATTAGAATCAGCAATTCCCTCAGTGGTACTTTTTCTAATGGTAACTTTAACAATAGCGGTTGTATTACCGTAAGTATACTTAACTTTATAAGTTTTGGGCTTAGAACAAGTGATGCTATCACGGGATACTTGAACCTGATCATTATCAATTACTGTTCCCCATTTATTAGTTACATACGAAATTGCATCCTTGGGGAAGAAACTATAAAGTTCATTCCTAACCAAACTAACTGTCTTAGGTACGGCAATTTGGTTTCTTGCAAAAAACTTTTCATTAACATAACCAACTTGACGGCCATTAACATAGATTCTCCAGTACCGATTATTTTTCGTTTCGATCAATTGGTCAGACTGAATGTGACTATAGCGAAAATTAATTCCGTCAGCTACTTTTTTGCTGACCTTACCATCAGATATTTCCTGCCAAACTTTATAATTTTTATTACCAGCCACCTTGGTCATCATTGAATAGCCAGTAACCATTTGCTTAGCCTGCTTTTGTTTTTTTATAGTAGTAGGATTAGTATCGTTACTCTTACCATTATCAACAGTTCCATCATCATCATCCATTGGCTCTTTTGTGGAATTATTGGCACTATTAGTCTGTGGTGCTTGCGGTGAATTTGTCGTATCAGCTAGAACAGGATTAGCGGATACATGAGCTGTAAACGCTAAACTACCAAGTAACATCATCGAGAATGTTGCTATTTTATTAGAAAGCTTCAAAATATTTCCTCCAAAAATTAAATTCATTCTCTAAGTATATAACAATAGTGTCGTGATATATAATACAAATTTGATACACTTTCATTGACAGCAATCAATGTAAGTGATTTAATTAGCACTGTACTTTTTAGAGTGCTAAAAATTTGAACTTAAATTTAGGAGGTTAAAAAATGCTCGTACCTACAGTTATTGAACAAACTGCTCGCGGTGAACGTTCATACGACATTTACTCACGTTTGTTGAAGGATCGAATTATCATGCTCAGCGGTGAAATCAACGATGACTTGGCTAATTCAATTATTGCGCAATTATTATTTCTTGATGCTCAAGATAACACCAAGGACATCTCCCTTTATATTAATTCTCCTGGTGGTGTCATTACTTCTGGTTTAGCAATCATGGATACAATGAACTTTATTAAATCAGATGTTTCTACAATTGCGATTGGAATGGCTGCATCAATGGCCTCAATTCTTTTAACCAGTGGGACTAAAGGTAAACGGTTTGCATTACCAAATTCTACTGTTTTAATTCATCAACCTTTAGGTGGTGCTCAAGGTCAGCAAACTGATATTCAAATTGCTGCCAATGAAATTTTGAAGAGTCGTGAAAAGATCAATAAGATTTTACACGAAACCACTGGACAGCCACTTGAAAAGATTCAAAAAGACACTGAACGTGACAATTACTTAACAGCTGAAGAAGCAAAGGATTATGGCTTAATTGATGAAATTATGGCCAATCAAAAGAAATAGTTACACTAACTAAATGAAAGACTTATTAACACAATGCAAAATTTGTGTGGGGACTTTTTACAACACAGTAAAAGAGCTAACATCTTCGTTTGTAAAACGAGGGTTGCTAGCTCTTTATTTTATTCATTTAAATTTTGTGCCAACTCATGTAACTTTTTAAATCGGTGATTGGCACCAGATTTAGAAATAGGACCATCTGGAACTTGCGCAGCTATTTCCTTTAAAGACAATTCCGGATTGGCAAGCCTTAATCGTGCAATTCCCTGTAATTTTTCGGGAATATTTTCTAAGCCAACTTTGCGTTCCAGAAATTCTATATCTTCAACCTGTTTAGCCGCAGCTGTTGCAGTTTTTTTCAAGTTGGCAGTATCACAGTTAACCAATCGATTAACTGAATTACGCATATCACGCATAATTCGCAAATCTTCAAATGCCAACATAGCATTAAACGCCCCAATAATATGAAGAAAATCACCGATTTTTTGTGCTTCTTTCAAATACACAATATAGCCACGGCGTCTCTTAGTAGTTTTAGCATTTAATTGAAAATACCGATTCATTAAATCCAACAAATCATTATTATGATCCTGATAAGCAGAATAAATTTCTAAATGATAGCGACTCGTTTCTGGATTATTGACGCTGCCACTAGCCAAAAATGCTCCACGCAAATAAGACATTGCCCCTTCTCGCGAAGAACAAATACGTTTTGGAATCCGCGTAATCAAACCATTATTAGAAGTTAAAATTTCTAAATTAGTCAAAATTTCCTTAACATGATTTTGTAATCTAACTAAATATTGATTATTTTTCTTCAGTTTCATTCGGCGAGATACAATTAACAACGGTTCTACATGATAGGCCGTCTTAATTAACAAAAAAATCCGTCTAGCAATCGCTGGATTTTCAGTTGTTATATCAAGACTAAACTGATGATCATGAAAATTCAAAACACCATTCATACGCAAAAAAGCTGCCAACTCAGCTTTGGCATGTTCAGGATGAATTGTTAGCGAAGTCAATTCTTTTTTTACTTGGCTTGCATAACTTGACATTAATCATCTATTCCTTTCTGCGTGACATTGCCGCAAACGCTCGATTAATAATTTCCTTAGCTACTTTTTGACCATCATGAAAAACTAAACCACTATGCTGATCAATAAAGTCATCAGTTATTACCCGACATCCTTGCAAACGTAAGCCAGTAAAATCATTTTTAACAGGTTCAATATAAGCATCATAATCATTGGGATCAAATTTCGACATATCAATTTCAGCACCATTAACTAAAGTAGTGTCAATATAATGCCCCCCTAAATGATTGTTAATTACAGCTACATGGTCACAATCTGAGAAGTGATCCGTTTCACCTAATTGCGTCATAATATTGCAAATATAAATAACCTCGGCCTTTGTTTGACGCACAGCTTGACCTAAATTAGGAATCATCAAATTAGGTAAAATTGAAGTAAATAAGCTACCTGGTCCCAAGACAACAGCATCAGCTTGCATAATTGAATTTAAAACAGGCTCAACTGCTTCTGGTTCTTCTTTCGAATTTGAATTCGTTACCCAAACTCGTTTAATCCGCTTATCCATGTTAGTAATTTCTTTTTCGCCAGCTTGAATTGAACCATCAACAAATTCGGCATTTAGCGTCAAGGGTTCATTAGAAGCTGGAAAAACGTGCCCGTCCACTCGCATCATTCGAGATAATGATTGAACCGCATCAAAAATATTACCATACATTTCATTTAAGGCGGCAATTATTAAATTACCAATCGCATGACCGGAGAAGAAAGAATCAGACGAATCAAACCGATATTGGAAAATATTTTTTTCTTCCTGTGATAGTTCACTCAAAGACACAAGAACATTTCGAATATCGCCAGGTGGCACAACATTGATAAAATTTCGAATTGACCCCGATGATCCTCCATCATCTGAGACGGTCACAATTGCCGTAATTTCGGCATCTTGATCTTTTAATGCATTTAAAACAACCGGTAACCCTGTTCCACCACCAATCACAACAATTTTAGGTCTACGACTTTTAGTTACTCGTATAATTTTTGAACCTTCATACGCCATTTTCTCACCTTTTTCTAGTGTAGCGACTAATTTCACGATGTGTAATATCAACAGTGTAATTTTTAGCCAAATCATGAGCAAGCTGCTGCGCAATTGCTACACTGCGATGCTGACCACCAGTACAACCAATCGCTATTGTTAAGCGGCTCTTACCTTCTTTTAGATAGCCTGGCAAAGTGCTCTGAATTAAATCCAGAAATTTATGATAAAAGTTTTGCGTTTCGGATTTATTCATCACATAATCAAAGACTCTCTTGTCAAGTCCGGTAAATGGTCTGAGCTCTTGAATATAATATGGATTAGGCAAAAAACGGACATCCATTACAATATCGGCATCAACTGGCATTTTGTATTTAAAACCAAATGACATTATCTCAATTGAAAATGACTGTTGCTGATTTTCACCAAACTTAGTAGTTAATTTTTGTTTTAACTCTTTAGGAGTCAAATCACTAGTATTAATTATATAATTTGCCTGATTCTTTATCTCACTTAAAATTCGTCGTTCTTCAATTATACTATCAAGCAGTCGACCATTTCTCGCTAAAGGTGGCAATCGTCTTGTTTCTTTGTAACGGGCAACCAATTCATCATTAGATGCTTCCAAAAACACAATGGTTGTCAGTGCTTGGCCGTTGTCTTCAAGTGAATTAACTTCATTAATTAAATCTTTATAAAAATTTTTAATACGTAAATCAACGACAACAGCAACTTTAGTAAAGGTATCCGAGTCGACAATTAATTCCCAAAAACTTGGTAATAGTGTTGGTGGCAAATTATCAACAACAAAATAATTCATATCTTCTAATGCATGTGCCGCAACGGTTTTGCCAGCTCCACTCATGCCAGTTAAAATCAACAATTGTTTTTTACTTGCAACCATTTTGCTAGCCTCCTATATCAAATTATATCATACCAGTTATTTCTTAATTTTTTAGTGCAAAAAAAAAAGTTCTTAACGAACTTAATTATTATCTATTGGCAAAAGCTGCAATAATTTCGCCAATTCCAAATATAAATAACCAAAATGAAACTAACCAAATTAATGTTAGAGCTGATAATGCAGGATTAAACATCAATCCTATCGCAATTAATAATCCAAAAATATTTAAAATAAAGTTAATCCAAAAATAGAATCCAGATGCTGCTCGCATATTCCATGACAGAATAATGCCAGAAATAGAATCAAACAAAAACCAAAAAGCAAACAAGTATGCAATAGTTAACCCCGCTGCATCATAAGAATACAAGAATAAAAGTCCGATTGCGATATCTAAAATTCCGGAAATAATTGCCAACCAGCTGAAAGAAATAAAATAGTGCAAGCGATTATATACAGCTAACCAAACAAGTCCTTGCACAATTGACAAAATCGCAAATAATAAAACAAAGGCATGTAAAGCCTTTCCAGGATGAGCGATCAAGAAGACACCAGCCACAATCATTAAGATGCCAGCTATACAAGCTGCCCAATTAAAACCACGATTTCCCCTATAACTAGAAAAATTATCCATCTTCTTACCTCCTTTCGGCTATTTTACACTTTATCTAAAGTAAATACTAACAAATACTATTTATTTGCTTTTTTAGTTAGCATTGTATCACGTTCCAGAACCGGCTTTAGGTATTGTCCGGTATAGCTTTTCTTTATTCCCGCTAATTTTTCCGGTGTCCCAGTCGCGACAACCTGGCCACCACCTTCTCCACCTTCAGGTCCTAAATCAATTAGCCAATCAGCGCATTTAATCACATCAAGATTGTGTTCAATAATTAAAACTGTATTCCCTTGATCAACAAGCCTTTGTAAAACATCAAGCAATCGTTTGATATCATCCGTATGAAGACCGGTTGTTGGCTCATCTAAAATATAGAAATTTTTGCCAGTAGAAAGTTTTTGTAATTCAGCTGCCAATTTCATTCTTTGAGCTTCACCGCCGGACAATGTTGTTGCTGATTGTCCTAATTTAACATAACCCAATCCAACATCAACAATTGTTTGCAACTTACGGGCAATTTTAGGAATATTTTTAAAAAAGTCGCACGCATCGCTTATTGTCATATCAAGAACTTGTGCAATATTTTTCTTGCGATAGGTTACCTCAAGTGTTTCCGAATTGTATCGATTACCATGACAAACTTCACAGGGAACATAAACATCTGGCAAAAAGTTCATCTCAATTTTGATGATTCCATCACCATGACAAGCCTCACAGCGCCCGCCCTTAACGTTAAACGAAAACCTTGCTTTTGTGTAGCCACGAAGTTTAGCCTCATTTGTTTGTGCAAATAAAGTTCTTATGTCATCAAAAACACTAGTATAAGTTGCAGGATTGCTTCTAGGTGTTCGTCCTATTGGGCTTTGATCAATATCAATAATTTTTTCAATATTCTGATAGCCTGTAATTTTCTGGTATTTTCCTGGTTTTGTTTGATTTCGATTTAATTTTTGCGCTAATGCTCGTTTCAAAATCATATTAACTAATGTTGACTTACCCGAACCCGAAACACCAGTTACCACAACAAATTTGCCCAATGGAAATTCAACTTTTAAGTTCTTGAGGTTATTTTCCTGCGCACCAGTAATTGTAATCTTTTTACCTGTACCATGGCGACGCTTTAATGGCACGGGAACAAATTTTTTACCAGTTAAGTACTGTCCAGTAAGAGAATTAGGATTATTTTCTACTTCTACTGGTGTACCTGCTGCCATTACTTCGCCACCAAAGCTTCCTGCACCCGGTCCCATATCAATTAAATAATCTGCCTGCCGCATAGTTTCTTCATCATGCTCAACTACGATTAATGAGTTACCCAAATCTCGCATTCGTTTTAACGCAGCGATTAAGCGGTCATTATCTCGTTGATGCAAGCCGATTGAAGGTTCATCGAGAACATACATTACTCCAGATAAATTAGATCCTATCTGTGTTGCCAAACGTATTCTTTGTGCTTCACCACCAGAAAGGGTATTTGCCGATCTAGACAAAGTTAAGTAGTCTAGACCCACACTGTTTAAGAAGGTTAGCCGATCTCGCACCTCTTTTAAGATTGGCTTTGCAATAACTGCCTCTTGCTTATCTAATTTAATTTCATTGAAAAAGTCAAGTGCCTTATTAATTGCCAATTCTGACGCTTGCGCAATATCCTTTCCCATGACTTTAACTGCTAGTGCCTTTTGATTGAGGCGCTTACCGTGACACGTTGCACAAGTTAATTCTGTCATATATTTTGCCATTACATCACGCATAAATTTTGACATTGGGTGACGATAGCGACGTTCAACGTTTTCCATCACTCCTTCAAACGCAGCAGTTGTGTCATTAAGACCAAAATCACCTGTTACATGAAACTTGATCTTTCTTTTCGAACCATGAAGAATTGTTTCTTGCTGTTTTTTAGTTAACTTTTTATATGGTTTATCCAACGGGATTTTTAATGCAGCACAAGCTTGCTCTAACATTTGTGAGTAATACTTAGAATTTTTCCACGGTGCAATGGCACCTTCTGCTAGTGTTTTATCCGGATCAGGAATAACCAAGTCTTTATCTACTGATAATTTGACACCTAAACCGTCACATTCGGGACAAGCTCCAAATGGTGCATTAAACGAAAAGAGTCGCGGCTCCATTTCTCCTACTGTAAAGCCACAAATTGGGCATGCATAATACTCCGAAAAATTAAGTGTTTCTCCACCAATAACATCTACGTTCATATACCCATCAGAAAGGCGTAACGCTGCTTCAACAGAATCAAATAGCCGAGAACGAATTCCGTCCTTAACCACCAGTCGATCCACCACAATATCAATTGTATGACGAGCATTCTTGGCTAAGTCAAACTCCTCATCAATTTCATGCATCTCACCATCAACAATCACACGCACATATCCTGCACGCTGTACTCTCTTGAATACTTCCCTATGGGCTCCTCTTTTTGCCCTAATAACAGGAGCTAAGAGCTGAATGCGACTTTTTTGCGGCAATGTCAATATCCGATCAACCATTTGTTCAACAGACTGTCGTTCAATCAATGTACCGTCATTAGGACAAACTGGATGACCCACACGTGCCCATAATAAACGTAAATAATCATTGATTTCCGTCACTGTTCCAACAGTTGATCGTGGATTATGCGAAGTTGTTTTTTGATCAATCGAAATTGCCGGATTTAACCCATCAATTGAATCAATGTCAGGCTTATCCATTTGTCCCAAAAACTGGCGCGCATAGCTTGAAAGGGATTGAACATAACGTCTACGTCCCTCGGCGTATAATGTATCGAACGCTAACGAACTTTTACCCGAACCTGATAAGCCGGTAATAACTACAAGCTTATCTTTTGGAATTGCGAGGTTAATATCTTTTAAATTGTGCTCACGTGCACCTCGAATTACAATTTGATTATTTGCCATTTATTGCTTTTCCCTTTTTTGTAATTGGTTTTCTAGTTGAACTTTCCAGTTCCATAATCGCATCCCGTAAAGTAGCCGCACCCTCAAAATCAAGTTTCTTAGCCGCTTCTTGCATTTGTTTACGAAGATCCTTAATCATTGTCTGCTTTTGTTTAGTAGTCAATTCATTGAAGTTCAGATCAGCAAAACTATCACTTTTGGTTGTCTCTTCGGTAGGCTTAGTTGCTGAAATCACTTCTCGGATTGGCTTAACAATTGTTTTTGGAACCATCTGATGCTCTTGATTAAACTCAATTTGAAGTTTCCGCCTTCTTTGAGTAGCTTCAATAGCCTGACGCATAGAATCCGTGATCGTATCAGCATACATAATAACTTCACCGTTAGAATTTCTCGACGCCCGTCCCATGGTCTGTACTAAGGGGCGATAAGCTCGCAAAAAGCCTTCTTTATCGGCATCAAGAATAGCAACTAGTGATACTTCAGGTACATCAATACCTTCACGTAATAAGTTAATTCCAATCAACACGTCATACTTGCCTAAGCGCAGATCTCGCAAAATTTGCATTCTTTCCAATGTTTTAACATCAGAGTGTAAATACTGAACTTTAATCCCTAAATCTTTTAAGTAATCTGTTAAATCTTCTGCCATTTTTTTGGTTAAGGTTGTAACAAAAACGCGTTCATTATGCTCGATTCGCTTATTTATTTCAGCAACTAAGTCATCGATCTGGCCCTCAACTGGCTTAACTTCAATCTTAGGATCTAGTAGACCAGTTGGCCGTATAATTTGCTCAACTTTATGATCGGTACGTTCAAGTTCGTAGTCGCCGGGAGTAGCTGACACATAGAGAATTTGATTAACGTGTTTTTCAAATTCGGCTAATTTTAATGGCCGATTATCAAGAGCAGATGGTAAACGAAAACCATAGTCGATTAAAGTCTTCTTTCGATTGCGATCTCCATTATACATTGCCCTGATTTCAGGCATTGTCGCATGAGATTCATCAATTAAAATCAAAAAATCATCTGGAAAAAAGTCTAGCAAGGTATACGGGGGTTCTCCCTCTTTACGTCCCTCCATATGGCGAGAATAATTTTCAATTCCATTAGTATATCCAACTTCGCCCATCATTTCGATATCATAAGTCGTACGTTGTTTAATTCGTTGTGCTTCAAGCAGTTTGCCTTGTCCTTCAAAATCTTTTACTTGTAAGTCCATTTCTTGTGAAATTGCTTGAAGTGCTCGTTTTAGCTGCTCTTCATTTGTCATAAAATGTGTAGCAGGAAACAGTGAAATGCTTTTTCGCTCACCAATAATTTCACCCGTTAACGAGTCAATTTCGACAATACGATCAATTTCATCACCAAAAAATTCAATTCGATATGCATGGTTTGAGTTGCCAGCAGGGAAAACTTCAACAACATCCCCACGTACTCGAAAGCGACCACGCTGAAAATCAATATCGTTACGGTCATACTGAATATTAACTAAATCACGCAACAAGGTATTTCTACCGTAATCATCTCCCTCATGAACGGTAATTACACTTGCAGCATATTCATGCGGATCTCCCAAGCCGTAAATACATGAAACAGAAGCTACCACAATGACATCATTTCGTTCCATTAAATCACTTGTGGCTTGATGGCGCAGTTGATCGATTTCATCGTTAATTGCCGAATCTTTCTCAATGTATGTATCAGACTGAGGTACATATGCTTCTGGTTGATAATAATCATAATAAGAAACGAAGTAGTCAACTGCATTATGCGGGAAAAATTCCTTAAATTCACCATAAAGTTGCCCAACTAAAGTCTTATTATGTGAAATAACTAATGTTGGCTTATTTAATTGCGCAATGATATTCGCCATGGTAAAAGTTTTCCCTGTTCCCGTTGCGCCTTCAAGAATCTGTTCTTTATATCCCTTTTTAAAACCAGTTGTCAGTTTAGTAATTGCTTGCCCTTGATCACCAGCCGGCTTAAACTTCGATACAAGTTCAAATTGACGTTTTTCTTGTCGTTTAATCATAGAAAGGCTCCTTGTAAAAAAGTTGGACACAATAAGCCCAACTTTTACTTTATATTTGCCATTTTACGCTTCCGAACATATTTTCGCACGCTTTTTGCTTATTTTAATAAAGCTGCTAAAGCTGTTTGATAATTTTCGGCCACCTTCTGAGCCAAGCTGATATTAGGCTGATTAACCCCAACATAGACTTTAATCACTGGTTCTGTACCCGAAGGACGAAGGGCAAGCCAAGTTTCATCAGCTAGAAAGTATTTTAAAACATTTGATTTGGGTAGATCCGCCATTTTTACTGGCGCCTTACCAATATAACTTTCCTTTTGCATTAAAAAGTCTTGCACTTTAATAACTTTAACTCCATTAATTTGGTTTAACTGCTCTTTTCGCAATTTTACCATTAACTCATTCATTAATTTTTGTCCGCTAATCCCTGGCATTTCAATCGCACGCGTAATTTCATAAGAAGTACCATATTTTTGCCAGATTTCTTCAAGGCCTTCAAGAACAGTCATTTTTCGTGAGGCATAATAAGTAGCTACTTCTGCAAACATTAACGCTCCCTGCATTGCATCTTTATCACGAGCAAACGGTTGAAACAGATAACCATAACTTTCTTCAAAGCCCATTAAAAAGTGACCGTCATGTTGTTTATTCATTCGATCAATTTCTTCACCAATAAACTTAAATCCAGTTAGTACTGATTTTGTTTTAATGCCAAAATCTTGCGCAATCTTTAAAGGCATATTGCTAGAAACAATGGAAGTAATTAATTCATAATCGCTTTGCAATTGTCCATTATTCTTTAAATTAGTTAATAAATAGTAACTCATTAAAGTGGCAATTTGATTACCCGTCAAAACTTGAAAATTCCCGTCTTTTTTCCGAACACATGCACCCATCCTATCAGCATCAGGATCAGTAGCAATGATTAGATCGGCATTTTTTTTATTAGCCAGCTTAATCCCTTCATCAAATACATCTCTATATTCGGGATTAGGCTTTTTGGTAGTCGGAAATTCTGGATCAATTACTGATTGACTTGGAACTGGAATAACATTCATAAAACCATTTTGGCGAAAAGCACGATCATACAGCATCTTACCAGTTCCATGTAGAGGTGTATAAATTAATGTTAATTTAGCACCATTTTCTTTAATCAATGTAGTATTAACATTGATTTTTTTAAGTTCTCTAAGATAAGCTTGATCTAAATCCTCTCCAATTAATTCAAGGATATTCATTGCTCGCAGTTTTTTAATATCAGCTGCATTAACGTTAAAAATATTTTCTACCTTTTGTGCATATTGAAAAACTTGACTAGCATCTTCGGGCCCCATTTGGGCACCATCAGCGCCGTAGACCTTATATCCATTATATTGTTTGGCATTGTGAGAAGCAGTTATATTGATTCCAGCAAAAGCATGTAAATGCCGCACTGCATATGATAATTCTGGTGTCGGACGTAAATCATCAAATAAATAAACATGAATCCCATGTTCACCTAAAACACGAGCTGCATATTCGGCAAATTCACGGGAATGATATCGTGAATCAAACGAAATTACTACACCCTGTTTTTTGGCTATTTCACCTTTCTCAGCAATTAATCGAGCTAAGCCTTCAGTAACTCGACCAATTGTGAACAAGTTGATTCGATTTGTGCCTGGTTCAAGCAAGCCACGCATTCCAGCCGTTCCAAAATTAATATCTTGGCCAAAAGCATCATTAATCCAATTAGAATCCTTGCCTAATTCTATTAATTGCTTTTGCAGATAATCGGGCATAATAGGTGAAGTTTTCCATGCGTTAAAAGTTTCTTCCGCATTCATTGTAATATTAATCCTCTTTTTCTATAATAAATTAATTTTTATAGTCTTATTCTAGCATTTCTTTTCATAAGTATTGTTAAACTTAAGAAAGAATTCATGGTACTATTTAAATTTTTTACTTAAACAAATTAAAGAATAACATAGGCTTCCCGATAGCTTGCGCATAAAAAAAGCCTTAAAAGTAATTTACTTTTAAGACTTAGTATCAAGCAATTTTTTATTAGTCGTTTAAAGCTTGCAAATAATTATAGGCTTCTTGGCCTGCAATACTTCCATCACCGACAGCATTAGCAATTTGACGCAAATCCTTTGCACGTACATCACCAATTGCAAACACTCCGTCGTGCTTGGTCTTCATATGTTCATCCGTAGGAATCCAACCGTTTTGATCAAGAATATCCAAGTTTTTAAAAGCTGTAGTTTGAGGAATAACACCAACATAAATAAATACACCATGTACTGATAAATGTTTCAATTCAGCGGTTTTCTTATCTTTATAAGTTATTCCGGTTACTCGGTTCCCATCGCCTTCGATTGACGCTGTTTCCGCATCCCAAATAAAATGCATTTTTTCATTCGCAAATGCACGCTTTTGTAATGTTGGTTGAGCTCGCAATTGATCACGACGGTGAACTACGGTTACTGACTTAGCATTTTGAGCCAAGTAAATCCCCTCTTCAATTGCGGAATCGCCGCCACCAATTACGGCTAAGTCTTCATCTTTGAAAAAGGCTGCATCACAAACGGCACAATACGAAACACCTTTTCCAGAATACTCATCTTCACCCGGTACATCTAAATGGCGATGATCAGCTCCAGTCGCAATGATTAACACTGGCGCACTGTACTCGCCAGTATCTGTTTTTACTAGTTTAGTGTTTCTTTCAACAGTAACTGTTTGCACATCCCCATATTCAAACTTAGCACCAAACTTCATTACCGAATTGTACATTTTTTCGCCCAATTCGGGACCTTTTATTTCACTAAATCCAGGATAATTATCAATCGCATCTGTGTTATTCATTTGACCGCCATAAGGTCCACGATCAAGAATTAAAACAGAAAGATTTGCACGTGACGCATATAAAGCCGCCGTTAAACCTCCAGGACCAGCACCGATAATGATCACATCATATTTTTGGGTCATATTTTTACCTCAGCAACTTTCTTATTTTTAGTAAGTAAATTTTACAATATAAATCTTTTAAAGTCTAATTTCTGGCTTTGGAATCCTACCCATCATCTTTGTAATTTCATTATCAACATTAGCCTTTTGGTACAAAACACGATAAATTGCTTCACTAATCGGCATATCTATTTGCTTTTCTTGGCACAATTCATGAACAGCTTTAACAGTTGTTGCCCCTTCAACCACTTGTCCCATATTTTTAAGTACATAGTCTAGACTTTTGCCTTCACCTATTTGCTTACCACAACGCCAATTACGTGAATTAACTGAAGTACAAGTTACAATTAGATCACCAATTCCAGCTAACCCACTAAAAGTCATTGGTTTTGCCCCAAAATAATTAACTCCTAGGCGGGTAATTTCAGCAAGTCCACGAGTCATTAACGCCGCTTTAGCATTATCACCATAATTCTTACCAACCAGGATACCAGCCGCAATTGCAATTACATTTTTAACTGCACCAGCCACTTCTACACCAATTAAATCGGTATTTGTATACAATCTTAAATATCCATTAGTAAAAATTTCTTGAACTTTTTGAGCATTATCAGCATTATCCGAGGCACATGTGATTGCAGTTAAATCTTTTTGCGCAACACTTTCAGCATGACTTGGTCCAGAAATAGCAACAATTTTATCAGTATCATTAGGATAAATTTCTTCAGTTAAAATTTCAGAAATCAATTTCTTGGAGCCTGGTTCAATTCCTTTAGTTGCAGTAACTAACAAAGGCTTACTTTTACTTGCTGTTAAAACTTGGTTTACTTTTTTAGCAACTTCGCGAATTGCTTGAGTTGGTAAAACGAAGAGAATAATATCTGCCTCATTCAGTGCTAGTTCCAAATCATCCGTTGCTCGTACAGTTTCATTCACATACCAATTCTTCATATAATGTTCATTGGTGTGATTATCATTAATTTCTTGGTTTACCTGTACATTATTTCCATACAGTATAACTTCGTTACCGTTATCTGCAAGTAATGAGCCTAAAACGGTTCCCCATGAACCAGCACCTAGAACTGCAATTTTTGCCATCTTTTTCTCCAGACTTTCTGTATAAATTAATATAGCTTATCTCAAGCTCTTGTATACGGATACTTAAGTCCGCTACCATCTAAATACCATTTCGGTTTGATTACTTTTCTCCGATATATAAATAACCCAATAGTCACAATAAATAAAATTAAACTTAACAATTGCGAAACACGGATTGTCCCGGCTAAATACAAGCTATCTGTTCGTAAACCTTCAACAAAAAAACGAACAACGGAATACCAAGCTAAGTATAGCATGAAGACTTCGCCTTGTTTGAATAAATATTGCCGGTGACGCAAAAGCAAAATCAGAATTAAGCCTAGAAGATTAAAAACAGATTCATATAAAAATGTAGGCTGATAATATACACCATTAATCTTCATTTGGGCAATAACAAATGTAGGCAAATGCATCTTCTGTAAAAACTCTAAAGTTGTCGGTCCGCCATGAGCTTCTTGATTAAAAAAGTTACCCCAGCGTCCCAATATTTGTGCGGCCATTACTCCTGGTGCAATAATATCAAGCATTAAAAATGGTGGCAGCATTCTTTTATAACAAAACACAAGCAACACTATAAGACCGGATAATAAGCCTCCATAAATTGCGATTCCACCATTCCATATTGCAATAATTTGATCGGGGTGCTGAGCATAATAATTCCATTCAAACACAACATAATAAATCCGTGCCCCTATATATCCTAAAGGAACCGCCCATAGCAACAGATCTATAAAGTCATCGCTTGCGATTTGCCGCTTTTGACCTTCGACAATTGCCATTGAGACCGCCATAATAATTGCCAGTGCCATAATGACACCATACCACTTAACATTTAAACTACCTAGCGCAAATGCAACTGGGTTAATAGTTAACCACATCTATTTATCCTTTTTAGAATTTTGAGCAATCAAAGCAGTTAAATTATCATCAAAAGTTTTGGTTGCATTATATCCCATCTTTTTTGCCCGAAAGTTCATTGCTGCTACCTCAATAATATCCTCCATATTACGTCCTACTTTGACCGGAATTGTAATTTGAGGAACTTCAACATTGCAAATATCCCGACTGCTTTCTTCAAAACCGAGTCGATCATAATTAGCATTATTATCCCAATTCACAAGTTTTATCACTAATTGGATAGGGCCACGATTTTTAACTGCTCCTACGCCGAATAATTCCATTACATTAATAATTCCGATACCTCGAATTTCCATAATATGTTTCAAAATTTGGGGTGGCTCACCCATCACAGTTTCAGTATCCTGTTGATAAGCATCTACCCGATCATCTGCAATTAACCGGTGACCGCGCCTAATTAAACCAAGTGCCGTTTCCGACTTACCAACTCCTGAATCTCCAGTTAGCAAAATTCCTAATCCCTTAACTTCAACCATGACACCATGAATAGTCTCACGAATAGCTAAACGCTCACGTAAATATTCTGTCAAAATACTAGAGATATACGTTGTAGATTCAGAAACTGATAAGATAGGTATTTTTGCTGCCTCGGCTGCGACAACCAGTTCCTGTGGAACACGTAAAGAACGCGAAACAAAGAAACATGGAGTTTGTGGTGTACAGAGCTTTTTAAAAACGCAAACTAAACTTTCATGATCAAGCCTAGCTGCATAGGAAATTTCCGTTCGTCCTAGAAGTTGAATACGTTGATTAGGATAAAAATCAAAATATCCAGTCAATTCCAATCCCGGCCTATATATATCTGAAACTGCAATCTCTTTACCGGTAATATATTGTTTACCATGGACGATATGGACAATTTTATTATCTTGAATCAAATCTTTTAATTTAACTGCATTTGCCATTTAAATTGCCTCTTAGTTTACTTATCTACATCTTTAGTTTCTGCATCTCGCACTTTTTTGCGTTTGGGATAGGGGTTTTCATTATTGGACCAATTTTGCCAAGTTCCTTTTTCGTTAGGTGTTTCATCAGTTTTATCATGATTGGTAAAATGATTAATTAACCAAATAATTACTGCAATTACTAAAACTGCAGGTAAGAGTAAAAATATAATATGAAAAGCAGCAAAAGTAAAACCCAGTATAATTACTGCCAAAAGTACGATACAAATAATTGCCAAAAAACTCATTTCTTCACCTTTTTCCTATTCAGGATTTGCCTGACTAAGTATCCATTGTAAATAAGCATAAACAAATGGCTGCAATTTACCGTCCATCACACCACTCGTGTCGGAAGTTTCATAGCCCGTCCGCAAATCTTTAACCAGATTATAGGGATGAAAAACATATGATCGAATTTGTGAACCCCAACCGATTTCTTTTTGATCGCCCTTTAGTTCTTGTTTATGCTGCCTTTTTTTCTCTTCTTCTAAATGAAAAAGTTTTGCACGCAGTTCATTCATTGCTGTCTCTCGATTTTGCAATTGAGAACGCTGTGCCTGTGACGTTGTAACAAAACCTGTTGGCAAATGAGTTATTCGCACAGCACTAGAAGTTTTATTAATATGCTGGCCCCCAGCACCACTTGAACGATAAACATCAATTCGTAAATCTTTAGGATTAATATCAATTTTTATACTGTCGTCAATTTCAGGAATAACTTCGACTGAGGCAAACGAAGTGTGACGACGCTTAGCTGAATCAAATGGTGAGATTCGAACTAAGCGATGTACACCATGTTCTGATTTAAGCAAACCATAAGCATTTTTACCAGTAATTCTAATACTAGCACTCTTAAGGCCTGCCTCTTCACCTGGTTCATAATTATTAATTTCAAATCCAAAATTACGCTGGTCAGAATAACGTTGATACATTCTTAGCAACATCTGAGCCCAATCCATAGCTTCGGTTCCACCTGCACCCGGATGAATTTCCAATAAAGCATTGTGATTGTCATATTTTCCTGATAAAAGCAAATCCATCTCATATTCATGAAATTTACCTTGAAGCTGCTTTAAATCATTTTCAACCTCTTGTTGAAGATCTGCATCTGGTTCTTCAACTAGTAATTCCAAGGCCGTAGACGCATTTTGATAATTCTCTTGTAAATCTAAAAAAGAATTTCGCTTTTCTTTTAGTAAATTTGTTGCCGAAATCAATTTTTGTGCACGTTCTTGGTCATTCCAAAAATCTGCATCCTGCATTTTATGTTCATTAATTGTAATGCTGTCAGCAATTGCATCTAAGTCAAAGAGACCCCCTAAAATGATCTAAGCGAGCTCTTAAACTATCTAATTCACTTTGAATTTCATTAATTTCCATATGATCAATTACTCCTAATAAATTCCAAAAAAAGGGAAAGCAGCTGCTTTCCCTTCAATCTTAACTTTTAACGACTAAGATTTTGTCTGATTTCAGCTTTCATAAATAAACGAGTTACATCAAACTCAATATTAGAAATCATTTCTTCAAACATATTGTATCCAGAATCTTGGTATTCAACGAGTGGATTAAGCTGACCGTAACCACGTAAACTAATTGATTGACGCAATTGATCCATTGCATCAATATGATCAGTCCAACGGTCATCTACTACCCGTAAAATAACAACTTTTTCAAATTCTAACATATCTGATGGATCGGCCAAAATCTGTTTTTTCTGTTGATAGTTTTCTTCAACAAATTCATACAGTTTCTGCTTTAATTCAGGAACTGTAATTGTCTTAAAGTCAAGTTTTTCAACTTCTTCATCATTTGTCAAACTTGAACTAATGAAATCTCTCAAAGAATCAAGTCGCCACTTGCTACGATCACCCTGCGTAAACATATCAACTTGACTATTAATTGTACGATGAATCATCGGAATTAAAACATCTTTAAGTGAAGTTTCTTCTCCAATAACTTGCATCCGTTCACCATAGATAATTTCTCTTTGAATTCGCATAACATCATCATATTGCAATGTTTGTTTACGCGTATCATAGTTATTACCTTCGACACGTTTTTGAGCTGACTCGACTTGTCTTGTAATTAAACGACTTTCAATTACCTTATCATCGTCATTATCCGATAACCGATCCAAAAAGTCTTTAACTCGGTCACCACCAAAGCGTTTCATCAGATCATCTTCAAGTGAAAGATAAAATCTAGTTACACCAGGATCTCCCTGGCGACCAGAACGACCACGAAGCTGATTATCAATTCTGCGTGATTCATGACGTTCAGTCCCAATCACAGCTAAACCACCCAATTCTTTTACACCAGGTCCCAATTTAATATCAGTCCCACGACCAGCCATGTTGGTAGCTATCGTAACCGCACCACGTTGACCTGCATTCATAATAATCTGGGCTTCCTTAGCATGATTTTTAGCGTTTAATACTGCGTGCGGAATACCGGCCTGATTAAGCATCTTGCTTAATCTTTCTGAACTTTCAACTGCAACTGTTCCGACCAACACAGGCTGTCCTTTTGAATGACGCTCTTTAATTTCATTTACAACAGCCTCAAATTTTGAATTTAGGGTTGGATATAAAATATCAGATTGATCTTTCCTAATATTAGGACGGTTCGTCGGAATTGTGATTACCTGCATATTATAGATTTCACGAAATTCTTCTTCTTCTGTCTTAGCCGTACCTGTCATTCCTGATAATTTTTTATACATTCTAAAGAAATTTTGGTAAGTAATTGTGGCTTGCGTCTTGGATTCTTCCTGAATTTTAACGCCCTCTTTAGCCTCAATTGCTTGATGTAACCCATCGGAATAACGCCGACCACTCATCACACGACCCGTAAATGAATCAACAATTAAAACTTCACCATCTTGAACCACATAGTCAATATCATTAAGCATAATATAATTGGCACGTAGTGCTTGATCTAAGTGATGAACCAATTTTTGATTTTCGACATCATACAAATTTTTTAAGCCAAAATGATCACAGGCTTTTTGAATTCCTGTTCTAGTCAATGCAATCGATTTAGTTGGCCAGTCAATTTTATAATCGCCGTGGTCTTCATCATCATCAGCGTCATCTCCACTAGTATCTTCATGAAGTGATTTAACAAAACGATCAGCTCTGATATAGTCGCCATTAGCCTGCTCGGCTTCACCAGAAATAATGAGCGGTGTTCTCGCTTCATCAATTAAAATTGAATCGACTTCATCAATAATAGCGTAATTTAATTCGCGTTGAACCATTTGTTCTTTATAAACCACCATGTTATCACGCAAATAATCAAAGCCTAATTCAGCGTTAGTTGAATAAGTAACATCACAATCATATGCTTCACGCTTTTCATCAGGTGACATTGAATTTAAATTTAAACCAACAGTTAACCCAAGCCACTTATATAATTGACCCATTTCTTCAGCATCACGACTTGAAAGATATTCATTGACCGTCACAACGTGAACCCCTTTGCCTGTCAATGCATTTAAATAAACGGGCATTGTAGCCGTTAAAGTCTTTCCTTCACCAGTCATCATTTCGGCAATATTACCAAAATGCAAAGCAATCCCACCTAGTATTTGAACATGGAACGGATACAAGCCCAAAACTCTTTTGGCACCTTCACGAGCAACTCCAAAAGCTTCTGGCAATATTTTGTCTAATTCCTCGCCCTTTTCTAGTCGTGCTCGAAATTCAGGTGTCTTTGCCTTCAACTCTTCATCTGAAAGTTTGTCATATTCATCAGCATAATTTTCAACTTGATTAGCAAGCTTTTCAAATTTTTTTAGTTCTCTTTTATCATTATTGTATAGTTTCTTTAAAACGTTTACCATTTAATCGATCCTTATATGTAGTTAAGTATAAAAACACATATTAATTTTAACATGATTAGTGCAAAATTAAAAATAAACAAAACAAAGACCTCACATTAAATGTGGGGTCCTCTGCTTATAACAGCATTGTTTTTACTTTGTTTCAATCAAACCGTATTGACCATCATTTCTACGATATACAATACTAGTTCCATTTGTTTCAGCATCTTGGAATACAAAGAAATCGTGTTCCAACATGTTCATTTGTAAAATTGCTTCTTCAGGACTCATTGGCTTCAAGCCAATCTGTTTATTGCGTACAATAGAGAATCCACTGCCATCATCATTATCAATGTCACCGGTATCTGTATCCGAATTTTCAACTAAGAAATCATTGATTCCCTTTTCCCGACTCTTTCGATTAATTTTGGTCTTGTACTTTCTAATCTGACGTTCCAGTTTTTCAGAAACAAAATCTATGCTTCTATACATATCATCGCTTGTTTCCTCTGCTCTCAATACTAAGTACGGTAGTGGGATAGTAATTTCAACTTTAGCCGTATGATCACGATATACCTTAAGATTAACGTGGGCAACAACATCTTGATTCAAATCAAAATATTTCTCCATTTTCTTTAGGCGTTTCTCGACATAACTTCTCAAAGCATCAGTTACCTCAATATTTTCACCACGAATATTATACTTTAACATATGAGATTCTCCTTTCAATTGTTAATGCAACTTTACTTAATTATATTATAACAAATCTTGAAAGCGCTGAACAAGATTAAACTATCTATAAATTGTAAAACTGCTTATTTGAACAGACGGATACCTTTTGATAATTGCATCACGTGCATGATACAACGTTCTTCCCGTAGTATAAATATCATCCAAAAGTAATATTTTTTTATTGTTTAAGTTTACTTTAAAGTCTTTCTTTATAAAAAAGCTTTGTGGCGTTTTCAATCTTTCACTACGATTCTTCTCGCCCTGTGCGCTTAGTCCACCATGCTTATCCAACACAGAAGTTAACAAAACCAAATCATCAAAAATACTGGTTATTGTATCAAACTGACGACTAGCACAATGTTCTGGTGAAGTCGGAAGTGGAACGTAAAAATCTGCATGAATTTTTTTCAAGTTAAGATAGCACAATTGCTGCAATACTTTTGCCAAAACAAAATCACCATAACGTTTATAATTTACCATTAAATCATGTGCAGCTTGATTATACTGATAAACTGCATGATTATGTATTAGGTTATCGCCATAAAGGTGGCGCCAATTTTGACAATCCTTGCAAATTATATTTTTATCCAATTCACGATCACAAAACTGACATCTTGGTTGACTTAATTTAGTAAATTTTGCTTTGCAAGACCTACACAGGTATTCTTCAGGCTGTTTTTTCCAATAAAGTATCTGACAAAATGATATTTGTGGCGTAAATTGTTGTCCACAAACAAGACATAACTTCATTTATTAAGCTCCTTGATTTGTTTTACAGCACTTTGAATACTACGAGTATATTTTTGATAACAAAAAAGAACTAATCCTCCTACATCATCTTGTGCGCGACCTACACGGCCAGCAATTTGAATTAAACTTGAGGTCGTAAATATTGCGTCATCTGCCTGGACAATAATTACCCAGACATGTTTAAAAGTAACCCCTCGTTCTAAGATCGTTGTTGTGACCAGAAGCTGTATTTTACCTTCACGAAATTGTTGGACTTTACTCAAACGCTTTTTATCTGCAGCATAAACTCCTTCTATATTAATTTGATGTAATTCAGGAACTTTCTTCAAAGCAGATAAATACAACGAAATTTGTTCAATTCGTGGTACAAATAATAGTAAGGGATGTTGTGATTTTATTACTCCAATTATTTCTTTTATTAGTTTTGGGTGCAGATGACCTTTATTTAAAAAGGGGCGCAAAAATAATTTTTCGCGAGGTATCGGCAACAAGCCCCCATGAAAACGACGATTTAACTTTAGAACTCTAATTTTACCAGCCTCAACTTCTTGAAGAATATCACGTGTTGGTGTCGCAGTTAAATAAATACGAATTCCACTAGTTTTAATAGCATTTTTCGCACCAAAATGAAGCTGAGAATTATCTATATATGGGAAAGAATCTGCTTCATCAATTATTAACAAATCAAATGCATGGTAAAACTTAAGAAGTTGATGCGTAGTACATAAAGTTAACTGCTCTAATTCAGGTTCTTTGAATTCACGACCATGATACTTCCCAATTTTCAATCCTTGAAATGCCTCTTGAATTCTAGGATAAAGTTCATTAATAACATCAATTCTTGGAGAAGCGATACAACAACGTTGTCCTAAACTAAGACACTCTGCAATTACTGCAAATAACATTTCGGTTTTTCCTGCACCAGTAACTGCATGAACTAAAGTTGCTCGCCTTTTTTTAAAATTTTCTACTAACTTTATTGACACTTGCTTCTGAGCCGGAGTTAACTGTCCTCGCCACTTTAAAATATCTTTTTTCTTTTGAAAAAAAACTTCACTTTCGTCACGCACAAGAAAGTCGTCCTCAGTAACGCGTCCTAAACCAATGCAGGCACGGCAATATGTCTTACCATTAGGCAATCGCTCCTTCACAGTTGTCCCACATCGATTGCAACGCTGATTTGAAATTGCTTTAATTGTTGTTAACCCCTTAGTTATGCTAAAATTTTTTTGTTGACTGATCCATTGACGACCAGCAAGATATGCGAGCTTCTCCATCTTTCATCCTCCATATATTAAATACGCTAAAAGGAGAGAAATTTTTTTGATGAAAAAGGAAAACTTTTTAACAATTAAAGAAAACGGTAGTCATGAAATAATAATTAAAAAGAGTCGTTTTATTACTTCATTTGTACGTGTATCTACTATCGATGAAGCCGAAAAAGCCATTTCAACCATTTCCAAAAAATATCGCGATGCTACACACAATACTTATGCTTATATAGTCGATAATCATGTAAAAGCCAGCGATAATGGTGAACCAGCTGGGACTGCAGGAGTGCCAGAATTAAACGCTTTGCAATTATTGAAGCTACAAAATATTATAGTTGTTGTTACTCGTTACTTTGGCGGTATAAAACTAGGAGCTGGTGGCCTAATTCGTGCTTATTCAAATAGCGTTACCCAAGCCGCAAAAAAAATTGGAATAGTTGAATGTATTCAACAACAGGAAATTAGCTTTAACATTGCCTATACCTATTTTGATAAGATAAACAACTATCTATCTAAAAAGAAAATTTCAATTGCTAAAATTGATTATGGCGTCGATGTGTGCTTGCATATTTTTGTTTCTGAAAAAGAGCAAGCTGAACTGCTTACAAATTTAACAGATCAATTAGCTGGACAAGTTCAGTTTATTAAAGGAAAAACACGGTATATTGAAATACCTGTCAATACTAACAAAGAGCATTAAAAAAGAGGCCTTAACTAAAAAGGGCTCTTTGCCAGAGAAAATGACTCTTAAAAGTTTAACTATTAGATTTATAATTAATTAAAGCTTGGTTCCAAGATTCGATTGGAATCAGGTTTTTAATTTACTCTTAGTTCGGTCATTGTTGCAATAACCAATATACTCAAACAGCTGCTTACTTTAATTTTTCAAAATTATGATAGCTAGTAATCTGACCGTAAAATATATCTGACTTTACAATCAAAATAAATTCTCTCTCAAGTAGCTATCCATTGAATTAGTGGTATGTCATGCTGTTTTAAAGTTCTTTAATAAATCCAAATTTTTCTTTATTAATTAATTTGATTATAAAAATAAGTCCCGGAAATTGTCTGATTTCCGAGACTCATATTACAAGAAAACATTCTTTTTAATGTTGATTATGTTTGTTTTTTAATTGTTCTGGTTTTTCTTGACCTAAATGCCAAACTTCAACAGTTGGGTCTTTCTTGCTACGTGAGTTAATTACTTTTTGAATCAGTGATAATAGCGGCTTGTATTTTTCACCTAAAAGTCCAATTGATTCGACAAAGATTTCTAAAGCAACCACTAATCCTGCAATTAAAAGCCACATACCCCAAATTGGTGATAGTAAAAATAATAGCGAAATGAATGAAAAGATTAGTGAAAGAGAATAAATTGCAAGAACAGTTTGACGGTGCGTTAACCCCATTTTCATTAATTGATGATGAAGATGATGCTTATCTGCTCGTGAAACTGGTTGATGATTAAGTTTTCGTCTTATCATAGCATAAATAGTATCTGTAATTGGGACACCTAGTATGGTTATAGGCACTAAAAGAGAAATAAAGGTTACATTTTTTAAGCCTTTCAGCGAGAAAACAGCAATCATAAAGCCGATATATAATGCCCCTGTATCACCAAGAAACATTTTAGCAGGATGAAAATTGTATGGTAAAAATCCTAATAAACAAGCTGCTAACATAAAGCAAGAAATTGGAATATAAAGTTGATCAGTATGTAAAAAGAAATATCCAACGATACCCATCGTTATTAGAGAAATCAATGAAACTCCGTCAGCTAAACCATCAAGCCCATCAATTAAATCAACAGCATTAGTCAAAGCCAAGATCCAAAAAATGGTAATAGGTAAACTCCACCAACCTAAATTAATTTGCTTATTCAAAAATGGCAGATTAAGAACATTCATTTTAATACCTGCCAAGAAATAAATAATTAAGGCACCAATTAAAATGCCAAACATTTTTTGACGCGGCTTAAGTTCTAAAATATCATCTATAATTCCTGTCAAAACAATGACACTAGAAGCTAACAACACACTAAAAGCTTCGTGTGTTGGAAATTGTTCTCGGAGAAGAACAAATGTACCGATATTATAGGTAACAAATATGCCTAAGCCCCCTAGTGTTGGCATCGGCTTTTTATTAACGCGTCTAGCATTTGGAATATCAACAGCTCCTAAGACAAAGGCTAATCGCCTAATAAATGGCGTAATTGCTGCTTGAATAATTACTAAAAAGAACAATTCAACAATAATTTTAAACATAGTCGACTACTTTCATAATAAGTTGCTTTAATTATACAGGCTTGACTAAAAATGCACAAATTGTAGTTTAGTTAAAGCAAAAAAAGGTTGAATTTCCAATTCAACCTTCTGCTTTATCTAGCAACTGCAACAACTCGTTTTTCACGAATAACTGTTATTTTAATATTACCCGGGTAATCAAGCTGTTTCTCAACTTGTTTCTGGATATCGTGTGCCAAAACAGTAATCCGATCATCTGAAATTTTTTCTGGTTCAACCATCACTCGAACTTCACGTCCAGCCTGAATGGCATAAGCCTGTTTAACACCATCATACTTTTTGGCAATTTGCTCTAATTCGGTTAACCGCCGAATATAGTTTTCCAAACTTTCACTTCTAGCACCTGGACGTGCCGAAGAAAGTGTATCTGCTGCAACAACTAGTTCAGCAATAAATGATAACTTTGGAACATCTCCATGATGAGCTGCAATTGCATTAACTACTATATCTGATTCATGGTATTTTCTTGTCAATTCCACACCAATTTCAACATGTGAACCTTCAATATCATGATCGATTGCTTTTCCTATATCGTGTAATAATCCCGCGCGAACCGCTAATTTTTCATTTAAACCAAGCTCAGCTGCCATTGTCCCAGCCAATTTAGCAACTTCAATTGAATGTCCTAAAACATTCTGCCCATAAGATGTGCGATATTTTAGGCGACCAAGTATCTTAACTAGTTCAGGATTCATCCGGTGAATCCCTAATTCCATTAACGCACTTTCACCTGCCTCATAAATATCGTCGTTTACTTCTTTACGAGCCCTATCAACTATTTCTTCAATTCTAGCTGGGTGAATTCGTCCATCTTTTACTAATCGCTCCATTGCTCGTTTAGCAATTTCACGTCTAATAGCATCAAAGCCACTTAAAGTAACCACTTTAGGAGTATCATCAATTATTAGATCAATTCCCGTGAGTGCTTCAAAAGACCGAATATTGCGACCTTCACGTCCAATAATTCTTCCTTTCATTTCCTCATTTGGTAAATCAACTACTGATACCGTCGTTTCGGCAACTGTATCTGCAGAACTACTTTGAATAGCATCAATAATTACCTTACGTGCATAATGATCAGCTTTAGCTTGAACTTCTTCATTACTATTTCTTATCATTTCTGCTCGTTCTTTAACTAGATCATCAGATAATTTACTTAGAACTAATTTTTTAGCTTGCTCCTTATCTAAATGAGCAACTTCATAAAGTTTTTGTTGACTTTGATCAACTAATTCATTTGCAGTCTGAATTTTTTGCTTTAATTCATCCTGTTGCTTCCCTAGTTGACTTTCTTTTTTGTTAAATTCAATTTCCTTTTCAGCTAATAAAGAATTTTTATGATCAAGTGTATCTTCTCGCTGTTTTAAGCGATTACTTTCACGCGCATTGGCGTCACGCTTGATATTTAATTCATCCTCAACCTTTTGCCGGTAATCTTGAATTTTTTCTTGAGCTTCAAGAATTTTCTCTTTCTTAGTATTTTGAGCACTTTGCTTAAAAGCTTCTGCTGCTTGTTTTTGTGCATCGGCCTCAGCTTTTGCAGCAACCACTTGAGCATTGGCTTGCGCTAAAATATGGTCAGCATCATTTTGAGCATTTTTCGTATTCATTTCCCAAATGCTTTTTCTAATTGCATAACCAATGCCAATGCCAATTAAAACTGAAATAATAGCAATCGCGACGGGAATCAAATTATTATTTGTCATGATCACTATCGCCTTTTTTACTTTTTAGATTATTCACACAATGATAATAATAAATAACCACGTGACCTATGTCAATCAACTAGAAAAAAACCTTGATCAAAATTTATAGATCAAGGTTGATTTCTTCAATTTTAACTACTTTTGCTATCGGCTTCCTTTTCTTCAGAAGCCTCCTTTTCCTTTTTCACTCTCTCAGGATCTTCTCTTTCTGATATTGAAACTTCATCAATACCATAGGCGTGGCGCACCTGCTGTTGGACTTCGTCGTAAATATCTTGATGCTCTTCTAAATATTTCTTGGCATTTTCACGTCCTTGACCAATTCGCTCATCCTTATATGAGTACCAAGAACCTGCTTTAGCAATTATGTCATGCTCAGCCGCCATATCAAGTAATTCACCACTTTGAGAAATACCTTTACCATACATCATGTCCACTTCAGCAACCTTAAATGGTGGAGCAACTTTGTTTTTGACTACCTTAATCTTAACCCGATTACCAGTAATCTCGCCACCTGTCTGTTTTATTTTTTCTGCCCTTCTAATTTCTAAACGAATAGTTGCATAAAATTTGAGAGCCCTACCACCAGGAGTTGTTTCAGGATTACCAAACATAATCCCAACTTTTTCACGAATCTGGTTAATAAATATTGCAATGGTTTTGGTCTTATTAATGTTACCAGAAAGTTTACGTAATGCTTGACTCATTAATCTGGCTTGCAATCCAACATGACTGTCACCCATTTCACCATCAATTTCAGCTTGAGGAACTAAAGCTGCAACGGAATCAACAATCAAAATATCAATCGCTCCACTACTAATCAGAGTATCTGCAATTTGCAGTCCTTCTTCACCCGTATTAGGTTGAGACAAAATTAATGAGTCAACATCAACTCCTAAGGCTTCTGCATAAGCCGGATCCATTGCATTTTCAGCATCAATATATGCAGCTGTACCACCACGTTTTTGTACCTCAGCCACTGCATGCAAAGCAACAGTCGTTTTTCCTGAAGATTCTGGTCCATAAACTTCTACAATTCTACCACGTGGATAGCCACCGACTCCCAGTGCTGCATCAAGTGCAAGCGAACCAGATGGAATAGTCGAAATCTTTGTATCTGCTTTATCGCCCATTCGCATTACGGCACCTTTACCAAAGTTTTTTTCGATTTTCTTTAGTGCAGTTTCTAATGCAGCTTTTTTTTCATCTTTTGGCAAGACTTTTCCTCCTCTTATTAAACTGACCAAATTTATTTTTATTAATTATACTTTGAATCAATGGTTATTTGCAAGAAATAGCGAACAAATGTTTTTTGTTTATTTGCTTACATTATTAAATACGCTTAAATAGCTTAAATTCTTCAAAAATTATTTTTGTAATCCTTTAGGTTGTAACCATTTTTGTAAAAAATTTAAAATAATATCTGAAAAAATTGCCATCAAAGCTGTTGGCACTGCACCAGCCAAAATAATTGCACTACCATTCGTTGCGTTAGTGCCGCGAATAATAATATCACCTAATCCTCCAGCACCAACAAACGAACCAATTGAAGTTATCCCAATCGCAATTACCAATGCATTCTTTAATCCAGCAATAATTACAGATAATGATAAAGGTAATCGTACCATATAAAGCAACTGAAATTTAGTCATTCCCATACCTTGAGCAGAATCAATAACATTTTTATCGACATTTTTTATGCCCGTGTAGGTGTTTTTAATAATTGGTAGCAAAGAATAAACAGTCGTTGCGCAAATGACAGTCATCACTCCCAAACCCATCCCAATCATTAAAATTGAAAGCATTGCAAGTGAAGGAATCGTTTGAATAAAATTAGCAATTTCTAGTACAAAATTCCCCAGATAATAATAACGAGAAATAATAATACCAATAGGAATTCCAATAATTGCAGCAAGTAAAACCCCATAAATTGATATCAAAAAAGTTCGGTTGAATTGTTGCAGTACATATACACCATTATGTTGATAATAATAGATAAATTGCTGCCATAAAGATAACTTTGCCATCACTCTTGCCCCCTAAAATAGTTGTGCTTAACTAAAAATTCATGTGCTACTGTTGCAGGTTCTAATAATTCATCATCGACCTGAAAATTCATTTTACGCATATCATGAACACTTATCTGCCCTACTAAACGCTCCAGAATTGGCTTAAGTTCGGGGTGTTCACGCAATAAATAATTATTAATTAACATACCGCAATTATATGGTGGGAAGAAATGCTTATCATCTTTAAGCAAGTGAAGTTTATAACTATCAATTCGGCCATCAGTCGAGTAACCCAAAATAACATTCATCTTGCCACTTTTTAGAGAAGAATAAACAAGCCCTGCATTCATTGGCCGCATCTTGCTAAAAGTAATACCATACGATGTTTGAAACGAAGGATAGCCAACCCCCGGTGCATTAACCCATTCAGATGAAACACCAAAAGAAAGTTGGCTTTGCACCCTTTTTAAATCCGAAATTCGATGTAAATTATACTTTCTTTGAGTTTTACCATCGACCATAAAGGCGTAATTATTTGAAAAGCCATAGGTATGTAAATAGGTTTGATCCCATCTTCTTTTTACCTCTCGACGAACAGTATCATTTGCCTTTTTCGAATCTTTAATAGCTGGCAAAAGTAAGTTAGCAGTTAATTCACCACCATCATAAGCAACTGCTTGTATATCAGCATCATGCCGGTATAACGCCTGATGCTGCATTGGCGCTGAACCAAGATTGTTAACAATCGTAGTTTTATAAGGCGTTTCATGTTCAATTAATTCTGCAATAATATTAGCCATCACTTGTGATTCTGTTGTTGTTAATGCAGTTATACGAATAACATTACTACTCCCCATCGAGTCAGCTAACCCTGGAAAACCACAACCACTTGCAATAGTCATTATTACAAGAATAATAGTTGTAAGAATTGATCTCTTTAAAAATTTTCCCATAATGCTCACCTATATACCTTTAGGGGTAAGTAATTGTTCAAGCTTGCCAATCAAATAATCAGTTAATAAAGCCAAAATAATTACAGGTATAGTTCCGCCAAGAATTAAATTCGGCTGAAATAAACTTAGACCATTAAAAATAAAGTCTCCTAAGCCCCCAGCACCAATATATGATGCTAAAGTTGCCCAAGCGATTACATATATGGCAGATAATCTAATACCAGCCATGATAACTGGCATTGCTAATGGAATATCAACTTGGGTAATAATTTGAATTCTAGTCATACCCAGTCCGCGTGCAGAATCAATCGTGTTTTGATTTACACTGGTTAACCCAACATAAGTATTGCGTAAAATTGGCATCAAACTATACAAAAATAATGCAACAACTGCAGGTATAGGTCCAACTCCTAAAAAGGGAATCATCATTGCGAGAAGTGCCAAAGCTGGAATTGTCTGCAAAACACTTGCAATCGAAATAACTACTTTAGCGGTACGTGGAAATTTTAATAAAACTACACTGAGCGGTACTGCAACAACAATTCCTAATATCAAAGCACTAGCCGAGATATAAATTTGCTGCCAAGTTTTAACAATTAATTCCGAACCATGTTGTGCAAAAAAAGAAGTCATTTTATTTCGCCTCTTTTACTGAATCAGAACTATCTAAGGTTGTACTGCCCCAAATTTTAGCATAAACGACATTTACCAAACTGGATCTAGTAACAATTCCAACTAATTTTTTATTTGCATCAATTACAGGAATATATTGCTCCTTTCGGCTCAATATTCGGTTGAAATTATCGCGTAAATATTCTTCTGGTCCTACAGTATAAACTTGTTTTTGTAAAATATCGCTTACACTATTAACCTGTGGATAATTACGTTGAAGAATTTCAATAGAAACATAGCCTTTAAAATGATCATAATTATCAACCACAAGTAAGGTATCAACATGTTTCTTTTTCATCATAATAAGAGCTTCGTTTAAAGAAGCACCCAAATTAATTTTAGCGGGATTCGTTAACATAACATTCTTAACTTTGACTGTTTCATATTTTGCATCTGCAAGACGTTCTTTACCAATTAACGCTTCAACATATGAATCAACTGGATTATGTAAAATATCATCAGGAGATCCAATTTGAATAACTTTTCCATTATGTAAAACCACAATCTTAGTTGCAAGTTTTAATGCTTCATCCATATCATGAGTAACAAAAACAACTGTTTTTCCTAAACTTTTTTGTAAGTTTTGAACCAATTTTTGCAAACTTTCTCGTGTAATCGGATCAAGTGCTCCAAAAGGTTCATCCATTAAGATCAGATTTTGATTCGCAGCTAAGGCACGCATGACACCAACTCTCTGCTGTTGACCACCAGACAATTCAGTCGGATAACGATCTAAATAGCTATCTGGCAACTCCGCCATTTTAATTAATTCTTTTGCCTTGCTTAGCAATTTTTCTTTAGGCCATTTCAATAGTTTTGGAACTAATATTAAATTTTCACGAATTGTCATATGAGGCAGCAAGCCATTATTTTGAATTACATATCCAATATGCCGCCGCAATTCAACCGGATTAAAAGCTTTAACATTTTTGCCATTGACCAAAACCTCACCTTTAGTAATATTAGTCATCCGATTAATCATTCTCATCAAGGTAGTTTTACCCGAGCCTGAAGTGCCGATTATACAACAAAATTCACCTTTTTTTATATTAAAATTTATATCTTCGACCGCTGCTGTTTTACTTTTAGGGTAAAACTTGGTTACATTTTTAAACTCAACCAGTGGTAATTGCTTGACCATAAAAATCCCCCTTTTCATAAACCTATAATTCAATCGTAACAATATAACAAAACTTAATCAAAAATTTACTATTATTACACAGTAGTTGAGAATTTTTAAAGAATTACATGCTGTTAATTTAAAGTATTTTATGTTTTCGTTCTTAAAAGTTAAAAAGCGTTGAAAATATTCAACGCTTTTTTATTCTATATTTAATTATTATAGTATTTTAAAATGCTACTACTACATTGAACCTTCAAATACACTCCATGAATTGTGGAAATAATCCCATCCGGAATAAATAGTAAAAATTAAGGCCAGATACAATAAAATTGTCCCAATACGATAAAAATCGCCAATTAGGAGAAAAATAATTGCCAACATTTGACAAGTAGTTTTAATTTTACCCGGCATCTCGGCCGCCATTACTTGACCTTTATTCTGAGCAAGAATCAAGCGTAGCCCCGTAACTGCTAATTCACGACAAACAATAATTGCAACAATCCATGCTGGAGCTAATTTCAATGAAACCAACATAATGAATGCTGTCATCGTCAACATTTTATCAGCTAATGGATCAGCAAATTTACCAAAATTTGTAACCAAGTTACGTGATCTTGCAATATGACCATCAAACCAATCAGTTGCAGAAGCAACAGCAAAAATGATAGCTGCAATTACTAATCTCCAGTAAACCGTTGTTCCGGCAACTTTAATGCTAGCGTCTCCTCCAAAAATGACGATTAACATAAAGACTGGAATTAATAAAATTCTAAAAACCGTTAATTTGTTTGGTAAATTCATTCTTAACTTTTCCTCCTGGATGATAATTATTGATTACCATCATTGTTAGAGCCACCATTTTGGCCATTGTTTTCAGTATGATTTGTTTGGTTATTATGATTGCTTTGCTGATTTGTTTGATTGTTTTGCTGACTATTAGTAGTTTCATTGCTATTAGTAGCATTGGATTGCTGCTCAGAGTGAGACTGCTGATTGCCAGTATGCATCGAATTAGAATTACTATTTGTAGTATTATTGTTTTGATTAGTATTTGTTTCTCTGGATTGATTTGATTGTAGACTATTTCTTTTACCAATATAGAAAGTCAGGGTTTGTGTTGTACTTTGAGCCTCATATGGCACCCTTTTCCCTCCAATAGAGACCGAAGTTCCTTGGGCATTGCTAAACGATACAGATAATGTTTTTACAGTCTCCGGAATCCGCAACGTATGTTTTTGACCAGCTACTAGAGTTTGGCTACTCTGATTAATACCATTCATCATAATAGTGACCGTTGTAGCCTGATCACCAGCTCTAACTACTAAATTACGCCTATTTTTCAAACCGGTAACTTGGTATTGGTTAACAGCAAGCTCCTTAATTTTTACCGGATTTTGGATAACCCTTTTGGATTTAGCACGTTTATTAGTACCCGTAGAAACCGACACATCACTTGTAGCATCGTTATTTTGATTACCTGTTGATGAAAAATGTGCATAAACCACGTAGCATATCAATACAATTGCAATAACTCCTAAACCAACAATAATTCGTGGCAAGTATGTTTGCCATATTTTTTTCTTACTGTTAGTCGTTTTTTGAACTTCTTCACTCTTATTATCAATAGAGTCTTCAACGTATTCATCTGGTTCAGCTTTAGGAACTTCTTGATGATACTCACCAAGAAGCTTCTTACCATCCAATCCAACAACTTGAGCATATTGTCTGATGAAAGCCCGCACATAAAAGTCGCCAGGAAGTTTTTCAAAATCATTTTGCTCAATTGCTGTCAGATATCTACCTTGAATTTTAGTTGCTTTTTCAATATCTTCAATTGAAAGTTTTTTTGCCTCTCTGGCACTACGTAATTTGTCTCCGATATCTGCCATAGTTACCTCTTTAACTTCTTTTAACTTATATCTTGAGTATAACATATACTACTAATTATTTTTACCATTATATGAGCCATCCACCACTAACATATATTGTTTGACCAGTTAAATAGCTTGAACGAACATCCAGTAAATTTTTAACCCAAAAGGAGATATCTCCGCCCTCAGCTATTCGTCCCACAGGTATTTCTCCTTTTACTTCTTCCAAAGCTTCAGGAGCAAGCGTTGCGTTCATACTAGTATCAACAGCACCCGGAGCAAGCACATTTACAGTCAAATTTGCTGAAGCAACTTCACGTGCGTAACTTTGCGCAAAACGTGAAATTCCAGACTTAGAGGCACTGTATACGGCTTCCATTGCACTGCCATCACCACCATAAACCGAACCCAAATAAACTATTCGACTAAAATCATTTTTAATTAGTAGTGGTTCAAGCAATCCCGTTAGCTTAATTGGAGTGGTTAAATTAATATGCATGATCCTATCAATTATGTTCAAATCTTGACTACTGACAAAGTTATAATCTGTAATCCCTTGCCCAAAAACAGCTGCATTAACTGGTAATAAAGTATTGACAAATGCTGTTAAGTCACTATTTTCAACTGAAAAGTCAAGCTTAACTGGAATAAAATCTTGGCGCGGATATTTATGACTTAAACGTTGACTTATTTCACAGGCTATTCGCCAATTTTGATTGCAATGAATATAAAGAGACCAACCAGCCTGTGCCAACTCGACACAAATTGCCTGACCAATCCCACCAGTAGCTCCAAATACAATTGCTCGTTGCAATTACAACATTCCTTTTTATTATTTATGAACCATAAATGTAAATATAACTTATATAGTAATCACTTAAACATTACTACCATTTCATCTAAGCCCACATTTAACTAATTCTAACATTATTTCCAAGTGAAATTGTGCTAAATTTCGACATGATAAACTTTCTTAAAAATTAGTTATTTGTCTCATCCTTTTTTGGCGGTAATAAAACTTGACGCGGCTTTGAACCTTCTGATGGTCCAATAACTCCCCTATTTTCCATTTCATCGACTATTCGTGCTGCTCGATTGTAGCCAATTCGAAAGCGTCTCTGTAACATGGACACACTTGCACTTTGTTGTCTTCTAACTAGATCAACGGCTTGATTATAAAATTCATCTTCTGGTTCATCATCCGTAGAATTTGCTGACTCATCATTTTTTTGCGGAATCATCCCTTCATCATAGTCTGGCTTTTGTTGTTCTTTTACCCATGAAATAACTTTCTCAACTTCATGGGAAGAAACATATGCACCTTGGATTCTTTCTGGTTTAGAAGCTCCGACCGGCATATATAACAAATCACCACGTCCAAGTAATTTTTCAGCACCTGTTTGATCCAAAATGGTCCTTGAATCGACACCACTAGAAACCGCAAATGAAATTCTTGAAGGCACATTAGCTTTAATTAATCCCGTGATAACGTCAACGCTAGGGCGTTGTGTTGCTAAAATCATGTGTATTCCAGCAGCACGAGCCATCTGCCCTAATCGAACAATCGCACCTTCGACATCATGGCCACCGACCATCATCAAATCACTTAATTCATCAACAACAACCAAAATATACGGTAAAACACGCATTACTGGCTTAGTTTTATCCTGATTGTTGATCCGTACCTTTTCATTAAATTCAGTCATGTTCCGTGCCCCACTTGCAGCGAATAGTTTATATCTTCGCTCCATTTCTTTCACTGCCTTGCTTAATGCGTTAGCAGCCAACTTTGAATCTGTTACAACCGGAATTAATAAGTGGGGCACACCATTGTAAACAGATAATTCCACCATTTTAGGATCAATCAAAATCAACTTAACCTGATCCGGATTTGCCTTCATTAAAATACTAGTCAAAATTGTATTAATTGCAACTGATTTGCCTGAACCTGTTGAACCTGCAATTAACAAATGAGGCATTTTAGCCAAATTAGCTGAAATTGTTTTTCCACTAACGTCCTTTCCAAGGGGAACTTCCATTGGATCGTTATGAGCCTTTGAATCCTGATTTTGCATCACATCTTTAAAGGCCACGACTGAAGTCGTACGATTAGGCACCTCAATACCAATAAAAGGTTTACCAGGTATTGGTGCTTCAATTCTAATATCTTTAGCAGCAAGGGCAAGAGCTAAATCATCAGCTAAGTTAACTATTCGGCTTACCTTAACACCAACTGCTGGTTGAACTTCATACCGAGTAATCGTTGGCCCTAAGATAGCTTTTTTAATAATCACATTTACACCAAAACTTTTAAATGTTGCCTGCAAAGTCTGCGTATTTTTAATGATCAAATTTTTATCTGTACTTTGATCGGCACTTTTAACAGCATCAAGCAAGCTTAACGGTGGTTTTTTATATTGCGTGTTAGTCGCTTTGTTCTGTTTAAGTTCATCATGATCTACATTCTCAAGTTCCTGACGTATTTTTTTATCTTCTTCAGCAAACGAATGTGATTTAGGCAATTCTTCATTTTTTAGTTGCTCATTTTTGATTGACTCATCTTGATTTTGGTCAGAAAATTGAATCTGTGGTTCTTGCTCTGAAGTAGACTCAATGGAACTGGAATTTTCCTGAAGCGATTCTGATGAATCGTTCTTTTTCTCTTGGGAATGGTTTGCTTTATTTTCAACCTTAAAATCATCAACATTAGGAAAAAGCGATGATTCTGAATCTAACGGATCAGACAAATCACGCGCTTGCTGTCGTTCTTTTTTTTGTGATTGTTTTTCTCGCATAATGCCATACTTTTTTTTGAGCTTAGTACCAGCCTCATGATTCTTTGTAATAAAAAGTTGACAAAACAACTGAAACTTTTGAATCACATCGGCAAATTTAACGTCAAAGAACATTAAAATACCAGTCGGAATAAACAAGATCGCAATTACTCGTAAACCAGTATGTCCAAGTAATGGATAAAACATCTGGTAACACAGAGCACCAATCACCCCGCCACCAATCGGCTTTGTAATCGCTGCTCGACTAAATTCAGCACTCATCTCATACCAAAAAGCATTCATAAAGGCATTATTAACTAATTCACGCTCAAAATATAAGCTACTTTGAATCAAAAGAAAGCCCAAAATCGCAATCATTAAACCAATACTTCGTTTAAAGTTAAAGTGCATCGGTTTATTATAGATCAACATCACTAAGCCAAAAATTGCACATAATCCAGCCGCCAATAAATATGAATCACCAAAAAACAGCCGGAATACATTTGCGACTTGTTTACCTAATATACCAAATTTAGCAAAAGCCAAAAAGACAATAGCAAGTTGTATAAGACCGATAATTGCCCAAGTGATTCCTGTATTTTGCACCTTCTTACTTTTTTTAGGCGTTTTGTTTTTTTTCTTAGGCATACCTTCCACCTAATCAAAAATTAAAAGTTAGCTTCGAAGTTTAAATTAACCGGTTTTTCCAGTGTAATTTGCGTAACTTCATAAGTTAAAGTTTCAATATATTCAACTAGTGGCCGGCTAAGTAACTTATAGTCAGTATTATCCAAGTCATTACCGTCACCAAAATAATCCTTAATCTGAACAATTTGACTAATCATTCCACTGACAGAAAATTGTCCAGGTGCGGGGGCAACATCAAAAACCACAGTTATCTCAAAGTAGTTGCCGTCCTCACCCTTATCAGTAGTTCCATCTTCATTCTGCTTTTCAACTTTTTTCAAACCAAAGTTTACCTTGTCCTTAGTTTTTGGTTCTTCATTAATGTCATAATGAAAATTCTTAACTAAAATTGGTGTCTCTTTTTTAAAATCCATTTTATTCTCCTCCTAAATTTCTCTGATAACGCTGCGGTCGATTATAATTATCTTTTAATTTGTCATTTTCATAATGATGCTTTTTTTCCATTAGTGGAAACCCTTGTTGGCGCAATGCCTCAAGCAAAACGATTGCTACTGAATTAGCCAAATTATAACAGCGAATATTATCAGACATTGGGATCCGCAAATTGCGATCATAATATTTTCGCATAAACGTTTCCGGTAAGCCAGTTGTTTCTTTGCCAAAAATAAAATAATAGTTTTTATTGGGATCAGTATAGGAAACTTCCGCATAATTTTTTGACGAAAATTTAGAAATCAAATACATTTCATCTTGCGAACCTAAAGTACTAAGGAAAGCTGCTAAATCGTCATGTAAATGAACTTCTACTTTATCCCAATAATCTAATCCAGCCCGTTTCATTTTCTTATTATCAATCTGAAAACCAAGTGGTTCAATCAGATCAAGCACCGTGTTTGATCCAGCACAAGTTCGGGCAATATTACCAGTATTAGCTGGCATTAGTGGCTCAAATAAAACAACGTGATTTGTCAATCTTTTATCTCCTCAATTTAAAAAGTCATAATAACGATTATACCTATACATTCCACTACTTTTTTATTTTCTTAGAATCTTTTGTCACTAGCGAACTATCTTCATCTTCACGAAAAACTTGGGAAACTTTCCTATAGTAGTTATATACCCGCATTGTAATAATTTTTAAAACAGCATAGATCGGAATCCCAAAAACTACTCCCCATAGCCCCCAAACTGAACTTGAACCGATTAAAAGCAGAATCGTTGTTACGGGATGCATCTCCATTTTGTTTCCCATAACAAGTGGGCTAATTATTCGAGATTCGATAGTCTGCTCGATGATAAATACAATCAAAACTTTAATCACCATCGGCACCGACATCATAATCGCTATTGCAATTGCCGGAATAAAAGCTATGAAGGTACCAAAATATGGGATCAAATTCAAAACTGCACTCAAAACCGCAAGTGCAATTCCGTATTGTAACCCAACTATACTATAACCAATACCAAACATGATTCCAACCCAAAAAGCAACGGTAATCTGGCCTCGAATATATGCTGCCAAAGCAGTGTTAATTTCATATAACAATTGACCAAAACCTTTTTGCCAACGACTGGGAGCAAATTGTGTCAGATATGGCCGCAAGTTATGTGCATCTTTAAGCATAAAAAACAAAATAAACGGCGCGGTTAAGACTGTCATAAAAATAATCGTCACAATACTAATTGCAGAAGAAATATTGTTTAATGTAGTATTTATCGTAGTTTGTCCTGATTTAAAAATTGTATTCTGTGCTCTAGTAATAGCATCATTAATATTATTTCTAACACTATGAAGCTGTGGTGCATTTAAAGTGTTCTGTATTGCATTAGTCGCATCATTCCAAATATACGGCCAGTGCTTGATTAAGGAGTTAATCTGTCCTTGAACAATTGGCAATAAGGTGTTAACTGTCCAGACCAATAATAATGCAACTAACATAAACAAGCCAATAATAGTGACAACTCGAGGGATCTTAAATTTACGTTCAAGCAAATCCACTAACGGATTCATAATATAAAATTGAATGAGTGCAAGAAGTAGCGGAGGTAATATCGCACTTACAAACAATCTTGCCGGATTCAATACGAAAGACACCTTGTTAAACAACCAAATTACCAAAAAGAATAATAAAATATTTAACAATGCGATACTAAAACGGTTATTCAAAAACCATTTTTGAAAAACAGTTTCTTTTTTATGTTTTCTTAAATTGTCCATTAACCCCATCCTAATCAAATATGTTCATAAAAAATATGATCATCAACTTTAAAAACCGGTAGTCTCTGAGACGCACTTGAAGTTAAATAAATTGCGTTTGCCAATGGTTTCTTGGAATTTAAAGCAGTGAAAAAAAACGTAACATGTCCCAATGTCTTAATATTATTTTCAACCATTGCTCCGACATAATTGGCCACATAAGTTTTACCACCAATCGTGATTGTATCACCAGTGTTAAAAACAAAATTGTCAAGTGGAATTTGTTGATCAAACTTCTGAATTACTGATACTTCAACTAAATCAGGCGATACATTATCACCAAACAAAAGAACCATTTCATTTTTCGGCTCAATTGCTTGTCTACCTATTTTATTAATTGTTGCAATCCATTTCATTGTCTTATATACTCCTTAACATTTAATTTTAACATAACAAAAACCGCTTAACTAAATAATAAGCGGTTTTATTAACAGTTCTTTACTTATGATGATACAAAAGCAATTTCTTTAGTTCATCTAGCAGAACTAACGGAATTGGAAGACAGAATAGGAAAATCCAGTCTATTGGCATAAGGCTAGTAGTATTAAACAATTGCTGTAATACTGGGGTCATAGTTAAAATAAAGAATAAGAAAATTTCAAATCCTATACCAAACCAAATACTTGGATTACTAAATACCCCTTTCTTAAAGATTGAAATCTTATTAGTCCTGCAGTTTAAAACATTAGCAATTTGAGTGAAAATAATTGCTCCTAACACCATTGTTGTGGCTCGTAAATAAACTTGACCACTTGAAGCCAGTGGAATATGAGGCCATCCATTTTGATAGTTAACAAAGAAATAAGCTGCAATTGAAATTACACTTGAAATTAGTCCATACCACAAGAATGCTTTTTCAATAACCCGTTTATTGAGTAAGTGTTCACCTCGACTTCGCGGTGCTTGTTTCATTACATCCGGATCGACAGCTTCACTCCCTAATCCCAATGCTGGTAACATGTCCGTTCCTAGATCAACGGTTAAAATCTGCATTACTGTCATTGGTAGTGGAATCAAACCACCCGAAAATAGAAACAATATTGATGGAAAAGCTTCAGGAACATTAGATGTTAGTATATAAGTTAAAAATTTACGAATATTACTATATACAGCTCGTCCCTCTTCGATTGCAGCAACAATTGAGGCAAAATTATCATCAGTTAAAATAATATTAGCCGCGTCCTTTGCAACATCAGTTCCTGTCATCCCCATAGCAATACCAATGTCAGCCTGCTTCAAAGCCGGAGCATCATTGACACCATCGCCAGTTGAAGCAACGATTTCGCCATTCTCTTGTAATGTTTTAACAACTTTATATTTTTGTTCAGGCGCAACTCTAGCAAAAATCACCTCGCCCTTTAATGCTTCACGTAACTCACTGTCATTCATTTTTTGTAATTCATCGCCAGAGATCACACGAGCATGCTCAGAGGTTAATCCAATTTGCACTGCGACAGATTTTGCTGTCAATTTTGAATCACCGGTAACCATAATGATCTTAATTTTTGCTTCATGACAACGTTTGACGGCATTATAAATTTCTGGACGCGGTGGATCGCTCATAGTCGTCAGACCAACAAACACCAAATGATTTTCTGCAGTTTCAATTGTTAACTTAGTAACATCTGTACTATCTTTATCAACAATCCGATAAGCCATCGCCATACTACGTAAACCTTTAGCGGCGTATCCAGCATTATATTTTTCGGCTCTTTTTTTATCATCAGCAGTCATCGATCGAACTTGTCCATTAACTTGAACTTGATCGCACTGCTTGATTACATCACTAAAAGATCCTTTCGTAAAAATAATATACTGATGATCATTCCAGCGATGAATCGTCGACATCCGTTTACGATCTGAATCAAACGGTAGTTCTCGTAAACGGGGATATTTGACCAACACTTTTTGACGATCAAAGCCAGCTTTTTGTGCCATTATAATTAATGAAGCTTCGGTTGGTGTTCCTAAAATTTTGGGTTTTTCCCCTTTAACGTTGCTTGGCTGAATAGAAGTATCATTATCGAGCGCTGCAATCTGTATCAACTTATGCAAATCGGGATTTTCTTCATACCATAATTGCTTTTTATTAAGTTCAATTTGACCGTTATTCTCATAACCATTCCCTGTAACCTGAAATTCATTTTGCGGCGTCCAGATATAATGAATCGTCATTTGGTTTTGAGTCAATGTTCCTGTTTTATCAGAGCAAATAACTGTTGTCTCTCCCAGAGTTTCAACTGAATTAAGTTCTTTAACTAAGGCATGTTTTTTTGCCATCCGCTTAACACCTTGAGCAAGGCTTAATGTGACTGTTGGTAATAAACCTTCAGGAATAAATGCCACAATCATCCCCAAAGCGAAAATAAAAGCTTTCGCAAAAGGATACTTCACAAAGAAAATCGCTGCAATTAAGAAGATCATTCCAATTGACACAGCAATTATTGATAATTGTTTTGTCAACCGATTTAATTCTCTCGTTAATGGGCTATCAACCTTTGTTTGTTTTTGGGTCAACTGTGCAATTTTACCAAATTCAGTATTCATCCCAGTGGCAAATGCAATCGCACGAGCAGTACCTGACCCAACCGTTGTTCCTGAATATACTAAATTAGTTTCGGCATAGCTACCCTCACCGGGTGCATAATCAATTGTCTTAGATTCAGGAACAGATTCACCATTTAATGCACTTTGATCGACCTGCATAGAATTAGCCGTAATTAACCGAGCATCTGCTGGTATAGCATTACCTGCTTGCAAAACAAAAACATCTCCAGGAACCAATTCCTTAGAATCAATTTGCATCTTTTTACCATCACGAATAACTTGAACATAAGTAGGGAGCATACTATTCAATGCGTCTGTTGCCCGTTTAGCTGCTCGTTCTTGCCAGAAACTAAATAATCCATTAATAATGTTGACCATCCAAATAGCAATACCTAACTCCGGTGTTCCACTGAAAATGGCTACTAATCCAGAAATCCATAATAATATTGCCATCATACTGACAAAGTTTTTAAAGAATGTTTTCCATTCAGATTCTTCCTGAGATTTTTTAATCTCGTTTGAACCAAACTTTTTTAGTCTATCAGCTGCCTCTGACGAGCTTAACCCCGTAGTAGACGAGTGAAGATTAGTAAAAACTTCTGAAATTTCATTCTTAGCATAAAGCTCTCGAATTTTATTTTCATCCATTCACGTATACCCCTTATTAAAATTTTACTGCTTATTTTGTTAGCAGTTCTGACACCATACTTTAACACTATTTAAGAAAATTGGTTACTATAAATCTTTACAATTGTGTGTCATGCTATAATGATGATTGAACTTATTCTCATTAAAGCAAAATGGAGGCGTAAAATGAAATTACTAATTGGTGGGTATACTAAAAAAAATGCTACTGGAATCTATCAATTGCCATTAATTAAATCTGATAACAGTTTACAACTTGGAGAGGCTCAAGAAATAATTCGAATCGGAGGACCAACATACTTTGTCCAAGATAATGATTTGATTTTTTCAATCAATAACACGGGTAACCAAGGCGGAATTAGCTCTTTCAAATTATCTAATAACAATTATTTAGCTCAAGATTCATACTTAACAACTGGTTCTTCTCCAGCTTATATTGGTATCAATCGTAAGCAAAAATTGCTCTATACAGCAAACTATCATACCGCAGTTTTGGCAGTATTTTCTTACGATGCTAATGGTCAAATAAAATTGCTTGATTCAATTAAACACACAGCTGATACCCTCGGTCCTTGTCCAGAACAAGCAGACGGACCGCACCCACATTTCTTTGACCAAACACCGCAAGGCAACCTAGTTAGTTGCGATTTAGGTAATGATTGCGTTGATTTTTATAGTTTTGAGCATAACCATTTAAATCATTTAGCAAAATATCAAAATGAAGCTGGTTTTGGCAGTCGGCATATCGTGTTCAATAAAGACGGAAATTATTTCTACGTTGTAGGTGAACTTTCAAGCAAGGTTAATGTTGTACATTTTGATGAACAAAACTGGACCTTTACCAATATTGCCACCTATTCGACCATTCCAGAAGATTTTACTGCACATAATGGTGCAGCTGCTATTAGAATAAGCAATGATGGAAAATTTGTTTATGTATCTAACCGCGGACATGATTCAATTACTGTATTTGCAGTTAAAAATGATCATACCTTGGAACTACGCCAAACAGTTTCAACCTTCGGCGAGTTTCCGCGGGATTTTAATTGGGATAATGAACAAAAATTCGTTGTTGTAGCTAATCAGAATACTGATAATGCCACACTTTATACTCGAGACGGTAATAGCGGTTGCTTAACCCCTATTCAAAAAAATATATCTGTTCCTGAAGGTACTTGTGTTCTTTTTTGCAACTAAATTTTAAAAACAAAAAGAGTTAGAACATTGAAGTTACTTCATAGAGTTCGTTAACATTAATTTATATTCGCTAAGGTCGTATTCCGATATTCAATTGGGATGCGTCCTTTTAACGTATGTCTGATTCTACTTTTCAAATTTATTAGTGTAATTTCATAGCTATAAATATTTACTTGCCCAGTTAAAATAACAGTCTGCAAAAATTTACATTGGTCCACGCCAATTTTAAAGTAAGCACTTTATTATATACTTGGTTTCCGAAAAATATGTTAACATATAAATAATTTTCAAAGAAACGTAATCGATCATGGAAGTTAAACCCAAGAATTTTAAAGTTCTAACTAATAAAGAAAGAGCAACGATACTTGGAAAGCTCAAGCAGATTATAATTTGGGTTATGAAGTGGGTCATGCTATTCACAAAGTCAACAAACATCTTTCTCAACCATCTTGTTGAGTTATGTATATTAAGTATTTCTAAGCTTCTGGAGATATAGGAAAGGATTTTATAGCATTATGAAACAACTAGGACAAATTATTTTATATTTATTAAAAGCGGCTGCCTACTTCTTTTGGTTTTTAGTTACTTTTCTTCTTATGCAGGTGCCAACACTTGCAGAAAGATTAAATGAACATGAAACAAGAAATAACGTAAATATTTTACACCATGTGCTTATTCTTATAATTGGTTGCCTAGTTGGTTTTGTAGCTGTCTATATTTTTTATAAGAAGATTAATGGAACACCAATCCTGTCAGTAAAACTACGTGTTAGAAATTTGTTGAGTTCTTTAGGTATTACAACAATTTCATTTTTAATACAACTGATAATTGGAAAGATTGGTAGTATAGGTAACACAGACAATGATTTAATCAGATTGTTGCACACTCGATTAGGGATAATTGTATTTTTTACTCTAGTTATATCAGGTCCTATTTTAGAAACATTATTTTTTCAAGGTGGATTACAGGGGGGGATTTTCAAAAAAATGAACCCTTGGCTGGCAGTAATTTTAACTAGTCTGATTTTTGCTTTAGCTCATGGGGAAGTAATTTCATGGGCAGCATTACAATTATTCGTTAGTGGATTGGGTTTCTCACTAATATATTTAGTAACTAAAGATATCAAAATGTCTATTCTTAGCCATAGTTTGATAAATTTAATTATTTGGATATTGAGATTTTTTTAAATATAAAGGAGATAAGTAAAATGAGTAATTTTAAACAAATAAATGGTTATGAAAGCTTAACAGAAAACCAAGCAAAAAAGTAATCGGCGGAAACGATTGATAAGTATCCAGGTCGATCACGTTTGATAATGTTTGATAATGGTTCAGAATTCACAGATATAGTTCAAATTAAAAATGCAAGACTACTTTACTCACTCATGTTCGCCTTAGGAAAGATGAAGTAATGAAAACTGCAATAGTCTGCTCAAGCTGTCCTTTCTAAGAGTTAAAGTATGCAGGATAAGATAGATAATTACGTTCAAAAATAACTAAAGTGATTAACCGTAAATATCGGCGCATCCTCCATTGCCAAACAGCAAAAATCTACTCAAGTTATATGTTTCTTCAGACTAATAACTATTACACTTAATTTGCCGCAAATTGTGGTATAACATTTTTGATAGCTAATCATGATTAGGAGGTATATATCATGAAAAACAAAAAATGATTGTGACTTTTTTAGTGACCGCATCATTAGCTTTAGGTTTAAGTGTTTCTACTACACAGGTTCATGCCGAAAAATATCATTGGGTACGAAACTATTCATACTCTGCTAGACCGTATCATGCCAAAGACCCTCAAGCGAGTGTAGCCGTTTGGAATTGGAATCACACACATAAGTTACATGATTTAGTTAATTTTCCACATACAACTTGGTATGCGACTTCTTCAGTAACCATGCGCCACGGCTCTACTAAGGCTGTCTATTATAAAGTTATTAGTGGTAATAAAAAGCATAGTGGTTATATTTGGCGTGGCTTTTTAACAAAGGGTACCTATATTGACCCAGCTGATACAGATAAAGGGATAGTCTTACCCGATCCAGCTGAGAGATACTATAATCCGCTGATACCAGAAAGTTGGGTAGAAAAGAAAAATATTGACAGTCATTGAATGATCAAGTTTCTGCTTTATTTACCGGAACAGAACCAGACAAGCAGGTACAATTGGCAGCAGATCTAGCTGGAGATGACTATTTAATAACAGGTAAACCTTTGTTAAAACTTCAAAATGATATTTTAGGTACTGAAAATGCTGCTAATATAATAAGTATAGCTGGTACTAGCAAATATAAAGGTCCAGCTGACGGATTATTTCAATTCGTGAAAGAGCAAATAAACCAGCAACTAGCTGCGCAAGGCAAAACAATCTCTGATTTTGCGAATTATAAAGTTGGTTCATATGTTTATCCCAGCAATAATAAAAACTGCGGTCAATTTATGATTTTCTTGATTCCAAAAAGTGCAACCTTACCTAAATTAGGAGATGTCTATTATGATCCAAATAATACGAGTTTGGCTGTTCCTACCGATTCAATTGATAATAATTTGAATAACCAAATAGCAGATTTGCTCCCTGGTACAATTAAGGATAGTCAAGTACAATTTGGTGCTAATTTAGCAAGTCTTGTATTTGGAGGAGATGCTGACCGCGGTAGAGATATAGTATTAGATGATATCGTTGGTGATGGTAATCATGATAATTACTTTGAATCTCACGAAAGTATACTGGCTCTTCCAATGGTCTTATTGAATTTGAAAAAGAGCAACTAAAGTATGAGTTAGCACTAAGGGGAAAAACATTTTCAGATTTTAAAGGCTATAAGATTGGTGTTTATGTAGTTCCTCAAACTGTAAATAAACTACAATATGGAAACTTTTTAGTAGTCCTAGTTCCACCGAAGGCAAAACTGCCTGCAGTACCTCCTAAACATATTTTTAGCGTAAATGATGTAAATTAAAAGATCAATTCTAAGTTTCGGTAGAATTGATCTTTTTTAGTGCATAAGTTATTTTTTGAGATTATCTAAAAAGCAACGGTTGCCAAGCCAACCCAATAACTTTTTTCATTAGCTTTAAGCTCTATTCTTATAGCAGCCTCACAGTTGGCATAAACAGAAGTAAATTACATTGTAAATGATAGATATATTTTGTTTCTAGTTTTATCCTTAAGAACATAGCTACTGAATAAAGCAATACTTACTTCATTACGATTGCTAGTAGTTTCAATTAGATGATGTAATGCTGAGGGGACGATTCTAAGGAGCTTTTTATTAACTTACATTGATAATATTTTACCGTAATTATTCTTAGAATTGCGATTCTATATTTAAAGCAAAAATTTTAGCCAAAATCTACTAAATCAAGAAGGTTTGCTTGTTGATAGACACGATATGCGCCAGTCTTTCGCATAGTGTGAGTTCCAAGATAATCAATATGAAGATTTTTCCCTACCCTATTCATAATCTTCCAATATTGTCGACTATCAATGTGCTTTTCTGCATGATATGCACTTGGAAAAAGCCAAGGGCTACTATAATATTGCCATTAAATGATGAATGCTGGTAACGAGGAATTTTACAAGCATTGATCTGAAAGCTTTCAAGCCAATCAAAGTATTCTTCTAAATCCTCTTGAACTGCTTTTAAATATAAAATATTGTGTTTGTTGGTCTTCTTATCAATAGTATATGCTTTACGCCTTACTCTTCCATGATTATCAAAGACATCACTCTTTTTTAAACTAAGAACGTCACTTACTCTAAGTAAAGTAGCTTTCCCAACTTGAAAAATAGTATAGTCTTTTCTACCTGTTCCTGCTCTATCTAACAAATCTTTTTGAACATATTTTAAAACCCAAGAATCTTTATAGGTTTAACTTCTTGCTTCATTTTTAAATTAGTTCCTTTTTATATATTTTTTGTAATATTTCCAAAATTAATGAAAGCGTTATTTATTTGTATAATCAAATTATAATTCTAAGAACATATACGGGTAAAAATTAATGCAAGTTAGTAAAAAGGACCTTAGAATCGTTCTCTCAGCATATGTAGCATGATTAAAATAAATAGCAAATAGAATAATTGTAAAATCAAAAAATTCTTCTTGATCTTGTACAATAGATATTATGAAAAAATTTGCTTTCTAGAGGAAATTTTATGGGCCCAATACTTTATACAAAAATAAGCCACTCAGAAACTAATCTGAGTGGCTTATTATAATGTCTGGATCGAGTTTGTATTCTAAATTATAGTGACGTTTTTGCACCTTGGATTTAAGGCGTCAACTTAATGTTCTCTTTTTTAAATTAGTGAATATAAGAAGCCCAACATTTCTATGTCTTTTTGGGCTTTTGTTTTAATTTTAATCGCTTCGCTACTGTAAATTTTTTGATTTCTTCATATGGCCAAATGTGACTCTCCCCTTGATCTTGTATATATAGATATTATAAAGAATTTGTTTGTTGGAAAGAATTTTATGGATCAACCACATTATGCAAAATTAACTGAAAAGGAAATATCTAAATTACCTTTTAACATTAAATAATTTTACTTAGGCAAGAATCTGTCTCAGACAACTAAATATCAATATTTAACAGAAATTAGATGTTTTTTTACTTGATGCTCTGTAATACTGGCATTAGTATGGCTAAAAATAATGTCGATATTTGGCTTGATACTCTAAAAAGATACTTTAGATAAAATTAAATATTTTTATACTATATATATCGCTAGCAAATAATTAATTTTTTAGAATGCGTATTTTTATTATTATGACAGATCTTTCATACACATTAACAAGTTTAGGATTCAAATTATGATTAAGAATCCTCTTCTTGGCATATGTTCCAAAGTTAAGGTTAAAATATTCTTATTGAACAGCCAAGTGATGTTTTAATTCATTTGAAATTTTAAATCGTGATTAAATCTGTTACTACCTATTATGTTGTCTAAAATGTATTGGGACTGGCTATCTTTATTTTTAATAATCCTATTCATAAACATTACATTATATGGTCACTAACTAAGAAACTGTGTTCTATGACCATAAAATCTTTTGGCTTTGGATAGTAACTATTTTTAAAGTATTAACTAAGCAAAAATTTTTATTAGGCAAATACAAACACGTGAAAAATCACATGCTAGTTACAATAACTAATCTAAAGAGCGTACTTTCTGAAAATATTATCTATACAATAATTAGTTCAAAGATAAATAAAGCTAGGTATCAGTTACAAAATTTATTTTTCACAAAAAAGGACGCTTTACAGGTGTCCTTAATTCTTTTCTTTATACTTATAAAAATTATTTTCAAAACCTGAATCAAGCATATTTTTAGAAACTTCTATTCCAGATTTATCATTTTTTCAATTCAAACTTAGAGACTCTCGACCTAAACTAACTTAAGAGAAAAAATATTTATGAGCTCTTTTGACACATGAATTCAAAGATTCCACTACTGTTAGTGACCTCAACTTTAATTGTAAAAGAAAAAATAGACAATTTATCAAGTAAATATCTAGTTCTTGACGTCAGTATTTATTTGATAAATTCAGAAATTAACTCTGATTTAAAGTTTAACAATTAGTCTACATTACAGGAAATAAATTAATTTTTAGCTGTGTTTTTATGCCATTTCCAAGCAGAAGAAATAATATCTTCAATATCCTCATGTTTTGGCTTCCAACCTAAAATTTCGCGCGCTTTAGTTGAATCTGCAACCAAAATATCTGGATCACCACCACGTCTTGGACCAAAAGTATATGGAATATCAATGCCAGTAACTTTTCTTGCAGCCTTTACTATTTCAAGATTCGAGTATCCTTGAGATGTCCCTAGATTAAACACATCAGACTTGTTAGTTTTCACTAATTTAGTTAACGCTAAAATATGGGCTTCAATCAAATCATTAATCTCAACATAATCGCGAACATTAGTTCCATCTTTTGTATTATAATCATCACCAAAGATTATAAATTTACCATCATCCTTAAGTGCACTTTTCAAGAGTACTGGGATTAAATGTGTTTCATGCTCATGCGCTTCTCCGAGAGAACCATTATCTGCTGCCCCAGCCACATTAAAGTACCGAAGAGCAATTGACTTAATGCCATTAGCTTTATCAGCCCAAGACATAATACGCTCCATCATCATTTTACTGTCACCGTATGGATTAATAGGTTCAAGCGGCGTATCTTCAGTAATTTTTTCCACTTTGGGAATACCATATACCGCAGCAGTAGAAGAAAAAATCAAATATTTAACTTGTGCATCAACCATTGCCTGAAGCAAGGAAATCATACCAGTTACATTATTATCATAATACTTCAACGGTTTTTTTACAGATTCAGAAACTAATGATGACGCTGCAAAATGCATTACTGCACCAATTTTCTTTGAACGCAAAATTTTACTTACTAAAAATGTGTTTTTTAAATCACCCTGATAAAACTTTGCCTTAGGATCTATTGCACTTGAATATAGAGTGTCAAGTACGACTACATCATATCCATTTTTAATTAATTTTTTTACTGCAACTGAACCAATATATCCAGCACCACCAATAACTAAAATACGCATAACAAAATTCGCTACCTTTCAATTTATTTTAGTAAACTACTCATTCTAATAAATACTAAATTTTCAGTTCCATATATTCCAATAATTATGACAAAATACAATTGTTTTTAGATAGTATAAATCATAAATATATTTTAAATAAAATATTTATATCACTTTAAAGCAATTATATGTTTTACATAATATTCGTAAGCTGATGGATCTAAAAGTTCTTTAAATCGTCCAGTCTTTATAATAATCAGAATTATGAGTAAAAAAGTCTGGCTTGACAGTATAAATTTTCCTCAAAAAAACATTTTTAAATTTCTTATATTTTAAAGAATCCCATTTGGTTGAGTTATCTAGAGGAAAAACGATATCAAAATTTTCTTTAGATAACATGCATCAAAAAAAGAAATATTAGCATCTGGCCTACAAAATACCGCAATATGTACCTTACCTATTAATTTGGGATTATTTTTAATCACTAAAGAAAGTGCATTAACCCTATCAACAATTGGTAATAACTTCTTTTTCTGTATAGAATCATTACACATGCTCAAAAAATCATTAGTATCCTTATCAGGATAAACAATGTGATTACAAATATTATTGTTTGGCAATATTAAAACAAAAACTTGACTCCATTCTTTGAGAATTGTTTCAAGTAAATTTACATGTCCAATAGACACAAAATTGAAACTGCCATAAGTAACTGCCAACTTCAAAATTTTACATCTGCTGAATATTGAACCTAAAAACATTTAGCAACTATTGCTACTATATCCGATAAAGATTGTCTTTCACCAATGAGTTTATTATATATACGGAACAAATTTTCTTGTATGAGGAAAGGTGAGCCGCTTTCCAAGTTGAAGTAACATTATCACCTAAGGGCTTAATTATTCCAAACCAGTTATAATTACTCTATTCAATTATTTTTCACTACCCATTCACTTACGTAGTTAGCTATTTTTTCCAAATATTCATTTCTTTTATTCATACTACTATGATCAATATTACCAAAATTTTTCCATACTCGATTTTTAAATTTAAGCTGCTTAAGTGTACTATTAATAAAAACTCCTTTAATAGCATTGCCACAAAACATCTTCAAATAAAATGTCGGAGAAGTCGAGGTTGTAAGAACTAACGTCTTTTTTATATTTTTAAGGTTTCCTATTAACCCAGTACTGCCTACATTGTAAGCAAAGTCCTTCTTCATTACCTTATCTATGAAGCCTTTTATAATAGCTGGAGTATCATTCCACCATATTGGGAAAATAAATATAACTTTATCTGTATTTTTAATAATCTTCTGGTACTTACTAACTAAAGGATCAATTGTTTTTCCAACACTAAATAAAGATAACTCTTTAGCAGAATATGTTGGATCAAATTTATCATTATATAGGTCTATAACTACATACTCTTCTTTATTATCTCTCATCGCTTTTATAACTTTATTAAGTATTGCATGGTTAAAGCTTTTTGTGTAAGGATGTGCGTATATTATTGTTGTTGTCATTACTTTATCTCTCTTGTCCTAAATTTATTGATAATATGATAATATGTAAAATATCTTTTATTTTTTCAGTATGCATACTAGAGACAAAAAATATAATTCTTGCCTCACTTTCTTTTACTGCCAGATATATCAAAGTAATTACACATCGGCTCCATAAGGAGGATGTTTTATATTACAACGCATAAAAATAGTCATGTTCAAAAACTTTGAAAAGGTAAAAATTCTTTTAGCCGCCAGTATGGACATTTCGTCTAATAGGACTAGTAAGTGCTATTAAAAAACTTCACATTTGGAACCTGTGGAGCTTTTTGGTAAAGTAAAGATATAATTTTTATCGTACATGCGTTTGGCAAGGGGCAAAAAAATGAATAAAGAGTTTGATCAAATTGTAGACAATTTTTTAGAACCTATCAAGATCTTTAAAGGCAATCTGTCTGACCTGCTCACGCCACCCAGGACAAACAATCTAACGGCTGCCTAGAAGGAGTCAACCACAGATCAAGCAAGATTTACGGCTACCGCATTTTTAGTCATTTTTGGGCTCGTATCAAGCATAAAAACTTCAAGCCGTAATCAAGCAAAGAGCCATTATAGCTATCAAATTATCATAACATTGAAAATAAAATCGCAACTTTGGTTGATTAATTTTAAGAAAAAAGAAAAAATTATTTAATTGGAGCTATATTTACAATATTTGAATAATAAGATAATTCGTCTACCCTATGTATGACACTTATAATTGTTGTGTTATCTAAGTATTTATTAATCATTAAATAGACTTTATTTATAGCTTTTTCATCTAAACTACTTGTAAATTCATCAAGTAATAAAATATCCGGCTTAGTAATAATCGCTCGCAAAAATAAAATTTTTTGGACTTCACCGCCGGAGATTTTATTTTTAAAATCTCCTGGTGTCTTATTATTTAAATCATCTTTAGTTTGAATTAAAGTATCTAAACCGATTTCTTTAACTAGGTTCAAAACTGTTTCAATGTTAGGTTTTAAACTAGGATAACAAATATTTTTATAAATTGATCTGTTAAATAAAGGAGCATCTTGTGCGATATACATTAATTTTGGTGCATTCTGAAATGGAAAAATTATTTCACCTTTACTCGGTGTGAAAAATCCACTTAAAAGTTTCAAAAGTGTACTTTTCCCAGAGCCATTTTCTCCTGTTAATGCATTCATTTTATTTTTTTTAAATGTTAAGTTTAGATTATGAAAAATTACTTGATCATTTTTATATGAGTAGTCAATATCTCTTATTATTACTTCGTCCGTGTTATCATCAAACTTAATCATATTTGGTTTTTGCTCAGATGACACATCATATTCGAGTTCAGACAAGCCTGCTCGAATGCGATTTAATAATTCCTCTATAGCTAAATATTGTGGACCAAATCCAGATAAATTCAAAATAGAATATAATAAAATTAGAATGACTGATAGTGATTGAATTTTATTACTTCCAAATATATGTTGTCCAACTAATGCAATTATACAAGCTAAAATAACTATTATTAATTGTTGCACTATTGCAGCCTGATTTGTAATACTCTGAACATATTGATATGATTTTTGCTCATTAGAAAGAATACTGTTCATGTAATTACTTTCATATTCTTCAGAATTACTAGATGATATTGTTTCAATATTTCGATAGTAGTCAATCATATACTCGTTTACAACGGATGCACTTTTTAATGAATTAGATATGTTTTTCCTATTACGCTTTGCCATCCACACAGAGATTGCTAAATAACCAGAGAAGAAAACCAAGTATAATAAACCAAGTAATATATTTTTGATGCCAATCATGATGGTATATAGTACTATCATTACAGCCATTTGAATTATAATTTTTAAACTACTTTGTTCCAACTGGCGACAGGCAAAAGAGACGTCCTTAATATAGCTTTGGACTTTACCTACAGAATGTTTTGAAAAATAGCTGAAAGGTTTATTTGTAACCTCTTCCCATAGTTCTTGTTTAGAATATTTTCTAACTGCCTGAATAAATGTATTGTTGAAATAATCAATAAACGGTATTGTCATAAGTGAAACTGACAGAGCTATTAAATTAACTAATCTGTTACTTTCATTTTTATTTGTTGAAAACAAATTAGTGATGAAATAAGGTTGCGAAAAATAAAATATATATCCCAAAAGCACAAACATAGAAAAATATGCAATTTTGCTTATACCAATTTTTTTAATTACTCGTTTTAAGTATTTCCAAATCATTTTTCTTTATCCAAATTCGACTTGCCCATGCTTTGCTTTTCAAGCTCAACAAATTCTTGCAGGTTATGACCCAGACTAGATAATGCACGTTTCAATAAAAGACTCCAGGTTTGAAAATCAGAATTGTTCCATCCACTACTTGTCTTTAAATAATCAATAATATCTCTAAAATCTTCTTGATTGATGTCTTCACTATACCTTTTTCAATTAATTGAGTTAAAGCTGCACCACTTGTAAAAGGATTAACTTCATTCACATATTTGTTAAACTGCTTTAATATGGCTGTTGACGGTAGTGACGCCATTCTATTCATTTTAAAACTAATAGTTACGTATTTAGACATTCCATTTTCCCTATTAACTTAATTGGAAATGCATAGAATATTTCTATATTCGTATCTTTTAAATGAATAGCAAATGTAAATATATTTGATCCTATTTTCTTTACATCAATTTTACTCTTAGGTGATATTTTAGAAGGATCTGCTGTAAATTGTTCTTATTCCCGAAAGTTTGGATTATAACATTCCTTTTAATTATATAATGTCAGCATTTTATTGCAAGCGATTTCGTAAAATAAAAAATGAAAAGTAACATAAAACAAGAGGTGATATAACATATGAATCTTCCACACTAACGGTTACTCAGCTTTTATATTTGGACGCTGAAGATGATGCCCCAATAAATATTTACATTAATTTCTTAGGATGAAGTGTTAATGGTGCATTTTCAATTATTGATACTAGTGGCAGGAGAGCGTAAGTTCAGAGCGCTCCTACCAAATACTCAGCTTCTTATTCATCAGCCAATAGGGTATAGGGTCTATGAGTGGACAACAAAGCGATATAGAAATTGGTGCAAACCAAATTAAAAAAGTAAGAACAAAAATTGCAAATTTAATTTCCAAAAATTCAAACCTTACTATTGAAGAAATAGACCGCGCTATTGAAAGAGATTGCTATATTAGTTCCAATAAGGCTGTAGAATTAGGATTGGTAGACAAAGTTTATTCTTGCCGATGAGATAGCAACAGTTATGATGGAAAAAATGGGTGCTCCGAAATACATGACCTCTAAAAATATTGAGTTTAGACGAATTACATAAAAACATAACATTACGTGGACTTGACCAAGGAGCTTTTCCCCAATGTCAAAATTGTTTTAAAACGCTTCCACAGTGTATATATTAGATTAATAAGCCGCATTTTGATATGACTCAAAATTTTAGAAAAAACATGGGGTGTTAATGTGACTACATTATCGAAAATTTGTTCCAAGTTAAAAACCTAACTTGATTTTTGCTTTCATATTATTCTTTACTTACCTTTACTCCGTTTTTATAAATCCTGTTCTTATTTATTTCGATTTTATCAACAATATCCTTTCCTAAGTCGCTTCCCAACATTTCGGATATACCCAGCAAAAAAATACCAACATCTGCTAATTCTTCGTTTATATTGTCAGCATCTTGCTTAAGCCATCCCTTAAAAAGTTCATTTACTTCGCCATACAATAGCAGCAATTCAAACTTGATATCTGTCGTATTAAAATTATGTCTTTTTTTATTATCTATAACTTCCTTCTGAAGTTTTTTGGTATCAATTATCATTTTTATACACCTAAATTAATAACTTGGTCATATCTGGAATTTTATTGTTCATTTAATTCATGAGCTATTTCTATAAAGCCTCTATTTATGGAAAATAAATAATTTCTAACTTTGCTAGAAGTAGCCTCATCTAATAGCAAAAACTTGTCAGTTAACAATAAAGCCCTAGCTAAAGCTATTTGCTGCTTTTCACCTGAAGAAACTTATGGACTTTTTTTATTTTCTAATTAGGGCGAGTGTTCAACTTCATTTTACAATTTACCAAAACCTTACTTTACAGTAAAATCATTTAAACTTAGTTGACGCCACAATTTAAGCATATCTTTTGCTAAAGAAGCTTTTACTTTTACAAGTTTACCTTTGACAAATGGATCAGGAAAAGATAAAAAACAACAATTTAATGCTTGTCTATCAAACTGATCATTGATTCCATATAGTGGATCACCAAATAATGGATGTCCAATTGATTGCATGTGTAATCGAATTTGATGAGTACGACCAGTATAAAGACGTAACTCAACTAAGCTTGCCTGCGGGACTTGCTCAAGTACACGATAGACAGTCACTGCCTTTTTACCATGAACAAAGTCAATACTACGTTTAACTTCTTTATTTTTCCTACCAATTGGAGCCTCAATCACACCAGTTAATTCATTTTTTGCAAAGTTGCCATGCACAATTGCATGATATTTTTTTATAAAATCTTGCTTGTTAAGCTTGCTAAATCTGCCATGAGCAATTGCATTCTTGCCAACTAGTACTAAACCAGTGGTATCACGATCAAGACGTGTAATTACGTGAGGCTTAAGGCTAGACATCTGATGTTGTTCAAAATATCCCAAAACTCGGTTAACAACAGCATTATCGTCGAAACGAGATGGAATTGATAAAAGGCCAGCAGGTTTATCAACAATCAGATAATTTGACGTTTCCTTGACAATTTCAAGAGGTTCATAAGAAGGCTTTAACCAGGGATTAGAAAGCTCACTTCCTGAAACAAAGATAACCTCATCACCTCGATGCAAACGGTAATTAGTATATCTTGTTTTGTGATTGACTATAAGCATACCATCTCGATTTTTGGCATTATTGATTGCCTGTTTTGAAAACCCGTTCTTTAACAAAAAGGCTCCCAACTCCATTGTCGATTCATTTTGAACCATAATCTTATACAGGGACATCATTATCACCAATAAAGGCACTTTGAACACGTGACCAAAAATGAGTATGTCCAAAGCGATCAAACCTAATTACTTTGTTAGAAATTCTATATATTATTTTTTTAGCATTACAAACATTAATTTGGTTACCATCGACTGTCATTACAAATTTATCTGCCTTAGGAACAATTGTTATCCATTGATCTGGTGCAATTACAATCGGTGATGATAAACTACGAAACACCCGATTATTAATTGATGCAATTTCTGCCATTTGTAAAGCTTTGAGCTGAGGGTGAATTACTGCACCACCAAGAGATTTATTGTAGCCAGTTGATCCAGTTGGAGTTGAAACACACAAACCATCCCCCCGAAAATTTTCAAATAGTTGATCATCAATATAAACATTTGCTTCTAACGTATGCGAAATTTGCTTAACTGCAGATTCATTTAGCGCTAGATAGCGCTTACGTTCATTCGCTTCTGTCATAAGTTCAACTTCAAGCAAAGGATATTTAACTGTTTCGGGTTCTCTTAAAAAGAGCGCATCAACCATCTTTTCGATTTCTGCTCCATGCCAATCAGTATAAAAGCCTAAGTGCCCAGTATGAATTCCGATAAACCTGATAGAGCTAATCTGATTTTCATAACGATGAAAAGCGTTGATTAATGTACCATCGCCACCAACAGATATCACCACATCTGGATATTTAGCATCAAAAACATATCCGGTTTTCTTTTCTAGTGCTTGCTTTAAATGCGCAACTACTTTTAATGTTTCTGAATTATTATTATGAGCAATTGTGATTCGCATTAATTTTCCTTACCCTTATTTTTGATGAAGATTTTTTGTGCTTCCTGAACTTCATCCTTAATTAATGACATTTCTTCATCAAGTCTATATGCTGTTTCAGCAGTTGACTTTAACCTTTCAGAAATATCATCTGGATAAGATCCTTGATACTTGTAATTGAGAGTATGTTCAACCGTCGCCCAAAAATTCATTGCTAAAGTCCGAATTTGGATTTCAGCTAATAATTTTTTAGAACCTTCAGGCAAATATACAGTATAGGAAATCACCATATGATATGAGCGGTACCCTGATGGCTTAGCATTTTGAACATAATCACGTTCCTCTATAACTTCCATATCATCACGCTCATGAATTAAATCAACCACTTTATAGACGTCATCAACAAATTGACATACAATCCTAATTCCCGCTATATCTTGCATATCTGTTTCGATCACATCTGGACTAATGATTCGGCGTCTCATTTTTTCTTTAATTGAATCAACGCTTTTTACTCGTCCAATAACAAATTCAATTGGTGACAATTCTCCCTTAGTTAAAAAACTTTGCCTAAGAGAACGAAATTTCACCTTTAATTCACGAACAGCCTCTTCATAGGGCCATAAAAAATTATCCCAATCAACATCCATAGAAATAATTCCTTTCTCAAACAGCATAGTCATTTTAACATAAAATAGATGATAGCAATTTCATAATTTAAAATTTATCGTTACACACTTGCTACTTACTTAATGTTTTAACAACAAAAAACTTGATATTTTGACTATCCTAGCACAATGTTAGACAATAGTTAACACTAACAACATCTTAAAAAATCATTTTATATTATAGTAATATAAAATGTAATAATTAATCTTGTGAAGGGAAAAATAACAAATTCATGTCAGAAAACACCGAAATAGAAGCAAAAATTATTATTCCAAAGTCAATTTATCAAAAATTATGTCAAGATTTTTTTAATAAAAGTAATTTTACTCAAGAAAACTATTATTTTGATACAGATAACGGCTTATTACAAACAAAAAGAATTAGTTGCCGAGTTCGCCTATTTAATGATCGCGCTGAACAAACTCTTAAAGTACCTAACCCTAATCCAATTCAGCAAGATTTTCACGAGGCAATTGAAATTAATGATTATCTTTCTTTGCCAAAAGGTCAATCTTTAATAGCTGTGGATAAAAAAGCAACCCAATTAGTTTCTTTTGAAGGAAACGTAGGCAACTATTTAAATTCCCATTTTGGCAAAAACTGTAAATTACATGTACAAACTTACAGTAAGACACAGCGGATTCTGGCCATTGGCCCCCAAAATTGTGAATTAACCTTTGATAATAACATTTATCCCGATGGCTACCAAGATTTTGAATTAGAAATTGAAAACTCTGACTCAAAATTAATCGCAACTGTTCTGAAAGATTTAAAATCAGAATATAACATTAATGAAATTCCGCAAAATACCAATCAATCAAAAATCGGACGCGCTTTCAAACATCGTGTTAAAATATAAGAATAAAAGTATATTTTTTGTTTATTAACTAGAGATTTGTTAAAGTATTAATTAATTTAGTTAATTAAGGAGGAACTTGACAATGTTTGAGATTTTTCTCTTCATCAATCCCATCGGTATTTATTGCTATGATACGGAGATTTTAATTAAAGAAGCACTCGAAGAACTCAATATTAGTTCCTGTTTTCATTTTGTTCCAATTATTAACTCGAAAGTTATACAGGAAGATATCATTAGAAGAAAAAAAAGCGGACAAAAAGTTAACAATATTTCACAATATACAATGGCTTCTTATCAAACTTTACGCAGTTATCATGCAATTAAATTTGAATATGGAAATAAAAAGGCACGTTCTTATTTGATTAATTTACAATGTGCTGTAAGTAACAATTTTAATCAATATTCAAATGAATTGGGAGAAAAAGTACTACTTGATTTAAAAATCAATTTAAATCGAATTAATGACACTCGGATTAGCAATTACGTCGATGATTCAATTCGACAAGACAAAGAACTTGCTAAAAAATTTAATGTTCGTAATATTCCTACAACCATCATTTTTAATGAAAATGGCAATTATAATGGGATACTGCTTGAAGGTAATTTGGCCCACGATAAATTGATTTCACTCTTAAACAATAACGGTTGTATCAAAGAAAGTTATTGTCCTACCAATCATCTTCATTTGATGTGAGATACAATAAAGCATTATCAATAGTATTCACTCTTCGATAATTTGTAAAAACCCACTCAGGTAAATCAGTAAGCTTTAAATTGAGTTTGTACAATAATTCCGCGATACGCATTCCTTTACGACTTTTTCTCATTATTTGTAATTGTAAATAACTTTTTTGTGATATTGGGTCTATCAAATAATTTCTAAGTAGCGGTCTAAAATGCCATAACTGTTTCAAACCATTGGCATTTAAGTCAAAAACACTTGTTTGATAACAAAGTTTCTCTGTAATAGGCTCCAATAAAATATTATATTTTAAAGATAAAAACTGCTGATAAGGATCAATTTCCAAATAATAGTCATGCCACAACTTATTTCTACGAAAGAAAATAAGTTGTGACTTTTTTATTTTTTCTCGTAAAAAATGACGTTTACCAACCACCCAAATATCAGTAATCCCAATTTGACAATACAAACGATGACGTTGAGTAAATTCTGCTCTACTTAAGGGAGCACATTGAACTTCAAAGGCCAACTTTGGACTAGCCAGCACATCAGCTCGTAATTTACCGCCAGCTAAAGGAACTTCTATTTGGGCATCTAAGTTTGCATTTGCTAGTGCACATTGCAGCAGTTGCTTACTAAGGGCATGCTCAACCCTTTCTCCTTTCATATTATTTTTTTTAGGCCAATGTTTAAAATAGGGATGTTCTTTTTTTAACACCAGTTGAACTTCTTCATGACATTTAGGGCAGTAATAATGTGGCGCTTTCAATATACTGTTAGTTTTATTAATTAAAGCCGCTTGTCTACTTGCCAAAACTAATTGATCATTTAATAATGCCGTGTACAATTTAATCACCTATGATTAAATACGCAAGAAAAAAGACAAGCATACCGCTTGTCTTTTTCTTATTAATTTCTTAATGTTTGCGTTCATTAAAATAATGATGCAGTTGAATTAAGGCATCACTAGCAATTAAACACTTGCCAATTATTTTAACACGAGCCATTTCTCCTGGCTTAATTTTGATACCATATTCATTAGCAATTGCCCAAGCATCACTTGGCTCCAACTCACCCTTATTTTCATCTTTAAAGGCCAAATCAAGATAAAATTTTCCGTGTTCAAAATAAAGACTAGAAGTCATATTATTTGTCTGTAAACTATTAGCCAATTCAGTAACTTGATCTAGGTCTGTAAAGCTGTAAGCCTGCTTGTTAGCATACCTATTAGTTATCGCAGTTGAATTGTTATTTTCTTCGTTTTTGGATATTTTTTCTTTATTTGAGTCCGATTCCAAGTCAAGAAAAGATCGCCGTGGATCCATTTTATTTTTGATATTTGATTCATTATTAAATAGATGTGATAAACTTTCTCGATCTTTATCAGTCACTTTAGTGATCAACAAATCAAGCCCACCGTTATTAGGCATTACTTGAAAAGTAATAGGTGCATCCTGGCTAAAAGAGTGATCGGTATCAATTTCATCCAAAATCGAATAAAAAAAATGCTGTATTTGGTCTTTATCCCCTAGCAAATCCAAAACTTTAAGTCCGCGTCTAGCCAATTCCGCCTTATCAATTCTCACGCGAATTGTATTTTCGTCAATATGATCTACTTGCATGAGTTCTCACCTTCATCGAATACTTACATCTATTGTAACGTACTTTACAGATAAAATAAAAGCGTTAGTTTAAATACTAACGCTTTTATTAAAATTTTTCTCTTATAAATCAGCAATCTTTTGCATTTCTTCGAGTTCTAAGCGACGTACTTTTCTTGGTAAAAAGCGTCTAATTTCATCTTCATTATAGCCTACCTGCAAACGACGATCATCCATGATAATAGGTCTTCTTAATAAGCTTGGATTCTTTTCAACTAAATCTAACAATTGATCAATTGACAAATTATCAAGATTTATTTTTAACTGTTGAAATGCTCTTGAACGTGTAGAAATTATTTCCTCTGTACCATTCTCAGTCATTCTCAATATTTGGATAAGTTCCTCTTTAGTTAAAGGCTCTGAAAAAATATTTCTTTCTTTATAATCAATATTATGTTTCTTTAACCAAGCCTTAGCTTTTCGACATGAGGTACAACTTGGCGATATATATAAATTTACCATATATTTCACGCTCCTTTGAATAATACTATGCATAGTATTATTATAACACACTACTTCTTTTTAGTAAGCAGCATTATGTGAATTGGTCATGCTTTAATGATAAGCAATAAACGTGAATAATTTATGACTTTTTTTTCAAGAAAGTTTAAAGATATTAAAAAGCGCATCAATATATTGATGCGCTTTAAAACTTTATTTGTTTACTTCTTTCATTAAGTCATTGACTAACTTTTCATTTTCTTCCGCTGTTTCAGAAACATAACAAGCCTTGTTAGCTAATTCCTTAATATCTTCAGTATTGAGTTTCTTCATCAAACTCCTAATACGTAAAATGGACGTTGCACTCATTGAATATTCATCAAGTCCCATTGAAAGTAAAATTGGGAACATAATGTTATCACCTGCGGCTTCACCACACATACCACACCAAATACCATTTTCATGCGCTGCATCAATTGTATGTTTGATTAAACGCAAAACTGATGGATTGGCTGGTTGATAAAGATACGAAACATTATCATTACCCCTATCAGCAGCCATTGAATACTGAATTAAATCATTTGTACCGATGGAAAAGAAATCTACTTCTTTAGCAAATTGATCAGCTAAAACGGCTGCGGCTGGAACTTCAATCATCATTCCAACTTGTAAATCAGAACCAACTTTAGTACCCTTTTGAGTTAATTTGGTCTTTTCTTCGTTTAAAATAGACTTTGCTTTACGCAATTCACCCAAAGTACCAATCATTGGAAACATGATCGCTAGTTTACCATACGCTGAAGCACGAAGAAGAGCACGTAATTGGGTCCGGAATATTTCTTCATTTTGCAATGATAAGCGAATAGCTCGAACTCCTAAGAATGGATTCATTTCTTCAGGTAAATCCCAATAGTCAAGGTGCTTATCGCCACCAATATCCATGGTTCTGATAACAACCTGCTTACCATTCATCCCTTCAATTACTTCTTTATAAGCTTCGAATTGGTCTTCCTCAGTTGGAAAATCCTTAGAATTCATATACAAGAATTCAGTCCGATATAATCCAACAGCCTCCGCACCATTTTCATTAACCCCTTGCATATCAGCTGGTGTACCAATATTTGCAGCAATAGTAAACTGTTTACCGTCTGCAGTTACTGATGGTTCATTCTTTAATTTATCCCATTCAGCTTTTTGCTTTAAAAAGGCTTCACTCTTTTGCTTATAATCAGCAATCTGTTCATCACTCGGTTTAATGACAGCATCACCATTCAAGCCGTCAACAACTAGTGTCTGACCATTTACAACATCTTTTGTAATTGATTCAGTACCGACAACCGCTGGTAATTCAAGAGATCGTGCCATAATTGCTGAGTGAGCTGTTCGTCCCCCAATATCAGTCACAAATCCCTTGACAAATTTTTTGTTTAATTGAGCAGTGTCACTTGGTGTCAAATCATGTGCAACTACAATTACTTCATGATCAATTGTTGCAGGATTAGGTAATTCCTTACCTAGCAAATGCGCCATGATCCTTTTAGAAACGTCACGTACGTCAGCAGCACGTTGTTGCATATAAGCGTTGTCCGTCATACCTTCAAAAATCGCAATAAATTTTTGAGCGGTTCCATCAAGCGCAGCTTCACTATTAATCTTTTTGTCCTTAATTTCGGTTTCAATTGCACCGGTGAATTCAGGATCATTTAAAATCATTAAGTGAGCTTCAAAAACTTGCGCTTCATCCTCACCTAAACTCTTTTTTGCACTGTCACGTATCTTTTCAACTTCGGCAGTTGATACCTTAATTGCATCTTTAAAACGAGCAAGTTCACTTTCAACATCACTGACACTAGTCTTAGAAAACGAAAGATCTGGTTCTACCAAGAGATAGGCTGGTGCTACCGCAATACCATCACTAGCAGCAATTCCCGTTAATTTCTTGGTCATTATTCAGCTAAGCCTTCTTTTTTCATTGTTTCCGAAATAGCATTAATGGCATCTTTTTCATCATCACCATCAGCACTAATCGTTACATCAGCATTTTTTCCAACTCCAAGAGACATAACTCCCATAATTGACTTCAAGTTAACGGATTTACCGTTGTATTCCAAATTGATATCTGAACCAAACTTAGAAGCTGCTTGTACTAATAAAGTGGCTGGACGAGCATGAATTCCCGTTTCAGCAATAACATGAAAATCGCGTTTTTCCATTATGATTATCTCCTTTAATTTTAAAAAATAAAATTGGTAATAAATACCTATTGTCCGTAACTAGCCTATCATTTTTTGGTAAATTAAACAACTTAAATGTAACAGTTTACATCATTAAAATTCTATCTTTTTACAAGTATAGATTATTCCCCCACCTCTCAAGGCTTTTCCTGTTATGTTCTGTCTTTTGCCAAAAGATCTTAGCGCAGAATGAAAGGCAAAGGCTTCCTTGGGCTCTACTTTGTAGTTTTCAAGTTGTCCATCGGCTAACTGCTCAAGAATTTTTTGGTAATCCAAGTATACCACCGTGTTTCTTTTAATTTAACATTTTCTTAGCAAATCATAATAAATTTTACTGTACCGTTTAAAAATATTGTAGCATATTTCAACTTCTTAGGATTAAGTCTCAGTCTTTAGCACTTGATTATTAAGAGTGCTAATTATATAATTTAGAAAACGTAAATTAAAGCGAAAGGCGGTAATATATTTGCTTTGTCAGAATTGTCAAAAACGACCTGCTTCTATTCACCTTTTTGCAAAGGTTAATGGACAGAGCCGTGAAATTAATTTATGTGGCCAATGTTATCAAAAACTAGAGCAACAAGGAAACATCAATATGAATAATAATATCAATGGTTTATTCTCTGATTTTGGTGATCCATTTAATAATTTTAATAATCCTAACGGTCAAAACGCTGATGAACCAACTATGGACAAGGGAAATTCTAATAATGGCGCTGGTGGTCGTTCATTACTAGATCAATATGGTACAGATTTAACAGCACTCGCTAAGAAAGGGAAAATTGATCCCGTCATTGGACGAGATAAAGAAATTGCCCGCGTAATTGAAATATTAAATAGAAGAACTAAGAATAACCCAGTATTAATCGGCGAAGCCGGTGTCGGAAAAACAGCAGTTGTTGAAGGTTTGGCCCAACAAATAGTTGATGGCTCCGTTCCAGCTAAATTACAGGATAAACGTATTGTTTCATTGAATGTTGTTTCATTAGTTCAAGGAACTGGAATCCGCGGTCAATTTGAACAAAGAATGCAGCAGCTGATTAAAGAATTACAAAGTCATAAAGATATTATTTTGTTTATCGACGAGATACATGAAATTGTTGGAGCGGGAAATGCTGAAGGCGGAATGGATGCAGGCAACATTATTAAGCCTGCCCTTGCTCGTGGTGATTTACAATTAGTTGGTGCTACAACCTTAAAAGAATATCGTGAAATTGAGAAAGATTCCGCTCTAGCACGGCGTTTTCAACCAGTTGACGTTAAGGAACCTTCTGTTAAAGAAACTATCCGAATTCTGCAAGGAATTCAAAAACGTTATGAGGATTATCACCATGTTCATTACACTGATGATGCTATTAAAGCAGCTGCAGAATTATCCGAACGCTATATTCAAGATCGCTTTTTACCTGATAAAGCCATAGACTTGCTCGATGAAGCCGGCTCTCGAATGAATCTTACCATTCCTTATGTTGATAAAGAAAAAATGCAAGAACGTATCGCAGCAGCCCAACAATTAAAGCAAGATTCACTTAAAAATGAGGACTACGAAAAAGCTGCTTACTACCGTGATCAAATTGAAAAATACAATAAAATGAAGAATCAAAATGTTGATCCTGATAAATCTCCTATTATCACAAGCAAAATCATGAATAAAATTGTGGAAGAAAAAACTGGTATACCAGTTGGAGATTTACAAAAGCAAGAAGAAAACCAACTTCAAAATTTAGCTGCTAACTTAAAGGCTAATGTAATTGGTCAAGATCAAGCTGTCGATAAATTAGCTCGTGCTATTCGTCGAAATCGAATTGGTTTTAATAAATCTGGTCGACCAATTGGCTCATTTCTTTTCGTTGGACCAACTGGTGTAGGTAAAACCGAATTGGCTAAACAATTGGCCAAGCAAATGTTTGGTTCAGAAGACGCAATGATTCGTTTTGACATGTCGGAATATATGGAATCATATTCAGTATCTAAATTAATCGGTTCAGCTCCTGGATATGTTGGATATGAAGAAGCTGGACAATTAACCGAACGAGTTCGGCGTAATCCGTATAGTTTGATTCTCTTGGATGAAATCGAAAAAGCAGATCCTTCTGTAATGAATTTATTTTTACAAATTTTAGATGATGGTCGATTAACTGATTCGCAAGGTAGGATGGTTTCCTTCAAAGATACAATTATTATTATGACTTCAAACGCTGGACAAGGAATTAAAAACACAAGCGTGGGCTTTACGGCTGAAAATGATAGTAATAAACCCGAATCAGCTCGAAACTCAATGAGTCAATTTTTTAAACCTGAATTTCTAAACCGGTTAGACGATGTCATTGAATTTAATGAGTTATCAGTTGACAATTTAGTCAAAATCGTCAACTTAATGCTAAATGATGTTAACAGTATGGTTAAAAATCAAGGATTACAAATTACTGTTACTGATGATGCCAAAAAGAAACTGGTTGATGACGGTTACAATCCAGCTATGGGTGCTCGACCTCTGCGTCGAACCATTCAGGAAGAAATAGAAGACAAAGTAGCTGACTTTAAACTTGATCACCCTACTGCTAAAAATCTTTTAGCAAGCATTGAAAACAATAATATTGTCATTACTGATCAAAAAGAAACAGCAAAATAATCTACGATAAGTAAATTAGCTAATATTGAGATGTTTTTTATTAGAGAAAAATGTTAAAATAGGTGGTGTAATTATAGCAAAAAGAAAACTATCAGAAGAAACAGGTGAATGCCATGCACTTAATAGATGTAACCAATAGTTATCGAGAATTAGTACATAGTCAACTTAATTCTACTAATGTCAACTATGTAAAGGTTTATTCTCTAGGCAATACCTCAGTTATATATACCGAAAGCGATGATGCAATTGGGGTTGTCTTGGAAAACCACTCTCGCCGAGTACGTAAAGAAGAAACCGAATTTGTTATCAAGCGTTTAGTAAAAGAAAAACCTGTGTCATATACCTTGACTTGTGATAAAAGCCAGCGAGTAATCGAAGTTCATATTGACAAGTAAATTGTTGACATATTTTAAAATAAGCCATGAAAGTTGTTTAAACTTCATGGCTTATTTTTTGTAGACTTAAAGTATTATCGTATATTTTTAATTTGTATTACCTTTTTTTGAATAGAATAACATTTTACAATATTTCTTGGGCTCTTCAGCTTCTTTCACTTTTATACTAATAATAACTTATAATAGAGTAAATACTTATATCTTTACTAAATAATAATCATTTACTTATTTTTGTACACATACTCATTTAGAAACAGTAATATACATCAAAAATTATGTGTGATTTTATGCTTTAAAGCAAAAGCAACCAAATTTAAGATGGTTAAATTCCTATACTAAAATTTTCCAGCCTTTTTTATTATAATTTTTCGGTCAGCTTAATATTAGGATACTTATCTTGAAAAAATCTTTCAGCAAATTGATTTTCAAATAAGAATAGTGGTTGATCATAGCGATCTTTCACAAGAAGATTTCGACTGCTTGACATTGCCGGATCCAACTGCTTGGGATCAATCCATCTCGCTACTCGATGACCGATATTTGTCATTTCAATTTCTGAATTATATTCGTTCTTCATTCTAAATTTGAATACTTCGAATTGCAATTGACCAACTGCACCCAAAATATATTCATCAGTTTGATAATTACGATAAAGCTGTACTGCACCTTCTTGGACTAATTGAGTCATTCCTTTGTGAAATGATTTTTGTTTCATAACATTTTTAGCATTAACCCGAACAAATAATTCGGGAGTGAATTCAGGAAGAGGTTGATAGACAATTTTACTTTTTCCTGCATAGATACTATCTCCAATTTGAAAATTACCAGTATCATATAAGCCGACGATATCACCTGCAACAGCGTCAGAAACTTGTACACGTTCACTCGACATAAACTCAGTAGCATTGTTAAGACGAATTTGCTTACCAGTTCTTGCCAAAGTAACGTCTAAACCTTTTTGAAATTCACCACTACCTACTCTGATAAAAGCAATACGATCACGATGATGAGGATTCATATTCGCCTGAATCTTGAAAACAAATCCTGAAAATTCTTCATCTTCAGGCTTAAGTGTCTGACCATCATTAATTTGATGGCTTTCTGGTGCTGGCGCTAACTTAACAAAACTCTTCAAAAAAGTTTCAACACCAAAATTAGTTAATGCCGAGCCAAAGAATACGGGAGTTTGATTACCAGCCAGAATTTTATCCAAGTTAAAAACATTACCAGCTTCTTTGATCAGTTCAATCTCACCCAATGTATCCTGAAACTGAGGATTTTGCGCGAAAGCTTCACTAACTGGCAGTGTTCCGTCATTATTCAGCTTTAAGAAACGCTGTTTACCTTCTCGATGATACAGTTCAACTTGATTATTTGCAATATCGTATAATCCTTGGAGGGTTTGACCAGAACCAATTGGCCAATTCATAGCTACGCCCTCAATTCCCAATAAATCTTCTAACTCAGCAATTAGATCTAAAGGCGGGCGCCCATCTCGATCTAGTTTATTCATAAAAGTAAAGATTGGAATGCCACGCTGCTTAACGACCTTAAATAATTTTTTTGTTTGCGGTTCAATTCCCTTAGCAGAATCAATTACCATTACTGCAGAATCGACAGCCATTAATGTCCGATAAGTATCTTCAGAAAAATCTTCATGTCCTGGAGTATCAAGAATGTTTATTCTCTTTCCTTGATATTCAAATTGCATCACAGAACTAGTGACCGAGATCCCACGTTGTTTTTCAATCTCCATCCAATCACTAGTTGCATAATGACCAGTTTTTCGCGCCTTAACAGTACCGGCATTACGAATCACACCACCGAAAAGAAGCATTTGCTCAGTTATTGTTGTTTTTCCTGCATCCGGGTGAGAAATAATTGCAAATGTTCTTCTTTTTTTAACATTATCTAAAAGCTGTTCACTCATTAACTCTTTTGCTCTTCTTCCTTATTCGTTTTTTCTGGTATTGTTAATAAGACCGTCTGTAATCTTGAACGAATCATTCTTCTGGTGGTTAGAATCATACCGTTATCTAGTTTAACAGATAATTTTTCACCTTTTGCCGGAATAATGCCCAATTTAGTAATTACAAATCCCGCTACTGTATCAACATTCTCCATTTGAAGTTCAGTACCAAATTGTTCATTAAATTCATCTAGAGGCATTTTACCATATATAACATACTTGTCAGGAGCTACCTGATTAAACAACACTTCCGTATGGTCAACCTCATCATCAATATTGCCAACTATTTCTTCAATCAAGTCTTCAATGGTTGCTAGACCCACAATTCCTCCATACTCATCCGTTAAAATAGCAAGTTGTTGCTGACTTTGTTGCATTTCAACTAACAATTCACCTAAATCGGTTGTTTCTGGTGCAAATAAGGGGGGATTCATGACATCCTCATAAGTTAATTTATCAAAGCCTTTTTCCCAGCCCTTACGTAAAACTGTTCTAATATGAATTACACCAACTATTTTATCTTTATCTTGATTATAAACCGGTATCCTTGAGTATGGCTCACGTAAAATTTCTTTCAAGTTAGTTTGAAAGCTCTCACAGCAATCTACCATAAAGGCATCGATTCGGGGTACCATTACTTCACGGACTACCCGTCCCTGAAAATCCAAAACTCCATCTAACATTGAAAATTCTGCATCACTAATTTTTTGATGATCATGTAAAATTTTTATTTCTTTTGTTAAATGTTCTTTAGTTTCTTCATCGCTTGAAGGGGAAAATTTATTCTTAAATCGTCGAAATAAATTCCCCTTAGCAGGGTCGCTTGCCATAATTGTTTCTCTCTTTCTCAAAATAACACGTTAAGTAATAACATTATATCATGTACATATCATATATGTTACAATAGCTCGTAAGAAATGAGGTTTCTCCATGAAAAAAAGTCATGTTTTACTTGTTTTTACTTTTTTATTGTTAATTCCTTATATATGCAGTCTAACAATCATCGGCATTGGTTATAATGCCTTAGTTTTGCATTCGGGTGATCTATTTCGAACCGCAATTGGGGCATTTGTTGGCGCACTGATTATGTTTGCAATTAAAGCCACAATTCAGCGTCCCGTTGACCTACTTGCTGTAGAAGTAAATGACGGTATATTTAAGCAATTGTTACGCTTTTTTAGCATTCGCCGGCGCTATTTTTTGCTCTTCGCTAATATGATTTTGGACTTTATCTTATGTTATATGGCGACATTTGTCATTCGCCACTTTCTGACTTTGGATCAAATTGTTGGCAAATCTGTTGGTATTGTATTTTTAATCATGCTTTTATCGACTTGTTTAGGTGCCTATGTAGAATACGATAACCTTTCAATTGATCCTAACCAACATTAAATTTTAATTACTGGCCTTAAGATACATCATCTGGGTCAGTTTTTTTGTAATAAGATTTAGTTCTTGAAGAAAATAGGGCGTACTACTATCTCCTGGATTTTCATAAATTGGAATTCCCTGATTACTAATCTTTTGAAAAAATAGCGGTAAAATTGAATTTAATGGTTGACTAAAGTACGACAAATTTTGATCAGGAATTTCTTCGATTGCAACTTCAGCTTGGGGAAGAACAAACTGCATTAGTCCTTGTGGAACCTCCACTTGATTAGTAACAGTTACACCATACCAATACATAAAATTTTCAGGACCAAAAATTATTAAATTACTACGATTATTTGTTAGTTGATTTATAGCCAAAAATTCTTGAAAGACCTCATCTTGTTCCATTTCTATATTAGATTGGGTATAAGTTCGCTGCTCATCCATTAATTGATCTGCAAATGGACGGCCAATAAAAATAATTTTTTCTTGTGATTTTTTCATTTTTTCTCCTAATATTTAGCAAGCTCAGATAGCGGAATAATTTCGCCAGCAATAAAAGATTCTATTTCATTACTGCTAAAACCATGAGTATAAAGGTAATTGCGCATTTTAATTTCACGTTCTTTTTGCGATAAACGTCGAAAGCGTTTATAAGCTTTTATACCTTGCTTCTTTAAAGCTTCAAGTTGTTGGCACTGGTCTAGTTGTAAATTCATTTTAGAAATGATACTGTCAGCCAATGAACTCGAAAAGCCGTGACTAAATAGTTTGGTACGCATTTTCCTTTCTAATTCACGCTGTGCTAACTTACCTACCTGATTTTTCATTGATTTAATAACCCGTGTACCAGCATCTAACCACTGGTCATCGCTAATTTTAGCCAATTGTAACTGAACAATTTCTGAGGTAATTCCTTTTTGAAGCATCTTTTGCGAAAAACTGGCGGGACCATCGGTTCCAATACGCAAATTTTGACTCAAAGCTAGTGCAACATATTTTTGATCATCCAAAAATCCCATTTCACTGAGTTGATTAACTGCATTTTGAGCAGATTCTTCATCAATATTGTGTTTACTTAAATATTGTAAAACCTCATAAATTGTACGTGGTTCATAACTCAAATACTTTGATGCTAAATTTGTTGCCTTAGCGTCAAGATCATATTGCTTAACTTGGTGTATTTTTTCTGGTACTAATTCCTGCCCCTTTAGCAGTAAGAATTTTGCAACAGTCTGCTCGCTTGCAGAAAAGGCATATTGACCATCTAAAAAGATATTATATCTACCAGGCTTTTTCTGATTGCTTACTTTAGTAATAATTGCCATTACGGTTCACCTTTCTTTTTTGTTTATTTACATGCTAGCAAATTTCTCTACTTCTTGCTAAAAAGTTTTCCTGAGTAGTACAATTAATTATTAACATTAACATTTATTGTAGAAAGAATTATTATGTCTAACAAATTAAATCAAAAAGAAACAAAAGAAAAAGACGTTATTATTACAGTTAAGCGCCTTGGAATTAATGGTGAAGGAATCGGCTACTATCGCAAAAAAATAATTTTTATTCCTGGAGCACTACCTAACGAAGTGGTTGTTGCCAAAATTATTAAAGAATTTCCACACTATATTCAAGCCGAATTAATGCGTATCAAAGAAAAGAGTCCAGATCGAGTACCATTTCCTCAAGGTGTTAATCCAGCAACAGGAGGTTTAGAATTAGCACACCTCTCTTACGCTAAACAACTTGAATTTAAACGTGATAATCTTCTCGAAGCGCTTAAAAAATTTCATCCTCGAGGATATAACAAATATAAAGTAAAACCCACCATTCCAGCTCCAGATGAATGGGGCTACCGTAACAAAGCTCAATATCAAATTGAGCAGCACCGTCATCAAATCAGTCTCGGGTTATTTACACCCAATACTCATAAACTGCAAGATTTACCATTAATGCCGACACAAAGTGAAATAACTCAGAAAACCGAGCGGCAAATTAAGCATTTAATTGAAAAACTGCATGTGCCAATCGCCGATCCTTTTCGCCATTTAGATGGTATAAAAACAGTTGTTGTCCGTCAGGCGCAATCCACCAAAGAAATTCAAGTTACTTTAATTACTATCGGTCATGTTATTAAAAATTTGCCAGCCTTAAGTAAGCAAATCATGAATCTAACCGATGTTGTTAGTGTTTATCAAAATGAAACAAATTGGCATAACCCTCAAGTCTGGGGTAATAAAACTGTTAAACTAGCGGGAAAAAATCAAATTATCGATGAAATTTTAGGCAAAAAATTTGCGCTTTCTCCGCGAGCATTTTTTCAATTAAATCCCATTCAAACTGCTACCTTGTACTCTCATGCTTTAAAGTTTTTAGATTTATCCGCCGATGATACTTTAATTGACGCATATAGTGGGGTTGGTACGCTAGGTATTCTGGCTGCTGAGCGTGTTAAACAAGTCATTGGAATCGAATCCATTCCGGAAGCCGTTGCAGATGCTAATCACAATGTTGAACTGAACCATATTAAGAATGCTAATTATATTCAAGGAAGCGTTGAAAAAATTCTGCCAGAACTTGAACATAATGGTATTGTGGTTGATGCTTTAATTGTTGATCCACCAAGAACTGGTCTAGCTAAAAGTTTAATCAAGACTTTGCTTAAAATCAAACCCAAAACTTTTGTTTACATTTCTTGCAATCCTTCAACACTAGCACAAGATCTTGTTTTATTAAGCGATAGTTACGATGTTCGTTTAATTGAAAACATTGACATGTTGCCACAAACACCACGTTGTGAATGCATCGTCAAGTTAACTTTAAGATGATTTGATCAAGTAATAATAGTCCTAGTTTAAAAACTATTATTACTAAAAAGCTTCAAGCAAAATGCTTGGAGCTTTACATTTTTGGCAAGATAAATTATAAAGATAAAAATTATTGATATCAATATTACCTTTACCACAATTCTTCATATCAATTTTAGGTGAACATTTGCAATTGTTTTAGCCTTTATTTGATATACTTATCCAAAAAAGTTTCAATATGTTTACGGTAAGCTCGTGGGTGATCGGCAAACGACTTCGCATGTTTAGCTTTAGACGTCACCCATAATTCTTTGGGCCCCTTTGTCGCTTGATAGTTAGTGTAAACCATATCTGTCGGAACAAAAGTATCGCAATTTCCATGAATAAACAACATTGGACGATGATTTTTATGCAGTTGATTGACACTAGATCCATCTTTCATAAAGTAGCCTACCTTAAGTTTATTAATGCCACTCAAAATTTCGACTAACGGAAAACGGGGAAAAGCTGGCATATGATAAAGAACTTGAGCTTCATGTTCTATTTCATCTTTAACACTTGTATAACCACAATCTTCCACAAAGGCTTTTACCTGTTTGGGTAACTCAAGTCCACTAACCATCATTGTTGTTGCCGCTCCCGCGCTCAAACCATACACGACAATTTGTTGCTTAGAACCCTCTTTTTTAATTATCAGATTGATCCACTTTTTGACATCATCTTTTTCTGGCCACCCATAACCAATATATTTTCCTTCACTCTTACCTTGAGAACGAGGATCTGGAGTTAAGGTGTTATAACCCATTTGATGAAAAAGTGCGTCATATTCACCCATATCTTCCTTAGTATCCATATAGCCTGGCAAAATAACCGCGGTCTTATAAGAACTATTGCTTGGGATATAATTAGCATCTAACCGATATCGATGATCGGCCGAACTTATATACCATTTTTGCTTATGAACTTTTTTAAACCAAGTTTTTTCTCGATATAGTGGATCCGATTTTTTAATGGTTTTACTAGATGAGTTCAGAAAACTTTTAGGTCCCGGAACACAAGCAAGTTTAAAAAAATAAAAACCCGCACCGATGAAAAGTAACAGTGTTACTAATACAAGACCAATTAATGAAAAACAAATTTTTCGATGCTTTAAGTGTTTCAATGATAAACCGCCTTCTAATTCAAATATCGAATAGTATAACATTTTTTTGAATTGTATAGAGTATAAATATGAGACTAACTGAATTATTACAATTAACCAATGATTTAAATCCACAAACAACCATTTATTTGACAGCTCAAGGCCATCCCCAACCACTAGCAAAGTTGAAAATTTCTCAAAGCGAATGCCTACTTTATTCCGGTAACAAGCCAATGACTAAGAAAAAATTAAATAATTTAATCCAACATTTGCATGACCATGAACTTCCTATATATTTTTTAAATAATCAAATAAAGATCCCTATATATGGGATCCGAATTTTGCCTGAAAGCAACTCAATCATATTAATGTAAAATTGCAGATATTCTAAATGCAACTTTATTTTTGTTTATATTGACGGATATGTTGATTTGTACCCGCAAAATACCAGTAGCCATTTTCTTCATCGCTATCTAAGAAGTGATTATCTTGGGGCAGTACTAACGATTGATTAAAGATTTGTTCATATTCGGTAATGCTTATTTTTTTTCTGCGCGCAAGCATTTGCTTATTAGTATTTGGAGTAAGCATTTTTTCATAACCAGACACAATTTTGCCTGAATAAAATTCTCCCATTGCTCCTGAGCCATAAGAGAAAAAGCCAATTAAAGAATCTGAATTAAGTTTACCTTGTTCCAATAAGCTAAGCAAACTCAAATATAGTGAAGCAGTATAAATATTCCCCACATTACGACTATAATAAGAAGATAAACCAAAATTTTGCTCTAACCTTTTTTGAACAATCTCATTTTGATTTGCTATAGCTAATTGATTGGCTTTATATCCCATTTTGACAAATGGTAAGTGATAAACAAGAGCTGCAAAATCACTAACTTGATAATTCATTTGTCGTTGATAAGCAGCAAATGTTCGAGTAAAAAAGTCAAGATATACTTCTTTAGAATACTTGCCATCAACGAGTGCAATAGGTGAATTATTCGGTCGCCAAAAGTCATTAACGTCAGCGCTATAAGCACTATAGCCAGAATTAATACTTAAAATACGCGGCTTTGCTTTTAATAAGACACTGACACTTCCTGCACCTTGAGTAACTTCTCCCGCACTACCCACGCCATATTTTGCAATATCACTGCCAATTACAATTGCACTACGATCAGGATGTGCCCGAATATAATCACATGCTGTCATAATACCTGCAGTCATCCCGAAACAAGCTTCTTTAATTTCAAATGTACGTACTTCTGGCCTCAATTTCAAGGCACTCTTGACAAACAAAGATGCAGATTTTGATTGATCGACCCCACTTTCAGTTCCCATTAAAAGCAATCCAACCTGATCACAATCAACCTGATCAATATAGCTTAGCGTAGCATTAATTCCCATTGATACTGCATCTTGAGATGAATCAGCTACACTCATTCTTTTTTGACCAATTCCGATAAGATACTTATTAGGATCTTCCCCGCGCGCAGTAGCTAAATCTACCATATCAACATATTTGTTAGGTGTATAAAAGCCAATCTGATCAATTCCTACTTGCATTATTTTCCCTCTCTAATTTTGTTCAGTAACTTAAGCGCCTCAGTTTGCGAATATTGTTGTAATTGCACCATTTGTTGCAAAACAATCTTTTTTTCATCCTCGGTTGCATTTAGTTCAGCAACAATATTTCTTGCCTGCAATTTCATGTGTCCTTGTTGAATGCCTGTTGTCGCAATAGCTAAAAGTGCTGCTAAGTTGTTAGCTAATCCCGTTGCTGCAATTACTTCCGCCAACTCCGCACTAGTAATTTCCTTACCTAAAATGCGGTAATTCTGACGAATATCATTTCTAACTTTAATTGAGCCACCAACTGTTCCTATAGCTAAAGGTACAGTAAGCTCTCCTATTAAGTTATCATCTTTAATTTGCCACTGACTTAGACTTGTGTAAGTCCCATTCTGACTTGCCCAAACACCACAAGCAGCTTCAACTGCTCTAGTATCATTTCCAGTCGCCAATAATACCCCATCAATTCCATTCATAATTCCCTTATTATTTGTCACGGCACGAAAAACATCGGTTTGCCCTATTTGACTTAATAAGGCAATTCGCTTGGCAATTGCCTTACCTCCAATTTGATCAACCCCAAGTTTGACTTTTGCTGTTGTCAGTTGACTTGGATAATTCGATAGGATTGCAAATAATTTTTGCTGAATCGTTGAAAATTTGACTAGTTCGATTGCCATAAATTCTAATATTGTATTTGCACGATTAGCTCCCATTGCTTCAGCAGGATCAATTAAGACTTTTAGATAAAGTAATTCTTGCTGGTGTTTGGCAACAATTTTTCTTACTCCTCCACCATGATTAACTAAATTCAGAAAATGCTGATTAGTTTTTTCAATTATTTCAGACAAGTTAGCAGTTAATTGATGAAGATGAAAGTCTGGTGTAACTTGCATCACAATTTGACCATAAATTCCATCACGATAACTCTTTGCACTAACACCATCACTTTGAGCAAAGAGGCTTGCTCCATGATTAGCAGCAGCCACCACCGAAGGCTCTTCTGTTGCTAACGGGACAATATAATGATGATCATTAACTATTAAATTTTTAATCAGTCCAACAGGTAAACGTAGTTGACCAACAACATTTTCACTTAATTGATTAAGACTAGATAAAACTTCGGAATCAATCCAATCAAGTTTAATTCCCTGGTTTTCAAGCCACAATCGTCTTTTTTGAGGCGATAATTCGTAAAACTTCATTTAAAAATCTCTAATTAATTCACAAGCAATTGCTTGGCCACCGCCAATGCACAAAGTAACTAGTGCTCTATACCCATTAACATATTTCATTGCTGTAATTGCTGAAGAAACTAACCGCGTACCCGTAGCTGCCAAAGGATGGCCTAAAGCAATTGCACCGCCCAAAATATTAAGCTTATCAGTTGGAATTGCCAAATCTCTTGCCAAAGCAACGCTTGGTGCTGCAAAAGCCTCATTAACTTCAATTACATCATAATCATTAACTTGTCTATCATTTTGCTTAAGTAACTTTTGGACAGCATAGTATGGGGCATAGCCCATATAAGATGGATCGTTACCAGATTCTGCATATGCACCTAAACGCGCTAAAGGCTGTAAATTTAACTCTTTTACCTTATCAGCAGTTGCTAAAATTACCATACTTGCGCCATCACTTAAAGGTGAAGAATTACCTGCTGTTATCAGGCCATTTTCTTTAAATGCGGGCTTTAATTTACTTAAAGCGGCTAAGTTGGTATTTTCACGAATATTTTCATCATGGGTAATAATTTGTTTACCACGTTTTATCGGAATAATTTCATCATTAAATAAACCTTGGTGCATTGCAGATGCAGCTTTTTGATGTGAACTAATGCTATATTCATCCATTTGTTTTCGCAAAACATGATATTTATGCGCGACTTGTTCGGCTGTCAAACCCATATGCATTTTTGAAAAAGCGTCCGTTAGTCCATTGGCAATCATTTCACTTTGAATATTTTGGCCATTTTTATCCGAAGAAAAATATGCCGCATTAGTCATACTTTCTGCGCCCCCAACTGCAACTAGCTTAAAGTCTCCTAATTCCATTTGACCCTGAGCAAGCCTTAATGCTTTCAAACTGGAACCACAAACTTCATTGATCGTAACGCTGCTGCTCGTTTTTCTCATTCCTACGCCTAGAGCAACCTGCCTTGCCATATTTTGCCCCAAAGTTACTCCTAATACATTTCCCATTACTAATGCATCAAGCTCATTAGCATCTAATTCAATACTTTTTAGTGTTTCAGTCAGCGCCAACTGACCCAGTTCAATAGCATTTTGACTAGACCAAATGCCATTATATCGTCCAAATGGTGTTCGTTTAGCCGCAACGACAAAGATATCTTTCATTAAATTTTCTCCTAGCAAAATAATTTAACTGCATCTTACCGAATTTCAATCTCTGATAATAGTAATTAAACCGAGATTTAGAAAAATTTACACAAAAAAAGAAATCACTTCTTATGATTCCCTTGCATCGAATATCAAATTAACTATTCTTATGCTTATCAGACTGTAATTTCTTTCCTAACTCAATAATGTATTTACGCAATGCATCACGTGTTTCGGGATGTTTCAACCCATATTCAATTGATGTTTCTAGATAACTTTCCTTATTACCAACATCATGACGTGTCCCCTCAAAAACATGAGCAAAAACACGCTGTGTTTTGTTCATAGTGTCAATTGCATCAGTTAATTGAATCTCGCCACCCTTGTCAGGTTTTTGATTGGCCAAAATCCCAAAAATCTCTGGAGTTAATAAATATCTTCCAATAATCGCATAATCACTTGGAGCTTTATCAATATCCGGTTTTTCTACAAATGATTTTACATTAATTAAGCCCGACATAATTTCACTTGCTGGTTCAATTACTCCATACTTCGACACTTCATCGTGAGGCACTTTCATAACCGCAATTGTTGAAGCATGAGTTTTATTATAGCGATTAATCAGCTGCTTTGTTAGTGGAACTTCATCCATCATTAAGTCATCACCGAGCATCACAACAAATGGCTCATCACCAACAAAACTTCGACCACGGGCTATCGCATCACCTAGCCCCGCAGGATAAGGCTGCCTAGTATAATAAATATTAATGCCTAAATGGGTGATTTCCCGTGACATTTTCAACAACCCCGTCTTGCCCTTTTCCTGCAAATTTTGCTCCAATTCAGGATTTGAATCAAAATGATCTTCAATTGGGCGCTTATTTTTTCCAGTTATAATTAAAATATCTTCAATTCCCGATTTTTTAGCTTCCTCAACAATAAACTGAATTGTTGGTTTATCAACAATCGGTAACATTTCTTTGGGCATTGCCTTAGTAACCGGCATAAATCTTGTACCAAGCCCGGCAGCCGGAATAATGGCTTTCCTTACTTTCATACTTTATACACTTTCTTTTATACTTTTATTCTTTAATATACAAAATTTATTTATCTGGTTCCAGTACTAAGTTCTGCGTTTTTTTTGAATATATTCAGCTAAATGACCAACTGAATACTGAACTTCACCATAATTAAGTGTTACGATAGCCGCATTAACACATGTTCCAATTAAAAATAAAATCGAAGAGATATTTAACCATAACATAAAGATAATAAAGGTACCAATAATGCCATAATTTTCCCAACTAATATGAAAATGATGAAGATAAAATCCAAAAAGCCATGATAATAACAGCCACCCAATTAATGTAGTAAAAACTCCTGGCCAGATTACCCTTTTCTTCAACTTAATATTTGGCAAAAAATAGTTCAAATAATATAAAGCACCAAGCATAGTAATAATTACTACCGGATAACGATAATTAAATACTTTTTCTAAATCACCAATTGAAATCGAAAAAATCGGACGTAAAAATTCCAAAGTCTGTTGACCAAAAATGAAGGTTAAACTAAGCAAAGTAAAACTAATAATCATTAGATTGGTCAAAATAATGGTAATTGAGCGCGTCCAAACAGTAATTAGTAACTTTTGTTGTAATTCAACCATCCGAACACCATAAATTCGATTCATTCCTATTCGAATTGCATTAACTAATGAAGAAACTGACCAGAGTGCTAAAACAATACCAAATGAAATATAACCCGTAGATTTGTTTTTTAGTAGTGAATTAATAATTGGCATGATAAATTTAGCAATTCTATCAGGAAAAATCAGCTTTAGGTAACTTGCGATTGGTCCTGTATCAATATGAAATAACGGCAAAATATTTCCAATAATAATAATTAAAGGAAATATTGAAAACAAAACATAGTAAGCAATTGCAATTGCACTTGTTAGAACTTCTCCTTGAGTAAATTTCTGTGAAACCGTTTTGTAAAATAAAACTATTCTTGACTTAGCTGACCCAGCTTTTTTAACCATTCACTTTAGTCATCCATTTCATCAAAATGCGGTAAATATTTTTCATAACCATCATATGGTTTTTGTAAAGTCAAAATTTTAGGACCATCCTTTGTAATTGCAAATGTATGCTCAAATTGGGCTGATTTAGAACCATCTGGTGTGGCATAAAATACCCAATCATCATTTGGATCATTCACACTTTTTTGCTCAATTCGCCAATCCCCGCCAGCTTCAACCATTGGTTCACAGGTAATAGTCATTCCTTCACGAAGACGTAACCCATGACCAGCTTTACCCCAGTGAGGCACTTCGGGGTCTTCATGAATACTTGGTTGAATTCCATGACCAACTAATTCCTTAACATCACCATAATGATGCACTTGTTCAACGTAATGTTGAATTGCAGCTCCAATATCTCCAATTCTGTTGCCTAAAACCGCCTGATCGATCCCAAGATACATCGCTTTCTTTGTCGTTTCCATTAGATCACGATCTTCATCAGAAATGTCACCCACCGCATATGTTGTACACGAATCCGTTTCAAAACCATTTAAATTACAGGTGACGTCAACTTTTACCAAATCACCTTCATTTAAAATAGTATCCTTGCGTGGCGTAGCATGGGCAATCTGATCATTAACTGAAATACAAGTACCATATTTGTATCCTTCAAATCCTTGTTCGGATAATCGCCCACCTCGGCTTTTAACGAATTTTTGACAAAATTCTTCAATTTCCCAAGTGGTTATTTTCGGCTTAATTACATCACGAAGTCCTTCAAACATTGATGCTAAAAGTCGTCCCGAAGCTTGCATTCCTTTAAGTTCCCGAACAGATTTAATTGTAATCAAATTTAACTTCTCCTCTTGTAAAATAATTTTTTTCTTAATTATATCTTTTTTATTGCATTTTTTAAAAGTTTACCAAAAAATTTTATCAACCTTATGAATTTATGTATAATATTATGATAAACCAATATGTGAAAGGTATGGATAGTATGAATGCGAGAATTGTCTACGCAAGCATGACAGGCAATGATGCAGATATAGCAGAAATCTTAGAAGAAGATCTGCAAGATTATGGCTTTGACGTTGAAACAAGTGAAGCCGAATTTACTGATGCCAGTGATTATTTAGCAAGTGATTTGTGTGTATTTGTCACTTATACATATGGTGAGGGCAATATGACCGATGATCTATTGGACTTTTATGATCAATTAAAGGATTTGGACTTAACTGGGAAATATTTTGCAGTTATGGGTAGTGGTGATAAAGTTTATGCGGATCATTTTTGTGAAAATGTCTTTGATTTTGAAAAAATATTTAAACAGATAGGTGCTAAAGAAATTACCAAACCGGTTACAATTGAGAATGCACCCGATGATGATGCTATTACCATGATTGACCACGCTGCTAAAGAAATGGCTGAACAATTAAATGATTAAAAACAAAAACGATTTCAATCAATTTGACTCAACCTCTGATCCTAAAATTCATCACTTAGCTCAAAACTTGGTTAAGCGTCACAGAAATTTATTTGTGTATATGATTTTTGGCTTTATTGCTGCCCTAATCAATACCGTTGTTTTTATGGTTCTACACAAGTGGTGGCACAGTGTCGTTTTGGTTTCTAATACGATTGCATTTGTGACTTCAAATTTAGCATCATTTTATTTTAATCAAACTGCAGTTTTTACAAATAATGTTGATCATGAACATTCAACTTGGCAGAAGCTAATTGTTTTCTTTACATATAGAATCATCAGCTTAATTCCTGATAGTTTAATTATGTTAGTGGGACTTTCCTGGTTGCATCTTAATGCTTTATGGGTAAAAATAATCGATCAACTCTTAATTGGTATTTTCAACTATTTGACTACTAGATCCGTTTTCCAAGCACAGGAAACATCAATGATTGAAAAAGCTAAAAGAAAAATTAAGTCGTATAAGAAAAATAACGATTAGTAAAAAGCCCGAAGAACTTGTTTCTCCGGGCTTTTTACGTGAACTTTTGACCATTATATTTACATCCAAACCAATTTTTAACTAAAATCAGCAGGTCTAATCATTTTATCTTTAGCAAAGTAATATGCTATATCGTCAATTATTCTGTCACAAGCGTGCCCATCTCCATAAGGATTTTGGGCATGTGACATTTGGTCATATATTTGTTTGTTGTCCAGTAATTCAAGCATCGCTTTGCGAACTTCAGCAACCTCGGTACCAACTAATTTTAGGGTTCCAGCCTTAACGCCTTCTGGTCGTTCAGTGGTGTCTCTTAAGACTAAAACCGGTTTATTTAGTGCTGGCGCCTCTTCTTGTACACCACCGGAATCTGTCATAATAAAATAACTACGCTTAGCAAGATTATGAAAATCAACTACATCTAGAGGAGCAATTAAGTGAATCCGGGGATGGTTACTTAAAATTTCGTGCGCAACCCGTTGAACCTTAGGTGACAAATGAACTGGGTAAACAATTTCCACGTTTTCATGGCTATCAACAATCTCTTTCATAACCTTAAAAACGCGACGCATGGGGGCACCTTGATTTTCTCGTCGATGCATGGTTACCAAAATTATTCGGTTACCAGGCTGAATTAAATCCAAGACCTTATGATGATAGTTTTTTTGCACCGTCTGTTCAAGTGCATCAATTGCTGTATTACCAGTAACAAAAATATTTTTTGCTTGATGATTTTCACGCAACAAGTTTTCCTTACTAGTTTGGGTTGGAGCAAAATAAAGGTCACTAAGATCATCCGTCATTTGTCGATTCATTTCTTCAGGAAATGGTGAATATTTATTCCATGTCCTCAATCCAGCTTCAACATGCCCAATTCTGCATTGCTCATAAAAACTCGCTAAACTAGCTGCAAAACTCGTTGTCGTATCGCCATGAACTAATACAATATTCGGATTTTCTTTTTTTATTACAGTAGCCAGATCTATCATTACCTTAGCAGTAATTTCCTCAAGAGTTTGGTTTTTCTTCATAATATTAAAATCATAGTCTGGGGTAATTTTAAAAATATCAAGAACCTGATCTAACATTTCTCGATGTTGTGCACTAACAACTGTCACAGCTTCAAAACGATCATCAGACTGCAATTTCAACACTAAGGGAGACATTTTAATTGCCTCTGGCCTAGTACCAAAAACCGACATTACCTTTATTTTATTCATAAAAACCTCCAATTAGATTTTAAAGATTTACTAGTCAAAAAACAAGTCAATATGGTTTAATTTAAAGTGAAAAGCAAGGTTGGTAAGCAAATAAAAGTAAGTATTATTTTATCAGTATGTAGTGTATTAATCGTAATCAGATGTCTTTGCCTAGTTTTTAGTTTTGAACAAACAAAATCTCGGTTAGTTTTGATTGTGATTTTATTTATTATGAAGTATTCGTCAACATAAAATACACTACCGCGCTCAAATGTTACCGCTTTCTAAAAGATGGTTGTATAATTATCTTAAATATTACGAAAAGAGGTAACACTATGAGTGAAGAAAAAATTGGTAAAAATGTTTGGGTAGTAACCCATGGAGAACAATGGGGAGTGCGCTTAGAAGGCAATAAAAAGCCTTCAAAATTATTTGATCGCAAAGAAGATGCTTTAAAATATGCTAAAAATAGAGCCCAAGAAGAAAAAAGTGAATTGATTAGCCAAAAAAGAAATGGTCAAATTAATCTGAAAAATTCTTATGGTCATGATGATCCTAACGTTAAGGGTTAACTAATATCTAAAAAACCTGTTAATCAATATTAAACAACTTGATTAACAGGTTTTTTACGAAATATAAGCTATTTATTTTAATCTTGTGACAATTGTGCTTGTTTTATAGCTACTCTTTCCGAAATTTTAATAAAAGGTATATAAAACAGTGTACAGACTGCTAAAATAACAATTTGAACTATAACAACTTTCCAATCTCCTGCACTAGCTAAAATACCACTTAATATAGGCGGCGTTGTCCACGGTACCAAGACACTTAGCGGCTTAACAAAACCAATTACTGTTGCAAAATAACCGATCAATGAACCTATTACTGGGCTCAAAACAAATGGGATAATCATCGGAGATTTATTATTAATTTCTTGATTTGTTCTTCTATTCATTGATAATTTATAATATTTTATATATTCATAAATTATCATAATACAAGCTGTTTATAAATCGGCTTTTTTACCTAGCTTTATATAGATTTAATGTATTCTTTAGCGTTCATAGCCGCATGACGGCCAGAGTTAATGTCATGAGCACAAGCTGATCCCCCCAAAGTAATAGTATAAACATCACGATATTGCATGGTTGAGTCCATTCCTACCACGTACAAACCAGGGATCTTTTCAAATTTATCATCAATAACTTCAAACTTTTGGTTAGAGCCGACACCACCAATACCAATTAAGTTAGACGGATCGAGACGAGCAATATAGTAAGGAGCTCTATTAATTGGAATCAAAGTTTCTTTATCTTTATTAAACTCCGCATCCTTGCCTGCTACAGCACACTTATTATATTGTTTAATAGTCTCAACTACTTGTTCAACTGGAAGACTTACTGCTTTAGCTAAATTTTCAACTGTATCTGCCTTGTATAATGAGTCACCTTCATTAGTCTTAACAGCTTTAGCCAAAATCTTGTCAGCGTCCTTTACACCCTTGGTAATTTGATCATAAATATCTTGAGTAAAGATTTCATAAGTAACCTTAGTTGATTTAATAGCCATACGCTGGTAAAGAAGATTATATTTCTTAACATTCTCGTTCACAAATCTTCTACCATTTTGATTAACGAACACAACTGGACCACCTGACGGGAGCGACATAAAGCCGTTAATCGGATCAATATATAAGTGAACACCTTCATGAGGTAAAGCTTGAATATAATTCATCATGAACTCTGGTGATTCTTTAAGCATATCTTTAGCGCCTAATGACATGGCCATTTGGTAACCGTCACCAGTATTAGAAGGCATTGAGCAGTAATGTAAGTTCTTAGTTGACCAACCTTGTTTCCTAATTAACTTAGCACTATGACCTACACCACCAGTTGCTAACAACGTAGCTTTAGCATTAATCTTTACAATTCCATCTGTAGTCTTGGCATAAACTCCCTTAATAACACCATTTTCATCAATAGCGCTAATTGCACTGGTGTCAAGCATGAATTTAGAGCCTAATTCATCAGCTTTCTTCTTCATGTAAGGTACATATCCAATTGAAGCAAACCCCCCTTTAAACCAATGGAACGTTGGAAACATACAAGTACCATGGTAATCATCAACTATAGTCAATTGTACTCCTAGATCAATTAACCAGTTAATATTGTCTGCAGAGTTTTTAATTAAGTCTACCCAAAATGATCCATCTACACGATATTGGCCCAATTCTGCTTCCTTAGCAATAATATCTTCTGGCTCAGCATGAATGCCAGCTTCTTTTTGCAATTTAGTATTAATACCAAAGATACCTTCAACGCCACCACCGTTACCTGCTACAAATCCATTCTTTTCAATGACTAATGTATCAAGACCTTCCTGACGTGCTTGTACAGCTGAAGCCAAGCCGGCAATACCAGCACCAACAATTAAGAAGTCTGTATTAATTTCCTTATCAACTTTTTCAGGAACCTTACGCCATTCAGCGTATTCTTTTTTGTTTAGTTTAGTATCTGATACGAATTCATCATCATCTGCTAAATTTAATTTAGTCTCAATTAAATGATAATCTGCTTTGTTGCCACCTGCTTTTTCGATAACTTCACCAACTGCTTCAATTAAACCTTTACTAGAATGAGTTGCACCAGTTACAGCATCAACATCTAAACTTTGAGAATCAATGATCTTCTTGCTTAAAGTTGTAAAGACTATATCTTCTAGTCCTGTAGTAGCTTCTCTTTGTGGAGTAATTTTTTGAATTTTATCTTCCTCAATCTCAACTTCTAAAGGCATCGTTTCGCCTTCGTACTCTTTAGCAACAACTGAATATTTACCTGATCTAAGTCTACTCATAATAAAACTCCTTTAACTTATTATCGCTTACATATTTAATATAACAAATTCTAAATTTAGGTTATAATTAATATTGTTATTAGTTATAAGCATTTCAAATAAAGGTTAATCAAATGAATACTGAGAATTTAAGGGTCTTCATAAATCTTGCTGAAACTCTCAATTACTCAAAAACAGCAGCTCAAATATATATCTCACAACCAGCGGTGTCGCAAAACATTGCTAAGATGGAGCGTGAGTTAGGTTTTCAGTTGTTCACTAGAACTAGACGCTCGGTCAATTTAACTAAAAGTGGCTCTAATTTCTATCAAGGAATTAAGCCAATGTTAAATAGCTACTATAAAACTGTTCAAGAGTCTCAACGTTTGTCTAATGGTAATGATGTTGACTTTACACTAGGATACAGTGGCACACCATACGAAGTAAAAATGGTTCCAAAAATTGTTAGAGCATTTAAAAGACAGCATAGTAAATTCAATATATACTTAGCAAATTTTGACCATTACGATCTTAAAACTCAATTACAATCTGGAGAATGCGATGTCATTTTAACGATGCCTGATATTATTGCTGGCATTAGTAACGTGAAATACATTGATTTATATGAAGGCAGCTACCAGGTACATTTTTTCAAAAACTCAGGATACAAACCAAAGTTAGATAAGTTAGATCTCACGGATTTAAAAAATTATCGATTAATCATGTCAGATAGTCGCTGGTGTCCTCCTTCTCAAGATGATTTACAAAAATCAATTCAAAAAGCGAATAAAGTGTTGAACTTGGCTTTTGCAAATAATATTTCTGTTGCCAATACAATGACTCACGCAAACTTGGGCGTTGGAATTTGGGCTGATTTTGTTACCGATCCGGAAGATCATGAGCTTATCAACGTAGATCTTAAATATGCTATACATCCGCACTACGGAATTGCCAAATTAAACAATAACAACATAACTCCAGCTTCAATCTTTTGTAAATGGATTAGAAACGAGTTCATCAATCTGCAGTTATACGATAGCTAATTAGCCAAAAAAATAAAGCTATCTTCATAAAAAAGAGGATGGCTTTATTTATCAAATCAAACTTTTAATCTTCCAAAATGGCCTTTGCCATTTCAAAGTTACCTAAGGTTGCTGAACCATTTTCCGTAACTGCTGGCATTACTATTAAATCATTTAAGTTAGGTGTAGCGACATAATTATTATTAAATTCATCAAAATATTTACGTACTTTTACAAGATCGTCTTCATTCAACACTGAGCCACCTACTACCATTACATCAGGTCTTAAAGTCATGTAGGCATTAAATAGCATTTGTGCTAAATAATATGCCGAGTAAGTAAAGACGATATTATCACGTGAGAGCTTCTCACCAGGGATACCAGTTCTTCCTTGTAGACTAGGACCAGCTGCCATTCCCTCTACGCACTTATTGCCATGAAAAGGACACGAACCTTTAAAGTCATCTCCTGGATAAGGAGTAATCAACATATGTCCCATTTCAGGATGATTATTAAGACCGACAAATTTCCCTGCTTGTACATTTCCTGCACCAATGCCAGTACCGATAGTGACATAAAAGTATGTATTTGTTTCATTCTTACCTCTTGCAATATATTCTCCATACGCAGAAGCATTAACATCAGTAGTCATTGCTACAGGGATATTTAATTCTTTTTCAAAAAAGCCTTTAAAATTCGTGCCTGACCATCCATGCTTGGGCGTATCAAGAATATAACCATAAGTACGTGAGTTTTTATTAATATCTATTGGACCAAAGGTTCCAATACCTAATGCATCAATGGGATGCTTTTTAAAAAAGGTCGCACACTCCTTTAGAGTTTCCTTAGGATTTTCTGTCGAGATTCTATCCTTAGCAATTACATTATTATTTTTAACATCCTCAACTGCAACAATAAACTTAGTGCCACCTGCTTCGATACTACCTACGAATCTATCTTTCATAATTAATCTTCTTTCTAACTAAAAAGCCGTTAGAGTACATTTGTTAATCCAACGGCTTTTATTATTGATTTTCTTTACTAGGAGATGACATAACTATTCTCATTTTTCCAGTGAAAGTAAAGTTTTTCATTTCATTTGGAATAATTAAATTAGTTCCCAACTTCAAGTCCCATTCTTGATCACTAGCTACCAGTTTGCCGTTGCCATCAATCACTGATACAAGCAGGTATGGGTGCTTGTTTAAACCAGTCTTCCAACTGCCAGCAAGATCAACTTGCCACAAGTGAAAGTGTGGTGAAACTGGCGGTTCGACCAAGGTTTTAATTTCTGCATCTTGATCCTTATTAGCATGCGTATTTAAAATTGGGTCTTTGTGAGGAACGGTCGTAACATCAATTGACTTTTGCGTATGCAATTCACGTTTCTTACCAGTCTTGTGATCAACACGATCATAGTCATAAAGACGATACGTAACATCGCTTGATTGTTGAGTTTCAATCACCAAGCTACCTTTAGTCAAAGCATGAATAGTACCAGCCGGAACATAGAAAAAATCACCCTTTTTGATCGGAACTTTACGTAGTAGCTTGTTCCACTCGCCATTTTTCATCATTTCAGCTAGTTCTTGGCGATTCTTAGCATGGTGGCCATAAATCAAATATGCACCTGGGTCGGCTTGCAAGACATACCAACTTTCAGTTTTACCAGAATCATTTTCGACCCTGCGAGCATAGTCATCATCTGGGTGAACTTGTACTGATAAATTATCATCTGCATCTAGGAATTTAACTAAGAGGGGGAATTCTTGAGCTTGGGGATTGCCAAAGAATTCAGGATGATGATGATAAAGATCACGCAAACTCATGCCTTTGTATTGGCCGTTAGTGACTGTTGAAGCATCCTTTTTATAGCCAGAAATAATCCAAGCTTCACCAACTTTGCCATCTGGAATATCATAATTGAAAATAGTCTTTAGTTTGCGCCCGCCCCAAATCTTGGTTCTAAAATATGGCGTTAAAAATATTGGTTCCATTTTTAATTATCTCCATTCAAATAAATCAAAACACTTTACTTAGTTAAAATATTTGTTACTTTTGTCATTTAGAAGAAGGAAAATTATGTTTAAGTGATTATTAACTAATATTTAGAGTGATTAATCAATGCGTTTAATAAAGGTTGCCATACTATATGGTCCTACTTTAAAGGTTTGTTCAATATTTTGTTCTAGGGCATTTGTTTGAATGTAGCCTTGATCTTTAAGTGTTTCTACAGGCACTTCCTTATCTGACATATTTGATAGTCTAAGAACATAGTGATCGACAATCGAATATGCTGGGTAGATAGCTGAGACCTCACAAGGCAAGTCTAGAGTTAGCCAGCTTTCCTTATCATTAATTACTGGTAAATTATCTAGAAATTCAATATCCCAAATCTTGTTATCTAAGCGATTGACGAATAAGTTATACTTCTGCATTTGATATGAAACTGAAGGACTAAGCCATTCATTAACAGAACGTGCAACATTGACGTCATTTAACTCATCATCAACAAATGCCTCAATCCCAAATTCAAAGATGTTTTCGCCCAGCTCCTGAGCCATTGGCGTTGGTGTCATGGTATGACCAACCGAAGTAGTATCACCTGAGGCACGTCCTGGTCTCCAGAGTAAGTTAGGCTTACCAAGTTGACCAGTCGTAGCCATTAAAGTAATAAAAATACTATCTCCTACCTTTTCATACTCTTTTTCACCTTTAGCAAAGAAGTAAAGCCCTTCTTTAGAACTTTGGATACCTACTGACTTGTCAAAATTATAAATGTTTACTGGTTTTTCGACAAATTCATCATTCCAGTTATTATCAATTGGCAAGTTTTCAGTATCTCTGAAGCCACCCTGTATTTGTGCATGAACATAATTGGAATCAATGCCTGTATTGATGGCTAAACGCAAGCGATGCGAAAGAATCACATTATCTATTGTTAATTTACCTGAAACCACCTTACTTTCTGAACTAAGCATTAATTCAAGTCTGTATGGTACTTTCTTATTTTTGCCAGAATCATTATTGCGATCTTTAAGATCATAAGGTAAGACCCATTTACCCTTTAAAATGATTTTTTCATTATCCTTAGAAGCTAAAACTTTGGCTTGACCATTCCAATTAAGCTTAAGCTCATGATCTCCCCTTAATGGTGAATAATCATAAGTATCACCATCATTTGCTTGATCATGGATAGTAATAACATTCTTGTATTCATGCCCATTGACCTTCAAATTGAATTGGCCATCAACAAAACTCAACAAAACATACTTATTATGAATTTCAGTTGAATTTTGCTGTTCTAACATTGACAATTCGCTATTACTGTCGTCAAAGTGTATTACTTGATAGCCTAAGCCAGCCATATCTACTCTTATCGAAATATGAAGTTTGTAATAACCAGGTTCATCTTTAAATTTATAGCCATTTGGTGTTAACTGCATGATATTGGGACGTGAAGGAGTATAATCTTCATCCAAAATCACAGCATCGAATTGTTCTGGGAAGTTAATATTTTTACTTGGAGTAACAATCTCAATAACCTTACGTCCAGTAAAATGAGTTGGATCAGTATTAAACACAATTACATCTTTATCAGTTAAAGACAAACGTTGGGCGATCCTCTTCTTAATGTAATTTTCAAGACCTTCTGCTATTTCAAATGCTTGTTTAAAGCGATGATTAATATCAACGGCAACATTATCGGTAACACTGCCACCTAATGTATCATGTGGTTGTGAGTTAAATAATTGCTTCCAGAGCTTAATGATTAAGCCATTTGAAACTTTAATTCCAGCTTTTTTAGCAACTAGCATCAAAGGTTCTACTCGTCTTAGAATAGCTTCTTCAAGATAGAAGTTTTTACGTTTATTTCTCGAACGAACAGAACCAATAGTTCTATGCACACGAGAATAAGTTGGGTATCTCAATTCACCTTGATATTCAGGAAGATCTTTATTTCTTAAGCGCTTCATAAAATTTGGATAAGTACTAATTTGAACATTATTTTCACTATATTTATTAATTTCTTTAACAGTATCTAAAATGTTATGAACAATATTCATTTGATCAATACCTGAAGGAATCAAGACTTCATCGTGATTGCCATTTTCTGCTTCAAACTTGATACCTTTATCTAAGCGATCATGGACAAATTCTTTCAAATGTTTCTTGGAATCAAGATCAATTTGACCAGTAAAATAACCTAATGGAAAGTTTGCTGCAAAAACAACACTATTTCCTAAAGCTTTCCATTTGAAATAAGTTGATCCTGCCTGACGCTTAAAATTAGTACCTCTCCATGAAAGAAAATCATGAATACCTACTTGATTTAAAATCATTGGTAAGTTGGCATTAAATCCAAACGTGTCAGGTAAATAACCTAACATCATTGGTTCGCCAAAGTTTTTTCGAGCGTCATCAATACCAATTACTAAATTACGTAGCAGTGATTCAGTTGTTGGAATATTTGCATCAGTTTGGGTATACCATGGACCAATAAACAATTGTTCACGTTCAACTAAGTCATGGATTCGCTTTTTGTCTTCTGGATGGATTTCAACATATTCGTCAACAATTGACATTTGACCATCTAACGTAAAATTAGCTTCTGGGTGAGTTTCAAGTTCGTCTAATACATCAGTAAACAATTGATCAGAAAGAACTTGAGCATCCTGAGTAGTGAAATACCACTCTCTATCCCAATGTGTATGATTTACTAAATATGCTTTTGTCATTTTTTACCTTACTTTCCATAATGCTTTTCTTGTATGATTGTCCGTAAAACATCTTTAGTTTCTTCAATTGTTTTACATTTATCTATTAGCTTTCTAAATCTTGTGTTTGATTGGAGTTCAACTAACAAAGTAAAAAGTTGCTGTACATGAGGATAATCATCCTTATTGATAGATAATAGAAAAACATATTTTATTTGATTCTTATTGTCCCATTTTATTGGTGATTCCAACCTTGCAAAACTTACTTTTGATTGGATAGCAGAATATTCAATCGGGTGAGGAATAGCAATTCCACCACCTATAGCAGTTGAATACATGGATTCTCGTTTAAACACGTTTTTACCAAACTCTGCGTTCACATAATGATATTTTTCTTGATCCTCAATCATTAAATCTAGGACTTCTTTTTTAGTCATTTTCTTATTAAAAAGATAGATCAATTTGCTATCAAAAAGATTCATAATTATTTTATTTTCATCTGAAATAGAAACAAGATATTGATAAAGTTCAAAACTATCTTTTTGAAAATTTGATAAGTCTATCTGAATTACTGGAAGCTTTGAATTGAGAATTGGTACTGTAGAAATAATGAAATCATTGTGAGACAAATCCTTATGTTGAAATTCATAGTATGAATAAACACCAGTGATATTTAAATACTCACTAAACTCAGCCTGTAATCTAGCTCTCAACAGTTCAGCGGTAGCTGTACCTGAACCACAAACTAAAGCAACATTTTTCTTTTCACATCTGTTGTCATACATACGCTCCATTGATGCACCAACATGCAAAGTAATAAAAGAAATTTCATCTTCATTTAGAGTCAATGATAATTGCTTTTCTAATATGGGTGCTCCAACCATTGTCATTTCATATGCTAATGGGAATGTAGAAATGATGACGTTTAATAATGGATTTTTTCTGTTTCCGTCTATGCGGTATACCTTAAGTAAAAGCAGCAGATGCTTTCTAAGACTATCTACCAACTGATCATCTTTTAATAAATTAAAAACGTATCTATCTTTTATGCGATCAAGAAATGCAATAATCGCACGATCAATTGCTTTCTCATTAATACTTTCACTTTTTTCCGTTTCAACAATTATTTGTGGGTAATTCAATGCAAGATGATAAATGAAGTAATCTAGCTCTTCCTTAGTCAAATTAAGGTTATACTCTTCAAATATATCTGTTAAAAATTTCTTAGTAGCGTCATAGCACTTAGTGTATAGCTTAGGAACATCCCTATTGAAAACAATATTTTGCGCTTGCTGAATTCTAATTATACCAAGAGCAATATGAATTACTATATTTTTAGTATTGTAATCTAATAGTTCTAAACCTAATGAATCAATAAAGTGAACAACTTTAGTAGTTAAGTCAAACAAATCAATATCAGAAAAAAGCAGTTTTTCATTTATAGTAAAAGTTTCAACATATCTACTGTTACGCTTATCATCAAGATTATCAATAATACAGCTTCTTATTTCAGCCTCTGATCCATTAACTTTAATCTCATTACCTTGCTTATGCAAATTCAAATCGTAAGTAGACAATTGTTTTCTTGCATCATTCAAGTATTTATCAAATGTAGAGTCCGAAATGAAAAGAGTATCAATAATTTCATCGATATTATTATGACCATTCAAAATGAGTAAGATAAAATCTCTTAAACGACTATCATAAGTACTATCTGTATTCTCTAAGCCTTCATCCTTAAGATCTTTTTTCAATTTTGCTAGGTTAGCTGAATCATCGAAATCTAAAAATAAACCTTTTCCACGTTTATTTTTTAAACAAATACCATAATTTGATAACTGTTCGTTTATTTCCTTAACATCACTTCTTAAAGTTCTAGTAGTTACTTTGAATTTTGCTGAAAGGGCTGACATAGATATATACTGATGTTCATTCTGTGTCACCAAAACTAATAAGATTGATTTTAATCTCGAATTTGAAAATTGCATTTCTTTCCCTGCTTTCGGCCGGCATTATATTAATACATTTTTTAATGCTCATAATATAATGTTAATATCTTGGCATGATCGATATTTGGCAATTTAACAGAACCATTTTCGTTAATAGTTAAATCAGCAATCTTATTTTCATGAAGGTTTACCAATTCAACTCTTGTTGGCTTTCTAGTAAATTTGACCTCGTCTTGCTTATTATCAAATCCAGCATTATAAAATCTAGCGATATAACCAGATCTCTGGTCAGCCTTTTTTAGAGTGCTTAAAACCAAATGATTATTAGTATTGAATAAAGAAAATTCCTGATCTAAGTCTCTAGAAACTTTGTTAAATGGGAAAATCAAACGGCCATTCAAGAACTCTGCATATTCGAATATTTGAAGCTTGGTTTTGTATTCTTTAGCAATTAAGCCTACATTAGCATCCTCAAAACCCTTATTTGAAATGTAAACGCCTAAATCAAATGAAAGCTTCTTATGTAATTCAGCATTTGGAGTTGCTACTGTAGCATCCCCTGATGCTCTTCCTGGACGATATAACAAATCAGATTTACCTAATCTGCCATAAGTTCTAAAGATAGTTAACCGAATTGTATTATGATTTTTACCTATATCTTCGTACTCTCTAACGCCTTGAGGAATTACTGCAAAGGTTGTATTTTCATTTGACAAAGATGTAAAGGTTTGAACTGGATTAATTGAAATAGGCTTTTCTTGCCATTCTTCTGGATGTTCTTTCCATGATTTTAACTCATCAGTTAATTCAAATGGACGCTTAATAGAACCAAATTGAATATCGTCAATGGAGTTTTCAACAATTAATCCAGTATCAAAGTCGATACATAATCTATGATCATCAACAAAACGATTATCAATCTGTACATTGTAATCAACAATCTGACTAGATTTTCTTAATGAGATTGTAAGTTTTACAGGTAACTTGGCATTTAACTTCTTTTCTTTTCTAGAAGTTAAATCCTTTGGTACGTTAAAATTATAATTAATTACAATTTCATTTTTAAGACTAGATTTTCTAGTTTTATAAGTGAAATCTTGGTCTGATGAATATACAGTCAAATCTTCCTTAGCTGGAGAATAGTTATACGAATCACCATCATCACCATTTTCTTCAAGCATTCCTTGTTTATGGAATACATAATTATTACGCTTATCCGTAATATCAAATGTTCCATCGGTCTGAAGATCTACTTTAAAAAACTCATTTTCAATTCTCTTATCATCAGAAATAGTAACTGCTTCTGATTTACCAGCATTAGGAATTAAATAGAACTGCTTATATCCCATTGCTGGAACGTTTTCAGCATCAATTAGAACTTTTACTTGATATACCTTATCAGGCTGGTAGACCTTGTCTCCAGGATTTAATTGAATAGTTGCACCTTTAACTTCTTCTGTGTCATCTATAATTGACTCAACAACAAAGTTAACTTTATTGCCTTGATAATCTTGAAGTTCAAAATCCTTTGAAGGAGTATATAAGTATTCTTCAATCACGTTACTTCTCATACTTGACAAAGTATTAAAGACCGTAATGCTAATTGGGTTATCATCTGAATTCTTTATTCGAGTAGAAATTTCTCTTAGAGTCACGTCTACCAAACTAGTAGCAATATCTTTAACTTGCTTATAGCGGAAATAGATATCTTCATTAACATTATCAGAAACACAATTCCCCATTGAATCATGAGCTGAATTTTCAAACATCATCTTCCAAATCTCGTCCACTGTCTTTCTTGGATATTCCAAGCTAAAATATTCACCTATCACCAGGACAGGATCTAAGATATTTGCAAGATAATCCTGAAGAAGCGTATTCATCTTCTTTAAATCAGAGCGGGAAGAATAAATCGACTTATGAACTCTCATGTTCTTGCCGATATTGTATTCACCAGATACAGTATTTAATTCGGGACGTTCATTATCCACAGCATCGATATACTCCTCAATCGAACTAATCCTAAATTTATAGTCAGAGTTTTCCCTGTTAAATTTTTTAATTACTTCTGGCAAGTTATTTCTAGCTGGTGCCATATCTGAACCTTGAGGATAAAGAATTTGGTCGGTCGTAGCCTGTTTAACTACAGTCGCAAATGGCTCTTCCTCCATGATTTTATCTAATTTAGTTTCATCAATTAGACCTCCAATGAAATAACCACAAGCCATGCGATAAACATTGATCGTACTTCCATCTTCACCACACCATACAAATTCAGATTTAGGTGTTTTTTCATCTGAAAAACCACGCCAAAGCATTGCTTTCTTAAATCCTAAATTACGATAGATTTGTGGCAAACTTGATTCTTGTCCAAACGAGTCAGGAACATATGCAACTTTCATATGTCTTCCCAAGCTATCAGCATATCTCATGCCGTAGAGCAAGTTTCTAATAATGCTTTCACCCGAAGGTAAAAATTGATCAGTTTGTGTATACCAAGGACCAATTAACAATTTTTTATCTTTAACTAATTGTCTGATTTTATTTAAATCTTGTGGTCGCCAATTTAAGTAATCCTCAATTAATGATGTTTGACCATCAAGAATGAACCTATCAAAACCAATATTATGATCTAAATTATCTATTACATCTTTTAGATCTTTCATCATATATACTTTAGCTCTCGAAGATGTGAAAAACCATTCTCGATCCCAGTGAGTGTGAGGAACCACATGTACTGTCTTAAGCATTTAATCCTCCTCATTTCATCAAAAAAGCCGCAGCCAATAGATAGAGCTGGCTACGGCCTTTTATAATTATTATTCAGTAGTAATGTCTAATTGAATATCATCTTCGGTAATCTTCTTACCATTGTCTTCAGTAAAGTTAGCTACCAATGGAGCAACTACAGCGATGAATACAGCACAAACTAAGATACCACAAACATATGCTGGAATGTTATCAGCAGTTAAGATACCTGGCAAACCGCCCAATGGAGGGATGTGTGAATTTACGCCCATTAATTCACCAGCACCGGCACCTAAGGCACCACCAATTACGTTAACGAAGATCAGTTGAGGAGCTTTCAAAAAGTAAGGAATAGCACCTTCAGTAATACCGAAAGCACCACTGATTAAGTTTGATCTACCTAATTCATATAAGTTTCCTGAGAATCTTTTCTTTGGCCAAACGAAAGTCATTAATGAGTAACCAAGTGGAATGGCACAAATAGCAATGTTAGTATACAAGCAAGGTTGGTAAACACCTTCCAGGAAGAAGAAGTTACCAGCAGCCCAAGCAGCTTTATTAACAGGACCACCAAGGTCGACACCGATCATACCACCTAAAACAAGAGCAACAATTAAACCATTAGTCTTACTGGTAATCATGCCTTTGATCCAAGCCAGTAATCCTGTATTGATTGCCGCAAGTGGCGCATTCAAGATCAATCCGTTAATAACAGCAACTGCACCAGTAGTTAAAAGTGGAGTTACCAACAATTCAATGGCTGATTTCCATTTGTCAGATACATGAATCTTACGACACCAACGTGCTACATAACCAGCGATAAAGCCAGCAATAACGGCACCAATGAATCCTTGTTGATTGTTGGTAGCAAGTTGACCACCAATGAAACCAGCACCTAAAGCAGGCTTATCACCAATGGCATAAGCAGTAAAACCACCAATAACCAAGTTAACTAAGCTGATACCAATCCAACCTACTTGGTTGACTTGATACAACATATGGAAGAAACCAGTAGCTTTGGCAAATTTACCTAAGTCATCAACGCCACAAGCCATACCAATTAATTGTGGAATACCTACGATAATCGCACCACCAATGATGGTTGGAATCATGTAGGAAATACCACTCATTATGTAGCCCTCCCACTCTTTCAGTGTTTTTTTAACATTCATCTTTACGCCTCTTCTTTTCTATGAATCCTGACCTTAGTTCATCACAGCAGAAACACACTTTTTAAGGACTGCTTCCGGGGCTTGGATACAAGTATTGATATTAACTCTAATGACCTTCTTACCCTTAAAACGTTCCATATCAGTGATCTTTTGGTCAGATGCAATTAAAACAAAATCAGCTTGGTCTGCTTCTTCTTGTGTAATTGCATGAACTGGTCCCATCATACCTTGTTGCTCAATTTTCACATTATAACCAAGTTTCTTACCTGCTAATTCCAAAGCCTTAGCTGCCATAGGAGTATGTGCTAAACCAGCTGGACATGCGGAAACACCAACAACATTTACTTCACTCATAATTCATTCGCTCCAATCTCTTTAGAAATAAACTTAGCTATTTCTTCTTCATTAGACTTTTGTCTAAGGTCTACTTTAAAACCATCTTCCAATAATGCAGTAGACAAGTTTGCTAACATTTTTAAGTGTGCATTGCCTGCATTTTCTGGCGGAACCATTAATGCAAAGACATCGGTAACCGGCTTATTATCATAAGTTTTCCATTTAATTGGGTTACTTAACCGTACGTAAATGATACCTACTTTTTTTACTGCATCACTCTTAGCATGAGGAATAGCAAAACCATCTTGTAGCCCTGTAGAATATTCTTTCTCACGTTCTTGGAATGATTGCAATAAACTATCGGGATCATCAGTTAAACTAATCTTCTGTGCTTGATCTGAAACGTACTTTAGTAAACTGTCTTTGTCCTTGACATCTACATTAAGTAATACGTTTTTCTTAATAAATTTCATCAAGACACCTCTTACTTATTCTCTTAAATTTTTGCGATTTCTTCTTGAAATCACTTACAATTATTATAATGCCATACAAAACCTTGAATGTTAGTAGATCCAATTTCCGCTTAAGTTGGAAATTAGATGGAATCGTTATATCAACATTTAAAAATACTGATATATAAACACTTATTAGTGCCAAATATCAGCATTATTATCGATTTTTCAGTTATACTTTTACTTTCTCACCTAAATAATCTAGCAAAAGCTCACAGTACATCATATTGGCCCATGAAAACCACGGTCTGGTAAACTTAGATGGGTCATTAGGATCAAAACTTTCATGAATCATATTAGTTCCATTAGTCGTGTTGGCCAAAATATATAAAAGATTGCGCTTTTCATCTAGGCTATCACTAGTCATTCCTAATAAAGTTAGTGAAATTGGCCAAATATATCCTTTAGGTGTATGCGGACTACCCTGACCACTCCAAAATTCTCCAATATAGAAATATGGATTTTCTGGTGACATCAAGAAATTCCGAGTATTTTGATAAATCGGATCATTATTATTTACATAACCAAGATAAGGAGCAGACATTAAACTTGGCACATTACTATCGTCCATCAAAATGTAATTTCCAAGTCCGTCAACTTCATAAGCAAATTGCTTCTTACCATTGTGTTCCACAATACCGTATTTTTGAATACCATTATTAATATTTTTACATATTTTTTTAGCTTCTATAGCAATTTCATTATCATGTATAACAGTAGAAAAAATTTCTTGAATATGCCGCAAAATTACTACAGCAAACATATTTGACGGAATCAAATAACCATAGGTGCAGGCATCATCACTTGATCTAAATCCAGACCAACTCATACCAGTATAACTAACTGGAGCGCCTTTACCATTATTGGTTAAAGTATCAGTTGGGACATCACAATCTCTTTCAAAAGTATAAGGTGAGCTTTCGTGATGCTGCTCTACTTGAATTGTTTCTAGCAATTTCTTAATACCACTGACAAATTCCTTATCGAATTGAGCTGTCTCACCTGTATTTTTATACAAGAGGTAGGCTAATTGAACTGGATAACATAAAGAATCTAATTCATACTTTCTTTCCCAAATCCATGGGTTCATATCTGTTTTATCAGTTTGATGTCCATGATTATTATTAGTCTGGTTAAAGGCATTAGCATACGGATCTAGATTCATATTAAAGAATTGACGTCTAATAACCTTAACAATTAAGTCTTTAATTTTTTCATTCTTCTTTGCCAAAAGAATATACGGTCTAAGTTGAGCTGAAGAATCACGTTGCCACATGGCAGGGATATCTCCAGTTAATACGAAAACTCTATTATCACCATCTTCTACTAATGCTTTTTCCAATGTATCTAAATAAACTTTTTCAAAAATATAAAATAATCTGCTATCTTTTGAGCCGCATTTTTCACCAACTTGTTTGATGTAAGCTCGAATGTTGTCGTCAATAACGTTTTCCATGAAAATCACCTCAAATTAAGATTACAGCACATGAATTTGCTAATAAATATATTCAATTTCTGATGATTGTGGAAATTTAGTACAATTAAAAGGAGGACAAAGCTCTGAAGTTAACCCTTAGAGTTGGACGTTAACATTAATTCATCAATTACCAATTTCGGTAATGAACAGATCAAATCTACTGTTTGTACAAAAACATTAATAACTCTAAGTAGTAAATTAAAGATACACTTAGGATTATCAGTAATGCCAAACTTTTTGTCAGTCTTAACTTGTTATTGAACCATGATCCACTCGATTGCTGAACTTACATTAACAATGTATTCGTATGCTATTTCAGAAATATCTGAAATAGTCAAAATATCATTATAAACAATAGTAGATCTAACATTAATCTTCTTACCAGTTTTAGAATCTTTCTTTTTTGCAAACTTTATCTTCTTGCCTACTTCAACGTACTTGTCCTTAATAAGTAGATTTTTCATTCTTACAACCACGTTTCTTAATAGCAATATTATAATTATCAATCAAATTTCTACTGTTCTTTAAACGACTTCTTTGATTTACTTGACTTTACATAAAAAACAGCTGATAACGAAACAGCAGATGATGAGATGGGATTTTCAAAGGATTTATTTTTAGCTAAATAATAAGCAATCATCGGTGCAATCAATATACTTGCAATGTTCAAAGTACCATTTGTCAATGCCGTACCAAAAACTTGAAATTTCGAAAGTGTTTGACCCTTAAATATCCATGTAAAAATAACATTGTTAACTAAAACGGCAACACCCGCCAAAATAAACATTGGCATTAATGTTGCAAATGCATCCCGTAAAGAACGCAAATGAACTTGATTACCAACTTTTACAGATACTTCTGTAAACTTATCCAAAAAATTTTGCAATTTAGGATGAGATTGTGTAGTTGACTCATTGTTCATTATTATTAACCTCCTTAATTAAATCTTTACCATTAGAATGAATTACTTTTTTCAACCACTCATAACTTTTCTTAGGAACCCTTTTCATGTCTCGTAAATCATGGTTAGTACGATTAACGTATACAACTCCATAACGTTTATCCATATCCCCTTGGGAACTCATAATGTCGATTAATCCCCATCCAAGATAGCCAATTACATCAACACCATCCTCATTCATTGCTGCTTGCATGGCTAAAATATGATTTCGAAGATAATTAATTCGGTAATCATCTTTTATTTGATGTATGCCGTCCCAAGTTTCTCTAACTCCAATACCATTCTCAATTGGAAAAACCGGAAGATGATATCTTTGATAAATTTTATTGAGAACATCTCTAAATCCTGTAGGATCAATCTGCCAACCCCACTCTGTTGACTCTAAATATTGATTAGGCGTCATACCAAAATCTAAGTATTGATTAGGCGCAGTGCCTTTAGGAATTTTATCAGATGCGATTGTACTAGAAGAATAATAACTAAAACTCAAAAAATCACTATGTAAACGAGAAATTTCTTTCATTTCCTTTGCAGTAATATTTATCTTAAGCTTATTATTCTGTACAAACTTCTTTACCGCCGAAGAATATTTACCATATGTAAATACATCTAACAAGTTATAATTCAAGAATTCATCTATCTGATGAGCCGCAAAGACATCTTTAGGATTTGAGGTTGCCGGATAAATTTGACTATAAGCTAGCATTCCACCAATTTTAGCACTTATTTTATTATGTAAATAATTTGCTACTGCCGCATGACAATACATTACATTGTGGGAAATTTGATATAACTCAGTAAGTGTTTCATCACCTTTGAGATAGCCAGAAATTTTGAAAGCTTCACTGGTATGATAAATATTTTGTTCGTTAAAGGTGAGCCAATATTTAACTTTATTACCGAAATGATTAATTACAATTTTGGCATAGCGAATGAAAGCTTCACATACCTTTTTGCTGATAAATCCGTTATATTCTTGAGCTAAATGAAGCGGCATATCAAAATGATATAGGCAAACCATTGGTTCAATATTACGTGCAATTAACCCATCGACTAAATTATCATAATACTTGAAACCTTCTTCATTAATTTCTCCATCGCCATCTTTTATGATACGTGACCAAGAAATTTGAAAACGATACATATTCATTCCTAAATCATGCATATAATCTAAATCTTCTTCAAAATTATGATAATTATCATTAGCAACATGCCAATCGCTAGAATGTTTATCTGATTTGCGAATATCATAAACGGATAAACTCTTACCTCCTTCATTCCATCCGCCTTCAGTTTGCATACTTGAAGTTGAGTTTCCCCAGAAAAATTCAGTCATATTATTTCTTCTTTCTTTTATTTAAAAGCGCTTTCAAATATAATAATATTGCAATCTTTGTATTCAGTAAATATTCTTAGAAGCATAAGTAAAGATTATGCTTTACTTACCAGAAAGGTATTTCAACTATGACTATTAGACCAAAATATGTAAGCATTGCTAACAACATTGAACAAGCTATCTTATTGCATAAATATCAAAGGAAATTACCTCCAATTGCTGAATTAGCCAAAACGTTCAATACTAGCAAAGTCACCATAGTAAAATCATTAAAGTTTCTGCAATATAAGAGTATTGTTAAGCCTATACGAGGCCATGGAACCATAATATTAGCAGAAAAAGAACGTGATATTTCAAAGAAAGATAATGCTAATGAGCATGTTGGTTTTACTGAACGTCTTAAAAATACAAAGCTACTATCTAATAAAATTATTTCCTTTGATATTCGTGAACCAACTTCAAAAGAAGCTGTAATATTAAAATTAGAAAAAGGCGATTTGGTTTACGACATAATTCGTCAACGTCTTTTAAGTGATTTTCCTGTTAGATTGGAATACACGATAATGCCAACAAAAATTATTCCGGGAATTACAACTAAGGTTTTAAAGAAATCAATTTATGGTTATATCGAAAAGATTTTAAAATTAAAGATTGGTAAGGCGAACAGAACTTTTCGGGCTGATAAGTCAGACGCATATGATCAGTTATATTTGAAATGTGACATAAGCGATCCCGTTTTAGAAATAGAACAAATTTGTTTTCTAGATAATGGAATTTCATTCGAATATTCCCAAACAAGAAATCGCTATGACCAAGGTGAAGTAACATTAAGTCAAGTTTAATATCAAATGCAATTTTAAAATATAAAAACAATTATGCGTATAAACAAACATACGTTCGATAAATACTTAATAAAATTTAATTCCGTGGAAAATTATAAACAAGAGAATATCTGAATTTTAGCTACTGAAATTGATTAAAAATAAAAATAGTACCATTTTAATTAATAGTACTATTTTAAATATAGTTATAAATATAAAATTTGTCATTCATGACCCCGGTGAGATTCGAACTCACCTCTACGGTTTAGGAGACCATTGTTCTATCCAGATGAACTACAGGGTCGCATACAAAACTACTTTACCAAATTTTTATGCAAAAGCCAACCCTTTTTCATTAATACTGACGTGTAAAATAAGGGGTAGGATTAGAAGCGTCAGCAATTTTATCTGCTGCAAAAACAAATGGTGTCCAGATTGCTAGAGCAATTAACATATTAATAATCGATAAAACAATTGCACGCCAGTCATAGTTACATGCTAAGAATGGTCCAATAATTGGTGGGACAATTGCAGGAACAGCAACCTGTACTGGATTAACAAGTCCCAATATACTAATCCAATACGCAAATGCAACATTAACAAGTGGCGCAACTATAAACGGTACAAAATATACAGGATTAAGTACAACTGGTAGACCTAAAACAATCGGTTCATTAATATTAAAAATCCCTGGTGCTAAAGCAACTTTGGCGATTGTACGATAGTCACTCCGTTTAGAAAAAAGCAGAATTGCTACAACTAGCATTAGCGTACCACCCGTACCTCCAAACCAAGCAAATACGTCAAATGACCCACGTACCCATAAAAATGGTGCTTCTTTACCATTACGCACTGCTGTGACGTTAATATTCTGTGCGGTCAGCCAAATTGAATCAAGTATTGGTGCCCAAACGCTTAACCCATTGATTCCAAAAAAGCCAAAAACTTGCACCAAAAAAGTAACGAGCATTACCATTACAAATCCTTGACCAAATTTTACTAATGGAGTTTGAATTGAATGGAGAAGCCAATTTCCAAAATAAGTTCCTGTAATTGTCTGAAAAACGAAATTAATTACACCAACTAAAAAAATAGCAATAATTACTGGAATCAGTGAGTCAAATGCTTGCTGCTCGGCTTGCGGTAACGTAGCTGAAATATGTAAAGTTAAACGTGCTTTAAAACACCCTGCAAAAATTGCAACACCCAGGCTTCCAAATAAGATAGCCGTAAAAATACCAGTTGTTGAGAATTGCGAAATATTAAAAGCTTGATGAACTGGAATAACTTTACCATTTACGCTAAGTTTCGTTAAATTAGCAATACTCATTGCAAATGATGATAAAGAAACAATCGCCCCTGCAATCGGATCTACTTCTAAACTTTTAGCTAAATGATATCCTAACGACATGGCTAAAAATAAAGCAAATAATGCAAAGGTTCCTCGCCACACAACATTACAAATCAGCGAAAGTGGTTGCATTATCCAAACAAAGGTCGGCCAATTTAAATTGTTTTTAGCAACGGCAATCAAACTTTTTATTAAAACCGCAATCGAACCGGCAATTGTGATAGGCATAACCGAAATAAAAGCATCCCTTAATGCAACAATCCAGTGAGCCTGTCCCAACTTATTTGCTATTGGTAAAAGATAGTCTTCTAACCATGTTAAAATACGACTCATTCTTGCTCTCTTTTCTTCAAGTAATGTGGGTGATACCCTTTGTTTTTAGTGTGTTTTTTCTTGTTTTTCTTGTTTATCTTAGTTGTTTGCTTATTATCAATTTTAGTTGTCGTTTTTACCAATTGCCGTGGCTTTTTTATTGACAAGCTATTATGTACAAAATATGCACGTTCCAGGTTTACAGAATTACTTAATAATCTTTTCAAATCACGAAAATCATGATCATCACCCAAACTAACTACGTAGCCGGATGTACCCATTCGACCCGTTCGACCCGCTCGGTGTAAATAAGTATTGGCTTCTCTTGAAATTTCAAAATTAATAACATAACTAACACCACTAATGTCAAGTCCACGTGCCGCCAAATCAGTCGCTAGTAATAATTTGAATTTCCCACTTTTAAAATCCCGCAGGGTTTCCTCACGTCTTTGCTTATTGAATTCATTTGCTAATAATCCAAAACGAGTTTTAGTATGTCCTAATATTCCTGCAAATCGCATCATCGTTTGATTTGAATCAAAAAACAAAATTCCTTTAAAATTATCTAAGCGCAGCAATCGTTGTAAAAAATCAATTTTATGAGTATTATCTACCTGTAAAAAATAATTTTTTACCGTAGTTTTTTGTTGTGATCGAACATCAATAACCAAAAATTTTCGAGCAAATATCTCTTCTGCTTGCTTGGTAATTTCTGACTCAGTTGCTCCAAAAAGTAAAATTTGCGATTCTGGCATCATATTTTGTCCAAGTGAACTAAGTAATTCCATTTTACTGAATTCCAGAATATCGTCTGCTTCATCAATTACTAAAGTTTGAATTTGAGCTAATTTAATCCTCCCACTAGAAAAGAAATCAAAAAATCGACCAGGCGTTGCTACTACCACTTCGGGATGCTTTTTCTTTAAATTGTCTTCCTGACGCTTACGGTTACCTGCTCCAACCAGACTAACTCCTTTAAGGCCGAGAACATGAATAAATGGATTAATTGCATGACGAATTTGCACCGCCAATTCGGTAGTAGGAGCAATAATTATTAAACTATTTGCTTTTCCAATTTGAACTCGTTCTAATGATGGAATTGCGTACGCTAAAGTTTTACCAGTACCAGTTTTAGCAAGTGCAATGCAGCTCGCTCCATTTAAAATGGCCGTTCGGGTTTCTTTTTGAATTAAAGTTGGTTTTTTTAATCCTAATTTAGCTAAAGACTCTGTTATTTCTGCTTTCATTATTGTATTAATTGTCCATATTTCTGTTTATATTGCGCTACGGTACCGTTATAAGCAAACATCGTAACGCCATCTTCCAATCCATTAACTGACTGCACATGCCCATCATGGTTGTAACACCAAAAAGCATATTGCAATTTGCTAGGTTCATTAGATACATCAGCCATAAATAATACATCACTTGCAAAATATTTGTGATATCTTACGCTCAATTTAACCATAACTTTTTTGCCACTCTGCTTTAGCAATTGAGTAAATTGGGCCATTTGCATTAAATAATGCGAATTACGCGACTTGACCGCCGGTACTATTAAAATTGGTAAAGTACCAGTATTTGAACCGACCTTTTTATTAAAATAACGCAAATGTTGTATCGGCGTAGATTCATTGCTATAAGCAATAATTGTTCCAAAAGCTAATTTTGTACCTAAAATCTGGTCACGGTAGGATAAATAATCATCATCAAAATATGTTCTTCCCTGCGTACTCTTCAAATAAACAAAGGAAACCCCATGATCTTGAACTTCATGCAGATCAATATAACCAAATGTTTGGTCAAATTCTAAGCCAATTACACTCGAATTAGCATCTGATGGCAAGGTTGTTTGACTACGCAAATTACTTATTCCATGCCAGAGAAGACCTAGCGCAACCACTAACAGTGTTAAAATCGCAGGTAGCGTATATTTATGATGAAATCTTTTCAACCTTGCGCCTCTTGACTATTATAATTCATTATACCAATAGTCTAATTATACTGGATAAATGCTAATTTTGTTAATTAATACCAAAAAAGACTAACTGGCGAATTGAGATGAACACGCTTTTACTTACATCTCACATCAGTTAGTCTTTTATAAGTCTGACTGTTTATTCTTCTACAGGGTAAACTGGCTGTTGTCCGTTCAATACCCGCTTCATATCAATCATGCTTTGCTCAATCATATTTTTTACCGCCGTTTTCGTGTAATAAGCTGAATGAGGAGTAAATACTACATTGGGCATTTGAGCTAATTCCTGATAATCCTTAGGTAGTTCATCCAATTGATTAAACTTCTTCATCACAATTGCTTCCTCACCAGTCATCACATCAAGAGAAGCACCGGCAATTTCTTTCTGCTTCAAAGCAGAAATTAAATCTTGAGTATTAACTAACGGTCCCCTAGCTGCATTGATAAGAATAGCGGTGTCTTTCATTTGCTTAAATTGCTTGGCACTAATCATATCTGCCATCCCTGGTTCAAAGGGCGTATGTAACGTTAAAATATCAGCTTCTCGAATAACAGTATCAAAATCAGCGTAATCAAGAAATGCCTCATTAGCTGGATTCTCGACAATATCATAACCAAGCACTTTAGCACCTAACGCATGAAAAATTTCGCCAACTGCGCTACCAATGCGTCCTACACCAATAATACCAACAGTTTGATTGTAAATTTCATCACTCATTAAATCTTCTGAACGAATAAAATTAAAATCTACCCGCTCATTTTGTAAAATCTGTCCCCATTTTCTAAGCAAATACATTGCTGAAGTTAACGTGTTTTCAGCGACTGCTCGTGGTGAATAAGCAGGCGTATTTGTCACTAGTAAATGATACTGATGGACGTATTTCCAATTAATAATATTATAGCCAACTGAGCGTAAAGCGATTTGCTTAATACCATAAGAAGCTAATTTACTGTAAACTTCTTTTTCATCAATATCAAAGACTTGCAAAACACTAATCCCATCAAATCCTTTTGCTAATTCAACAGTCTCAGCATCTAATTTGTCTTTTGTAGTCGTTAATTCATCTTCTGGATGATCATGGTTCCACTTGTCAACGTAAACTTGTTGCTCAGACGTCATATTATATAATAAAACTTTCATTAATAAACACTCCTTTTAGTTAAAAACGTCTCTACTTCATTTTAACTAAATTGGCAAAAAATTAAATATTTATTTTAGCAACATTTAAATTTATTTATTTTTTAAAAATAAATAAATTTTTGTTCATCATTAGCCATTATCACTTTTAAACTTTACGTATCCAAGGAAATCGTGCCTTCGCTTCATCAAGAATTATACCTTGCCCCCAAAATTGACTTGTTCCATAAATATGAAACCAAGCACCAATGCTGGCAATTCACATAATTTTCTTAGAACTAATAGTAAAAATTAGTATGCTCGCTGACCTTTCTTATACACTGCCTTGTCTTTTTGAACAACCGCGGTAATTTTTTCCAACGGATTTTCTTTTAAAACCAAAAAATCTGCATATTTACCTGCAGTCAAAGTACCATATTGATCAGTGATCTTCATTAGTTTAGCAGAATTTAAACTGGTCTGTAGTGCCTCAAAATTAGTAAAGCCTTGTTCAACTAACAAAGGCAATTCTTTTGGAGTCATCTTAAAATCATTAAATGGCGTTCCAGCATCCGTTCCCAATGTTATTGGTACGCCAGCATTTTTGGCACGTGTAATATTAGGACGTAAATCACCCCATGCTGCAGAAATTTTAGCCATTTCCCAATCTGGAACTTTTCCAGGCGCATATTCAATAAAAGCCCAAGCTCCAACAATTGTTGGGGTTAAGTATGTTCCTTTTTTAAGCATCAATTCTATTTCTTCATCGTTAACGTAGAATCCGTGCTCAATACTGTCGACGCCAGCCTTTATGGCATTCATAATTCCGGGGTTACCCTCAGCGTGGGCTGCAACGGTAAATCCTTTGTGATGTGCCTCTTCAACAGCGGCATGAATTTCACTTTCACTAAGCTGAGGATCATCCATAAAGTCATTTTCAGTCATTACACCACCGGTTGCCATTACTTTAATTGTTCTGGCACCTTTTTTAATTCCCTGACGAACAGCCTTGCGCATTTCATCAGGAGAATCTACTAAATGACCAAAATTAGGCATATCACCGTGACCACCAGTCATCGAATATGGACGACCCGAAGGTAAAATTTCTGGTACGTTAGCTAATTCTCCCCTCTTTATTAAGTTATTAAGGGCAATATCGATATCATATGTACTTCCACATTCACGAATGTATGTCACCCCTGACTGCAACAATTCATGCAAATGTTTGATTGCTCGCACTGTTGCCTCAACAACGTTTGCTGAACTATCACCATCTGGTGTCTGGGGATCCATAATGATATGAGTATGGCAGTTAATCAAACCTGGAATTACATATTGACCATTTAGGTCAACCGTTTTATCTGCTTGCGGCGTCAAGCCTGTTCCAATTTCAGCAATTTTTCCAGTTTGATCATCGACCACAATGTAACTATCAGTAAATATTTTATTATCTTCACCGTTAAATAAATTTAAATTACTAAAAACCGTTTGTGTCATTTTACAACCCTCCTAATACAAAAAAGCACCCATCCTTAATTCAAGGACGAGTGCTTCGCGTTACCACCTTTAATTTACCCATTATTCACATAATAGGTCTTACTAGCTGTCAAGTAACAGCTTGCAAGGATAACGGATGCAGTTCCGCCACTGGCTAAAACTGTCACCAGCAGTTATCAATTAAAAGTCCATCTTCATTATCCACTACCAACTAACTTTCACCACAATGTCAGTTCTCTTTAATGGAAGTTAAAATAATTACTCTACTTTTTAGATACATAATATTTAATTACTTTTTAATTTATCACTATAAAAAAATCCTGTCAAGAACAATTATTTCATATTAAAACTAACGTTATTTAAGATATACTTTGCCAACTTCTTCATGTGATTTTAACGTTGTTCCTGAGAAAATCTTAAATTCCATATTTGCAACTTTATCATCTGAATTAGTAATTACTGTTATTACAGTGGCGCTTTTACCAGCATGCTTGACCTCATTTAAATCCATCTCTGCTGATTTAGTTTCTAAACCTATAGCATGCTTTGTATTAAAAATCGAAATAATTTTACCCTTTATTGGGCTATTAATATCATTATTAACAGATTCAATTGCAAACCCTTGACACATCATTTGTTTTTGAAAATACTTCATCAACAACTTCACTGATATCTTTAAATTTTCCACTAACTGGTGCTCTTAGTTCAATAAATTTATTATGCTGCGTCGCACTATAGTTAAATCACTTAAATTCATTTACTTTTCCTTTCCAAACAAAAAACGTTACTAACATTAGTAACGTTTTTTCTATTCACTTAATTATATTAATTATTAATTTGCATTATAAAAATTGAGCCATTTGGCACTAGTTCCAGAAACTTCTATAAAGGCAATTCCAACATAGGAATATGTTCCGTCCCATTTATAAGTCAAACCCAAACTAGCAAAAGCCGCTTTGTCATTATGTCCTAAAATCATTTTATTATAATAACTTTTATCATTTTTACAACTATTAAAGATTTGAGTCGCAACATGCTCTGGGTTTCGATCTTTGAAGTTAAATTCCTTAGGGGTAATTTCTCCTACAATGCGACGCCCATAATAATTATCTTCAATCCAAGTATCTGTCATATCCATGCCATTAGCATTCATGGTTGGGAGATATGGCGCTAAAGTAATCTTAGTTGCCCCTGCTAAATCTTGTTCGTACGCCCACATTTTATCTGAGGAGGCACAAATTTTACTTATTAAATTATCTAATTCAGCATTGGTTTTGTATGCAGGTAAGCCCTTTTCTACTCTATAATTTTGAATATCTTGCCACAAATAATTCTTTATCTGGGCTAATTCTTCATCACTAAAATAAATAGTATGATCTTGGTCAGGATATTTAGTATATCCATCCAAAATAGTCTTTATTTCAGCTTGCGTAGGTTTTTCTGGTGGCTCTGGATCATTGATATTCTCCTTAGGAACATTATTATCAATTCCCTTTTCAGTATCACTAGCTAAAATATAGCTGTTGTCGCCGATTTTATAATACTTAGCCCCGTTAATTACCTTACTTCCAGTCACTGTCCTAAAAGTGCCTTTATTCGCTGTAAACACCGTTTTCTTGCCGTTGCTGTCATAGATTCTAGCAGGTTTAATTATCGTTACTTTAAAGTCATCAGTTGTTGAAGAAGTAGCCGAAGTATTTGTATTATCTGGTTTAATAGGCGTTGGATTACTTTCTTCTACAATAAAACTTGCTGTATTTACTTTAATATAGCGCCCGTGACTTAGTTTATAGTATTTCTTACCACGAATAGTCTTCTTGCCATAAGCAGGATAAACATGACCCTTTTTCAAGGTTTTCTTTGTCTTACGCTTGCCACGGCTTGAGTAAACTACTGCATTCTTTGTAAGCTTTACCTTAAAAGCCTTAGCTTTTTTAGCTGCCTGCACTGTCTGCGGTGCATCTGCACCTTGAACATGACCAATTCCAACTGCTCCTACACTTAACAATGCTGCCGAAGCTAAACTAATTAATACTCTCTTCTTCATTACTATTTCCTCGCTTTAACCCAAATTTTAATAGCTATTATATTAAAACACGCTAAAACTTATATTCATTTGCTAATTTAGGATATTTGTAAAAATTTCCATCAATCTACAAACAGCACCCTTAGGATTACTTTTACCAATTTCCCATGACTCTACTGTTCGTTGCGAAACTTCCATAATCTTAGCTAATTCTACTTGAGTTACGTTTAATTTTTTTCGCAAAACCTTAATGTCTGCAGGTGTATATTTAGGTGTTAAATCTATTGATCTAACATGAAGTTCCATTGGAACATCTTTACCATCTAAATAATCATTTAGTTCATTAAGGCTTTTAGTTAATGTAGAATCTTTCATTGCTGTTTGTCCTAAACAAAAATCAAGAATAACGATTAGCTACTGACAGAATATAAATTGTATTGTCCTCTATACGATAGACTAATCTATACTCTTGCGTAATTCTGCGTGACCATACATTCTTACTAGTTATATACTTCAATCGTTCAGGTTTACCTATTCCTGTATAATGATGGCGGTCAATATCAGTACTTAATCTATTAATTTTTCTAATCATTACCTTATCGTTTAATTTGTGCCAATAAAGATAATCATCCCACCCCTTATCTGCCCATGCTTTAATCATCGATTAACTCATGTTGCTGGGTCTTACCCTCATCAATTTGCATATTACCCTCATTGATTTTTTTTACCAAATCAGGATTGCCAAGTATAATAAGATTTTCAATTAAATTGTCATAGTCTCTTTGAGAGATAACGACAGCTGATTCTGACCCTTTCTTGCGATTTGTAACTAAAATAGGAGCAGCATTATCATTAACATCCTCTATATAGTGTTTTAAATTCTTTCTAAAAATGGAAAGAGGTACAGCTTCCATATTCTCAACTCCTTTAGTTTGTTATACATTGAAAAGTACAAACTATAAAGAAATATTACTAAATTAACTTATTTTTTAAATATTTTAACTAATTTAGATTATTTGACTTTTTTGATTATCGTTAAATATATCATCAGCTTAGACGCGGCATCCTCGGAATGTTGTTCCCTGTTTCCCATGATGTTACTGTTTTTGATAAAACAGCTATTACTCTAGCAAATTCAACCTGTGTTAAATTTAGCTTCTTACGTAACTGTTTAATAGCCGTAGCATCATATCTAGGAGATAGGTCGATCGTTTCAACTTGGGTTTCAAAGCCTGGATCATGTCCATCTAAAAGTTGGTTTAATTCATCTAAAACCTTTATCAGTCTTGAAAACAATTTTTCTAACCTCCTCAGCAGACACTGTTTCTGTTGTTCTTTTAAAAATTTTAATTGCTTCTTGATAATCTTGCTGATCTTCTACTTTTTCAGTAACAGCTTTTATTATGTATTCAGAAACATTTTCGCCCTCGAAATCAGCCATTTCTTTAACTTTTTGATATACATCATCTGGAAATCTAATAGTTGTAACCGTCATAATTGTTCCTCTTCAGTTGATACACTATATTTCTAATTAAGCGACTAGTAGCCAAATACAGCAACTTTTAGTACTACATTTAAAAATAGTGCGGTCGTTTTTAGCACTCAACTATTTCGGCTTGACACTTATTTTTGTGTATTTTGATAACTAGTTGCAATTAATTTCTCAAGTTGTTCATCAGCTAATTCTGCAATTACTGCTGAAATCCAAGTGCTTTTATTCATGTGATAAGCTGGCAAGAATCCCTTTGCTCTGCTCGATAGCAGTTCATCAATTTGCATCTTGTCTAACTTAACATCCAGCACATCGGTAGTTCCCTCATTACTTATACCCAGTGTCTTATTGGGTGCATCCAGTAATATTGCAAACCATTTGCGTCCGTGACTATGACGAAAGACCCGATAATTGGGGAACTTCGCCCACATTCCTTCTGGCTCCACTCCGTAAGTATCGTTAATATAATTAATTAGTTTTTGACGCTTTATCACTATCACTTCCTTAGTTAATATGTCAAATAAACAACTATTCTGCTAAATTTTGGCTTATATGATTACAGTTTAATACTAAATTAGTCAATTTTAGCACTTATTATATCAACTTTATTATTCAATTGCACTACTTTGATTACACAACCTAGCAAACTGGTTAATTATAAAAACATAGAACATATAAAATATTAGATTATCATTAAAACAAAAAGTGTACTAATTCTAATCAGTAAAATAAGAATTAGTACACTTTAATCACTATCAAAATACCCTCGAACTAATATGTTGTGCGCATCCTTGCCCAATCATCTTTAACTACTTTACTGCATAAGAAACTTGATCAGCAATATCACAGATTTCAGAAATCTTAGTAATAATAGCCAATATTACTGTTGCGGAGAAATTGGTTTCCACAATCGTACCATTTTCCAATTTTTCTGGCGTATTCCTTGGCCTAAAAAGCATACGGCTCAATTGACGATTCTCTTTGATACGATCAAAGTTAAGACTATCTTTATTCCAAATATCATTAAGGAAAGTAATGAGCATCTGACGCCAAGTCCTTACAGGATATTCATTTTCACTAATTGTAATTTGAACTGGCTTTTTACCAGTAACATCAGGGGACTGATCAATTGTATATTCCCCAGTAACCTCTTCTTTGCTAACCTTTTTAATAACAGGCATCGGAAAAATTTCAATTAATTCTTTAGTCAATTTTTCCGTTCGATTAATAATGGCATCTTTGCCCCACTTATCATAAACTTCAGCAACTTCTCGTGTGAGAGAAACATTGGAATCCTTATAAAACTCTTTCTTTTCACTATAAGACTTATTACTTATTTATTGATTATATTTGGTGAGTGTTAAGTTACCTAGTGTTCCACCGTATTGTTCTTTCATCTTGTCAGCATTAGTGACTTGAAGTCGCCATTCGGCATTAAGGCACTGTGGCATAATATGTTCGACCTGAGCATCATCAAAGTTAATGGTTTCTCTAGTTCGATGTTCTTCTAAGACTATTAAGGATAATTTAGCTAGGTCATTTCTCTGGCGGTATAAATCTACTTCCATTAAGCTATCTAATAATTTACGATCATCTGGGAAATTCGCCTTAAGTAGCCGAAGCAATCTAAATTTTAAGTTGCCATTTTCTTTAGAAAGATCACAAAGTCCTACAACAATTTTGTTTAATCCATTAGTTGGCATTTGACATACTTTCAATCGAAATAAATAGCTTTCTAAAATGTGTGCCAAATTATTAACTTCCACTTGATCGGTTTCACCATCATCAAGTAAATTCATTAACAGCATTAGATAAGGAAATACAACTTTGCTATCCATAACATTGATATGCTCTAGAATCTTATTGAATTTGTTATCATTAGCTTTATGATTCAAAATTTGATCATAGTAATTAGCAGATTTAAAAAGGTCAGCTAAAGCATCTTCAGAACTTAATCCCTGCGATAGGAAATAATCCTTGTAACTATTATAAACACCATTTCTTTTAACTGATACATGGGTCTTAACTATTAAATAATGTCGAATAAATTCAGCAAATGTTTTGGTTGCAAACATCCGCTCAATCTTTACCAAATATTTTTTATAGAGTTCAGCTTGTTTTTGAGAATCAAGTTTCATTAACAGAAAGTTACGCACAAGATCAGAAGATGATAATGAAACACCTGTAGAATTTAGACTTTCAAAAATAACCTGAGGATTTTCTTCATTTGCATCACTACTTAATTCAATGTAAACCATATTAAAATGATTCATTGCTTCATATAATTCAGCACTATTAATTTCGCTGTCTTTGATTAATTTACGAAAATAGTTGTAATTATCAATAACCTTAGATGCCTGATCAAAGCCAACCATATTGTTCATTACTGAACAAAAAGCTTCATAATCGTGTTCAACCGGTTTTAACTTTAAGTGGTTATTATCATCCAGATACTTATTGGTTAAGTATTCTTCTTCAATTTCATCCCGATCTTGCTCATCAACATCAGCTAGTGCCTTTAATAACAGTGTCAAGCTCGTTAATCGCTGTTGAAGGGTGATGAGGGTATCGAGTTGGTTGAAGAATGAACCAATTTGTTTTTGTTCTTTTATATTTGGAACATTTACAATCTGTGATTTTAAAACGGGACCACTAAATTTTGTCGACCAATCAAATCCTGTCGCTAAACCACGTACAACATTTAAATAAAATACATATTGTTCTATTGTCATGTCATTTACCTGTAGCACACGCATAATGTTAGACGTAAAGAACTTATAATTTTGTAAATAAATAGCTCTAGGATTATCAATTGAAATAGTAATTGCAGGTGCATCAAATAATTTCATTGGATTTCCTGAATAGTCTTGTGTGCTCTTTGAAATTTTTTTATAAATCCCATTATTTGTTGTCTTTGCAATTACATATGGAATATCACCATCGATCAGCTTTGATTTAGGAAGCCTATTCCCACTTTGAATATTCGAAAACACTTCCCCCAGCTTTCGTTGTTCCCAAGCGGAGACAAAAAGCCGGGGATTGATACAATCCTCGGCTTCATAATTAATTATATTTTTTTGATATACTGCGCATCCATTTTGGCAATTTTTTAATTACCTTAATTTTATGAGTCAATAAGTTCCCATAACTTTTATCTTCTGCCTCATCAAACGAAATGTTCTTATTAATATCATCAACGTACGGAATATTTTCTGGGTCTATTGGATCGTAATTATCCACAGATTTTTGTAAGACATTGACATCAATTCCCCACTGATGTGCAAAATCAGTAACTTTTTGGTGTAATTTACCATGCTTCCAATCATTGTATACATCATTAATATCCTTACTTGAATCCAACGATTCAGTCATAACTTTTTCATCTAAAAAATTATTCAACAACTGTGCCTTTTGATCTTCACCACGTTCACTAAGCTCTTGAATAGCATTCTTAATTTTTTTAATATCATTACCATGTTGATCGATATTTGAACCATCTTTTCTTGGTCCAATAGCCCTCATTAGATTCAAAATATAACTAGCTGTAATTTGTTGATTATCAGCCAACTTAGTACGTCCTTTTATTTCACGAATTTCTTCTTCTTCACTCGAACCCAGACCTTCTGGTGGAAATAAATTTCGATAAGCACCTACGTATTTAAGCCACTCATGTTCAGTAATAGTGAATTTGGAATTATCCCATTTATACTCATAATACTGTTGTACCAATGAGAGTTGTTTGCTGCATGATTTAAAAGCTTGTTTGAATCTCTCTTTATCACTTTCATTTTCCTTTAAATTTGCCCAATTTGCTGGATTGGGCAATGTTGGCTTCATTTCTTCAATAAACTTTACAAAAATATCTACTGCTTCATCATATAGTGGTACAATTACTCGACTCGACTTTCCTCCACTACCATATAACTCAAGTGCCTGGTTAACTTTCTTTTTAGTAATGGCTGGTAATTGATAATTAATAATTACACCAAACTCTTTTTTGTTTTTATCAAGCACCCGATTAGTTCTTGAATAAGCCTGAATTAAATTTTGAAGTTCAAATGAGCGGTCAACATACAGTGTATTTAACCGTTTAGAATCATAACCAGTTAAAAGTTGATCAGCAACAATAATTAAATCAATATTTTTAGAGTTTAATCCACTTCCACCATGCGTAGCTCGATCAACCAAATCTTCAAAATAAGCATCGCTACCTTTCTTTTTATCACCAAATGCAAACTTAATGCCCGTAAACTTAGCATAGCTTTCAAACATTCGCTCAACTAATTCAGGATCTGCAATATTATCAGGGGCATTTTGATTACCAAAGCTAAAAGTAACCGCAACATTCAACTTTTGCTGGCGATCTGCCAACTGTCTCTGAAATTCATCAAAATACGCTACGGCTCTCTCTTTATAAGCTGTAGTCAAAATAGCATTAAATTCACGTTCTTGAGACTGTTCCTCCCAGTGATCTAATACATCAGTTACTACCCGTGGGATATGTGTCTCATCTTGGTATTTAAGAAGATCTTCTTTCATAGCTTTCTCTTCGACTTTGTCTGCAGGATATGAGCGAACCTCGGTCTCAACTTTTCGTGCTACTTTTTCTGGATGATCACGAAGTGTCTTTTCAATTAATTGATCTCGTAAATCTTCAATATTATTATATTCCCCAGTATTGATATAATTTACGTTAAATCCAAGAACATTACCATCTCGAATAGCTTCGTCAATTGTATATCGATGTAATTCAGGGCCAAATAGTTTCTCAGTAGTATCAATTGCCTGGCTTCTTCCTCTTACCGTTTTTATTTTTCCCTTTACATGATTTTCTTCAAATAAAGGAGTACCAGTAAAACCATAAAATAAACCATTCTTTTTGAAGTACTCTTTAATCGCACCCAGCATATCTCCCATTGTTGTCCGTTGAGCTTCATCAATGATAAATACGATATGCTTTTCAGCCAGTGATTTATCATGATTTTCCACTAGCTTTTTAACTAAAGAATGCATCTTATAAGTTGTGGTTACCACAATACCAGACTTTTTTCGTTTCATCGTATTAGCCAGATTATATGTGTATGGTGTACTATCAACCTCAACTGGCTCATAAGCAGCATATGCCTTAAAATTATCAGCGGTCCTTTGATCAAGCTCTTTTCTGTCAACCATGAAAACTACTTTATCAAAACTTAGCCTAGTCGATAATACTAAAGCGGTTTTAAAACTAGTAATGGTTTTCCCAGAACCCGTGGTATGCCAAATATAGCCACCATGTGGATTACCAAAATTATCTTTTCCTAACGCTGCTCCTTCAATGGCCTGCAATGCATAAACTTGATAAGGACGCATTAGCATATGTCGACGATTTTCTTTATCGCTAGATTCATCAATTACAAGATAATCCCCCACCATTTGATGGGCCATTGGTATCATAAGAAAGTTATCAATTACACTTTTCCAGTCATTAATAATGTTATTTTTTCTATCTGCCCAGTGAAAGACAAAACTTGGATTGAAGTCATTAATTGACTTTGGTGTAGCAAAGTACCGGGTTTCAATTTCCGATGTCACTACCATCATTTGTGAGAATGCCATCAGATTGTTTTGATATTCACCGTCATGATAGTAACGTTTAAACTGACCAAAGGCTTCATCAAGACTTTTATCAGTCCGCTTTTGTTCAATATTAATTAGTGGCAATCCATTAATTAACAATACAATATCAAACCGATTACCATGCTCTGTCTGAACTTCACGAGCAATTTGATAACTAGAATCACCGCCACCAACTTGGGCCTTTTTAAAGATGGTCAAGGTTACTTGATCACGGGTAACACTTGGATTGTCATCCCGGTAAATTCCATCAATTTTACCTTTTCCTTCTTCAATTGAAAGGAGTTTAGCTGCTTCATAGCTATTTTGAATCTGACCTACCTTTTTAAGTACCTGGTCAAATTCGTTATCAGTTAATTCCTGGCCCTCTAGTTGTTCAGCATTTAAGCGATTGAGTTCCTGACGCCAATTATTAATTAGGCTTTGAACGGTAACCTTATGTTTTGTTCCGTTGAGACTATCTGGGGCAATCCACCGATACTTTTCAAGTTCTCGAGTGAATTTTTCTTGAAACTCTCTTTCTGTCGCATCCTTAGGTGCATTACTCAAGGTGTTCATTCCCTTCTTTTGTATTATTTTTTACATTTTCAGAATTTACTTACGCTGAAACTAAACGAACATCTCGTTTAAATAAGCATCCTTTAGTTTTTTGAGCTTATCGATCTTACGCTGATGAAGAGTGATGAGGTTATCTAGTTGATTGAAAAAACATCCAATCTTTTTTTGTTCAGTTAGCTTGGGAATCAAATATGAGATAGAAACAATGTCTCGAGGATAAACGGCGGCTACACTAGTTGTCCCGGTTGCTCTGGAATGGATCTGTTTTATCATGGACTCTGTGTTATAGAGGTAGTTAAAAAATACTGTATCTATACCTTTAAAAGTGAAACGAGCAATATTACTGTTAAACGCATAATTGTCAGATGTTCCAGTCCAAGTGGCACCTTTTCCTACAAGTTCTAGTGTGTTTCTAGTGTTAAATAAAAAATCACCTTTTTTAACAAGATCTAGGTTATCAATATTAGCATCTTTTCTTAAGAATTCTATTTTGTTAAGTGAAAAATAACCTCTATTTATATTTCCCATTTTAAGCAATGGCATTCCTAGATTAGAATCAGATCCTAATAAGCTAGTACCTGTATGAATCGATTTTAGATTATCTCCGAGCTCACGCTGTTCCCAATCGTCGGTAAAACCAGCAAATCGGCGTTTTGGCTTACGCTCTCCTTCAGCGGGAAACATTTCTGCCAAATATGATTTTTTCAAGTTATTCAATTTATTGAGCTTACGCTGTTGAAGGGTGATGAGGGTATCGAGTTGGTTGAAGAATGAACCAATTTGTTTTTGTTCTTCAATTTGGGGAATTAAAACTTTAATCATTTTAATATCTGTACCACCCAAAGATGGTAGTGCACCTACTTGCATATACTTTGGAAGATAAATATTTTGAAACAAAGTAATGGCAAAATATTTATTCCAAACATTTGACAATGAATACGCCATTGTATTGTTATCAATCAAAAATGGATGTTCAACTAATCTCTTTCTATCAAGCGTTAGAGCTGCTCCAATCTTAGCAAATATTAATGATGGAATATATGAAATAATGTGCCACTTTTTATTTTGAATTTGCTTTTCAGAAACATAATTATTAGAGACTGTCATTTTAATCTTATTCTGTGGACTATTCATATCAGATACCTTATAAAAGGGAATTCCATTTTTTCCACCCTGCTCATTTTCAGGAAATCCTATTCCTGATTTGATTTCTCCTAAATCCCCTAGCTTATGCTGTTCCCAAGCGGGAGCATTTTCAAACTCTTTAAACCGCCTTTTCGGTACTTTTCTTTTTTCGAGATTGCTCATTATTTCACCACCAAATCGTTAAACATATCAGCTAGCTTGCCTTCAAGTTTCTCTATATCATTATCCAAATCGGAAAGAGTCACCGAGTATAAATTATTTAATTCATTCAAAGTAGCCAGTTCTTTATTGATTGGTTCTCTAACTAATTCAGCAAATTTTTCTGGTAAATTGGCAAACCACTTTGCATACATTAACTGATCTATTTCTTCATCAGTAAGTCTTGGTATTTTGGCATACACTGCTTCTTCGAGTTTCTGTTCTTCCTCTTTAATGCGATTTTCGTCTTGCTTTTTACCATCAAGAATTTCAGAAACCTTGACTAATTTACTTTCATAGCTTCCCTCTTCAAACTCAATATTACTCTTCAGTTGCTTAATCCGACTATTTGCTTTGCCCTTACCCACTGTACCGTCTTTATTTTTATCAATCTTATTCCAATTAATTGTTGCATGTTCTTGCATAAAGGCAATCTTTTCTTCTTTTTTGGGTTTTGGATCACTTTCTAAGAAATCAATATATTCTTGCAAAGCATCTACTTCCGGAAGATCCACGTTTTTGATGGTTTCATTTAACTCATCATTGACTAACTTTGCGTTAAATTCTGTGTTATCCGCATTTAAGACGTCAAACTCTCCATTCTCTTCTGATAATGAATCTCTAATTTCGTCCAGTTGAACTTGATATTCATCAACCTGAGACTTTTGATTTTCTATGTCAGCTATTTCATTTTTAAACAATAAGTCTTTAACTAAACTATTTTGGACAATTTTTCCAACCCAGCCTTCTTGTACTTCATGTTTTTTATTTCCTTGACCTTTTGTAACCATATTTGGTTTACGTGATCTACCAGCACCGTAGAAATCCTTGTTGCTGATTAATTCTAAATCATTTTCAAGAAAATCTGCCCAAAGCGTGGCTATAATCTGATACCCAGCATATTGATCCACATTTTGATAATTGGCTAAGATTGATTTAATTTCTTCCAGCATATCTTTCTTCAATTGCATAATCGCATCTGCGCTAGTAACTGATTTTAGCTGATCGAAGTATTTAGCAAAATATTTATGTATATCTGATAGCATTCCACTGATCTTTGTTTGAACCGCATCACTATTTAAAACTTGTGTTTTCAGCTCATTTAGTGGTTCGCGAATAGTAACGTACCCCGGACGTATTTTCTCAAGGCATGCTTCCATAATATCGGGTGCCGTAGATTGAAGTACTTTTAATTTGTTGACATCTGTTTGTGGTATTCCACCTAACAGATGTCCTTCAACGTCTTGTACAATTCCTTCTTTATCTGTATTTACATATCGGGGAATATTTAGGTTATAATTGTTTGCTTTAATCTCTTTTAGGCTAGCTAAGTGGCTATAATTTTCTATCTCTTGTTTATTCACATAGGTATCCACAATTTTGGCAATATCACGCTCTCGCAATACATTATTTTTACCAACTTTGATGAAGTCACTAGAAGCATCAACAATTAACACTGGAGCATCTAAAGGACGGTCTTTCTTTAAAATCAATACAACAACGGGGATCCCTGTATTAGTAAATAAATTGCTTGGCAATCCGATGATGGCATCAATATTGTTCTTATCAATTAATTTCTTACGAATTTCTCCTTCTGTATCGCCACGAAAGAGAACCCCATGTGGTAAAACAATTCCCATTGTTCCCTTTTGCCCTAAGTGATAAAGACCGTGCATTAAATATGCAAAATCCCCTTTAGAATCAGGAGGTAAGACGCCAAATTCAGAAAATCGTGGATCGCTAACCTTTAATGGCTTTTCCTCATGTTTGTTCCAATTTTTATCCGAATATGGTGGATTCATAACAACAGCATCGAATTGAACACCTTCACCTGGGCGTGATGGATCTTCTGGCCAATCGGTGGACATTGTATTTCCATTACGAATATCCATATTTTCAGGTCTGACGCCATGCAATAACAGATTCATACGAGTCAAATTATAGGTCGCAGTAATGTATTCTTGCCCATAATAATGAAGATTCTTTTGCTGATCATAAGACAAATGCTTACCAACTGTTAATAGTAAAGAACCAGACCCAACAGTCGGATCATAAATTGAACTAATATTTGTTGTTCTAGCGATAATTTGTGCAATTACTTCGCTAACCTGTGAAGGAGTATAGAATTCCCCTGCTTTTTTACCAGAGTCCGAAGCAAACTGAGCAATTAAATATTCGTATGCATCCCCAAGAACATCTCCATTTTGCAAATCAGCTAAATTTAAATCCGCAAATAACCCAATTAAATCTCGGATATTTTTGCTACGTTTGTTTAAATCACTACCTAAAGCAGTATTAGTTAAGTCAATTACCGAGCTTGAAAATAGTCCTTTAAAATCAGCTGAATCATCCGTTACCGTAATTGATCGTTCAAAAGCGTTCAAGCTATCCATTACCTCGGATAGTTCAAAGTCACCATTTTCAATATCCTCAACCCACGTTTGATATAAATGCTCTGGCGTTATGATGTATCCGCCAAGTACCTGTTGAACAGTATTGTCTAAGTCTTTACCGTAATCTTGATGTGCTTTTCGATATTCTTCTAAGACATTTGCCTCATTTGGCAGGGCAGCTGTTTCTTTAAATGCCTGCAAAGTTTTATCACTTAAAAACTTGTAAAACATTAATCCAAGCATGTAGTCCTTATAGCGACTAGCATCCATTGTGCCCCTTAAGTTATTGGCACCATCCCACAAACGACGTTTAATTTCTTCTGATGTAATCATTTACTTTATTACTGCCTCTATTTTTTTACTATTTACATAATGTCACTAATATCACAGTCTAATGCTGCACATATCTTAAGTAATACTTCCGTCGTCACATTCCCATCTTTGCCCAATTGGGCAATTGATGCAGAACTAATACCGCTGTTCGCACATAGATCTTTCTTCTTCCAACCATGATCAATTAACAATTTCCACACTTTTCCCTTTTCATCAGCTAGAGATTGGTACTTAACAATAATAATTATACCAAAATAAATATCACTTTTTGAATATTTATTTTGCATCCACATATTTTTTAGCTGATAAATAATCAGCCGCTAGATGACAATTTATTCGTTAATTGCTGTCAAGCAATGAAGATGAAATACTCAGTGCTGCTAAACAACCAGTTTGCCAAAAGGTACGAATTAAAAAATCCTCCATTATAAAGGATTTATTATTTATGATACTTCTTTAAACTATTTTGATTAGAAAACAATTGATCATGCGACCCAACTCGAACTCCAACGGCAATTAATTCATTACGTTCAACATACCAAATTACTAGTACATCATTGATGTCATTGGGTTGCTTTCTGCGAGGAGTATCACGAACATGGAACTCTCGATATCCGGATAATCGGCGTTTTAGTGGATGGTCCCCATATTCATCAGACGATGATTGCTTTTATTTGGCATTTTTGATGAAATTAAAGAGAGCCAATCGATCAACAGCTGTTAATTTGCCAAGTGGTTGCTGACTAAAGACCCACTTTTTAAAAAAGCGCTACAACCGGTGAATGTCAACGTATGATTGCTTCTTTAAGCCGGCCTGTTGCCAGTCTTTAATCGGATAGTACAATTGAGGTGACTTATTTTGATACTGCCTGGTTACTTTAAAAACCATTACCTGTTCTCGACCAACCTCAATCACAAGAGCTGGTCGGACTTTGCGTACCTTTATCAAAGGAAACATTGGCAATATAAATGTCCATGGGTTCCATTAACCGTTAACCATCCAATCGTGAAATTCTGGGGACTTCTTGGAATCGTAGCTACCGTCCTCATCAATTTCGACATCTTCAACCGGAATTGGTTTTACCAAATTAGCCCAATCTAAAGCGGTCGGTAATTTTTTAATTGTGATTTCGTCACCCTTGACCTCGAAAGATAATTCTGTGCCCTTAGTTAAGCCTAAGGCTTTTCTGATTGTAGCAGGGATTACAACTTGACCCTTTTGTGACATTTTGCCCGTAATTGTATTATCCATCATATCGCTCCTGGTTTACGTTTTACTTCTTACAAAAATTTATCAGAATTTGTATTAAATACCAAGAAAGAGAAAACAATCTGGCCTTATCCTTGCTTTTTCTGTGCTAATAAAATTTCATCCCAAGTCCCAAAATATCTTATCCAATAATTAATGGTCAGTGGCTGAACCCACTGTCAATCTAAAACAAAAAAATGTACTAATTCCAATTATCAAAATTAGTACACTTTAATCATTTATAAATACTAGCGCGCTTTTTCTATGCGTTCTAACACCGTCACTGCTTCAACATGAGGTGTTTGCGGGAACATATCGACAGGATCAATCTGGTCAAAAGTATAGCCTAACTTCTGAAATTCTTGCAGATCACGCACTAGGGTTGCTGGATTGCACGAAATATAAACAATCTTCTTGGGATTAGTCTTAACGGCGGCTTTAATAAATTCTGGGGTTAAGCCTTTTCTTGGGGGGTCAACGAAAATAACATCAGTCTTCATCCCCTTATTAGCCCATTTCGGCATTACTTCTTCGGCTTTACCGGTCACATATTTAGCATTTGTAATCTGATTCAATTCAGCGTTATTATTTGCATCTTTAACTGCATCTTTGACACTTTCAATACCGCGAACAGATTCCACATGCTTAGCAACAGTTAATCCGATCGTACCAATCCCAGAATAGGCATCAACAACAGCATCTTCTGGCTGAAGCTTAGCTTTTTCAATTGCTAAATCATAAAGACGCGGCGTTTGGAGTGAATTAATTTGGAAGAAACTTTCTGGCGAAATTCTAAATTTGACGTCACCAATCTGGTCAGTAATTTGCGGCTTACCAAAAATCAGGTAATCTACTTTACCCAAAATCACATTAGTTTTTTTCGGGTTATAATTCAGAACTAAACTAGTAACACCTTTAATCTGTTTAATTTCTGCAGCTATTTTAGGCAATTGTTGGAAATCTTTATGTAAACATACCAAAATGACCATTATTTCACCTGTCGCTTTACTGCGACGAACATCTAAATAACGGATTTCACCTTGATTATGGATTTCATCATAAGCCGGAACGCGGGATTGCCGTAAAATATCACGCACAGCTACTAAAACCCGGTCAATTTCGGGATCAGTCGTAAAGAAATTAGTTAGCGGAATTAATTCGTGTGAATGTCTTCTAAAAAAGCCAATTTCTAACTGTCCATTAATTTCACGCACTGGGACTTGAGCTTTGTTGCGGTAACCAGTTTCTTCTGGACTTGGCAAAGTTGCTCCTACTTCAATGTCATCAAGATGAGCTTTTTTCAATAAATTAACCACTTGATTACGTTTAAATTCAAGTTGCTTATTATATTTAATATGTGCTAAAGATGCTAGCCCAGTTTGCACCCACTCATTGAGTTTAATTTTGACCCGATCGGGACTTTCTTTGATAATTCTTTCAATTTTAGCAAAAGCAAAGGTCTTCTTAACCTTTAAAATTTTGGCACTAATCACTTCACCAGGTAGTGCATTAGTCACAAAGACAGTCATGCCCTCATAATGAGCTACGCCCATTGCTTCATAAGATAAGTCAGTAATTTCTAAGTTGATAATTTGATTTTTTTCCATTTTTTGTCCTTTTTTACAAACATTAGTTAACTATTTTATTCTACTAAAAAATACGTCAAAAGTAATTAGTAGCGCTCTTCTTAATATTGATTTAACTTCAGCAATTTATCTTCACTAATCTACTCATATGTGCTATTTTTATTACTAAATATTCCAATAGAAAGGTCGTTTTTTATGAATAATTTTGAAAGTAATTCAAATCGCCACCAAATTCATACTATCTCCGAAACCAATAGTTTTCTGACCAAAATGTACGCCTTGATGGGTGGTGCTGTATTAATCTCGGCTCTTGCTGCCTATCTGACTATGACCGTTTTTCGAACAGCAGTAGCTAATATTCCTGCTGCTATGATCTGGTTTATTTTATTAGTACCTCTTGGTCTCTCCATGGGAATTAGCTTTAACGCCAATCGTCGTCCATCTACCAGCTTAGCAATGCTGATCGTGCTGGCAGCCATTTATGGCTTCGAATTTGCTTTAATTGCTGGTTTTTATACCGGAACCCAAATTACAACCGCCTTTATCTCAGCAGCCGCTGTTTTTATTACCATGGCGATGTTTGGCACCTTTACGAAAAGAGATTTAGCCAATTGGGATTCCTATTTAAGTGCTGCCTTAATTGGCTTTTTAGTGGCTTGGATTGTTAACATGTTTTTGCATAACCCAGCCGTTACTTATATTTTTTCATTTATTGGGGTTATCATCTTCACCGGCTTGATTGCAAGTGATGCCAATAAGATGAAGATTATTTACAATAATTACGGTGACCAATTATCTCCTAATGGTTTAGCCGTTCTTGGTGCCTTACAACTCTATCTTGATTTCGTTAATATCTTTATGTTCTTACTTGAAATTTTTGGTGGCAGCGGCAACAGTCGTAACTAATCAAATTTTTTGCTAAGTTTCAACATAATCGGGTTTAAAATCTGGTATGTTGAAACTTTTTTATTTTGAGTAATTCTAAATCAAAAATAACTGATAATTATGATATGACTAAAAATAATGCTTCTTTAATAAATGTTCTTCCGTTATTTATCACTACCGTTTACTTATATAGCAAATAACGGCTATTGTTTTTAATGAACAAATCTCACTTTAATTTAATATTTAAGCCTAAAAGACTTGAATTACTGCTTAAATGCTCCTATACTTTTTATAATATAATTTATCAATAAAATAAATGGAGGTTATGACATGATCGGTTGCAGCAGTTTCACAATGGAAACTAAAGACAAAAAACACTTTTTGTCTCGGACAATGGATTTTATGATGGAAATGGCAGAGCAAGTCGTTTTTGTACCAAAAAACAAAACGTTCGCTATTTCCTATGATTCCAAACAAGAAATCACCAGCAAGCACTCATTTATCGGTATGGGCAGTATTCAACGTGATATTGACGATGCGCCCGTTACCTGCGATGGGATTAATGATGCTGGCTTAATGGGAGCCGTTTTATACTTTCCTGGATATGCTAGTTATGCTGATAAAGCTACAAACAATGCTTGGGCTGTCTCACCTGACAAAGTGATTTCTGCAGTCTTGTCACAAGCCGATTCACTAAATGATATTGAAGACCTATTTACTAAAAAAATGGTCATAGTCAATGAAGCAAGTCCCGCACTAAAAGTTATTCCACCTTTACACTATATCTTTTCAGACGAAACGGGCGCTAGTATAATTATTGAAACTCAAACCGATGGTATTCATGTAATAAAGGATTCTATTGGCGTTATGACAAATAGTCCTGACTATCATTGGCATGAAACCAATTTGCGCAATTACCTTTCCGTTACGACCAATCAACATAAAGATATTAAGTTTTTAGGCAAAACACTGAAGCCTTTTAGTCAAGGTTCTGGTACTTTTGGCTTACCGGGTGACTTCACTCCAACATCACGTTTTATTAGAACTGCGTTTATGAAAAACAATGCTGAACAACCTAAAGATGAGCTTGCCGGAGTTAGTCTAGCACACCATATTTTGGAATCAGTCAGCATCCCGCGTGGAATCGTGGTAACACCAGAAGACACGTTCGACTATACTTGCTATTCAGCTTATATGTGCGCCGAAACCAGAAGTTATTATTACTCAACATATGGTAATCAACGGATCAGATGTGTGAAATTAACGCCAGAACTGGAACAAGAAACTGAATATCATGAATTTAAGGTTAACCCAACAGAAGATATTGAATACATGAACTAAATAAAAAAATACTTATCAATGATATGAACCCCGAAGTTAGGACAACTTCGGGGTTTTTATTACCAGTGCTAATAGTTACTGTACTACCATTATTATTTTCATATAGTAATAAGCATTATTCAGATGTGTAATTATCTTTGGTATAAGCTGTATTAGCTATTTTTAGAGCATTTTTTAATACGAAATTTAGAATTTCTAAAAGCAATTTGTTAAAAATTATGATTTGTGTCTGTTTGACTTAATTTCCATAAAAATATGTATCTTACCAGTTGTCCCGTAATTAAGCCACGATCTGGTACTGGTCATTTTTTGAAGCTAGAAAGCAAAATTATCTGTGGTCAAATAAAACGTTAAATAAGCTAGACCAATTTTAGATATCTCTTTGAATCTAAAGATATTTTATAGTTCTAAAAAATATCTAAAAATAAATTACGATCTTAAACAAGGCAAAAAAAGGATTAACCACGATATCAAGTCGGGGTTAATCCTTATTTAAAAAGTTAACTGTTCTATACTTAATTTATATCAGTCGAACGCTGCTCACTTTTTAACGTAAATGCAGTAATTAAACCGATAACTGCTAAAGCCAAAGTGAAATATAATCCATAATGCACACCATTTGTGAATTGTGCTGCTTTATTAAAACCTTGATAAGCACTTTGTCCAAGACTTAGAAAACTAGTCGTAAGTGCAGTAGCCACAGCACCAATAATTTGTTGCAAAGTATTTAAGATAGTACTGCCATCCGCCGATTCAGCTCCTTGTAAAACATTTAAAGCATGCGTTTGTGACGGTGACATCGCTAAAGGACAACCAATCATCAAAATAATATGAGCAAATACAACATAAATAATCGATGAAGTATTATTAGAAAAGATCAGCATTAAAATACCAATAATAGCAATTGCAAAACCTGCTATAGCAGGTTTTTTCGCACCCATAGAGTCGTATAAACGGCCAGCAAAAGCAGAAACTGCTGCGTTAATAATACCACCTGGTAACATAATAATTCCTGTTAAAGCAACTGGAAGTAATAGTCCTTTTTGCAAATATTGCGGCAACAAATACATCGCTGATAAAATAATTGCAAAGTCTAACATGACACAGATTGCACCCTGCATAAAGGCTAATTTTTTGAAAACATGAAGATTAATAATTGGCTGCTCTAAACGTAGTTGGCGATATGCATATAAAATCAAAACCACAATAGCAACAGCCAAGATTAACAAAACAGTTGGTGAAGACCAACCCAAATCCGAAGCAAAGCTAACTCCCATTACCAAACTTGCAAAACCAACAACTGACTCTAAAAGTGATAGGATATCGACTTTGGGTCTAGTAATTTTACCAGTATTAGGAAGCCCTACAATTGCACAAATTAAAGCAATTACTAAGAAAGGGATAAAGAACCAGAAAATCCAATTCCATGTCAGTTTCCCTAGAATGATACCAGTAACAGTCGGTCCAATTGCTGGTGCCAGCATAATAACTAATGCACAAATCCCCATAGCTGTTCCCATTTTATATGGTGGAAAAATCAGCATAGCTACCGTGAACATTAATGGCAAGATAAGCCCTGTTCCAAGTCCCTGGATCATTCTACCAATTAAAAGAATGGTAAAATTAGGCGCAATCGCTGCAACAATTGCTCCAACGATGAAGTTAAGCAGTCCAATAATAACTAGTTGCCGTGTAGAAAACCATTTAGTCAACAAACTCGAAAATGGTAAAATGACCCCTATTACCAGCATGTAGCCAGTGACAAGCCATTGAATGGCACCTGAATTTATGTGAAATGCCTTCATTAATTGCGGTAGTGCAATATTTAATGAAGTTTCTGATAGCATGCCAACAAAAGCTCCGATCATCATACTCATCATCGCCAACCACGGACGTTTAACTTGAATCCTTGCTTGATTATTATTCATAAAAAACTCCTCTCACTTTTTGTGCCCCAAAGAGCAACTCGTTTATCTTATCAAAAATAAAAAAAGTTCGTAAGTTTTTTAAAAATATAAATTTAAAAATATCTAGTTAATGCTATTAGTGTATATAGTTTTAATTAAGAGATAACTAAAAGGCTTGACCCCAAAATGTTAGGGTCAGGCCTTATAAAATAATGTTAGAATTTTAAGCTCAATGCAGAATGATTATTATATTTTATTCACCTACAAAAAATTCAATCCGCTGCTGTAAATTTTTAAAAGTAACTGGACAGTAATCACTAATTTCACCATCAAGATTAACAGGAAGTTTTTCTCCAACACTCTTACCAATTAGTTCAATTTTTAAACTGCGAGTTTTAGTGTAAATAATATCTGGATCATCAACATGCTTACCGTTCATTGCTAAAGCCATCAGTCGTAACAATTTAACTGGATCAGCAGGCTTAACAATAATTAACTGAAAGAGACCATCACTTAGCTTGGCATCAGGCATGATTTGTTCAAAGCCACCAATCGAATTAGTCATACCCAATAACAGCATTGATAACTTCCCTTCATAAACGCCATCATCATAGGTAAGTCGCAATTCATTTTCAGTTAAGTGAGGTAACATTTCAGCACCCTTAATTAAATAGGCCGTGTATCCCAACGCCGATTTAACTTCGGAAGGTACCCCATATGTTAATTCAGTTAATGATCCACAAGCTGCAATATTCACAAAATACTGGGTTTGACCAGCAAATGTTGCTTGTCCAATATCCATTTCACGAGTTTTATGCTTAAGAATTACTTTAATTGCATCCCCAACATTGTTACGCGAAATATGTAAAGCTCGCGCATAGTCATTTGTAGTCCCTGCTGGAATAATTGCCATTTGTGGTCGTTTTTCGAGAAAAGCAATTCCATTAACCACTTCATTAATTGTACCATCACCGCCAGCTGCCACAATTAAATCAAAACCCTCATTTGCAGCCCTTGTGGCTTCTTTTTGTGCACTTTGTTTTTGAGGTGTGGTTCTAAAAGCACTAGCCTCATAACCATCTTGTTCCAAAACGTCCAAAATGTCGGCAACATTCTTAGGCATCTGTTCGTGACCAGATACAGGATTATAAATCAATCTTGCTTTTTTAGTCATAATTACTACCTTATTACTTAAAACTGTACTTTAACGCTTTTGTAGTTCTTGATTCAGAAGTTGGTTAATTACTTTAGGATTAGCCTTGCCACGAGTCTGCTTCATGATCTGGCCAACTAAGAAACCAATCGCACGATCCTTACCATTCTTAAAGTCTTCAACTGATTGTGGATTGTTATCAACGACTTCTTTAACCATTGGCTCAAGTACGCTAGTATCTGATAACTGTACCATTCCTTGATCCTCAACATACTTCTTTGGATCAGTTCCATTAGCAACTGTTTCTGCAAAAACTTTCTTAGCAATTTTAGAAGAAATAGTATCGTCTTTAATCAATTTAATCATTGCAGCTAAATTTTTAGGTGTTAATTTTATGTCGGCAAGTGCAACGCGATTATCGTTTAAATAACCGTTAACTTGTGTATTCATCCAGTTAGCAGCTAATTGCGGATCTGCACCGGCTGCCACTGTTTCATCGTAAAAGTCTGAACTTTCCTTAGTCTGCAATAAAACTTGTGCATCATAGTCTTTCAAGCCAAATTCACCAACATATTGGTGGTAGCGTTCTTCAGCAGAACGAGGTAAAGTTGACTTAATCTCGTTAATCCATTCTTGGCTAATATGATCCGGAGCTAAATCTGGTTCTGGGAAGTAACGATAATCAGCATCGCCCTCCTTAACACGTTCCAAGACGGTTTTACCTGTTGCCTCATCAAAACGACGAGTCGATAATTGAACACGTCCACCTGAAAGAAGTACTTGAGCCTGCCTTTTTTCTTCATAAGCAAGAGATTTACGTACATGTTCAAAAGAGTTCAAATTCTTCATTTCGACTTTAGTACCCAGTTCTTTTTGACCAGCGGGACGGATGGAAATATTGGTATCAACCCGCATGGAACCCTCTTCCATCTTAACATCTGAAGCACCAGTAAATTGAACGATCTTTCGTAATTTTTCCAAATATGCATAACCCTCATCAGGATCAGAAATCTCTGGTTCAGAAACAACTTCAAGTAAAGGCACACCTTGTCGATTTAAGTCAACATAAGAAAAGCCATTAGTTCCATGCGTGTTTTTACCTGCATCCTCCTCGATATGCATTTCATGAATACCGATCCGTTTCTTCTTACCATGTGATTCAATTTCAACATAGCCATCACGTGCAAGTGGTTGGAAAAATTGGGTAATTTGATAAGCCTTAGGGCTATCTGGATAGTAATAATTTTTGCGATCAAAATGCGTATTTGGCAAAATGTGTGAATGAGTTGCCAAAGCCACCATGATACCTAAGCGATATACATCTTTATTTACGTAAGGTAACACACCCGGCATCGCCCAGTCAATTACATTTGTTTCAGTATTTGGCTTAGCACCATAACTTACTGGTGAAGGTGAAAAAATTTTACTATTAGTTTTTAATTCGAAGTGAACCTCGAACCCAATTGTTGATTTAAAATTCATCAATTAATCCTCCATTCCAGTTGGTGTTTTTTCATAAAACTTATTATTACGTTCAATAAAATCTGCTACTTGGAAAATACTACCCTCATCAAATCTCTTAGCCATGATTTGTAAACCAACTGGCATTCCTTCAACTAATCCGGCTGGTACACTGGCAGCAGGTATTCCTGCTAAGTTAGCCGAAATCGTCAAAATATCATTGTTATACATTTTAATTGGATCTGAAATTTCACTACCGATATTAAATGCAGGTGTAGTAGTCGTTGGTCCAACAATTACATCATTTTCAAGAAAAATTCGATCAAAATCGTCACAAATTAAAGTTCTAACCTTAGAAGCTTGTCTAAAGAAACGATCATAGGAACCAGCAGATAAAGCAAAAGATCCAAGCATAATTCGCCGTTTTACTTCTTCACCAAAGCCTTCAGAACGTGACTTCACGTACACATCTAGCAAGTTTTTCGTATCTTGAGCACGATAGCCATAGCGAATACCATCAAAACGCTGCAAATTTGAAGAAGCCTCACTAGATGCAATAATGTAGTAATCTGGTACAACATACTTAGTCAATGGTAATGATACTTCATTAATGATTGCGCCAGCATCTTTTAATACATCAATTTGGTTTTGAATAACTTCACGCATGTCACCATCAACGGCATCCATGTATTCTTTAACAACAGCTACACGCAAGTCTTTGACATCTTTTCCAATGAAGCTCGCAAAATCAGGAACTTCGCGAGTTGATAAAGTTGAATCATGCTCGTCACTTCCAGCGATCACACTTAAAACTTCGGCTGAAGTCTTAGCACGTTTACTCATTACTCCAATTTCATCAAGTGATGAAGCAAACGCGATTAACCCCCAACGCGATACTCGTCCATAAGTGGGCTTAATTCCAAAGATACCATTAAATGCAGCTGGCTGACGAATAGAGCCGCCAGTATCGGAGCCAAGTGCAGCTACCACTTGCCCAGACGCCACAGCAACTGCCGAACCACCGGATGACCCACCCGGAACTTTATCCAAATCCCATGGATTATGAGTAGCACCAAAATAGGAATGTTCAGTTGATGAACCCATGGCAAACTCATCCATATTTGTCTTACCTACAAAAGTTGCTTGTGCCCCCTTAAGACGTTCAATTACTGTCGCATCATATACAGGAATATAATTATCTAAAATATGACTGGCAGCGGTTGTCTTAACGTCTTTAGTAATAATATTATCCTTAATAGCAATCGGAATCCCCGCTAATTTATTTTTAGTAAAATCCAAGTCTTCTTCTGCTTTAACATTGTCTTGAACAGTAATCCATGCATTAAGTTTGTTATCCGTATTTTTTATATTTGTCACAGTATCTTGCGCTAACTGATCAGCAGACAAAGTACCCTGAGCTAATTTTTGGTTTAATGAGTCAATATCTTCATTTAAGTAGTTCATTACTCGTCCTCATCCTTGTTAATAATTACCGGTACCTTAATGAAGCCATTAGCTTGTTCAGGAACATTCTTCATTAATTCAGTCCGATCTTGCCAGTGCTCCGGCTTATCTTCTCTAAACACGGTATCACGATCAACTACTTGAACTGTTTCCTCAATACCCTTAGTTTCAACTTCTGAAAGCTGATCAGCCATATTAATAATTGAACTCATTTGTTCGGTAACTTTACTGATATCTTTTTCATCAATTTCAAGCCGCGATAAAACCGCAACATGCTTAATTGTATCTTCTGTGATTTCCACACAAATACCTCCTATTCACCGCCATAAATATGGACTTGATAATCACTATCTCCCGTTTCTTTAGCAACTAATGCTTGAATATCGTTCACAGATCCGATTTTTATTTCAATTGGAACATCATTTTCCAAGTATTTTTTTGAAGTTGACAACACTAACCGGGTAAAACTTTGAATTTGTTCATAACCATAGAACTGCGTCGTTATCGAAATATTTTCTTGAGTTAACTTGCCATTCTCATAACGCAACGTTGCCGTTACACCACTAATATTCGGAAAATAATTTTGAATTGATTCTTTAAAGCTATTAAAGCTTGATGCATCAGTACTATTGATTGCCTTTTTATTGCCAACAGTTGGCAGTACTTCAGTTTGAGTAGAAATAGTTTTCCATTTAGTTATTTTACTACTATTGGCAGCCGCTGTCCCACTCAAAAAATACGTTCCTGATACTAATGAGTCTTTGCTTTCCTTAGAAAAGAGACCAATTGTAATTGGAATTTTCTTCAATGCCTTATGTTTGCGCAATCGCTGAACGAGTTGATCGGCTACCATTTTACCATATTTTTTCTGCTCAGAACGCGCAATCGTTTCCTGATACTCTGGTCCACCTTTTGTTTTTTGATAATAGTCAATTGAATTTAACGCTAATCCGATACTAATTCCACCAATGTGATAATTGGAGCCTGAGCCAGTTAAAAAATCCTGCTCAATAATTTCTTCTAAATAATACGGTTTATAATTTTTCTTCGTACCAATTGGTGGATTTAACCCAGCCGGATTAGACTTCGATTTACGAGCCAGCCAATCAGTAACCATTGCAGAACTAATATATTGTCCTTCCTGAAAAACATAAGAATTAGTTGAGTAAACACCTTTGGAAATTTGAACTAATCCTCTTTCTAATTCTCGTGTATCAACAGAATTATCATTATTAGTAGCGGTTAAGCCTGAAATAGGACTGGTTACATAGTGACCATTTTTTAGTAAAACGGTATAACCATTATTACCTGTATCCGTTGTTTGATAAGTCTTGACGCTCGAGCCTGATGATGTCTTGGCATTATTAGCTAAACTTGAATTCTTTAAGTTTCCACAAGCCGTCAAGCTCAGCAGCGTACCCAAAATTGCAATTATCTGCAAATATTTTTTCAATTTACCTGTTCCCCTATTCAACTTGAGCAATTGCCTCTTCTTCAGTCAATAACGTTACTCCTAATTTTTGTGCCTTAGTATATTTTGAACCGACATCTTTGCCATAAATAACATAATCAGTTTTACCAGAAACTGACCCTGTTACTTTAGCCCCTAATGCCTGCAATTTTTCAGTAAATTGACTACGTGTATAGTGCTCCAAGGTTCCCGTTAAAACTACAGTCTTATTTTTAAAGTAATTAGCTGGGATCTCAGATACTTGTTCTTTACTTTCACCAAGATAATCCATATTAACGCCACTAGTTTGCAGATCCTTTATCAGATCCACAACCTCTTCTTGAGCAAAATATGTAGTCAATGATTCCGCAATTGTCATGCCTATTGTAGCGATTCCTGTAATATCCTGCACGTCTGCTTCCATAATCTTTGCTATATTTTTAAAATTTTGAGCAATCAATCTAGCTGCCTTTGCACCAACATGGTCAATTCCTAATCCAGTTAAAAGCAATTCAACTGAATTATTCTTGGACTTATTAATCGCAGTCAACAAATTATTAATAGATTTTTCTTTAAAATGATCTAATTTTTTTAAATCAGTAGCTTGCAAATGGTATAAATCCGCTACATTGTGGACTAAATTTTGCTTAATAAGTTGGCGAACAATTTTAGGTCCTAATCCGTCAATATTCATTGCCGGTCGTGATGCAAAGTGCGTGATACCTTCTTCTATTTGAGCTGGACATGACGGATTAACACAACGCAAAGCGACTTCATCTTGCAAATGAATCAGCTTTTCACCGCAAGACGGACAATACACGGGAATTTGGTACTTTATAGTGTCTGCTGGTCTCTTAGCTATAATAACTTGTGATATTTCAGGAATTATATCACCAGCTTTATGTAGTACCACGGTATCACCTATACGAACATCTTTTTCTTTTAATAAATCCGCATTATGTAAAACAGCATGAGAAACGGTAGTTCCTGCCAACTGAACCGGATCCATGATTGCTGTTGGCGTAACTACTCCTGTTCGTCCCACCGTCCATTTAATTTCTCGAACTATGGTTTCTTGTTCTTCTGGAGGAAACTTATAAGCAATTTCCCACCGCGGAATTTTTACTGTCGCTCCCAGCTGATTTTGCCAATTCAAATCATCAACTTTAAGAACAATTCCATCAATTCCATAGGCTAATTTGTCCCTTTTAGCTGTATACTCATCGATAAAATCAAAAATTTCATCTAAAGTTGCCAATTGACGCCCAGTTTGATTAGTATGAAAACCCAAAGTAGCCAATTTTTCGATTGCTTGATGTTGACTAGTTATTTGTTTTGGAGGATTAACCCAGGTATAAATAAATGTACTTAAATTACGTTTTTTTGTAATTTGTGCGTCTAACTGTCGTAATGACCCCGCTGCAGCGTTACGCGGATTAGCAAAAATTGTCTCGCCATTTTCATCACGCTCTTCATTCAACTTTGCAAAAGCTTGTTTCCCCAGATAACACTCACCGCGTACTTCCATTGTCAGTTTCTCAGGCAAAGTTTGAGGAATATCTTTAATGTATCGCGCATTAGCAGTAACATCTTCACCCACGCGCCCGTTTCCACGAGTTGAAGCACGCATTAATTTACCATTAGTATACTCTAAGTTAATTGATAGTCCATCAATTTTTAATTCTACGTTGTAAACAACTGCATGACCTAACTGTTTTTGAACACGTTGATCAAATTCCACTAATTCTTTTTTTGAAAAAACATCCCCCATAGATAACATCGGGACTTGGTGTGTGACTTTTGAAAGCTCACTATCAAGTTGACCACCCACGTGCTGAGTGATTGAATCTGAACTGATTAATTGGGGAAATTCTTGTTCTAGTTCAACTAGTCGATTATAGTTTTGGTCATAAATATAATCTTCAACTTTGGGCGCGTCTTTTGTATAATACGCATCAGCCCAATCATTAAGTTTTTCTCTAAGTACGGAAACTTCTTTTTTGGCCTCATCAAGAGTTAAATCTGCCATTTTCTTTCTCCTGATAAAAATTATTATTAACTATTATTATACCTTTTTAATTGGAGCAAATGCCGCTAATAGCCGCTTGATTCCTTGATCTTTAAAGGCAATATCTAGTTCCATATCTTCACCTTTACCACTAACCTTAGTCACAACACCTCGACCCCATGCCTTATGCTCAACTTGATCGCCAACATTCCAACCTTTTTTCTCAGCTCCAATTGCTCCTGCTGCTTTAACTTTAGGTGTATAAACTTGTGCTCGGGCTCGTTCATCTATATTTGCAAAAGGAGCAGTCTGAACGTGAAAATCTGGATTGGTAATTCTCTCAGAAACAGAACTTTCCAAATTAAGGTCAGCCTGATCAATTTCTTCTAAAAATTTCGATGGTTGATTATTTTGCATGCGTCCATACATCATTCGTGAATAAGCGTTAGTTAAAAATAACTGTTTTTGCGCCCGCGTAATTCCAACGTAGGCCAATCTTCGTTCTTCTTCTAATTGATCATCTTCTAGCAAAGCCCTTGACAAAGGGAAAAGTCCATCTTCCATTCCAATTAAAAAAACAATTGGAAATTCTAGTCCTTTTGCAGCATGAAGGGTCATCAATGCGACTTGATCATTATTATTTGCTAAATCATCCTGATCACTTAGTAGCGAAACTTCTGCCAAAAAATCACTCAGTGCGCTAGTATCATCACTAGCTTCATACTGATCATCAAATCGCTTAGTAACTGATAAAAATTCATCTAAATTTTCTAGTCTAGTTTCAGCTTCAATAGTTTTTTCGTCTTTGAGCGCTTTTGTATAACCAAAATCTTGGAGAATCTTTTCTGTTAAGCCAGTCACACTATGACTTTCAGCATAGTTAATTGCATCACGAAGTTTTACACCAAAATCACTCAACTTATCTGCAACACGAACCGATAGCCCAGCCATACCTATATGATTAAATGTATCAAGTAAAGACAACCCATTCGTTTGCGCAAATGAAATGAATTTTTCAACACTTACATTTCCAATCCCACGTTTAGGTGTATTGACAATTCGGTTAAAACTCAGTGTATCACTAGGATTAGCTATCAGTTTAAGATAAGCCATGATATCCATGATTTCTTTACGATCATAGAATTTATGTCCTCCTACAATTTGATATGGGATATTTGATTTAACAAATGCTTCTTCAACTGTTCTTGATTGTGCATTGGTTCGATACAATACAGCAAAATTACTATAAGAAAAATGAGCTTTTTCAGTTTTTTCTTGAATTTTGCTAATAATAAAATGAGCTTCATCTTCACCACTCTGGGCACGATAATACGTTATCTTTTCGCCATCACCTTGGTCTGTCCAGAGCTTTTTAGCTTTACGATTACGATTATTCTTAATTACCGCATTAGCTGCAGATAGAATATGCCCGGTTGAACGATAATTTTGCTCTAACTTAACTGTTTGAACACCATCATTTCGATAATCTTGCTCAAAATTCATAATGTTTTCCATATTGGCCCCACGCCAACCATAAATTGACTGATCCGCATCACCAACAACACAAATATTTTTATATTTGGCTGCTAATTTGTGACATAATTCATATTGAGCACGATTAGTATCCTGATATTCATCAATTAGTAAATAACGAAATTTATTTTGATAATAATGTAAAACGGTCTCATCAGTTTTAAATAAAACCAATGTCTGCATAATCAAATCATCGAAATCCATTATTTGATCATGTTTCAATCGCTTTTGATACTCATGATAAATTTGCGCCGCGACCTTTTCAAAGGGCAATGTTTTATTAGCTTCAAACTCATCGGGTGTCAATAAATCATTTTTAGCATTAGAGATGGTTGATAATACACGCTTAGGTTCATATGTTTTAGGATTAACATTTAATTCCTTTTCAATATGTTTGATTAAGGTTAATTGCTCAGCCGAATCAGCAATTGAAAAATTGTTATTATAACCGATTTTTTCAGCGTCTCGACGCAAAATACGGACACACAGAGCATGAAAAGTCGACATCCATATGTCTGCTGCTTGTGACCCCAATAATTTCTGCTCACGCGCGCGCATTTCGCTAGCCGCCTTATTAGTAAACGTGATTGCCAAAATATTCCACGGTAAGACACCTTTTTTTTCGACAAGGTAGGCGATTCGTCTGGTTAAAACAGATGTTTTTCCCGAACCGGCACCAGCAACAACTAATAGTGGTCCTTCGGTGGTTTTAACGGCTTGCTCTTGCTGCGGATTTAACCCAGCCAAAATTGATTCTTCGCTCATTCTGATTCCCTTCACAAAATTTCTATAGCTCTTATATTGTACCAAAGATAAAGACGGTATTCGGAATGGTTTGTCTTTTATTTATCAAATCGATCTAAATGATATTCTTCTATCAATTTAATCAATTTATTTGCATAATTGGGATCAGTAGCATACCCATCCTTAACTAAGGCTTTGGCCTGCGTTTGATAGTCTTTAGATGCTAATACATGTCGATATTGGTGGGCATTCCAACTTGTGCCTTTTTGAAAAAGTCGTGCATGAGCTCTAATTGATGCTTCATATGAATCATAAATTTGAAACCTGGCTTTGACAACAATCCATTTACCTTTTTCGTATTCCTTAGTTATTAAAACTGCGGAAGTATTGGGATTAGTACCTTTAACCCCAAACAAATTATTATACTTTTGCGATAAGCTACTTTGGCCATAATCACTTTCAAGACATGCCTGAGCAATCGTAATACTTGGCAAGAGAGCAAATTCTTGATCTACTTCTTGAGCAATTGGACCTATTTTCTGAATAAATGCCTTATGTTCTCTAATGACTTTGGCCCGAGCTTGCTGGCGAGCAATCTGTTCTTGTCTAAGTTGTTCTGATTGAATTGCTTGTCTGCGATAATACCGTATAGCAATAAACAGAATAATCAATAAGAATAAAATTATAAACACATGAATAATGATCAGCCAACTGGGTTGCTTTTTGTTCTTCCGTCTTTTTACCATGAAATATTCCTTGCTTTTTTAATTGTTACTTTAAGTATAACCTCTTCAACGTTTAAATTATGGAATGTAATTAATTTTTAAAATAAAAAAAGCATTCAAAAATTAACTACTGCTTAAAACTTGAGCACGTAGCATTTTGAATGCCAACATTAATAGACAAAAAAAGGAGCAATAGCTCCTCTAAATAATGCGGGCAAGAAGACTCGAACTTCCACGATCTAAAAACGATCACAAGATCCTTAGTCTTGCGCGTCTGCCATTCCGCCATGCCCGCAAGTACATTCAATACTATAGCGCAAAATTTACTTCAACACAAGTTTTTATTGAACATTTTTTTAAACACTAATTAACCATTTGCTCATTAACATAACGAGCGTATAGGGGATGATTTTTTAACAATTCATGATGCGTTCCATGACCAGTTATGTAGCCATGCTCAATGAAATATATTTGATCAGCATTAACAATTGTTGCTAAGCGGTGAGCAATAACTAACGTTGTTCGATTAGACATCAATTGTTCTAGAGCCTGTTGAACTTTACGCTCAGATTCCGAATCTAAGCTTGCAGTTGCTTCATCAAGCATTAATATCTGCGGATTGCGCAAAAATGCCCGTGCAATTGCTAATCGCTGTTTTTGTCCGCCAGATAATTTGATTCCACGTTCACCAATTTGTGTGTCTAACTGTTGTGGGAACTCACGAACAAAGTTAGCTGCATAAGCAAAATTAAGCCCTTGCCAAAGATCATCATCACTTAATTTTTGCGATAACCCATAATTTAAATTTTCACGAATACTACCTGAAAAAATAGCACTATTTTGTGATACATAACCAAGTTGTTCACGCCAAGCTTGTAAATCAAGTGATTGAATATCACGTCCCTGAATCATAATTTGGCCTGAATCAGGTTGATAAAATCGTTCTAATAACGAAAAAATTGTCGACTTTCCTGCTCCACTCGGACCAACAAAGGCTATGACAGAATTAGGTTTAACAGTAAAAGAAATTGATTGTAAAACCGGTTCACCTACCTGATAACTAAAATTAATATTTTCAAAAGATAATGTTTGATTACGTAAAGTACAGCCATCTTGCACAATACTTACCTCTGGCTGCAAACGAAAAATTGCTTGAATTCTTTCTGTAGATCCGAGAGCCTTTTGAATTTGGGAAAAGAAAGCAGCAAAATTTGCAACAGGTGTGATCACATTAAACAAGTAAAGCAAAAATGCAACCAAAGAACCACTAGTCAAAGTTCCTTGACCAACACGAATAATTCCAAAAGCAAGGATACCAGCAAAAGCTGCCATCATTAGGGTCGTCATCATTGGTTGTAAAATCGCTTCAACTCTGGCATCCAAAATTCCAATTTGAAATATCTTTTCAATTAATTTATTGCCTTCTTGACGTTCATAATTTTCACCATTACTTGCTTTAATTAGCCTAACTTCTGCTAATTTTTCACTAACTTCTCCATTGAATCTGGCCGTTGCAGCCTGTAATTTACGTCCTAAGCGTGTCATAATTCGTCCAACAGGAAGTAAAACTAAAGCAACTATGGGAATAACAATAAACATTAAGGCTGCTAATTGCCAATCCATGACAAATAAAATCACTAATGAAAAAATTAACTGCAATGCACCAGTTATAAAGTTGGGAAACTGTGCTGCAATCACGTCTTTAATGACTCCAGTATCATTGACAAGTCGTGAACTACTTTCACCTGCCTTATTTTCATCAAAGTAAGAAATTGGTAATCTTAATAAATGTGCCCATAACTTCTCTCGTAAAGTTTTCACGACACTTTCACCAAAAAAACGCAAAAGATAGCCACCAATTGTTCCTAGAATTAATTGAAGAACAAAAATAATTACAATCAGCCAAAGAACAAAAAAGTTAACCCTATTCCATTTACTCGTGTCCACTAACTTTCTCGTTAAAAGCGGTAATGCTAAATTGGTGACACTCGTAATTAAGCTTAATGTTAGTCCGGCTACAAAGAGCGACTTTTTTAGTTGTAATTTGCTTAATAATTGCCAAAAACTTCGCAAACTAACAAGCTTGGTCTCCTTTTTATGCGCTTTAAACGCCATAACCTATCTCTACTTTCTTTTTCCGATTTAAACAAAAAGTTTTTCAATTCTGAAAAACTTTTTTATTAATTAACTTTCTTTATCATCTTTTCCCCAAAACTTTTTCCAAAAGTCTTTGTCATATTGATTCATTCGTTCCCCAGAACAATATCTATCTTTAAAACCATGGTGATTAAATTGACAGTGAAAACCATTAGAATTACGTTCCGACATCCGATGACGAATAGTTTCAATTTCTTCCTTTGAAAATTCATGATGTACTGCTGCACTGCGCCATTGTCTAAACGCCTTCATCCGAAAAGTTGGATCAACAAATTTTGGGGCTTGATGCTTAAAGTCATCATCCCAGCCATTAGCAATTTTTTCTAATTTTCGACTAACCTCAATTTGTTCCTCCTCACTCAAGCCAGAGAAAAATGATGAAGTATCATATTCCTGACTTATTTTTTCTAATTTTTCAGCTTCTTTTTTGCCTAGCGCAGTCAAATAAACCCGCTTTACTCGTTTATCATTTTCATCAGTGTTACGTTCAATATAACCTTTAACTTCCATTTTCTTGAGCAGTTCGGCCAAGGAACCTGGTTTTAAAGCCAAAATTTCTGCTAAATAGTTCTGGGTTAAGCCATCTTCAAGCTTAAGAACCGCTAGAACACGTTTCTGTCCGGAAATTGGTTGTTCGCCTTTAAACATGTAATAGCGACCTGCCCGCATAATAAAATAAAGTTGTTTCATTAAATTATCACTTGTTTGACTCATTATAAAATCTCCTTTTCCATTTAGTTAGGTACCTAATCTTATAATTAAATTATAGTTTCTTAATAAATACATTGTCAAACAAAATCATACAAATTATTTAAGAGTAAGTTGAATTAATTTACCACCACAGTTTCCACAAACATAGCGCCTTAAATTGATCCGGCGCACTCGCATAAAGTTTTGTCCACAATCTTGACATAAATAAGCATAACGCACTTTTTTCGTACGCCGTAATCCAATATCAGGAGTAAACTGATAACCACCTACTTGATTAAGTAAAACTTTAAAATCACGGTCTCGATGGTGGTATCCTTTGCCAGCTAGATGAAGATGATAATGAGTTAATTCGTGCTTGATAATTCCAATTAATTCATCACGATATTGTGGTAGCAAAAAATGGGCATTAATTTCCAAATGATGATCGTTTAAATGGTAGCGTCCTCCGGTTGTGGTCATTCGGTGATTAATTTTAACTTGATGTGAAAATTTTTGTCCAAAAAACCTAAAAGAAATTTCTTTGACCAACTGTTCTAATTCATACTGTGTCATTATCTTAAAAGCCTAGCATAAAGTGATGCTTCTTTTGGTGTTTTAATTCTTGCCTTAAGTGCCGTTACAAGCTTGCGCTTTAGCGGCTTTTCTCCCTCCATCCAAGTTCCAGTAAAAACATGAATTGTTTTCGAAGCTGCTGATGGATTGCATAAAACACCGTCAGGATAGAGGTGAATGCCTTGTTTCAGCATTTGCTCTTGATTATTTGGCTGCGCACCGTACTTAGTTTTTAAAATTGTAGAAACAGAGAGAGTATTCACACCGGCAAGCTGATTGCTACAATCAAATACAAAGTTACGATTATCATAATAATCAACCATATCTTTAAGGAGCGGATGCTTTTTTTCAGCACCAAAAACTGCAGTAAACGGATTATCCTTGTTTTCAAATCCAGCAAAAGCACGATCAACAAGTAACTCTTTCAGATTGTCTAAGACCAAAACGTCAGTATCAAGATAAATACCACCATATTCATAAACGGCTTTGGCACGAATATAATCAGATACAAAGGCCCACTTTTTTGCCTGATAAGCTTGCTCAATATACTTATTTTCATGAAGATCAAAATTATCTTCAGACCATTCCATAAATCGATAATCTTGTAAATGTTTATGCCACGTTTTCATGCAACGTTGAATATTTTTGGGTTTCGGATTCCCGCCAACCCAAACATAGTGAATAATTTTGGGAATCATTTTAACTTCTCCTAAAAATTTTTTTGAACAATATTATGATATCCTGATTAAAATCAAGCTTCATCAAAAACATCAAAGTAAAATACAAGCAAGCCATAATAATTGATCTTATTGCCATATTTAAGAAAACTGATGTCACAATTTGTGGTATAACCATTCCAACTATTAGCACAATCACAGAAATTAAAAAATATTTGGGAACTTCTCTAAAAGAGTATTTAAAATCATACCCATCGCGTACAATCCATAACCGCAAAATTAAAACTATCAATTCGGTCGCTAATATGGCAATCATCGCGCCCGTGGCTCCATAATAGCGATCAAGAAAATAACTCAAAATCACTTCCAAAATTGCGCCAACAATTACTGGTAAGGCATAGTCTTGATCACGATGATTAGCAAGTGCAAACTGATTGGCAAAGACTCCACCCATTGGAATCATAATAATTGTTAATGAAAAAAAGAACATTAGTGATGTCATTGGAATATACTTAGCACCAAAGAAAAATGGAACAAATTCTTTTGTATTCGCCATAATAATTACTGCAAACAAGGTTCCTAGCATTACAGTCGCTTCCAGTGATTTTTTTAAAATTATTCGTTGTTCTTCCTTACTTTCACTTGCCATTTTGGGCATAATAACCAAAGAAATACTGGTAACTATCCCTAACACCATGTTTGAAATTCGCTGTGAATTATCATAAAAAGCAACTTGAGTGGAATTTTGAAACAACCCGAGAATCGGTTTATCAAGTGATGTATAAACTTGCGTTGCTATTTGAGGAATCAATAAAGTAATGATTGCCTTAATTGTTGTCTGAAACTGATAAAAATGTTTAACCGGTACACCAATATAACGATGGATATCAAACCAAAAAACAAAGGATCCCAGCATCGTTGAAATAGACATTATCAACATATATTTCCAAAGGTCGTCTGGCTTTTTTACCCATAATAAAATTAGCACAACAGAAACCAGCTTAACAGCTGTGTTCTTTAAAACCACTCGTCCAAATTCCGCTAATCCTTGAAAAAACCACGATATATCAACCTGTGCTGAAATTAAATATGGAACCATTAATAATAAGTAATTCCAATATTTAATGTGGAAAAAACTTACGACTGTGATTAGAAATACAATTGTCACTACGCCAGCAATTGCTTGAAAATACCACAATCCCCAAAACGCATCTGTCAAATCTTTTTGATTGCCGCAAGAGCGCACTTGCGAAATAGTTCTCATTCCAATATATGACACAGATAAAGTACAAAAAATCATCAAAAATTGCACAATATTGTTCACATTACTATAAATACCATATGTTTTAGGACCCAAAATTCTTGACAGATAGGGTACCGTAATTAGTGGAACTAAAACGAGAAAGATCTGATAAACAGCATTATATAAAATATTTAAAAAAGTTCGTTTCACAACTTTCCTCTAATCTTTAGTCATCATCTTAAAAATGGCATCGCAAGCCGAAATGCCTTGAACCTGATTTGTTAAATTATACCAATAATGTCGTTTTGTTTGATAATTATTGGGAGCCGATAAAGCAGCTACCAACTCTTTTTGACTTTTAACACACGGTCCTGGTACTACCTCAGTGTAAGGACCTATTAGTAATCCTCGTTTCTTTTGATATTGTGCCAAAAAATTAGTAATAAAAATTATAGGGCGATCAAACGCAAGATAATCAAAATAAATCGAAGAAAAATCGGTGATTAAAAATGAAGTAGAACCAAGAAGTTCATACAAATCACATTCATGTTCAAACAAATAATCATCATTGAGGAAGGCAATTTGGGAATATTGACTAGTAAAATTTCCGACTAGCTTCTGCTCATACGGATGTAATTTAACCAATAAATATTGATGCTGCCTTTTTAAATTTTGATTTAACGACTCAATGTCAAAATCCGGTAACGCAAAAAAATTACCTGCTTTAATTTGATTTATTATTTGACTATCTTCAAGTTCATAGCGAAATGTCGGCATATAAATCCCAATCTGAGCTTGATCATCAATTTGCTTAAATAAGTCATACAAAAGTTGCTTTTTAGTGATCACTGGATTTTTTAAGGCATCAGTACGAGGAAAGCCGACCTTCTGATACTTACTAGTATCAATTGCGCAACATGCACTCATCATAGTTTCATATAAGTCAGAACTTGAACAAACAATATCCACATTTTTTTGCCATAATTTTACATTGCGCAGATCAGCTTTTCGATCAGTATTATTTGCCATAATACCCATTCGTTTAAGTGGAACACCATGCCAAAATTGCACATTTATTTGCCTAGAATGAATTTTAAATGGCTGATGAGTTGTTACAATAAATTTAGCCTGTCCAATCTTACGCCAAATTGAAAAGGGCAAATGTGAGGAGGGCCACGGCTCTACAACAGTGACTTTATATTCCGGATGATTTTTTTGAAGATACTTCGCAAATATATAACCATTTGATCCAGATCGACCAGCACCATTCAAGATAACGACACTTTTGTTATTGATGCGCGTAAAGCGAGCAACTAGTTTCATTAGGTTTAAATATAGACGAAACAAAAATTTTTTCATTAATAAACTTTCCCAATCCTTATTCTAATTCCAAATTATAAGAAACAACAGACTTAACTCAAGCTTTTTAATGTTGCTTATTACTTTTTTAGCAATTGTAAACTAGTATGGCATGATTCAGATGTAATCTTCAAAATCATTGAATGTTTTAATTACCAGATTCTAATAGTATTGTCTATTTACTACTATATTACCCAAAAAACCAAAAGATGAAATACTAGAAAAGCATTTTTTATATTTACTACAGTTGTAAGTCTTTAAATTGTTAAATTTATCAAAACCAGTTTTTTAACTTTCTTAATTAAAAGATACTTACTGAGTTAATAACAAACAGAACCAAATCTATTAGATCTAGTTCTGTTTGTTATAGTCCAATTTATTACCACCGAACTCGATAAATACGACTTCTCGTTGTAGTCCCAGCAGAATTATGATACGAAATTGTCAGGTATAAATCATTTTGAGCAATTACTTGGATACTTTCAAGCTCCGTTGCATAGCCTGGAATATCAATATCTGCATTATCAAAATCTAAAATTTCCCACTCACGCATATTTGATTGTCCCCAAACACCCCACGGCATTTTAATAATTCTTCTTGGCTTTTTACTGACGCCACCTTTTACTGGACCATACTCACTTGAAATATAAACATTATTATTATCATCCAAATCAAATCCTTGTAATGAGCCAATTTTACTCTTAGCAGTAATATGCTTAATATAAAATTCACTTAAATATGGTATTTCGCCCAAATTAACATAACTACCATCTGTATCATCGAGAGCCTGATTAATCTCGTTTAAATCATATAAAATAAAATATCCATTATCACCTTTAATAAGATTATCTTTTTTTCGATCAACTGTAGCTAACAGAAAAGTTTTATATTGCGGTGAAATTGCCGCATCAAATCTTAGAAAGTCTTTTCCCGTGAACCTACTAAATTCATCTATTCCACTAGTATCATCAACTTTTAACCCCCGTCCGGCTCGGTTAAGATAAGCGAGTCGAGAAAATTCTGTATTACTAAAATGTTGATTTTTAGAAGGAATTTCCACTCTTGCAAGTTGTGTAGACCAGCCAGCTTGATTTTTTTTAGTACCAATAAACCATTTGCTTTTTTGATTAGCATACATAAATGTCTGTGTATGACCACCAGCAATTTTTGATGCACTGAAAACTTTTTTAAAAATAGGATAGCGACGTTTTTTTGCACGATAGACATAATTATGCGGGTCGTATTGATTGTTATATTGCAAAGCATACACATACTTACTGCCGATATTGCCTTTTTGAATAACGTTATTATGCAAACCTTGAAATTTGTTAAAAATTTCATTAACAATTGTTAATGAGAACTCCGAATTGTCGAGTTTAATTGTGGCTCCCTCTTTTCTAAAAGAAACATCATCGCAAATGCAAGCAAATCTATCGCCTACTCTAAACTAGTTCTTGACGCTTTTGCTAAAAGGTTTGATTAATTTAATTATAATACCCACTAATTATAACCTTACTCTTTGATTATTAGTAATCTCTAGCAGTAGCTTCTGCCATTCAAATAAAATAAAAAAGGCTCTTACCTTAACAGCAAAAGCCTTATTTGTTTTATTATTATGTTAAATGTCTACCAATTATATTACCTATAACTGAAAGAGTAAAACAAACAATGAAATATAGCACTGCTAATGCAGCAAACATTGGCAAAATATAATTAGCATTTTGGCCATATATTACTTGTGCATGCTGCATCATTTCTGGAACCACAATAATCGTTGCTAATGATGTATCCTTAATCAAGGAAACAAATTGACTAATAATTGTTGGAATCATATTTTTATAAGCCTGTGGCAAAATAATATGCCATAATGCTTGGACAAACGACATCCCCGTTGAACGAGCGCCTTCCATTTGACCACTAGATACAGAATCAATTCCTGAACGAACAATTTCTGCAATCATACTAGATTCAAAAATTGTCATCGCAATAATTGCTGCAGGAATCGTTTCCGGCCTTAGTCCAAAGTTTGGTAATCCAAAATAGGTAAAAAAGATTATCAATAATAATGGAACATTACGAATAATATCAATAATAAACCCAACTATTTTTGATAAATATTTAATCTTAGAATAGCGAATAATTCCTAAAATTGAACCCAAAATAAAACTTAGAATAACCGAAATCACGGAAATATATATAGTTACCCAGAGGCCCATCAATAAAAAGCGTAAATTAAGCCATGTAAAAGCATTAATCCAATTTTGCATTTGACTGCACCTCCTCTAAGCTAATTTCTTTTCTAGATATTGCATATAGTAACTAATTGGTAGGGTAATAATCAAATATAATACTCCAACTACCAAATAGCTGTTAATTGTATCAAAGGTTGTCGATGCAATCGCATTTGCTTGATACATCAAATCAAAACCTGCAACAAAAGCTAGAACTGAGGAATTTTTAACTAGATTAACAAATTGATTGCCTAAAGGCGGGATAACAATTTTGAATGCCTGCGGAAGGATAATATATTTCATTGCCTGCCAATAGGTCATCCCTGTTGAACGGGCTCCTTCCATTTGTCCGCCTGAAACTGATTGAATTCCTGAGCGAATTGTTTCAGCAATGAATGCTGATGTGTACAGTGTTAGCCCAATTGTTCCTGCGGTAAATCCATTTACTTTAACGATATACATTGGAATAACCAAATAAAAAAACATCGTAATTACAAGCAAGGGTATATTTCGCATAATTTCAACATATGAACGTCCGATTATTCGTGCTACTCGGTTGGGAACCACTTCCATTATTGCAAAAATTGTGCCTATGACTAAACTAAAAAACAGTGCAATAATACTAGATAACACAGTCCAGCCTAATCCTACTAACAACTGATTGCTAAATTTAGAAAATATATTGATCATTGGCGATACAGCTCCTTATAATTAAATCCCGGAACATCGCCAAACCACTTTTTAATCAAGTGATTGTATTCACCACTATGCTGCATTTCAAGAACTGCCTTGTCCACAGCCTTGGTAAATGAGGTTTGTCCCTTATTAACTGCAACTCCATACGGCTCAACAGTGAAAGTGCCACCGCGAACTTCATATCCAGGATTTTGAACTGCCAATCCAAATAAAATACCATTATCAGTTGTTAAGGCATCACCCTGATGTGATTTCAGAGCATTCATTGCTTGAGCATAATCTTGAAGTTCAATTACCTTTGCTTTAGGTGCAACTTTCTTTATATTCTGGACCGAATTTGCACCAACAACACCAATGACCGTCTTACCATTAAGATCCTTGGTACCTTTTATTTTTGAATCCTTAGGGACTAATAATGATTGACCAGCATCAAAATATGAATTTGAAAAAGAGATTACTTTTTTGCGTTCTGGAGTAATCGACATGGTTGCAATTACTGCATCAACATTACCATTTTTAAGTAAAGGTATTCTTGATTGAGAAGTTGTAGTTACGAACTCTGCTTTACCATCTGGTCCCAAAATATGTTTAGTGATATGTTTAGCCATATCAACATCAAAGCCTTTTTGTTCACCATCTTTAACGTCAACTAGCCCAAATAATTTCACATCACCTTTGACACCCCAGGTAATTGTTTTGGTTTGTTGCACACTATTTAAAACAGATTGATCATTCATCTTTTGACCACAACCTGTCAAAAATAGTACCCAAAACATTAGCGGAAATAGCCAAAATTTCTTTTTCATACTTGGCCTCCTTAATGTGAAATGATTTTACTTAGAAATTGTCGTGCTCGTTCCGTTTTCGGATGCTTGAAAAAGCTATCACTATCATCATCTTCAACTATGGTGCCTTTATCCATAAAAATTACCCGATTGGCAACTTCTTTTGCGAAACCCATCTCGTGTGTCACTATTAATGATGTCATCCTGCTTTCACTTGTAACCTTTTTAATGACTTGTAAAACGTCATCAATCATCTCAGGATCAAGCGCGGATGTTGGTTCATCATATAAAATTAATTTTGGCTTCATTGCTAGCGTTCGGGCAATGGCCACACGTTGCTTTTGCCCACCAGAAATCTGTGATGGCATATTGTGTGCCCATTTCTCTAAACCAACCATCTCAAGAAGCTCCATGGCTTGCTTTTTGTTTTCTTCTTCAGGTATGTGACTAACAATTCTTGGCGCTAACATAATATTCTCTAATACGTCTTTGTTTTTATACAAATTAAAGTGCTGGAATACCATGCCAACATCACTACGTAGAATATTTAAATTAGTTTTAGGATCAGACAAATCGTGGCCATTAACTATCAATTTGCCTTTTTGAATTGATTCAAGACCGTTTACAGTACGTACCAAAGTGCTTTTACCAGAACCTGAAGGTCCAATTAAAACCACCGTTTCACCTTGATCTATCTCTAAGTTAATGTCGTGTAATGCGTGAAAATGGCCATAATATTTTTGCACATCGTGGAATTCTATCATCGACACTGTTATCGCCCCTTTCATAGTCAATACAAATTTAAAAACTAAGTATTTAGTAAATTCTACTATAATCTATTAAGAACTTTAAAAAATAAGCTCAATTTTAACAAAAAATTATATGTAATACACAAAAAATTTTATAAAAAACGTTTAAACAGTACTTCTAAAAAACAGCCAGAACATTTTTTATGGCTATACTAAACGATTATAAGAAAAAGCACTGTTTTAAAATTTACATCAAAACAGCACTGTTTTATTTAGGTATATTTAATTTTTACCAGCTAGTCGTTGACAAAACTTTACAATTTCTACGATCACAATCATGCAAACTCCAGCAAATAAGACAATTAACCATTGAGTGGCATTCAATTCAGTTACATCAAAGAATTTAGTCATAAACGGCAATTCAACGGCAGCCATTACAATTGCTGAAATCAGAATAGCCCAATTAAACCACTTATTAGCAAAAATATTCGTATTAAAAATTGATTGATGAATATACTTAGAATTAACTGCATGAAATAATTGAATTAATCCTAAAGTAAGAAACGCCATCGTTAGTGCATCTGCATGCTGCAAATTTGTATTGCCAGTATGCGGGCCAAAATTTAGTCCTAATTGGTAAGTTATTAAAACAAGGATACCTTCTAAAATACCTTGATAAATAATCGAACTCGAAACGCCCCCGCTAAAGAAGTTTGATTTTTTCCCCCGTGGCAATCGCTTCATAATTCCCTTTTCAACGGGTTCTAGTCCCAACGCAATTGCTGGCAATGTATCTGTTACTAAGTTAATCCATAATAATTGCACCGGTGCTAAAATGTCCCATCCTAACATCGTCATCATAAATACAGTTAAGACTTCACCAACATTACAACTCATTAAATATAAGATTGCTTTTTGAATATTACTGAAAACTTTACGCCCCTGCTTGACTGCCTCAACAATTGTCGCAAAATTATCGTCAGCCAAAATCATATCACTGGCACCTTTAGATACTTCTGTCCCAGTAATTCCCATGCCAATACCTATATCTGCTTGCTTTAGGCTAGGAGCATCATTAACACCATCACCAGTCATTGCCACAATTTTTCCTCGAGCCTGCCAAGCTTTAACTATTCTTACTTTATGTTCTGGTGATACTCGTGCATACACACTAAAGTCTGGTACATGTTGCTCTAAATAGTTATCACTAAACTCATCTAATTGACTACCTGTCACAACTTGTTCATCTTGGCCAGGCTTTAAAATTCCCAACCTTTCAGCAATTGCTTGAGCAGTTACCTGAAAATCTCCGGTTATCATAATAGTTCTAATTCCGGCTTGATGAGCTTCGACAATTGCCTCCTTTGCTTCTGGTCTTTCAGGATCGATCATTCCTACTAAACCAGCAAAAACCAAATCTTGCTCAACATTATTAGTTGTAGGTTCTTCATAAAGTTGATCAACTTTTTTATAAGCCAAGCCTAAAACACGCAACGCCTTTTGAGCCATCTCCTTATTACAAGTTAGAATCATTTGTTTTTGTTTTTGTGTAATTGGGACAATTTGCCCATTTTGTTCAATTTGCGTCACGCGCTCAAGTAATTGATCAGGAGCACCTTTTACTGCAACCAAATATTGTTCATCGTCTTGATTAATAGTACTCATCAACTTGCGGCTTGAATCAAATGGCACTTCTTGTCTTCTCTTGTGTTTCTTTAATAATTCAGGTACTGCAATTTGATGATCAATCGCATATTGAATCAAAGCTGTTTCTGTCGGATCTCCAAGCAACGTATTACTATCATCTAATTTTGAATCATTTGCTAATATCATCACCATTAGTGCATGATTAGATTCTTCAATTTTTTGAGTAGCTGTATGCTGTTGATTATCATAAAATACTTGCTCAACCGTCATTTTATTTTGAGTTAACGTACCAGTCTTATCAGAACAAATAATATCGGTTGCTCCTAAGGTTTCAACTGCGGGTAATTTACGCACAATTGATTTATGCTTTGCCATAACTTGTGTACCAAGAGCTAAGATAATCGTTACTATTGCTGGTAATCCTTCAGGTATGGCAGCAACAGCAAGTGAAACTGCAACTAAAAACATGTCAATTGCAAGTTTATCAGTCGGCTCCGTTCCCTTTTTAGTAAAGAAACCGACCGCGAATACAACCACACAAATCAGCAAAATCATAAGTGTTAGAGTTTTACCCAATTGATTCAAGTTTTGCTTTAAAGGCGTATCAGTTTCATCAGCATTATTGAGCATTGCTGCAATTTTACCAACCTCAGTATTCATACCTGTCTGAGTAACAATTCCTTCGCCTCGCCCGTACGTAACGTTTGTATTAGCAAAGGCCATATTAACTTGATCAGCTAATGCAACTTTTTTTTCATCAATTTGAGTATCCGATTTATCGACAGGTACTGATTCACCAGTCAAAGCAGATTCTTCAACTTTCAAACTTTTTGTAACCGATAAACGTAAATCAGCAGGTACAACGTCACCAGCCTCAAATAAAACAATATCACCTGGAACCAAATCTGTACTTGGAATTTCAACAATTTGTCCGTTACGCCGCACATGCGCATTGGGTGTTGCCATTTTCTTTAGCGCATTAATTGCCTCTTCAGAACGGGCTTCTTGAAACACACCAAGAACTGCGTTTAAGATGACAACCACCATAATAATTGCTGCATCAGTCCACTCTCGAGCAACGAATCCCGAAAGTAAAGCAGCGATTATCAAAACGATTATCATAAAATCCTTAAATTGCGCAATAAAACGTTGCCAAATACTAATTTTTCTTTTACTGGCTAAACTATTGGGTCCATATTTTTCCCTCATTTGTTTAACCTGAATGTCAGTCAAACCTTGATTACACGAAGTGGCTAATTGTTTAGCTACTTCTTCAGTTGTTTCATTATAAAAACTTTGGGGCATTTTTGACCTCCTAATATAAAAAAAGAGACTCGTATGCCTGACACACAAGTCTCACTAATTAAGATAAGTCCAGAAGTATTTCTTCGGTTGTTGGGCTTATCGCAGGTAATGCTGTTACTCCCTTATGATTAATTTTATTATAAATAAATTTATTGTTTTTAACAAGAATAATGATAATTAAAATGAGTAAAATAGTCCCGCTAAAGCACCATTAATAATACTGACTGCCGTTGCAACCAAAAACAAACGTAAGGCATGACTTGCAATCGCCTCACCATGTTTGTCATCAACCATTGTATGCATAATTCCCAAAGTTGTTCCTAAATTTGGTAAATTGGCAAAGGAAATTAAAAATACACTTACAATTGCTTGAGTTTTTAGCGGTACAGTATTCATATTAATTTGGTTAATTGCAACGAAAATATTAGTAAAAGCCTTAGTTGCAATTACAGTACCAGCACTAACAATAGAGTGGACATCTATACCCATTAAAAATGTAATTGGAGCACATACATAGCCTATAAGAGCTGTCAACGTTTTACCGCAAACCGATTTAAAGATAATATTAACAAAGGTAATTAAAGAAACGAAACCAATAATTGAAATTGAAATATTAATTGCTAATTTAAAGCCTAGATTCATGCTGTCTATCAGCCTAGTAATGAGAGATTTTTGATTCGTATTTTGAGTAGAAATTTCATAACTGACTTTTGATATATCATAGGGGGCAACGATTTTAGCAACGATAATCGAAGTAAATAGATTAAGGACTAACGCCACAATGATAAATTCCGATTTAATAATATGCATATATGAAGCAAGCATTGTCAGCGTTGTATTTGACAATGTATAAATTGATAAAGTAAATAATTGATTAGGCGACATATCTTTCATTTGATCTTTAAATGGAACAAAGACTCCATTACTTACAATCGGGTAACTTAAAATTGTAAATGCATTAATTTCATCAATATGAAATAGCTTTTTCAGTACTTTACCTACATATTTGATAATGAATGGTAAAATTCGTAGATATTGTAACAATTCAATCAATGCACAAATAAATATCAATGGCAGCAACACATCTAAGAAAAACTGAGAGGCTGCTGCTGGATTTTTCAAATTACCAAAAACAAAGTTAACCCCTTTGCTGCTAGAAGCACTAATAATATTTAAGCTGCTCGACAAACCCTTAATAATCCAGTCACCAACCGTTGTCTTTAATATTAAAAATAAAATTACAACTTCAGTAACAAATAAATATAAAATTGATTTATAATCAATCATTTTACGATCAAAACTGACCCCATAAAGCAACCCTAATACCAATATTATTCCAATTAATCCCATAATTTTCTCCTTAATTGTGCTGCTTCAAGTAGTGTGAATACTCATCAACAATATTATCTACAAATTGATCCGTTAAACGATATTCAGGTACATCATATGTATTAGTGAGAATAACAAAATCATTGGCCCCCAGTTTATAGTTTTCTTGCTTCAAGGTCCAGTTTTGCTTTGTAAATTTCTTATATTCCTGTTGATTTAAATGATAAATTCTAACACCATATGGAATTGTAAAAGAATCAATTACCTGTTTTCTGGTTTTACCTTCTAATTTAATAAAAACTCCCATTTCATTTCTTGCAAATTTTTCTTGTAAAAATTTTATTAGGTAGTCAAGATTCAATGGTGTTTGTAGCCAAGACTGGTAGACTTCTTCACTATAAAATTTGCCAGACTGCATAGGCAGAGTATCTGTTGCAATAACTTCTTCTTGACGTGTACTAATTTCTTTTTGCTCATTAAATTCAAACGCCATGTGACCAAAATAATTTCCACGATATCCTCCTTGAACAACTAAAGTTTGGCCGAGTTGTCCATGGTTAACGCGGTGTTGGTGTCCACAACTAAATCCATCAATTCCAGGTGTATTTGTTACTAATTTAAAAGTTTCATCTTCACCAGTGGCATAATTAATTTCGTTATGGGTAGTGAGATCACGTTCAATTCCACCATGATAGCCAACCAACACCAGATCAACTTGATCCCGTAGAATCGCAACTTGTTTTTGCAGCTCTGGTAACGCCTCTTTAACAATTAATCCTGATGTTACATCATAGTCACTAATCATAGACATTCTGCTTGTTAACAAGCCAATAACACCAACTTTAATACCTGCCACCTCTTTAATTGAAAACGGAGGAAAAAGCAACTCATCATTATCTGAAAACGCATTACAACAGACGTAATCTGCGGTTAAATGTTTAACTTGCTCTTTTAAATAACGAACACCATGATCAAAATCATGATTCCCCGGTACCATAACGTCAAAACCAACTTTATTGGCGTATTCTACTAGCGGTGAGATTGGTAACTCATCGCAAAAAAAAGTTGTCAATGGGTTGCCGACAAAAAAGTCACCACTATCCATTAATAATGAATTAGGATATTTTTGCTTTAATCCTTGCAAAGCTAACGCTGGCGCTTGGGCATTGTTCGCAATAAAACCATGGATATCCGTTGTGGTTAACACATTAATTTTTTTAGTCATCATTTTTTCCTTTACTTTAGCATCAAAGTTAACATTTAATTAAATTCTATAATAAATCGTTCGTAAATATCAACAAAAATTTATAAAAATTACAATGTAAGATGTATTTCAAAACAAAAAGGCTAACTCCCTTAAGATAATAGAAGTTAGCCTCAATCAAAAATAATTAACCGCTTTATTTTAATTAAACAAAATTTACTTTATTCTAAGCCAGTCCATTTCCACTCTGTCACTTCAGGAATATCCTTACCATTATCACGAATATAATCATGGTGTTTAGCTAAAAGCGTATCCATTTGATTTACAAAGCCTGTACTCTTAGAAGCATATCGTGGGACACTTAAAATAGCATCTTTCGCTAAATGGAACCGATCAAGTTCATTGACAACACGCATATCAAATGGAGTAGTAATGTCGCCTTCTTCTTCATAACAATGAATATGAACGTTGCTACGACCGCGACCAAACCAAATTGATTCCATCATTGCCTTATAACCATGCCATGCAAAGATAACGGGAACATCACTTGGGAATAGTTGCTCAAATTCTTCATCAGAAATAGCTTCTGGATTGTCCTTAGTATTCATCAATTTCATAACATCAATCACATTAATGTACCGAATCTTTAAGTCAGAGAAATACTTATGTAAAATGTCAATTGCTGCTAATGATTCCATAGTTGGTTCTGTTTCTGTTGAAGCGAAAATCACATCTGGCTTAGAATTTTGATCGGTTGAAGCCCAATCAATATATGATAAGCCATGTTCAGCAATCCTAGTTGCTTCATCAATCGAGAACCACTGTGGGCGTTCCTGCTTAGATGTTACCAAAATATTGATGCATTCACGATCTGTAAAGGCCTTTTTAGAAACAGCCAAAAGTGAATTAGTATCAGCTGGTAAGTATTCATGAACAAGATCTGGCCGATTCTTTTCATACATATGGGTCAATATGCCTGGATCTTGGTGAGTATACCCATTATGATCTTGTTGAAAAACAGTAGAAGTTGCAACAAAATTAAGTGATGGATAATCCTTACGCCAATACTGTTCTTTGGCTTTTCTTAACCATTTCATATGTTGAGTCAACATTGAATCAACAACCCTGCCAAACGCTTCATAAGTGGCAAAGAACCCATGGCGACCAGAAAGAACGTATCCTTCAAGCCAACCTTCATCTTGATGTTCAGATAATTGTGAATCAATTAAACGTCCACTCGTTGCTAAATTTTCATCATTTGGTGTATGAATTGAACTTTCCCATTGACGTTTTTGCTCATCAATAAATTTGAACAGCCGATTTGACTTTGTTTCGTCAGGACCAAAGCCACGGAAATTATCTGGATTGAGTTCTGCAATTTCGCTTAGATACTTTGCCCATTCCGTCATATCTTCTGCTTCAATTGAACCAGGTTGATCAAATTTTAAAGCGTATTTTCGATAATCAGGTAAACTTAGTCGCCTAGAATTTTTACCGCCATTAGTAATTGGATTCATAGCCATGCGACTTTCACCAGTAACATTATCAGCAGTAACCAATTCGGTTGGTACACCGTTTGAATCAAATAGTTCTTCTGGTTTATAACTCTTTAGCCAATCAATCAACATATCTTTATGCGTCATATCATCTTGAGCTACAGGGATTGGAATTTGGTGGGCTCTAAATGAATTTTCGATTGGATTGCCGTCAAGATCAAATTTAGGACCGGTCCATCCTTTAGGTACACGGAAAATAATCATTGGCCAATTAACAATCGAAGCATCATTATTTTCACGAGCATGTATTTGAATAGCCTTAATTTCTTCAATCACAGTATCCATCAGCTTAGCCATTTCTTCATGAATTTCCATATGATCCTTATAGCCATCAAATTCACCGCCTTGATAGGCTGAAATGATATACGGATGCCAACCCATACCTTCAAAATATTTAGTCAGTTCTTCATCGGTCATCCTAGAAACAATAGTTGGATTCGAAATTTTAAACCCATTAATCTGCAAAATCGGTAAAATCGCACCATCTTTAATTGGATTGATAAATTTATCACTAAACCAACTAGCTGCTAAAGGTCCCGTTTCTGCTTCGCCATCGCCTACTTCAACGGCGGCAATAACATCAGGATTATCCAAAATTGCACCGGTACCATGAGAAATCGAATAGCCTAATTCTCCACCTTCATGCATTGAACCTGGAGTTTCAGGAGCAGCATGAGACGCAGAACCGCCTGGAAAACTAAAACGCTTAAATAGTTTAGTCATTCCAGCTTCATTTTGCTGAATTTCAGGATAAAGCTCACTATATGAGCCATCGAGGTATGAATTAGATACCATCACTTGACCGCCATGTCCTGAGCCTTCAATATAAAACATGTCCAACCCATATTTCTTAATAACCCGATTTAAATGGGCATAGATAAAGTTTTGTGGTGAGATTGTTCCCCAATGGCCAATTGGCTTAGGTTTAACATCGCTTGCTTTAAGATCATCTTTTAACAATGGATTGCTCATTAAAAAGAGCTGTCCGACTGATAAATAATTGGCTGCCCGCCAGTGAGCATCAACGCTTTTAAGAAAGTCTTTTGAATCGTAATCAACTGCCATATTAATTCTCCCTTGTCTTGAAAATTATTTCTTTGTTTATACACAGTATTATAACAGCTTTTGATTAAAGTTCAACCATTTTAAAAATTGGGACGAACCAATTTCTATGATAGGGTTTATACGAATTGACTTCTAATAAGAGTTGAATTCACAATAAATAATTTTTACACTTAAGCATTAATATGGCGAAATACTGAAAAATACTTAATTTAAACACTCAGTGGCTTTAAAGCCATTAATCTTATCAAATTAAAATGTTAAATTAATTGTAGGAGAAGAAATATGACGCAAGAAGAACGACTTTATGAAATCAAACAGCTTTTGAATCAAAAACATCATCTAGTTACCAAAGACTTGGCTTCTTATTTTAATGTTTCCTTCGATACAGCACGGCGTGATATTATACGTTTAACAACAACCGGTCAAGCCATTCGCGTTCATGGGGGGTTAATTTCTGTTAATCGTGATGATGTCCCTAACTTTTTGACTAGAAATAAAATTGATTCACCACTTAAGATAAAAATGGCCGAAAAGGCAAAAAGATTTGTTCATCCCAACCAGTGTGATTTTATCGGTCCATCAACTACGTTAAAAAAATTATGTGAACTCATTAACGGAATTGATGTTCAAATAGTTACTAATTCAATTGATAACACTCTTGAGTTAATGCGTTCAAATCTTCCTCAAGTTCGGTTATTAGGCGGCAAAGTTGATAAAGAACATCGCTTTAATTATTCAGTTACAGCATTAGAATTGTTAAAACGAATGAGCTTCAATACCGCCTTTATCGGAACTTCAAATGTTAAAAGTGATGGGATATACCTTACTAAAATGAGCGATGCTGAACTTATTCGGGTTGCTGCCTCTAGGGCTAAACAAGTAATTGTAGTAGCTGAAAAACATAAATTCGATAGTCAGAATACTTCTCCTTATATGACTATTTCTCTTGATCAAGTTGATGTCCTAATTACAGATGTTTCTTTACCGCAAGAAATCAAGAAGCAGTTTTCGCCAAAAACTCAAATTATTCCTATTTTGAAAAAGTGATTCTTAAATGTATCTAAGTAATAACCAAAATGATAAGCAAGCACTAAACGAGGTTTATCAAATATTAAAACAATTTTACCAAAGCTTTTTTAGTAATATTTATAATGAATTAAATATTTTGAAGTACAAGAAATTACGCGACTCAATTGGATTAGTAATTTATAAATTCGATACTCATGACCATCCTCAAGAATATTGTACAAAATTAGTAATGTTTATTCAGGCATATGTTACTATTCACCATCTTCATTTGTCTTCAAAACAACAATATCTGCTAAAGAGCCTAAGTACCAAATCCAAAGGTATCAGCCTTAGATTTCTTTATACCGGACCTATTATGGACGATCAACAATTTCTCGATAAATAGTTAACTATAACAAAAAAACAGGCAATTGCCTGTTTTATTTGTCTAAATTAACAAAGGTATTAAATCGCATATATTGATAATGTATTCGCATACTTGAAAACTCAAAAGGCGTTCCATCATCAAGGAAAAAGATTCCTTCCATTACTCCAACAGGCTCAGTTGGCTTAAGTCTTAAACATTTCTGATCCTCAGAACTTGAAGGTTCAACCGTAATATTTAAAAAAGCTTTAGTAACAACCTTATTTTGAGTATCTTCTAAGTAATTAAATAACGAATTTTTTAAGTGTTCTGGTTTCAATTCAGGTACCACTTTAATTGGCAAATATCCTGTTTCAATCAAAAAAGGTTGTTTATTTAACAACCGTAAACGGCGAAACTCATACACAAAATCATTTGGATTTAGAAACAAATCCTGAACTATAGCATCTGATGCCTTAATAACTTTAAAATTAAGCAACTTAATTCCTTGAGTTTTTCCTGGTACCTTCAAACTATCTGTTAAACCCAGATTTGAGCCCTCATAACGAAAAAGCGACTGATTTTTTAAATATAACGGGTTAATAAATGTGCCACTGCCTCTTTTTTTAAAAACAATGCCTTGCTGGGAAAGTAACTCCATTGCCCTCTTCATGGATGAACGACTGACCTGGTAATGTTCCGCAAGACTTCGCTCATCAGGTAGACGCATTCCATCGTACTTATTCTCTAATATGTTCTGCTTAATATCATGCATCACTGTTCGATAAACAAAATCTGCCATGCTTTACCTCAATTACTTCACTTTTCTGATTGCATCGATTAACCACTCTGCAAAAGCTACTTGATCTACTTGAACTCCGACCTGCGCATTAGCAGGCTTATTAAAGAATTTATCAAAGTCAATCACTGATGCACCATACGCATTGGGACTTTTTGTATCAACAACTACATATGCTGGCTTAAATTCATACATTTGCGGTTTAAGCAGCATTCCAACTGCCAACGCGTCATAAATTTCACGTCCGTTGGTTTCCGTTTTATCATTTAACTTAGATAACAAATGATAGAGCATATCACCCGCACGACCTAGTTTTTTAACTTTTTCCATTGTAGTTTGGGTAACAAAAGCTTGGTGACCAAGTTCTAAGGGTGCCAATAAAATTTTAACATTACTTGAAAAAACAATTTGTGCTGCCTCTGGATCACCTGCAACATTATATTCACTATATGGACCCCAATTTCCTCGACCAATAGCACCACCCATAATTACTAATTGGTCAATTCTTGACAAGTCTTCCGGATATTGCCGAAAGTAAAGTGCATAATCTGTTGCCGGACCAATCTGCACAAGAGTAACTTTTTCTTGACTATTTGCTACAACTTCATGGATAGCTTCAGCTGCTAGCTTAGATTGCAACAAACTTGTATCAGGTTCAGGAAAATCATAGCCATCCATTCCACTTTTACCATGAACATCGGATGCATCAATCAAATTTCGTAGTAAGGGACGGGAAGCACCTGAAACAACGGGGACATTTGTTTTTAAAAAAGTTTCCAATTTCAAGGTATTATTCAAAGTTTTATCCAATGGAACATTACCCCAAGTTGCAGCAATCAATTTAACATCAAGTTCACCAGAAAAAAGCGCAATTGTAATTGCAACAACATCATCGATTCCGGGATCAGTACTAATAATTACAGGTTTTTTAGTCATTTGCTTCTCCTCTTTTAAAAAGTTTATAAAGTTATCATACCAAATCTATCACCTAAATGACGTGAGAATTTAAATACCATTTAATTATTAGTTCTAAATTTTATAGTTATTTAAATAAATCATTTTTTTCGATCCTCAATTTCACCATTTGCATGAGCAATAATTACTTCATCGCACATCTTTAAAAACAAACCATGTTCTACAACACCGACTGTTTGGTCCAAATAACAAGCTAGCCCCTCAGGAATTGGAATCGGATCAACATGTAAATCAATAATAAAGTTTCCATAATGGGTTACAAAACGCTTATTATTTTGCACCCGCCATTCTGGATTTAGACCCGCATTTTTAAAACGTCTAAAATTTTGTTCACATGAAATTGGTAAAACTTCAACTGGTAAAGCAAAGTCGCCTAAATGTGTACACAATTTAGATTCATCCACAATCCACATTACTTTTTGAGAATTAACAGCTACATTTTTTTCCATTGTTAAGGCGCCGCCACCGCCTTTAATACCATCAAAATTAGCAGCAAACCGATCTGCTCCATCAATTGTCAGATCTAATTGCTCAACATCCGCTAGTTCATCAATTTTGAAGCCCCAACTTTCCATTTGCCTTTTACTTCGACTTGAAGTAGTAACAATGTTAGCTAGTTCTAGTCCTTCTTCTTTTTTACGCCTTCCCAATTCATCAATTAAAAATGCAACTGTTGATCCTGTACCGATACCCAACCGCATTCCGGATTTAACAAAACTTGCCGCCTTGACTGCCGCTTGTTTTTTTAGATTATCTTGTTCTTGTTTATTCACTATACATACCCTCTTTTCTAACCAATTAAGTACCCGTAAATCATTCTTATTATAGCAAAGATTATGATTAATTAAGACACAAAAAAAGACAAGTAACTACTTGTCTTTGATTAAATTCCTATTCTGGATCAATTTCAGGTGCTTGATTAATTTCACCAGACATCATCCAAATCCGTTTTTCAATGTCAGTATGAAAACCTGTCAACATATCATTAGTTGAATAGTCGCCTTCATTATCACTAACTTCAATACCTTTTTCATAAAGTTTGTCAAGATATTTGTATCCGGCAATTATTTTGGCATAGCGCTGATCAATTGTCTCATTCCAGTTGCCCTTTTCATCCTCAATCTTTGTCTTTTCAGCGATTTCACTTAAAGTCGACACAGGCGAACCATCAAGTGTAATTAATCGTTCTGAAACTTGATCTAATTGATCAGCTAACTCATCCATTACCTTATCCAAGTATGGATGCAACTTTAAAAAGCGATTACCACGCATATACCAATGATGTTGATGAACAATCATATGCATCTGAGTTAAGTCAGCAACTAATTGGTTTAAAATTTCTTTAGTTTGAGTATATTTCATTTATAAGCCTCCATGTTAAGTTTATTACTGAACTAATCATAACAAGAAAGCGAACACATTACCAAAATTTGGTTTTATCAAACCTTAACTCATTCTTTGCTTAATCATATTTAAAGCCTCTGTAGCCTTTATAGACGTATCTTCAGAATGATAAATTCGATCTCGAGCGATTGATAAATATATTTTTTGACCATTGACTAATTCTAATTCAAAACCGAATGGATTCAAGTGCATTGAAATAATTCCCATAAAATAAATATGCATCATATCAAAAGGTAATGGAAATGATATCTTCTTAATTTCATTTTTTCCAACAATTCGAACATTTTTAATATCAGCAAGTTTAATGTGCTTTTCTGGGGCATTATTACCTAAAAATAATAACTTAAACTTTTGATAGCGATCACCATAATCATAAAATATTATTTCTTGATCAGAAATCGTGAAGTAATTGAATTCATCCTGCAAAACATTTGGGTAATAAATTAATGTAATAAATAAAAAGACCGAGATTCCCACTAATGCACTCCAAATAACCGTGCGAAAATTCCATCCTAACTCTTCCGAAGTCATTAATAGTATTAAGTTAGACAGGTATCCAAAAAACAAACAACAAAATAGAGCAATTAATAATGGACGAAAATTTAATTTTTTACCAAAGGTTAACATATATAACACACTCTCTTTTTTAATAAAGTAATATACTACATTTTGTTAAAATTAAAAAGTCACCTATAAATTATAGGCAACTCCTTAATTTTAATAACCTTATTCAGCTGTTGCTGCCTGCTCTTTCTTTAATAACACATTATCATAGTGCTTAATGAATGGATACCAAACAAGGAAAGCAACAATTGCACACGCAATTGCCAAAACCCCTCCTTGCCAACTAGCAGTAGCAATAAAACCACCTAAGCCAACAGGTGTAGGCCATGGCTGTTGCACAATAATTTTTGGCACCAAATGCGAGCTAATTCCCAAATATGCCACAATACCTGAAGCAAGCGGTGCACAAACAAATGGAATCATTAAATCGATATTATATACAATCGGTAATCCGAAAATTAATGGTTCGTTAATATTAAAAATTGCCGGAACAATTTCAACCTTTCCCAATTCCTTTAATTGAGCTGAACGTGCTCCTATTACTAACCAAATAGCAACACCTAACATCGCTCCAGAACCACCGATGGTAATAAATGAGTTGGTGGGATCACCCGCAAAAAAGTGATGCGCCCCCTTAACGTTGGCAGCCATGTTTGCTAAAACGATTGGAGTATAAAACGAACTAATAATTGTTGCTCCATGAATTCCAAACCACCATAAGAAATGAATTAAGAAGATAATAATCAAAAAGCCCCACCAAGTATCAGCAATATCACTGATGAATGAAAATGGAATAAATAGCAGTTTAAAGAGATCAGTCCCTGCCATAACAAGTGCAGCATTGATTGCCGCAATAATTACAGCAATACAAAAAGCTGGAATTAAAGCACTAAAAGAGTTAGCAACGCCAGATGGAACTGATGCTGGCATCTTAATTTGCCAGTTATGCTTAATGGTATAGCGATAAATTTGGACAGTCAACCAAGCTACAACTAACCCAATAAAGATCCCAACTGCACCAATCCGATATATACCCGAGTTATTGGCCTCATAACCGCCAGCAACCATCTGAGTTTTACTGAAAACTTGCACGAATTCCATTCGCCCATTTTTCCAGACCAACTCAGCTACCGTGATAAAGAAGCCCATTAAAAACATCATTAACCCATTCATCGGGACTAAGTTAATTTTTTCCTCATCATGATAAATTTTAGTATACGAATAAGCAAAGGTGCCCGAGAAGACCAAGGCAATAATCCCCATTGTCGCGTTATACACAGATTGGAATAAATTTGAAAACCGGCCAATCGTATTCGCATAAAAGCTTATAAATCCCGGTGTATTAATAATCTGTGGCAACACCGTCAAAATTAAGAAAAACGCTCCAACAATTGAAAACGAGATCACACTGTAACCAGCATCCATAATTGCCCGCACAAATCTTGTTGCCGCAAATTTTCCAGCTGCGGCGGCAATTCGCTCCTTAAGCGGTTTCTTACTTGCTTCTGTCATTTTTAAAACTCCCTTCAATATAGCATATCCTTAATATACTACATATAACTATTGTAATCGCTTTCTTAAAAAATACAAGCAATTATTTAACTTTTTTAAATGTATCAATTGTTTTGATATATCTATCTTTTCCGATTCGAATGTTATGAATTCGTCGCTCACAAACATAAGCCAAAAGTATTCCACCAAAAAGCAATCCTAAAATTAAATAGCGGATATCACTTGTAGTGATAAATGGGAAAAAATTATCATTTATTGGCAAAAAGATAATAATTGCCAGTAAGCAGTTAAAAATAATTTGAATCATTAAATAATGCCGAGTCAGTGGCACATCTGCTTTACGATTGTGCATTTTAGTTAACTGCTCAATTGCAGCCATACCAGATAAAATAGTGTCTATGCCCGCGAAAAGAATACCTAACCATTTTTGATATTGTATTAAAATCAAGAGCCAGATTAAATTAGTGAATAGAAAAACAACAACACTATACCGAATCATCAAATAACGGCTAAAGTACAAATACTTAATATTATCTTCTTGCTTTTTGCGTTCGTAATCTTTTTGTTCTGCCATAGAATATACCTCGCTTTGTCACTAATAACATTATAACGCTATTTTTTTAATCATTTTCATTTTAACTTGATGGATATATCATAATTGGTATAAAATATATTTGTTAGCGCTATCTATAATAGTTATAAAAAGGAGATACTTATGTATTCAGCAAAAATGCCAGAGGGATTTTTATGGGGCGGTGCCGTTGCTGCTCATCAATTAGAAGGTGCTTGGAATGTTGACGGCAAAGGAATGTCAATTGCCGATGTAATGACTGTTGGGTCAGCAACTAAGCCACGTGAAATTACCGATGGCGTCATTGAGGGAAAGAATTACCCAAATCATAGTGCCATAGACTTCTATCATCACTATAAAGAAGATATCAAATTAATGGCAGAGATGGGTTTTAAGGCTTTTAGAACTTCAATCGCTTGGACCAGAATTTTTCCTAATGGTGATGACGAAGAGCCTAATGAAGCAGGTCTGAAATTTTATGACGATTTGTTCGCAACTTGCCATCATTATGGAATTGAACCTGTAGTGACTCTTTCACACTTTGAAATTCCATTCAATTTAGTCAAAAAGTATAATGGTTTTACCAATCGAAAGTTGATTGACTTCTTCATTCGTTTTGCCACCGTTTGTTTCAATCGATACAAAGATAGTGTCAAATACTGGATGACATTTAATGAGATTGATAATCAGTCTGCGTATAATGAAGACTTTTTAATGGTTACAAATTCAGGAATTATTCTTAATAATCTCAGTGAGAAAGAAAAAGAGGCAGCCATGTACCAAGCTGCTCACTATGAATTAGTAGCTTCTGCGTTAGCAGTTAAGGTTGGTCACAAGATCAATCCTAAGTTCGAAATTGGCTGTATGATTAATTATTCACCTGTTCGGCCATTAACGCCATCTTCAGATGATGTTCTCTTGGCAGATAAATTTGAACAACGCCGCGATTGGTTCTCAGATGTCCACGTTTTTGGTGAATATCCTAAAGAAGTTGAAACTTATATTAACAAAAATGGTTATCGGACAGACATTACCGATGAAGATCGAATTGTCTTAAAAGAAGGAACTGTTGACTACGTTGGTTTTAGCTACTACCAAACAACTACTGTTTCCGCGAAAAACGTTGAACCAGATAAATTAAACGATTTATCTAAAGCCATTGCTAAAAATCCAACTTTAGAACGTAGCGATTGGGGTTGGGAAATTGATCCAGAAGGTTTAAGAATTGCCTTAAATCATTTAACAGATCGTTATCATAAGCCATTATTCATCGTTGAAAATGGTCTTGGTGCATACGATAAAGTTGAAGCAGATGGCTCTATTCATGATGATTACCGCGTTGATTATTTGAGAAAACATATTTCTGAAATGGAAAAAGCCGTAGAAATTGATGGGGTTGACTTAATGGGTTATCTTCCTTGGGGACCTATTGATCTTGTTTCTGCAGGTACTGGTCAAATGGATAAACGTTATGGCTTTATCTACGTAGATAAGAATGATGCAGGTGAAGGAGACCTGAGTCGTTCACGTAAAGATTCCTTTGCTTGGTACAAAAAAGTTATTACTACTAATGGCTTAGATTTAGATTAATTACCAGCAATTCAACCAAAGAAGACTCACAATTTTTTGCGAATGCAACAGGAGATAATTTTCTTTATTTGAAAATTATCTCCTGTTTTTTTATTTAATGATGAGTTATTTAAATAATACAGTTAATGGTTTAAAACTACATAAACCTATTAATTTTGGCTCATCCTATTGATAGATATCTTAATCTAGTTTCTATGATTATTCTATATAATAGGTTTCTCTAGGCAAAAAAGAGGTCCTAAGCCCTCAACAATAAAATTCATTGACTCTACTCTTCAAATCTATTTAGGAGTTTGCTTCTATCCTCTCTTTAATTGTATTGAACTTTTGCTCAACATTAAAAACCTTAACCTCGCAGTTACTAATTAGGTTGCCGAAACTGTTAACAGCATTGCAATAAATGTAATCTAATCGCCCATGGTCATTCGACTCACGTTTGGCACAATCACAATGACCAAGTTTTATTGTTTGTATTTGATTTATTGGTCTAATTGTGAAATTAAAACTGAAAATAGGGCGCTTACACCTTTGTATATATTATTTGCCAAAAACCATGTTGCCTGAAGCCCAAATAATATAAAAAAACAAAATAACACAAATAATTAGAGCTAATAACTCACCTAAAAGCATACTTATAATAAAAAGAATATGTTGGCGTTGAAAAAATGTCGTAAATAAGTCCCCTAAAGTTAGCCAATGAAAGCCTAAAACACCAACGCTTAAATCCATAAGCTTGAAAAGCGGTAAGATTAAAACTAGCAAGAGTTCGCATAGTGAAATAATCCGTACAACTTTATAGGCATGATCTGTTAACAGCTGTTCTCTCATTGTAGGCTTGTTTTTTGTCATTATTATTGTTAGCTCCAATCTTTATATTGCCAAGATCTAACCTTAAATATTCCCCAAATATTGTTTTAATTATATTTTTGGCATTTGCATATGTTTTCATGACTTACCTTTCAGTAAAATAAAGTTTATCTACTTTCCAATAGAAGTTATTTTCTTTTTTCATATCAACCCCTATTGCTTTTCCTTTGATTTCTGTACCATACAAATAAATATTTTTATCTCCACCTTGGTAATCAGAAGTATTTTTGCAAGAATCATTTTTATTAAGATGTACTAAAAATAAATATATTTTTTTATTATCTGATACTTTTTTCATTTCTTTAATATCGTGATTTTTAATCATTGCATTAATTTGATAATCTAATTCATAAGAGATATAAGTTTCAGAACAAAAAATATATATTCCTAATAATATAATTATTGTAATCACAATATAAGTTAATTTATGACTATTATTTATCAGGATCACCACCAGTTAGAGCATATCTCTTTTATTTATAATGAAAGCAAGTTTTGGAATTTAGTATATAATAAAAAATCATTTTTTACAATTAGTTTAGTAGGTAGTATGTGAAGCGTTAAAACAGAGTATAATTACATTGATTGCTAAAAAAGCAATGTGTTTTAGTAATTAATAATTCAAAAATACTGAAGTAACCAACTGCCAAGTACAGGAAATTAAAATATTTATAAATATTTACATCATTTGACAAAGAGCTTTAATTTGACACACAAAAAAAACGAAGTCGTAAAAACTTCGCTTTTTAACTTTTATTCAACGTTTTTATTTTAATACATCCGCTTTATACAATTTTTCATATAAGTCGACCATTTCACCAGCCAAGTCTCTAAAAGTAATTGCGTTCATCAAATGATCCTGTGAATGAACAACTAACAAAGTAACCTGCGTATGATTGCCTTGCGCTTCTTGCGTTAACATCGCAGTTTGAGAATTATGAGCTTCAGTTAATGAATCATCTGCTTCCTTTAATTTAGCACGTGCGCCATCAATGTCGCCCTTTTTGGCTAATCTAATAGCTTCAAAAGCCAGACTCTTCGCATTGCCACCATTTGCAATCAGCCCCATAGCTGCTTGCAAAGTTTCCTGTTCTTTTTGTTCAGCTGTCTTTTGTTCTGCCATCATAATCCCCCAATTAGCCGTTAATTAAATCTTGAGCTTGTTGCAAAACCTTCTTGCCATCCATCATGCCATAGGCTTGCATATTGATAACACCAAGAGGAATATCTTTTCCGTCCTTACCTTTGCCCTTAACTTTATTAGCAAAATCATCTTTCATATAACTGACTTGCGGTCCCAGCAAGACACAATCAATTTCTTCTTGATCAAGATGCTGTGAAGCTTCTGAAGCTGGACAAGCAAAAATTTTAACATCAAGTCCTTGCTCCTCAGCAGCTTGTTGCATCTTAGTTACCAATAAAGACGTACTCATACCAGCACTGCAATTTAGCATAATTGTTTGTTCTGCCATAATAATATTTCCTCCTAAATGTATCATAAGTTTATTCTATTATATCACTTATATCACTTTTTTGGATAGCGCTTTCCATTTTTTTGATGATTAGTGCAATTATTTCTCAGCTCCGAATTACGCCCAGCTAGATATAAAAATTTAAAATGGATGAACGAGACCTGTAATTCCTATCCCTAATAAAATAATACCGAAAAAGAAAGAATAACCTATTGCTGCTAAAGAGAATCCATTGTCCGTCCCCTTGTGTAAAATACCATTCGTGTACCGTACAGCATTAACAAGCTCATATACTGATAAACAAATAAATATAATTCCTACCATTCTACTAAAAATAAGACTATTAAAAAAGTTATTCATAAATATTACCTTCTCTCAATATTAAAAATCAGACGTAATCTTAAATGCGTCTTTTCATTTATTATTGTATATAATACCACATTTTTTAAATTATAGAACTTACCACAGTTTCAGAAACATAATTTCTTTTAGAAGCTGTAATAAAACAATGTGTTCATACCACATCAATAAAATATTTAACTGGCATTAAATTATAGTTAGTAACTATTCCTCTTTGTTTTTAAAATTATCTATTTCCCATATTATGATATATAAATCGATTTCAAACAAAAAATTTGTATTAACGTACTTATTGGCAATTCTTGATAAAGTAAAGTAAAATGTTATTTGATAAAAAGGAGTGTCTCAATGTCTCAACTTAAAAAACCTGTCGTAATCGGTATTACCGGCGGTTCAGGTAGTGGAAAAACTACCATTGCTCATAAAATTGTCGAACAGATGCAAGAAAATGAACATGTTTTAATTATGACACAAGATTCATATTATAAAGATAATACAGGGATTCCAATGAGTGCTAGACTCAATATTAATTATGATCATCCTAATGCTTTTGATATCCCGCTATTATCGAAACAATTACGCAGCTTACTTAATTATGAAGCTATTGAAATGCCTGTATATGATTTTAAAGAACATACCAGAAGCAAGGAAACCATTCATACTGATCCGGTTGATATTATTATTTTGGAAGGGATTTTGGTTCTATCTAACGAAGAAATACGTAATTTAATGGATATTAAAGTTTACGTTGACACTGATGATGATATTCGTTTCATCCGCCGATTGCAACGTGATCTTCAAGAACGTGGTAGATCAATTGAATCTGTTATTGAGCAGTATTTAGGAACAGTTAAGCCGATGTATCATCAGTTCATTGAGCCTACAAAGCGTTATGCGGATATCATTATTCCAGAAGGCGGAGACAATGATGTAGCCATTGACATGTTAACAACTAAAGTTCATTCAATTTTAAGTAAGGATATCAAATAAAAAACGAGAGCAAATTTTCTCTCGTTTTTATTTGTAATTAAACGTTTAATCGACTTTTGGCTTTAACGCACGGTCAAACAAATTGGTAATTAGCTTAACTAAAACACCATCAAAAACAATTGATGAAATTAAATTGGTAATAAACATAACCAGTTGAAGCTGAAAACTGAACTTATTCCAGCCATATATTATATAAGAAGATATAAAGCAAGCCAAACCCGCAAACACTGCCCCTGTCAGTACACTTGTCCATGAGAATCTTTGATAACGACTTTTTTTAGGGAAAAAGCCTATTTCATTCGTTGCACCTTGCAGTATTCCGGAAATTAGTGTCATTGCACCCCATTGTCCGCCAATAGCCATTTCTACAATTGCAGACAATAATTCACCAATTGTTCCTGAACCAGGTGCTGGAACAAAATAAATTGCTAACGGTGCAGCTATTAACCATAATCCAGTAAAAACAGTATCCGTCACAGGCGCAAAGCCAGTTGGAATTAATATTAACTTAATTAAATTGTATGCCCAGTTAAAACCATAAGTATAAACCACACCCATAATTATTCCAATGAGTGCGATTAAAATGATTGACTTAACATTCCATTTCGATGATCTTGTAAACATAAAAAATACTCCTATAACTTGAGTCAATAGGAGTACACGTTAAATTTTTTCTTTAACACTTCCCTAGCGCAGGTATTATCCCGTTCAGGTTCAGAGGGTATTTCTCAGCTATGTGGCACCCCTAGTGACTTACTATAATTTATTAAAGTATAACATAAAGAATATTATTTCACCAAATTAATTCTAGAATTTAGTAAAACTATTCAGTTTTTCTTTAGTCATATCGCGAATAATTGCAACAGCTAAATCTACTGAAGCTTTAAAATCATGATATGAACTAAAACAATATGGTGAATGCTCATATCGAACTGGAATTCCAATAACAATTGTAGGCGCACCATTTTCATAGTAAATGGCTGCACCATCTTGTCCCCCACCAGTCCGAACAGAACGTGTATATGGTAAGTGATTCTTATCAGCTAAATCACAAGCATACTGTTGGAATTTAGGATTCGGTAAAAATGTAGTATCCATATCCCTTAACATCGGTCCACGATTAAGACCGGTTTGTGACAACCATTCAGGGGTAAAAGTATCATCGGCTGGGCAAGATTCAAGCACAATTGCTAAATCAGGTTTGACTGCTCGCGCAGTCACATAAGCACCACGAAGTCCAACTTCTTCTTGACTAGAAAGAGCTGCGACTACATTAAAGTTAGTTTCTTCTTCTTTTAAAATTTCAAGAACATCTGCCATTGCTGCTGCACCAAAACGATCATCAAAATCTTTACCAAAGAATAATCCCGTTTTTTCGTTATACTCACATTTTACATCAACAAAAATTGGACAACCCGTATCAATTTTAAAATCATTGATGGTCTCTTCACGCGAACATGAACCAACATCAATTGACATATCAGCAACATCTGGAACATTATTCCTTTCTGCTTCAGTCATAAAATGTGGTGGCTTTGTTGCAACAACGCCGGGAATATATTCGCCATCTTTATTTCTAATTTTTACTCGCAATGCTGGTATATTATATTTTACCCATCCACCTAGGGGAACAAATTTAATCATTCCATTTGGTCTGACTGCCTGAGTAATGAAACCAACAGCATCCGAATGAGCATCTAACTGAATTACTGGCCGTCCAGCTTGATTTTCTTTCTTAGCAGCGTATACATTAAGCATACCATCAACTTTGATATCAGCAAAATCTTTGACAGTTTGCGTGAACAATTTAACAAATTCTTCTTCAAAGCCTGACGTCGCATTTGCATCCGCAAAGGCTTTAAGCATTTTTATTTCTTTTTCTTTTTTCATTTAAATGCCTTCTCTTTAATTTAATATCTTTCTTCATTGTAACAAAAACTTTAGGAATAACTCTATAAATTTGAGTTAATATCCAGTTAATCCTACTATTTTTATTTAATATAATAATTTTGTCCGTAATTTAGACAACTATTGACAAAAAAAGTTTAAAACAGTCTGCTTTTTTAACCATAAAATGATATAATTGATACTATTAGTAATTCAAAAATTTTAAGGTAAAGGGTAAATCAATGCCGAAAAACGACAATATTAACAGTATTATTGACCATCAGTTGTTTACCGAAAACGACATTCATAAAATGTGCGTTAAACTAGGCAAACAGCTAACTGAAGATTATGCGGGAAAAAATCCTCTTATTGTAGGTGCACTTAAAGGCGCAATATTCTTTTTAACCGACCTGGTACGAGAAATGGATGTTAAAGAAGAAATTGACTTTCTTGATGTTTCCAGTTATGGCAATGGGTTTGAATCTTCTGGAAAAGTTAAGTTGATTTCAGATCTCACGACTGATGTCAATGGTCGCGATGTACTTATCGTCGAAGATATTGTTGATACTGGTCTTACTTTAAAGTATATGAAGAATCTGCTCAAAGAACGAGGCGCCAAAAGTGTCAAATGCTGCGTACTACTTAATAAAGAAACTAACAGACGAACCGATGTTGATATTGAATATTATGGTTCAAAAGTAGGCAATGAATTTGTTGTTGGTTATGGACTAGATTTTATGAATGCCTACCGCAATCTTCGCTACATTGGTGTACTTAAGCCTGAAATCATTGGACGCGTTACCAATAAATAAAATAATCAAATAAAAAGAAGACTGTTAAGTTAACCCTCTAGATGGATTTTGGTCCAATCTAGAGGGTTAATTTTATTTTGGCTAGTTATGGTAGATTCTTTCGTAAAACTATAATTGTCAGCCGCATTTAAAGCGGAGGCTTGATATTTAGAAGGGAAGTCTTGTTTTGCAAGATTTCTTTTTCTTTACAGCTATATTGTGTCATGAATAGCATATTAGTTTAAGGTCCAAGTCCTTGATTTCTAAGTTGTTTTTATTGTTTAATTAAAGATTTAAACTTATCAAAATTTTTCTTTTTGCTCAATACTATATTCGGTAGTATTGAACAAATTCTTCAAGAGACAATACTACAACAAAGTATTACAATGGAATCTAATAGGGCAACAATAATTTCAGTCAGTAATGCACTTGATGCGGGTGTTTCTGTAATTGTTTTGTCAATTAATAGTTATATATCAGATAATTTTAGAATTGGTAGTGCTTAAATTTTTTAGCAACTTTAGGGATAGTTTTATTGGGAATAAGCTATTTGTTAAATAGAAAGGCAGTAAGAGTTAATGGAGCATAACATTACATTAGATAAGTACGTGGATTCTAGAGGTAGAGTGAAAATTTGGCCGGGAAAAGAAAAAATCGATTACTTGTCTTATCTTATTTAGCGACTAAATTTGAGCCTGAAAAGAAATACTCTGAACAGGATGTAAATCTCATTTTAATGGGACTTATAGATAATTATGTTACAAGAAGACGTGATTTAATAGAATATAACTTTTTGAATAGAACGGATGACGGTAGATTATATTGGAGAAGTAAATAAATTATTTGAAAAGTAGTACTTTTGAAATGAACACCAAAAGCCTGCTTTTTCTATCGCCTTGTGATAATAGAAAGATTAATAAACGATTTCAATTTTTTTCTATATCGTATGAAAGTTGCGCGATTGATACCAGTTAATTTTACTACTCTGGTGTCGGTCATATCACTCTTATAAAGTCTAAAAACGTGTTGCAATTGTGGACTATCTTTAGAATATTTAGGCTTACGCCCATGATAGCGACCTTCTGCTTTAGCTATCTATTTCGATACCTTGACGTTGGCGCTCCTTAATTCGTTCATGATCACTTTCTGCCTGATATTTATATACTCAAGAATAAGATTATTTTTTAGTTGCCGCAAATTGGGATCTTCAATACCACACAAAGAGGGTAAATTTAAAATATTAAGTGTTGCACCCTCGTCTTTATTTTTGTACAAAAAAGCTAGAAACCACTCTCTTTCGCGGTGATTTTTAGCTTTCAAGTTAAGTCATTATAGTCACGGATAAAATTAACAACCTCGCGTAGCCTATAAGCGACAAGTTTGTTAACATTTACAATATAAATTGTTGATAACAAGAGTACTTAACATAATCATGTGATTTATTAAAAAGCACTTATTGTACCCTTTTTATCTTTCCACCAAATAATTATTAACCACGGAATTAGTGTTACAACAAATGTTAAACATAGCAAGGCTAAATCCTTAACAAAGGATTGTCTAGTTAACAAATCATTGACTGCACTAAAGATATAGTGAAAGGGAAACATTTTTTGCAAGTTAGTGAGCCATTTAGTGAAAGTATCTTGTTTAAATAATTCAAAGGGACTAATCACCATCATCATAATTAGCATTAAGAAAAAAGTTAACTCATCAAGCGTGTCTTCTTGCAAGAGCATTCCTAATGTAAAGCCGATCACACTACTATAAATACCAGCGCTGCTTAATAGCAGCATACAAATAATCAATTTATCATCAAATTTTATCTTAGAGCAGCCAACACCGATAATAATATTCGCCATAATGATAATTAGATTCAGAATTAATTGCAGCAATACCTGATCAAACAAATAATGTCCCAGGGAATAAAATGATGTTTTATCTTTTAATGCATAATACTGCTTGCCCGTATTGATTCTTTTGCCAAAAGTTACAACTGAGTTGCCGACAATCCCCCACAAACAGGCAATTAAGAAAATTGCATAATTGATACCAGTGTAAGAAGGAATTGCATTCAGCATCAATATATACCAGCAAATCGGAATAATAATTGTAAACACTATGAAGCGAGGATTGTGCAAAATGTTTTTTAATTGTAGCCATTTAATCATTATTAGTCTCCTTGCCATCGTTAAAATGCCGGTACTACTGTTCAATTGTCTGATGATGCTGGTGAATTTCATCAACATTGACATTCTGAGCAATTTGCCCATCTTTGAGCAACACAACTCGAGAAAAATACTTATCAATCTGGTTAAAATCATGAGTTGTCGTTAAAACCGTGCTGTTAATATGATCCAGCTGCTGCCAAAAAAAATCGATTGTTTTTAAATCCATTCCAGCTGTCGGCTCATCGAATATAAAAAACTTACTCGGCTTAATCAAAGTTAACAAAAGAAGTAATCTGCGTTTTTGACCACCAGATAGCTTTTTAATAGCAAGTTTAGCCTGCTGCTTAAGATTAAATTTTTCGAGTAGTGCATCAATTTTCCACTCATCATAAACCTGATCGATTGCGGCTTCTAATTGCAGCTGTTCGGATACCCTTAGCGTGTCAATCAAAACATTTTCCTGAGGCATAATGCTTAAATCGGTCTTGGGATCATAAAACAATTCAACCTTACCACTATCTGGCTGCAACAATTGAGTAATTATTTTAATTAAGGTTGATTTGCCCGCACCATTACTGCCCAACAATGCAATACGGTCTCTCGTTGCAATCGTTAAGTTAACCTTCCTTAATACCGGATAGGCAAATGACTTATGCAAATCAGTAACTTTCAACAAAAGATCCCGTTTAGTTGATACACCTGCCAATAAATAATCCAGTGATACACCAAATATCTCGGCTAAGTTAATCAGCTTAGTAATATCCGGTTCAGTTTCTCCTAACTCCCACTTAGAAACGGATTGCCGCGAAACGTACAATTTTTGCGCCAAATCATTTTGGGATAATCTTTGTTTGCGTCTCAATTTATTTAATTGCTCAACAAAAATATTTTCCATCACAATCATCCTTTCAAATTTGTTAGCCTAATTATCTCCTAACCCTCCTTTTTGCCAAGCAAATTTGTGATGCGTAACTGACAACCTACAGTTGCCAAAGCTGCTACAAGTCTCGAAAAAATCCATTACACAAAAAAACGCTCAGATTAATATCCAGCGTTCTTTCAATCTTCAGAATATATTTTAAAAATTTGCCCAAATCAAATATCTATTAAATAAGATTCAAGTTCATTCAACACCTTGATAATTTTTTATAACCTGTATTAAACCATGGGCTAAAATATTTATTTTTGAATACACTTAATTGCATCGGCTAATTACCTTCAATTAACGAACCGACCGATACCTTCAACATCTTGTACTGACTGATTCAATCATTTAGTTGCAGGAAAAGATAAAATACCAAATTAAGCAAGTTTATATTTTGGCTTTTAATTAAATTTGATAAATAAACATTTTATTATGCAGTATATTCTATTCAACAAAATCTAAAAAGTGGGTTTTAGCTGCAATAAATATTTCATATAATACTCTATGTTGTATGCAAAGTTTCGGTAAACACAATGCTTTTGCTATAATTAAAGTTGAATTGATAGCAAATTGTTTTGAGGGCAATCAGCTGTTTTACTTGAAAGAAGAGGGTGCTTATGGCACGAAATCTTTAGAAAGGTGTACATAACTGTGCGTTTATCATGCGCTAGAATTAGCGTTGACATTTGCCTCATTTATTATTGTCTTGTTGACTTATATCTATCTACTTTTTATTTTAAGTAAACTGATCTGTTTGGTTAAGCTTCAATTGTTTAACGATAAACCAATTCATAAATCCTTGTTCACGTTTCTCTAACTTAAACTCAAAATTATCAAATTCAACAGTTTCATTTTCTTTTAAATCGGGATAATGCTCCATCATATAACCACCAAGAGTAATAATATCACTATCTTGGAATCTCTTTAAATCACTTCTAAAGTAACGTGCAAAATCGTATAGAGTTGTTTTACCAGAAATATGAATGTTGCCATCTTTATCCTTAATAATATAATCGTCAGAAACGTCATCAATTTCATCCTTAACCGTTCCAAACAGTTCTTCATAGATATCTTTATCTGTTACAATTCCACTTGTCCCCCCGTACTCATCAACGACTAGAACAATTGGGGTATGCTTTTTAATCATCAAATGCAAAATATCCTGAATAGGCATCGATTCTGGAACAGTGATCATGGTTCGTATAATTCTAGTCACTGGGACTTGAGCATCAACTTGACTCTGCTGAATGACATCAAAAGCATAAATATAACCCACAACATCGTCTTTATTGTTTTCACGAACAACCGGTAATCTACTAAAGCCATCATTTAAATACATGTTTAAAGCATGTTTAATTGATTCAGTCGAATTGATCGCTAAGATTCTTGTACGATCTGTCATAATATCTTTAGCTATTTTATCGTTAAATTCAAATGCTCTTGTCATATAAGTAAGATCATTTTTATCCAGTGATCCACCATGAACAGCCTTGCGTGATAATTTAATGATTTCAGATTGTGAATAAATTTGATTTTCTTCATCAGCAGGTTCAAAACCTAATATTTTTAATAAACCATTAGAGCTTATATTAAGAAGCCAAACAAATGGATAAACCAAAGTATGAAAAAATTGTAGTGGTGAGGTAATTTCAAGTAAAATCTTAACCGGCATATCAATAGCAATATTTTTAGGTACTATCTCAGTGATAACAACTTCTAAATAGGTTAGCAAAATTAGACCTAAGATTGCACTGATAGAACGTAAAATTGAATAATTTACCTGTGTCAAATTTAATAGTCTCTCAAAAAGTGCCGCAAATGTATCTGCTGAAAACCACCCTAAAACAACTCCCACTAAAGTTGTACCGACCTGTGTTGTTGATAAATATTCATTCAAATTATGGGTCATGTGCAATGCACGCTTAATTTTATGACGGTTGCCCTCGTTATTTGCTAGCATATCCTCAAGCTGACTTGATCTGGTTTGAACCAAAGCAAACTCAGCTGCCACAAAAAACGCTGCAAAAGCAAAAATGACTAAAGTAGCTATCAAATTAATAACTATACGGGTATTGTTCAAAATTTATATCACCTTTTAATAAAACTTCTACCATATATCTTAACATCAATACCCCTGTTTTTATAAAAAATCCTCAAACTACTTAACCAATTTATAAATTTCCTCAAATGGCAATCGAGCAGGAATATATTTATCATCATTTACTTCAGCAGTATTATCTTTATATCCTAATCCAATAGCCATTCCAATTAACTCATCTTCGGAAATATGACCATACTTACGAACTAATTCTGGATACGATACCATTGAATGTGCTGGCATAACAGATAATCCTTCATTAATTGCCAACAACATTATACTCTGCGAGAAAATTCCCAAATCATAAACCGACCAGACAGGAGACGCCTTAGGAATAGTAACAAATACAACATCCTGAGCATTAAACATAGTATTATTAGCATTAGTAAATAAATCCATTTTATTATTAAAAAAGTATGGTTGTGATGCTCCTAAAGCCGCCATATTTTGACTAGGATATGGGTCCCAATTAAGTGATAGCATTCGCGCAAAATCTTCATGTGGTTCAACTTTTAAATCAAGCTGTTTTTTTACTTCTTTCTTTAAGCCACTGAGGGCATTACCAGTCAATGTATATGCCTTCCAAGGCTGAGAGTTAAGCAGTGATGGTGATTGTTGTGCCCGCTCAATTATTTGAGCAATCATTTTTTCATTAACTTTACGATTAGTAAACTTTCGCGTTACTCGTTCATGATTATAAACGTCATTAAATTTCATTTTGCCTCAATTCCTTACACGTTAGCAGATTTTAGATTTCTGCCGTGCTACCCAAAAAAGTTAATTCTAAGTGATAGTGCATCAATCTATTATACTAAATATATCTATTTTAATAATACGCAAAATTAAAAATGTAATCAATACACTTAGCTAAGTTTTTCACAATTAATTTGTTTGCCTCCATTTTAACAGAAATAATATTATGTGATCAAAATTTGATATATTAAAAAAGTTTGACTATAGATATAATCAAACATTTTTTTAAATCTTATACTGTCTTCGTAAATCTCGTTCTTGATCGCGCTTTTTGATGGTCTCACGCTTATCATATTTTTTCTTTCCTTGACCCACACCAATTAATACTTTAGCAAAACCATGCTTCAAATAAACTTTAAGTGGAATGATTGCAATTCCACGTTCGGCCTGCTGTTTTGCCAAACGAGTAAGCTCTTTTTTATGTAAAAGTAACCGTCTACTCCGAACCGGTTCATGATTATAACGATTCCCCTGTTCATATTCACTAATATGTACATTTTCTAAAAAGGCAGAACCTCTAATAATTTGAACATAACCATCACGTAAGTTGATCCGTCGTGCTCGTACTGATTTAATTTCAGTTCCAGTTAAGGCTATCCCTGCTTCAAACGTTTCTTTAATGAAATAATCATGATGTGCTTTTTTATTTTGAGTAATTAAATTGTCATTTTTTTCGTTTTTCAATTTTCTAACCTAATGCTTATATTTACTAAAATGAGGATGATTAGTATTTTGATGAAAATTGCTTCGATTGCTATTACGCCGACCACGATCATTGTTAAATTTACGTTTATTACCCCCATGATCATTTTTTGAATGTATCTTTTGGGACGAATTAGGGTCATAAATTTCAAAATCTAGCTGATGTTGATCAACATTGGCATTGATTAATGTAACTTTTATTGGCATCCCCACGTGATATTGCTTATGAGTTCCCCGCCCCGTCAAAGTCATATTCTTTTCATTAAAACTATAAAAATCATCGTTTAAATTTGAAATATGTATCAGACCTTCAACTGTGTTAGGTAACTGTATAAACATTCCAAAGCTTGTCACTGAAGAAACCACTGCCTCGAAATGTTGACCAACCTGATCAGCCATATATTCAGTCATTTTTAAATCATTAACTTCACGCTCAGTATCAATTGACATCCGTTCTTGTGTTGAAGTTTGATCAGCGACGTCAGGCAAGTAATTAGCAAAATGGTCTTGAACATCCTTACTCAATCCTTGTTCACTGTAAAAATGTATCATTCGATGAACCATTAAATCAGAATAACGCCTAATTGGCGAAGTAAAGTGTGTATAAAACTGTGCTGCTAATCCAAAATGACCAAGTGGCTCTTCAGAATAATGTGCTTGTTTCAGACTACGTAACATCATCATTTGAACAACTGCTTCTTCTGGTGTACCTATTGTTTTAGTAACCACTTTTTGTAAGTCAATTGGTTTAACATGATTAGGATCAGCTGTAATATTCAGCCCAAATGCACTACAAAATTCAAAAAAGCTCTTAATTCTTTCACCATCAGGCGTTTCATGAACACGATAGAGAAATGGCACATGTTTTTTATAAAAATCTTCAGCAACCGTTTCATTGGCCATCAACATAAATGATTCAATCATTTTCTCAGCTGTTCCCCGATCATGAAGAACAATATCTAAGGGTTTACCATTCTTATCAACAACTATTTTAGCTTCTGGTTCCTCAAAATCGATTGCCCCACGTTGATGTCTCTTTTGATAAAGCACATTATGTAATTCTGCCATTTCTTGCAACATTGGTGCAAGGTCTTGATATTTTTTCTCCAGTACCTCGTGGTTTTCTGGGTCCAAAACCTTGTTAACATTATTATAAGTCATCCTGCCATGTGAGCGCATAACTGACGGATGAATTTGATAATTTACTCGGTCACCTTCTGGTGTGATTTCCATTTCACACGATAAAACTAACCGATCTACACCTTCGTTTAAAGAACAAATTCCATTAGATAGTCGAAACGGTAACATTGGAATTACCCGGTCAACAAGATAAGTACTATTACCCCGTGTAAAGGCTTCTTTGTCAAGTGGTGTATTTTCCCGAACATAGTGTGCTACATCAGCAATGTGTACTCCAAGATGATAATTACCGTTAGGCAATTTCCACAAAACGACCGCATCATCAAAATCTTTAGAATCATCCCCATCAATTGTCACCGTTGGTTGATTTCTAATATCTTCACGGTTGACCATTTCACTTTCAGTAACGTGATCTGGAATTTTATTAGCTTGTAATTGTGCTTCCTCATCCCATTCAGTTTTAACATCATGATCAGCAACAATTGCCATAATGTCAACACCGGGCATATTTTTATTACCAACAATTCCAATGACTGCTCCCACCATCGCATCAGGATTATCTGCATTTGGATAATCGCTGACTGTTACTTTAACAATATCCTTTGGTTGGGGATGTAAACCATTCTCACCCACGTACACACGATAATTAGTTAATTTTTTATTCGTACTTGAAACATAACCAATGAAGTGGCTAACTTTAACTTGAGCATCTGTTAAAGCATAAAATTCACCAACTAAGGTCTTAAGCCCGTGTTCGATAATTGCCTCAACCTGTCCTTCAGGACCTTTGCCATTCCAAGGATTGCCCCCAGCTGTAATTTTAACTCTAACTTGGTCGCCATCAATTGCGTAGTTAGTGTAATCTCTTGAAATAAAAATATCATCTGTATCCTCATCATCAAGTTTAACAAAGCCAAATCCCTTACTATTAGCCTTAAAAGTTCCTTCTACAATGATATTTTCTTGAGCTAATTGATAGTGTCCATGACCATCAGTAATAATTTTCTTTTCCTGTTCCAAAAAAGATAGAGCCTTAACAATGTCAGAAAATCCCCCTAAACGATCACGTCGCAGAAGACGTTCAATTTGTTCTACTTGATATTGTTTTTTAGGATTATGGCGAAAGATTTCTAAAACATTAGCTAAAATTTTCTCATTTTGTGCCATGCACTAAATCTCCATTTCTTATAAATAGATAAAAAAAGTCCTCCCATCACTTGATCGGGAGGAACTGAAACTTACTTTGAAGACAAATAAGCTAATACAATAGCAAAAGCGAAAAAGAGAACCAGTAAAACGGCCGTCACCTTTTCCATAAATGCCTCAAAACCACGTTTTTTCGTTTGGCCACTAAAAACTGCACCGCCAGATAAGGCGTTCAATGCATCTTGCTGCTTTTGCGGCTGCATCATTGTCACAATAACAATTAAGATTGAAACAATAATTAGTAGCGTCATAAATAAGTTATACAATACGCTGCCTCCAATATACAGATACGATTACTGATAAATTTTAACACAAAATATATATTATTTCGAGTTTTATTTTTCTAACTCTGGCGCATTAGTTTTAAACATCTTTTGTGTCGTTTTTTTATGGTGACGATACCACAGCGATGTCTTATCTTTAGAATATAAATTTTTTAACGCCACTTCTTTATTATAATCATAATCATGCGATTTAACCCGTTTAAACCACTTGGGTTTATAAAAACGCAACAAGTTTCCAGTAATTACACGATCTGACAAAGACAATTGTGTCGTTACTTTGTTTGAAAGCGAAATTAACTCTTTCTTTAATTTTAAATCCGGGTTAACAATTTCATCACCTGTTTTTGTGTAAAAATAGGCACTGCCAACTTTAGCATATTGCGGAGTAATAAAATCACCATTTCGTTGAGCCACTATTTGCGGGGCTTCAGAACTAAGTAAATCATGACCAAATTGAATTGTAGAGTAATTACTAATTCCTAATAAATTGAGTAGCGTTGGTAAAACATCTATTTCTCCACCATAAGTTTTACTAATCCCACCTTTCAACCCCTTCATATGAAACATCAAAGGTACACGTTGAAACTTTAAATTATCAAAATTGTTAAATTCATCTTGACCTAGTAATTCTGCACTAGCCTTATGATGATTACCCGAAATACCATAATGATCACCATACAATACTAGAAGTGTGTTTTTATCAAGCCCCGTTTTCTTTAACCAACTGAGAAGTTCGCCAATTGCTTGGTCCAAATAATGAGCGGTTTGCACATATCCATCAACTGTTTCATCACCTGTATCAGTACGTGTAATTGTTTGATTCTTTTTATCTAAATCATATGGGTAGTGGTTTGTCACAGTAATCAGCTTAAGATAAAAGGGTTGTGGTAAACGTTCTATATATTTAATTGATTGAGAAAAGAAAATTTTGTCCTTTAAACCGTAACCAATATAATATTTAGGTTTATTTTCATAATATGAAAGTGGCATAAAATATTGATAACCAAACTGCTTGTAAGCATTATTACGATTCCAAAACGAACCGGCACCACCATGCATTACTGCTGTTGTATAACCTGATTTTTGTTGAAGAATCGCTGGAGCACTTTCAAACGTATTAGAAGTACCATAACTTGACATAGCCGAGCCGGATTGTAAACCATACAGCGAGTTTTCCAACATCATTTCAGCATCAGATGTCTTACCTTGCCCTACTTGATTATAAAAATTTGCAAAACTTAGCGTACTTTTGGAGTGGTATAATCTATTCAGATTAGGGGTTACTTCTTTACCTTTCCACTTATAGCCAATCAAAAACTGTTGAAAACTTTCAAGGTGAATAACTAGAACATTTTTACCTTTTGCAACTCCAGTGTATTCTGCATTTGGCTTAATGTAGTTTATTTTTAAGTATTTTTTTACTGAACGCAAATCTGAAACGTTTGCCTTTGCCATTTGTTCACTAGTTTGAGCAGTTTTAAAACCATCATATACCGCATATTCGTTAATACCGAGGTACTTAACAATATAACTATTATCAAAAGTTCTCGTTAGTAATCCTGAGCGATCTTTTTGTGCCATCAACAAGTTAATTCCAATTAATACTATAGCTAAACTTTCGACTAACAAATTAAACTTGACTTTTAATGGTCGTAAATCGTAGTGGATAATCTTACTACATAAAAGAGCAAAAATTGCCACAACATCCAGAAAAGATAGAAAATCAGTCGCATGTGTAATTCCCACTATGCTCTTACCTAAATTATCAGCTGTTGAACCAGAAGTTTTAATAATTGAAAATGATAAAAAATTAGAAAATTCGCGATAATACAAAATATTTGCAAATAGCCATAAACTTAACAAAAAATCAATTATAATAATAATCCAATATGACTTACGTCCCTTAAAGAACAGCCCTATTCCTAATAGAAGTATTCCCGTTGGAAGAGGATTAAGTAATAAAAGGAAATTTTGCATTGCCCCGACTGCGCCCAAATTAAATTTGGTTATGTATATTAAGTAAGATTTTATCCAAAATGATATTAAAACAATGGTAAAAAAGCCTAATTTGTTTTTGGTTAACCATTGTATAAAAGACTTAGTCCGTGTCATCCTTTTATCTCCCCATCTTGCTAAGATACTACATCAAGTAAAATTAAGGTTAGTAATTTTAGTGAAAATTAATCATTTTGTTGATCTACGACCCTTTTGGGTTTAAAAATCCATCCCCCAATCCCGATAATCATTCCAAAAAAATACGTAACAAATCGCCAAAGAAACATTCCCACAATTAGCGATTCTTTAGAACTAACAAAACTTGCAAAAAGCTTTTGGAAGCTATATTCCGCTCCTCCCGATGCTCCTGGAATTGGGACAACTGCCATTAACATAGTAATCATAATATTCATTTGGGTCACATTGATCCAATCTGCTGAAATATTAAGTGCTACCAAAATCATGAAAGGAATTGAATAAAAGCAAAGTAGCTGTAATATCGTCAACCCACAACACAAAAGTAATTTCTTTTTTTCTTTTTTTAATTTTTGACTTTCTTGATAAAAAGAATCAATTTTGGCCATAACATTTTTTTGCCAACTTGCGACGCGTTTAGCATCAACAAATTTTGCCAAAAAAGTCATTAACACATTGGTAACCTTTTTTGTCCACGTATACGCAAAAAGTGTTGCCAATAAAAAAGCAATAGAACTAATATGAATTAAAAAACCAATTGCAATTAAAAGGGCTAGCCCGGCAAATTTAGTCGCTACCATCTGAAACCCAGTAATAATAGTCACTACATAAGCGAAAAAAACTACAACCTGATAAATAATAAACTTCATCACTAATAAAGAGGTAGCACGCCCGCCCTCAATACCCATTTGGATCATTGCAGCTAATTGCGACGGTTGACCACCAGTTGACATTGGGGTTATTGCATTAAATAAAGCTTGAATAATTGGAATTCTAAAAAATGCCCATTTTGAACGCTGCGGTTCATTTTGACTTTTTGCTAAAACTGCTAAAGTAGTTGCTTCAAACAAGTAAGAAGCAAGCATCAGGCCAAATACCAATAGTAAACCAACTGGATTAATATTTTGAGCAACATGTTGTAATTGTCTAATTGGAATATTGCGTAAATCAAAATATAAAACCCCAACACTGATCGATAAGACAATAATAATTCCCCACAGATATTTTTTATTCATCAGCGAATCTGTCCCAATTTACGACCAAGTTCATACTGTTCATGATAAAAATCACTCCAAATTCGAGCCAAATTATCTTCTGAATATTTCTCACTAGCCATATTAGATAAATTACTATATTTATTCAAAAGCGTCTTATCATTGGCAACCTGATGCAATCGCGCGTTCATCTCAGAAAAATCATTACCCTTTAAATAATATCCGCTGATAATTGCTTTGTATAACTCAAGGTCACGAAGCAAGACAGGTGTTCCGCAACTAAAAGCTTCCAAAACGGACATTGGAAATAATTCATCAAATGATGGCAAGACAAAGAGGTCAGCAATATTTAAGTAATCCACCAATTGTTCACGATCAATGATCCCTGTAAACTTTAAGTTCTTCGGCGGATGATCAACCAATTTTTTAAAGTGATCATAGCCGTCAGTAATTTTACCAAAGGAAAATCCACCAGCCCAAATAAACTGCATTTCAGGATTGGCCTGAGCCATTCGCGCAAAGTCATCAACACCTTTACGTTCCTGAACTTGACCATCACCAAAAACCACAAATTTATCTAATGGTATTTTTAATTGATGACGAAAGGCATTCTTTTTTTCTTGGCTTTCAATATAAAATTCACTTTTTGCAACAAAATTGGGAATATACTGAACATTTTCACGTTTAATTCCATATTTGACTAATTTATCAATAAAAATCGGGTTAACTACAACGATCTGATCCATTCGTTTATAGAAATTAATCACATAATTGTAAAAAATATTCTTGGCACATGAGGGTAATTTAACTGAACCCTCAAGTGTTTCTGGTAAAAAGTGAACGTAACCGATTTTGCGGCCACGAGCGGGGGAAAAACTATTAACGAAATAAGTGGGATTAATCGTGTGATAATGAGTCAAATCACTCTCACCATACTTATTATTTGTTACATAAAACTGATCCACTAAGCGCTTTCTAAGCAGACTAATAAGTTCGTTATAAGCAGAGCCCACACCTTGACCTTTAACAGAAGCAGCCTGTGAAAACATATTAATTCTAATCATTGCTATCCTCTTTGAGATTTACTTGATAGTTTTCAATTACGTCTTTATAAAATTGGTGAACCTCACTTCCAAATCGTTTGGCGGAAATTTGTTCAAGTTTTTTAGATAATTTCTTTTCTGGAATTTTTATAGGATCTTCTCTGAGATATGACAATATCTCATCCCTCATTTGATCAGGACGTGTAAAAACCTGTCCAAAATCCTTATCATCAAACACGTGCTCTGTGTAATCTGTATCATAAACAACACATTTAGTTCCAGCAGCCAAAGCTTCTATATAGGTTAAACCTTGTGTTTCTGTATCACTAGCCGAAATGAATAGATCGGCCATTTTATAAAAGGCACCTACATCTTCATGTAAAACATCTCCAGCAAAAATTACATTATCCTCAAGCGTTAATCGTTCTACTTGCTCATTCAAAGTTTCCACATCAGGACCATCTCCAGCAATCACCAAACGCAGCTGAGGAAATTCATCGATGATTTCTGGCATCACATTTAAAATCCGGTCAATCTTTTTTTCTCCAGCAATTCGGCTTAACGTTAATAAAACGGGGGCATTGTCCGCTATTCCCAATTCATGACGAACATTGCGGTTAACTGGCGTATTAAGGCTTTTAATATCAACTCCAGTAGGAATAATTTTTAGTGGAATAGAAACTTTATACCGTCGTAAAAGCTCCTCAACGCGCTTACTAGGAGCAATTACACCATCCATACTTTTAAGAAAGACATTCGTAAACTGCTTAACATGGTAAGGCCGCAACAAATGACCATTTAACACGTAGTGTAAATAATCTTCATACATTGTGTGATATGTATGAATTGCTGGGATTTTTAGTTGGTGTGCAACATATTTGCCAATCATTCCTAATGCAAATTCTGTCTGTGTATGAACGATATCCAGTTTAACCTCTCGGGCAACTTTTGTTGCCTCAAAAAAGCCTCGATAAGCAACTCGGCGATCTGTAAACGAAATAAATGGCATGCTACTAAAACGAAAAACATTTGCCTCGACTGTCCCTTTAGCTACGTGTGGATCAGTTGTTGTAAAAATAAATACATTATGGCCTTGTTCTTCAAGGGCATCCTTCAGCGTCTTGATAGAAGTGGCCACACCACTAATCTGTGGAAAATATGTATCGGTAAAAATACCAATATTCATTTGAATACCTCCGTATAAAGGTATTATAAAGATTCCACATAACATGTGCAATTTTTATAAAGAAAAATTTATAAACAAAAACAGCTCCATAGGGAGCTGTTAAAAATAGCGGTGATCGGGGTCGAACCGATACGTCCTAAACGGACACCAGATTTTGAGTCTGGCGCGTCTGCCAATTCCGCCACACCGCCATCGTCTAATATTATTAACTAATAGTTCAATGACTGAACCTTAAGGCGGGGATCGGATTTGAACCGACGATTAAGGTTTTGCAGACCTCTGCCTTACCACTTGGCTACACCGCCATTGAATATTTTATTAATAGATTGGGATAGCTGGATTCGAACCAGCGCATAATAGAGTCAAAGTCTAGTGCCTTACCACTTGGCTATATCCCAATGCTAGGGCGGAATATGGGATTCGAACCCATGTATGCCGGATCCACAAACCGGTGTGTTAACCCCTTCACCAATTCCGCCATGAAGTTAAACAGGGATAGTAGGAATTGAACCCACACTAGCGGTTTTGGAGACCGATGTACTACCTTTATACGATATCCCTATTATGGAGGAGGGTGGATTCGAACCGCCGAACTCAGAGAGAGCGGTTTTACAGACCGCCGCGTTTAGCCACTTCGCTACTCCTCCAGGCTGATGGCGCGGGACGGAATCGAACCGCCGACACAAGGAGCTTCAATCCTTTGCTCTACCGACTGAGCTACCGAGCCATCTTACGGTCCATATCAGATTTGAACTGATGATCTTCTCCGTGACAGGGAGACGAGATAAACCACTGCTCCAATGGACCATATTGCGGGAGGTGGATTTGAACCACCGACCTTCGGGTTATGAGCCCGACGAGCTACCATACTGCTCCATCCCGCGATGTTATTAAAGGAGGATGTGGGATTTGAACCCACGCACGGCAAGACCGTCTAACGGTTTTCAAAACCGTCCCCTTAAGCCACTTGGGTAATCCTCCAAATGTAAATGTACCAACTTAATGGTAATGACCCGTACGGGATTTGAACCCATGTTACCGCCGTGAAAGGGCGATGTCTTAACCACTTGACCAACGGGTCATGTTCGTTATTATTAACGTCACATGACGCTTAATTATAATACCTAACTTAGCTGAATTTGTCAACTACTTTTTATTCCTGATTTCAACGCTTAACTGCTTTTTTAAATCAACAACGTTATTTATAATACAGGAATAATTTGAATCTTGCAAGAGGTTTTCACAAAAAAGTTAACTTTTTTTATTTTACATAAAAATAATGTAGCAATAACGTCTCTTATAAAGTTTATAACATATAAAACCTCAATTTTTTAACTTTTCTGCTAATGATTAATATCCCGATAGCTATACCACAGAATATTAATAACTAACTTCAACAAGATCATTGAACTGGATACCTTATCTCCTAAGTTAAAATAGGTTTTAGAATCAAAACTAGCAATTTGCCAAAATTATTATTGTGTAAAAAAAGGCACAAACAAAAAAGCAACTTAAGTTACAATATTGTTGTGATAAAATGAAAACATTTGAAATACAACCTGTCGTTGGGATATAAAGCAATAATGGCAACATGAAAGACAGATTATTAGCTAAAGATAAACTTAGAAATAAACTTTAGAATAAAAAACAATTATCTTACTTTCTCAAAGAATTAAATTAAGAACAAAAAAAGACTATTAAAGAATAAGCTTAATAGTCTTTTTTGTTCTTAACGGAGACTGAGGGATTCGAACTCTCGCACCGGAATAACCCGATCTACACCCTTAGCAGGGGCGCCTCTTCAGCCACTTGAGTAAGTCTCCATAAATATATATGGGCCTAAATGGACTTGAACCATCGACCTCACGCTTATCAGGCGTGCGCTCTAACCAGCTGAGCTATAGGCCCCCTATAAAGCGGGTAACGAGAATCGGACTCGCGACTAAAGCTTGGAAGGCTTTCGTTTTACCACTAAACCATACCCGCACTTAAACTAAAATGGCGCGGGACGGAATCGAACCGCCGACACAAGGAGCTTCAATCCTTTGCTCTACCGACTGAGCTACCGAGCCATCTTACGGTCCATATCAGATTTGAACTGATGATCTTCTCCGTGACAGGGAGACGAGATAAACCACTGCTCCAATGGACCATATTGCGGGAGGTGGATTTGAACCACCGACCTTCGGGTTATGAGCCCGACGAGCTACCATACTGCTCCATCCCGCGATGTTATTATTAAATAAATGTACAAAACCTACATTGGTTATGGACCTTGTAGGACTCGAACCTACGACAGGACGGTTATGAGCCGTCTGCTCTAACCAACTGAGCTAAAGGTCCAAGCTCTAGCGAATAGCGGCGGGGGGGATCGAACCCTCGACCTCCCGGGTATGAACCGGACGCTCTAGCCAGCTGAGCTACACCGCCAACAAATGTAACCATAAGATATAAAGATTACAAATCGGGAAGACAGGATTCGAACCTGCGACCCCCTGGTCCCAAACCAGGTGCTCTACCAAACTGAGCCACTTCCCGTAAATATGCGCCCTGAAGGATTTGAACCTTCAACCTTCTGATTCGTAGTCAGACACTCTATCCAGTTGCGCTAAGGGCGCATCATTAAATGCCGAGGACCGGAGTCGAACCGGTACGGTTGAAACCAACCGCGGGATTTTAAGTCCCGTGCGTCTGCCAATTCCGCCACCCCGGCAAGTAATGAAAGCGGAAGACGGGATTCGAACCCGCGACCCCCACCATGGCAAGGTGATGTTCTACCACTGAACTACTTCCGCGTAACTATGTATGCCGATTATACGATTTGAACGTACGACCCCCTGTTTACAAGACAGATGCTCTACCAACTGAGCTAAATCGGCATGATGTAAATATGGTATAAATATTGGCGAATACGGGTGGTGGGACTTGAACCCACACGTCCGAGAACACTAGAACCTAAATCTAGCGCGTCTGCCAATTCCGCCACACCCGCAAAATGGGGTCATGAGTCGTGACGGGCTTGAACCGTCGACCCTCTGATTAAAAGTCAGATGCTCTACCGACTGAGCTAACGACTCGGTATGGAGGATACAGGGCTCGAACCTGTGACCTCCTGCTTGTAAGGCAGATGCTCTCCCAGCTGAGCTAATCCTCCATAAGCACGGCAGCTTCCTACCCTCGCAGGCAGTCTCCCACCAACTACTCTCGGCGTTAAGAAGCTTAACTGCTGTGTTCGGCATGGTTACAGGTGTTTCCTTCTTGCTTTTGCCACCGTACTTTCTCT
>NZ_REHC01000005.1 GCF_003692965.1 Lactobacillus sp. ESL0246 | reverse complement strand
CGTTCGTCCTGAGCCAGGATCAAACTCTCATTTTTTAATGTTTGTTTGAATGTTTGCTCATTCGTTCCAAGATTTGCATCTCGGATTTATTTGCTTGCGAAATTGACTTCGCTCTTTTGTTTGGGTTTTTATACCCGCACACTTTTGCGAAAACATTGTTCAGTTTTCAAGGTACTACCCGCGCTCCTTTGTCAGGAGCGCTTTTATAATTTATCAGATCTTGTTCTCTTTGTCAAGAACTTTTTTTCTGTCCGCTCTCTGCTCTTTCAAGCAGCAACGTTTATCATCTTACTAAATCAGCTTTCCTTTGTCAAGCTTTTCTTTCAAATGTTTTTGTCCTCTTCGCTTCTGTCTCTTTGACTTTCGCCCGACGACAGTTATTTATATTAGCAACCTTTTTCTTCTTTTGCAAGCTTTTTTTGAAATTTATTGAAGTGACTTGCAAAGCATTTCATGATAAAGTTGTTATATCAACGTTTATAGGAGGTTTTTAAAATAAAAAAATTTGATTTAGCAATTATTGGTGCTGGACCTGTTGGGCTTTTTTGTACTAGTTTTGCAAATTTACATGGCTTAAAAACTGTAACTTTCGACTCATTAAAGAAAGTTGGTGGACAGCCTCAAATGCTGTATCCTTTTAAAAAAATATTCGATATACCTGTCTTTAATCAAATTACTGGTGCCGCTCTTATTCAGCAACTGCATTTAACTGCTAAGAAAAACAGTGATTTTGTGTTAGATCATAAGGTAAGAGCAATTCAAAAGCACGAGAATAGTTTTATTATTGACAATGAATTTGAAACGCGAAGTGTCGTTATTGCAACAGGTAATGGTGCGTTTTCACCAAGAAAGTTCCCACTAAAAATGAGTGAAGCAGTTGAAAAAAAGGTTCATTATTTTATTAAAGAGCCACATCTATTTACTAATCAAACCATTGGCATTTTTGGAGGTGGTGATTCTGCTCTTGATTGGGCACTTGAACTAGCAAGCCAAAATAATACTCACGTAAAAATAATTCATCGGCGTAACGAATTTCGCGGATTGGAAAAAAACGTTCAACAGTTAAAAAGTTTAAAAAATGTTGAAATTATAACGCCATATCTTCCTAATTCTATTGCAATCAGGAATAATCAACTTGAAGTGGAGCTAAAGCAAATAGGTAATAAAGAAATTATTAGTCATCAGTTTGATCAAATTATTGTTGCTTATGGATTCCGTAGTAATAACAATTTTGTCAGCAACTGGGGAATTAACTTAGTTAATGGTCAAATTAAAGTTTCACGCGAAATGACCACTAACGTCCCCGGTATTTACGCCATTGGTGATGCTGTGACCTATCCTGGTCGCGTTCCTGTAATTGCGCTCGGCTTTGGAGAAGCTCAAATCGCAGTTACTTCCATCATGCGGTTCCTCTTTCCTGAAAAAACCTTAACAGTTCATTCAACAAGTTTATAGGAAGGTAGCCTTATGCCCATAATCAATTTTATTCTTCACATTGATCATCATTTAATAGAAATAGTTAATCAATTTGGTAACTGGACTTACTTGATTATTTTCAGCATTATTTTTGTCGAAACTGGCTTAGTAATCTTCCCATTTTTACCAGGAGATTCACTAATCTTTGCAGCAAGTTCCATGGCCATCAATCAAAAATACAACCTTAACATTTGGTTAATTTATTTAGCCGTTTTATTGGCGGCAATTCTAGGCGATGCCTGCAATTACGAAATTGGTGCATATTCAGTTAATGCCGGTTCTAAGCATTCTTGGTTTAACCGATTAATCAACCAAAAAAATCGTTTAGCTGCAGAACAATTTTTTAATCGCCATGGACCAATTACGATTGTCATTGGTCGATTTATCCCATTTATCAGAACTTTTGTACCCTTTATCTCTGGTGGTAGCAAGATGCATTATGGCAAGTTTGCACTATATAATATAATTGGTGGAATTGTTTGGAGTGGATTATTCACAATCATTGGCGCTATTTTTGGTAATATTCCCCTAGTTAAAGAGCACTTTTCTCTGTTGCTTATTGCAATCATTCTGATTTCGGTTTTACCTATTGCAATGATTGCTTTAAAAAAACAATTTAATCAAAAAAAGGAGCTTCATTAAGAAGCTCTTTTTTTAACGTTGTAACAACTGATCAGCAAAATACAGTTCATAAATTATTCCCCAAACTGCAAAACAGGCTGCAAAAAAACCTTCTGTAAGCACATTAATAATGGGATCAGTTTCCGGATCAAACAACCAAGTATTACTTCCAGCAAAAAACAGGTGGTGAAAAGTTACAAAAAATTGATCAAAATTTGCTAATGCAAATGGCAATACGACTATTGGTAAAACCAATAATAAAAGTGCTGAAACTTTATTTAATTTAAGTGCCTTACTGTTTTTGTGTTTAACAAAAAAGTGAATCGTTAAACAACATAAAAAAGCCACAATTGCTAAAATAAACAACCTTTTAACTTCTGCAAAATGTTGAGCAGCCATTGGTGAAGTTCGAAAATTACTCATTACTAGCTTCTTATCAAATGGACAAACCAAATACTTCAGCAATTGATTATAATTTGCCATAACTTGACCCAATGACAAATTGACAGTTCGGTTGGTCTTTTGAACAATTACAAAAACAACTAGTAAAGGCCAACTTGCAAATAACGCTCCAACTACACTACTGGTAATTGCAAAAATAAAATGATAAAAAAACGTCAATAAACCACTTTTGATTTTCATAATTTAAACTCATCCAAGTTGTTAACGACAAATGTCGGCTGTTTTTGATCAACAATATCTTTTCTTTGTGTAATTCCAGAAGTAACTAACAATTGATCAACATGACTATTAAAACCTGCCTTAATATCAGTTTCATAATTATCACCAACTAGTAATGCATTTTCCTTAAGACAATGCATTTTCACTAGTAATTTATCTATAATAATTTTGGATGGCTTCCCAATTATAAGTGGTTTTTTTCCACTTGCAGCCGCTATCATTGCACATTGCGCACCATTTCCAGGCATTAGTCCTTGATCACTAGGCAAATTCAAATCCCCATTTGTACTAATAAAGATTGCACCGTTTCTAATAGCATTAGTTGCAACTTGAACCTTATGATAAGTCAAATCAGTATCCATTCCCACAATTACATAATTTGGATTTTCTTCATTTAATTCAAATTGTGAATGTTGCCAAAACTCATTCCAAAGTCCAACTTGCCCAATCAAATAAACACCAATTTTACCAATTCGGTCTTTTTCTTGATCTAAAAGAAAGTCAATTGTTGCCATATTAGGAGTATAAATATGAGTTGTATCTGTTTTTATACCGTGTTGAGCCAATTTTTCAACTACCATCTGCGGTGTTCGTGTAGTGTTATTGGTTAAGAAAATATAATCTTTTTTTGCTTGATCAAGTCGCTTAATAAAACGGACTCCTGCTGCAATTGTATAATTTCCGCGATAAATGGTTCCATCAAGATCAACTAAAAATAAACGGTAATCCTTCACTTAGTTACTACTCTTTCTTTTTTTTATAATAAAAGAATGGTGAATTCCAACTTCTTTTGACATTTTCCCGGTTTCGCGTTTTTTAAAATGAACCATTGGTTGATGATGACGATAGGACAAATTATTATCCTTTCTAAGACGTGCACTCTGTCTATGCTTTTTAGTGCTTCCCCAATTTTTTCGACTATCAGTTTTATAATGATGAACAGGGGTCAATAATTGTAAAACAAAATACGGTCCCCCTGGATTACAAAATTCCATTAAATAATCTGCTATTGCACGTTGCTTGCGATCAATAGCAGTTTGAACGTTGTCTTTATAAAAACCCCTAAGCCGTAAATGATCACTAGAAACATCCCCGACTAAAAAATCATACTGATCTAAGTAGGGATCATATTTTTTACGCAAAACGTCTAAATTGATAGCTTCTTGTTTATTTACAAGAATTTGGTAGAGCTGTTTATTAATTTTTAAATGGTCACCATTTAAGGTCACTGAAGCCAGTGAATGTCTCAACGGTTGTTGTTTGGTAAATTTATTATCATTATTAACTTTATCTGTCATAAGTTCTGCTCCCAGCTAAAGGATATTTTTGTGCCAAATAGTTACCCACAACTTCACGCAAAAATTGTGGGAACAAAAATTCATTTTCTCCAACAATTGCAAGTGTAGGGAAAAAGGGAACCAAAACATAATGATCTAAAACAGCAAGCTCATATTTCTTAACTGGATCAATTTCTTGGTTATTTACAAAAACTGTACGATTGATTGGATCAAATTTAATGCCACGATAATGCATTTGACCAAATACTTCTCCTCGAAAGCTCATTCCTTGAAGATGAAAGCGATCTAAATAATGACGGTTCTTTTCAATTTCCATCACTAAGCGCCATAAATCACAGCCCTTTAGCCTCGTTCGCACTACATGCATTGAATGTGGAAGTGATTTTTGTAAATCATACTTAGTTATCACACCTGACTTAAATGGTGTTAAGAATAATCCTGAGCTAAGCATCGCTAAATTTGTGCCCGCAAAGTTTGCAATTGCATCCATCGAAACACGAATAGCAGCATCATTATTTTCTTCGTATTTGTGCGGTAATTTTGCAACTGGTTCACGCGACAAGATTTTTCGACCGTGTTCAAAATATCCATGCACCAATTCTTTATCACATGGTTTAGTTTCCATTAGATTAGTTGACTCAACAGATGGTGTAATCATTTGGATATGGTGCTGATCATCAATTTCAACGTACGTATTACCAACAAAATTTCCCCATTTACCAGTTTGTGTAATCCAAACTCCATTAACCTTCTCACCATGCTTTAGCAAATCATGGCTATGTCCACCAATAATCAGATCAATTTGAGAATAATTTTTAGCTAAAAAACGGTCCATATTCAAACCAACATGTGTTAAAAGAATTAAAATATCATATTTCCCAGTAATTTTAGGCAAAACTCGATCCATTGTTTCTCGCAGCATTTTTACATGCCAGTGATTCGGTTTATAAGAAAGCGGATAAGCAGCGGTTAGTCCTATTAGTGCAATTCGTGTTCCTTTTTTTGTCCGCATAATCTTATAATCATGTGCCCAATGTGGCATACTTTCGTCTTCCTCACGTAAATTTGCAAGTAGCACTGGAAATTGAGCATGATCAAATAAATGTTCAACAACTTCATGTGAATTGGAAATCCCTTCGTTATTACCAATTGTAACAGCATCATACTTAAACGAATTCATGAATTTAATATTTGCTTGTCCCAAGGTAGCATCCGTTAGTGGATTAGAACGGTCTAAAAAATCACCGGCATCAAATGTCAACACTTGATCAACCGATCGATCTTGTTGAGCCGCATGCAGATAGCGTCCAATTTGAGGAAAATGCTCAAAATGCGAATGCAAATCATTTGTATGTAAAATACGAATTTTTTCCATTTTTATGTTCTCTATCCTATTTTATTTGATCTTAAAATTAAATTATATGTATCTAAAATTTTTCCCTCTGGTTTTTCCCATTCTACCCAGTTGGGATTCTTCCAATCAGCTTCATTAGTTAAAGTTTCTAATTTGTAATTTTTATTAATATATTCTTCGTAAGTGATCAAGGCTTTTGTACGTGGTATATTTAATTGCAAAATTCTAACATTTTTGATTAATCCTCGATCAACGGCTAACTCAGCAATTCCGTTTTGATCAATATTGGAAATTTCAAAATATTTACTACCATCATTACGAGTGATTTCTTCAATTAAATCCAATTCTTCATATTGTTGATTCATTAACTATCCCTACATAAACTTAAACAGTGATATATAGCAAAAAATGTGTAACCATGCTATTGTAATATCTAATAGAGGTGTACACATGAAACATAAAAGCCTGCTGATTGCAGCTCTCTTTTTTAGCATAATCTTTTTAACAACTAGCGGTTTCACCGTTGTCGGTCATCGAGGCGACCCTAGCAAATATCCTGAAGAAACTATCCAAAGTGACGATTCCGCCTTTAACTCAGGCGCTGATTACGTTGAACTCGACCTTCATTTATCCTCAGATGGTGTGGCTGTGGTATCGCATGACGATGACTTATTCCGAGTTACCCATACTCCTGCCATTGTATCACAAAATACTTGGCACGCACTCAGTCAATTAACTTATGATAATGGCGAACATGTATTAAGTCTGGCTGAGTTATTTGCACATTATCAACATAGACCGCAAGCTAAGTTTATTTTAGAAACCAAAATTGATCATTCACTTGATTCATCTTATATGCTTGAAGATGAAATTGCTGCTACTGTCAAAAAATATCACATGGAAAAACGAATAATGATTCACTCATTTTCAGCAGCAAGCCTTTTTCATTTTCGTGAAATTTTGCCTGATTCATATCTAATTCTAATTGTTGGCAGTCTTAAAAGAATGAATTTTAGTAATTTACCACAAGTTAATGCTGTTAACGTTTCTTCTGATTTAATTTTAAACCACCCCTGGCTGATACATTGGCTGCATTTATTAAATAAGCAGGTCTTTGTTTGGACTGAAATGGATGAATCCCCCAGCTTGTGGCATTGGCTTATAAATAAAAATATTGATGGTGTGGTTACTAATTTTCCAAGTACTGGCTTTAAGTATAAACTTGCTAAAGAAGGATCTCGAAAATATGATATTCATCGTAAAGGAATCTATTTTGGTAAAGTAAGAACAGCAACCATGATGAATCCTTATGTTCGACATAAACAGCATAAGTATGTATATCCCGGACAAAATGTTAATGTGATGTACGGTGTTCGCGTTCACAATCAGCTCTACTATCAAATTGCAAATCAAACATTTATTTCTGCTGAATTTGTTAACCTCGATTTAAAACCACAGGATGTGGCTCCTTATCAGAATAAACAAATTTTAGCAAAACCTAAATCATCCGTAATGATTTACCGTTACCCAGAAAATCAAGCAAAGACATCTCAAAAACTTCCTGCAAATCGACTCTATAAAATCCAGAACTTTAATGGCAGTCCTAAAAGCATGTGGCTACGGATTTCATCTGGTTGGATTAGAGCTAAAGATATTCTCTTTTACGGATTCTTCGACGACACTTCTTGGCAACAATATCGCCACCTACCACGAATGAATCGCTACAACAATCTTGCACTAACTGCTTATCAACCAGTTGAACCACCAGCAGTCCTTTCAATTAAGCAACAACTAAATATAATTAATCACATAGCAATATAAAAAGCGATTTACTAATACTGTAAATCGCTTTTTATTGGTTCAAAACTAAAATTATTCATTTGTTGTACTTTGCTTTTTGAGCAATTCGTATGGTAATTCTATTTGTTTATCACTAATTTCTTCATTGTTCATCATCTTTGTTAGCAATCTCATCGCAACTGCACCAATATCATACAAAGGTTGACGAATTGCTGTTAAAGCTGGCCGCACTACCGATGCAACTTGAGTTGCACTAGTCGTAATGATTTCCAAATCCTTAGGAACATTCATTCCCGCATCAATTGCTGAATTTAAAATTCCAACAGCCGTAATATCATTTGTAACAATAACGCCATTAATATTATCACGCATTAATTGAGAAAACAGGTTATAACCATCTGAATAATCTTTAATATTATTATAAATATGTCCCTTACCTAGATTATGCTCTGTCATAAATTTATTATAAGCAACAATACGATTATCAGTATTAACAACTGTGCTGGAATTATCCAAAACAAGGGCTAAATTTCTTTTCCCATCGTTATACAACAAATTTAAAGCTTCCGTGTCGGCTTTTTTATAATCAATGGTTACGGATGGAAATTCATCATGTTTGTCCTTAGTTCCAGCCAAGACTACCGGTGTAGCTGTTCGTTTAAAAGCTTCAACTGCTTCATCTGGAAGATTGTCTGACATATAAATTACACCATCAACTTGCTTATTCAATAAGCTCTGAATCGCTTGATCTTCTTTCATTAAACGATTTTCAATACTTGTGATAATAATATTGTACTTATATAAAAGAGCAATATCATCAATTCCTTTTGACAATTCAGCAAAATATAGATTGGTTAAATCCGGTACAATTAAGCCAACAGTTGTGGTTCGTTTGGAAGCTAATCCTTGAGCCACGGCATTAGGTTGATAATGCAGCCGCTTGATTACTTCCATTACTCGATCGCGCGTATCTTTGCGCACGTTAGTATTACCATTAACAACACGTGAAACTGTGGCCATTGACACCTTAGCTTCACGAGCAACATCATAAATTGTAATATCTTGTTTACGCATCCTCATTCCCCTATCTTAATCTTAAATACTAGTATCAAATTTAGCATGCTTTTTATCTAATTGCAAGCGTTTCCAGCTATTCTTTCATTTTTTCAGGTCAAGAACATGATATAATTTTCCTAATTAATCGATTAATTTGAAAGGATTAAAAATGAATTTAACCAAATTACAAGAATGGCTACAAAGTTCTGGTAACGATGTGGCTTATATTTCCAATCCAACCACAATTGCTTACTTTACCGGTTATGAAATGGAACCTCATGAACGGATTTTCTGCTTATTAGCATTCAAAGATCAGGAACCATTTGTTTTTGTTCCCGCTCTAAACATCGAAGAAGCGAAAAATTCCGCTTGGAATGGTGATGTTTATGGCTATCTCGATTCTGAAAATCCTTGGGCAGTTATTGCTGATAAAATAAAAAGCCGTACTTCAGCATACCAAAAATGGGCGTTAGAAAAAAATAATTTGTCTGTAGCTCATTATCAGCTTATCCATGAACAATTCCCCGATGCTAATTTTGATGGTGATATCTCAAATTTTATTGCCAAAATTCGTTTGTATAAAACTCCAGAAGAAATCAAGCAATTACAAGCAGCTGGCCGTGAGGCTGATTTTGCATTTCAGATTGGTTTTGATGCAATTAGAACTGGCGTAAGTGAACGCTACATTGCTGGACAAATTGAGTATCAATTAAAAATTCAAAAAGGGGTAATGCATGAAAGTTTTGAAACAATCGTACAAACGGGTACCAACGCTGCCAACCCACATTTAGGACCAACAATGGATAAAGTCAACCCCCACGAATTAGTTCTATTTGATTTGGGAACTATGCATAATGGTTATGCATCCGACTCTAGTAGAACAGTTGCTTACGGTGAGCCAACCGCCAAACAAAAAGAAATCTATGAAATCGATAGAGAAGCTCAACAAGCAGCAATTGAGGCTGTTAGACCAGGGATAACTGCTTCTGAACTTGATAGCGTTGCTCGCGATATTATCACTAAAGCTGGTTATGGTAAATACTTTATTCATCGTCTCGGTCATGGTATTGGCAAAGAAGTTCATGAATATCCATCAATCGTACAAGGCAATGATTTAATCATTGAGGAAGGTATGTGCTTTTCAATTGAACCCGGCATTTATATTCCAAATGTAGCTGGCGTCAGAATTGAAGATTGCGGTGTAGTTACCAAAAATGGTTATGAACCTTTTACCCATACCAGTAAAGAATTACGTATCCTTGATTTAAAAGATTAAGCTAAAGTTCGTAACAAAATATAAAAATGCATTAATGGAAAATATGATTTCCATTAATGCATTTTTTAATAGATAATTTTATTTAACCAATAACCTTATCTTCCGGATGATTTAACTCATTCTGGTTATTGAAATCAGAAGGATTTTCGGCATTTTGCAAATCATCAACAGAATCTGCAAAATGATTTTCAATTGAACTATCATCTGATGAATTGTCAATTACAATATCATCAAAATCTTTTATCTCTGAATCATCATCAACATCCTTTGGAAATGATGATAGCTGATTCTTAACTATTTCTGTACCGTTATCGTACTTTTTCTTCAAATCCTGAACTGTTTCATTATTCTTAACTTTTTGTTTTAATTCATCAATTTGATTATCGGTAACAAGTAGTGAACCAGCCAAAAAGCCTGCTGCACCACCAATAACTGTCCCCAATATAAAACTTGTAATTTTTTTCATAAAAGTATCTCCTTTTATTAATCTGCGCCCTTACGACGTCTACGCCGTGCATACATTGATGTTAAAGCAGAAGACATAACACCGTTACGTTTCAAATGAAAACCACTAATTCTCTTTGCTAGTCTGCGTGTGGATGCATTAACATCTGAAACACTTTCACTCACATCTGCAGCTGCCTGCGCTACTGGATCCATAGTCTTCATCTTCACATTAACATCTGCCAGAAGAACATTCGTCTTATCTAACAAATCACTAGTTTGATCAAGTAACCCTTCAATCTCCTTAGTAACTTGCTGAATTGACTCATTAGTAACCTGGATTGTTTTATCTGCTTCTTTGGTCGCCTTTGCAATTCTGATAAGTACCGGTATCATAAAAAGTACTAAAATTAATAATGCAACGGCAGCAATTAGTCCTGCTAATGCACCATAAGAAATTGTCATCTTCTACCTCCAATTCTGTACCTAAAAAAAGTCTAGCATGAAAACACTTTAATCTCAAACCATATGTGATATTTTGATATAGTAAAACATAGAGTGTAAGAAAGGGCAAGAATCATGAACAAAATATTCCAAATTAATAAACGAGCTTTAACTTTTAATTGGGACAGATTAGGAGAACAAGTCCTCACTATGATGTGGCAACTAGCAGTTTCGACTCTAGTTTTTTATATTATTTACCGCCTTGGAAAAAAAATAATCGGTCATTATTTAAAACACGGCAAACGTCCACAAACTAAAAGATCGATGACGGTAACAGCTTTAATTAACAGTATTTTCGAATACACTGTTTTGTTCTTTTATTTATTTGCTGTTTTATCAATTCTTGGAATTCCAATCGGAACTTTATTAGCTAGTGCGGGAATTTTTTCCTTAGCATTAGGTATGGGAGCACAGGGCTTTGTGAGTGATTTGGTCAACGGCTTTTTTATTTTGAGTGAAGACCAGTTTGATGTCGGTGATATTGTCCAAATTAATAACCAAACTGGTATTGTAATTCAACTTGGTCTAAGAACTACTCGACTCAAAGCCGCTGACGGATCAATTATTTATATTCCCAATCGTAATATCTCAATCGTACAGAATTTAGCCCATGGTGGGTTTGGTCTTGACATTGAACTTCAACTAAAAGTAACCAATGACTTTACTAAGGTTCGACAACTAATTGAACAGGTAAACCATAATGCTGGGCTAATTAAAAAAGTATTGGTTCAAAAGCCTCAAATCATTGGAATTACTGCTCAAGTCGCTCAAACAGTAAACTATGTTATTCACTTTCAAGTTATACCTGGAAAAGAAAAAGAAGTACATGACCAATATTTAGCGACATATTTAAAAGTATTACAAGAAAACGAAATTACTCTTGCTAGCTAAAAAGGTGGTAGTCTAATCAGACTAACCACCTTTTTATTTAGTATTAAACTGAGCTAACCAACTTGGAAAAAGTTTAAGCAATTTTTGAAGTGCCTTACCTCTATGTGATAAACTATTCTTTTCATCTACTGACATTTCTGCAAAAGTTTTATCCATTTCATCAACATAAAATAATGGATCATAGCCAAATCCATCTTTACCTCGTGGCATAGTTAAAATACGTCCTGAACATTGCCCAGAAACCACTAAGTCTTGTTCAAAAGCATTCGGCATTGAAACCACAATCGTGGTATTAAATTTAGCAGTTCTTTTTGACAAAGGTACCCCACCTAATTCAGCTAATAACTTTGCATTATTTTTGTGATCATTGTGCTCCTCACCAGCATAACGAGCAGAGTGCACTCCTGGACCCCCATCTAATTCATCAACCATTAATCCAGAATCATCAGCAATTGTTATCAAGTGACTAAAATTTGCAAGAGCATGCGCTTTTAATTTGGCGTTTTGCTCAAAAGTTGTCCCATATTCATCCACAAATGGCGGATTAATTAGATCCGCATTGGTGATTATCTTTATATTAATATTGGCGTTTTCAAAAGCCTTTTTTAGTTCTATTGCCTTTCCTTGATTAGTTGTCGCAAATAATACTTTCACTGATTATTACCCACTTTCTAATAAATGCAGCACTGTGCATGAAATTCAGGTTCATTGAGCACAAGTTTTCCTAATTCATTCACTAAATTAACATCGCCAGTAGTGTAATACTCATGTCTGCCAATAGGAGAAGTTTCATTTAGCAAATGCTCATGTTGTAAAATATCATAAGTATCTTGGGCAACTTGGTCAGCCGGATCAATTAACCGAATTCCAGGTCGAATACACTGGTTAAATTCTGCTTGAATAATCGGGTAATGTGTGCATCCTAAAACAAGAGTATCAATATCTAACCCATTAAGTGACACAAATGTTTCTTTAATGGCTTTAAGATATGCATTGTGTCCTGCTTTTTTTTCTATAAGTGGAACCAACTTCGGAGCTGCAAATTCATTTACTCGGATATCATGACGTTGACTAATGATTGCTTCTTGATACGCATGCATTGCTGTCGTCATCTGTGTTGCTATGACCGCAACATTATTATTTCTAGTTGCTTTTATTGCCGACTTAGCTCCTGATTGAATAACTCCAATAATTTGTACACCAATCCGCTTTTGAATTGTCTTCATTGCCACTGCTGTTGCAGTATTACAAGCAAAAACAATTATCTTAACATTCTGCTGCAACAAAAATTTTACACTTTGCCAAGTTAACGCAATAATTTCATCTTTGGACTTGTTACCGTACGGAATATGCGCATTATCGCCGATAAAAATAGTTGACTCGTTCGGCATTTTTTGAATAAACTTTTTAACTACTGTTAAACCACCAACACCAGAGTCTAAAAGACCGATTGGTCTCTTATCCATATTATAAATCTCCTTAAATATTTTCTACTTTTATCAATTTTACGGTAAAATAGAAGAAAATAAAAGGGATGACTTCTTAATGCAAAGTAATAATCAACATAGTGAACATGTATATTTTGTCAATCAGCTATATCGTGACTTTTTATTACCAGAAATTCTAGGCGAGGATAATGAAGAAATTCTTTACTGGGGTGGCAAAAGAATAGCACGTAAATACGATTTAACTTGTTTTGACGATATCAATAGTTTTTTTGCCACAACTGAATTTGGTACCTTAACTAAAGTTAAGGAACGACGTACAGAAATTATACTAGAATTAAGTGGTCAGAGTGTGACTGATCGATTAAATAGTGGTAGCCATGAATTTTCTTTAGAGTCAGGCATTATTGCCGAAGGAATACAAAAAGAAACTGGACGCACAGCTGAATGTGAGTTACAAATTGATAATAAAAAGAAAAAAGTTCGTTTAATTGCTAAACTCAATTAATTTATTGAGTATATTAATTGAGCTTTTTACCATTTTTGTAATGTTATTAATGTAGAGGAGAGGAATTAAGATGCTAAAAGAATTCAAACAATTCATCGAACGTGGCAATGTTATCGATTTAGCTGTTGGTGTTATTATCGGTGGGGCTTTTACTAATATTGTTAATTCATTAGTAAAAAATCTGATCAACCCGCTAATCGGCTTATTTATCGGCCGAATTGACTTATCTAATTTGATGTTTAAAGTTGGTAATGCATCGTTTAAATATGGGGAATTTATTAACACAGTAATTAACTTTTTGATTATTGCATTTATTGTTTTCCTACTTGTTAAAGCCGTTAACAAAGTTACCCACCCAGCTAAGCAATCTGCTGGTCCCACAACTGAAGATTACTTGAAACAAATTTGTGATTTACTAAAAGGAAAAAATAAGTAAAAAGTCTATGTAATACTGTTTACCAGACAAAAAAGACGTCGAGTTTTCTTACTCAACGTCTTTTTCACAGAACTTTTACTTAAGCTCCAACCATCACGCAAACCTGCCAAAAAATAAATTCCCTTTTTATTGATGACAACTATGAATGAACAAACAGAACGCAAATCATCTAAAAGCGATTTGCGTTCTGTTTTGGTTAAAACGTGAGGAGGTTAGCCCCATTTTTTAATTAGTCAGTATATTGACTCAGAATTTGATCAAGTTTGGCTTTAGGAGTATAACCAGTAAGACGATCAACAACTTTACCATCTTTTTTAATAATTAAAGTTGGAATTGCCATTATTCCTAATGAACTAGGTGTCTCTTTATTTTGATCAACATCCATCTTGGTAAATCTTACATCTTGGCGTTCCTGTGCTAACTCATCGATAATCGGTGATTGCATTTTACATGGACCACACCAGGTAGCCCAAAAATCAGTTAGCACTACGCCATTTTTAGTTTCAGTTTCAAAGTTTTGATCTGTTAATTCATCAACCATAAATAATTCCTCTTTCATATAAATAAGGAGTTTTCTTATTAATAGATTAAGTATAGCAATTTAACTTACTTTTTACAAGCAAGGGGGGTTTATTTCAAATGAACAATTGTAGCACCATTCCCACCCTCGTTAGCTGGAGCATAATTATAACTTTTGACATGTTTACTTGCGTGTAAATATTGCCATACCCCTTTTCTGATCGCTCCCGTACCAATACCATGAATAATTGTTACAACATCAAGTCCAGCTAACAAAACGGAGTCAATATAACGATCAAGATTATTTAAGGCTTCATCATATCGTTGCCCTCGTAAATCCAGTTCACTCCTAGCATTACTACGACGGTTAGAGCTAACCGCATGAGTGAGTGTAACTTTCTTTGACTTAGTTTCAGTACCTGCTTTTTGGATGTCTCGGTCACTAACTTTAACTTTAATGATACCTAACTGCACTTCATATTGATGCTCACCAAGTTTTTTAGTAATTGTACCCAACTGATTATAAGATAAAACTTTTACCCTATCACCAACCTGCACATGATGTCTTTTTTTCTCTCGTCGTAATACACGGTTATGGACCAATTTTTCATTTTGTTGCTCTAACTGATTTAATTTACCTTTAGCAGCGATTAACTCATTTTGCTTAATACTTCCTTGTTGCTTTAACTGTGTAATTATTTGGTCAGCTTTTTTACGACTTTTGGTTATAATTTCATTTGCCCGCTCCTGTGCAAATTCCAATTGCTTCTGTACTCGCTGGTTGTACCAATCAAGTGCCTGTTGTAACTCTAGTTCAAGGTTTCGGCTTCGATCAAGGCTTGATTGCAAGTGACTACGAGCCTGAGTAGCTGCCTTAGTTTGCTTAGTCAGTTCCGTAATCATTTGATTAACATCAACATTGCTATCAGACATCATTTCCTGTGCATCCTTGACTACATCCTCACGCATACCTAACCTACGTGCAATCGCAAATGCATTGCTATGACCGGGAATACCAATTTGCAAACGGTAAGTTGGTGACAAAGTTTTCAAGTCAAATTCCATTGATGCATTAGTTGTTTTGTGTCGATTATAACCGTAAAGCTTTAACTCTGGATAATGTGTAGTCACAATTATCTTAGCATTTTTTTTACGTAAAAAATCCAAGATACTAATTGCCAAACTAGCACCTTCTTCAGGATCTGTTCCCGCACCAATTTCATCAATTAAAACCAAGGTGTGATCATCAACTTTTTTCATTATCTTAATAATACTATTGATGTGTGATGAAAAAGTACTAAGTGACTGCTCTATCGACTGTTCATCGCCAATATCAGCACAAATGTCTTTAAATACCCCTGCTTTACTTCCTTCAGCTGCTGGAATAAATAGACCCGATTGTGCCATTAATTGCAATAGCCCCACTGTCTTCAAAGTAATAGTCTTACCACCAGTATTCGGTCCCGTAATTAACATAGTATCAAAGTCTTGACCAAGATAAATATCATTAGCAACAACTTTGTCTGGCGTAATTAAAGGGTGCCTTGCTTTCAAGAAAGACAAAGATTGATCTTTAGTTAATTTAGGTTCACTTGCATTTAATGAAGAGGCTAACATGGCCTTGGCTTGAATAAAATCAAGTTCAACGAGAGCTAAAGCAATTTGATCGATCTGCTTCACATCATTGCGTGCAATATCCGATAATTGATGTAAAACACGTTGAATTTCACGGCGTTCCTGTGCAAGAAGGTTTTGCTGACGATTATTTAAATTTAACACTGCGTTTGGTTCAATAAACAAAGTTTGGCCACTAGAACTTTGATCATGAACAACACCACCAAATTTATTACGATATTCCTGTTTCACCGGAATAACATAGCGTTCATCCCTAATAGTCACAATCTGATCCGAGAGATACTTATTAGCACCACCTTTAACATAATCATCCATCCGAATCTTAATTTCTTCATCATTCTTTTTAAGCTCACGACGCAATCGCATTAAGTCACTCGATGCAGTATCCAATATTGTCCCATCAAAATCAAGTGATTTTTTTAATTCATATAACAAATTAGCAGGAACCTTAAGGTTAGACAAAATATCGGTAATTGCTGTTAAATCTATTTGTGACAATTCACTTTGGTCTAAGAAATGATTAACCTCATTTGCAAGAGTCAACACCAACAAAATATTGCCTAATTCGGTCGCATTCAAATTAGCATTGATTTTAAGCCTCTTTGTACTTGGCACGACATCCATAAAATCCACAAGTGGTAATTGACCCTTGACTCTAAGCAGGTTTACACCAGTAAGAGTTTGTTGCAAAGTAAATTCAACTTTCTTAAAATCGCTACTTGGAGTTAATGTAGCAGCTTTTTTCTTAGCTGGCATTGTAATTGCCATTTGCTGCAATTTATCAGTAATCTTGGCAAATTCTAAAGTTTCTAATATTTTATTATTCATCATTAACAAATTCTCTATTACTAAAAAAGGCTGGCTAAGCCAGTCTTTTTTTACTCACCACTTAAGCGGTCATCATCCAAGAACGTATTAAGCACTCCCTGAACCATATTCCACTCTTCGTCTTCTTCAATTTCATGCAAATCGCTACTAGTTACATCGCCTTCTGAATCAGCGTCATAGCTAAAAGCCAACACTTCAATTTCTTCATCTTTATTGGTAGCAGCTGGATATAGTAAAATATATGATTTATCATAATCATCTGAATGAAATGTGAATAAAACCTCGTATAATTCTTCATTACCTTGATCATCTATTAAGGTGATTTGACGGTCTTCACCGTGAACTTCTTGTGTCATATTAATCCTTTCGGTTTTGATCTAAATAATTTTGCAAAATCAAGACAGCAGCCATTTGGTCAATAATTTTCTTACGCTGATGCCGATCATGAATTCCAGCTTCTTCCACTAGAATTCGTTGAGATTCGACAGTTGTCAAACGTTCATCTGAATAATAAACAGGCAACTTAAACTTGTCTTGTAATCTTTGACCATATGCTTTACTTCTAATAACTGAAGCACCTGATGAACCATCCATATTTTTAGGAAGACCTAATACAAAGCCATCCACATTGTATTGACGAACAATTTTCTTAAGGGGTCTCATACCAAAATTATGTCGTTTTTCATCTATCAAAATCGTCTCAATTTTTTGAGCGGTTATTCCTAACTCATCACTAACTGCGACCCCAACGGTTTTAGAACCAATATCTAGCCCAATTAACCGCATTATTTATCTTTACCTAGATAACTTTTTACAAGTTCTTCAATAATTTCATCACGTTCGTGCTTTAAAATTAAATTACGAGCATCATTATGCCGGGGAATATATGCTGGATCGCCTGACAATAAATAGCCAACAATCTGATTAATTGGATTATAGCCCTTTTCTTCAAGTGCATTGTAAACATCTTGTAGCGTATCATAAACATTTTTACCCTTATTTTCATTAAAGTCGAAATGCATTGTTTTACCTAATGAACTCATAATCATTCCTCCTGACGTAATTTTACTTGAAAACTTTCATAAACTCAATAAATTAATTTACAGAAATTAAGTTCAAAACAGTTTGAATAGCTTTGCCTAACCCCTCAGGCTTTTTACCACCAGCTTGAGCCATGTTAGAACGACCGCCGCCACCACCGCCAAAAATTGGCGCAGCTTGCTTAATTAATTTACCTGCATGAAGATTAGCATCGAGAGCTTTTTGTCCCAAACTAATAATCATGTTAGCTTTGTCATTCTTGGCTGAACCTAAAACAAGAACATCAGACTTAGAACTATTCTTCCATGCATCTGCAAGTTCGCGCAAGTCGTTCATGCCATTGACATCAACTTGTTCAGCAATAACTGTTAAGCTACCTATTTGTTGAACCTTATTAAAAATTGATGCTGCTTTTGCCTGGTTAATTCTCATGTTCAAATCGTCAACTTGTTTTTGAGTTGAATGAAGTTCTTCTTCCAAACTCTCAACTTTATTAATTACATCTTCAGGCTTCGTTGATTTCACACTGCTTTGAACTTCATCAAGTAATTCTGAACGATGTGCTAAATACTCGTAAGCCTTTTGAGAAACAACCGCTTCAATTCGTCTTAAACCTGCACCAATAGCTGATTCTGATATTATTTTGAAAATTCCAATTTGATTAGAATTAGAACAGTGAGTGCCACCACAAAATTCAATTGAAAAGTCATCCATTTGTACAACGCGAACTTGGTCACCATACTTACCATCAAATAAGGCTAATGCACCCATTTCTTTTCCATGTTCTGGATCAGTAATAGTGGTCTTAACATTAATTGCTGCCCAAATCTTTTGATTAACCAATGTTTCAACTGATTTGATTTCCTTGTCGGTTAAAGGTTCGATTGCAGTAAAATCAAACCGCAAATAATCAGGTTCTACCAAACTACCAGCTTGGTGGGTATGTTCACCAAGAACACTGCGCAAAGCTGCATGTAATAAGTGAGTAGCCGTATGTGAGTGGCGCAATCCTTCACGGCGTGCACGGTCGATTTTTAAAGTATAGTCTTCACCTTTTTTAAAAGGTAAAATTACGTCAACGTAATGCAGATTTTGATCATTAGGTGCATGCTGAACATCAACAACTTGAGCAACAAGATTACCTTCATGATCATAAATTGAACCATGATCAGCCACTTGACCACCCCGTTCTGCATAAAATGGTGTTTTATCAAAAATCAAAGTTGCTTGTTCACCATCAGCTTGATTAACTAACTTGTCGTCAACAATAATATCTATCAATTTGGCATGTTTTTCTTCATAAATACCATACTCAAACTCAGAATTGTCTTTCAAATTCATTAAGGTTTCATCCTGAGCTCCCATTGACTGCAAATTACCGCGTGCTTCTCGCGCACGTTTCTTTTGGGCCTCCATCTCTTTATCAAAACCTTTTTTATCAACTTCTAAGCCAGCATCTTGTGCAGTTTCAAAAGTTAATTCATATGGAAAACCATAAGTATCAAATAATTTGAAAGTATCCTCACCACTAATTGTCTTAGTATCATTTTCTTTAGCATCAGCAATTAACTTGTCAAGCAAGGTTAACCCTGAATCAAGTGTCAGCTGGAAACGCTGTTCTTCATTTTTGATAACTTTAGCAATAAAATCTTTTTGTTTAGTTACTTCTGGATAGTGACTTTCCATAACTTTGCCTACCACAGGAACTAATTTATAAAGAAATGAGCCCTTAATTCCCAAGCGCTGACCATTTAAGTCAGCACGACGAATCAACCGACGCAATACGTAACCGCGACCTGTATTTGAAGGAAGTGCACCATCGGCTATAGCAAAGCTAACCGTTCGAACGTGATCAGCAATAATTTTAAATGCGGTGGTATCAGATCCATTTTGACCATACTTCTTACCCGATGTCATTTCCTCAGTAGCATGAATCATTGGCATAAACAAATCTGTTTCAAAGTTAGTTGGAGCTCCCTGCAAAATTGATAACACACGTTCTAGGCCCATTCCTGTATCAATATTTTTATGCGGTTGATCAACATATTTTCCGTTAGCCAGGTGATTATATTGTGAAAAGACAATGTTCCAAATCTCCAAGTAGCGAGCATTTTCACCTCCTGGAAAATTTTCAGGATCATCTTCAGAAATATCATTATTTTCTTGTCCTCGATCATAAAAGATTTCAGAGTCTGGACCACATGGACCTTCACCTATATCCCAAAAGTTCTCTTCTAATCTAACAATATGATCTTGAGGCATCCCTACCTCAAGCCAAATTTTCTGTGCTTCGGTATCTTTAGGATAAACCGTACAATAAAGTTTGTCCTCATCCAAATCAAGCCAATTCGGACTAGTAAGAAACTCCCAAGCCCAAGTAATTGCCTCTTTTTTAAAATAATCACCTACGGAAAAGTTACCTAACATTTCAAAGAATGTTTGATGTCGTGCAGTTTTACCAACATTTTCAATATCATTAGTCCTAATTGATTTTTGTGAACTTGTGATACGATGATTCTTAGGTACAACCGATCCATCAAAATACTTTTTCATCGTTGCTACACCAGAATTGATCCAAAGTAAAGTTGGGTCATCTTGTGGAATTAATGATTGACTCGGCATTACCATGTGACCGTGTTCTTTAAAAAAGTCCAAAAACATTTGTCTAAATTCAGAACTCGTCAGTTTTTTCATTATTTTCTCCCTTTTCAAAATAAAAAGCACTGTTGCTATACTTAAGGACGCATAAAACGCGGTACCACCTCAATTGCAACAGTGCTTGTTACCTCTTAATTATCTTATTTTGTAAAAACTGTAAGGAGCATCTTTTAAATGACCATAAACCGCTCTCAGCATCCGGCTCTCTCTTTGAAACGTCATTTTAAAAAACATATCTTAAGTTAAAAATAATTGTACTACTTGCACAATCTTTGTCAATAATTCCATTACCCATCTATATTAATCTAACCGTTTACCGAATCGTTTTTGTTTTTTACTACAATGATACCCTAATCGTTCATAAAACTGATGTGCGCCATACCGCTCTTCACCAGAATTTAATCTTATTTCATTAATTCCCGCTTTTTTAGCAAACTGTTCAACTGCATTCATTAACTGTGTACCAATTCCCTTTTGCTGCGCTGATTTTGCAACAGCTAATGCCAGCACATTATACATTGGCGGAAAATAGGTTTCTTCAAATAATTCGGTATGAACATAACCAATTACTTTACCATCATTTTCAAAAACCAAAAGCAAATGGTGCTTACTATCAGCTAAAAGTCTTGACAAATTTTCCTTAGTCTGTTTAACCGGATAATCGTAACCCAATTGCTCTTGATTAATTTTTTGAATTTGCTCTGCATCGGCCACTTTGACTAGTCGAATCATTTTTATCTCCTCAAACAACTTATTAATTGTTAATAAAAAAAGTATCAAACACACTTATCGGTAAATGGCGTTTATGCTCACTCTTTCGCCATAATGCCTCAATTTTTTCAGCTGCTTCAGGCGAAACTTCTCGTCCCTCCAAATAATTATCAACATCATTATAACTGACTCCAAGAGCAATTTCATCTGGCAAATCGGGCTTATCTTCTTCCAAATCAGCAGTGGGTGTTTTTAAATATAGATGTTTTGGGCAGCCTAATTCTTTTAACATTTGTTTTCCTTGACGCTTATCTAATCTAAATAATGGAGTTAGATCAGCAGCTCCATCACCATATTTAGTATAAAAACCACTAAAATTTTCGGCTGCATGATCGGTGCCGACAACAGCACCGTTATGTGCGCCAGCAATTGCATATTGAACAATCATTCGCTCACGTGCCTTAATATTGCCTTTATTAAAGTCAGTTATTTCTTGACCAGCAGTGTTCAAACTGGACACTGTAGCATCAACAGCTTCTTTAATATTAACAATTAAATCTTGATCTGGCTTTTGAAAAGAAATCGCATCAGCAGCATCCTGAGCATCCGCCTGAACACCATAAGGCAAGCGAACAGCAATAAATTGATATGAGTCATCCCCGGTCTCTTGGCGCATTTCAGTAATTGCCATCTGACATAGTTTACCAGTTAAAGTGGAATCTTGACCTCCAGAAATTCCTAAGACGTATGATTTTAAAAAGGGATTTGCTTTTAAATAATTCTTTAAAAAGTCAACAGAACGTCTTATTTCTACTTGAGGGTCAATTTCTGGCAAAACATGTTCATACGCAATTATTTTCTTTTGTAATGGTCTCATTTAATTATCTCCTTTTGGCAATTTGTTGACGAATATCCTTAATTAATTTCATCTTACTGTCATATAATTCTTGAGATAAATCAACTGGATATTCTTGCGGATTTAAACTTCTTTTATATTCATCCCATAAGCCATCTAAATTAGCAGCACAAAATTTCCTAATAGCCGTCAACTTTGGTTGCTGATAAATTAAGATTCCATTTTTAAAAATATCCTTCAATAGCGGTTCAGCTGTATAATTAGAAACCACTTTGTTGATGTAGGTATATTCGGGATGAAACATAAACAACGAATCAAATGTCCGTGGGTCAACGCCCGAACGTGCTATCCAATCACCCTCATTTTTCTTTTGAGTATTGGCAGAGATACGCCACACTTGTTTTTTACCCGGAGTAGAAACCTTGCTTGCGTTAGAAGAAATTTTCAACGTATCTTGCATTTGCTGATTGCCATCTTCAACCGAAACAAGTTTATAAACTGCTCCCAAAGCTGGCTGATCATAAGCTGTAATATATTTGGTACCAATTCCCCAAACATCAATCTTAGCCCCCTGCATTTTCAAACTAGTAATGGTTGTTTCATCTAAGTCATTTGATGCATAAATTTTAGCATTCTGGTAGCCAGCTGCATCAAGTTCATGACGCACCTGTTTAGAGATGTATGCCATATCACCGGAATCAATCCTAACTCCCTGAAAATTAATTCTATCGCCCATTTCATTGGCAACTCGGATGGCATTTGGAACACCACTTCTTACCGTATCATAAGTATCAACTAAAAAAACACAATCTCGGTGCGTTTGTGCATAAGCTTTAAAAGCTTCGTATTCGCTACCAAAAGCTTCAACTAAAGAATGTGCATGTGTACCAGAAATTGGGATACCAAATAGTTTCCCTGCACGGACATTGCTAGTAGAATCAAATCCGCCAATATATGCCGCTCTTGTTCCCCAAAGCGCAGCATCCGTTTCTTGGGCCCTACGCGTTCCAAATTCCATGACACCGTCACCTTGAACCGCTAATTTTACACGTGCCGCTTTAGTTGCTAATAATGTCTGATAATTAATAATATTCAAGATCGTTGTTTCAACTAATTGGCACTGGGCTAACGGGCCTTCAATTTGCATTAATGGTTCATTGGCAAAAACAATTTCACCTTCACGCATCGAACGTACTGTTAACTTTAATTTGAAGTTACGCAAATAATCGATAAAATCAGTATCATAACCCACTTCTTCTTTAAGATATTGCAGATCACTCTCTTTAAATTTTAAATTTTGTAAATACAAAATAACATGTTGTAGGCCAGCAAAAACACCATAACCATTACCAAAAGGTTCTTGACGATAATAGACTTCAAAAACAGCATTACGCTGAGCAATTCCTTTTTTAAAATACGTATACATCATATTGAGTTCATACAAATCTGTATGTAAAGTCAAGGAATCATCCTGATCTAATTCTTGATAAAACATTCTATCCTCTTAATTTAGTTCAAACCAATTTTGTTCTATTATAAACATTTCAATTAGTTTAAACAATTTAGTCGACTTTGAGTAATGAATGATAAACCCCCATCAGACTTAATAATTGCTTGTCTAAAGAGAAATTGTGAGCTAAATATTTTTTTTCACAAAGTGCCATTTGCGTGAGCTTTTTAGCAGGTAGATTTATAGCTGATTTTAGCGTCTGAGTAATTGAATCAAGATCACCAATTTGAGCCACAAAACCATGTCTTTCGTCAGGAATCATCATCCTAATATCACCAACATTTGTAGACATAATTGGTACCAAATTATCACTTGCTTCTAGTAAAACTAACGGAAAACTTTCCGAATAGGAACTTAGAACAGCTAAATCCATTTTATGATATAGTTTTTCCAGTTGCTGGTGTGTCAAAAAGCCTTCAAAAGTGACTTGCGATTCCAGTTTTAAGTCCTGAACCAATTTTTTTAATGTAATTAATTCTGAGCCGTCGCCAGCAATATAAAGATGGATATTGCTTTTATTAAGACGTTTCATTGCTTTTAACAATAGTTCTTGACCCTTAACCTTTTCCGTACGAGCAACATTAATAATATTAAAAGCTACGTGGTCTTCTTTAGACGAAAAGTATTGATTCTCATGAAAAAAAATACCGTTATATATTACATGAACTTTTTCAGGTATAATTTGACCTTTAGTTATCAACAGTTGAGCAAATTTCTGCGTTACTGCAAAAATGGCATCTGCCTTTTTTAGTGCACGCATATTGGCTACTGTAAAAGCATGACCAAGTAAACCCCTATTGGCAAAATCCAAGTAGGGATCAGAATGAACTGTTACACACCATTTAGCCTTAATTTTTGCTTTAATCAATGACAAAAACAAATTAGCGCGAGCCCCATGTGTATGCACAATGTCATAGTTACCTTGATTAATAAAAGTGACCAAACGCTTTAAACTGCCTAAATCATATCGGCTTCGCGCTCCTAATACAAAAACAGGTATACTTGCAGCCTGAGCAGCATAGGCAACTGGACCCTGAGCAAGGCATAATAATTCAAAGTCCTGATTTTCAATCTTTGCTTCTCTTAACAAGTTAATGATATGAGTTAAGCCGCCACCTTCTTCGAGACCGGCGTTAACGTGCAAAACTTTCATCTTTTTTTGTTCCTTTTTTCCTGATAAACATTCAGGACAAATTTGGGTAAAACCAACATTCGTTTACAACGTGTCGGATTTTTTAATAAACGGTAAAACCATTCTAAATGAGCCTTTTGCCAAAACTGCGGTGCCCGCTTAACTTCTCCTGAAAAGACGTCAAAACTACCACCAACGCCCATCATTAAAGCTGGCAAAAGATTTTTACGCAATAAAGCTAAAAGTTGTTCTTGTCGTGGCGACCCTAGAGCAGCAAATACCAAATCGGGTTCAGTACGTTCAATCTGATATGCTACTAGTTCTAAATCTTCATTAAAATATCCATCTTGCGCACCAACCAATTGAATATCTTGGTATTCCCGAGCAATCTTAGCTTGAATAGCATGGATAACAGTAGGCTTGGCACCAATTAAGTAAACTCGCAAACCACGATCATTAGCTAAGGTCATTAGCCAAGAAAACAAATCATAGCCAGTTACGCGTTCTTTTAATGGTGTCTCTAAAATTTTAGCTGCTTTAATAATACCAATCCCATCTGCTGTTATATAATCCGCATCATAACCTAAGAGTTTCATAAATTCAGGATTTTCATTCGCAGTCATCACAATTTCAGGATTAGCGGTCACCACCAACGTAGACTGGTGATTGTTAATTCGTCCAATAAATTTATTTTGAAACTGGTTAAAGCTTTTATTATCAAAGTTAACGCCTAAAACATTTACTTTATCCATGACTATCTCCCTCATGTCCGATTTACTTTATTTTAGCAAACTATTAGGTTTTGAGGGACAGGTTTTACCTTTTCTATAAATATGATACTATTATTTTGTTAAATTAACGGGAGCGCTATATATGAAAAAAGTTATTACTTATGGAACATTCGATTTGTTACATTATGGACACATTCGTTTATTGAAACGTGCTAAAGAATTAGGTGATTATTTAATTGTTGGACTTTCAACAGACGAATTTAACGAATTACAAAAGCATAAGGAATCTTATAATAGCTATGCAGAACGTAAATACATCTTAGAAGCCATTCGCTACGTTGATGAGGTGATTCCTGAACAAGATTGGGAACAAAAAATCCAAGATATTAAAAAGTATAATATTAACACCTTTGTCATGGGAAGCGACTGGCAGGGCAAGTTTGACTTTTTAAAACCATATTGCGAAGTTATTTACTTGCCTCGAACACCAGGTGTTTCAACTAGCAAAATAAAAAATGATTTAAAGTAAAAGACGAGAATCGAATTCGATTCTCGTCTTTTTGTTTCGAAATATAATAAAAATGTCAAACTCGTTATCAAATTTTTGCCAACCAAACTGATTTAAACATTATTTCTTAAAATCATATTTCATAACAAATTATTTAAGCCAATAATCCTGTAGCATACTTTACCAGGTTTTAAATTCAATGATGGTAAGAATTACAAATATCGAACTTAACTTATCTTTTAACTGCTAATATTATTTGTTTTTAAGCAATCACCCAAAATCACTATAACTATAGGCTCTTTGCTAATTTCATTAATTCAGTTGTAAGCCCAAAACATAGTCACATCATTATTTTGAAAATGTAAATTCAAAGCGATCAGCCACATAGCTTGCTCTGGTATATTCAAATGGTTCTCCAGTCAAAAGTTCAGTAACCTGAAGACGAGTAATCAATGCTTCACCCTTTTTTGCATCAAGTAAACGGGCTGTATTTTCATTGGCGATCGCTGCAGAAATATGTTCGGTTACCCGACCAATTTGATAACCATTCTTCTTCAATGTATGGTACAAATGTGCCGAAATATCTGCCTTGGACATCCCCATAATTAGTTGCTGCGGAATTGTCACAACTTCATAACAAATTGGTATATTATCTGCATAGCGAATTCGTTCCATTCGTAGAATTTCTTGGTTATCCGTTAACCCAAGCCGCTCACTCTCAGATAATGTTGGCTTGCCCACTCGATACGAAATCAATTTGCTTGACGGAACCTGACCATTAGCATGGGTTATTTCCGTAAATGACATGATGCCCGACATCTTCTCTTGAACCTTCTGATTAGCAACATATGTGCCACTACCTAAACGTTGTTCTAAAATCCCTTCATCTTCGAGTGTTTTAATTGCTTGACGCAAAGTCATACGCGAAACGCCGAATTTTAGAGCAAGCTGCCGCTCGGCTGGTATTCTGCTACCAACCCGATAAACGTGATTTTCAATTTCACGCTTAATTTGATTATGAATTTTGATATACATTGGTTCTTCCATCAGCATGCCTCCTATTATATTATAACTCAAATTGGTCTAGTTATGATAAAGTAAAATTAATTGATTTCTCTAACTAATTTTTTCTAGTGGTCCACTTCATACCTAAGATTTGAACCTTGGCATCGCGGCTGCATTCCACCAGAATTGATTCATCACTGGTAGCAAGAACACTGGCATGCATTTTTGCCCAATCCTTTACGGCTAAATCAGCACCATTAGAATTAAGTATTAGATCATGTCCTTCAAGTTGAGCATGATCACTTAACGCCAAAAAGTATTGATATTCATTACCTCCATTGAATGTACTTCGACGCACATTACATTTTGCATTATCCTGAAAATCAGCATGATTTAAAATTATCGTATTAATCAATGTTATTTGTGTATCATTAACTGCAACTAAACGACTAATGCGACTATTTTGAATAATAACAGAGGGCTTTTTGTCAAGATAAATTCCCCCCTCAAAGTTGCTAGCAATAATATTAACCCATGATTCATCCGTGATATACAAACTAGTATCATCATGCGATAAAATTTTGCTATTTAGCATATTCAGCCAAACCTGTCCCTGTAATAACATTGTGTCCACAACTGAATTATTCAAATCAAGTTCCACATTACTTTTGGTAAAAGTATCAATACTACCATAAATACGTGAATTACTAATAATTGCTGTACCGTGACCTTCTAAAGCTAAAGCACTAAAATCTTCAGCAATATTTTCAATTGAAGAATCGTTCATCTCTAAACGAAAATCAGAATCTGCAAATAAAGAAACAGAGCCATTTAAAATAACAGTTGAATATAATTCTAAAGTAACCTTACCATTGGCCGCCAAAACTGCCGTATCATTACCATAGCCTTTTACAAGACAATTGCGCAAGGTTAAATACGTGTTAGCTTCGGCTGGCACGAATAGACTATTAGAATCATCATTAGTATTGATACATAGATTTTCCAGATTAACAAACTGACTATCAGCCGCTAAATTTAAATAACCCAAAATGGTTGTCTCCTCTGGAAGATTTCCTGTGCCTTTAATTGTAATATCTGATAGCAATATATCTGGTGGCATTTCGTAAAAACCCGGTTCTAGTAACAGGACGTCATCTGCACGCAAATCTTTCAATGCATCGTGCCAATCAATTTCGCCGCCACCGGCCCCCACTTTAACTAATCTTGCCATAAAAATCCTTTCTTGATGAAAAGTAAGCCAGCTACTATTGTACTATCTTCATCACTGAATAGCTAAAATCAGCTTTAAAACAATAAATATTATTAAATTAAAATTTAGTTGATAAAAGCAAGTAAAAAGGCAACTATTACAGCTGCCTAAATTTAGTATTGATATTGGGTTAGCTGGATTCGAACCAGCGCATACTAGTACCAAAAACTAGTGCCTTACCGCTTGGCTATAACCCAGTGATAATGGAGGAGGGTGGATTCGAACCGCCGAACTCAGAGAGAGCGGTTTTACAGACCGCCGCGTTTAGCCACTTCGCTACTCCTCCGTTACGCACGTTAATTATCTTACCTAAAAACATACGTAAATGCAAGTAAAAATTTGATTATTTTCGATTTTCTTTTACATATTTTTCAAGCCGTTTAAGCCCTTCTTCAATTTGAGACATTGCCACGGCGTAAGAAAAACGAATATAGCCTTCGCCACCCTTTGCAAAACATGATCCACCGGTCACAGCCACATGTGCTTTATCTACCAAATCGTAAATAAACTTACTATCATCCTGCTCAAAGCCAGTTGGGATTTTAGCAAAAATATAAAACGCACCTTCAGGTTTAGCACAAACAAAGCCAAGCTTAGTCAATCCTTCATATAAAACATCACGTCTTTTTTGAAATTCCAATTTCATTTGCTGTGCATCATCCATCCCATTCTTGAAAGCCTCTTCAGCAGCATCTTGCATCGGAGTTGGCTCAGTTGTAACAATTGTCTGATGAACCTTAGCAATTTGAGTCAAAATTTCTTTTGGTGCACAAACAATTCCAATTCGGTAACCAGTCATTGCCCAAGACTTAGAAACACCATTCATTAAGATTACTTGATCATGCAATGATTTTTCCATTGAAGCATGCGGCTGATCATAATTTAACTCACTATAAATTTCATCACATAAAGCAAAAATCGGCCGATCACGAATTACATCTGCTAAAGCATCAAGTTCAGACTGAGTATATACAACACCTGTTGGATTTGTGGGGTAATTCATAACTAACATTCGTACCCGGTCACCATATTGATCAATGACTTGCTGTAGTTGTTTAGGTGTCAATTTGAAATCACTTTGAGATGTATCAATTTCAACCACCTCAATTCCCTCATTAATAATTGCTTCATCAGACATGTATAACGAAAATATTGGCGTTGGTACAACCATTACATCACCAGGATTTAAAACCGCAACCACTGTATCAAAAATCCCTTCACTTACACCATTAGTAACCAAAACCTCAGTAGCAGGATCATATGTTTGACCATACTTTTTCTTTAAAAATATACTGGCCGCAGTTCTTAAACCTATCGTTCCATTAGACGGAGCATAATGCGAATGATTATCAGTAATTGACTTTTGTGCAGCTTCCTTAATATGATCTGGAGTATTAAAATCTGGCTCACCCAGAGTAAATTTTACCACGTCGTGAATTTGACCTGCATACGTCGCAAACTTTAAAATTGGATTTTCAGGAGCATTGGCTAAACCTTTTCTCATATATTTAGTTAAATTAATCATTTCTTATTATCCCCTTTCATTTTTAACAAATTATACATTTTATTAACAAAATTTGCTATAATTTTTAATTTTTAGTTAACAAAAAAAGACGCATCCACTGCGTCTTTTTAATAAAATTAGTTTTTAATCCTGTACCTGATTCCTTATTTTGGTCATCAAAGGATAATTATCTGTAAAAATTCCAGCAACATGAGACTCAAAACACCTTTGAGCAACTTTGGGATCGTCTACCGTCCAAATACGTTGTGAAATTGCCTTTGTTGTAGGTAATAATTGTTTAGGATGAATACCCGCAAAATGATTATCCGCAATTAATTTGGCGGGATTAGCGACCTTTTCATCAGTTAAATAACAATAAATTTGATTAGGATCAATTTCCTGACAGTTTTTCAGCGTAACGTAATCAAAGGAAGAATAGATAATGGGATGATTAAAAGTGTATTTTTTGGCCAAATTTAATACAATTTTTTCAATTCCTGAATAGTGAATAACACCAGTTTTGAATTCAAGGTTAATAACAATATCTCGATTATTAACTAATTTAAATACTTCCTGTAGCAATGGAACTGGCTCACCATTTGCCAAATGCAATTGACGCAATTCTTTTAAAGTGAAATCTTTAAGATAACCTATTCCATCGGTAGTACGATCAACACGCTCATCATGCATAATCACAGGGATCATATCTTTAGTTAGTTGTACATCAAATTCAATACCATCGGCACCATTTTTAACAGCATCAGCAAAACCAGCAAGCGAATTTTCAGCAAACTTGGCTGGATAACCACGGTGACCAAAGACAATTGTTTTATTTTTGACTTTTTCCATTTTTATATATTTTGAACCTCAAATAATTAGTTTTTAATATAGAAGTACAATGGATAATGTTAAACCTTTTAGTACAAATTTGATACCTAAAAGCAAAAATATTTTTAATTTTTTTGATAAAAAAAACAGTCAAACGACTGCTTCTTTCTGGGTTGGGTGTTCGTATGAACAATTGGGTTAGCTGGATTCGAACCAGCGCATACTAGTACCAAAAACTAGTGCCTTACCGCTTGGCTATAACCCAATCAAACTGAGCTTTTCCTCATCGCTCAACATTATTAGTATAGAAAATTGTTGACTGCGAGTCAAGAAAAAATTTATTTTTTTAAAGTTATAAATTAAGCTCGTAAGCATAACGCATACCATCTTGACCGCTATCGACATGAATGATACCACGATACTCAAATCCTGTTGCCTTAATTAATCCCTGCATCCTCAAATTAGAAGCATGAGTATCTATTCGAAAGTTATGTATTCCTAACAACATACCACGTGAAATCAGATTTGATATCAAAATTTTCCCTAATTGTTGTCCTCGAAAGACAGATAAAATTGCTACCCTATGGATGGTCGCATATGGAGCATTCGTGATTCGCCAAGAACCTTCAATCTGTTGATAAGTCGGCTCAATTCCGCATTGCAGAATTGCTACACCCATAATTTGAGAATCATTTATTAAACAGTATGCCTGTTTTTTGATAATATCTTCATTTATTATTGCTTGATTAGGACGACCGTTTTGCCATTGTGGATTACCATCATTCTTTAACAATTTCTTGGCATCAGTGATAATATTCATAATTTTTGCCAAATCTTTAGTTTCAGCCAGTCTAATATATATTGCCATTGTCCTGTCCTCACTTTTTAAGAACAAAAATAAAACTAACTTATTAGATTACTTTAAAGTATTATGGTTGAAATCCAATATTATACTTTTTGCTTTTTACTACATAAGTCGGCACACTAATGAAGTGCAAAGAACAAATATTACTAGTATGTGAAATACTGAAGCCAAAATAATTATAATCGCCATCATGTAATGAGCCTTGCGTATTTAATAAGTCACCAGCATGGTCCCATTCCTGATAATAATTACGATTATTGCGACCATCTTCTCCACTACCAGTATATCCGAACAGCATTTGTTTCAGGCCAAAATAGATACTTTTTTTAAGTTGCGTCATTGTCATAGTTTGGGTAGGATTGTAAAATCCAGCCATGTCTTCAACATAATTATTATCCAAATTCAGTCCGTTAGTTTTACAGGCTCGAACAATCCCAGGAATATAGTGACTATTTCTAATAGTTTGATTATTTCTAGCATACTCAACGGCAATATCTTGAGCTAATTTATATGTTCCTATACTGTTAACCCAAGGCATGAGACCCAAGTCACTTCTAGCATCATTGATTAGACGCAAGCTAAACTCAGTTAAACTTTTGATTTGATCAGAAGTTATTGCATCCAAGTTCACTAGTATCAAATCATCTGTCTTTGATTCACTCGACTTTACACGGCTGAAGTCATTAACTTTCATTCCCCGCATTGATGCATTAATAAAAGCTTTACTTGGCTTTCCTTGATATGCTCGCAATACTTCCGCCTTAGTATATCCGGAAGGTAATTTTAACTTAGCTTTAATATAAATCGGTGAACTTTGTTTTCTTTTTTGCTTTACATCTTTTGCTAAAATCCAATGAGAATTATTACCAATCTTGTATGCGAGAATTTTTTTCTTACCAATTCTCTTTTTAATACTATACGGATAAGATGTTTTAGCACTAGCATAAGAACCAGAAATCTTTCCCGATTCATTATATAGTCGTGGTTTCTTCTTGGATTTAACTACAACATATCCTTTAACTGTTACAGCATGTACCTGTTGTGATTGATTCACCATGATTTGCAAAATAGTCATACATAAGAAAACATTGGTTATTGCAAGCATAATTTTGCTTTTATTCATTTATCTTCTCCAAGAATATCTTTCATTTAATTGACGTTTATAACTTTATAGACAATTTTAAAACTTAATTACTATTAATAGCAATTAATTTACGCAGTTTAAAATATAATTATTTTTACAAAAAAGGCACCAGTTTTAGCGACTAGTGCCTACTTATATATTATTTATTTAAAACGAAATGGAAATATGATTAATACCAGCCATTAGCTTGCCAAAATTGTTTAGCTGCTACCCATGAGCCATAGCGACTTGCCACGTAATTATCAGCTACACGTTCTTGATTAGCTGCGGAATAATCTCCATTTAAGTAAGATGATGATAATTGATACTTACCGATGTATTGGCCATTTTGTGCACTGTATGAGCCACTAGATTCGCGGTTAGCAATCCAAGCTTTAGCACTGGATTCTGAATCAGATGCAACTGCGGTATAGTTAACACTACTATTATCTGCATTGCCACTTGCAACTACTTCTTGAGATTGCGTTTGAGTTTGTGCTGGGTAATATCCTTGGTTAACATACTTTGCCTTTACCCATTGGTTCTTGCCCAAGTCATACCACTTATGACCATACTGATCATAAGCAGTTTTAATGACTTTCCAAGAAGAATTACTTGGTAAAACTTGTCCAGTAGCTTCAGGTTCCTCATAACTGTTCCATACACGAATTTGATTTCCCTCGACATAATTTACAGTTACAACTGCTGCATCATTTTCAACGATAGCTGCGTGAACTGTGTTTGTTTTTGCACTGTTCATCACAGCAACGCCTGAAGCGGATAATGCTGCTACTGCTGCTGATTTAACTAAGATCGATTTTACCTTCAAAAAAATTCTCTCCTTATAAAGTTTCATATCTATACTATTCCCATCAAATTGAAAAATAAAAATCTACTTATCAATTTGATTGTCTATATATTACAGTGTTTTAATTGCAGAACAATAACAGAACTATCACTCCCGCTTTAAGAAAAGATTACTCTGTTAAAAATTCTTGTCACATTTGTAACATTTAATTTATAAGCATATTTTTAAGCAAAAACGCACAAGAACAATGATTTGAGATACAATTGCTTAGTCTAAAGACTCGTATTTGCATTAAGCAATTTAGTATAAAGGTAACTATTTTTGCAACACAATTGAAAAATACCTTTACAAAACTATCGTTGTTTTTTATTTAAAGTGCTATAGTTAAGCTAAAAGTTTTACTGAAGGAGGGAGAATAATGAGTAAATATCTCGTTAAGTTGGATGAAAAAGACTGGCAAATGATCAAAGATTGTCATACTAAGAATCTTTCAATTATGGAGGCACTGGATGATGCTAAAAAAGTAGAAGAGTAAGAGTTTCTCAAAATTTTATTGTTTAACATGAGAGCACTTATTTTTTATTGTAAATACACTAAAACAAAAAATGTGGAAAAGCGGCTAAAGGAAAATTAATCCTTTAACCGCTTTTTAGCATGTGATCAATTAAAATTTAGTATTTTTAAATAAGTTAAAAATATCTTGAGACGTATTAGCAGCCTTTAGCTTAGTAATAAAATCTTTATGTGTTAGCAATTTGGCCGTATTTGACAAATATTTTAGGTGCTCATTACTGTCAACTTGTGGAATTAAAAATGAAATTACCGTATCAATTTTATGCCCATCCAATGATTGCCAGTCTATTGGATGCTTTAATTTAAGAATTAGCATTGCTGATTTTTCAATTGCAGCTGATTGAGCGTGCGGAATTGCAAAACCATCTGTCATACCCGTCGAACCTTCTTGTTCACGGTTAGTGTAACTAGCATAAACTTTTTCACTATCATTAGCTAAATTATTGTTAACTGCAAAATTAGCTAAATATTTTAAAGCCTCATCACGAGTTGATATATCAACATCTGTTTTAATATTTCTTATTTCTAAGATATCACTCGGATCAAATGTTTTCTCATTTGTTGCTGTTGTTTCATTTTTTATTTTGGAAGAAGTAGGTATCACAACATTTTCAGTGGATATTGCATCCTTTTTGGCAAAACGAGAAGCAATCAATGCCAATAAAGCACCGGAGATAATTGAGCCTATTACAATCCACAAAACCCATAAAAGTGGTTTATTAACTAATGGTAAAACGATAAAACCGCCATGAGGTGCAGGCACACTTATCCTGGAAATATAGGTAAGAACAGAAGCTACAGCTGAACCAATCATAAATGCGGGAATATTCCATAAAGGATGTTTAGCAGCAAATGGAATAGCTCCTTCCGTAATATGGGTTGAACCAAGTAGGAAATTAACATAACCAGCAGCTTTTTCACTCTTAGAATATGCTTTAGGATTCATTAAAACAGCAAATCCTGTGGCTAGTGGTGGGGCAGCAATACATGCAGCAGAAACACCAGCCATGAAGTAATAATTACCTTGTGCAAGTAAAACAGTTCCCGTTACATAGGCAGCTTTATTAATTGGCCCACCGAAATCAGATGCGCACATTATTCCGACAATGATTCCAAGTAAAATCGGATTAGTGTTTTCAAAACCCTTGAGCCATGTCATCATACCTACATTAATCGCTTTAATCGGTGTATTTAATAAATACATGATAGAACCAGTGATTAAAACTCCTAGAACTGGAAATAGGAAAATTGATTTTAAGCCGCGAAACTTATCATCTGGTAATGGTTTAAATAATTTTTGTAATCCCCCAACTACAATTGTTGCTAAATAGCCACCAACAATGGCGCCCAGAAATCCACCACCACCATTAAAAGTAATAAAACCAGCAGCTAATCCGACAACAAAACCTGTTCGTTGAGCCAATGCTTCTGCAATATATGCTCCTAAGACCGGAGCCATCAAATTCATGGTCGTACTACCAACCGTGTTTAGCATGGCCGCAAATTGATTGTATTCACTGCTCTTAGGATCAGCCGAATTAATTCCCCAGAAGAAGGAAATTGCGATCAAAACACCGCCTGCAACAACAAATGGCAACATATGCGATACACCATTCATTAGTGATGTATACAATTTGTTTCCTACACTTTGGTTATTTTCACTAATCATATCAGAATTACCCGAATTTTGACCTTCTTTATAAATAGGAGCATTCAATGCACGATTGATCAACTTTTCGGGTGCCTTTAATCCATGAGCCACAGGAACCACAACTAATTTTTTACCTGCAAAACGATCAGTATCAACATCTATATCAGACGCAACAATTACAGCTTTAGCTTCTCTTATTTCTTCAGCTGTCAAATGATTTTCAACCCCAGTTTGTCCATGAGTTTCAATTTTGATCGTATAGCCAAGCTTTTTTGCGGCCTTTTCCAAGGCCTCTTCGGCCATAAAAGTATGCGCAACACCAGTAGCACAACCTGTTGCACCTACCAAATCATATTTTGTCATATTACTTCATCCCTTCTTTTACTGAAATCTGTGGTAATAATTCATCTAAATCAAACTCAGTTAAGCCAATTCTACTTGCAGTGTCGCTACCTGCCGCCACCGCCATCTTTAAAGCTTCTTCAACTTGTTTGTTTTTTTCTAATAGAGCAATAAAAGTTCCCAGCATTGTATCGCCTGCACAAGCCGAATTGACTACTTTGATTTTGGGCGCATTGGCAAATAAAATATGATTATTATTAATCAATGCTGCTCCTCGCGCCCCTAAAGAAACCAAAACATTTTTGCAACCACCCGCCAATAATTTTTGTGACAATTCTACGATCTTCTTTTTAGTTAATTTTTCTTTGCAGTTAAAAAGTTTTGCCAATTCTGCATCATTCGGTTTTAGCAAAAATGGCTGAAATGGCAAAGTATCAAGAATTGCCGGGTAACTACTATCGATAACCAACTTAGCTTTCTTATTCTTAGCAATTTTAGCAATCTCAACCAAAATATTGGGTTTAATTCCCTTGGAAAAACTTCCAGAAATCACTACAATATCATTAGTTACTAAATTGGTGGTTAGATACTGCAAAAATTTATCCTGAACGGTTTGATTAATTACAGGTCCCGGATTTACCTCTTTATATTCAGTATTTTCGTCAATGACATTTGTAAAAACATTAACTCTAGTTGGTTCCTTAACTTTAAAAAAATTAGTTTGTATACCTTTTTCTTTTAATCCAGAAACGATATAATCCAATGTAAAACCACCGCCAATACCAGTAGCAACACTAGTGATACCCAACTTTTTCAAAACAAATGAAACATTAACCCCTTTACCATTAGGTTGTAACTCGAATTTTTCTGTTCGATTAACAACTTGAGGTTTTAACTTCCTTGTCACAATTACTAAATCAATTGCAGGATTTAAAGTTACTGTATAAATCAAAGCTCTCTTCTCCTTTTTCTTGCCTTTTGCTTTATTATAAAGATAATTTAGTGTAACGATTTTCTTAAATGATAGCGTTTACTATAATAAACAGAAAAAGTTTTACAAATGAGGTAAATCAATGCCAACTAAAGAACTCAGTTCTGCTGAACTTCACTTATGGAATATTGTCGAAAATAATCCTGAACAAATTGCAAAAATGTCAATAGTTAAATTAAGTCAATTCGCAAATGTATCTACTGCTACAATCGTACGCACAATGCAAAAAATGGGTTATAGCGGTTATACTTCTTACCGTGAATCTTTGAAACTAAAGAGTAAATCAAACTCTGCCTTTAGCGTCTTAAATGACGCTGACGATAAAATCCGTCATGTTATTACTAAAAACGAAATTGAGATGAACAATACTCTCCATAATCTCAGCTATAGCACAATTGAAGACAGTATTTCATTGACTAAACAAGCAAAAATTGTCTTTATTTTTGCTCGCGGTCTCTCAGAATCAATTGCCAATGAATTAATGGTTAAGTTGCAGTTAACTGGGAAATATTGCGAATTTCATTCTGACCCAAATATTATTAAAACTATGGCTAGTAAAATTAAGCCTAATGCACTTGCCATTTTTATTACCCTAAATGGCGAAACCGAAGAATTAGTTGCGGCAGCAGCCATTTTGAATAAAAATGAAATACCAATTTTAACTTTTACTACCAATCCAGCTGGAAGTATCATGCCTTATTCCACCCTGTCATTTATCGGATATATGTCAAAAACAAATTACTTTCCTGAATATGAGGTGCGTTCACGTTTACCTTTGCAAATTATGACACGTATTTTTAGTGACGCCTATTCTGTTAGAACTGACTTTTATAAAAACAAATAAAAAAACACGAAGTTATTTAAATAACTTCGTGCTAGTAATTTATATAGTAAATTTCAAAATATCTGTTCTTAACTAGAAGCTTTTATAACATTATTCAACTTCTAACTTATCATGCCAAGACTTTGCTCCTTTGAGTGCTTTGTTTAAATTTTCAATATTTTCTTTGCCTTTAGTTGCAAGCCATTTGCGCCCTGCTTCTTCACTTTCGCCTGCAAATGGTTTAATTGCTGGTTTCCACGTAGCTCGGCCGCAAAGAACACCATTAAATTTTGCTCCCACATCCTCAGCCATTTTAATCTCAGCAATAAACTCTTCGCTTGTCACACCAGCTGATAAGAAGATATAAGGTAGATCGGTTGCTTCGGATTGTTTTTTCAATAATTTTTTAGCTTCATCTTGAGTATAAATAACGTTGTTATCGCCATTAAAGCCTTCAACATACTTAAGATTAAAGGGAATTTCCACCTTTAAAACCGTCACATTATATTGAGGTTTTGAAAATTCTTGCATGGTTGCAATAACTTTAGCAGCCTTAACTTTAGCAAAATCTTCACTCTTAGCATCAGTAATCTTGGAATCATAAGTTAATAATTCCAAAAATAATGGCAATTCGTTGGCCTTAGCTTCTGCACCAACTCTTTCAACGAATGCTTTCTTCTTGTCATTAATTTCCGCACCCTCATCAGGATCGTAATAAACCAAGAACTTTATAGCATCACCGTCTTCATTTTTTATGCGCAGCCCTGACTGGTTGGCAATTAAATCTGGCATTCTACCAGGTTCAGTAGTGTCATATCCAGTCTTTTCATATGATAAAAGCAATCCACAATTCTTATCTCTAACTTTAGTAGCCGGAAGACCATACTCAGGATCTGTCAATATTGAAGAAGCATAAGGCGTTAATTCACTTGAAACTGCCTTTTTAAAATCAATAATTGTTGTTTCATCTGCTGGCTTATTAGCAGCAGCAGCCAACATTTTTTTTAGTGATCCCCGTTGATCAATAGCTAAGGCACTAATTACACCATCTTCAGTTGATAAATTAGCCATATGCTTAGCAACAGTAGAAGTAATTGTTCTCATTATATATCTCCTTTGATAATTTTTTAATCGCACACAATTATTATATACTCAAATTACTAGCTTTAAAAGCGGTACCAATCTTTGTGTAAAGCTTTACAGATGATTTATTATTTTAGAAAAACTTTACTCAATACTGTATCTAATCTATTTGAATTTCAACATTTTTATTCCTAAAATTGACAAGACTTGAATATTTATTTTGTGTTAGAATTTAACTAATAAAAAGTTAACACAAACGATATTGAGGTGTTTCTTATGACATTTACCTATACGCTAAGATACATGTTGGATCCACAAACAAATACATCAGAAAAAAGGCAAAAGTTACTAAATTTTGTTAAAAAAGCAAAAATTGATGATGTTGCGTTTTTTATTAATGGAGAAGAGTTGAACCATAGTCACCTAACTACAAATGAGACTCAAGTATGGCTTGATGCAATTAAACCTATGCAAAAAGAGTTAACGAGATTAGGCGTCACAACTAGTTTAAATCCTTGGACTACAATTATGCATTCAGATAGAGGTTATCAGGTCAATCCAACAATTGGATTCAAGACTTTTGTTGATCTTAATGGTTATAAAGCAAAAGATATGGCTTGTCCTGCTGATCCCCATTGGCGCAAATATATTTGTAAAATTTACGCTCAATATGCCAGTCTCCATCCCCATCGTCTTTGGCTTGAAGACGATTTTCGTCATTACAATCACTCACCACTCGGTTTGATGTGCTTTTGTCCATACCATATGAAGTTATACAAACAGAGATTAGGTTTTACAGAATCACGCACAGATTTCGTTAAAAAAATTCTCCAACCAGGAAAAGTTACCAAAGAGCGACAAGTTTATCTTGACCAAGCTCGCCAAGAAATGATTGAAAATGAACATTTAATTGAACAGGCAGTGCATAAAGTTAGTCCAGAAACCGATTTGGCTCAAATGACTTCCTATCCTGACTGGCACGCGCTTGAAGGACGGAATTGGCAAAAATTGTTTATTACACAAGCTGGCTCAGGACATACTCCAATTGCTCGTCCTCATCTGCCAGCTTATAACGAAGTAGCACCATTAAAATATGGTCGTGATTTTGAAGCATATACTCGAATTACTGCGGCTTTTTTAGGAGAAAAAACTGACCTTTATCCTGAATTAGAAAATTATATGTACTCACCACTAGTTAAATCACTATCTTTTACAAAGTTTCAGATTATCACATCTATTTTGGTGGGTAGCAAAGGTATTTTGCTTAACCTGTTTGATATGATGGGCAATGGCATTAACGACTCTTGGCATTATGCTGAAATGCTATCTGAAATCAAGCCGTTTATAACTGAGCTTTCAAATAACCGCTTGTCCATAAACCATTTACGCGGCATTAAGGTATTAGTCGATCAAGATTCTAGTTACAGTCTTCAAACCCCAACAGGTAAGGACATCACTGAGCTTTTGCCACATGAAAAAAACTGGGCCAGTTTGCTTGGATCTTTTGGTTTCGCCACAACAATCACTACCGTTAATTCGGAAAGTCAACTAAATAATGAAACTATTGCTATATCTGGACAACTGCTGCGTAACTTTTCTAGTGAAAAAATTAATGATCTATTACGCAATAACTTTGTTTTACTTGATGGCGAAAGCGTACAAGTACTTTTAGATCGTGACTTAAACAGTTTATTACATATTAAAAAAGCAAGATGGCACAAATGTAGAACAGCTTATCAATCATACGAACAAGCAGACGGATATCGAATTAATAATGTTGTCAATCCACGAATCACGATGCTTCAACATACTGGTAATTACTTAAAACTTGACTATGAAAAAAATTCTCCTGTTGAAATCTGCTCTAATGCATACAACTCAGTAGGAGAAAAACTGGGTAATTTTATGACTATAGTTAACAAGAGAACAATCATTTTACCGATGGATCAAGATCCTAAATACGGTTGGGAATCTCAATATACTACTTATAAGCAAGAACTTTTGCAGCAAATGATTAATCAGATTCATTCCGTTGATTATTTAATTGATATGCCCAATGTTAAATTAAATATTCAAGATGATGGTAAAATTGCGTGGTTAGCTAACTTTACTTTAGACAGTTACAAAGAAATTAGATGGCACTTGTCTCATCCTTTATCTGAAGATAAGGTAACCGTTATTAAACGAAAAGGAAAATCCTTTATTTGTAAAATGTTATCAATTAAAGTCAAAAATAATATTGCTACTATTTCCACCAAACTTAATCCACTCGAAACAATTCAATTATTGTTCTAATTTGTGTAAAAATAAAACCTGATTTTCTTTTCAAATCAGGTTTTATTTTTATTTGAGTTTTTATTTTTTCATTTTTGCTAACATTTTGGAAATATCGACCATACCAGCTTTTCCAGCCGTAATATAATCAGAATCCATACCGTTCATTTGGCTATTAAGCCATTCAATAACTAGGGGTAAATTCATTCCTGCAATCAAATGGAGCTGTTCACCAGCCATAATCAACTGGCTAACCACATTAGCTGGTGTACCACCCATCAAGTCAGCAAAAACCGTAATATTTTCTGGATTAACACCAGCAATTTCTTTTTCAAATTTTTGCTTAAAATCATCTGGTCCTTCTGATGGAAGTAAACATACAGCGTGAACATGTTCTTGTTCACCCATAATTAATTCAGCACTAGCTTTTACTCCCTCAGCCATGTCTCCATGACTAATTAAAATCAATTCATTTTTTGCCATTTATATTCTTTTCCTTAATAATTAAATTTTTGCAATAACACCAATACCGCCTAAAATGACACAAAGTACTAACACAATTAAAATTGCCTTAGTTGAAGTCATCCCTTTCTTTCCAAGCAGCCAATATACAAAGGCTACCACAGCCGCTGGCAAAAGTTTCGGAATAATCATATCAAGATTATTTTGAACATTCATGGTAACCTTGCCTATTTGTGGCACCCAAGCAAACTTGATATTAACCATTGTAGCCACTAGCGCACCGACCATAAATACTCCCAATACGGTAGCAGAATCAGTTAAAGCATTTAAACTATCACGCATATCAGTAACGAGGGATACTCCCTTATCATAAGCAAAATGTAGCTGTTTCCACCGGAAAACACAGATTAATAAACTGGCAATTACCCAGATAACAACACCGATGGGATTGCCTTGCGCAGCCATTGAAGCTGCCAAAGCACCAAAGATAGTTGGAACAAGGGAAGCAAAGATCGAGTCCCCAATAGCAGCAAACGGACCCATCAATCCAACTTTCAAACTTGTAACTGTATCCTTACCCTCAATTCCTTCATTCTCTTCTACAGCCAAATCAATACCAGTGACAATTGTATTAAAAAAGTTAGAGGTATTGAAGAACTGCATATGAGTTTTCATCATTTCTTTCAATTCTGGACTATCATCACCATAAATTTTTCTTAGCTGCGGTAAAATTGTGTACAAATAACCACTATTTTGCATTCTTTCATAATTCCACCCCAGCTGAAAACCGAATAATGACCTACGGTTAATTTGCTTAAAATCTTTATCCGTTAACTGATACTTTGGTTTAGAGTTCGTCATCAGTGATCTCTCCTTTATTATCATCAATTTTTGAGCTTGCATTATCACTTGAGGCCACGACATTCTTAGCAGCCGCTTTATTAATTGGAATACTCTTATAGTGCAGAATTGCTAAAGCTAATCCTATCATGGCTATTGCTAACATTGGAAGTCCATTGAAAGTGGCAGTGAATGATTTATTTGCAGCAGCAACTCCAGCACCTAAAGCTTGAATGTTAGAGAAAATAACAGAGAACAAAGTCGTAATGGTAAATCCTAGTATTAAATAAGCAATATGCTTTTTAACTGGAAGATAGCGTAGCAATATCGCAAATCCAACTGCTGGAAGTGTGGCACCTGCAACAGTTAACCCAGTACCTAACCACATTAAATCACCATTTAGTGCATTAGCAATTGTTTGAACTAAACCACGTCCAAACGCCAAGGCAATGAATACTGGTACTGCACGAGATAATGACCATGGGATTGCACCGTATAAAACATTTCTTTCAACCGCACTATAATTTATTTTATCCTGGTCGATCAAATGGTCAATTCTATGCGCAAAATATGTATTAGCAAATCTTGCCAAAACATCCAACTCAACCATAATTGCTGCAACTGGTACTGCAATTGATGAAATAGCCGTTTGGGGGCTCATGCCCCTAACGCTAGTTGAAAATGCAGTCGCTAAAACTGTTCCTGTTGTTGCATCTATCTTTGAAGCACCACCAAAAGTACCTACTCCTAAAACCATTAACTGCATTGATGCTCCAATGATTAATCCAGTTTGTAAATCGCCCATAATTATTCCTGCAATCAAACCTGCACCAACAGGAGTGTTCAATGATGAATAAATCTGCAACTCGTCAAGAATTTCTAAACCTGCGTATATTGTAAGCAGTAATATTTGCCACCAAACCATTTTCTTCCTCCTACTTCATTTTTTCATCAATCAGTTTCATTAAATCATGCGCATCAACGCTTGGATTAACTTGAGCTATTAAATTTACTCCTTTAGCGGCAATTTGTTTAAAAATTTCAACATCATTTGAACTGATATTAACCTGTTTGGTTAACTCAGTAGTGTCCTCTTTTTTAGACATATTCCCAACATTAATCGTTTCAAGATTAACACCTAAGTTAAGAAGATTGAGAAATTTTTGTGGCTTTTTTGCAACAATGAAAATTCGCTGATTACCATAACGATCCTTATTTAAATGATCCGCCGCAACCTCAGTTGGTAAAACGCTTAATCTAGTTGTCATTGGCGTCGCCATTCTTAAACCACTTTTTTGAATGTCATCCTTTGCCGCCGCTTCATCAAGAATGATAATTCGTTCTACCTGCAACTTAGGAGTCCAAAGATTGGCTACTTGACCATGAACCAAGCGCTCATCAACTCTTGCACCCACAATATTCATATATACCTCCATCTATACTAAGTAAACCCTCACATTATTATAAAGCGCTTTCACAATTACATAATAAGGTACCAACCAGTTTTTGTCAACAAATAATTTATAATAATTAAAGTCTTAACATTTTACTGGTTAAAAAATTCTTACAATCACTCATTCAAGTGCCTTTTAAAATTGGTGGATTGTCACCCCTTTAACGACTCGGTTAACTGTGCCAGTTGGCGATGGCGTATCTGGCTTATTACCCACTTTAATTGAGGTCAACAGTGCTAGCGTCTGACCAAACATTATATCTGGCAAGGCCAAATAGGCATTGGGTAGCAAATTTTTTTCAGCAAAAGTGAATGATTGTCCGTCAAAGTTTTGGCCCTCTTTTTCTTGACCAACTGCCATAACAAGCGGCACAATTTGATCATCTTTGATCTCATTTAAGATATCCAAGTCGTATTGTCTGGTATAAGAATTATTTGAGACAAAATCAAAAACAATTGTCTTTTTGTCCAAAAATGACTTTGGACCATGACGAAGCCCCATTGACGTGTCAAAGAGGGCAGCTACTTTACCAGCAGATAATTCCAAAATTTTCAGCCGTGCTTCTTCGGCAAGGCCACCAAGACTACCACTTCCGATATAAGTGATACGGTTAAAATTAGTATCAACGATCGTTTGTATTTCACTTTCCCGTTCAATGACACTTTCGCCCATTTGGGCAATCTGTTCAATTATCTTACCCTTTTGCTTATCAGCCATTTGGTCAAAAACGAGCAGGGTTGCAAGACTCATACACGTAAATGAGCCGGTCATCGCAAAGCCTTGGTCGAGCGATTTTTCCGGCATTAGCAATACTAGTCCGCATGGATCACCAATCAGGTCTTGGGCTAACTGGCCAGCAGGCGCACAGGTAATGGCAATTTGATACAAGTGCTTGACCATTTTTTTGGCTAATTCAACCGTTGCCACCGATTCAGGCGAATTACCACTGCGTGCAAACGAAACTAAAATCGTTGGTGTTTCTGGTTCAAGGTAATCTTCTGGCGTAGATACAATTTTAGTGGTATCGATAGCTTCGAAGTTATACTTGCTGCGATCGCCGTGCTTTTGCAAGTATGGCATCACGGTATTGCCAACATAGGCACTAGTTCCAGCGCCAGTGAAAATAACCCGTACCTTACTCCATTGTTGGTTAATTTTAGCTAAAAAAGCCGAGATTTCATCTTTTTTATCCTGGTATATTTCCCATGTTTCCAGCCATAATTTAGGTTGTTGCTCAATTTCACGAGCCGTGATTTTAGCATTCATTTGTTCTAATTCTGCATCTGTTTTAGTAAACATTTATTTTCCCCTTCTATTAAAAATCAAAATAACTTATTGTATTGGCGCGAACGATAAATAAACTTGTCACCGCGGGCTAGTGATATCGTAAACTCGATCGGAATATTTTTTTCATTGATAGTTTTACGGAAAATTTTCAAACACGGTAAACCAGCTTTTTCATCTAAATACTGACCCTCTTGCTTGCTTAAACTAACAGCCTGCACGTCCTCAAACGCCATTACACCAATTTGGTTGTACTTTTGTTTGAAAACGCCGTACAGCTGCTGATCTTGCAGGTCAGTAATCTTAAGATCTGGAAAAAGCCTGGCTGGTAAGTAGCTTTTACTAAAAATCCGTGGCTGGTTATTGGCTAAACGTATGCGTACCAACTCATAAACTTGTTCATCTTCGGTTAAATTCAGTTGTTCGATGATATGCTGATTCGGAGTAACTAATTCTAAACTTCGATTCTGAGTCGAGGCTTTTTGACCAGCCCGCTTCAATTCCTCAGAAAAAGAATACATCCCGCCGATATTAGGTTGATCAAGAACGACACTCGCAACAAAAGTTCCTTTGCCATGAAGACGATAAATTAATCCGCGCTCTTCTAGATTTTGCAACGCTAATCTAATAGTATTACGACTAATACCGTATTTAATTAAAAGTTGACGCTCACTTGGTAAGCGGGCATTTGGCTTCATCTTTTTGATTTGTTTTTCTAAATCAGTAATCACCCGCTGATAAAGCGGTTTTTGCATTGTCTTTCTTCCTTTCTAACTGGTTGATACCACTTATGATTTGAGTGTAGCAAAGAAAGCGGTTAATTGCAATCTGATTTTAGCTTATTTTATCTTTTCATCAGTACTTATCTGAAATGCACTCACTTTTAACAGCATTCGCAACATTTTAGTCATAAAAAAGACCAGTAAGATTGTTCACCTTACTGACCTTCGTTATGATTTTATTTATTTATTTTATTACCGCGCCAATCGTAATACTTTTGGCTGAGGCGATTTTTTGGGTTATCATAAACGACTACCCGATACAATGCATAAATTGTTCCCACCATTGCAACTAAACTGGTTAACCAATTTTTGAAAAGTACTTGCACAAGATTAATTACGATTACAAACACAGTCCACATAAAAAGTCCATTACGTCTAGCTACTTCTTTTGGTGTAACCTTTTCTTTTTTCATTCAAATCATCCTTACCAGAATCATTGTAATTAACTATGCTTTTCAGCTGCGGCATATTCTATATTCCTCTTCTTCATTTCACGTGCATACCACCAGAATAATAGAAGATAAACTGCCAAAGCGGCAATTGCATAAACAATGAACATACCGTGTTGCTTCCATGCATTACCAACTAGATAAGCCAAGAATTTTTCAACTGGGCCTTCCATCGTGGTATCAGAAACCAATGTGTGGGCCGGAATTGCTGCACCAACTGAGTGAGCCATGTTGGTAACAAATGGACCAACCATTGTGCCTGCCCAAAGGAAGATTGGTAATTCAACCGTACCGATAATAATCATCCGAATGATTTTACCGCGAGTAACAACTAACAAAGCTGGCGTTACACCCATGGCAATAATACCACCGAGTGGCATTAATCTGTTACCAGGCAAAACCATTGCTTCAAGCATCATAATTGGTGCCAAGACATTGGCAGCTGCCCAGATTTCAGACCGACCAGCAAGAAATGGCCAGTCAAGACCAATGTTAAATGTCCTGCCGGAAAATTTCTTGGTGGCGAAGTCTGCAATTCCTTGTGATAGCGGCTCAACCGAAGCAATAAACCATGAGCCAATAACGGAGAAGAGTTCAATACATGAACCACCAACAAAGGATAGCGTAAACATATCTTTCCATCCCTGTTCAGTGGCAAAGTTATTGCCTGCAAGTAAGGAAACAAAGACACCAAGGTAAACACCAATGGCAAATCTGCTGCCCCAGAAACCAATTTTTTCATTCAACTTAGTTGAGTCAAAGTCGAATTTATCAAGCCACGGAAGACACTTATCAAAGAACTTGTTGAAGACCATGATAATAGGGTTCATCATATAATTCATGTGCGTGGTCGTCATTGGGTTACCTTCAGGCGCATCAAGTAAGTCATTGAAAGTTGGTTTCATCAAATCAGAGTTGATGATCTTCATTGTTCCAATAAAAATAACCAGTAGAGTCGAAAGCCATAATGGTGCTCCGACATAAACACAGAACAAACCGATAAAGGCTAAATGCCAAACGTCAAAAATATCAACATCCAAAGTGTTGGTTTTGTTCATTACTAGTAAAACAACGTTCAAAATGATTAATACTAAGAGGTAAAAAAGGGTATAAGGCGAACCCCAAGTAATTGTTGCTAATGGTGCCCAACCCATATCCTGCATATCCATATGAATTCCAGTGTGCTTAACAAACTGCATCATTGGTTTTTGAAATGCCGTAGTTAGCATATTCATAATATTACCGATCGCCGTAATCGCAATCGCTAATTTCATACCACCTTCGAGCGCTTTAGAAAATTTAACCCGAAAGAGTAAAGCAATAAGTGTTAACACGATTAGCATTATCGTGGCTGCACCCATATCAATCAGTGGTTTAAAAAGTGAATTAGCGAAATTAATTATTCCGTTCATTATTAGTTCCTTTCAAATAAAACTATTTTGCATTAATTTCCTTAACTACTTTTTCTACATTGTCATAAACCGGTTTGGCCATTGTTGGTATCCGGTACAAAATAGCACCGGCATCAATCAGCGGAATCTTCGGTGTAAATGAAAGATCAGTCTTGGCGATTGTTAGGTAGCCATCATAGTGTGACAATAATTCCTCATTGACATCTTTAACCATGTAAGCATCAACCTTAACGTTATAGCCACGCTTTTTCATTTCTTCCTCAACTGCATCTTTAATTTGGTGCGATGAGTTAACCCCTGCCCCACATGCAGCAATAAATTTAACTTCTCTACTCATAAAAATACCCCCTATTGCTTAAAATACTCACTTAAAAACTGATAAATTTTATCAGGGTCAGTAAGACTGAATAACTCTTGTAGTTTTGAAACAGACGTAAGTCGAAGAAAGTCCATGATTTGTGCCAAGATATTTGCCTGTCCTTCCGGATCATTATTTAAAATCATAAATAAGAATTTCACTGGTAATTCTTGATCAGGCGCAATCATATTTTTAAATCCAACCGTCGACTTCAAGGCAACCGGAATTACTAAACGCGTATTAACAAATTCCCCTTCAGTGTGCGGTACTGCAATATTAGGCAGTTCTTTTGCAATCGGTGACGTGTCAATTCCAGTCGGGTAATCGGCCTCTCGTTTGGCGATTTCAGTAAAGAAATCAGCCTTAACAAGATCTTGTTGCAGCAAATTCTCTGAAACTTCCTTTAAAACCGCGGTTGAATCAATCGCATCGCTGACAAATACAGCTTTTGGTGAAAACAAGCTATCTACTTTCACAGCTCAGACTCCTTTTCCATACTAGGCAAGCACTTTCGTTTTTGTTTGAAAATGTTTTATTTTGTTTGCTTGTCTATTGCTATTATATGTAATCGGATTCAAAATTGCAACAAATTTTACAAATTTCAGTAAATAAGAATGTCAAAAACTTCATGAGTTAGTGGTTTGCTTAACTTTACCGCTTTAATTAAAAAAGCCCATGATTCTGTTTGACCATGGACTTTTGTGTGCGATTAAATTTTGTTTTTTATTTACTTTTATTAGTCGTGGTATACGCCTTCGGCCCACTTCTTATTTTCTTCATCAAAGAAGTGAACATTATCCTTTTGATCAGGATTTGGCTTTGCAATACCATCAATTTTGGTAATTAATTTGCGGTTATCGTCAGTTGGGGCATACTTAGCGTTCAAAAATGAATCTACAATATCAAAAATGAAATCACGTCCAAGCACAATACCGCCGAAGCCAATAACATTTGCATTTAATTCACGGCGGGCATATTCAGCTTGGGTAGCGTCGCCAACCATCGCTGCTCGAATGCCCTCATTTTTATCAGCAGCCGTTGAAATACCGATGCCCGTTCCGCAAAGAACGATGCCAAGATCAGCGCGACTATCAGCAACATCCTCTGCCACACGCTTACCATACATTGGATAGTGGGTTCGTGTGTTGTCATGTGTACCCTCATCAATTACACGATAGCCTTCATCCTTAAGATGATCAGAAATTGCCATTTTTACGGCAGTCACAATATGGTCATTACCCAAGGCAATCACCATATGCTTATCAATTTTAGGATCAACAAATTCTGGTTGTGGTCGATCATTATCTAACATTTCTAGCCCTCCTTTAGATCATTTCTTCTAACATATTTAGTCGAATTTGATGCCGTCCGCCAGCATAGTCAGTATCAAGATAGTGCTGCACAATCGAATAAGCTAACTTTTCACCAACAATACCACTACCCAAAGCGATCGCCTTAGCACCATTGTGCATTGCTGTCATGTGAGCAGTTCTTTCCTCGTTTACATTTGCAGTGACCATCCCTTTGACCTTGTTAGAGGCCATTGCTGATCCTACACCATATTCATCAAACATGATGGCTTTTTTAATACCGTTATTCAGCACTTCACGTGTAACAAGCAAACTAGATTCAACAAAATCTGCTGCTGCTTTTGGTGTAACGTCCAAGACCTCATAATTGTGATCCTCCAAGTACTGCTTGACTTTTTCCTTTAAGTCAAAGCCAGCTTGATTGCTACCAATAACAACTTTCATAGCTAAAACTCCTCTCAAAACAACTACTTATAAATAGTTGTAAATTGACTATAATGTTTTTCCAATTCAGGATCGATACCACGATTAGTAATCAAACCATCAACATTGCGCAAGTCATAAAATTGATGAAAATCGCTGTGATCCAATTTAGAATAATCAGCCACTATCAATTTAATTTGTGAATGATCCAATCCGATTCCTTCGGTTTGACCCTCTTCTAAGTTAGCTGTTGTCATAGAAGTATCTTTAATGCCATTAACACCTACAAAGCCGACTGAAAAAGACATTGTTGCAAGTTCACTATTAGCAAGAGCTCCTAAAAAAGCACCACTGATTCTCCGATAAGAACCACCAATCATGATCAGATCATAATTATTAGGACTGTTTTTAGCCACTTCAAAAACTGGCAGTGAATTAGTCACTATCCTTAGATGCTTAACTTTAAGGTTAGCAACCATTAATTCTAAAGTAGTGCCCGGACCAACATAAATTGAATCATTTTCATGAATTAGATTGCAGGCGCGCTTGGCAACTTCAATCTTTTCCTTACTATGAATCTCTCTTTTTTGTTTGTAACTTTTTTCAATACGGCTTTGGTCTGACAAAAGCTGCGCGCCACCGTGAATACGCATAATCTTGTTGGACTTATGCAATTCATTTAGATCCCGCCTGATTGTCATATCAGACACCTTGAGTGCTTGAGCCAATTCATCGACTGTTACAAACTTTTGCGTGTTTACTATCTGTAAAATTGTCTTTAATCTTTCACTTTTTAACATGGTTACCTACTTTTTAAACTAGATTAAGCAACTAACTTAGTTCATCTTTTAGTATAATTGTTCTATTTTGTTTGTCAATGTTTGAACATGTTTGATAAACATAAGAAGACTAGTAGTGGTTACTACATTTGTTTAATTTTGTTTACCTTAAGTAAAAATATAATGCATTTTCAAACTTTTTAATAGGTAAAAACGAATATTTACAAAAATATACCATTACTTTATCTTACATTTGTCTTACACGAAATTAGTTTACAAACAAAAAACTAGCCTGATTTTCACCAAACTAGCTTTGTCAATATTGCATACAACCTAACTAATTTTTGACTTCTTCGGCAATTTTTTGGTACTTACGAACTATATTATAGTCGCTGTCCTTAGCTCGAATGTAGCCCTCTTGATCATAAACGCTCTCAATCACTTTTCTACCCTCCTTAGACTTACCAATTTCTATGAAGGCGTTAGCCAATTTTTCACGAAAAGACTTGGACATACCTGGTACAACCGAAATCGTGTCATTAGGAACCGGACGCGTGTAATAAATTGGAATAACTTGTGACTTAATCTTCGGATTATCTTTCAAAACATTATTACGCGCATCTTCAAAAACAAACGCGGCATCGGTATCCTTATTTAAGACATTAAGCACGCCTTGGTCATGTCCGGTAACTGTGACCAACTTACAATTACGCTTAATGTCAAATCCTTTTTGTTTCAATTCTGCTACTGGGAAGATATAACCCGTGGTCGAAGTTGGGTTCTGAATTGAAATTGATTTACCCTTCAGATCCTTCCAGCTCTTGATTGGCGAACCTTTTCTAACTAAGATTTCTGAGCGCAAAGTATGCACTAACTTATTAGTCCAAGTACCTTCCGGCGCTTTCAAGCCATAGCGTTCAGATTGCAATAAAACATCAGCTGCACCTTGCTTATGTGCTTGCACGTAAGCGTCGGCTGGCAAGAAGCCTGCATCAACCTTCTTAGATTTCATTGCTTCGATGACCGCATTATAATCAGTCGACACGGTAACATGAACTGGGATGCCGAGGCGCTTTGAAAGCATTTTTTCAATCGGCTTAGCCTGACCTTCCATCTTGTCGGCTGCAACACTTGGCACGAATTGAACGTTCAATGACTTGGGTGTGCCACTTGCGTTCTCTTTCTTGTTTGAATTCGAACAACCTGCTAAGGCAACCACGCTGAGCATCGCAACTATAGTGACGAGCACTTTTCTTATTTTTGACATAATTTCCTCCCGAGTTTTGCAAAAAATTGACCAATAAAAAAGACTTAATGTTTAACACGAAAGTGAAAAATTAAGTCTTTTATTGAATCCAACAATTAAAAATAAAAACGATTGTATGACTTGGATAAAAGTAAAAGTTAGTAATGAAAAAATTGTTTTTAAACCGACCAAATTTTTCATCTTACTAACTCCCTTCTACTATCATTTAACCAAGAAAAATAATAGCACAAATATTTTGTTTGCGAAAGATAATTAACAAAAAACAAGCTCAAATGAGTTCGCTCTGATAAAAACATTAACTGTTGTACTTCTTGTCGCTAATTACTTTACCATTACCAATCGATCTTATCTTTTGGGCATCGTCGTCATCCTCATCACCCACACGGTGGAAAAGTTGTACATAATAGCCATGATTTCTTACAGTCATAATCTTGTTTAAATCGCGTGATTCAAGCCATTCATTTACGCCACTAATTGATAAGTAGGCTGTCCTTTGCGTTATTTTCAACTGTTCAACAATTTGACTAATACTCAATAATGAATTTGAATCTGTCAACATCTTCAACAACAAATATTCGTGATACAACATCATATTCTCACCTACTTCTAACTCTCAGTTAAATAATAAGCCGAATAAAATGAAACTTGTTACACGTTTTAAACTGAAAACTTTTACATTTTCAGCTAAATAAACAATCTGCTAGATATTTGATACAGTATGAATTTTTAAATTAGCAATCCTAACTATAAAATTCAAATCAATATTCTAACGACCATTTTAAAATCGAAAATTGTAATTTTAAGTCCAACACCTATCATAATTAAGCTCAATAGATATAATCTAACTTGTGTTTAAACAATTCGTATATTAACTAATATTTTCAAATTGAATTAAAGTGTATACAGGTTGATTTATTTTTATTATAGATAGATGAGGTTAAAGCAAAAAAGCACTCTATTATTAATTGCTATACTTAACAATAATAGAGTACTTAATGATTATAAAAATTATTTCCTAAATACTGACGTGACCCCTAATTAATATTCTGAGTTTAACTTAATTCTGAATATCTGACTAAATGAATGTTTTTGTCAATAACTTGAAAACGAGTCTTCGAATCACACAAAAAAGCAACTTCTTGTGGACGTGGTAACGTTAAACTAGATTGATTTAAAATACTTTGGTCTAAAAATCCAGGATGACATACCATCATTGGTACATTATTAGTCGGACAATTTTTAGCAAAATTAATTGCATTATTAAAAGTGGTATACGGATTATAATTAGGCTTCATACTATCCATAAAACTTGTAATCGTAGTATTCTTTTTAAATTTAACTGGATCCAAATTTAGATCAAATGGAAGTAAAGGCAAATCGTATTTATCAGCTACTATTTTCAAACCTTTCAATAGATTATTACTATAAACAGCATGTGCCTCAAAATAGGCCGGTTTTTTACCAACAAGTTTTAAAAAGTATTGATATTGTGCTTCAATTTCAATAACAACTTCATCTAAATTAACCAAATCATGATCAGTTTGTCGATAAGTCTTGGAAGCTTTAAAATAACCATCTTCAGTAACTAAACTGGGTATTAAGTTAGGGTCACTAATTGGCTTACCTGCACAAATTACTGTATGCATACCAATATCAATATCAAAGTCCTTTAATAAATTTAATCCATGCTTCGTATCTGCCATATTGACCATCACACCAACATTGTTAATTATGCCATTTTTTATACTTTCATAAATACCATAATTGACTCCTTTAGAATAACCAAGATCATCAGCTCGAATAATTAAATTATTCATTTCAATTCCTCCTTATTCACCCTTAGACTTGGGTTCAACTCCAATAAGATATGTTGCTACTGCTGCAACAACTAGTGCTACGACAGCACTGATAATTCCATTAATCAAATTTACAGTTGAACCGCCTACATAAGCTGTTAAAGACATAAAATTAGCAACTGGTACAATTACATATCCTGATACATGCATAATAGCTGCATATATTCCTCCAACAAAACCACCTATCATCATTCCTATAAATGGTCTACGATATTTAATTGCTAATCCGTATAACCCAGGTTCAGTAACTCCACCAATTATATTGGCAATGAAATAGCTAAACGCTAATGATTTTTCTTTTTTATCTTTTAAGCGCAAAGTCGCACCTAAACTCATTCCTGCAACTGCAAAACTAGCGGCAAGAGAACCAAGAATAATAAAATTATCATGTCCAGTTTGAGCTACAATTGTAATCATTGCACTGATCATTACCAAATGCATCCCTGTAATTACTAGTAACTCCCATAAAGCACCAATTATTCCAACTCCAATAATAGCTGCAACACCACCTAATTGACCGAATGAAATAATTCCTTTTGAAACATATTCACCCAAAAATCCTCCTAAAGGTCCTAATATACATAAAGCCAGTGGCAACATAACAGCAATTGTTAGAGTAGGTGCTAATATTGTTCTAAGTGCCGGAGTAATATGTTTATTAAAGAAACGTTCAATATATGACATTATCCAAACAGATAATAAAATTGGAACAACGGTACTGCCATAGTTAGTTAAATGCATTGGAATACCATACACAGTAAATGGCTTACCGGCTGCAACAATTTTAACTAACTCTGGATCAAGTAAAATTGATCCTAAAAAAATTCCTAATACTGGTGAAGTATTAAATTGCTTAGCGGCCGTATAACCAATTGCAATAGGGAAAAAGTAAAAACCAGCATCACCAACAAAAGAAAATAAGCGATACAAATCACTTTGAACAGAAATCATATTTAACATTGTTGGCCCAAAAACTGCAGCTAGCATTTTAAACATTGATGCTGCAATTAAAATAGGAATCAAGGGTGTCAAGCTACCAGTGATTTTATTTAAAATAGTATTTCCAAGTGATTTCCATGTTTGTTTTTCTTTTTTCTGAATTTTGCTTTTATCTACATTTTCTGCAATTGGTGCTGCTTCAGCTAAATTGCCAACTTGTACCACGGCATCATAAACTTCGTTAACTGTTTGACCAATAATAATTTGGTATTGTCCAGCAGAACGCACAACACCAAGTACTCCAGTGATTTTTTTTATAGCCTCATCATTGGGAATACTCATATCTTTTAAATTAAGGCGTAGTCTAGTCATACAATGTGTAGCAGTTATTACGTTACCACTACCACCAATGGCTTCAATAATTTTTTCTGCCATTTTCTGGTAATCTTTATTCATTATTTATTCCCCCATTATCTATTGTTTGTGAGATTATTCGTTGAACATAAATCATTAAATAGAAAGTTTCATCATCTGTACTGAATGTTTTCAATCGCTGGTCAATTTTACTGACAATATCAACTGTACATTGATATACTTCTGGATAATTTTTCTTAAAGCTTGATCGAATTAATTTACTAGAACCATCATCAATTTGTTCATTATTTTCCAATCGTTTCAGATAGTAGCGTAAGTGAGTTACAAATCGATTATAAATAAAAGCATTTCGATCTATCTTTAGATTAAACTTACTTTCAATTTCTTGAATTGCTAATTCAGTAATTGAATTAAATCCAGTTTCACTTAGTTGAAGAGTAGTAACCACTTGCGAATTAATAAAATGGATGGCAATTGCAATCTTTTCTTCTTGAGGTAACTGAATCTTTATTTTTTCTTTAATTAAGTCTAAAGCAATTTCACCTACATGGTATTCTTTAGGATATAAAGACCGAATATCATAGGAAAAAGGATAATTAAACTTTATCCCTTTTCTAGATCGTTCTATTGCAAAATTAATATGGTCAGCCAAACTAAACATAATATTTTGATTTAAATCATGATCAAGAATTGACTGTGCATTTTTAATAATATCTGCGCTTACTTCTAAGATGTTTTCAGGAATCTCTTTAATTAATTGGAAATTATGTGTATCCATCCGATAAAAAGTCATTTTTATTTTACTTAAATCGGACAACTCATATGGCATTTTAGGAAATCCTATTCCTTTGCCAAATGCTACTAATTCATCAAAATTTTGATCTAAACAAATTGCGACGTTATTATTAATCTTTTTAATAACCTGCATTAGGCTCTCCCTACTTCAACATTACATTATTTTATTGCTTAACTACCACATCTTGAGTAGTTACTTGATCACCAAAACTTTTGATCATATTCCAATTTTGATGCTCAGAAGATAATTTGGTAAAAATCACCATTGTTATTAAACTTGCATGTTCGTTAGCTAACAACTCACGATCAAGTTCAATAACTGGCTGACCTTGCTTAACTATGTCATTTTCTTTAACCAAAGCTGTGAAACCCTTACCCTTCAGATTAACAGTATCAATACCAATATGAACTAAAATTTCATCACCTTCACTAGAAACTAAACCTAATGCATGTTTAGTTTCTGGAAGTGAAACAACTTTCGCAGATATTGGTGAACAAATCAGTTTTGCTGATTCACCTAAGGCAACAGCAAAGCCATCACCCATCAGTTTTTGTGCAAACACTGGATCATCAACATCACAAAGATTAGTTAATAAACCATTGACAGGTGCAGAAACTGTAAATACTTGTTTCTTATTTTTGAAAAAATTAAACAAGATTATTTCCTTTCTAAAAACAAAAAACTCTTTGAGACATCACTACTAAAAAGTACATAAAATACTTAATTAGTGGTAATGCCTCAAAGAGTAACAATCCATTTAGTTTTATTATACACATCAGCAACTTTTATGCAAGCGCTTTTTATTTATCGATTAGTGTCAACTTTTTGTGGGTAATAAACTTTTAGCCCTTACCTGCTGCTAGTTATAGTTTTCACTTTTTAAATTATTTGAATGCAGATTAGATTGCATCTATTAAGTTAATTAATGTAAGTGTTCAACTTAAAATTGTAATTTACAAAAGAATTATCTGTAATAATAAACAGAGAATTTTTACTTGTTGAGAAATAAGTTGCAAGTCGGACAGAACAAAATTTATTAACAATAGAAACACTCTAGTCACACTAATTCACACAAAAAAACAGGCAATCAAGCCTGCTACATCAAGGGTTATGTTCATTCTTAAACAATTAATAACGATAACTTTTTAACTTATTTTACTTTATGTGACTTGTAATGTAACTGATAATAACAGTTCACATTAATTTACAACTATTTAAAATACTTCATAACAAGCAAAAGCCGGTCATGTCAAGATTGATACAACGAGCTTTAATACTATATTTGCTTTGGTTATGCTGACTAGAAACCGGCAGGCTGTTGACTTCAAAACTTTATTTATCAATGTTTACCCAATTCTAAATTGCTTAGCTAGCTCCATCTTTGATTCCAACTAATTAATTAAAACAATTCACTATGAGTTCCAATAGCAACTAAATACACTACCGTTTTGGACTGCGAATAAATTAATAAGTGATTGCCTGTTTGACCATTAAGATGAATATCAATTATTTTAATGGGCGTACCTGCCGGATTACCTAGGCCTTTTTTAATTTGCTTAATTAATTTCAGTTTAGCATGAAGCAGGTGAGGCTTAAAATAACTTGGAATACGTTTGCCCTCTATTAACTGATCCACGATATATTTCCAAGCTGGGCGTCTTTCAGAATCAATTCCTTCTGAGAAATGTTTTTTAAAAACATTATTCCAATTAGGATCAACCTGTCTCATAGCAAATTGTTTCTTAAATTGACTAGAAAAGCCAATTTCTTTTTATTCATTTAGCAATTCCATTAATTCTTCATAATTATGAGCTTTTGGCAATTTCTTAGTGCCATTCATATCTGCTTTTATCTCTGCTAGCGATGCTTGAACAGTTTCACTAAGAGTAGGCACAATATATTGCTTTGGAAGTCCCTCAATTGCAACTTCAGTCAAACTCATTCTAACAAAATCAGAAATACTCAAACCGTGTTTTTCTAATTCATTACTAGCCTTAGCTTTAATATAGGATCCATTCTTGCTTCAATTCTTGCTGTTTGTGCCATCTTAATCATCTCAATTTAATTGTACCATTATTGTCGTACAAAGCGATAATAAAACTTACACTATTCTAAGTTTTCTATAAGAGTTAAAAAGTTATTTGGGCTGCTAGTATTAAAAAAGATAATAATTTACTGCAACCAGTCAATAGTGACGCTCGCAGTAAAACCTATAACCATACAGTTGCAATAACGTAAAAAAGCTTCATTCCGCACACTAAAAAGCGGTTACAAAGATTGATATATCAATCTTTGTATCTGTCAAAAAATCAGTCACGAAACACAGTAATTTTTATGTTTCGTTTGTGTTATTAATTATCAAATTATCCTTCGCGTATCTGTTTAAAACGTTGATACACAAAGGATAACTAATTTTTACAAACTTAATTTATGCTGATTGCCAGTGTGATTTAAGTTGTTAAAGCCTTACCGCTCTGGCATTTACAGTTATTGAAGTATCACTAATTTTATTTTAAAGCATTAAATATTCTATGAAAGTACTGTGTTATGACACAATATTAAAAAAGTCCAATCAAAATAACTAACAAATTATTAACCATATGAATAGCTATTGGCTGAACTAGGCTATTTGAATAAAAACATGAAATTCCCAATCCTATGCCTAAAACAAAATTTTCTACGGTCCCCCAATCAATTTGTCCAGAATGTAAGAATGCAAAAATAAATGCAGTTAGAAAGATATTAATTATAGGATTTATTTTTTTAAAAAAATTAGATTGTAATATACCTCTAAATAATATTTCTTCTAATACTGGAGCTATTATTATATTTCCAAAAATAATAAACACTGCTAGTGGAGATGTTTTAAGCATTTCTATTAGGTACTCTTTTTGACCCGCATCATACCCAGTAGTCATTTATAGCCATCGCAAAATTCCCAAATAGCACTTGCAACAGCTCCTAAGCAGAAATCAAACCTACCATCATATATGTTATTTAGTTCATCGTCTTATAATTCTTTATAATTATTATCTATTAATACATCCATTTCTAATTATCCCCTATATCTGCTATTTGTCTATCATTTAATAACTCATTGCCAAACATTTTTTCATCTTCTTCCATTGTTTTTACTTAACATCAAATAATTATTCAAACTCAGATTCGTTATCTTGAAAAAATTCCACAATAAATTTTGATATAATATGAATTGAATGAATTCGCCGCTTAAACTGTTCAAAGGTATATGTTTTTTCATCAACAATGAAACTTTTAAAAAAATTTTGATCAGTAAAAAGCTAGATAAGGTTGCTCAACTATATGATGCCGTATATAACCTCGACTCGATAAGTATAGAAATGAGCTAGACTATACATAAAATGGGTATTATAGCGATAACTTTATAACTTCAGTGATACTGGTTAGATGCAAATTATAGTGCTTCAATGGGACAAGAAATTCATCATTTTGAAAGGGAAGCATACACATTAAAAACTAGAAATTTATCTTATTATGCTTTTTGAAAATTACCCTTGTCTAAAATTAACAGCTCTTATATAGATGATGATTTTATATATACTTCCTTAGAAATAACAATTCAGGAAAGTGAATTCATCCTATTAAATGTCATTTATAATTTAAATAATTCACTTGATAAAATGAATACTCACATCCATATTATGTTCCCATAACAAAAATTGAAGAAGCAAAAATTATACAAGTTTCTTCCAAACTAAAGAAAAATGCCAAATTAATAAAATTAAAAAGACAACCAAAAAGCTTAGCTATAACTAGTTAACTGAGCTTTTGGGTTTAATTTATTATGTTCTTTAAGTACTATGATGCACAAATAGATTTGGATAACAGTAAGATCAAAAAACAAAATTTATTAAATAGACAATTAAATTTGATAAACCGTGACAAAATACTACTGATCCCAAATCATCAGTCACATAATATAAAACAGAATACGAAATGCCTGAACATAATAGCTCTAAAGTTTTATAGTTAAAGGAATAACCATGAGCAAATGCGAATAATACGCTCGTAATTATTATTGAAAAAAGGGGAGGTATATCTTTTAAAATACCACCCTGTAAAATCCCTTGCCATACCACTACCTCTAAAAGTGGAGAAATCAAAACTAACGTAATTATTAAAATTGGCGCAAGTTTTGATTGTGAAGCGGCTAGTAACTCTAAATCTTGATCGTTTCCTTTTTCAAGCACTGTAATAGCAAACTGTAAAATCTGTGAAAGTAATGCAAATAAAACTGCAAAACTATAACTTCTAATAATATTATTTTTCACAAATATTGGTTTGGAATTCAAACGATGATAAACAGTATAAACAATCAGAAATATAATTATCGTACTAAAAAATGTTATCGCAACATGTAAAAATAAATTTATATTTTTCGAACTTTCTCCCCCAAAAAAGCCTTCACTTATTGTAGGGATTTGGATAATTATAGATAATATCATAAACAAACAAAGATATAAAACTTTGTTTGTGATCTTTTTTAAACTTTTCATATTAATAATTATTCCTTCAAAATCAAAAGATTTCTCAAAATACACCAACGTGCTTGACTGCCAATCAATACTTTATATCGTCATTTTATTATTCTTGAGTTAAATCATTTCAAATATTTATTTCCACCTTTGTAAATTCGTTTCTCGTTTATTTTTATTTTTTGAATAATCGAAAATTACAATTTTAAGTTGAACACCCTACTTGATTTGATAGATGCAATCTAATCTTTTCTCATATAATTCATCGGGAGTGTGGTAGGCTAAGATTTTGCGCGGCAGGTTATTGCACCATTCCTCAATGCCGTA
>NZ_REHC01000004.1 GCF_003692965.1 Lactobacillus sp. ESL0246 | reverse complement strand
CACTAATATTTACATCATATCTGCGACTTAATTCTCCAGAACCAACCTGATAGTTTTTCCATAGATTATAGATATCAATTTTGTCTTGCTTAGATAATTTAGACATAATAAAAACCTCGAAATTAATCTGTCCTAATTTTAGGGTTCAGATCAAATTGGGCATTTTTTACTCTGTTTTTTTGAATATTAAATGTAAGCCACCATCCGGTAATTTTTTGATAAAATCAATTTTAAATTGATCATCAATTCTACTAGTTGTTTCAAAAACAGCCTTAATCTCGCGATCACCATTGACGTATGGCGAGACGACTAAAGAAATTTCATCGACTAAGTGCTGCTCTAAAAAGACACCATTAATTCTAGCCCCACCACAAAGAGCCAATTTTTCAATGCCAAAATGCGCTCTTAGCTTAACTAAAACTTCCTTTAAGTTAAAATTCTCATCTCCAGAAACAATATAGGGAATTTCCATTGTACGCAGAAAGGCCAAATATTCTTTTTGTGCCTTTTTCGTAACAACTTCTATCGCACGCATTTGATGATTATGATATAAAAAATAATTTTTATTCCAACCACATTTTCCTTTGCGATCAAAGGCAACAATCCAAGTCGCTGCTTGGATATCAGGTAGCCAATCTTCATACTTAATTCCAGCAGGACTATACTGGGTTAAATCGATTAATTCAGGAGCGGCATACATTTGAATCGTCCGTCGACCATTACCATCAGCATTACTTAAAACAAACAGTTCATCGTTATAATATTTGCTCGATGCAGGGCTATCACATTTACCATCAATTTTACCGTCAATCGTGACATACATATGAACAACTACTTTTGCTCTATTCATTTTTACCTCCCTTTAATTCAAATAAAATATAATCTTTCAAGTATGCTTGAAGTCAATAGGATAACAGAATATTTGACTTGAGTTAAAAATATTTAAATTTATTGCTATATTTCCCTTGACCTTGACGTAGCGTCAACAATTATACTTCAAAATGTAAGTGAGGAGATTTAATTATGTCGTATTCAATCACCGAATTAGCTAAATTAACAGGAGTTTCAACAAGAACTTTGCGTTTTTACGATAAGACGGGACTACTAATTGCCCGTCGTAATCCTAAAAATAATTATCGTTATTATGACAAGGCCGAAGTTGATCAACTACAAAAAATAATGTTTTTATTATTTGATTTACCTTTAGCGCAAATTAAAAAAATCATGTAAAGTTCTACTGAAATCCAATACCAAGCTTTAAAACAACAACGACAAAAAATAATAGCTGAGAAAAACCGATTAACGACATTGATTGATAACCTAGATCAAACACTTACATCGATGAAAGGGAAAACAACCATGAACATGAGTGATCAAGAAAAATTTGTTGCCTTTAAGACGCAAAAAATTAATGATAATGAAAAAATGTATGGTAAAGAAATTCGTACTAAATATGATAATGATCTTATTGATGCGAGTAAGCAAAAAGTCTGTGCTCTGTCCAAAAAAGAATTTAATCATTTAGAACAAATCACTAAACAAATTTTGGTTCAGTTAAAGCCACTAGTTGGTACAACTGATTTCCAACAACCTGCTGCTAAACAACTTTTTACTTTGCATAAAGAATATTTACTGATGATGTGGCCTACCCAGTTATATTCATCTACGAATCACAAAAATTTGGCTACAATGTATGTTTGTGATGAACGATTTAAGAAATACTATGAAGAGGGCACTGGTATGGAAGGTGCCGCCCAAACTTTAAAAGATATTATTGATTATTATGCTTAAAAAGTTTAACAAATAAAAGAACAATTTGTTGTTTTTACAAATTGTTCTTTTTGTATGATTAAATCTCATCTGATTAGCAGAAGCACCCAAAGGCAGTTACAAGTAGAACTTAAAAACAAATTAATCATCTAATAATCCAATATTTAATCAAGCATTAAACGTTATCCACCATGCTTGTCAAAAGAATACTTTCTCCTAACTTAAGCTATTAGGAATTGATAAGTATCTGAATTTACTGTGATTCTTGTATTTTTGATACTTGCATGCAAATACTTCTTTAAAAACTTATCAGTATCTGGCGGATAGATAGTTGCTTTACATCCTTTAGGAATGCTAAATTTATATACTCCATCCTTAAGTTGTATAGTAAATAAACCATTTGCACTTAAATATTTCATTTGAAAATCATTAACTATGCCTTTGAACTTCGGGTTAATTGTTAGTTCTTTATATCCTGGCTTGATTACATTTAAACCAACAACATTTCTTATAAACCAATCAATGACACACCCCGTAGCGTAATGATTAAAGGAAAATGTCCCCACTTTACCATCAGGTTGAATTCCCGCCCAAGATTCCCAAATTGTAGTGGCTCCATGGTCAACTTCATATAACCAAGACGGGCACTTATCACGTATTAGTTCTACCAGCCTAGCTAACAATTGCGGTTTAAGATTATGTTCTTCAACCATATCAAACGCCAGTGCCAAAACATAGCATCCCTGATAATCGCTAGTTAACTTGCCAGCTTTTACAAATTTATTAGTAAAGGCTATTTTTACCTTATTAACATATTCAATATACTGATTACCATCTTTACCTAAAAGGTTGCTTATTTTAGCAAGAAGTTCTGAAGAGTGTGCTAGAAATGCGGTTGCAACTAAATCTTTAGTTGCTTTAGCTGACTTCATCGGATCTGGATTTCCAATCATCATACTTGGAAACATTAAGTCACCATAGTGGAAAGTAGTATCCCAAATATATTGATTATTGCCCGACTTAGTTGCAGCAGCACTTTTTACACTATAATTATGCCACTTTACCATTGCATCATAGTTTTCTAGCAATACTTCCTTGTGTCCATATCTTTGATACAGAGTCCAAGGTACCATGATGATTGCATCACCCCAGCCTGCTGAACTCAAAGTACCTTTAAAATCAAGCGTTCTTTGGTAAAAATCTTCAGGAGCCGGTGAATAATCAATAATTTCACCATCTTTTAGTTGGTCAATGCGAACATTTTTTAACCAACGCCGAATAAAATTTTCTGTATTTCTGTGTGCCACTGCATATGTCTGAGTTACTTTTTCAAACAAAAATATCCTTCGCGTACCTGCTTAAAATATTGATCCACAAAGGATAATTAACTTTTACAAACTTAATTTATGCTGATTGCCAGAGTCGAACTGGCGACCTTTTCTTTACGAGGGAAACGCTCTACCAACTGAGCTAAATCAGCGCTTTTGGTAACATTAAAATTATACCAAAACCAAAAAAGTCATGCAATCAAATGAATGACTTTTATTTATTATTTCCAGTCAAGACATAAACCCTGTTGATGGAGTAGTTGCGGTAACTGGTCGCGCGCAATTTTTTTATTATCCAACTTGGCACCAGTTATTTGTTTGGTAAAAGAATCAATGCGATGATTAGTTGCTCGTAAATCATAATATTTTTCCACAGTCTGATCATAGTCTTCTAACTCAGCGACATTGAAATCTTGTGGATAATTATTTTCAAACGTGGTGAATTTTAGTGGTAAACGTGGCTTTAATTGTGGGTTTTGATCAGGAAGACCTACCTGCATCCCCAGTGCAGGAAAAGTCAGTTTCGGTAAATCTAATACCTCAAGTAGCGCTAATGGATGGTCATTAATTGTTCCTAGCGGCACATAACCTAAGCCCATACTTTCCACCGCATTAGCCACATTTTGCCATGCAAGTAACGTATCATCCAATCCTTGCAAAAAGACATCCGTTGTATGGACACGACCATCATCTTGACCTAGTTGCTGGCGAATCTGCTGATTACGATACAAATCAACTATAAAAATAAACAAATCGCCTTCAGCCCCTACATACTTTTGGTTACACAGCTGTCGAATTTTTGCTCGTTTTGCTTCATCAGTAATATGCACAAGAGTCGCATTCTGCATAAATAAACTTGTTGCCGTATGTTGAAAAACTGTGTACAACGTTGTTAATTGCTCCTGATTCAAACTCTTGTTTTTAAATTGTCTAATTGACCTGTGGTTAACTTGTGCATCAATTGTTGAATTATGAATCATTTAGTCAAATCCTCTCTAATTGGTCTTACTAAAAGTAAGTCTATTGCAAAATTATTATCCTGTCAATCTTCCTTATTTTAACCATCTTAATCACACTAACTGTGTTAAAATTTATAGCAAAGGTTGTAATATATGGAGGTAACTATGCGTATATTGGTTGTTGGTGGTGCTGGATACATTGGCTCAAACGCTGTACGGCAATTACTTGATGCTGACTATGAAGTTGTCGTTCTTGACGCCCTTTATACTGGACACCGCAAGGCTATAGATTCTCGAGCTAAATTTTATCAAGGTAGTATTGAAAACAAATTCCTAGTGAGTCAAATTCTACGTAATGAAAAAATTGATGCTGTTATGCACTTTGCTGCCTACTCACTAGTCCCAGAATCAATGAAAAATCCACTTAAATATTATGATAATAATGTTTGGGGAATGATTGCACTTCTTGAGGCAATGCGGGATGCAAAGGTAAATTACCTTGTCTTTTCTTCTAGTGCTGCAACTTATGGCATTCCTCAAACGTTGCCAATTACTGAAGACTCACCATTAAATCCAATTAATCCATATGGTGATACTAAATTAATGATGGAGAAAATCATGCACTGGGCCGACAAAGCTAACGGTATCAAATCAGTTGCGCTAAGATATTTCAACGTTGCCGGGGCATCAAAGGACGGACAAACAGGTGAAGATCATGCACCTGAAACACACCTCATCCCCAATATTTTAAATAGTGCCGTTAAAGGTGATAATAAGTTCACTATTTTTGGTAATGACTACGATACGCAAGATGGTACTAATGTACGTGACTACATTCAAGTGACCGATCTAATTGATGCTCATATTTTAGCACTACAATATTTAATCAAAACTAACCTATCAGATGTCTTTAATTTAGGTACTGAACACGGCTACTCCAATTTAGAAATTTTACAAGCTGCTCGCAAAGTTACCGGAACTAAGATCCCTTACACAATCGGACCAAGACGTAACGGTGATCCGGATAGTCTTGTTGCTGACTCCACTAAAGCTAGAACCATCTTACATTGGCAACCAAAACATGAAAGTGCTGAAGATCTCATTGCAAGTGCATGGAAATGGCACCAAACTCATCCTAATGGTTATGAAGATTAAACTAAAAAATGTACTGGTGATAAATACCAGTACATTTTTTAGTTTGTAGAATTAATAACTGTATACAAATCCATATCACAAAACTGTCCGTGATATTTTACTTCATCTTTCAATAATGCAACATGATCAAATTTTAATCTTTGTGCTATTGCTCTACTAGCTTTATTTCGATGATCGGCCAAGAGGTTTAAACGATGCAAACTTAAATTACTAAATGAAATTTGTACCAAACGTTTTACCGATTCAGTCATAATTCCTTTACCCTGATATTTTTGTCCAAGCCAATAACCAATTTCCGCACTTTGATGATTTAGCTTTATATCATGCAGATCAACCATACCCGCTGGTTGGTTATTCACAAGAATCACTAATGCCAATTTTTTATATTCCGCGGTCTCACTTCGCATAAGCTTAATAAAAGCAAGTTCATCCTTAAGCGCATTTATTTCATTCGCCCAAGGCAAGAAACGTGATAATTCTGATCGATCCTGTTGAATAAGATTATATAAACTTTGCGCATGACTTGTTTCCGGAAAAACTAATTTAATGGATAAATTATTAAGTGAAAAAGCGTCTAAAGTAAACATATCATTACCCCCTCTAATTATTTATTAATATTATTCATCATACTATTATCAATCGAATTGTTCAATTTATTCATCAAATTATATACTATATGCAAACACTAACTCAAAAATTTTTCATCTTTATATAAGCATGTCCTTTTGATAAATGCTATAATCAAATGTTGTAATATCAATGTAATATTTTGGAAACTTGGAGTGATTTAATGAGTAAAAAAGATGAATCAAAACATGATGCTGGCTATGAACGAACTTTAACCAACGCACATATCCAACTAATTGCACTAGGTGGAACCATTGGAACGGGACTTTTCTTAGGTGTCGGTAACAGTATTCGATTAGCTGGACCAAGCGTTATTTTAATTTATATAATTGTTGGCATTTTTTTATTCTTATTAATGCGCGCGCTTGGAGAACTAATTGTTTCAGATTTATCTAAGCATACCTATATTGATTTTATTAAAAAGTATTTGGGAAAAGACGTTGGTCTTATTTCTGGTTACCTCTACTGGATTAGTTGGGTTTCTCTAGGAATGGCTGAAATGACCGCACTTGGTATTTACTTTCAATATTGGTTTCCCTATCTACCGACTTGGATTCCGGGACTTATTACGGTCGCTGTATTGCTCTTTATCAATCTTTTATCAGCACGTCTTTTCGGCAATCTTGAATTTAGTTTTGCCATTATTAAAATTGTGACGGTCATCGCCTTTATTATTTTAGTAGCCTATCTACTGATAACAGGTGGTAAAACTAGTTTTGGTCCCGTTAATTTTTCTAATTTGACTACCGATGGCGGCTTCTTTGCTAAAGGCGGCACAGGTTTTCTTTCCGGCTTTCAAATGGTAATTTTTAGTTTTGTCGGGGTTGAATTGGTTGGACTTACTGCTGCAGAGGCACAAAATCCAGCCAAAACAATTAGAAAAGCAATTAATGAGGTTCCATTAAGAATTATTTTATTTTATGTATTGGCCATTGTCGCAATCCTACTCGTCATTCCTTGGAATAAAGTTGCTACCAATTCTAGTCCATTCGTCCAAACTCTTGCTGCAACAGGTATACGTAATGCCGGTTCAATTATTAATTTTGTAGTTATCTCTGCCGCAGTTTCAGCTACCAATAGTTTTATCTACAGTGCTGGCAGATTACTTTTTTCCATAACTTTTAATGGTAAGGGTAAATGGAATAAAACGTTTGGTCAATTGCACCGTCAACTTCCACAAAATGCTCTGATTTTATCGGCTATTTTAATGGAATTAGCACCATTTCTCATTATAATTATCGGAAACGATGCATTTAATTTTATTTCTTCGACAGCTACAAGTATGTTTTTAATTATTTGGTGCTTAATGCTCTTAACCCATATTTCTTATCGAAAAAAGACGAGAGAACAAGACTTAACTGATTTCCAAATGCCTGCCTTTCCATATTCAGATTATGTAACATTGCTATTTTTCATCCTGATGATCATCTTACTACTAATTTTACCAGCTAATCGAACTGCAATGATTACCGCTTTATTAATCTTCATTATTCTCTCAACTCTAGTAAAAATTCATCGCCAAGAAAAAGTTAAATAACGAAAAAATACTTAGGTCATATAACCTAAGTATTTTTGTTTACTTGTTTTTAACTTTTCTCTTGATTTTTTGCCACAATCCTAACGCCTGACGCATATTATTCGCTGGTACATATTGTCTAATTGCATGCAATGTATGCTTATTGTTACGACTAGAGAAGATGAATTTGCCATTTTTTCGTGTTCGAATCTCAAAACGTGGGATGTAGCTACCGCCAAAATGAACATCCGCAACCACATACGTCACTTCCGCCCACGGTATTTGCACATAATCATCGACATTGCGTTCATTATAAAATTCAAATGCGTGATTGCCAACCATGAGCTTGCCATAGGTTGCAATTCCACGAAACCACGTTGCGCTTGCAGTTAAGTCAACCTTAGAATTACTTGATTCAACCATTATCGATTAAAGTACATGCAAAACATGTAAAACTACCCCAACAACGAAAATCGCAATGATAATAACAATTGGTGAAACTTTCTTCTTTAACAGCCACATACATAGGAAGGTCAATAACAACCCTGCTAAGCCTGGAATTAATGTATCCAAGTTGTTTTGTAAAGTTGTTACCTTAAATTTGGTTAGTGACAAGCCATTACTCTGAGCAATCAATGCTTGTTGAATACCCTTGGCACCAGCTGGAAGTGAATTCCAATCAATATAGCCACCCTTTTGCACAGGAGTACGGGAAACGATCGGCGTAAATTTAATATTAACCCAACGCTCAATTAAGGAACCCAAAACAAACATTCCCATCATAGAAGCTCCACGCGTTACCTTTTGTAATAGTCCACCAGACATATCATTAGTAATTGCAGAACCCGCACGATAACCAAATTCTTGTGTGTACCACATAAAGGCAATTCTAATCACATTCCAAATAACAAAGAATAGAATTGGTCCCAAGATATTACCTTGAATCGCCATTGAGGCTCCTAGTGCCCCAACAATTGGACGCACAGTATACCAAAAGACAGGATCACCAACACCTGCTAAAGGTCCCATCATTCCAACCTTAACACCTTGAATTGCTTCGTCACCAACTTCTGCACCATTAGCTTTATCTTCTTCTAAAGCTAAGGTAACCCCTAAAATTGGTGAAACTAAGTATGGGTGAACATTGAAGAATACCAAATGACGTTCCAAAGCAGCAGCCATGTCATCTTTATTTGGGTATAATTTTCGTAATGCTGGAATTAATGAATAAGCAAAACCACCATTTTGCATTCTTTCATAATTCCATGAAGCCTGCAAAAATTGTGAGTGCCACATAACTTTGAAGCGGTCGGCTTTAGTTAATTTGATTTTTTGATCAGCCATAATAAAATCCTCCTCTTAACATATCACTTTAATAGTCATCAATGATATCGCCGAGTGGATCGCCGGTACCTTCACTATCAGAATTAGAATTGCTGCTACCGCCCTTGGATTCAAGTGCCAAGTACATTAAAGCCATTGCTAAGCCAATTGCACCCAAAGCGATTAAAGTTAAATCTTTAATTGCGGCTAAAGCAAAACCAATGGCAAAGAATGGCCAAACTTCACGACTTGCCATCATATTGATTACCATTGCATAACCAACAGCTACAACCATGGCACCACCAATTGACATACCATCACTGAGCCAAGTTGGCATTAAACCTAACCAATATTTAACCGTTGAAGCAGGAATTGCTAATAACAATGCTGCAGGAATGGCAATTCTCAATCCCTGCAAACAAACATCAATCCATTGCCACATATTAATTTTGCGCCAATTAGCATTTTTAGCATCAACATCCATAATGTGAACAACAGCAGTTGAGATAGTCCGCACAATCATTGTTAAAAATAATCCAGCAACGGCCAAAGGCATCGCAATACCAGTCGCCATGCCAATCCCCTTAGTGCCCTGACCACTTTGTACCAAGATAATTGCCGAAGCAACCGAAGCTAAAGCAGCATCAGGAGCCACTGCAGCACCAATATTGGCCCAACCAAGAGCGATCATTTGCAACTGACCACCTAAAATAATACCTAAATCTAAATGCCCAGTAACTAAACCAATTAGTGTACAAGCAACTAATGGTTGATGAAATTCCCATTGATCCAAGATACCTTCCATACCTGCTAGAAAGGCAACAAGAACCACTAAAATCATTTGTATAGCGTTCATTTTTTTGCTCCTATTTATTTTGTTCATCAAGCAAACTTTGAGCTTTGCTCAGAATTGCATCCATATTGCCTGATTTATCGGTTGGTACTTTTCGAACATCAAATTTGACGCCTAATTTTTCAAGTTCATGGAAGGTATCAACATCTTCTTGATTCATTGATAAAACATTATTGGCATTAACATCACCTACACTGTAGGACATTGATCCTACATTGACAGTTTTGATATCAACACCTGCCTTAATAGCCTTTAGCACATCTTCTGGGTTTTCAAAAAGTAATAACGCATGGGTATTACCAAAACGTGGATCTTTAGCAATTTCAACCATCTTTTTTAATGGTACAGTATGTGCTTTTACACCAGCAGGTGCAGCTTCCCGAATCATACTTTTACGCATATCATCTTTGGCCACACTGTCTGAAACAACGATTACTCTATCAGGGTGCATCGTTGGAATCCAACCCGTTGCAACTTGTCCATGTAGTAAGCGTGAATCGATTCTTGCCAAAACAAATTTAATATGACCATCACCAACCACCGTTCCTTCAGGAATTGACTCCCTACTTTTCTTCTTATTTTCTTTTACAGAAGTAGTAACTGGTTCATTTTGAGGCATTAAAGTCGTGGGTTGTGTCTTAATCCCTTCTTTTGCAGGCTTAATAACTGCACTTGCAATTTCGTGAGCACTGAAATCAGGATTAGTTAATCGCTGGGTTAATGCTTCGACAACCATTGGTAAATTCATACCAGAAACAATTGCCCACGATGGATGCTCTTTAAGTAAACTATTAGCTTGATTAAAAGGTGTTCCACCCCATAAATCAACTAATAACAATATTTCATCTTGACTTGTAAATGAAGATATTGCACTATTCATTTTTTCTCTAATATCATCTGGCCCCTCATCAGGTGTCAAAATAACATGAGCAAAATTATCTTGTTCACCAAACAGCATTTGCGCTGATTGAGCAATTCCATCAGCAAATCCACCATGACTTGCCAATACAATTCCTACCATTAGATTTCCTCCTTCAAATAAATGTATCCATAAGATATTGTACCTTTAAGAAGTAATTAAGTCACGTCAGATCAAGCTATTTAATGTTACATAATACAACAAAACAAAAAAAGGAAAGCCTAAACCTTCCTCTTACTTCTTGCTCCGGCTGTCAGACTCGAACTGACGACATCTTGATTAACAGTCAAGCGCTCTACCAACTGAGCTAAGCCGGAATATTAAAAAAGCACGGCAGCTTCCTACCCTCGCAGGCAGTCTCCCACCAACTACTCTCGGCGTTAAGAAGCTTAACTGCTGTGTTCGGCATGGTTACAGGTGTTTCCTTCTTGCTTTTGCCACCGTACTTTCTCT
>NZ_REHC01000003.1 GCF_003692965.1 Lactobacillus sp. ESL0246 | reverse complement strand
CGTTCGTCCTGAGCCAGGATCAAACTCTCATTTTTTAATGTTTGTTTGAATGTTTGCTCATTCGTTCCAAGATTTGCATCTCGGATTTATTTGCTTGCGAAATTGACTTCGCTCTTTTGTTTGGGTTCTTATACCCGCACACTTTTGCGAAAACATTGTTCAGTTTTCAAGGTACTACCCGCGCTTCTTTGTCAGGAGCGCTTTTATAATTTATCAGATCTTGTTCTCTTTGTCAAGAACTTTTTTCTGTCCGCTCTCTGCTCTTTCAAGCAGCAACGTTTATCATCTTACTAAATCAGCTTTCCTTTGTCAAGCTTTTCTTTCAAATGTTTTTTCTGCTTTCGGCAACAACTTACTGCTGTACTCAAGCACAGATAATACTTTACTATTTTTAAATCACTTCGTCAACTTTTTATTTTCGTTCGTATTTTACACTTTTCTTACTCTCTTCTATATTATTTAAGATTAATTATTATGTGATTTTCGTAAACTAATTCTATTTTTGCTTCTTAATTATTCGATATTTTAAATATTTGAGCATTAAAAAAGTTACTGTAGAATTATTTTACAGTAACTTTTTTATATCTAAATTAGACTGTCATTCTTAGTGATTTTGGTTATTCCATTCATATATGGGATTAACGCTTTCGGAACAGTTACAGTTCCATCTTCATTTTGGTAATTTTCTAAAATAGCAGCAACTGTGCGGCCCACAGCAAGTCCAGAACCATTCAAAGTATGTGCCAAGTGAAGCTTGCCATCTTCATCCCGATAACGAATTTGTGCACGCCGAGCTTGGAAATCAGTACAGTTAGAGCAACTTGAAATTTCTCGATATTTATCTTGTGCTGGCATCCAAACTTCTAAATCATAGGTTTTAGCACTAGTGAAACTAGCGTCTCCTGTCGACAGCGCAACAACATGGTAAGGTAAATTTAGCTTTTGCAATAAGTGTTCAGCATTTTTCGTCAACTTGTCCAACTCATCCCATGATTGCTCAGGTTTACAAATCTTAACCATTTCTACTTTGCGGAATTCATGCATTCTAATTAAACCGCGCGTATCACGACCAGCTGAACCCGCTTCACTTCTAAAAGCAGGAGAAAGTGCCGTAACATTGATTGGTAACTTGTCTTCATGGATAATTTCATCACGGAAATAATTAACCAATGGAACTTCAGCTGTTGGAATAAGAGTCAAATCCAATTGCTTTTCTGGATTGTCATTATCAACAATTGTGTAAACATCCTCACGGAATTTTGGAAATTGGCCTGTTCCTTGCATAGATTCATCATTAACCAAGTATGGTGGAATAATTTCTGTATAACCTGCCTTAGTATTTTCATCTAAGAAAAAGTTAAAGACAGCACGTTCAAGTAATGCACCTGCACCCTTATAGAAAACAAACCGTGCACCAGAAACTTTGGCACCACGATCCCAATCCAAAATATCTAAATCTGTACCCAAATCCCAATGTGCTTTCGGCTTAAAAGCTAACTTTGTTGGCTCACTCCATCGACGGACTTCTTCATTATAGTCTTCGTCAGGACCAATTGGCGCAGAATCATCTGGAAAATTAGGCAATCTTAGTAAAATGTCATTTTGTTTAGTTGTTAATTCATTTACCTTCTCGTCAAGAGACTTGATTTGACTGCCTACCTCACGCATCTCTTGAATCACTTTATCAGCATTTTCTTTGTTACGTTTTGCTTCAGCAATTTGCTTTGAAACTTGATTACGTCTTGCCTTTAATTGTTCACTTTGATTTAAATCATCACGACGGTCTTGATCAATTTTGATTAATTCATCCAATTGCTCTGGTTTAATACCACGAGTAGCAAGTTTTTTCTTTGCCCAGTCAAGATTTTCGCGAATTACCTTAATGTCTAACATATCTAACCTCCATCAAAACAAAAAGCCGATTCATCCCCTTATATTGGGACGAATCGGCTTAAACATGGCTTCGCGGTACCACCCAGTTTCAGCTACTTAAAATAGCTGCACTCACTTAGTTGGCGATAACGGTGCCGCTAGCCGTGTAACTGTTAATTACCCACATTAATAGAATCTGGAAACGACCTCTATCCGCTTACACCAAAATACGGATTCTCTGAAAAATCAGTCTTAGGATTCTGTGTTTGGGTTTATTTTATGCTATTCTGCGCTTTTAAGCAAACATTAATTATCTTTTTGTCAAACCTTATTTAAATTAATTAGCACTTTAGCTTTAAAATATTAAAATCTGTATCTTTTAATATTTTAAGTTTTCCTTTGATTGACCCTTAAGCCAATCCGCCTTTTTTAATAAATAGTACTTTTCTTCATAAGTGAAAATATCACTAATTTGACCTAAATCAACTGCATAAACATAATGAAAACCTAGTCGTTGCAATAACTTTTGTGAACGTAAATTATCTTTAAAAGTTCCTGCCCAAAGTACTTTTTGTTTAAGTTGGCCAAAGGCATAAGTGAAAAGCAATGTTAGAGCTTCCGTCATTAACCCATGGCCAGAAAAATTTTTATCTAATAAAAATCCCACTTCCTTTGTTTTTAATAAATCCTGCTCATTAGTTCCTCGCTCATAAAGTTCAACTAAGCCAACTAATTGTTGATTTTTGTGAAGACAAACTGCATAACTATACTTTCTAGCTGTATATTGATTAACTGCAGCTTCTGCTTGAGTCAAATTTTCATAATGCTGAAAACCACCTAAACGCTGGTAATAATCATCTTGCCCCCATTTAAAAATTGTGGGTGCATCGCTTTTATTGAATGATCGTAAAAAAACACGCGTACTCATTATTTACCAACCAATTTCAATAACCAATCCATCCCAAACATTAAAGCAAAGCTGTAAGCTGCAATTGTCCACGGCTTGCCAAGCACGATAATCCAAAAGTATGTTGAAAATTTCATTTCAGTTAGTCCTGCAAGCAAACAGAGGACATCATCCGGTGCCATTGGCGCAACAATACAGATGGCAAAAAACCAATTGAATTTATGTTGATTTTCTGTCCACTTAATGTACTTATCAAAAGTTTTCTCAGAAACTATGTGTAAAATAAATGGCTTACCATAAAACCGCGATAAAAAGAAATCTATTATTGAACCGACACATACACCGACATAATTGTAGATGAATCCTGCAAGTGGACCAAAGAAAACTACCCCACCAAGCAGGGAAACACCACCAGGAATAATTGGAAATACCACTTGAATAATTTGTATCAAAACGAAAACTACTGGTCCTATTATTTTTTTATCAGCCAAATATGCTCTCATTTTTGCTTGGCTCGTAAAAATTCCTAACCGGTACCAATAAACACACAATAAAATAATAATGACTCCGCTGACAACGGTCAAGATATTAATCAGTCTTCGACTAGCTTTAGCTGACAAATGCATAACCTACCTCCAATAACAATCTCATTTTACCAAAAAAATTTCCTGCTTGATTATTTTCTAGTTATATTCGATTAATAATTACAATAATTTAAATATTTAAAAATAGGTCAGCAAACAAATACCCCCTATTGGTTACCTGATTATCACTAAATTAGCCTATATAAGAGAGCTGCCAATAAAAATACTACTTCATTTTAAAGTATAATAGTTTTACAATAAAATTTTCAATTCGGAGGTAACAATGACTCAAATTTTATCTAATATAACTTATGATCAGCAAAATAATTTGACTACTGATATATATCTGCCACAACAAATCAAGCCTCAGCACAAGATTTTGCTCTTTTGGCATGGTGGTGGCTGGTTCCGTGGCGATAAAAGTGATCTTCAAGAACTAAGCCTGAAAATCGCCGAACAGGGCTTTATTGTCTTTGCTCCCAATTACTCACTTGCTCCAGAGTACACATTCCCAGTCGCTCACCAAGATAGTGTCAAATTTGTTAAATGGTTGCTAAATAGCAAATATTCCGTTACACCTACCACTAAAATTGCTCAAATTGGGGCTAGCAGTGGTGGTGTCCTTGCCCTTTATTTAGCAGGTAAATTTGGATTTCCAACTGTCACATGGTCAGCCCCTGTCAGTTTTTCAACCTGGATGAAAGATCATGCAAGTACTCCTGCCTCATCTGCTGCCCAAAAAGAACTTGGTCTAAAAAAATTTACCGATATTAATAATGCTTTTTATAAATATTTCACCATCACGTATGCCGGTTCAGACCAGCTACCAACTTTACAAAAGCTTGACGCTCAATCATATAATTATCAAAAATTAACTCACTTATTAATGATTAATTCAACTGCTGAACTCTCCCCTGTTAGCTATCTGCTTGAATTCATCTCTGTTCTCGCAAAAGAAAATCACGAAGTCGATCTTAAACTACTCCCGGGAACCAGACACGCAATGGCCTATGCAAAACAATATCTCGCTGAATCTGTTGCGTATTTAACCAAGGCTATCGAAATAACTAACTAAAGCAATTTATGTGAAAACGGTTTATAATATTTATGAATAACTCAAAAATATAATTATACTTAAGGAGATAACATTATGGCTAAATACCAATCAATCAATCCGTATACTAATGAAAAGTTTGGTAATTATAGCAACCCAACTGCTACTCAAATTGAAGATGCTCTCAATTTAAGCCATGCCCTATACAAAAAATGGCGTTTCGAAAAACCAACTTCGCGAACTGTTATCCTACATCAAATCGCATCTAAATTGCGTGAAAAAATAGACCCAATGGCCGAAACAATGACCAAGGAAATGGGAAAACTAATTGGGGAAGCTAAGGGAGAAGTTGAACTCTGTGCCTCAATTTGTGATTATTATGCTGAGCACGGTCCAGAAATGATGATGAAACAACCGATTAAGTCACAACTTGGCAAAGCATATTATCTAAAACAGGCAACCGGTGTCATTATAGCCTGTGAACCTTGGAATTTCCCACTTTACCAGGTTATTAGAGTTTTTGCACCCAATTTTATTGTAGGAAACCCAATTATTCTTAAACATGCCCATAATGTACCCGGTTCGGCTGCACTAATGACAAAGCTTATTAGACAAGCCGGTGCTCCTGAGGGTAGTTTGATTAACCTTTATCTTAATTATGATCAATTGGATCAAATTATTGCTGATCCGCGAGTTCAGGGTGTTGCTCTAACAGGATCCGAACGTGGCGGAGAATCAGTGGCCAAAACTGCTGGTAAAAATCTTAAAAAATCAACTATGGAACTTGGCGGTAATGATGCTTTTATCGTATTAAATGATGCCGACTCCTCAACATTAAAGAAGGCTCTCCAAACTGCCCGAATTTACAATGACGGTCAGGTTTGCACTTCGTCAAAACGAATAATTACCGTTAAATCTCATTACGATGAAGTTTTACAAGATTTAAAGAACTCATTTGAAGTCCTCATAGCTGGCGATCCTTTAAATGAAAAAACCACATTAGCACCAATGAACTCATTAGTAGCTAAAGACAAGTTAACACAACAAGTTAACGCAGCAATCTCTGCCGGTGGAAAAGTTTACTATCAGTATCCTGAAATCAATTCAGATGGTGCTTTCTTCCGCCCAATGATTTTAACCAATATTACTAAGGATAATCCAGCTTATGATCAAGAATTCTTCGGACCAGTTGCAATCGTTTATGCAGTTGAGGATGAAGATGAGGCAATTACTTTAGCCAATGATTCTAGTTATGGATTAGGCTCTTCCGTCATCAGCAGCAATATTGCACATGCAGAAAAAGTGGCTGCTCAAATTGAAACGGGGATGACCGTTATTAACGGAACTTGGATTACTTCAGGTGAATTACCTTTCGGCGGTATTAAAAAGTCTGGCTACGGCCGTGAATTAAGCGACTTAGGTATGATGGCTTTTGTCAATGAGCATCTAATAATCGATCCGTCAATGAAATAATTGCAAAGCCAAAAAGCTAGGCCAACTGAGGTCTAGCTTTTTTGTATAAAACCAACTAGTAAATCAAACAATTTACTGAGTTCGCATTATTCAATATCTCATTAAAATTAATGAGTCTGTTTCTTTTCTTTAAATAGGTTATAGCCAGTCAATATAGTTGTCATAATGCTTGATAAAACTAAAAAGTAAGTTGATGCTCCAATCGAAACAGCATATAAAAGAATTTCATTTGAAATGTTTTTAAGAATTCCACCCTTAGTCAGTGTCAATGTTGGTAGTTTGAAAATTAAATAAATTAAGAAAACTGATTCTATTAAAGATAACACAAAGGCAACAAAACGACGATTATTACCATCTTTCAATGTGTTATAAATAATAACCAATGGCAAAATTACAATAAGCGCCCATAAAAAACATAATAGCACTCCCGATAATTGCGTTGCACTAGAAGAAAACAAGTGCCCTGCCAACCTAAATGTTACCCGTGTTAACGACATTTTACCCGTGTAGGTGACATCAGAAACCGATGCACCTGAACCTGTAAAAATAACCACTAAATTAATTACAGCCATCAATAAAACTAACAATTGAACATAACTAAAATGTTTTCTCACTGCATGTTCTTCTATATGATCATGGGTTTTGCTTTTTGAATGCACCTTTTGACTAGATTCTTCAACGCTATTAAACATATTTGAACAAATTTGATTAACTTTTTCTGTCAAGCGTTTATCTACCGTATATCGTTCAATTTTTCCATCTTTTACACAAACTAGATAAAGCCAAATTAATAATGCAAAAAAGCAGACCCAGCCAATACTTCGAGAAAAACTCATAACAAGTAATAGAGCAATTCCCAATAAAAAAACAATCATACTATTGTTATGCATCCATTGGAGCATTTTTTTAACAGTTGGATTTTGTTTTTCTGGGTAAAACTGCTGACGATAAAGTTTACGATTTACTATACTTTCGCCGGTTTTTTCATTTTCATAATTGCCTTTCTGATATTGATCGGTAAAAAAAGTGTCCCTATATTTTTGTAAATCAAAGTGACATTTTGGACAAATTTCATCATTATCGGATATCAGGCGGCCACAATTTGGACAAGTAGTCATAAAAACCATCCTTTTAATCATTTTATATTTGGTATCCTAATCATAAAACAAAAAGTACGAGAAAGAAAATCTCTTTATCGTACTTTTTCGTTTAACTTAATAATTTACCTTGTTAATCTTTAACTCGACGATTCTTTTTCAGGTGTATTCCCTCATATGTCAACTTAACTGCGGCTGTTAGAGTAATTGGCATAATAAAGACAAGAATAATCAAGCCGATGATCACCGTTAACGCCACTTCAATCAAAGTTGGAATACCCGAAGGAATTAATGCGGCAAATGTACCACCAAGGATTATTGCTGCTGAAATAACAACAGTTCCAATAATACCACACGCCTTCAGAATTCGATCACTAGGACTTGAGCCTTCCAGTTCACGATAACGAGTCATCAAGAAAATACTATAGTCAACACCTAATGCAATCAATAATATAAAGCCGAAAAATGGTGTATTCCAAGCGAGCATATTATTGCCCATTACTGCTTTCACAATCCATTCACTAATCGACAACGAACTAAAGTAAGCTAATAAAAGTGTCCCTAAAATATATATTGGTTGAAGAAGCGACCTAGTAACAAAAATTAAGGCAATGCCAATACCGACTAACATAATAGCAGCGGTTCTAATAAAGTCTTTGTTAGCTACTTCTTTAATATCTGCTATCTTAGCACTTTGTCCTCCCATAGCTATTGTTGCATTGGCTAATCGTGTACCTTCCAGCGATTTTTGGGCCATCACACTTAAATCTTGTGCCTTTTTAGTCGCTTTAATGCTACTTGGATTGGTATTAAAAACAATCATCAGCATTGCCGATTTTTTATCTGGACTCAAATAATTTTCAATTGAGGTTTGGAAAGTATCGTCTTTGATGAATTCTTTAGGAATATAGAAAGTATCCGCAGCTGACGAATTTGCTAATCCTGTCAAATAGGAAGCACCTTGACCCAAGCCACTATTAACTTTATCTACTCCAGCGGTAATCTTCGGCGTATTATTTGCAAGTTGACCTGCACCTGAATTTAATTGACCAACACTAGAATTGAGCTGACCGATTCCTCCATTTAAACTTGTGGCACCAGAATGCAATTGGTTAGAAGCTGACGCCAAGCGCCCAACACCAGATTGTAATTGTCCCATCTGACTAGCTACATCTGGTAAAGAAGCTGACGCTTGTGACCATGACTTTTCAAGAGCAATTCCGGCTGCCTGCATTGCGGCCATTTTTTGCTGAGGTGATAGTCCGGGTAAAGCACCAATTGTTTTAGCTAAATTGGCTTTGTAGCTACTTTCAAGTGTTGCTTTCATACTTTGTTGTGCTCCAGCAAGTCCTTGAGTACCACTATTTATGCTTGAGTTAAGCCGATTCAGCCCATTACTCATCTGAGCAGTACCACTCTGCAATTGACCAGCACCACTTTGCAGTTGACCTGTACCACTTTGCAATTGTCCTGTACCAGTAGCTAGTTGGCTAGCACCATTTGCTACACTTTTACTTGCTTGACTAAGCTTATTTAGGCCAATCCGAGCCTGATCAACTCCTTGATTAACTGTATTCAACTGATTCTTAACGTATAACTTTTGAATACTTTCTCCATAAGGTTGCGTGACTGAAGTTACCATTGACACATTCTTTGAAGACTGTAATTGTCGGGTCAACTGATCAATTAACCGCAAATCCGCCTCATTATCAAGCCGATGGTTACTCTTGATATAAAGAATAGATGGTTCGGCCATTCCTTTTGAAAAATGTTGCTCAACTATCTTCATTCCGGCTTTAGCAGGTACATCATTACCAATTTCATCAGTATCATCGTAATTTAAATGACCTGAATACATTAAACCAAATGGCACGATTATTACAGCTAAAACAATCAAATAAATTATTGGGTGTGCTAAAGTGCCCTTAGAAATTCCATGCCATAATTTATCTTCTTTTTCACCAGTAAATTTCTTGACTGGCCAGAACATTTTTTCACCCAAGACGGCCATAAAAAATGGATTCAAAGTCAATAAAACAATTAATAAAACAGCTACACCAACAGCTACACCAACAGCTGATTGGTAAATTGAAAATTTAGCTAGGCTCAGAGCGGTAAATCCAATTAAAATCGATGATCCTGAATACAGAATTGTTTTCCCTGCTATCTTTTGAGCATTTTTCATTGCCTGATAGCGATCCATACCCAGTCCTAAATTCTCTTTAAATTTATCGTAAAGTAGAATATTGTAATCCGTTCCAATTCCAAATAACACAATAATCATAAATACTTGGGTGAAATTTGAAAACGGAAAGTTCTGATACTTAACTAGATTTGTTACAATCGCAAACGATGTAATAAAGGAAATCCCCACTGTTAATAATGAAATCAAAGGGACAATTGGTGATCTAAAAACAATAACCAAAACAATAAAAATAAAGACAATTGTAATAGCTTCAGTTTTCTTAATACCCTCTTGAATCGAATTGGAGAAAGCATTTTGCAAAACATCTGCTCCAGTAACATAAGTTCTGATCCCAGCTGTCTTCACGGCTGAATTAATCTGTTCTTCCACTTCATTAATTGGAGCATGATGTTTGGCAACATTTACTTGTGCAATCCATGTTGTATTATCATCTGACTGTAATTTTTTCTTGGTTGCAATATTATCATTGGGTCCCAATATTTGTTTTATGCCATACTTATCTTCATTATCCTTCAAACTAGTAATAGTTTGGTTGATGGCATTTTTATCATCAGCCGTTAACTTGCCATTCTTTTTGTTAAAGACAACTGCAAGTTGATAAGTATTTCTTTGCTTTGGTCCCCAATCATTTTGAATTGATTGCGCAACCTCACTTTGCACATCTTGTGGCAAGGAAATATTTGAGTGCTCTCTAGTTAACCCAGTAACATCCGGCAAAACCACAACAGAAATAATTAAAATTATTACCCATGCAATTAATGAAAAAATATGATTCTTTAATAATTTTTGCACTCTACTTTTCCTTTCTATTTTTGCAAAAAATCTTTTGGCCGAACTAGTTGTAAAATTAGTTCATGGTAGCCTATATCAGCTTCGGTGCCAGTTTCATCCGCAAAGGAATCAGATACATCTAAAAAGACATATCCTAAAACAGCGCCAATTAAAGAATGAAGTGAAACGGTACTATCACTACGTAAATTCAACTTATCAGCCAGCGCAATTATATTCATAATTTCTTGAGTAATTGCATCATCTTTTTGATATTCATTTAAATGATACAAAATACTTATCAATGCTGGATCATTTAGAATAAATTTACGTATAATATCAGCAAACTTAAGTAATGCCTCTTGGCCAGATAATCCAATTATGCTATCCGTTAACTTTTTGATTAAAATTTTGATTCTACTTGCACCTACAAGCGACAATAATTGTTTACGACCAGAAACATAATGATAAAGTGACTGAGAACGCACTCCCAACTCACTTGCCAAACTAGGCAAGGTTGTTTCTGATAATCCATTTCGGCCTATCATTTCTGTTGCCTTTGCAATTACTTTATCTAAGTCAAGACTTCTTTTTTTAACCATTTACTTCCCTTCTTTAAACAGCATACTGAACAATATAACACTACAATCAGAAGAATACAATCTACAATATGTAAATTGTTATCGATTATTTGTCGATTACTACTAACGCATAGTTTTATATACAAAAAAAGGAGTTCAAACTGAATTCCATACTAGTTTTATTAAAAAAAACGATTGACAGTCTGGCCTAATTCAGCCAGATTATGATCACTATTGCTCCAAACACTCACACAGTATGAATTTCCATGTGTTTGAACCAATTCAACGCTTGCTTTACTATCACCAATTGTATAAATAGACCCACTAATACTTTTTGCGATTTTAGGTTTAGCAGAAGATGTATGAAGAGCATTTAAAACTTGATTAGAATTTTGCCGATTTAAAGTTTTATTCCGATACAAGTTAGCCAGCACAAGTGCCATGTCTTTAGCCGTCGTTTGAATATTAAGTGTGTTTTTGCCAACTTTACCAAAAGTTGTGTGTGTTGCACCCATTTTTCGTGCTACTAAAATGACTTGTGTAGGTTTAATTTTACGTAATAATGCTTTAGCTGCCGTCTGACTATTATTCATCATTGCTTGCTCCAGATAAGTAATCCCATACCCTATTCCTGGTTGAAGTAATCTTTCTGACTTCACTTGATCGGCTTTTTTAATTTTAATAACAGACTTACCTGATAGGTTACCATACTGCTCTTGATAAAAAATTGCTGTTAGTAAAAATAACCTAGTTGATTTATTAACAACATGTGATTTAACCGTATTGCCTATGTCCGCAAATTTACCCGAATTTAAATCTTGAACATATACCTGATAAGACCGTTCTTTACCCATAATTTGTTCAATTTTATGTGTCCAAACACGATCACTTCCATGAACAACTTTTATTTGGTTATTATATTCTACATCAGACACATCTGGTTCATGCGAAGCTTCATTTTTATTCTTACTACTATTAAATACTTGGTGTGTTTTGGAACCCACGATTTGCAAACTAGCATTTTCCGTTCGCTTAAGATTAGCTGAATAGAGAACAAATGCGAGCAAAGTGGTAATTAATGAGCCAATTAATACTTTGTTTTTCATAAATCCATCCCCATCTTAAAAGAAATGGTGTCTTTTCATCAAAATTACTAACCAAACCATCAAAATAATTGTTAAAACCATAATTATGATCCAGTCAGATGAACTATGCCCCACTGGTAAACTGACATTCATCCCATAAAATCCGGTTAAAATAGTAGGTATTGTTAATACTAATGACCAGACCGTTAAAAACTTCATGGTATCATTCAAATTATTATTCATCATATTATTTGATGTTGCTGATAATGTCTGGGTTACTTGTTGCGAAATTTTTACCATTTCTGCCGATTGATTTGATTCAATTAACACATCATCAAGCCGTTCACATGCACGCTTAGTAAAGTCCAGTTCAGACACTTTCAAACTATGAAGCATCATTAAATTTGTTTGAATAGAACTTGATAAATATACTAAACTCTTTTCAATATTAGAAAGCTCTACAAGATCCCGATTATTGATATCTCCAGATAACTTTTTATCTAATAGATTGCGTTCATCATCCAGTTGTGTGACTGCTCGTTGAAAATATTGCGAAGAAAAAAGCAAAAATTTCATTAATAGTTCAGTAACATCCTGCGCTTTAGCAAGTTCTCGTCGCATCATAAGATCATTGAATTGATCAAAGACATAACTAGTAGACTCAGTATGAAAAGTAAAAATATTTTTTTCTGATATTAAAAAAGTAACTGGATGAGCTGTAAAATGCTTAATAACCTGCGTTGGCCAGATAGGCACGTCATATACTAGCAAGTTAATATGAGTATAAGTATCATAATCGTAGTGTGGCCGTTCATGACGATCAGAGATATAAGAAATCATATCTGGTGTAAAATTAAAATCATCTTGTAACTGATTACTATCTGTTTCACTTAAATTACTGATGTCATACCATCTATAATTAGTTATTATCGGGAATTTTTGCTCTTTAATCATTTTGGTTACCCCCAGTTGCTGGCTATTAATTTTAACATGCCAATATTATCTTACCATTCAAACAAAAAACGATAAATAAAAAACAGGCTTTGCCTGCTTTTTTATTTATTAACAAACCTTACTGCTTCCATGCAGCATCAAACTTAATATTACCAGCCTTAATTGCTTTTTCAACATTCCGATTTTTTTGAGCAGCTACTAATATTGATTGCATAATTGGTGTTAACTGACTAAAGGTTGCATTTGAATCTTTAATTACGGGAACGCTGTATAAAGAATTCGTTCTTAAAATATCATTTAATCGTGCCGGTAATTTAAATTGCTTTTCTTTCTGATAAGCAGCTTCTTGGGTTACATCAGTATTAATTGGAATATAACCAGTAGCCTGAGCCCACTTAAGCTGACTTTCTTTTGAACAAAGAAACTTTATAAATTTAAAAGCAGCAGCTTTTTGCATGGCAGTCGCTTGACTAAACATATATAGATCTGTTCCCTGTTGCATTGTATATTTACTTGGTCGCGCCGCTACATTATAAGTAAAACTCTTTCTGCTGGTCTGCTTAATCCAAGTTTCTGTTGAAGAAGATGTCAAAAACATTGCCAGTTTATTATTTGTGAATGGGATATAAAGATATTTATCTGAACCCGGCATTCTAAAATAACCCTCTTTTTCTCCACTTACATAGTAATCAATTACGCGGCGAGATTTAGTACCAGTAAAATTGATTTTGCTTGAAAAATTCTGACCCTCATTCTTCATCCCTAAAACATAATAATTATCCAGATTATCAAACCCTGCACCAGCTATCTGATGGTTGCTTTTTTGATAAATTATTTGAGAAGCTGTCTTCAATTCCGCCATTGTAGCTGGCACTTTTTTAATACCATATTGCTTAAATATTGTTGGATTATAAATTAAAACCTCAATTGATTTATTAAAAGGAATTCCATATTGTTTTCCTTGAATTTGAGCTCCAGCTAACATCTCTGGTTTAATTTCTGAAGCAGATTTATTACCCCATCCGACTTCCTTATTATTAATATACGGACTTAAATCGACCAACATTTTGTTTTCTGCTGCACTTTGAAGCCAACCAGGGTAAGCCTGAGTAATTGCTGGTAAATTTTTAGGTGATGGCAAAGTTGAGTTAATCTTAGCCTGTAAATTATCATAGTTACCTTGTTGTTCAAGTTTAATCCGAATCTTCGGATTTTTGTTTTCAAAACTTTGTACTAAACTTTTTAATGTGCTTTCCTGTTTGCCTTGCATTCCGTGCCAAAAGACAACCGTTGTCTTTTGAGTCACTTTAGGAATCTGATTTGAATCAGAAGTTGAAGACGGACTTTTATTTGAACAAGCCGTAATTCCAACAAAAGTTAGTCCTACCATTACCAGAGTAGCAAACTTTTTAGCAAAATTCATAAGATCTTTTCCCTCCCAGAATAGTGATATCGTGGACTTTGAATTATAAGCATAAATTCTTACTAATTGTAAAGCAACTCAGCTTAATACACAATTAAATAAATATAAAAATTCGCCTTTTTTTCAATATTTCTTTGCTTTTTTTGCAAAAGTTCGGCTTTATTAGGAATTACTACAGTTTTACTTTCTTTATGTAAATATGATTAGAAAGAGCTAATACTAAGATTTATGTATCAAAAAAGCGTTAAGCCTGTATCACCGTTAATTACAGGGTACAACTTAACGCTTAATCAAAGTTTTTCAAAAAAATCTTAATTGGACTTAATTTCAAACTTTCAATTGTTATTTAATTTATTGCTTCCAAGCAGCAGCAAATTTTGACTTACCGGAATCAATTGCACTATTGACATCTTGATTCTTTTGAGCGGCAGCTAAAATGTTTTGCATGATTGGATTCAGTTGACCATATGCAGCACCTGCATCCTTAACAACTGGGATACTATATAAGTTCTTCATAGCATCTTCTAACTTAGCAGGCAATTTAATCTTTTTACTGTTTTTGTACTCAGGAGATTCAGCAGCAGCATTATTAACCGGAATATAACCCGTAGCATTTGCCCACTTAAGTTGACTTGCCTTTGAAGTTAAGAACTTAATATAAATAAATGCTGCTGCCTTTTGATCAGCTGTTGCATGTTTAAACATGTAAATGTCAGTTCCTTGTGACATAGTGTATTTACCTGGACGCGGGGCAACATCATAGGTGAACTTATTTCCAACACCTTGCTTTACAAAGCCTTCACCAGCAGACGTACCGATAAACATTGCAACTTTTTGATTAGCAAATGGTCCTGAAAGATAATGTTCTGAACCAGCTACTCTAAAGTAACCAGCTTTGATACCATCGGCATAGTAATTAATAACTTTCTTAGATGCAGCGCCATTAAAATCAATTTTGTTTGAAAAATCATTACCTTCATTCTTCATCCCTAAGACATAATAATTGGAAAGGGAATCAAAACCTGCACCAACCACTTTATGATTACTCTTAGTATAAATAATCTGCGCATCCTTTTTCAATTCGTCCATTGTTGATGGTGCTTTTTTAATACCATATTTCTTAAAGATGTTTGCATTGTAAGTTAATGATTCTATCGACTTATTGAATGGAATTCCGTATTGAACACCAGCAATCTTTGAACCATCAAGTAAGGCTGGCTTGATATCAGAAGCTTTGCTACTACCCCAACCAACATCTTTGTTATTAATGTACGGCGTTAAATCAACCAACATTTTATTTTTGGCAGCTGTATAAAGCCAATCCGGATAAGCCTGTGTAATTGTTGGCAAGTTATTTGGCGACTGCAAGGTAGAATTAATCTTAGCTTGCAAGTCATTATATGCTCCTTGATTTTCCAATTTTACCTTAATCTTCGGATTTTCTTTTTCAAACTCCTGTGTCAATTCTTTTAGCGTTTCCTGCTGTACACCTGGCATTCCGTGCCAAAAGACAATTTCAGTCTTTTTAGTCACTTTGGCAATTTTTTCAGTGCTTTTAGAACTAGACGAAGAAGACTGGTTGCCGCCATTAGAACAAGCAGCAGTTCCGATCAAAGTCAAACCAACAGCAAATACTGCGGTAAGTTTTTTACTAAGCTTCATTTGGTAAACCTCCCAAAAATTAAAAACTAAACAACAATTTTTGATTAACTAAAGCGTAATTGTTTCATTACGCTTAGGTAAAATCCGTTCTCCGAATGGATTCTCTTCCAGCTCCGGATGCAATGTGTGCACCGGAATAAGTGCCTGTGGCTGAACCTCGCCAATAATTTCATTGAGCTCTTTCTCGTCAGCATGACCAGAACAACGCAAAGTTTTAAACTCAATCTGGTTATTTACTAATGCTTGCATGAACAGACCATACGCTGGATCAAAATCACCAAGCGGTTCGGCATTAGAATGGATATATAATCCCCCACATTGCAAGTTATCATAGTTACTATCCACCTGCCAAAAGTAATCACAATCATCAGTTAGCAATTTTTGATAAGGAATTGCTAACTCCGACTTCAAATCGGCAAATTGTTTTTCTTTTGGCAAATAATAGTATGGCGTATCCAAGTCCAAACTCCTTTTTAATAGGTGCGCTCGCGGTGCGTGAAGTACAACTTGCCGCGGTGATTCTGCAATAATCCGTAGCAAACGCTCTACATTGGTTGGATAGGTATTAAAAGTTATTTGCCGCTTAGGGTTCTCTTGCTCAAGCTGAACAATCCGATTTATTAATTCAATTTCATTTTTCGGACCAGTAAATTCCTCACTACTTGGTTCATGTCTCTCTTCTGGCCAAGAGACACCAGTACCTTCAATAATTAGAGCATCACAGCCTTTTGCAGCCTGCAAAAATTGATGAACCCAATCAGGATGATAACCATGAAGGCGAATATCGCCTGTATAAGCAATTTTTTTATCTGGTGTTGTAATTATCAAACCCGTTGCTCCATAAGCATCATGATCACTTGGCCAAATTTCCAAAGTGATCTTTCCCACCTTAATTTGCTCTTTATAATTAGCAGCTATAATTGGTCTAGTATAACTTATATCGTGACCAGCTGCTGGTAACAGAAAATCACCATGCTCATTTAAAACTGGCAACAATTGCGCCGTTAGTTTTCCTGCATAAAGTGGAATTTCGGGTGCCAAAAAGTTTATGGCTTTGCTGTGATCTAAATGTAAATGTGATATATATGCAGCGGCATGTTTCCATTTAACATGATCAAGTGGTTTTCCCGTCAGTAGCGGATCGTAAAAATCGGGCACATCACCAATTAAATGGTGACTTAGTAAAGTTGGATATTTTTCATCAGGTAAAGTTAACTCTGGACGATAAACCTCACCCAAGTCGAAAAGCACATGCGATTTATCATAGGCAACCTCAATCATGGGTCCCCCAATTGTCGTCAATCCATTATAAAAAGTAATGGATGTCCTAGCCCTTGAGATCATTGCGCACTACCCCCTTGATTATTTGTTTTCTAAAAATCAAATACAAAACCAAAATTGGCAAAACCGTTAAGGTTGCTGCAGCAAGTTGCAATTGTGTTTCACTTCCAGCATCTGAAGCAAATGAAGACAATCCATTATTCAATAAGCGCATAGTATCTTCATTAGTTACTAACAGAGGCCAAAGAAAAGAATTCCAACCCGAAATGAAACTAAGCAAACCTACGGTAAATAGACCTCCCTTAGACATTGGAACCAGAATTTTCCAGATGTAGTCCCAATCACTAGCCCCATCAATCATCGCTGCTTTGTAAATTGTCGTAGAAATGGAGCCAAAATAGCTCTGCAAGTAATACATATAGAAAATTGATGTCAAAAACGGCAAAACTAGACCAATATAAGTATTTAGCAATCCCATGTGTGCAATGGTATTGTAGTTAGTAAAAATTATTGCCTCCCCAGGAACCATCAAAAGAGATAATAGAACCAGCTGCACAATTTTCTTACCTTTAAAGTTTAAATTGACCATGGCAAACGCACCCAAAAGTGAGTTAAATAAACTAATTATCGTTGTAATGCTTGCCGTTAAAATCGTATTAAAAAAGTACCGAGCAAAGGGAGCTCTAGCAAAAACCTTCGCATAGTTTGACCATTCAAAGTGATGGGGAAACAATGTCGGCGGAATTGAAGTGGTTTCTTGAAAACTCATTAAGCCACCCAAAATCATATAAATAAAAGGAAAGACAGTAACAATTGCAAAGATGAATAGGATAATATAACTAAGCAAGACGCCCAAGCGAATTCGTTTCATTTAATTTTCTCCTATCTTCTTCATCATTTTCCGTTGCAAAAAAGTTGCAAACAAAATAATTAAAAATAAAATTACTGTTGCAGCCATCGCAACACCAGGTGTCCCAACAATTTGAAATTTATTATAAATATAAAAAACAGCAGTTGTTCCAGAATTACCCACTCCAGCTTGTCCGTTGAAAAGTGCGTAAACCGATGTATAAATCTTAAATGCACCAATGATGTTCATCGTTAACAAAAAAGCAAGCGTTGGAACAAGCTCTGGCATCGTAATCCGCCAAAATTTATCTCTGCCACTAGCGCCATACATATCGGCAATCGTATAAAAACTAGGGTCAATATTTCTCAGCGCCCCCATCAATATGACAATATTAAATGCTAATGACGTCCATATCCCAAAAATAATAATTGTTGTCAATGACATTGCCGGATCATCAATCCAATCAGGTGCTGGTAAATGAATGCTCCTGAGCAAAAAATTGAGCATCCCGTAATCACCGTTGAAGATATAGCGAAAGACAATTCCAATCGCAATCGTTGAGGTAACATATGGCATAAAAAAGGTGGTCTCAAAGAAAGATTTGTGTTTTACCTTGGCAAAAATAATCCACGCCAACATGATAGAAATTGCTAACCCTATCGGAACTGAAATTACCGCATAAAGAACAGTATTCTTAATTGCTAACCAAAATTCAGGATCTTTAAAAATATATTGATAATTATTAAAGCCTGCCCAAGTCAAATTAATTAGTGGACCATTCTGAAAACTCATGCTAAAAGCCCGCAAAATAGGATAAATACTAAACAAAGTTACAAAAATTATTGTTGGTGCTAAGAAAAGCCATGCCTTTTTTTGATTAGTTTTCATTAGTAGACGCGCTCCCCATCAGTTGTAAAAATAAATGCCCGATCTAATCTTATCTTAAGATCAATCTCGTCTCCTCGTTTGATTGAAGATTCCAAGCTCACTAATGAACGGCCTTGGACTTGATCATAATTAAATTTCAAAATTCGCTCACGACCAATTAGTTCAACATCCGCCACTTTTGTATGAAAAACGCCTCCTTCTTCAGGTATAATATTTTCCGGTCTAACAGATAATATATAATCACCATCAACTAACTGGCGTTTAAAACGTTGCTGATTAAGTTTAGCCAAATCCAAAGTAAAGTATTTAGTACGTAATTCATTGGCACTTTTTGTTATCTTGAAATTATTAATTACTGGATTACCAACAAAGTTTGCTACAAAATAATTATTTGGCTCTAAATAGAAGTTTTCACCCAAATCATCCTGTTGGATTACACCATCATTGAACAAAATAATTTTATCCCCAATCGAAAGAGCTTCTTCTTGATCATGAGTCACAAATAAAGTTGTAATTCCAACGGATTTAACCAATGAGCGAATTTCTTCACGGATTTTTAGTCTTAGTCTTGCATCAAGATTGCTTAACGGTTCATCCATTAAGAGGATTTTTGGTTCTTGAACCAGTGCTCGTGCAATTGCTACACGTTGCTGCTGTCCACCAGATAAGTTGCCTGGTTTTTGATCAGCAATATCCATAATTTGAGTTAATTTCATATATTTTTGAGCAATTTCACGTGCCTGAGCTTTTGACTTTTTATTTTTACCCACTGTTAACGGAAACATGACATTCTGAAGTACATTCATATGCGGATATAATGCATAATTTTGAAAAACATAACCAATTTGACGATCCTTTGATGCAACTTCTACTACTGATTTTCCATCAAATAGAATTTCGCCCGACGTTGGATTAAGTAAACCAGCTAAAATATTTAAAATGGTTGTTTTCCCACAGCCTGATGGCCCTAACAAACAAACTAAATCACCTTTTTTAACTGAAAAGCTTACATTCTTAATAGCTTCATGGCCATTATCATATACTTTTCTTAGATTTTTAACTTCGACAAATTTGTTGTTATCCATAAAATTGCACCACTATATCTTGTATCTAACATGTTTTCAATTTTAATTTTAAAATAAATTTGTTATAAACACAACTTTATTTGCCTAATTAAATATTCGGTCTTTGCATAGAATTAAATATCTTAAATCTCAAATATTCGTAATTTTACCTACATTTATTAATTATTATAACTTTTTTTTATATAATGTTCTTATTTTTAAGTATAATCATCATAAGATAAACTCCTGACTTTTCTTACTACTATTACCATATCTAGTATAATTCAATAATAAATCGAATTATCCGAACATTTAGTTATAAAAAGCCACTGCAATAGCAGTGGCTTTTTATAACTAATATTCTTCTTTAACTTGCAGTTCATGATCAATTCGTGCACGACCATTATTATAATCAAAAGAGAATCCTGGCTGTACATTAAACAAGTAAACGTTAAAATCCAAACCCCCATCGGTTGAAATTGCCTGTAAATTTATTCCGCGAGCCATTAATTCATTATTACGAAAAATCGGTGTTGCCTGATAGATCACTCGTTGATTTTGCCGCAATGCTCGACGCACCCTGCTTTCAAAAATTGTCTGAATTTTTTGATTACAAAAAGCCGATTGCGTAAATAAATTTTTGGGATTATTTTGATCACCTGAAAGATTCCTCGGATTATAATTACCCTCTAAATCAATTCCGGCGGAAACTGAGTAGGCTATCATATGACCACGATTATAAATTTGTGTATCATTATGACGGTTATAGTGCCAAGCTGTAGGCTCAACAAATTGACGAACCCTTAATTCGTCGCTAGCAACATTTCTTTTTTCCAAAAAAGCCGTATTTGAATGTGACGTTCTATTTAAATTATCCAAATTTGAATAGATAACTCGATTGACTCTCCAAGCACTTTTAATTAATGTTGAATGATCATTATTTACCGTAATATAAGCTGAATCACCACTTTTAAAATCAAGTTGAGCCAATTTTTTGTAGTCTGACTTTGATAATCCTCCATATACTTTTTCTGCTGGCTTTGCCTGTTCAATTTGATTGTTAATGGAATTATGCTGGTTTTGAGTTATTCGATTGATAACTTGATGACCATTAGGATCGCTTCCACCTTTAGTGGAAATAAACCAAAACAGAAATAAGATGATAATGACAACTGTCCAAAAATTATTGTTACTCTTTCTGTTAGTTCTTCTACGTCTGCGTGCCATCCAATATGCTCCTTGATTAATAATAATCAAGTATAATCAATCGAACTACTGTTTGCAACTAATACAAAATAGCCTACCAGCCAAGCTCACTTTTCAATTATTAATTTCTGGCCCATTCATCAAGTAAATTTAAAAAATAACGTTCAGTTAAACGTTTAATTTTACTACCAGCAAGATTATATTTTTGGGCTTGTAGCCAAATTGGATTATTCTTCTTAAAGAAGTCATGATCGCCCATGACCAAGTAATCTGTATCTGCTTGAACTAAATCTTGAAATTGTCCCCCAAGATTATTTATCATTATAGTAGCTTCAGATTGATCCATATTCAGTTTACCATTTAAAACAACCTTTTTATTACTAATGGGATTATGAAAACCTCTTTCCCATGATTGCAATGGTCGTTCTAATAAATCAATATTTTTAATTTTGGTCTGCGCTTTTTGAAGTAAATCAATTGTAAAGTGATTACGAAAATCATCATACACTTTTTTAGTGGCAATCGAATCTGCTAAGCCATGATGTTCTTCAGTTTCGGCAATCCCCGCTCGTTGCATACAGTCGAGCAGCCGATTATGCTTATAAGGATAATATACTCTAGCCAATCGTAAAACATCAACGTAATCATTATTTAAGATGGGTAGCTTGAATTTTTTAGTAAGATCATACAAAAAATTCAAATCAAAATTTACGTTATAGCCAATAATAATATCTTTTCCAATAAATTGACGAAATAATGTCATTGCTTCTTTAATAGGCATTCCTTGTTCAAGCAATTGCTCTTCTGTAATTCCATTAAGCTTAGTTATAAAAGCAGGGACATGATTTGAACGCGGGTAGACAACTAACTGGCTAAATTGATCAACAATCTCATTATCACGTACCTTAATCGCTCCCAATTCAGTCACATGATCACGATATGGATTTAGACCCGTCGTCTCAATATCAAGCAAGGTATAGTCAGCAATAAAACGTGGTCGTTCTTGACCTTTAGCCCGTATTTGATCTTGTGCACCTGAGACATGTAATATACCGTTTTTAATAAAAATACTCATTACAATTTATTATCCTTTAACTAGGGCTGCCAGTAAGCTTTTACTATCAGCATTAAATGCCACGCTTCGCTTATTGATACTCTCGGGAAGACGCTCTTTCTTTAAATCAGCAGCAACATACGACCACTGCTCATATTCTTCTACCAGGTGTAAAACCGGGTTAAGCAATTGTGGACTCGTTTCATCAACGCCCAGTTCCAAAAAGACAGTTCTTTTATTTTCACTTCCGGTTAAAAACCAACGAAAACGGGCATTGTCATCAGTATCTGGATAAAAATGATCATTCAATGGCAAATGAATTTCCATTGGCTGACCACAAACTGTACATTGAGGAACTAAAGACGCAAGCTCCCTCGTATTATCTTTAACGGATAAAAACTGTTGAACTACCGCAGTATCATCTTGTAAGCCATGATTAACACCACTGGAGCACTGCATTTTAGTCCAATTTCCAAAAATATTAAAAAGGCGTTTTTTATTAAAACCTGCTTTTTCAAAGAAATTAGCAAACGTAGATGTAGCTATGAAATATTCTTTATTTCCCAGAAGTTGTTTTAACTGCCTCATTGTGACACTTGGTTCATAAGTTAGAGAATACTTCTGGATAAATTCACTCCATATTGACCAGCGCTGCTTCCATGATAACTTTTTCAAATCTAGTGCAGTCCCAACTGAAAGAACACCATAGTTTTTAAAAATTTCCGGAAATTCTTGGGAAAAGTTTGTCTGTCCCAGTAAATCCAGGCCTTCAATTTTTGCTAGACCATTGCCCGCTGTAACGACAACTACATCAGCATCGTCAATTAATTGATATGCTTTATTCAAATTATCCATTAATACCTTTTTCTACTTTCGATCATAACCAGTAAAGGAAACTTGACCATCATCGACATCAGCTAAAAAAACATCACTAACATCTTGGTAACCAGCTTTTTTAATCTCTTCTTGTAACCAGTCCTCATCCTTATTCAGGAATTCAAGTGCATCTTGATTAATTTGACCATCATTGATTAATGGAAAATGTAAATTCTTTTCATCCTTTTTGATTACAGTCAATTGGCCATTTTTTTCAAAAATACAGTTCTTAACCTTCTCAACGGAATAAATTCCTTGGCTACGCAACTTAAACATCAACTCATTAGCAGAAATACCAACAGAAAGACAATTTTTAACTAAAACCTTACCATTTTTAATAATTTGAATCGGTTTGCCATCAATCAATGTTCGAATCACATTGCTATGCTCACGTGCATATTTCAAAATAAAGACTACTAAGGTCCAAACTATCAAAACTAATAAAAACTGTAAAACATTAATATTAGCATTGTAGATAACACCACCAATAATGCCACCAAGAACATAGTTTTGTAATTGATCTAGTGCAGTTGTCGGGGCAATATTACTTTTACCAAAAACATTAATCTGAAAAATTAATGTTACCACACCTAAAACAAATTTGATAAAGAGCTGTGTATAATCCATTCTTGTACCTCCTAATTTTTAATATCTACTTGATGGTTAATCACATGTGCCTGTTTTAATGAATAACTATTGTTATCATTATTCAATTCCAATTGATAATCTTTATCTTTTGAGTCAATCCGGACAATAATGCCATTTTCTAAAGTAGTTGAATTTACTAAGACATCCGAGTTAGCCACTTGATAGTCCTTAGCAATTGATTTAATAAACGGTGCGATCTGTTCTGAACGTGACTCAACTAAATTTGTTTGAACATATTTTTCATATTGCGTACCAACAAATAGTAACAAGAATAATAAAGCAATAATTCCCAAATCACGGTATCTTGTGTCAAAACGATGGCGAAGATAAAGAACCGTAAAAGCAATCAATGTCAACGCGGCAATTGCAATTAAAGCATACAGAATTGTTTTATTGGTATTTTGATTTCGCTCAATATACTTAAGTGTGTAAAAAGTCATAATATGTCACCCTTACTAAAAAAACTAGCATCGTTCATATGAGCGGTGTTTAATGAATTAATTTACGACTAGACGCAAAATTACTGAATGATATTTATGCGCTAATAATTATATATAATAATAGTATAACAAAAAGTGAGTAGAATTGAACTACTCACTACTTCTAATCTTTACTTGATGATGCACCAGTTTGAATATCAGACTTCTGCTTTTCTAGTTCTGATTCTGCTTTAGTTGAAGCACCAGAAATTGAATCTGAATTAGAATTTCTTCGATAGGTTGCACCCGAAGTTGCATCAGGATCCATTACTAATTTTTGACCCGTTGTTTCGCAAAAATATTTAACTAGTGGATATAAATCTTGCACCCATTCATAGATACCTGCATAATTGCCTTCATCGTCTTCAACTCGTTTGTAATAATGTAAAACCAGTTCATGTAAGTTTCCTGTTGGGACAGGCATAAAAACTTCATTATGACCATCCTGCTTTTTGCGCAAGGCATGCGCAACTTTTTTAGCTGATGGAATTACATCACGGACATCAGGATGAACTTCTCCCATTGAATCACCAACTTGTTCAGGAATTCTTTTAGCTTTCATTTTAGTTTGAGGATCAACTGGGCGATTATACCATAAAAATTGATTATTATTATCAACAAAAGTTAACTCTCCAATTGTATTACGTAACATCCAATTTAATTGATTAACTGTCAGCAAACCACTATCTAACTTGACGTAATCATCACCACTAGCCGCATGAGTCTTATTCGCAGCTTGCTCAAGCCAGTTAGGGTCATTCTTATCAATTCCTGCAATAGTATACCGACCCTGTCCACTAGCCGTAAAATCTTCTTTTAAATATTCTTCAGCATCCATTTGCCGTAACCAATCTGGTTCTGCCATAATTTCCCTCCTAAAAATTAAACTTCTTCCCTTAAATTTTAGCACGATAACTTTTAATAAAATATGCTATAACTAAATATAAAATTATAATTGATCATTCCATGTTTTCTTTCATCTATGATAAGCTAAAAGAGAAACTGAGATTAATTAATAAAGGAGAAAAATATGAAAACAGGTACCCAAATAATCACATTAAACAATGGTTACCATCTATGGACTAATACCCAAGGACATGGAGACATCCATTTATTAGCACTTCATGGCGGACCTGGTGGCAATCACGAATATTGGGAAGACACCGCAGAACAGTTAGAAAAGCAAGGCTTAAATGTTCAAGTTACGATGTATGATCAATTAGGTTCGCTCTATTCTGATCAGCCAGATTATTCTGATCCTAAGATTGCTGCTAAATATCTTACCTATGACTACTTCTTAGATGAAGTAGACGAGGTTCGTGCTAAATTAGGTCTAGATAATTTTTACTTAATTGGTCAAAGTTGGGGTGGATTACTTGTCCAAGAATATGCTGTTAAATATGGGCAGCATTTAAAAGGAGCAATTATTTCATCAATGGTTGATGAGATCGATGATTACGTTAAAGCTGTCAATCGTCGCCGTCAAGAAATCTTGTCGCAAACTGAAATCGATTTTATGCACGAATGCGAAAAAAATAATGATTACGCTAATCCCCGCTACCAAGAAGATGTTACTATCTTAAATATCAACTTTGTTGATCGGCGCCAACCATCTAAGCTATATCATTTAAAAGATCTTGGTGGCAATGCTGTTTATAACACTTTTCAAGGTGATAATGAATTCGTTATCACTGGCAAACTAAAAGATTGGCATTTTAGAGATCAGCTTAAAAATATTAAAGTACCAACTTTAATAACTTTTGGTGAAAATGAAACGATGCCAATTGCCACAGCAAAAATTATGCAAAAAGAAATCCCTAACTCTAAATTAGTAACTACTCCAGATGGTGGCCATCACCACATGGTTGATAATCCGAATGTTTATTATAAGCATCTAGCTGACTTTATCCGTGAAGTCGAAAGAAATTAAGTTAAAGGTAATAATTCTAAATAACAGCATCACATTTAAATTTTAAATTAGTGAAGTAATACTCAACTTTGATAATTATCAAAGTTGAGTATTTTCGTTTAAACTACAAGCACACACAAATCAGGTTAAATAGCAATAATTTTTATAAAAACATTTTATAATTTTTAATCTATAGAAGTTTATACACGCACATATATAAGTATATATCTATTTATAACTTATTAAAAAACATTCTGTCAAAAATTGCATAAATCAAAATAAATCTGTATAATTACTTATATATCGCTAATATTTAAGTCGTAATTTATAATTTGTAGTATGAACACGCTTTCAAAAAACAACAAATTATTCAAAGCTAATAGTAGTATAAACAAGCATTTGTCTTCACAAAAATTGGAGATGAAAAAAATAAACATTTTTATAAAAATCATATTATTAATTAGCTTTATAGCATTTACTTTAAGTATGGCTTGGAGTATCTATTTATCATTTAACCCCCATATAAAACAAGAAAAATATACTACAAAGCAACGATCATTTAATACAATGCTACTAATAATTCCAGCAATGAATGAATATCATGTTTTACAAAAAAATATGGATGCATTACTTAGTCTTCACGATCAATGCAAAAATAATTTTAATCTTAAATTGGTTTTCATTGATGATGATTCTAATGATGGTACCACAGAATTATTGCAGAAATACTCCTTCATAAATAATGTTTTTGTTATTCATCGAGTTAAGCCCCATGCTCAAGAAGGCAAAGGACCTGCTCTAGAAGATGCTATTAAAAGAATTTCTCATATTGACACTCCCCAAAGTACACTCATAGGAATTGTTGATGCCGATAGTCATTTAAACAGTAATTATTTAATAAAAGTTTGGCATGCTTTTGAATATTCGAACTATGACTTAGTACAAACACGAGTAGACATCTTTAATACTGATTCTAATTTAATCAATATGCAGAATTTTGAACTATCAATTTACAACGGGTTACTACAGATGATTCGTACCAATTGGGGATCAGCATTGGCATCTGGCAATGGACAATTTGTTACTATGTCGATGGCAAAGGACATTGGTTGGTCAACTTCATTACTGGAAGATTGTGAATTTTCATTAAGAGGATTACTTAAAGGATATTTTGGCACTTTCATCAATATTGATAGTGTTCAACAAGAAGGTGTCAAAACTATTAAAAAACTAATTAGACAACGTATACGCTGGTGTCAAGGCGGTTTGCAATGTTTAAACAAATATGGTTTTAAAATCATTAAATCCAATAAAATACCGATTATGATTAAAGTTGATATTATTTTATTTTTAACAATGCCTTATTTGTCGATTATAATTACGCCAGCCTCTATTATTTCCTTTCTTGTCTTAATTTTTTATGCAAATACAAATTTCGTACTTAGTTTCAGTATATTACTTGCGTTGCTATGTATCGAATATACAACTAATACTTTAATGGTTTTAAAACAATTAAAGGCCTCCGAAGGCAATATTAAATTGAGTTTTAATCAAATTATAAAAAGTGTTTTCAGTTTTAGTTTATATCGCTGGGTATTGGCTATTGTTCCCTTTTGTTCAATTGTGAGACAATTAAGTGGACACAATTCATGGGATAAAACCAGCCATTCTTAATTAATACAATACTAGAAAAGCGCTAAACCGGACGTGGTTTAGTGCTTTTCTAGTATCATTAGTTTGTATCAAATAAGATATATAATTTTATAATTAGTCCTTTAAATGTGAATATTACAATATAACTGTAGCTAAAACATCAAGGAAATAATATCCTTTATTTTGTTTTACAACGTCTTTAACTGAAATAGGTTGATGAACAATTTCTACATAATATTTACAATTAAAACATATATTTTTTTCTTTAGTTAATAATACATTAAGTTTTGCATCTTTTCTAAACAACTGGTTAAAACACTATCCACACCATTTTTTGGATTTGATCATCATTGATCTAACAACCATCTAAAACTTGATGCGATTATATCTATCAGCTCTTTTTGTTCTAATCATCATTGATCTAACAACCATCTAAAACAGTTTAGCAACAACGATTATAAGGCTGTGCGTTCTAATCATCATTGATCTAACAACCATCTAAAACGATTAACTTTGGCGGTATACATATTCTTAAGTTCTAATCATCATTGATCTAACAACCATCTAAAACTAGCTAGTTTAAAATCTATTTCATTTTCTGGTTCTAATCATCATTGATCTAACAACCATCTAAAACAAGCTTTCTCGCCTTTTTTCTAGCTTTTTTGTTCTAATCATCATTGATCTAACAACCATCTAAAACTAATTAATACAGAATGCTTCAACCAGTGGTGTTCTAATCATCATTGATCTAACAACCATCTAAAACCCAATTTCGTTCTACCAGATCACGTAGATCGTTCTAATCATCATTGATCTAACAACCATCTAAAACTGGTGACTCTGCATAACCATGACAACATAAGTTCTAATCATCATTGATCTAACAACCATCTAAAACATGGAAATCAGCCAATCAGGCAAAGGTATTGTTCTAATCATCATTGATCTAACAACCATCTAAAACATTTTAAGGTTATTATATATTAGTAAATTAAGTTCTAATCATCATTGATCTAACAACCATCTAAAACTTCACTTACCACGTATATCACTCCTTAACTGTTCTAATCATCATTGATCTAACAACCATCTAAAACCACCGGATTGCAGTTTGCAATTCAAAAATTGTTCTAATCATCATTGATCTAACAACCATCTAAAACATGTTTTTTTCTAATACCTTGAAGTTCGAGGTTCTAATCATCATTGATCTAACAACCATCTAAAACAATTATCAAGTTTTAAAGTACCCTCGGAATGTTCTAATCATCATTGATCTAACAACCATCTAAAACAGTCGAGGTATCAATCTCAGATTGCTGCTTGTTCTAATCATCATTGATCTAACAACCATCTAAAACTTCCGTCTAAATTAATGCGCAAACTAGTAAGTTCTAATCATCATTGATCTAACAACCATCTAAAACAGGAGATATACAAAAAATGATTAATTACGGGTTCTAATCATCATTGATCTAACAACCATCTAAAACATTTTTTGTAATTTTTTATTATCATCAGGCGTTCTAATCATCATTGATCTAACAACCATCTAAAACTGGCTGGATAGCCCAGCTTGCTAAAAACTAGTTCTAATCATCATTGATCTAACAACCATCTAAAACATTGTCATAAGCCGTACTGATTGCAATCGTGTTCTAATCATCATTGATCTAACAACCATCTAAAACGTTTTGCTATTGGGGGCATTCTCAATCCAAGTTCTAATCATCATTGATCTAACAACCATCTAAAACATGTTTGTTGTCCAGTGTTTGTGTCGACAAGTTCTAATCATCATTGATCTAACAACCATCTAAAACATCAATCATTTAACTTAGTATTTTTAACTTGTTCTAATCATCATTGATCTAACAACCATCTAAAACAAGTTTGATTGCTCTATGGGTGGTATTTTTGTTCTAATCATCATTGATCTAACAGCCATCTAAAACAATAAATAAATTTAATTTTTCGTTCAATCAGTTCTAATCATCATTGATCTAACAACCATCTAAAACGCCGATTGTTGATGTTTTAATACTGCTATGGTTCTAATCATCATGATCTAACAACCATCTAAAACCTGTTGCAAGGCAAGTACTTAATCAAGCACGTTCTAATCATCATTGATCTAACAACCATCTAAAACATGAACATGAAAAAGAATTAGATCAGACAAGTTCTAATCATCATTGATCTAACAACCATCTAAAACTGACAAAGTAAGTAATTGCTTGTTTAGTAAGTTCTAATCATCATTGATCTAACAACCATCTAAAACCTATTATTAGTATATCACAATAGACTAATTGTTCTAATCATCATTGATCTAACAACCATCTAAAACAGCAGGAGGTGGGAAAAGATGAACAGATTAGTTCTAATCATCATTGATCTAACAACCATCTAAAACCAGAATAACCCCAATTTACAGGTTTACAATGTTCTAATCATCATTGATCTAACAACCATCTAAAACATAAGATATACTGCTTAATTCTAAAAATGCGTTCTAATCATCATTGATCTAACAACCATCTAAAACTAAACATTAACGCTATTATATTGATATAGAGTTCTAATCATCATTGATCTAACAACCATCTAAAACCGATATTTTATAATAAAGTTTTAATATAGATGTCAGTACAAATCGATTAGATCCTGATCAATATAATAAAATTGCACACCCTCAGGTACAACCAATAAATCTGGGGATGTAAATTCTAAAAGGACTACCATCCTATTCATTTGTTGAGCTAAACTTGATAACTCTATCAATTGATCCCGTTCTAAATAGTGTGTCAAATTACACATCACAGGGATCGATTTCAAGTTACATGATTGATGAATTTTCAGAACCAGATCTATTATAGCATATGGATTCTTAGTAAATTTAGAATCTATGTGTAAATCAACAAATTTTAAAAGTTTTTTCAAATCATCATCAAACTCAATTATTAATGGTAAATCTTCCAGCATTAATGAATCATCAATAGCTCCCTCTAAATTTTGCAATGCAACAAAAATTTGATTTCGATTATTTTCGTTAATATTAGCAATATAACTATTTAAAATATTTGACATGTATTTTTTAATTATATTATCACTCAAAAGTGGATCACCAACAAAATCAAATGTTTTAGCAATATCAAGTGAATCATAACTGTCATCTGCACAAATTAGCATTTCATTCTGACACTGAAATGCCTGCACTAAATTACGAAAAGCAATTGGACTTTGCGTGGCAATAATTTTTATTCCAGAGTTAGTCAGTACCCATTTCTTGTGAGTCAAATACGATAAAATCATAAAATCACTGTCCTATCCGACATATTGCGTACATCTTCTATAGGTTTCCCTACCAAAAAGTGCATATCGTTATATTGCTTTTCCGTGACCATTAATGACTGTACTATACCGCCTTTAGGCAAAAACTTTTTGACTCTCTTTTCTAAAAATTGTGCCGTCTGTCGCGTCACACAAACGCGAACATAAACAGAATACTGCATCATCAAAAATCCCTCATTAATTAACTTCTTACGAAATTGTCTATATTCCTTTCTTTGTTGTGCTGTTTCCGTTGGCAAATCAAACATTATCATTAAACGCATTATTCGGTACCTCATTTGTTAAATTCATCTCCATTTCTGGTAACCCGCAATTATCATTACTTAGAAAAGTTAAACAATGGCGTGTGTAGTCTGCAATCGCATTAGTTAACAACGTCTTTTTACCATTAAAATTAATTTCCAAACTCAATAGTTCAACTAATCCATACTTAATATCTGGCGTTAACTCCTTGATTTTCTCATTAGCCTTAACCCAATAATCGACAAATGGTCTAAATGGTTCCATTAAATCTGATGCCAAATTAAATTGATTTTCTTCAGAGCAGTGATGAATTCCTAAATAAGTAGAATAACCATTAATTGCAATTTCACGGTTAAAACTCGACAGTAGAATTGCATAACCATAATCAAGAGCAGCATTAATTGCACATGGATTACGGCGAACAAAGGTCTTGTCAAACAATATCATAAAATATTTTCTTGCAGCAGCCGCTTCACGATTACTGCAATCATTTAATTCCAATTGATTCAGTTCATCATAAACAGTTTGGGTATTCAAGTGATAATTTTCTAAAACCTTTATCTGATTGGTGATTTTTTTATTAACAATCTTCGTCCAAAGTTTTTCTTTACTATCCTGATCCCAATTGACTTGTTTAATCAACTTCTCCTCTTTCCTAGCACCTGGATAATAATCAACCGTCTCAGTTACTGGATTACTCTTTTCATCCACAAAGATTACTTTTGTCTGATTTTGCGCTAGTTTACTAATCAATGCACTCGAAATTACTGCTTGTGTCGTTGAAACTAGTAGTAGATTAATATCTGCAATTGGTATTTGATTAATACCATCACGCGTTTGTACAACCATCATGTTCATTGTATAAGTTAATTTCGCATGTTGGGTAATAATTACAGAACGCCATCCCATAGAATTCCTCCTTGCATCTTTTACTAAAAATGTTATAATGTAGTCGTCAGGTAGCTCCTGACAGATGATTTCTGATCATCATTGATCTAACAACCAAATTTTAAAATCAAACAAGCATCGTTAGATGTAAGTTTTAACGCGATATTTATCGTCCTACCTCAGCTCTATAGCGGAGGCTTTTTTATACACAAAAAAGGGAACCGGATTTTTCGGTTCCCTTTTTTTACTTTATAAATCCGTAACTTTAACTCTCTTTTCAAATAAACCAGTTGGTGATTGAAAAATCAGCTTAGCATTAGATGAAAGTATAATACCATTCGCTATTTGCATCATACCAAATGGAGTTTTAATTCCAATTGCTTTAAGATTACCAAATTGAGAATTGTCATGTAATCCATTCAACAATTCTTTCAAAATTTTCGCTTTATCGTTAGTTTCGAGATTAATAAATTTTTCGCGCCCCTGGTCTAAACCTTCTATAAACTTATTAATATTATACAATGGTAAATATTTATGAACTTTTGCTAAAATTTCATCATAAGCAGAGATAAATAGTGTATCTTTGTCTTCAGTTTTCTCAATGTGGCCGGAAACAATCCGCATTGTCTCTTGCGATAAGGTCAATTGTTTTGCATTATACATATATGCCGAACTTGACAGTGCAAATTTTCGATCACCATCAATGACTACTTGTTTATTTAATAAATGCCCAGCAAGAATTGTAAAGCTTTTCACACCACGTTTAGGTTTTCCTTTTTTGTCATACATTATTAAGGGCTCTAAGATTTGCTTAAGAACCCCATTATAATTTCCAACTTTTTTAGCCTTCTTAAGATCCGCAAGACCGCGCATTGGTACTCCTACTACCCGATAGATAGTATCTTTTATACTAGTAATTTTAACAAGAGCCATGTAGGCATCAGTATTTCCACTATAACCACCATAAATTTTAGTATCTAATCCTTCACCTTTCGGAATTAGGCTTCTAGTTTTAGCAGTATCGCGCTCAGCACGTGGATAAATAGTCATATTAAACATTGCTTGATCTTCTGAAGTGGTTTCACGTGATACTAACATATATTTATAATTATAAGCTTTTCGTAATTTGTCAAAAATATCTGGATGTTTATAAAAGACGATCTGATTGCTGTTGTTTTCTCGAATCTCTTCCGGTGCTTTTCGCTCTTTAGTATCTTTTTGCAATAATGGCCAAATGAAACTAAAAGTCTTTACCTGTTCAATAGTTTCATCTTGTACTTTTTCACTTTCTTTAAACTTTTTGAATTTTCCATAAACAAAGAACGGTCGTAATTTTGGATAAACTTGATACAAGAAGTTAGCGCAAATAACTGACAGATAAGCATCAAGTGCATGATGATAATCATTAACCGCTCTACTCTTATATAACTGTAACCTTTTACGTAAAGCAGAATTATAACTGGCCTTAACCACAACAATTTCAGAATCAGGATATTTGCTTTGCAATATAACTGAAACCAGTTTAATAATTTGGCTTGTTTCAACTAATTGTCTATTAATAAATCCAGAACGTTGGTATTTACTTATATGGTCAGGATCTAGTAAAAGGTTCCCTAGCTTACGTTTAGTAATTAAGCCATCTTCCTGCCATTTTTTCCACATTTCACCTACGGTCATATTAATATCGGCTATACTTTTATTAGCAAAATGCTTATATGGCACATCATCAGATTTTGCTGCATTTAGTGCCTTAGAAGTTAAAACACGATTATCTAATGAATCATCTTTGACAAATGACTGCGGTAAAATATGATCTATTTCATATCGTGATGTAATTTCATCAATATTAATTTTTTTACCAGTGTATGCATCCCTGCCACCCTGCATGAAATAGAGGAAATACTTATCTTGATCTAGTTTTCGAGCAGTCATGTTATTCTTCAAAGAATTAACTAGGTCTTTATCTACAATTTCCTTTGCAGTATCTTGATAAGCTTTGAGTAATTTACTACCTCTTAATTGGGACAACTTTGGATTTTTATCAGGCTCACGTGTAAATTCAATTGCAAATTGTGCCGGAGCCTTGCCATCAGCTGCTTTGACAACATCATCAACTACTTTTATTACTTGCCTAATTGCCTTCTTATTAGCAGGTGAAGTATATGCATCAGCTAAAATAGCTTCAATTCCATTATCTTCAGTAACTTGGGCATTTTCTTTAGTAATTGCTGCTTTAAAGTCTGGCTGTGTAACAATTTGCATAAAGTTATTTTCACTAGCCCACAACAATTCAATAATATTTTTCTTATTGCTATCATGTAGTTCTTGCAATAATTTCTTTGATAAACGCCCCCAACCTTTTAGATGCCAATTGGCTAAAGCTTTAATTTGTTCTTCTGTTAACCACTTAATTGTATGCAATTCTGCTTGACGTATCTTTTTATCTTCAAAAATCGAAGATAATTCGATTATTTTTTCAAAATCTGCTTGATAATTAGGATCATCAAGTTGCTTATCAAAAAGCTTCATTTTTTTAAGCTTATGATAACTAGATAAACTAGAATTAAATTTTTTAGGATCGGCTAAGCCTTTAATTTCAATGTATTCAAGATGTTGATTTTGTTTTAAATAATTAGTTAATTCTTCAACTTTAACTATTTTGTTTTGCATAAACAAATCATTATAAATAGCCTGCTTTAGTTGGGGATCAAGTCGCTTTTTATTGATTTTAACATTATTAAGTTCATTCAAAACTTCATATTTTTGGTACAACAAACTATTAGCAGGTAAAACATCTTCACCAAGTAAATAGGTATCCTTAATTGTCATGCGTGTGATGAATTTTCTGGCCGATTGATGAGTATCTACTACTTGTTCAAAGTTCCACGGTGTTATCGCGTCATCGCTTTTGCGAATCATCCATGCAAAATTTTTATTTGATGTTTCTTTTTGTTGATCAGTAGTGATCATTGGGCCAACATAATATGGCACTCTGAATCTTACTAACTCATCAAGTTTATAAGGAGCCTGCTTTAAATGCCCTTCAACTGGATTTGATTCAGCCAAAAATGGATAGTATTTACTCTGCATTGCAATAATTTGATCAAGCTCAATTTGATGAAGCTGATAAGGAATTACACCATTACTGTTAATTCGCTGTTTAGGCATAAACTTATCCTGTTCAATTTCTTGGATAATTTGGGTAGATGCTTCAGAATCATCGAGATTATCTTGGACTATTTTATAAAATTCCTCTTTACTTAAAACACCACTACCCTTATGCCATTTTTTTAATGTTGTTTTAGCTTCAAGTAATCGTCCATGACGATAATTAACGTATAAATCATAGGCAAGTCTTAGATTTTCAGCTTTTTGCTTATCATGATGATTCTTATCCACACTTTTAAGTAGCTTGTAATCATTACCATGCTGGTTATATTTTTCCACCATGGATTCTGATAAAGTCATCCCTTCATAAACAATGTTACTTAATGTAATTGCGCCAAACAACTTACGAATTTCGGCAATAATTGTTTCCTCTTGCTCATTTAGCTCAGTTAAAAACGATTCCAATTTGTCATCTGCATCTGCGTCGGTTAGTTTAAATTCCCAACTTCCTTTATCGATTTTATCAATTTCTTTATTTAAAATTGTCTCAAATTGTGTCTTGTAACCCATTATGGCATTGGCAACTTGCTTAGCAACATTCTTAGCTGCTTTGTCACTTGAATCAACTAATAACTGTGCGATCTTCTTAACCTTATCTGACTTATACAGAGTACGCTCATCATCTTGACCGCGAATCACAGCTTCAATTTGTCCTGCATTTTCAATTTTAAACTGAATTGAATCCAGATTCTCATCTGTTAATTGACGATAACTATTATTTAAATCACTTAAAACAGGACCCACATCAATCTTTGAAGCATTAAAGTTATTAATAGACGTGTCTTGCAAGAAATTACCACGATATTTAACAATATGATGAATCGCTAAGAAAATCTCACGCAAATCAAAGCGCTTATCCTCAGTCATTAAAGCATGTCGTAAATGATAAATCGTCGGATATTTCTTATAAAACTCGCTATCTTCCTCTGCCGTTGGAAAAACAATTGCTGGGTACTTGGTACGCATTTTATCTAATGGTGAAATCCAAGATTTATGTAATCGTACAAAAAAGCTCGGATCTACTTGTGCCATTTCCTCAGCAAAAATTTCTTCTAATAGTCCTAAACGCCACTTTCTACGTTTAAGTCGTCTTCTGGTTGTTCTAAAACCACGCCGGTCAGCTGCTGAATGACCTTCCTCAAATAAGTGCGAACCCAAAGCAGTTTTGCCGCGCAATTTCAATAAGTTATTTTTTTTATCAGTAACAGCCCAACCACAAGAATTTGTCCCGATATCGAGACCTAAAATATAATCATCATTTAATTTAGTCATTACAAGACCCCCTTCTAAAAACACATTTAATTTATTTGTTTTTATTATAATAACTCTAAAAGATAACGCATTCACTATTAATTTTTGAAAAACAGCAATTATTTTTACTTTACTTGATAGTTGTTTGCAATCGTTTCCAAATGATTTAAGCAAATTTGGCGTATACTTAAGAAAGGAGGTAAATTATGAAACAAATTAAGATTGGTAACACGAGTTTTACTAGTTCAGCGATTGCGCTAGGAATTATGCGGATGAACAAATTAACTATTGATAGCGCGGTCAAGACCTTAGAAACAGCGCATGATGTTGGCATTAATTATATTGATTCAGCCGATGTTTATGGTCATGGAAAGTCCGAAGAAGTTTTTGGAGATGCCTTAAAGAAGTCCTCACTTAAACGAGAAGATTTTTATATTCAATCAAAGACAGGGATTTATGAAGATCCGACACTTGATTACAAAACAACCCGGTATGACTTTTCTAAGCAATATATTATTAATGCAGTTGATGGCATACTTAAGCGGATGAATATTGATTACCTAGACAGCTTACTTTTACACCGTCCTGATGCACTAATGGATCCTGCAGAAGTCGGTGCTGCATTTGACGAATTGCAAAAAGATGGCAAAGTTCGCCATTTTGGGGTTTCAAATTTCAATCCCTGTCAAGTTGACTTGTTACAAGCTGGCATCAGCCAAAAACTACTGATCAACCAATTACAGTTCAGTGTTATGCATACTGGACCGATTGATTTTAATATTCATACTAATATGACCGACAATCGTAGTATTGACCACGATCGTGGTATCTTTGACTATTCAAAACTGCATCAAATGACTGTTCAAGCTTGGTCACCATTTCAATACGGTCAAATCGAGGGTAACTTTATTGGTAATCCAAAATTTCCGCAAGTTAACGATACCTTAGAAAAATTAGCCAAGCTAAAAGGGAGCTCTAAAAATGCAATCGCAGCCGCCTGGATTTTACGCTATCCAGCTAATATTCAAGTAATTATTGGTACCATGACACCAGAACATATTATTGATAGTGCAAAAGGTGCCAATATTGAATTGAGTGCTCAAGATTGGTATGACATTTATTTAGCTGCAGGAAATGATTTGCCATAAAAATTGGGGAGTACAAAAAACAAATAAAAAGCTGATAATCTTTGTTAAATAAACATAGATTTGTCAGCTTTTCTTTTTTCAGGCACTTTTATATTATTAAAATTTTAGGATTTACGATTATAACTATTAGGAATCCCTAGCTTTTGGCGATACTTTGAAATTACACGCCGGCTCAGATGGACATCTTGCTTGTTAAAAAGATCCACTATTTGTTGATCACTTAAAGGATTTTGGGGATTTTCATTTTTAAATATTTTGGTTAGATTATACTCTATCTGTTCTTGAGATATATTTTCAGTAACTGAACGTGGAAAAAGTAATTTTAAACTAAAAATTTGATTTTGACACTGAAGATATTTATCCTTAATTGCCCTACTTATTGTACTTTGAGCTAATCCTAAGGCTTGGGAAACTTCTCTTAGACTCAATGGCTTTAAGTCTTGTTTATGCAAGGTTAATAAAAACTTATGTTGGTATTGCCCAACATACTGTCCCAGTCTTATGATGGTCCGCTGCCTTTCTTCAATAGCATGTTTCATTTCCAGATATTGTCGCTTTTGCGCAGAAAAATATTCCTTTTCACCAGACTGTGACTGCATTATAATAAATGCCTTTTCGTCAAACAATAATTCTGGCAATTGCGACTGAGCACTTTCAATAGTTAAACGGCCATCTTCCACTTTATAAATTAAATCAGGTACTAAGTATTGAGAATTATCATTATTCACATACTCACTAGCAGGAATCGGGTTTAGAGACTGAATACTAGTCAATGCATTAGTTAGTTCAATACGAGAAAAAGCAGAGCAGCTCCATTTTTCAGGACTGGCTAGTAATTGTAGTTGATTATTACGTAAAATTTGCAAAGCGATAGGATTAAAAGCATTAATTTCAAGTGCTTGGATTAATAAACATTCACTTAGGTTGGTTGCACCAATTCCTAGCGGATCAAGTGTTTGTAACAATGTGCGAGCTTTTTCTAATTCTGGTAATGAAAATTCATTCATTCTTGCGATCTCGCTCAGAGAAATTCGCAAATAACCATCCTGATCTAGATTATAAATTAGTAACTTAACGGCTTGCTTATCCTTACTTTTCCAGTTATTCAAATTTACTTGCCAAAGCAAATGATCAATTAAGTTCTCTTTTACAGGTGATCTAATCCAATCTAAATTTTGCATTTCGGCCTTTGCTCCACGTAAACTAGCAAAGGGATTGCTAATACACAAATCCTTCATGGCGTTTACTAAATCACGCCTACTATATGATAAGACTTTTAAATTTTGTTTTAACCTAGGTGACAAGAAAAGTCGTGTTACTAGTTGTTCCTGCGGCTTTAAAACCATTTTAGGCTTTTGATACATCACCTTATCTCCTATAAATCAAATACTTACTAGCTGAACTTCTACCACATTTTTATTCATGGAAAGATCTTCGATTACGCTTGCATAATCAATTGACCGTGGCATCTCAATATCATATATATTAACATAAACGATATTATTCATTGCCTGCCTTACTTTAAAATCAACGTTTACCACAGTGATACCTTGCTTAGTAAAGTAATCGTTAATGAATTCTTTTGTTTCAACTTTATGTTTGTACTCTATTTCCAGCTTTTTCATAGGATGAATATTAATCAATTTTTTTGAAAAAACTAAAACAACAATAACGACTATTGAACCGGCAATTCCGATACTGTAGTCCCCCATTCCAAAAGCTAATCCAACACCAGCAACTGCCCATAAACTAGCCGCTGTTGTTAAACCCAAAATTGTTCGATGTTGAACCAAAATTGTTCCTGCTCCTAGAAATCCAATTCCTGAAACAACTTGTGCAATTAATCTTGCTTCATCGGCCCGAACAACTCCTGCTAATCTAGGCTTTGCTAGAGCAATTTGTAAGGCATCAAATCCAATTTTTTTCTGGATTAGAGCAATTATACATGCACCAACACAAACTAGAACATGTGTCTTGATTCCAGCAGGTCTATTTTTATGTTCACGATCAAAACCGATAACACTTGCAGTTATCACGGATAGTAATAGTCTGATAATAATTTCTGGTAGTGTTACCGCAACATTCACTCAAACCACTCCTATTAACCCTAAAATAATTGCTAAAATCAAAACACCAAGTAAAATCCAATTAACATTAACTTTTTTCGATAGTAACCAGTAGCAGCAGAGCGTTAAAAGTAAAGGAATTAGTCCCTTCCATAACTGATCAAAATAAGTTTGAATCAAAATCGGTTTACCACCAGTAATTGGAATACTCAGTTTTGATTTAAATTGAACCATTGTTGCTGTCATACAACCAATCATCATTAATCCCAATGTTGACGCAGCTTTATTCAATAATTGCATACTTCCACTTTTATACATGTCTTGAATAAAAGTGTCGCCCAGTGTAAACCCCATGTAAGTAAGATAATAACGTGCCAAAATGGATGGAACATTATAAATAATCAAAAATAACAAGGGACCCAAAACTGAACCTTGACTGGCTAAGCTAATACCTATACCAGCAGCAATTACACGTAGAACACCCCAAAAAATTGAATCGCCAATTCCAGACAGTGGTCCCATTAAAGAAGTTTTAATAGCAACCGTTGTTTCAGGATCAAAGTTCGGATCCTGAGCCGTTTTCTTTTCCATCGAAGCAACAAGTCCCATTACGAACGTACCAACATTCTGAGTAATGTTATACCAAGTAGTATGTCTCATCATAGCTTCACGATGTCCAGCTTTATCTTTTTCATAATATTTATCCAGTGCTGGCATGATTGAATACATGAATCCCGGTGCATGTGCTTTTGTTGCACCTACTCGACTTGCAAATACCGTAAATGATCTCCAAAAAATACGATTAATAATCTTTTTGTCTTGAGGTGAAACGCTTTTAGTTAATTTCATGAGAAAAAGTCCTCCTCTTCTTGCGTTGCTGTTGTTTCAGAATTATTGTTTGCAATTATTGCATCAGATTTAGCCAAGGTTTGCTTCTGCCTATTTTCTAGATCCATTAGTTGTTTATCACGCATCCATTGAATAGCAACGATAATAATACCCACAGCTGCTACTGCTACAGATGGAAGATTTAAATAGGCTGCTAAAACAAATCCTAAAAAGTAATATGGGGATAACTGCTTACTCCATAACATCCTCATCAAAATAGCAAAACCAACAGCTGGAAGAAGACCACCTGTTGCAGCTAATCCAGACATAAGATTAGCTGGGATTCGTGCAACTAACTGCTGAACAGGACGAGCACCAGCTAAAACAGCAAAAAAAGTTACTAACGAAAAAACAAAATAATTTAAAAACCACATGCCAAAATGGAGCCAGGTCAAACCTCTGACATTATCATCATTGGCTACTTTATCAACCATTGGAGCAAAGATGTTCATAACAACGTTTTTCATGAACATCAAAATAAATGCAGCAAATACGCCAATTGGAACAGCCAATGCAAGCGCCGCTTTTGTATTTACTCCTAAAGTAATAGCAAAAGTCGTTGCTAAGACGGTAGCTGTAACTGGTTCAGCCGAAAGTGCCCCACCAATATCAACCGCTCCCATAAAAATAGCTTCAAGAGAAGCGCCAATTAAAATACCAGTTTGCATATTACCCATAATTAAACCGGTAATTGTACCGACAATTAATGGACGTTCTATCATTGTCTGACCCCAGAGCCAATTACCACCGAGACAGACAAATACACATAACGCTGCCAAAAAAGCTGTTTGTATCATAGTTATCCTCCTTTACAGTAATTATTTTCCTTTCAATAAAGACTTAATTGGTGTTTTTACGTTACTAGGAACAACTTGATTAAATACTGGAATATCTAATTCAGCTAATTCCTTTAATGAAGTTAATTCTTGTTCAGATAGCATCAAAGTGGATGATAACTGAACTCCTTTATTTGCATCATTAGCAAAACGACCTACATTGGCAACATTAATCCCATCAATTTCTTTAACATTTTTAGCAATTTTAAGTGCATCTTCAATGTTATTAGTTAACGCAAAAATTCTCATATCACTTCCCTTAGGATTATTGAACACCTTAATTGCATCATCAACTGTTCGAATCAATAACTTCTTTCCCGTAGGAGTAGCCATTTTCAAAGTCATTTGAACCATGGTATTATTTGCCGCATTATCATTTGCAACAACAATTCCTGGCGTATTTAATTCTTTGGTCCACACTAGTGCAACCTGACCATGAATTAAACGGTCGTCTACTCTTAATTGTGCAATCATTTTTCTTCTCCCTATTCAAAAAAATCTCCATCTGAATCATTCGATTCAGTTTGACTATCATCAATTTGACACAATTCTACTTGGCTTTGATTAATTAAATCCTGTATGTGATCTCTGGTTAATTTCTCATTATCAAGTAAAACTGCCATTACGATCGCAAGATTAGTTTGAGTTACTACAAAAATATTTTTTTTATTAACTGCTTCTAAGACTACTTTTTGATTAACACTTCCTCCCTTTAAATCTGTGAAAATAACTGCTGGGTGTTGTGCATTTTCAATAAATCTTATAATTTGCTTTGTATAATCAGACTGATCGACATATGCATCAATTGTCTGTATCTTATCTCCCATGCCCGTTAAAATTTCAATTGAATTTTTTAAACCACTAGCAAAGTGGCCATGACTTGCTACTAATATTTCTGTCATATTCTCTCCTTTTATATCTTTGTGTTTCATTTCCTTATTAGCAATAATCATGCCAACTGCTAAAAATACATATCTATTGGTATAAAAAAAGAAGTGTTTATTTTTTAAACACTTCTTTTTTTATGGTTAAACATTCCTATATAAACTGTTTAAACAATTCGTATAAAAGCGATATTTCATAATATGATATTTGGATATTGTACTTTAACTCAACTGGTTGAAAAATACTACGTGTAACCTTAAAAAAGATTTTTTCTTTCTCTGTTTTTGGTTGAACTATACTTGAATTACCCTTGCGCATCATTGTACGTTCAATCATTAATGCTATATGCATATAAAGATTTAATTTAACTTTGCCATCTAATTTTAAATTGTAAAAATCTTCGTATTTTTTATTAATTGTTTCTACTTCTTTTAATACCACTTCTGGATTCAAAAAACTTAAACGTTCAGAAATTCCTTCCTTAGAAAAGAAACGCAATAATTGATCATTAAAACTTATCAATTGTTTCTTGGTTAAGTATGGGGCTAACCAATGATTTAGTTTATTTTCCCCCGTAGAATCCAATATATTATAGAGATTCATATGGTTAAATTCGACTTTTTCGCTAATATCAATCGTTGTTAAAACAAATAATGTCTGTTTAAAATACGACCAACTTTTACTAGATATTTTTTCTTTTAACTTATTATAGCCAATTGGGATAACCATAATATTATCTGGTAAATATTTCTGCATAATATCGCTAATCTTTTCTGCAATTCCTAAACCAGAAATACAAGAAACCAGAATATTGGTCGATTGAGAAAATCCTTCATAATATTTAGTATTGATCTGATAATCTTTTTCTGCTTCCTGCGCTATTTGCTTAAATGATAGATTTTGTTTCATTTTTAGAGCTAAGTCAAGAGCTGTCAAGGTTGTTAAATTATTAACTACTAGTAAATCGCCATTTAATTGTGAACTAATTTGGGTATAAAGCTGACTTAATGACCCCATATCAACCATTAAAATAAAACCATTAGATGTATTATAACTAGCAATCAATTTTTTTGTCTCTTCGATAATCGATGAAATGTTAGCTTCTATCGGCATATCAATTGCATCAAATAGATAATTATTACAAAGTGAATTAACAACAGTTTGAATACTGGTGGCTGTATTTTCACCATGAGCTACCATTAATCCACGTAATTGAATTTGCTCATCCACATAATCACTTAGTAAAATAGCCAAAATATTTGTTAATCCTTTATGACTTTGTATATCTAAAATTGGAAGCATATTATAAAAATTCTTGGCCACATGAAAGGCTCGTGGAAAATGATTTAAGATAATTGTACGTAATTTAGTACTATTACAAATTGGTGTAAAATGATGCTCATAAAGTTCATATACAATTGTCTCTAAGTAATCTGCCGTTTTTAAACCAAACTGTTTTTTAATTACTTTTTCAAAAACTCTTTTATGCTGTAAATGTAATCCAGTTATTGATCCATCCCTTATAATAAATTTACTAATATTTTGAATCTGTAGCTTACACCTAGTTAGATTATCCTTAGAATAATTTGTACTTAAGTCTTTCAAGGAATTATTAATAAACATTAGTTCTTGGCTTAAACTAATGTTTGATGTAAAAATTGGTTCTTGGCTAGGATTAACAGTAATTGTTCCGTAATCCTTAAATGGTTGCAAATTATTTAATACCACATCTTTTAATGTTAAGTTGATAATATGATAATTGGACCAATCATGATATGCTGTGGCGCATGAAACTTTAATAATATTTTTTAAATAACCAATATTTCCTGCATGATCAATTTGCATTAATGCAGAAACAACTTCTTTATCTACCACTATCTTTTTGCTAAGTCGCTGTGCTTCTGTATAAAATAGTTCATTTAAAAGTTCTAATCGCTCGTCAACTGGCCTTGAAATCAGATTTGGTAGTTTAACCTGGACCGGTACTCTGCGTAAAAAAGTATCAAGTAAAACATTTTCTGGTTTTTCTGTAGTTGCCATTATTAGCCGAACATTAGCTTTAATTGGATGAACATTGTCTCCTACTTTATAAAACTGTCCTGAATCAATAAAGTTAAATAATTTTTCTTGATTTTCACTATTTAACCGATGAACTTCATCTAAGAAAAGATAACCATTATCAGCTTCTTTAAGTAGACCATTTTTTTCAGAATCTGCACCTGTAAAAGCTCCCCTCACATAACCAAATAGCATACTGGAAATTAATTCCGGATTATTAGCGTAATTAGCACAATTTAAAACAATATATGGCGACTTATCGGAAATAGCACCTTTACTTTTAGCATAATCATATAACTTATTAGCTAAAAAGCTTTTACCAGAACCCGATTTCCCTGTAATCAAAACATTTAGTCCATTGGGAGGATAAATGGCTGCTGCACATAACTGATCGATAATTTTCTTTAATGATCCATGATTTCCTATCACATTTTTAAAAACACCAGTAGCTGTTGGAGTAGTATCACCAACAGAAATTTTTCGCCATTTTACAGGTCGCTCTTCGATTTTTTGAACCTTATTTTCTTTAACAAGCTGATTAAGGTAATGACTGACGACAGATCTAGATAGATTTAATTTTCTCGCTAAATCACTTGTACAAATTTCTTCATCATCAGCTAATTCTTCTATTTGGTTTAAAACTATCTTTTGCGCCGTCTTCATGTTTTTACTCTCCTCAACTATGTATAGCTTTAGACTCAATTATATTCAACTATAGTTAATTTGTGAATTCGTTTTCTTAAGTCGTTTTTAAAAGCACTATAGAATAAATATTTATTTAAAATACGGCTTGACATTATCTTTTTCATATTTTATAATTTTTGTCATTAAGGTTGGAGGTAAATTTTAATGAATATCAATTTAAAACCTAACTTACAACTGAATAACCGCTATTACTTTAGCTATTTTAGATAAAGTTTGGGTTCATCATAGATGAATTCGAACATATTCTAGTTTGAATTTATCTATGATGGCTAAAGCCCTTTAAATTACGGTTAGCCACATAGTATCTGAGTGGTTAACCGCAATTATTGTTTAATATCAATTTGTGTACCCACTCAGAAATGAGTGGGTATTTTTGTCGTTACAGAATATGGAGGAAACACGATGAATATTAAAAAAATAATTGCAGGTATTAGTTTAGCCAGCTTATTAGTATTAGGTGGTTGTAGTAACAAAAAAGCTAATAGCACCTCAAGCGTAAAGCATGTTGGAGTTTTACAAGTTGTACAACATCCTTCTTTAGATAAAGCCTACCAAGGTTTTAAAGAAGGACTAAAAGAAGGTGGCTACACGGAAGGCAAAAATCTTAAAATTGATTACCAAAACGCGCAAAATAGTCAAGATAATTTAAAAAGTATGAGCGAAAAATTAGTTAACGAAAAATCCGATTTAATACTAGGAATTGCTACACCGGCTGCTCAAAGCATTGCTAGTGCTACTCAAGATATTCCAACAGTGGTTACTGCAGTTACAGATTTAAAGGCAGCTAAACTAGTCAACTCGAACAAAAAACCCGGTCGCAATATTACAGGAACGACAGATATGGTTTCAATTGATAAACAAATCAGTTTACTTCTATCAATTGTTCCAAAGGCAAAAACAATCGGTGTTATGTACAATGCCGGAGAAGCAAATTCTAAAATTCAAGCCGATTTAGCTATCGCTGCTTTAAAGAAAGCTGGTGTAAAAGTCTTAGTTAAAACGGCTAATACGACAAATGACGTTCAACAAGTTACGGAAACACTTGCAGAAAAGGTTCAGGGAATTTACGTTCCAACTGATAATACTTTTGCCTCAGCAGCCTCAATTATTGGCAAAGTCGTCAAAGAAAAGAAGATCCCATTAGTAGCTGGTTCAACTGACCAAATTAAGACTGGTGGTTTAGCCTCGATTGGTATTGACTATGAAGAACTAGGAAAGCAAACTGGAAAAATGGCGGCCAAAATTTTAGATGGTAAAGCTAAACCAGCTGAGATGCCTGTTGAAAAAGCAAATCAATTAAAATTAGTCGTTAATAAAGAAATGGCCAAAGCTTTAGACATTAACCCCCACTCAATTAAGGCACCCAAGTAAGATAGAAAGGTAATGTGAACGTTAATTATGATGAATACTTTTTGGGATCTATTTCTTTCAGCTACTTCACAAGGATTGCTATGGTCATTAATGGCGATCGGCGTTTATTTAACTTTTCGAATCTTAGATCTAGCCGATATGACTGCTGAGGGAAGTTTTCCTTTAGGTGGTGCTATTACCACAATGTGCTTAATTCAAGGTATTAATCCGATCTTAGCTACCCTATCTGCATTTGGCGGGGGCTTAATTGCCGGTTTTGTCACAGGCTTTTTAAACACCAAGTTAAAAATCCCGTCATTACTAGCAGGAATTATTACAATGACCGGATTGTACTCCATTACTTCGCGAGTAATGAATAACGCAGCCAATGTTTCACTTTTAGGTAAACAAACAATTTTTACAATTGCCCAAAATTGGGGGTTATCACGTAATAATGCTGTCATTATAATGGGGTTATTCATTGCCTTATTAGCTATTGGACTATTAGTCGTCTTTTTTAAAACCGAAATTGGTTTGGCAATGCGGGCAACTGGCGATAATTCCGAAATGAGTGCTGCTAATGGAATCAATACTCAAGCAATGAAAATTCTTGGTTATATGATCTCCAATGCCTGTATTGCTCTCTCAGGTGGACTCTTAGCACAAAATAATGGCTTTGCTGATCTTAATTCTGGCGTAGGTACAATTGTTATTGGATTAGCCGCTATTATTATTGCAGAAGTTTTAATTCGCCACTTATCAATTGGAGCCAGATTACTGACCTTAGTCTTAGGTGCTATTATTTATCGATTAATATTAGCTCTAGTCTTTCAAATGAATGTTGAACCATCCGATGCTAAACTAGCTTCTGCACTAGTTCTGGTTGTTTGTTTGATACTGCCTAATTTTCATTTACCACATAATTTAAAGGGAAGGAAATAAAATGCCTAAAGTATTATCAATTAATAATCTTCATCAAACCTTTGAACAAGGGACAGTTAATGAAAATCGTGTCTTAAGAGGAATTGATCTTGAACTAGAGACGGGCGATTTCGTGACTATTATCGGTAGTAACGGTGCTGGTAAATCAACCTTATTAAATAGCATTGCTGGCACAATTCCCGTTCAAGAGGGACAAATCATTTTAAATGATACTGATATCAGTAAGTTGCCTGTAACAAAGCGCGCCAAAAAGATCAGTCGTGTTTTTCAAGATCCTAAAATGGGAACCGCTGTGAGACTAACTGTAGAAGAAAACTTGGCACTTGCAATGAAACGTGGTCAACATCGTGGTTTTCGTAGCGGCGTTAAAAAACACGATCGGCAATTTTTTAAAAAACAATTAGCCCAACTCAATTTAAACTTAGAAAATCGTTTGGAAACCGAAATAGGTTTGCTATCAGGAGGTCAAAGGCAAGCAATTACATTATTGATGGCAACATTAAAGCGTCCTGATTTAATTTTACTTGATGAGCATACTGCAGCCTTAGATCCTAAAACTTCCATTACCGTAATGGAATTAACCCAAAAACTGATTAGTGAGCAAAATTTAACAGCTTTTATGGTAACTCACAATATGGAGGACGCTATTCATTATGGCAATCGTTTAATCATGCTCCATCAAGGTCGTGTCGCTTTAAATTTAGCTGGAAAAGAAAAGAAAAATTTAACAGTAACTAAATTAATGGAACTATTTCAAAAGCAAGTCGGTACTGAATTGGAAGATGATGCAATGCTACTTAGGTAATTAGAACTTTATAGACAGATTGTTTAACTTAGGACTGATTTTCGATATTCTATCGGAGTCAGCCCTTTTAATTTAATTATTCTTTTTAACATTTTTTTGCACCAAAAAGCTGCCCTCATTTTAAGATGCAAAAACTTTACCATTACCCATTGATCTACGGGTTAATGTTGATGAAATTTCTAAAAAAATATTTAAACACAATCAAAAAGCCACCTAGATTAATTTCTAGACGGCTTTTTAATATAAAGTAAAGATTCAAAAAGGAATAATTTTATTATACATTTTTTAGATTTTTTTGCAAAATATAGTTTACTTAGAAACCATTAAGAAGTATGTAGTGCAACACGAAAATGAGTTGCCAAAAATGCCAAATTACATTCTTAATGATAATGCGATTCATAGATTATTACATACTAATAAAAGGCAAACCTCTAAAGCTGAGATTTGCCTTCTATATTTATTAATCAAAAGTATTATTTTCTCCTGAGACGCAATATATTATAAAAAATATAAACTTTGATCGTTCCTATAAAAACATATATATTTGGTTTATAAAAATTAAAATAGTTCGTATCACTTTATTTTTTTTGCTTTTGGGTAATATCCTATATCTGTTACATTTGCCTAGTACATGTTACAACCAGTTAACTTACACTACATACTTAGGTTACAAATTTTGTTAATTATGAATATTAACGAGCTTGGTAATTTTCAATATCTAATTTTCCATTGTCTAAATTCCAATGCTGAAGCTTAAGCTGTTTTGCATGCTTAGAGTCCATATGATGTGAAATCATAATAACTGTTTTATTAATGTTAGTAAGCAAGTTCTCGATTTGAAGGACATTTTGGGGATCTAAATTAGCATCAATTTCATCCGCTAAAATCACCTGCCGATTAAACACAAGTGCACGAGCAATTTCTAAACGCGCACGTTGTCCTCCAGAAAGATTGCTACCACCATTTTCACATAGATAATCTAAGGGGGCATTACCTAATTCCTGATCAAGGCCAACTTCTTTTAATGAATTAAGTAGTATATCATCAGAGAAATTAAGTCCTAAGCCTAGATTAAAGCGAATAGTTTCATTAAAAATATATGGATCTTGTTGAATTAGTGCAAACATATTTGGATCAACTTGACTTTGATACTGCCCATTAACTTGATAAACAAGCTGACCATCTGTTGGTAGAAGTGTTCCCATCAATAAATTAAAAATCGTACTCTTTCCCATTCCTGAGGCACCGGTTAGAAGGATTTTATCATTGTGCTTAATAGTAAACGAAGTATTTTTAAGAATTTGTTTGTTGCCAAAGGAAAAGCTAAGCTGTTTTCCTAAAATCTGTTGCAAAACCGCCGGTTTATCAGCAACTGTTTTATTATGACTATCAAGGTTACTGTCTTTTTCAAAAATATTTTCGATTTCTTGGCGTAATGAACTAGTAGTTTTTACAGAAGCAAAATCATCAATTGCTTCTCTTAGTGGCATCATTACTTGGTTGCTGGCTAAGTAGATAGCTAAAATAGTCGCAGCAGTGATCCCTTGATGATTAACCATCAAATAAAATCCTACGCTAATTGGTACAAATAAAGAAATAAGGGACCACAACCATGAAACCAATTTTGCACTAATTTTCGAATCATTTAGGGCCTGATATGAAGCTTCAGTCAAAAATAACTGTTGCTTGATTTTTTTATAGGCGGGGGTGAAAGCATGATAGCGCAACAATATATCTCTACCACCCATTAAGTCACGTAATTTTTTAACAAACTCACTATTATTCTTAGACCAAGTGGTAGAGCGCCTAGTTAAAAAGGATTGGTAAATATTAGGAATAAATACTTGTGGAATGGCAAAAAGAATAAAGACAATACCCAGAAGAAAGTTAAGCTTTAAAATAAAAAGCGTTGAAACTAAAGACATACAAATATCAGAGATAATCTGAACGATTAAAGTAAAATAATTAGTTTCAATTAACTTGAAATCATTAATTAAAGTCGAAATCTCTTTATTAGTATCAATTCTTTGAAAAGTTGCTTTTTCAATATATTCTGCTTTCAGTTTGGTGTTAATTATATAAACAATTTTATTTTGAATTTTAGAAAATAGCCAAACTGAAGAATAAATAATTATATAAGCAATCACTGAAACTATGACGAACTTAATAAACTCAGTCACTGAGCTTTTTTGATTGAAAACCGGTAAGTACCCAATGATTGCAGAATTGACAACCCCTTCAAATGAGCTAACTAATAAAGTGATAAAAAGTAAGAATAATAACCATTTTGGAATAAACGAAAATAATTTTTTTAAAGACATTATGGAACCCTCCATAAACTATCATATACTCCTGACGGCAAATAAAAATAATTTTTTCTACTATCACTTATATTATTATTCATGCCGTCTTTTATTGTGTAAAAGTGTTCATTATTTCAATTTATTTTCCATTTAGCAACTATCACACCATAACGATAAGAAACAATATTAGAATTGGGAAAGTTTTTATCGGTCAATACCTTTATTCCTTTAAAATGTTTAAGAATTTGTGATAAATCTTCTCCTACTTTTCTTGTTGTCGTTTAATCACAGGTGTATATAGTAATATATTTACCAAATTGCATTTTAGGAAAATCTTTTCTTGTAGTTTTTAGCAATTCTGTCATATTGGTAATAAATTTAAACATTATCTTTTTTACCTAAGTATGAAGAAACTAAAGACAAAATTTTACCGAAATTATAAATATCAGTTGATACATGTATTTTCCAACCATGTTCAGGATATTTTTTGGTATTTTCAAAAAAATGTTTGTAAACATTCCTTTTCGTCTAATAAGACAATGAAATTCTTGTTGATATGCAGCTAAATTGATAAAACTTCCAACAGAATAATTATATTTATTAAGGCCTAAGATAATCTTATAAAGATTATCTAATTCCACCTACTTGGCAAGGACAGCTACCTGTAGACCAGGAGTAAACAACTGATTACTCATTGTCTATACTCATATTTTCTACTTTTTTCTGTAAAATTTGTTTAAAACTCATGATTTCCTCCTTTAATAGCTCTATTTAATTAGATCATTATGATAATAATATACCATAAAATTAAAATTGTACCAATAAACCCATAAATATATTATTTTTTATTTATAATTTAGTTTTATCGACTGTGAATTGATAAATTACGGGACAATGAGGCTTATGCTCGAATTTATTTTTGGTGCTGGTGTCACATTTCCAATAAAACCTAAAAATTAAAAAGCTAATCAAAATGCTATTGTTTATGTGACTTAAGAATAATTTTGATCGATTAAAAATCAATAATTATGACTATTGACACACCAAGATTTTGGAACTATTACCAAGATTACTTCGCTGACGCAAACGAAAGCAATTGTTGCTGAATGCGTTTACTGATCTAACTATATTAGAAGATAAAACAAACTAATATACGCAACTTCGGTCAAGTATCGGAATCGCATATTGAGCTGTAATTAATAATTTAAATGTCTAACTTTTTCATTTCACTTCATTGTCTATGAAAAAAGCAACAATAATTGAAGTTACCCCCTAGAATTGGATGTTAACATTAATTCATATTCACCAAGGCCGTATTCTGATATTCAATCAGGGTACGGTCTTTTAGCGTATGCCTAATTCTAGTTTGATTGTAGTGTATTTTGGTCTACTTTTCATCGCTTCCTGCAACGCATTCTTGGTAGGATAGGTATAAGTGTAGTAGTCCAGTTCAATTTTCATGATATGGAAGAAGAAACTCTTCATTATCATGACAGGTAGCCTGGACGCGACATGCTTTGAAAAATACGGTGCTATTTTTTTGGTGTGTGCGTTTATTTTTTAAGCCCTGTATCCCAAAGTACTGGTATGCACGGTCCAAATGTCGATTATTTGATGTGAACCAGCACCAATTATTTGTGCCACATAGCATCTAGCGTAATCTGCTTTAAGTAAGTTAAGTGCCTGTAATTTTTGTTCAATAATAAATTTAACCATATTAAAACCCTCCAGATTGATTTTTGGTCCAATCTAGAGGGTTAACTTCAGCCAACTGCTGCTTTTTTAATTAATATAAATATTTTTGAATAACCTTTTTAGGATCCTTACCTGAACGAATTTTCATTTCTAATTCAATGGCAACATCAGCCATAATTGACTGCGGATCAATCACATGATAAGGATGATGCGGTGCTTTTTCTTGTGCTAAAGATAGTTCTGTACAACCAAGTAAAATCACATTGCATTTATATTGATCATGCATAATTCGTAAAATGCGATGATATAATTTCGCATCTACAACACCTTTTTCTTTAATATTGGAATATATGAGTTTAGTCACTAAAGGTTGCACCTCTGGCCCACCCAATTCTACATGCCGGCCTACTTTTTGTAGCTCATCAACATAAAGATGATCATAAATTGAACCTTCAGTTGCAATTAATCCTATTTTCTTTTCCTGTGGATACTCATCTACAAATTTATGCACTGCAATTCTCATCATATGCAAAAATGGTATTTCCGTTAAACTTGCCAGCTCATCATAAAAATAATGTGCGGTATTGCAAGGCATTACAAAAAAATCGGGATTCAACTTTGCTTGCTGCAATACATCATCATGCAAATCACCAAAAAAATTAGGCTGACAATGATCTTTGATATAGGCTGTTCTATCTGGAATTTGAGCATCATTTACTAGAATGTAGTTTAAATAATCTTGATCTTTTGTAATTTTTATATGGTGATTAAGCAGATGGACATAACTTTCTGTCGCAATCGTTCCCATCCCACCAATAATACTAAAAAAATGTTTCATTTTTTGTTTTTCTAACTATTAAAATGTCCTTCTTGATCTTCAAGCTTATTAATTGCCTGCTGAGCTACAGTAATGTCAGAAGGGTACGGTGTGTTGATACCACGAACCTTTTGAAAACCATCTTCACCTTTACCACAAATTAGAACGATATCGTCTTTAGATGCCATACTAATAGCATCATAAATGGCTTTTTGTCGATCCAATTCAATTGTGACATCAACTTTTGAATGATCAATTCCCGTATCAATTTCTTGGGCAATTTTTTGGGGATCTTCAAAACCAGGATCATCAGTAGTCAAGAAAACTTTGGTAGCATATGCATTTAAACTATGACTAAAGCCTGGTCGACGTGATACACCTTTGTCTCCCGGTGCGCCAACAACAACAATAATTTTAGGATTATTAAACTCACGTTGCATGAACCCCATTAGAGCCATCATTGAGGCTTCATTATGTGCATAATCAACTACAACAGTTCCATGCTTTTTTGTGATTTCAGTCTGCATTCTTCCAGGAACAGTAACTTCACCAATTCCCTTTGCAGCGATAGCATAATCTAATCCTGCCAACCCAGCACCAATTACAGCGGCAGTACCATTAGATTCATTAAAATCGCCCAACATCTTTAACTTATAACTACCAGCAATTGGCAATTTTTTAGCTTTCGGACTAACGCAAAGAAGCTGGAAACAAGTTTGAATCATATCAATTTCTTGAGTTGAATAGCGAAAATCAATTGTTTGCTTCAAGGCAGGATTAGAAAACTTTTCATCAGCAAATAAATATATGCTATCAGGAGCTGTTGTTGTCGTTGCTGCTGCATAAACTTCCTCAAAGTGATCAGTTTGAGCATTAATAATGCATTTACGGGCATTAACAAGCAATTGCAACTTACAATGTAAATAATCCGCAAAATTTGGATGTTCATTTGGTCCAATGTGGTCTGGAGAAATATTCAAGAAGAAACCTAAATCATAAGTTAAACCAAACACACGATTCTTCTTGTATGCTTGACTTGAAACTTCCATTACCAAATGCGTCATCCCGTTATCAACAGCAGTCCGCATATCGCGAAATAGATCCAGTGATTCTGGTGTCGTTAAGCTAGACTTAAATGTATCTGCTTCATTTTGTCCCACAACATTATTTACAGAAGAAATTAGGGCAGTTTTCCCACCATTAAATTGATCTAACATCCCTTTTAAAAAGTATGCTGTCGTTGTTTTACCTTTGGTTCCCGTAATTGCTACAACGTATAGGTCATCTTGCGGGAACCGGAAAAATGCTGCCGACAATAAAGCCATTGCCTTAGATACATCACGTACGATTAAGGCATGCATTCCTTTTCCTTCTGGATATGGTTGTTCAGCTACATAACAATTTGCGCCATTATCCTTAGCCATCGACAAATAAGTTGGACGAAATCCTGCTCCCTTACAGAAGAACAAGGTGTTAGTTTGGATATCACGCGAATCATATGAAACATACTCCATCCTTGCCGTAACTGTGTCCTGAACTGCACTTGATTTAAGCAAATGATGTTCTTTTAAAATTAAAATACAGGTATTTAAAGAAATACTCATGTTATACCCCTCTATTGTTGATCTTAGTCAAAATTATAACATAGCTAGCCATTAATTTTTGCATTCTTGGGATTTAATGGTAAACAAATGATAAAACTAGTCCAATCTGTCCCAGATTCGCAACTGATTGTACCATGATGTAATTCAACAATACTCTTAGTAATTGATAATCCCAAACCGGTTCCACCCGTTTCAGTGTTACGTGATGGTTCTACCCGGTAAAAGCGTTCAAAGATTTTTTTAAGTGAAGATGAGGGAATTGGGGCTCCGTTGTTTTCAACTCTTAATTCAACTTCATTATTATTCACTAAATTAGCTATTAACTTAATTTGAGTTGCACCTTTACCATATTTTAAAGCATTGGTAATTAAATTATTATACACTCGCACTAATTTCTCTGGATCAGCTTGAATCATTAACTCCTTTGGTCTAGTCTCAATGCTAAAAGTAATTCCCTTTTCATGTGCTTCAAATTCAAATCCAGCAGCAACTTGTTCTAACATTGAGAAAATGTGTAGAGACGTCAAACTAAGTTTCGTACTAGTTGATTTTAGAGTGGTATAATCTAGCAAATCATGAGCTAAAGATTTCATCTGTTCAGCTTTCATATAAGCAATATCGAGATACTTTTGTTGATCTTTAGGATCAGCAACACCTGATTTCAACAATCCCAAATAACCAATAATTGATGTCAATGGTGTTCTAATGTCATGCGAGACATTACTAATTAACTCATCTTTTGAACGTTCAATTGCTTTTTCTTCATTAATTGCATTAACTGTACTAGCAACCAAAGAATTAATTGAATCTATCACCTTTTGCAGATCTGTTTTTACTTTAAAAGAAATTGTGTGATCAAAATGGCCTTGGGCAATGTAATGTAATTCAGAAATAACATGACGCAATTGCATTTGATGATAACGACGAATTAAACGCCAATAAAGCACAATTAGGTCAGCAATTCCCATCATAATCAAAAAAGTATTTTGCCATGACCATAAGTGACGGCCCCCAGCAAAGGTAATCGTTTTTTTTAAAAAATAAATTCCATTGACTAAATTTTGGTTCTGTAAAATTGTTAGATAAATTAGAATAACAATCGATAAATTTAATAACAGTAACAATACTACTGTTATTACGCCTTCAGCAAACAACTCGCTCTTTTCTGCAGCTGTGAGCTTTACACGTTCCTTTTTCATTAATTAAGCCTCAACTTTATAGCCGACGCCCCAAACTGTTTGAATAACATCTTCGCCCCCAGTGGCTTTTTGAATCTTGTCACGCAAATGTGACACATGAACCATTACAGTTTTTGCTGAAACAATTGATTCTTGCTGCCAAACCCGCTCAAAAATTTCATCAGCAGAAAAAACACGATTAGGATGACTTGCGAGTAAGTACAAAATACCAAATTCCAAAGCTGTCAGCTGAATATCTGTACCATCAATCGTTTTTACTTCATGCGAATCACGGTTAATAACCAATGGTCCAATTTCTAAAATATCAGGTTCATCATCTTTAACTTGTCTTTGACTTCGACGAAGAAGTGAACGAACTCGTGCCATTACTTCAAGTGGGTTAAATGGTTTAGAAACATAGTCGTCAGCACCAGTGATTAGACCTTGAATTTTATCCATATCTCCAGTTTTAGCAGAAACAATAATAATTGGAATATCCGAGTCTTTCCGGACTTCCTTAATTACATCAATTCCACTCATATTTGGCATCATCACATCTAAAATCATTAATGCAATATCTGGACTTGTTGTAAGTTTAGTAATTGCTTCTTTGCCGCTATAAGCCACGACGGGTGTGTAACCTTCATTTTTAAGGTAAATACTTAATAATTCAACGATTTCTTTGTCATCATCAACTACCAAAATTTTCATTAGGTTCTTCCCTTCTTTTTGTTTTGTTGAATCCTTCATATATAGTGTAGCAGAACTTATGTCTCATATTTTAGCTAATTTAACTGTAATCACCTAATATTCGAACTCATCTTATCTTTTTATTAAAAAAAGCCAGGACGTTTTGTAATGAGTGACAAAAGTTAGATAACTTGCGCCACTCATTATACTTCCCAGCTAAAATATTATTTATTAATTCTAATTATATTTAAATATTCAATGCGCCACTGATGATCAATATAGCTCTGACATTTATTATTCTGATCTTGAATTCGAATTTCTTTAGCCTTACATGAGAGCCTTAACATTTGAACTAAATTTTTTCATCAATCGTAATTAAGTTGTCAGATAAATTATGAGGCTACGAATTTAATTTAAGCAATAAACAAGCCTGAGATACAGGTGTTTCATAAAAATTATTTACCATACTACCATGAAAGAAGTCCTCTACAAAACTATTAGCCGGATGACTCAAAATAACTTGGGGCAAGCTTAAGTGAAAACAAAAATGATGGTTTAATTAAATTAAAAGTTTTTCAGTTATTCAATTTCTTTTTTACCAGTATACAATTCGTAGTAGTATCCCTTTTGCTTTAGCAATTGGTCATGGTTACCTGCTTCAATAATATGACCATGATCAAGAACTAAAATCAAATCAGAATTAACAATTGTGGATAAACGGTGCGCAATCACAAAACTAGTCCGACCAGCAAGTAGGTTATCCATTCCAGACTGAATTAATTTTTCTGTTTGAGTATCAATACTTGAAGTTGCTTCGTCTAAAATCATTACCGGTTCATCAGCTACCATTGCTCGAGCAATACTCAGTAATTGCATTTGACCTTGTGAAAGATCGCCACCATTACCATCAATGATAGTTTGATAGCCTTCATCCAAATGATGAATAAATTCATCTGCATGTGACAGATGAGCAGCTTGATAAATATCGTCATCACTAGCACTTCTATTACCAAAGCGAATATTATCCATAACAGTTCCAGTAAACATATGTGTTTCTTGCAAAACAATTGATAAGGATTGCCGTAAATCATCTTTTTTAATTCGCTTCAATGGGATCCCATCATAAGTGATTGTACCGGAATCTATTTCATAAAACCTATTCAACATATTAGAAATAGTAGTTTTCCCCGCACCGGTTTCGCCAACTAGAGCCACTTTCATTCCTGGTCTGGCATCAAGAGAAATATTATATAAGATTTGCTTATCAGGAGAATAACTAAAATTGACATTATCAAAAACAATGTGACCCTTTACCGTAATCTTTTTTATTGTTCCATCTGCTTGGGGCACATTCCAGTGCCACATTCCCTTAACATTTTCATCTTTTGAAATTGTTACATCGCCATCATCGATCTCAATAGGTTGATCTTCTAAATCAAAAATTCTCTTAGCACCAGCTAAAGCCATTACAATTGAGTTTAATTGTTGCGATATTTGGGCAATCGGCATTGCAAATTGTTTCGATAACTGCAAGAAAGCACCAATGACTCCAAGCGATATTGGTGCAATGCGATTAATCGCCACTGCACCGCCTAAAATAGCAATTAAAACATAAAGTAAATTCCCCATGTTTCCCATAATTGGAAATAAAATGGTGGCATAAGTATGAGCCTTACCTGATGCAGCTTCCAATGCCCGATTATAGCCTTCAAAATCTTCTTCTACCTCGGGTTCATGACTAAATACTTTAATTACTTTCAAACCATTCAACATTTCTTCATTATAACCATTGACTTGGCCAAGTTCTTTTTGCTGTTTTTGAAAGTAGTAAGCCGATTTAGATGTTAAGAACCGTACGATCCCGATTGATAAGACAAAAACAATCAGAGTAAATATTGTCAATTGCCAACTTAAACTAAGCATAGCCCCCAAAACAAAGATAATATTAAGTCCTGAATTGACAAATTGGGGAATTGATTGCGAAATCATCTGCATCAATGTATCAATATCATTTGTATAACGACTCATTATATCGCCGTAATCATTCTCATCAAAGTATGCAATAGGCAACTGCTCCATGTGTTCGAACATCTCGTTACGTACACGGTATTGTACTTTCTGGGCTAACACAGCCATCAACATGGCAAACAGATAGCTGGAAATAAAACCGATTGCGTACATACCAAACATTACCATTATTGCACGCCAAAGTGGCCCAAAGTCTGGATGAGCTTGCTTAGTTAACGGAATAATATAAACATTGATTAACCGTTCAATGAACAATGATCCAGCAACTGTTGAACCTGCCGCTAAAATTATTGCAATAATTGATGTGATGAGCATCCATGGACTAGTATTTACCACTAATTTTAGCAGACGATATAAAGTTTGAGACTTCTTCTCCTTCATACTTGTATTCTTATTTTTTCCTGCTTTATCCAACTTCATCACCTACTTCTTCTGTTCTTCTTGGAACTCAGCAATTGAACTGTACAAATCGTTACGCTTCATCAATTCATCATGTGTACCAATATCCTGAATTTTACCATCATCCATCACAACAATTCGATCCGCATCTTTAATTGAAACAATTCGTTGTGAGATGATAATTTTTGTTGTATCCGGCATATTTTTAGACAATGATTCTCGAATTTCACGTTCAGTTTGAGTATCAACTGCAGAAGTTGAGTCATCTAAAATTAGAATTTTAGGGTTCTTAAGGAGGGCTCGTGCAATTGTAATTCTTTGCTTTTGTCCACCAGAAACATTTGCTCCACCTTGTTCAACCATTGTGTCATATTGATTAGGCATTTCACGGATAAAGTCATCTGCATGTGCAACTTTAGCTGCCGCTACAACTTGATCGTCGGTAGCATTTTCATTTCCCCATTTTAAATTTTCTTTGATTGTACCTGAAAATAGCACATTATTTTGTAAAACCATTGCTACATTATCACGCAATGTTTTTAAATCATATGATTTAACATTATGTCCAGAAACACGTACCGCACCTGATACAGTATCATACAAACGAGGAATCATCGCCACCAAGGTTGATTTAGACGATCCAGTTTTACCAATTATCCCCAAGGTTTCACCTGCATTGATATGCAAATTAATATTACTTAAGGCTAGCGCTTTATCTTCTTGGTCATACTTAAAATTGACATGATCAAAAATCACTTCACCATTATTCAAATGAGTCAATGGCTTACGTGGATTTTCAATTGAAGGCTCTTCGTTAATTACGTCCGCTATTCTTCGACCACTGGCAGATGAAAGAACTAGTTGCGTGAAAATCATTGCCAAAATATTTAAACTATTCAAAACTGAATTTGAATAAGAAAACATTGAAATCAGTTGACCTGTTTGTAAAGTGCCACCCACGATTTCTTTAGCTCCAAACCAGCAGATGGCTAAATTAGAAATATTTAAAACTGCAATTACAATCATCGAATTAAGTGACATAATCTTCTGCGCAGTTGAAAATAATTTGTAAATAAATCCTGAAGCTTTATTGAATTTTACCGTTTGTGGTTTTTCCTGAACAAAAGTCTTTACTTCACGTATTCCACGAACATTCTCTCGAACAACTTCGTTCATTTGGTCATAACCCTTAAAGATTTTAGGAAAATACGGACTGACGCTTTTGATTACTAATGCTAACAGCAATATAAAAACCGGTGCCAAAACCACAAAAATAAGCGATAATCGTGGACTAATAATGAGTGACATGATTATCGAAACAATCAGCATCATTGGGGCTCTAACAGCAATTCTAATCAATATTTGATACGCCATCTGAACGTTATTAACGTCTGTTGTCATTCGCGTAACTAAACTTGCACTGGAAAACTTGTCAATGTTTTCAAATGAGTAATCCTGAACATGATAAAACATATCCTTACGCAAATTCGCAGCAAATCCTGCCGCAGCGTGAGCGGAAACATAACTAGCTCCTGCTCCCAATACTAAGGAAATAACAGTAATAACTAGTAGAATCAAGCCCCATTTTGTAATATAAGACATGTTGCCTTTCATGATTCCATTATCAATTAAAATACCAACCAGATATGGAATTAACATTTCAATGATAACTTCACCTGTAACAAGTAATGGCGACAACAATGATAAATTCTTATACTGCCTAATTGATTTACGCAGTGTGTTAATCATTAAATACCTCTTTCTATTCAATACAAAATGTTGTTTCTTTTCTACAAGTAACTTATTTTAAAAAGGATAAATAGATTATTAAACCTATTTATCCCCTTTTAAATATAGAGTTCTTTTAGTATAGCTCTTTTCTTGACAAAAAGCACTTTATTTGTTTTTGGCAGCCGGTGAGAAAACGGAACCAACAATTTCAAAGTGTCGCCGAAATAACCACCGAATGCCGTAGGCAATAAGAGCAATAATAATATTGGTCATACCAGGTAAAACCGGATTAACTACTTGCAGCGCTGGAATTGATAACACCATTATCCAGCCATATAAAACCACTATTATTCCTGCCATACCCAAAATAATTTTGGTCCAAGGAATTTTTTTATTCTTGCCATTATCTGGTAGAAGCCAAGTATTATACTTGGTCATAAAAATTCCCATTAATGCCCCAATGCTAATTAAAGTTAAAATTCCCATTTGTGAATTATTTTTAGAATTTGGCTGGAACAATGCTATTAACCCAAATATACCCACAAAAATTGCAACATAAAGTAATGCACTATCAACTGCATACTGCCAAAACGGAATGTCTGCTGCAGTTTTGAGCTTAGGTTTTAAAATATCAGCCGCTTTGATTTTAGGTGACATATTATAAAAATTGTTAGCTGGTTGCCCATGGCGCTGGGCAATGAGTAAATCTGGCAAAAGCTTATTGATTTTGCTTATTGCAGTTTCTTGACTCAGCTTACCTTGATTTTCTAATTCTTTTTGCAAACGAAAAATATAGTCAGCATTCTTCTTACTTAATTGTTTGCGTAATTCTGCAGGTGCCATTTGTCTGACTTGCTCTTCCATATTCTGATTAGCAACTTTATCTTTCAGTTTTGTTTGCTGATCAGCATCTATTTTTACTTGTTCTTCTTGTTTATTTTCTGCCATTATTTTTTCCTAAACGTTAAATCTAAATTCAATAATGTCACCGTCTTGAACTTCATAATCTTTACCTTCAAGACGTAATCTACCAGCTTCTTTAACTTTTTGCATGGTTTCATACTTATTTAAATCGGCAAAAGAGACAACTTCAGCTCGAATAAAGCCACGTTCAAAATCGGAATGGATTACTCCAGCTACTTGTGGTGCCTTCATCCCTTCATGAAAAGTCCACGCACGCGTCTCAGGACCACCAGCTGTAAAGAAAGTTCGCAGCCCCAATAGATGATATGCAGCCCTAATCAAACGATCAAGTCCAGATTCAGTTACTCCTTCTGCCTCCAGAAATTCAGCTTTTTCATCATCATCAAGACCGGCAATTTCTTCCTCAGTCGCTGCAGAAATTCCTAAACATTCAGCATGCTCTTTGTCAGCGTGCTTTTTAACAATTTGATAATAATGATCATTTTCTGCATCTGCCATTGATTCTTCAGCAATATTCGCAACATAAATAACCGGTTTAGCTGTTAAAAGAAATAGGCCCCTAACAATCTTCAGTTCATCATCATTAAAAGTAATTGAGCGAACAGCCTTACCTTCTTCTAAAACTGGCTTAATCTTTTGTAAAACTTGTAATTCAGCCTTGGCATCCTTGTCATTTTGTTGAGCTAGTTTCTTTACTTTATTAATTCTTCTGTTTACTGCGTCCAGATCAGAAATTGCTAATTCTAAATTTATCGTATTAATATCTTCTTCTGGATCAACCTTGCCAGTTACGGATGTTATATTATCATCTTCAAACGCTCTTACAACGTGAATAATTGCGTCAGTTTGCCGTATATTTTCTAAAAATTTGTTACCAAGTCCTTCACCTTTAGAAGCCCCCTTAACCAATCCTGCAATATCGGTAAATTCAAAAGTTGTGTGCACTATTTTTTTGGCCGGAATCAATTCTTGGATTCTACCCAAGCGTTTATCCGGAACTTCCACCATTCCAACATTCGGCTCAATCGTAGCAAACGGATAATTGGCCATTTCGGCTCCAGCTTTGGTAATCGCATTAAACAACGTTGACTTTCCAACATTTGGCAAACCTACAATTCCAGCAGTTAATGACATCTTCAACCTCTTCTTATAAAAATTATTTATTATCTTGATTAAAATCTGGTAACGCAATTGATGCTTTAGGAATATATAGCTCATTTTTACTATTTACCGGATCATTAGCTTTAGTTAAAACTTTCTTTAAATTATGAACAAATTTTGCTCGTGAAATTAGCACGATATGCCCACATCCCATACACTTTAAACGAATGTCTGCACCTAAGCGCAGGATTTCCCAATTGTTTGTTTTGCAAGCATGCGGTTTTTTCATCAATACCGTATCTGCTAAATTATAAGAAATATCCTTATTCATCTAAATCAACACCTAATATTTCAAGAATTCTGTTTAGCTCATCGACAGAAGAAAAACCTATCGACAAATGTCCATTACCTTTTTTACTTTCAGAAATATTAACACTTGAGCCTAACTTGTTAGCTAGCTGGTGTTCGCTTGCTTTAATAAAGGCAGATTTCTGAATTACCTTTTTCTGCGGTTTTTGCGAATTTAAACTAGCTACTAAAGCCTCAACTTTCCTAACAGGCATTCCTTCTTTAACGACCTGTTTAGCAACCTCATCGATTCTATCTTTGTTTTTTAATCCTAAAAGTGTTCTGGCCTGTCCCATCGACAATTCACCATGTTGTAACAAGTGCTTGGTCTTATTTGGTAAAGTCAATAATCGCAAGTAATTAGCGATATATGGTCGAGACTTGCCCATTCGCTTAGATACTTCTTCCTGGGTTAGACCCAAATTTTTTTGCAGCATCTCATACGCTTGCGCTTCTTCTAGCGGAGTTAAATCCTCACGTTGCAAGTTTTCGAGAACAGCAACCTCCATCATTTGACTTTCACTAAAATCACGAACAATTGCCGGAATGGTGGTTTCCTTTGCTAATTTTGATGCACGATAACGTCTTTCACCAGCAATAATTTCATAACCATTAACTGATTTACGCACAATGATTGGCTGAAAAACACCGTTTTCCTTAATTGAATCGGCCAACTCTTTCAAAGTTTTATCATCAAAACTTTTCCTAGGCTGATATGGATTGGGTCTAATTTCACTTAAATTAATATCAAGAATTTCTTCTTCGGTTTCTTCAGCTTGCGGTTCATCTTCAAATAATGCCTCAATTCCGCGTCCGAGACCGCCATGCTTCTTACTTTCTTTATTTTTTAAGTCTCTTACCATGATTCTTTAACACCTCCTTGGCTAAATCATCGTATACCTTAGCACCGCGTGAGTTAGGGGCATATTCAGTAATTGCTTCCCCGTAACTAGGCGCTTCCGCTAATTTGGTGATTCGAGGAATAATTGTCTTATAAACTTTATCTGCAAAATAAGATCGAACTTCCTTAACAACTTCAGCTCCCAAGTTGGTTCGAGCATCAAGCATTGTCATCAAGACTCCTTCAACCCCTAAATCTTTATTGAAATGCTTTTGAACTAGTCGAATTGTATTAAGTAACTGACTTAATCCTTCCATTGCATAATATTCACTTTGAACGGGAATTAAAATTGAATCTGATGCGGTAAAAGCATTAATTGATAATTGCCCAAGAGATGGTGGACAATCAATAAAAATAAAATCGTAATCTTCACTAACCGTATCAAGAGCTGATTTTAAACGTGTCTCACGAGCCATCATGCTGATTAATTCCGTTTCGGCACCCGATAAGTTAATTGTTGCTGGTACAAGGTCTAATTTAGTAGTTGTGGTGTGAAAAATTGTGTCTTTTAGTGGAACATCATTAATTAAAACGCTATAAATATCTTGATTAATTTCTGATTTTTCAATTCCTAACCCAGAAGTTGCATTTCCTTGAGGATCAATATCAACAATTAATACTTTATACCCACGTTCAGCAATTGAAGCAGCTAAGTTAATGGTCGTTGTGGTTTTGCCAACACCACCCTTTTGGTTAGCCACAGAAATTACACTCACCATATTTTCCATACCATCCTACTTCCTTTTCATTTCAATTGTAATCATATAATCATCAGGGTCATTATTTTCTTTGACTTTAACCTTAATACCAGATTCTTTAGCTAATTTTACAGCACGTTTAATTGTATTAATTTGAACTTTCATATCCTTGGGTATTCGATTAACCGCACGCTGTGTTTGCTCTGTTTTTGCCTGTTCCTTAATTTTGGCTTTTTTATCCGCAAAATATCCCTCAACATCACGAGCAATCTTTTCTGTTTCACTGACATTAAGATTATTAGCTAATACCTCATCAAGTACTCGACCCTGATCTTTCTCGCTTAATCCGACTAAACTGCGACCATGCCTTGGCGAAATTTCACCACTAGCCAAATAGCTCTGTACTTTGGGAGTTAACTTTAATAATCTTAATTTGTTAGCTACATATGATTGTGATTTACCAATATTTTGCGCTAATGTTGTCTGAGTTAAATGATTCAACTGCATTAAGTTACTATACGCTTGTGCTTCATCAATTGGATTTAAATCTTCCCGTTGCAAGTTTTCAATTAAGGCAAGAGAAGCAGCCTGGCTATCGTCCATATTATTCACAATAGCCGGGATACGTTCCCATGCTAAATGCTGCGCTGCCCGAAAACGTCGTTCACCGGCAATGATTTCATAATCTTCACCCTTTTCACGAACAATGATCGGTTGCAATAAGCCATCTTTATCAAGTGTTGCCGCTAATTCACGAATTGATTCGTCAGAAAATTCTCGTCTTGGTTGATAAGAATTTGGCTTGATCTTAGTTAATTTAATATCTTGAATTTGTTTATCCTTTGAAATTTCGTCATGATGACGTAAAGACGAAAAAATTGACATATCAAGTCCTCCTATTACTGAATTGGTTTACGATGAGGGGTGCCCGCTTGGCGCGGATACTTCTTGGGTGTAGACTTTATTTTTTGAATAAGAACTAGTGTTCGTTCTTCATTACTATCTGGTAATCGTAATTCTTCTGTTTTAAGCACTTTACCACCAAGTACACTGATAGCCTTTTGACTTTTTGCTAATTCACTTTCAGCTTTTGGTCCCTTCAATGCCACAAAATAACCTTTCTGCTTAGTTAGTGGCAAACAATATTCACTTAAAACTGCCATATTAGCTACCGCACGCGCAGTAACAAGGTCAAATTGTTCACGATAAAGTTTGTTTTGACCGATATCTTCAGCACGACCATGAACAAGTTTTACATCCTTAAGATTTAAATTATTGACTAAGTCTTGCAAAAAGGTCAATCTCTTTCCTAGTGAATCAACTATTGTTAATTTTAGACTCGGTTGCATTATTTTAAGTGGAATTGAAGGAAAACCTGCACCTGCTCCGACATCACACAAAGTATAACCTGCTTCAAAAATATCATAAAAAGCAAATAGAGGTGTCAAGCTATCAAAGAAATGCTTGAGATATACCTCGTCAAGTTCCGTTATCCTTGTAAGATTAACGTGCTTATTTGCAGCTACTAAGATATTAAAGTATTGCTTAAATTGATTGACTTGGTTTTCATTTAAGTTAAAATTACGTTTTGCTAGTTCTTGGACAAATTTGTCAGGATTCATTTTTCACCCGTGAAACCTTGTTTCACACTCTTTAAATTTAACGCTAAATTTGGCTTATTGTAAAGCCATTACATCTCTTTAATTATGAAATATTTTTTGACAGTCGTCAAAGTCTAAGTGTAGGAAATAAGTTATAATATCGTCAAAGGAGAAAAAAATGATTATTACTTTAATTGTTCTGGCTTATTTGATCAGAAAAACATATAAGGGTTATCAAACTGGTTTTACAAAATTAGTCATCAATCTAATTTTTGCAGCCATTGTATTCATTGCTGCCATCTTCTTTCAAAATCCAGTTGGCAACTGGCTTTATGCCCAAATTACTGGTAAAAGCATCCAAACCACACTCACTCCTGGTGATAATCTCATGCTCTTTCGCTTTTTGGCGTTCTTCATTATTTTATTTATTGGTAAAATAGTGATCAAAGTTTTTAAAAGTTGGCTACCAAATAAAAATCCACATACATCAAGTTTTGGAAATATTTTAGATAGGGTTTTAGGTGCAATCGCATCTTTTTTTGCCGGTTACTTTTTCATCTATATTATTTTATCAATGCTTAATGCTTTGCAAAATCCATGGTTTATTCAACAAACATTAGATTCATCGTTCTTACGCTTCATTATTTACAATACACCTGGACTTTCTAACGGTATGTTTAACACTATCTTTAGTATTAGTCGCACTGCTGCATAAAACGACAATATCTATAAATAGCTAGTAAGATTGGCAACATCAAACAAAATGACCTTGATATTTTTAAGCAAAACATCAAGGCCATTTTTCATTTTATTCAAAATTATTATAAAAATGTTGCTGATTTATAATTAAAAACCAAATCAAATCAGTGTGATACAAATTAGTTTTAAGCTAATTATTCAAAATTATCATATTCAACGTGATTATCATTATAAACAAAGATAGCTCCAATGCGATTGGGCTTACTATGCCAGTCCTTGATTGGATGACCAGCAAAAAACAGCCTCTTGCATTCAATTTCTGCTTGTACAGAATCTTTAGTAAAAGTCGTTACTCCAGCTAGATCAGTTTCAACAGGATAACCTGTTCGCGGATCAATTAAATGGTGATATTTATGCCCATCGACTTCGAGATAACGTTCATAAGTACCACTAGTTACAGCTGAACATTCATGAACCATTTCTGACGTAATATTTTTACCACGAGACTCCTTGGGATCTTGAACACCAACGACCCATTGACCATTGACACGTTTAGGACAATCACCAACCAATAATATATTTCCACCTAAATTGATAATTCCTGCATGAACACCATACGCACGCCAATAATCGCGGATTCGATCTGCAATCCATCCCTTAGCAATACCGCCCAAGTCAAGCTCCATTCCTAGCTTCTTCAAAAAAACTGTTTGATTAGAATCATTTAACTCAACATTAAAAGGATCAATCAACTTCATTTTTGCTTTAATTTGATCTTCGGTCGGCACATGAGCTCCTTTAAACCCAATTGCCCATAATTTTACTACTGGGCCAATTAAAGCATTGAACCCAAAATTCTCCCGACTTTTCATTACTGCCAATTTAATTAAATCATAAGTGCCACTAGAAACTTGCACTGGATGATCGCCTGCAGCATGATTAACACTCATTACTTCTGATTTATCCCGGTTTACTGTTAACAAATCTTCATAGTGATCAATTAAATCAAACGAATGGCTAATTATGTCTTCTTGGGCATTTCCAAATATTTGCAACGTGATTGATGTACCCAATGCGTGATGTTCACCAACTACTTGTTTCAATGCGATATTTTCAATCATTTTTTCTTATTTCTCCAAATACTTTTCTCTAATAATCATTTGCATCTGTTCACTCACTCCCAGCTGATTAATAATAAAATTATCTAGTCCACCATAGTTTTCACGTATCGAGATTAAACTAGTATCTAAAAAGATATTGGCAACTGATCCTAAAACACGCATATTGGTACGAAACTTATCATTTTCGCCTATTTCTTTAAACTTTTGATCACGCACAGCACGATAATTATTAAGCAAATAATTAGAATAAAGATAATCTTGCCGAATCACTTCCATATCAACACCTAAAATATACAAGAGTATTACTGTCACTAACCCTGTTCTGTCTTTTCCTTCAGAGCAATGATATAAAATTGCCCCCTCATCAGTTTCTGTAATTAGTTGCATTATTTGGTAAAAACTATTTTGAGCAGCTTTATTAAGAATATGATTCCGATACCGCCAACACATTCTACGTAAGCCAGCATATTGATCGTGACGATACTTCTCAAATTCTCTCTTCATATTTAAGCCATTGCCTCCAGTATTATCCTCGGACGACAAGGGTATTAAGTAGTGTGCTATTCCTGGTAATTCTTGATCAGGATTTTTTTGATATTCTGCTGGTGAACGCAAATCAATAATTTTTTTGAGACCGTAATTAAGCAAAAATTGACTGTCCTCAGCTGTTATCTTACTAATATTACCAGAACGTAATAATCTATGTGACCTGATTCTACGACCTTTGTAACCCAAATAACCGCCTAAATCACGAGGATTTCGAACAGATTTTATTGGTAAAACAACTGGATCAGTCATTTCAATATCCTTTCTAAAATAAACAAAAAATAATCGGACAGGTACTCCTATCCGATTATTTTACTCTCTACTAGCTGTTCTAGCAAAAATTTATTTATTGGCCTGTTCAACAAACTTAAAGAAGTTGTCCATCATTCCATCTAGTTGTTTAACAGTTGCTTCATCGGTAAGCTCACCAGTTTCTTTATCAAACTTACTTGGAGCTTGCCCAATTAATATTTCATTACCTGGCAAAACATTAGCGCTCATATCTGGTGAAAGTAAAATTTCACGAATATCTTCTTGCGCACGACCACTACCTTGACCACCATGTGAAGCACCGGCAACCGCAACAGGCTTCATCTTCATAACATTTGGTCCAGCATGTGAACCAAGCCATTCAAGACTGCTCTTTAATGCAGCAGGAATAGTGTGATCATATTCTGGTGTTGTAATTACAATACCATCAGCATTTTTAATATCTTCAATCCAAGCCTTAATTGTATCATCAGCCATATCCGTTCTTGAAAACGGAGTTAACTTATCAATTTCTTTTACTTCAATTTCTGCTTTATCACTATAACGCTTAGCTATAAATTGTGCTAAAAAGCGGTTATATGAAAAAGATGCATTTGTACCGACAATTGCTAATAATTTCATTCCTGGTCCTCCTACTTAGTAACTTGTGCGTACCAATCATCAACTTCATCGAAGAAGTGACCTAAGAATTCAACGGTTGACTTATCAACTAAGTCACCATTTTCATCAAATTGTTTCGGTGCGTTGCCCATCATGAACTCATCACCATTAAAGACTTCGGCGTTAAAGCCTGGGGCAGTAAGTAAACTCTTTAACCGACTTTGAGAACGAGATGCACCTTGAGGCATTGGTGAAGTTGACACAATCACAACTGGCTTACCTCTAAATGGATGAGTTGCGCAAGACATCCATTCTAACGCACTACTTAAAGCACTGGTTACTGAGTGCTGTTGTTCCGGTGAACCAAGTAATACCAAGTCGGCATCCTCAATTTCCTTACTCAAAGTTTGAATAGACTCAGGAGTATCTTCACCCTCTTTAAACATTGGCAGACCTTTAACTGACGCCAGTTTAAAGTCATATTTATTAGAGAATTGCTTAGCTATAAATTTAAGCAACGCCTCATTAAACGAATTATTGGCATTTGAGCCAGATAATGCAAGTATTTTCATAAAAACCACCTTTCAGAAAACTAATTTCTTTACTAATTATAGCATATGGTAATTTTTTTAACATAAACTTGCTTAAAGCAGACCTTAGCTTTTATTTAACTTATAAAATCAGTTTTTATCGTCACTGGAATCAAATAACGAAATTTTTCCATTTTTACTGAGCCAATCATTACGAATTGCATCGTTAACTTGCGCTTTCAATACATTGACAATTTGATCTTGCGAAAAATGAGCAATTTCATTAACAATTAGTGAGGCAATTCCCATTGTGGTAATCCAATTTGCAATAACAACATTCTTAACTTTGTCGTCAGAATATTCCGTTTCAGGGTATTGTTCTGTAAACTTCTCAACACCTAAATCAATCAGAGTATCTGAAATCACCTTGCTACCAAATTTACCATCAACAAACATGGCTCGGAAAAGATTTTGATGTTCCTTAGCAAAATCAATATAAGATAAATCCATATCAATCAACGGTTCGTTAATATATGTTTTTTGTAGAATACTATTTTTTAAATTATCTGCAATTTTACCTAAAACTTCCTGACGCAGCTCATCCATCCCACTGAACTCAAGATATAAAGGCTGCGTTGAAAAATGTCCTGCATTAGCAATATTGCGTGCAGTAAGACTCTCCATCCCATCTTTAACAACCAGTTTATAGGCAATATTTAAAATCTTTTTTCTTCCTATTTCTTTTTTTCTCGCCATTGGTTTTCCCTTGACTATCTTCAGTAACTGCTACTCTTAACTAATTGTAATTTATTTATCTTAACAACCAGTCTACTTAAAAAACTCTAATTTTTTAGAAATTCGTCATAATAGGTCGAAACCATATCGCTTACTTCAGCTTTACTTAGACCTTGTGACGCACAAAATGAAAAAAATGCCGCCGATATAATATAACCTCTTTCACGGTCATCGGTTAAATTTTCCGAAAATTTCATATTAATACTTTCATTTTTATAATCAGTTGATACTTCAATTGATTTATCTCGCGGAATTTCTTTCATTACTACACCTCAAATCACTTTATCGGCTTTAAATTCATGCTCTATTAACAGCAATCACCTAGATAAAAATACTAATACAAAATTTAAAAATATATGCTAGTTGATTATTATTCTTACTCAAAAAGTAATTCTTTTAACAGAAAAAAACTCCCAATCAACTACTTATATGATTCCAAAAAATAACAATTAATTATCTAACATTTAGAATAGTAAACTTAAAACAACTTTGTCAAGTAAAAAAATAATTTTTTATGCCAGATTTTTTATGAAAATAATTGTACCTACAAAAAAGAATGATTTTATCATCCTTTCAAAAAATTTATAATATTAAATCATTACAGGAAAAACTAACTTTCTTTAGTCATTTGACCATCCATCATTTCATATATGTGATCTGCATATTTTTCTAATCGTGGATCATGCGTTACTAAAATAACTGCTTTATGATAATTTTTAGCTAAATTCTTAAATAATTGACCAACCTCATCAACATTTTTACTGTCAAGTGATGCTGTCGGCTCATCTGCAAGCAGCATCTCTGGATTAGCATATAGAGCCCGAGCAATCGCTGCTCGTTGCTGCTGACCACCTGATAATTCATTTGGATATTTATTCACTAAACCAGAAATTCCTAACTGACCTAATAATTTTGCCAATGTAGCTTTATCGATATTACCTGATTTTTTAACCTGATTAACTAGATCAAATTGTTCTTTAATCGTTAAAAATGGAACCAAGTTATAAGATTGTAAAACAAAGCCGATTTGGTTTAAACGTAGTTTATTGCTTTCTTTAACACTTAGTTCAGATATATCTTTTCCTTTAATTAAGACTTTACCAGCTGTCGGCTTTTGTAGAGAACCAACCACGGTTAAGAAAGTACTCTTACCAGCACCCGAAGGACCCATAATCAAAACAACTTCACCTGCATTAGCTTGAAAATTGATATTTTTAAGTGCCTCAACAGTTGCTTCGCCTTTACCATAATTTTTTTGAACATTTTTTAATTCAATTACTGTCATCTTTATTCACCTATTGCTTTTGCTGGATCTACTTTTAAAATTGATCTAACAGGTATTAGACTACCAATAACACCCATTAACAACATACCAATTATTCCACTTAGCATAATTGTAGGCGTGAAACTCATTGGAACAGCTGCTGGCAATAATTTAGCAGTTAACAGCATCGCCAAAAAGCCAAGAAAAACACCTGTAATAACCAAAATAATTGATTGACTAATTGTTGCTCTTACTAAAGTACCACTTGGGATGCCTTGCGCACGCATTACAGCAAAATTATGCATTTTTTGCATCGTTAGAATGTATAAAAAAACAGCGATAATAATTAATGAAATTATAAACAAAAAACCAATCATTAACTGAAATGTCATGTTTTGAGCCGTATAGCCCGGCAATTTGGTAATAAATTGCTTTATAGGATAAGTTTTGTTATTTCCATGATCATTATAATAATTTGATCGTCGAGAAATAATTGCTGATGCCTGCATTGTTGGAATACCCTGACGTAATGTTTTCCACATAGGTAAAGTACCATAAACAATTGGAGCAATATTGATTTTAGCATTTCTAGCAAAACCAACGATTCGGTATTTTTTCTTGGAACCATTTAATTCCAGTTTGTCATTTAATTGATAACCCTTATCTTTAAATGCTTGATCAACTACAACCTCATCGCTCTTGTTGGCTTTTCTACCGATAATTATTTCTAAACCTTGATAGATAAATTGATCCTTTTTTATACCAATGAACTGAGCAGACACCTGCGTTCTTCCTTTGCTTTTAACAACAACTGGCGTCTGTCCTAACAATGCCTCATTATTGGTCATCTTGGCATTTTTTAAATCGGCCTTGTTTAGAACTGACTGACTCATACTGACATTAGCATTTTTATTTAAAACGACTTGCTTAGCCTGCCAAGATACAATTGCCTGCGTATTTTCACTGGCAAGACCTACTGCTAACGAGGATAAAACAAAAATTAGATAACTGATTAAGAAAATCATTAAAATAATCAAACCATAACGCATTTTTTCACGTTTTATCTCTTTTATTGCTAAAAACACTACTTTGCTCCTTCTTCTAATAATTCAAGTCCAGCCTTTAGATAGGTTAAAATCTTTTCTTTTTGATTTTCATTTTCGAGAATCATTCTAATTGCAGAATGACTAAGTACCATTGCACTCCAATTCTGACTATTCAGTTGAAGCAATTTTACATCAGGAAAATGCTGCGATAATGCGTATTCATTATACAGAATATGCATTTTAACCAGATTAGCGAATTTACTTGTCTGAGTTTGGTCTATAAAATTTACGACCATTTTATAAAAAATCCCAGAACTAAATTTTTGCATTTTTCTCACAGGGATATGAATTTGAAGCATTGCATAATGATACAAATATTGATACGCATCTTCCAAATCTGTGAAATACTTGTAAAAAGAACCACGAGAAATTCCTGCATTCTTCACAATTCTTGCTACCTGAGATTTTGACAAGGGATATTTGCTAAATTCATTAAGCAACGCATCAGTTACCAGATCTTTTTTGGCTAGTGGCAAATTAATAAAAGTTTCTTTTACCATTTCCTTGAATTTTTCTCCTCCAAAAGTGACACCGCGTCACTAAAAAATAAGAATAACGCTCTACTAATTAGCGGTCAACTAAATTGCTTAAGCGATTCAACTGAATAGAGTATTTAATAAAATATCTTTTAAATCATTAATAACAAAAAATACTCTTAAGCTAAAATCCGATTATAATAATTAATTCTGGCAATTCCTTTACGATAAGAAATTTTACCTAACGCACAATTATCCATCGTTTCAAATCCATTGATATCACCACCAGTAAAATAATGCGCAAACATCATTCGGATCAGGGTTCCATGACAAATCACCAAAATCTTTTTCTCTGAATAATTTTCCTGCATTTCTACTAAGAAATTACCACAGCGTTCATCAAGTTCTTGGAACGTTTCACCACTCGGTGCATACTTAACATAATTATCGTTGGCTTTACCCCACGGATCGATACCAGTAGGATATTTCTGTTTTAATTCTGAAAGTGATTTTCCATCCCATTCACCGAAATTAAATTCAACTAATCGCTGATCCAGAATAATTTCTTTTTGCTTTTTTGTAAAAATCTGTGCAGTTGTTACAGCGCGTTTCATCGGGCTGGAAAAAACAAAATCAAAATCGCTCGGATCAAAGTTAGTTGCAGCCTTTTTCGCATATTCTCTTCCTTCCACACTCAAATCATAGTCAAAGTGTGAACCTTGAATTTTATGATTTTTATTTAAGGTTGTTTGTCCATGACGAATAAAAACAATTTCCATATTAATTCAGCCTTCCGTAAATATTTCTAATGTCGTTTGAAATCATATTCCGTTCTAAAAACATAGTTGTTTTCATCACTAATTTGTCCAACAAATTTGAAACCAAAATCATTAAATTTTTGTAAGTCTTCTGGTTTACTCAACTGCTCTTCAGCAATCAAACGCACCATTTCTCCTCGTGCCATCTTAGCGTGAACCCCAACAACTTTCCAAGAATCATTTTTCTTTTCTTGAAATTCAATATTAATCATTCGGCGTCTTTCAGTTAAATATGGCATGATAATTTTAGAGTACTCTTTAGACGCCAAATTAATAAGTGTTTGATCTTCAGCAAAAAGACTATCAGCTATGGTACTGTTCCAAAATTTATACAGATTGGGCTCACTAAATCCCAACATTTTATTTTTCATCTCTAAACGATACGGCCATACCCCATCAAACGGTTTTAAAACCCCATATAATCCAGACAAAATGCGAACATTTTTTTGCAGATATTCAAGTGCAGGTAGAGTAAAAAGATCAGGAGCCATATATTGATATTGAATGCCGGAATAAGAAATGATGGCCGGAGTTAATCCGTCAGTTTGAGCTAAATTCAACTCAAAGAGTTGATTTTGACCTTCTTTAGCTGTACGTTCACTCACCTGCCAAATTGTTTTTAATTCACTTAAACTACATTTTTTTAAAAAATCTGCCAAGACTTTTGCTTGAGTAATAAATTGAGGAATTGATCTTGTCGGAAAAGATTCTTGATCAACTTTCATTTTCATTGCTGGAGAGATAATAATTTTCATCTTTCGTATTTTCCACCTTTTGGGTTAAACTTAGTAAGTAATCTGTACTGAGGAGAGATAATAATGAATCCTGATTTTGCTATCATCTTAAATTTTAAACTAAAAAATGCTAAAGATATAGACCCCGACTTTTTGGTAAGAACTGCTCGTAATATTGGTGCTCGAGCAATTAGTGTTGATTATCAAGAAGATAAATTTAAAGTATTTGGAGAAAAATACACAATAAAATTGGTTGAAACTAGAGATGGCAGTAATCTTACTGCAACAAATGTTATAGATACTCTAGTTACCAACCGAAAAAAAGGCCAGCAAACTATTATTAATATTCCTATTGAAAATAATGGCTCCTTTAGCAAAGAAACAAAAGATATGTTAGAACATATTAACGACTGGATGCATATTTTTGGCCATGCCTTTAACGAAAGTGAACCATCTTCTTTAAAGGTTGCCAATAGTGGATTTGCTCTGCAAAATCGACACATGAATTATCAAAAGTATATTTTCTTAAAAAATTATTCAAATAAAAATATTGAAATTTTGGGACTTGATCATCAGCCGAATCGAATTGAAATGATCGAAAATAGGATCGAATTGAAATTTACTTACGAAGAAGACAAATTAACAATTGACTTATCAAACGCTCCACACAGTAATTTTGCTTGGCAAGTTTTGCGAATTCAGGAGCATCGGCCTGAAGATGACCTCAAAGAAACAAAATATTAATAAAAAGGCTGCTTACCTACTAGGTAGCAGCCTTTTTATTATATTACTTTCTTTTAGCATGAGTCTTAGATTGAGCATTAGTTTGTCCATAATATGCATTCTTACCATGCTTGCGATAATAATGCTTATCTAATAAATATTGTGGCAATTCTGAACTTCGGTGTGTTAATTCAAATGTGTGAAAATCTTCTTGAGCTACAACTTCCAAAACTTTAGCATTATAAACTGCTTTAGCTGCTGTCTCACCCCATGCAAATGGTCCATGTTGACTAACCAAAGCAGCTGGTGTTGCCTCATAGTCTAAATGACGGTCTTGAAATGTTTGCACAATGGTCTTACCAGTATTACCCTCATAGTCTTCTGCTATTTCTTCTTTGGTCAAAGCATTCGCTGCTGGCACATCAGTGTAAAAAGTATCTGCATGTGTCGTGTTTAATGCAGGGATGTCCATATTGGCTGCCGCAAAAGAAACTGCCCAAGGTGAGTGCGTATGTACTATTCCACCAATCTTCGGAAAATGATTATACAGATATGTGTGCGTTGGTGTATCTGATGATGGATTTAGCTTTCCTTCAACCACCTCTCCTTTAAGATTAACAACCACCATATCTTCTGGGGTCAATTTCTCGTAATCAACTCCTGATGGCTTAATAACATATAGTCCTTGTTTACGATCAATTCCAGAAACATTACCCCATGTAAAGGTGACTAGTCCTAATTTAGGTAGCTGCATATTTGCCTCATAAACTTCTCGTTTTAATTGTTCAAGCATTACAATTTTCCTCACTTTACTTTTTCTTGCTCAATTCCAACTTTTGCAAAAATATTATCAAAAAATGATTTCGCAGCTTTCACTTTATCTAGTGCATCAATTTCGCCATTATCACCTGACCACATTTCAATTGTGAAACTACCATGATAATCTAATCTTACTAATAGTCGCAATAATCCTTCAAAATCAACACAACCTTCACCAAATTTGACATTTTTAAATTGTCCTTTTGATGTGGCTGTTACTTTTTGGCTATCTTTTAAATGAATAGCACAAATAGTATCTATATAATTTTCAAATTCAGTAGGTACATCATTTTCTGGCCAAGCACTCAAATTTCCTAAATCTGGGTATGCCTGCAACCAGGGACTTTTAGCTAAATCATGATAATGACTAATTTTACCTAAATTATTAATGAATTGATCATCCATCGTTTCAATTGATAACATAATGTTCTTTTGTGCAGCCATATGCACACATCTAATCAAGTTTTCAACAAAATATTCCCGAGAAGATGCGGTTTTATTTTCATAGTAAACGTCATATCCCGCCATTTGAATATTATGAATACCAAGATCAACACATAAATCAATTGCCTTTTGCATCATGATAAGTGCTTGTTTTCTTACAGCAGGATCAGCCGATCCAAGTGGAAATCGTCTATGACCAGAAAGCATTAAATTATTGATCCGTGTATTAGTTGCCCACATTGTATCTCGGAACTTGCCTCTTTGCTCATGGGTCCAATCAAGACGAGACAAACGCTCATCACTTTCATCAATTGAAAATTCCAAAAAATTAAAACCTAATTCATGAATTAACTCAAAAGTCTCGCGCCATGATAAATGTTGCGGTAAGGCTTTTTCATAAATCCCCAATGAATTTACTGTCATTATTAATTCTCCTAATTGTTAATAAAGTTTAAAATAAAAAGGGAATTTAATGAAATAAATTCCATTAATACCCTCTTTACAATTAACCCCAAATTCTGTTGATCTCTTTTTTAAATTTCATCGCTTCTGCATGAGGATCTTCAGCTTCTCTAATATCTCGTCCAGCAATAAAGGTATATACAGGAACTCCCTTAAAAAGTTGTAATATTTCCGGATGAACACCACCTGTAACAGAAACTTTAAAACCCATTTTTATTAGGTTTTTTACATTCTCAACATCTTTTTCAGACCATTTCTGTCCGGCAAATTTAGCATCACGGCTTTGATGATAAACAACTTGTTGAATACCATGATCAAGCCATTGTCTCATTTTACTTTCATTATCCCAACCTTCATAAAGTTCAACTTGTACTTCAATTTCCTTTTGTGCATTACTCATAGTTGGAACTGTTGCTGCATTAATACACGTCATCCAATCGGCTCCCGCCTCTTTACATGACTTCCCACATTTTTCACCGGCATCTGCACACTTGACATCTGCCAATACGATTTTGTCTGGTGCCATTGCACGTAAGTTGGATACTGCACTTAAGCCATCTCTATAAACGAGGATAGTACCTGTTTCTACAACATCAATTACATCTTTTACTTGTCTTAAGACGTTAATTGCTTCTGCAGTATTATTACAATCCAAAGCAACCTGCAACATTGGTAAATCCATGATTATCTCCTAATTCTTTTTAAACTTAGTTGGAATATCAGAAGCATTTACTTTTTCTTCTACTTCACTTGCAGAAATAACGTTTTTTATTCCAATAACTTCTCCACCACGTTTTTTTACTTCATCAAACATATTAATGAATGGTACTGAGGTGAATACAACATCATAATTACGAGCAATCCCTTTAGCTTCTGAAATGGAAGTATGGTCAGCTTGTGTAATCTGATATCCCATTTTTTCTAATGTATTCTTAACTGTTCTCAGAAGCATTAAACTTGTTCCTGAACCATTTGCACATGCAGTTAAAATTTTCATATTGTAAAATCCTTTCTAATTCTTTTCATTTATTTTTTGCCATGCAGGATAATCTTCTGTAATTAAGAAATATCCATCTGGATCAGCACGATATTGCAGCTGTGGAATTGCAATTAAAATAATTACGATTATTGCTACGCCAATAAATCCTAAGTACTTCATAATCACTGTAAAAAATGGCCATACCGTTGCCCAATCAAACATACCAAGATATCCACCATATTTTGCCATTCCGACCCAGGTTGCAATTAAAGCTGAACCAGCTACTTGGATTAGTCCAGATATGAACGGCATTATCATCGCACACTTATAACCACCACGATTGTTTGAATATAAGCCAATAACTGCATTATCAAAGAACAATGGAATAAAACCCGCAATTACTAATGTCGGTGAATGGAACAACAATAGTAGGATTATCATTGTAAATTGACCTAAAGTACCAAACATAAACCCAATGGTCTGAGCATTCTGAGAACCAAATCCTAGAGTTGCTGCAACATCGATGCCTGGTACTGCACCGGGTAACCAACGATCTGAGATTCCTGTGAATGATTCTGTTAATTCATTAACGAAAGTTCTAACACCTAACTGTAAGATTGCTAAGTATACTGAAAATTGGAGAGCAGTCTGAAGAATATAAAAGATAAAACTTTGGCCTTTTTGCATAAAATGTGCCTTAACCAAATAATCTGGCCCAAGAACCACTAAAATTGCCCCAATGAATATCAACATTAAAATCGAAGTAGACACCATATTATCGTTAAAAATTGACATAAAACTGGGGAGCTTAATATCTTCTAGTCGCTTATTCTTATTTTTATTTTTCTTTAACGAATGCTTTTCAATCATTTCTGAGAGTTTCGCAAAGAAATAAATACCAAACATTTGTTGATGAGCAACAGCAAAGCCAGCGCCTTCAGTTAGTTCTTGTGTTATTCCAACGGTAAGATTTGATCCCACAGCCCAATAAAGACCTAGAATCAAACTCATAATAGCCAAGATTGATAGTCTATTTAATTTTGGAAAACAAAATAATATCAGCCAAAACGCAGTTGCAGCTTGTTGTACTTGAACATTACCAGTTGTAAAGACTGCTCTTAATTTAGTATATTCGGAAAAGCGAACCAAAACAATATTAATGATATAAGCAAAAAGCAACAACAGCATCGTATCAGCAAACGAACGTCCGAAACGTTCCATGATTCCAGCGTTAACAGCATTTTGTCCAAAATATGGATCAATGATCATCGCATTCAAATGAAAACGCGATTTTAATCCAACTAAAATTGGACGAAATGTATTGACTAGTCCACCCGAGCCAGCTGCTAATATAAAATAACCAACCGTTGCCTTTAAAAAACCAGATAATACTTCGTACCACTTTTTATGCTCAAGAATATAACCAATTAAAACGATGAAACCAATCATAAAGGCCGGTTGATTCAAAACATTCGTGGCAAAGTAACTCCAAATAGCTAATAAAGCATTCAAAATATTTTGCATTTTACTTACTCTTTTCTACAATCATGTCATGCTTTTGAATAACTTTGCAATAATCGTCTAAGCTTTTCACATGACATAAATCTTCGATCATGCCATCCTCCATTAATAGGTTAGATAAATTTGCAATATTTTTCATATGAGTTTTATTATCCTTAGCTGCCAACATGAAAAATAATTGCGCATCTTTATCAGAATCATTGTGATCAAAGGAAACTTTTTCTGGAAAAATAGTTAATCCAATTCCTGTACCAAGTACTCCCGAACTATCAGCTTGAGAATGTGGCATCGCAACTCCAGGCACAATTACAATGTAAGGCCCATATTGCTTAATATCTTCAATTACCTGATCAATATACTTATCGGTAACAAGATTATTTTCTTTCATTACTTCCCCAGAAATTCTGATAGCTTCCTGCCAATCTTTAGGATGCTTTTGACTAATATTTATCAAATGATTTTCAAAAAAATAACGTAACATGGTTTCCTCCTACCATATAATTAACTAAAAAGTGAATTATAATAACTCTGGGAATGGTAGGTCAGGATTGTTCTTAAACGCATCGTGGAAGCCCCTGTCATACATGTATTCAATCTTATCTTTATCTTGTGGGAAGTTGAATTCACCACCAACTTGCCAAATATATGGCTTAAATTGATACTGAAGACGATTTTTCTTTCTATTCCATAAAGCCAAAATATCTTTAGGATCACTGTAAAAGTTAGTCCAAATATCATAGTGCATAGGAATAATTACTTTAGTATTCAATGCTTCAGCCATTCTCAAAACTTGAGAATCATCTAATTTATCAGTGATACCACGTGGATTTTCACCATATGCACATAACGCAACATCAATCTTGTTTTCGTTACCATGTTTTACGAAAGTATTTGAATAATGTGAATCACCAGAGTGGTACAAGTTGCCTCCAGAAGTTTCTACTAAGTAGTTAACAGCTACCTTAGCCATATCGATTGGCTTAGTGCCTGCAAGCTTAACATTAGGATCATCTTCAGTGACTAATTCAGTACGGTCAAATGCTTCTAAAGCTTTAATTGTTACTGCTCCAACTTTTATTTCATCGCCTGGTCTTACTACAGTAATCTTTTCAGCTGGAACCCCCCACTCTTGCCATTCATCTGCAACGCCTTGTGGGCCGATAAACTTAGCATCTGGGCAATACTTATTTACACAAGCTGCAGTATACATATCCAAATGATCATGGTGAGTGTGTGTTACACAAAGAGCATCTAAGTCTTTGATAGCAAATGGATCAATTACATAAGGCTTATTACGCATGTTTGGTTGCATTGCCTCGCCACCAGTCATCCGCATCATTTGGTGACCCTTGCGCATCTTGCCATCTCCATGAGTATGCTTACCGGTACCATTCCACATATCAATTGCTACATTCGTGCCTTCATGTGTCTTTAACCATGTACCCATGCAGCCTAACCACCAAATTGCAAAGGATTTTTCTGGTACTTTTTTAGCAGCAATTTGTTCGTTTAAAAATGTACCCCATTCTGGAAAGTTGTTTTCTGCAAAAACAGCTGGTGTAACTTCATTTATATTTTTAGGTTGTGTCATTTTTGTCCTCCATAAGATTTATTTCTTTTTCTAGTTAAATTATATTGTTAATTGGTATCGTTTTCAATCATATTTTATGGTATTAAGATTTTTTTATGGTATTTTTTCACAAAAAGTGATTAAATAATCTTAATTTTCATATTTTATGTTACTTTTGATAAAAATAAGGAAATTCAAAATGAAAAATTCATATAAAGAAATTCAAGCTAGACGTAAACAGATTATTGATTTACTTAATCATCAGAAAGTTATTTCATTAACTGACCTTAGTCAAAAACTAAATGTATCAATAATGACTGTACGTAGAGATTGTAGTAATTTAGCTAATCAAGGGAAAATATTACAAGAAAAAGGGAAAATCTCATTAGTAAAGCCAGAAGAAATACCTTTAACAGATTCTGTAAGTTACATTAAGCAACGCATAGGAAAAGAAGCTGCTAACCATATTGAGAAACATAGTTGGGTATTTATTAATTCAAGCACCTCTGCTTTTGAATCAATACCTTATCTATTAAAAAAAGACGTTAATATATTGACTAACAATGGATACGCTGGCGAACTTGATACTAGGACAAGTAACAGTAAAATCATTCTAAGTGGCGGCAATATTAATCGGAAACTAATTATGAGTGGTGATTGGGCTGTAGATGCTTTTCTAAAAATTTATGCTGACTGGGCCATTATTGGTTGTGCTGGAATAAGCATAGAGAGAGGAATTTCAACCCCATTTATGGAAGAAGCCAAAGTTAACAAAGCAATTATTAAACATGCCAAGAAATTAATTGTTGTTGCTGATTATAGTAAGTTTAATAAGTTTTCTAACTTTATGATTGGAAAAATTTCAGATATTGACTTACTTATTACTGATTCATTTACACCTAGAGCAACAGTGGAAAATTTTATAAAAGCTGGTGTACAAGTTATTCAAATACAACTTTAGTTAAAAATTTCATGAGATATACGTCAATCATCTTATAGTTTTAAACCATAATATGATTTATTTTAAATATCCAAAAAAGCTCGATACATAAAGTTGTATCGAGCTTTTACTTAAGCAATAACTTACTTTTCTAAATAATTGATTTTCTTTTGATAATCAGATATTAATAATTTTAAATTTTTCTTGCCACGATATTTGCCATAAGCAATTATAGCTGAACTAAACATACTAATTAATAATAAGATAATGCCGATAATAAATAACCAGATTGTTCGTCTATAAAAGTAATAACACAACACAAAACCAATCGCACCAACTGCTAAGAAAAACTGTAACCAGTATTGTAAATTTTGTAACATTCTTTTTTGATATGTGACTTCTTCTTGATATCCTTCAGTTATTTTTTTAGCATTCATTATTTGCCCCTCTTGATGAGACTTAATATTTCAACCCTGGGTTGAATACTCCAAGAACGACGCCAGCAAAAGCAATGACTATAAGGATAATCATTGTCCAAATAGCTGAAACATGTTTCTTAGCCATTAACGGGAATTCATGAAATTATTATGCACAAACAAAAATATCCAACGCGAAGTTATGAAAACAAATATGGGAGCATCAGTTTTACCTAGCGTTATTAACAGTCCTGCCTGCCAAAGAATTCTTGATGAAAAAGTCATCAATTATCATAATTTAACTACTAAAAAATTAGATTTAATTATGACAGACGGTTCTACAATACCAAAATTCAAATCTTATAATTCCAAAATGGAACGGCTTGATTATAAAATTCAAAGTGCTTTAAAGACAGGAGATTTAGAAACGCAATTATTTAATATTCAATTACAGGTTAACCATAATAACAATGAGTAACTATTAAGTAAAAAAGACACATTCAGCGTTATCCACTAAATGTGTCTTTTTATTTTATTGATTCAAATAGTTAATTATCTGCTTAATTGCAGTACTCTTTTGCTCTTGTGAAAGTTCATCATCTTTAATGACTTCAATCGCATGTTCAGCAATTGAAAATATTTGTTTGTCATCTTCATCATCGCTTGCTAAATAACTTATTTTTAAGAATGACTCTAAAACCGTAACATTATTATCTTTTAGTGCATTATTGATAATTGTCTTAAGCATAATCTTCATATTACGAGTTTTTTTACGTTTTGCACGCATCTTATCAAAATATGGTAAAAACAATGCAACACAAACTGCTGCGATCTCTGCACAAGCTGTTACCCATTCTGACAATGGTCCTATTTCCATAATCTCACCTCAGATTTTATTATACTAAGGATAGTGAGACTGGTAAAATTTTTATTTTATCCATCAAATCAAATTTAGACATTTCTTAAGTAATCATATCAAAATTTAAACTTCAAACATGAAACATTGCTTCCTCAATTCGTTACGATTTCCTAATATTGATTATAAAATCTTGAAATATGTTAATCCAACAACAATTACCATCATTGCAATAATGAGCATCGCTGCATGCTTACCATTAGTCTTTTTCAAAATATAGTAAACTGCTGTTGTCACAAGTAAACTTAATAACCCAGGCATTATTTTATCAAACATTGATTGTAAACTAATTACGTTATTACCAACCTTACTTGAAACGTTTGAGTGGACCGCAATTTTAATTGGCGTACTTATTTTGATTACTGTAGAAATTAATGCACCGACTACCATTAGTCCAACAACATTCGCCATCGTTGAAATTTTTTGAATAACATCGCTTTGCTGATTACTATTTAAAAAATCAATTCCTTTTTTGTAACCAAAAGAAACTGCATAATAACGTGCACCCATGTTAATAATATTATATAAAATAAACATTAAGATAGGGCCAAAAACACTACCACCAAATGCTATTGATGCACCGATACTACCAACAATTGGCAGCCAAGTAAATTTAATTAAACTATCTCCTAAACCAGCTAAAGGTCCCATTAAACCTGTTTTTAATGGATTGATTCCTTCCTTTTCATCTGCTGGCGTAGTTTCTTCCATCGCAGCTGATAAACCTAAAATCACAGCATCGAAATTAACATGCGAATTATAAAAAACAAGGTGTCGCTTCATTGCTTCAGATAGATCTTTTTTATCAGGATATATTTTAGCTAATGCGGGAGCAATTGCTCGCATGAAACCCACACCCTGTAAGGTCTCATAATTAAGCGTAATTCTCATTGTGTTCAATCGCATAAACATGCGCCATAAATCACGATTGTTTAACTTATGTTCTGGCGCAGTCAATTTTTCATCGGTCATAAGTCATAATCCTCCTCATCTTCATCACCAATACTTGCTTGTACAGGTTGACTTGCAACTGCTTGATTTGCTAACTCTCTTGTTGCTCTTTCATACAAGAAAGCAAATACTATAGCAATCAAAGTAATTGGTAAAATGTCTAATTTTAAATAAGAAGATAGAACAAATCCTAAAATAACAAACATCCAAAGTTCTCTTTTTTTCAACATTGTCATCATTAACAAAGCAATACCCACCGATGGTATAATTGATCCTGCTGTACTTAAACCATTGATAATAAACTTTGGTAAATCATTAATTGCTTGCTGAATAGCTCCTGCACCAAACTGTAAAGCTAAAAAGGTAGGAAATGCACGAGTAAAACCATATAAAAGTGCTGGTGGCCAAGTCAACCAATATGTTCCTTTTACATCAGCATTATCAGCTAACTTCTTAGCCCAGCCGTTAAGAGAACAGTTAACAGTTTCAATTAGGACAAGCAATTGTTGTGCCAAAATTGATGTAGGAACAGCCAATGTGATCGCAGTCGCAACCATAGTTGAAATCGACCCATTACTATTTCCCATAATTGCAAGCGATGTACTAATCATTGTCCCAGTAATTAAATCTGGTGCCATATAAGCACCGACATCACCGATTCCCATCCACATAATTTCTAAAGTAGCACCAATAATTAATCCTGCTTGTAAATTACCCAAAATAATACCAACAATTGGTGCTATCAAAAGTGGTCTACGAAACATTTTAGTGCTAACATCATCAATTCCTAAAAGAAAAGCTAAAGCAGTTAAAATAAAGACTTTCATTTCTCTAAAACCTCTCTTAGTTTTACAGCTCCATCAGTTGGAACCATTTGAATTTCAACATCAACACCGTGGTCCATTATTCTTTCTAATGCATGTTTTTCGTCATCTGTTAAAAACACAGCCTTAGTATATTGCTTACGCTTATCATTACCACGAATACCACCAATATTTAGGTTTTCAATCTTATAACCGTTATCAACAATTTCTTCCACTGTAAACGGAGATGCGAACAACAGCATTGTTCTTCTAGTTACTGGATTATTAGGAACAATTTTTAAAAATTTTTCTGTAGTAAAAATATGCAATTTAATGTTACGCGGTACGCTCATTTTTAGAACGTTCGATTGAATCTTGTCTTTTGCAACGGCATCATCAACAATGATTACCTGCTCAATTTGTTTAATATTTAACCAGGTTGTTACTACTTGTCCATGAATCAAACGATCATCTATTCTACAAAATTCCACTGCCATCTTCTTGTTCCTCTTCTCTAAATCTTTCTGAAATATTTTGAAAACCCATTTTATATGATTTTTCAAGTGACTCGGCTAGTTCATTTAAATTTCGATTACGATTGGTAAATAAATCTAAAAGCATTGGTAAATTTAAACCGCTTAATACCAAAGTGTTTTCCTGTTTTAAGCAAAATGCACCGCTGACATTCGAAGGAGTGCCTCCTAAAATATCACATAAAATGATTATTCCTTTACTAGTATCCAGATCCATTAACAATTTTTCCATTTGGCTTTTTGCTTGTTCTAGATTCATATCTTCTTTAACTGCAAGATATGCACAATTTTGTTGTTTTCCTACAATCATTTCAGCGCTGCGTAGAGCTTCTTTTGCAAAAAAGCCATGACTAGCCAATATAACAGCTACATTAGAGGATTTATCTATCATATTGCGTTCCTTCTTCTAAATAAAAATTTCTTACATTATTAATCTCATCCATTGTTATGCCAAAATGCTTTTGAAAATAATTTTCTGGAGTATCGAACAGGTCGTAAATTTTATCAATTGCTGCTTTAATATAACTTTTTCTTGTATCTATCATCGCCATTAAATAATCAAGGTATGATTTTTCTTGCACAAGTTCTCGATACAAATCATACTTTAGCTGATTTCGATCTCTACGAATTGTTTTGGTAATCATATAATCTTGAATAATATCCTCCTCCTTTATATTCAATAACAGTAGGATCAGCATTGAACCAAAACCGGTTCGGTCTTTACCCCCTCGACAATGATGAAATAAAGGTAAGTTTTCTTTGCGACACACTGCCTTGATCATTCTGCCGTATGCTTGTTTGGCAACTGGAGATGTAACTAAATCTTGGTAACTTTCAATAACATTTTCGCCACGGTCATTAAGATATTTGTTAGGAACTTCTCCATTTTTTATAGATTGCACCAGTTTTTCGTTTTCACCTCGCAAATCAACAACGTTAGCTGCAGCTTCGGAAAAACTTGACTGGGGGTCACAATTTAAAACCTGAATAACCGTTGATAAAAATTTATTGGGATGATATTGCCGTTCATGTGGTGAACGATAATCAACAATGGTTTTAAAATGATACTGTGTTAAAACCTCAATATCATTTTTATCCAGTTTAGATAGCTGATCCCCACGGAAAAGAAGCCCCCACTTTAAAAATCTCCCATCCTTTGATTCATATCCTCCCATGTCACGAATATTAATTGCATTATTCAAAGGAAGCACTCGTTCTGTAAATAGATTTGTTGAAAAGTCACCATTTTCAGATTTAATAATAAAGTATTGGGGCAAACTTGTACGTGGTACTTTAATTTGAAAAATACCATTAGAACTAGTTGCCAATTTCGTATTAATTCCCTTTACACTAGCTATATTGCCTGCCAATAATTCATAAGTACGTTGCTGCTTTGAATGATACAATTCAATAGTTACAATATCACCATCTCGTTTTATTTTTATATTATGCAAAATATATGGTTGTTCTTTCATTTTTATGGAACCCCTTTCACGATTGATTATATTACAAGAAAATAATTTACGCAATTTTATTTTTAAGAAAATAATTTTTACAATAAACAAATAAAATACACAATAAACAAATAATTTCTTTGCATAAATTAAAAATTTTAAGAATTTAATTGATAAAATAATCTTAAATATACACTGCCATTAGTAACTTTAATTTTATTTTTACCTATATCCTTTGATAATTAGCTACTTTCTAGATTTGATCTAAATGAAACAATAAAAATAATTAATAATATTAAATCTTGAGGAAAATCATTTTCATTAAGTATAGTAATTCATTATAATTAGTAATATAAAAAGTCAATATGTTTTAACTATTACAAAAGGAATGAATTTATTTTGAACCCACTTGTTGCAATACAAAAAAATTATTTACGCTTTTCTAAAAATGAACGATCCATTGCTGATTACATTTTACAAAACAGTCCTAAAATTAATAATATGAAAATAACTGAGTTAGCTCATAATACTAAAACTTCCTGTGCAACAGTTACTCGTTTTGTTAAAAAAATTGGTTGTACAAGTTATTCCGATATGAAAGTAGATATTAGTCAGCATTTAATTAAGAATATATCTAGACAAGAAAATGATATTTTAAGCGAAGTATTTAGTTTTTACCAAACAGTTATTAAAAATACTCAACAAATGATTGATCAACATTCAATCAAACAATTTATAAACCTATTAAAAAGTCAAGAACATATTATTTTAATAGGTTCAAGTAATTCTGGTGTTTCAGCAGAAGCTTTTGGTCTTCGGTTGATGCGAATGGGTTTTGACGCTCAGAGCTTTATTGATCCAAATTGGATGAAAATGCGTGCAAGTATCTCAACTAACAAAGATTTATTTTTGGCAATTTCAAATAGCGGAACTACCAGCTCTATTGTTGAGACTTTAAAAATTGCTAAAAAGCAATTTGCAAAAATAGTATCAATTACGAGCTACCTTGATAATCCTGTTGCTCAAATTAGTGATTTGATTTTTCATGTTTATAATCCCAGATTTACTGACAACGAAAAATTTATTAATTCTCAATTTTCGAATATGTATTTGATTGACATCTTAACATCTTGTTTACAAGAAGAAGACAAATTTAAAGATTCAATGCAGACAACAAGAATTGCCGTTGGAGATAAATAAAAATAATTAATTTGTATTAATAAGTAATCTACTGCTTCTAATTTTGTTTTTAGTAAATATTTAGACATAAGAAAACCCCCGAATTGGAATCTTTGTCCAATTCCGGGGGTTAGCTTCAGGTTTTTTCTTGCTTTTTTATTATTTTATTTATTTCCTTCAGCTCTTGATTTATAAATTCCTTCAGCCGTGTTAATTATTAATTCTTCGCCATCCTTTATAAAATCAGGAACTTGAACAACTAAACCAGTTTCCATTGTTGCTGGCTTGCCTGAACCCGTAACTGTCGCACCTTTAATCCCTGGTTCAGTGTGAACCACTTTCATTACAACTGTTGCTGGAAGTTCGACACCAAGAAGCTTACTATCATTAGCAAATTCTAGTTGTACTTCAATATTTGGTATTAAATAAAGTTTGTCATCACCCAATTGGCTTTCAGAAACCTCATATTGTTCATAAGTCTCCGTGTCCATAAATGTATAAGTATCCCCTTCACTATAAAGAAACTGGGCATTTTTCTTTGTAATGTCAATTAGTTCAACTTTCTCTGTTGGTCTCATGGTCTTATGAACCACAGCTCCACTTTCTATATTACGCAAATCCATTTGCATTACAGTGTTGCCTTTGCCCGGCTTATGGTGATTAGCCTTAAGCACTCTAATCATTTTTCCATCTTGACTGAAAACCATACCCTTTTTTAAGTTAATTGCTTGAACCATTTTTATACTCCTTTATTCCTATGATTATTGTTAAAAGCAAAAAAGCAAGCTGGCTGGAGGTAAAGCAAATTTTTTAATTAGTAGTAAATAAATCATATTCATGTAATTAATTATACCAAATTTATACTCCTAGTAATCAAAATTATTAAAATGCTAATCTGTCATATTCCAACATTTTCACTAACAGCTTTTTGATAAATAAATTGATTTAGTCGTCATTAAATCCTGGGTTGCAAATCTTTACCTGGTTTAATATTGTGGCATCGTATATGATTTATCTGAAATAACTATTTCTGCATCTGTAACCGCGTCAATACAATTCTTTAAAGAACATCAATTCTCAATATCTTCTTTTGCAAAAAAATCTTCTTTCTCTTCATAACTAGGATTAAAATTGCTTCAAATAAATTTGATCAATAATATGACCGGATGTCTTATGCAAAATTAGATCTGCACGCCGCTTAGTTGGAGCTATATATTCTCGTAGATTAACCAGATTAACCATCTGCCAAGTATCCTGTGCTAACTTTATGGCATCTTCACGTGGTCCATTAGCCATTTCATAATAAAAATTATCTGGATTATTTTTATTTAATTCCAATACACGGACAAACCGTTGCATAAACCATTCTTCAATTAAATCCTCTTGCGCATCGACATAAATTGAAAAATCAAAAAAATCACTAGTAACAATTTGACCATTAGTTGGCAATTGCAGAGTATTAATCCCCTCGATAATTAAAATATCAGGCCTTTTCACATGACCATATTTTCCAGGAATAATATCACTTAATTCTTGCGAATACAGAGGATAAGCAATGTTTTTTTTGCCTCCAAGAACATCTTGTAAAAAATCACGCAATAAGCTCATATTATAACTTTCTGGAAAGCCTTTACGATCAAACAACTGTCGCCTTTTTAATTCTTGGTTGGGATAAATAAAGCCATCTGTCGTCATCAAATGAACTTGCAACATAGGATATGTCCGACTTAATAAAACCTGTAAAAGTCTTGCCGTAGTTGATTTACCAACGGCGACTGAGCCAGAAATTCCAATAATAAATGGTGCCGGTGTTACATTTCGCATTAAAAATTCTTGCTTTCTTTGCTGCAAAGCTTGTTTTTCTTTATATACGAGATGAATATATTTAATTAACGTACCATAAATTTGTCTTACATCGGTCAAATTAATCACATCACCTAGTGATTTCAGTTTTATCAATTCTTGTGGAGTAACATTAACTTGCTTACTAGAAGCAGTTAAGCTTGCCCATTCATCTCGATTAAATTGTAAATAATTCTTCATTCAAGATCATTCCTTTTAATTCTCTATATTTCTAAATGAAATAAAAACTCGCACAAGAATTGTACGAGTTGGTTCTTTTATAAATCATAGTACATCATAACATGTTCAAGACCCGCTTCGGTAAACACCTTGCCACGAACCTTATAACCCAAGTTGTCATAGAAAGGTTTAGCCTGAATTTGAGCATGACAATAAATTTTGTGGACCCCTCTTTGTCTCAAATATTGATGAACTTGCTCTAGCATTTGCGAGCCTAAATGTTGTCCCCGCATATTATAAGCTACTGCGACTCTGCCCAACATCCATTTACCATTTTCTTCAAAGAGACGACATACAGCATCCGCTTGAGTTTGCTTTTGATTCAAACGGAAAACATGAATTGCAGTTATATCTTGATCATCTAATTCAGGCTCAGTAATTTTTTGTTCAGTAACAAAGGTATCGATACGCAAACGAGCAAGACAAAAAACCTCACATCCAGTCATTTGATTAATCTTTTTAAATGAAAAACTTTCTAACTCTGTCATGTTTCCTACCTACTTTTCATCATATGTGGCACTCTTTACGTCAAGTAATGGACTCTTCTCTCCTGTATATATTAAATCCAACTTGTACATCGCACGCGATGTAATTGTATAGACCAATTGAGTTTCGTCAATTCGGTGATAATTGGCTTTTGACGCATCCCACATAATCACAGCATCAAATTCAAGTCCTTTGGCCAAATATGATGGAATAATCAGGCTGCCATTAACTAATCGCTGGTTTGCCGAAGCAATCAAAACAGCCTTAACTTTTGCTTCTTTCAACTTCTGGGCAACTAATTTTGCACTAGCCAAATCTTTTGTAATAATCGCTGTTGTCAACTTTTGCTGGTTGTTGTTTTGTAGTATTTGTTCCAATACTGTAAATGTGACAGAGTCGTTTTCACACTTCCAAATAACAGGTTTAGGGCCTTGACGATCAAATGATTCAACTTTTTCACCTTGTCGTAAAATTTGCTTAGTGAAATCTGTTAATTGCTTAGTAGAGCGGTAGGACTTGGTTAGTTGAACCACATCAGTTTTTTCTGGGTCAAATAACCCACTAATCTGTTTAAGTAAGCTTTTACTTTCATCTTTAGTAAAAATTGCTTGGTTCAGATCTCCCAACATAGTAAATTTTGCTCGGGGGAAATTATACTTAAGATAACAAAGTTGAAATGGTGTATAGTCTTGAATTTCATCGATAAAAGCATAGCGCATTTCATAATTTACCTGTCTACCAGTAATTAAATCATAAAGGTAAAGATAGGCCGAAACATCATTCATGCGTATAAAATGGTGCATAAAATTATCCTTAGTTTGCTCAACATGTTGGGCCCACTCTTGATCGCTAATCTTCCATTTACTTAAGTCCGTCATTTTGGGAACTGCTCGCAAAAAGTTGAGGTATTGCATACGCATATTCACAAAACTATTACGGCGAATTTGTTGAAAGACTCTACCTAAAGCTTTAATTACTATTTTTCGACTTAAAAATTTTTCTTCCTTTTTTTCAGATTCAAACTCTTGGTCAGGACGATCATATAATTCATTTAACTGCTCCTGGTTTAGATTCTGAATTTCATCGGCAACCCAAGCTTTTCTTGACTCAGACGTTATCTTTCGATTAAGTAATTTGATTAGTTCTTCACGGGTTGCATCTATCCGATTACTCAAATTATAATTGGTATTAAACGAGTAATATAAATCACTAATCTTTTCTTTATTAAAAAATGGTTTCTTTTTATTGCGGAAATAAATATTTTTAAAGACTACGCCTCGTTCATTAAGATGTTTAGCATAGCGATTAATGAGCTTAAAGAAACTTGTTGAGTCTTTAAAATTACTAATAGTTGAATCAGCAGTCTTATCTTCAAACTGATCAAACAGATTTTCAACACGCATCCCTGGCAACCTGCGAGCCACAAACTGCCAATATGTCATTTGAACCATATTTTGCTCACCCATTTCGGGTAGAACGTTTTTGATATAATCGTTAAAAAGCTGATTGGGACTAAACATAATAACATCACTGCTCGTCAAATTACCACGATAGCGATATAACAGGTAGGCAATACGTTGTAAAATTGCTGAAGTTTTACCTGAACCGGCTGCCCCTTGAACAAACAGCAGATCTGCACTCGTATTTCGAATTATCTTATTTTGTTCATGTTGGATGGTCGTTACAATTGTTTTCATCTGTGTACTAGATTTTTCATTAAGAACTTCCAGTAGCATTTGATCGCCAATAGATTCATTGGTATCAAACATGTTGATGATTTGACCATTTTCAATCATAAATTGCCGTTTCTTAGTCATCTGAACGGATATTTCCCCTTCAGGAGATTGATATGAAACATTGCCTAACTTACCATCATAATAAATTGAAGAAATTGGCGCCCTCCAATCATATATTAAAAAGTGATTATTTTTATCAGCAAACGAACCCAGACCAATATAAATCGTTTCTGGCTTTTCGGTACCCTCTTTAAAGTCAACCCGTGCAAAATAAGGCTTCTTCTCTAATTTCTGTACCGTATTCAATTGTCTAGCAGCATGTTGCCATGCATTCTCACGTTCATCAAGTAATTGTTGCTGCTGGTGAATCGATAGCGCCGTTTCCATTGAAGTTGAATAACCATCATAATCCAATTTCACGTCATCAAAGAAATGCGAGTTTAGATCCTTAGCCTCTCCCTCAGCAGACTTAATTGACGAAGATAACTCTCTTTCCTTCTCACTTAACATTTTTATAATTTGATTGAGATGTTTTTGTTCAAATTGTTTATCATCCATCGCTTTTGTCACCTATTTTTTCAAAACTTGGATACTATTTTAACATGAAATTGAATTAATATATAATTTCAACTTCAATCGTGTCTAATGATTAACTCCTAATGCATATTTAATTATTATTGCCTTATTAATTGCATCCATTTAGCAATTATCTATTAATTTTTCTGAAAAAATTACTAATTTTAATTTATATTACTAATTTTAATTTATAATATAGAAGATGGAGTTGAACTAAACACATGAATAAATTTTATCATTTTTTTACCAAATTATTGTGCACATTAATTATAGTTGGAACCATTGGTTACCTTGCACCAATCAGCGACAATAATTTTAATCAAGTAGTCTATGCAAAAAAGACTAAAAAGAGTAATAAAAGTAAAATACCTGCTACAGTAGGTTGGCGATGGAAATCCGCTAAAGCTTTTGTTTATATTGACCTAAATGACAATCAAGATTTAATATCCGCTACAAATGATGCAATTAATGCCTGGAATAATACGGGAGCTTTTGACTTTATCAAAACCGAAAATAAGAAAAAGGCAAATATTGTAATTGAACAAGTTTACAGTCCCAACACTAATTATGCTGGTTACACCACATTTCATTACTATACTAAAACCGGAATTTTATACTCGGCTGTAACCAGACTAAATATCTTCTACTTACAGAATTTTTCTATCTATGATTACAGTCGTCAAAGAGTAGTTAATACAGTTGAACACGAATTAGGTCATGCAATTGGTCTTAAACACAATAACGGCAAATCTGTCATGTATCCCGTAGGCTCGCTTTACCCAATTGAACCGAACGATATTTCAACTGTTAGAAAACTCTATCACAAATAGTTATACTTAATAAGACTGGGGGAGAATTGATGATGAAGAGAATTTATATTGTACGCCATGGACAAACTTATATTAACCGTTATAACAAAATGCAAGGATGGTGTGATACTCCCTTAACCAAAAAGGGGATTTCAGAAGCTGAGCAAGCTGGAGAAGCCCTAAAAGATGTACCATTTGATATCGCTTTATCTAGTGATCTAAAACGTGCCAGTGATACGTGCGACAATATTATTAAACACAATATTAATCATGATGAAATCCAGCATCTTGCAACACCCCTTTTTAGGGAACAATTTTACGGTTACTTTGAAGGAATGGATACAGACATGGCTTGGCAAATGATTGGTGGACCTCACGGGTATCATAATCATTATGATATTTTTAAAAACGAATCGATTGACACCATCAAGGATTGGATTAAAGAGGCTGATCCCTTTCACGAAGCAGAAAATGCTAAAGAATATTGGACAAGACTTGATCAAGGCTTTAAACTAATCCATCAGCTTGATGGTGCAGAAAATATTCTGTTGGTTACCCATGGCTTTACAATTCGCAGTATTGCTGCTCGCTTTGGTGGTTATGACATAAGTGTCGGGCCACGCAACGCGTCAATTACCATTATGAATATGAATGATCAAGAACAAAAAATAGTTTCGTATAATAATATGGAAATATAATTATACTTAAAAAGTATACAAAAAGTCGTTCGCTTTATAACCAGCGAACGGCTTTTTTATGTAGATTTACGGTTTTAACCACCAAAATATACTCGTTGAACCTCAGAATTAGCTAATAATTCTGAGCCTGTTCCAGTTAATTGCACTTTCCCCGTAGCCAAGACATAACCACGATCTGCAATTGCTAAAGCTTGTTTAGCATTTTGTTCAATTAATAAGATTGTTGTACCGCGATCGTTCAATTCCTTGATAATTGCAAATATTTCCTGAATAAAGAGTGGCGATAATCCCATCGAAGGTTCATCTAGCAAAAGTAATTTAGGTTTAATCATTAATGCTCGACCAATTGCGAGCATTTGTTGCTCACCACCTGAGAGAGTAGCTGCATCCTGATTACGTCTTTTTTTCAAAATAGGGAATCTGTCAAAAACCTCTTCATAACTTTTCTTTGCCTCATCATGATTATTTTGTAAAAAAGCTCCTAATTGTAGATTTTCCATTACCGTCATCCCCGCAAAAATATGCCGACCTTCAGCTACTTGGGAAATACCAGCTCCAACAATTTGCGAAGCTTTTTGACGAACCAGATTTTCATTTTGATAAATAATTTGACCACTTTTTGGTTTAAGTAATCCTGAAATTGTCTTCACAATCGTAGTTTTACCAGCTCCATTAGCTCCAATTAGTGTAACAATCTCACCTTCATTAATTTCAAAACTAACTCCCTTAACTGCTTGAATCACACCATAATTGACAACTAGATCTTTTACTTCCAGCATAACCATCTAATTTACACCCTCTCCCAAATAAGCTTCAATTACTTTGGGATTTGACTTAATTTCATCTGGCTTTCCCGTTGCCAAAAGCTGGCCCTGATCCAACACATAAATTCGAGTTGCAAGTTTCATTACCAACGACATATCATGTTCAATCAACAAGACCGTAATTCCAAACTCTTTTTGAATATATTTAATCAAATCGGTCAAATCTGCTGTTTCTTCTGGATTCATCCCTGCGGCTGGTTCATCTAAGAAAAGAATCTTAGGCTCGGTTGCTAGTGCACGGACTATTTCCAACCGTCGTTGTGTGCCATAAGGCAGGTTCTTAGCCAAAGTTGTTTTATGATCAGTTAGTTCAAAAATATCTAATAGTCGCTCTGCAGATTCTTTCATCTTGCGCTCCGTTAGATAAAAGTCTGGTAGGCGTAAGACCGTTGTCAAAAATCCTTCCTGATATCTACTTGTCATTGCAGTTAATACATTATCTATCACTGTTAAATTTTTAAATAATCTAATATTTTGAAATGTTCGTGAAAGACCTAAATTAGCAATCTGTGTTGCATTTTTATGAGTCAAATCATAATTTTTTGTTTCTGTTTGTAACTTGATACTACCACTAGTAACAGGAATCATTCCGGTCAATAAGTTAAATAAAGTAGTTTTACCAGCACCATTAGGACCTATCAACGCAACCAATTCTTGTTGATCCAAATACAGCGAAACGTCTTTGACAGCAACCAAGCCACCAAAATTGCGTACGACATGATCAACCTGCAATAAATGTTTCATATCTTACTCTCTTTCTTTTTTTACAAAGCGCTGCATTAAATTTTTTAAAGATAATTCCCAGTTACCTAACAGACCGGATGGCTTGAAGAGCATAATCATAATAAGCGCAATTGCGTAAATAACCATTCTTAGTGATCCAAAATTTTGTAAAACTGTATCCAGAATGCCCAGAACTGAAGCAGCTAAGAAAGTACCAGTAATGCTACCAACACCACCTAAAACCACAATAACTAAAATGGAAATTGACTCCATTATTCCAAAATTGGCTGGAGAAATTGTTTGTAGATATGAGGCCTGCAAACTTCCTGCAATAGCAGCTGTTGCGCCCCCAAAAACAAATGCAGCCACTTTCCATTTAGTCGTATTGATTCCCATCGCCTCAGCTGCAAGTTCATCTTCACGCACAGCCTTAATTGCCCGTCCATCGCGAGAACGAACAAAATTTAAGATAACAATTGTAGTTAAACATACCATTATGTAAACTGTTGGCCATGAGCACAACTGAGGAATATTAAACATTCCTGCTGACCCACCAGTAATTTTCAAATTATTAATTATATTACGGATTATTTCAGCCACACCCAGTGTCGCAATAGCTAGATAGTCACCTTTAAGCCTAATAAAAGTGGCCGTTCCAACAATCAATGCAATCATACCTGCTATAAGCATTCCTGCTATCATTGAAACAATAAAGCCAAATTCATTTGTCCAATATTGTGTAATTATTGCAGTCACGTATGCACCAATTGCCATAAATCCCGCATGACCTAAAGAAAATTGACCGCTAAAACCTATAATTAAATTAAGACCTGTCGCTAAAATAATATTGATCCCAATCATTACCAGCATATTTTCAATAAAATTATCAATCATACCTGTCATAATTAATGTATTAATTAAGTAAAAACCAGCAATCATTAGTAAAAGCCACGATAAAATATATTTCCAATTTGCTCTCATACTGCCACCTAAACCTTTTCCTTGATATTTTTACCAAAAATACCTGCTGGGAAAAAGAGTAAAATTATAATTAAAATTAAGTAAACAACTGCATCTTTATATGCAGATAATCCAACTGATTGAAAGAATGTCTCTAAAATTCCTATCAAAAATCCTCCAAGTGATGCACCAGGAACGGAACCAATACCGCCTAAAACTGCGGCAACAAAAGCCTTAATTCCCGGCGTCATTCCCATCAACGGATCAATTGAGTTATAGTACATTCCAATTAAAATTCCCGCTGCACCTGCTAATGCTGATCCAAGTGCAAAAGTAAAAGAGATTGTATGATTAACATTAATCCCGACCAATTCAGCTGCCTCTGGATCAACTGACACGGCGCGCATTGCTCGGCCCATACTAGTTTTTTTAATAACTATTTGCAATAAAATCATTAAACTTAAAGAAGTTACCAAAATCAAAATTTGAATATTAGAAATTAAAACCCCACCTACGTTGTAATTAACTTGTTCAATTACCTGAGGAAAACTACGAGCATTCGAACCAACAAAGTAAGACATACCGTTTTCGAGTAAGAATGAAACCCCAATTGCTGTAATCAAGACCGTGATTCTCGGTGATTTACGCAGTGGTCGATAAGCCAAATACTCAATAATTACTCCTAACAGTGCGCCAAAGATCATCGCTGAAAATAAAGCCATAATAAAGTTGAAATGCAAGGTATTAATTACGAAATAAGCACAAAATGCTCCCAACATGTAAATATCACCATGTGCAAAGTTAATTAACTTAATAATGCCATAAACCATACTATATCCAAGAGCTAGTAGGGCATAAATTGACCCTAGTGACAAAGCATTGATGATTTGCTGTAAAAATATTTGCAAAGCTATTCGCTCCTTTAATAATTGTTTTATTCAACACTAAATGAATTACTTACTTTTCCATTAGTCATCTCTTCAATCGCAATTGGCATTTCTGGATCATGTGTTTTATTTACGGTGATTTGACCAGTAACTCCGTCAAAATCCTTAATCTTAGCTAATCCAGCTGCTATTTTAGTTGAATCATCTGACTTTTCATTTTCAATTGCGGTTTTAATCATGTAAACAGAATCATAGGCTAAAGCTGAAAAAGTTGGTGCTTCTACATTGTAGTGATTCTTGAATTCAGTCATAAATTTCTTTGCTGTCGCATTTTTAGCAGCAACTCTAGTCGAAAACGGTGTAGTATAGTAAATATTTGTTGCATATTTATCTCCCGCAATTTGAGCTAGCTTAGGATCAGCCATGCCATCACTACCAATAATTGGAGTCTTAATTCCTATTTGGCGTGCTTGCTTAATAATCAGACCCACCTCGGTGTAGTAGCCCGGAACATAGATAGCATCAATTTTCTTTGATTTAAAAGAAGTCAGCACTGCATTAAAATCTTTATCGCCTTCAGAATAAGTTTGACTGTCCACTATTCTACCCTTATAAGTCTTCCTAAATGCCTTAGCTAAACCTGTACCATAATCACTAGAATTATCAGCAAGAATCGCAACCCTTTTAGCTTTTAAGTTATTAGTTACAAACTTAGCTGCATTTTCACCTTGGAAATTGTTTTGAAAACATGCACGGAATACAAACGGTTGTACCTTGCCATTTTTCTGTAAAGTATAGCTTGGATCGGTAGCTGATGGACTAACACTAGGAACAGATGCCTTAGTAATATTGGGAATTTCAGCCGTACCGGCATTAGTGGTTGCTGGTCCTACAATTGCAGCAACTTTATCTTTAGTAGCTAACTGTGCAGCAACCGAAGCTGAAGTTGCAATTGCGGTTTTATTATCACGAATAATCAATTTAATTTTCTTTTTTTGACCATTAACATTAATACCACCAGCTTGATTGATTTCATTTGCGGCTAACTGTATTCCTTGTTTTTCCGCATTACCATAACCGGCTGCCGCTCCAGATAGCTCCATATTAACTCCAATTTTAATAATGTCTTTATCTTGATGAGTACCGTTATTATTGCTAGTCTTAGCAACACTACAGCCCGCCATTAAAAAGGCTGCTGCCCCTGCTGTAATAAGATTTAGTACTCTTTTATTAATTCTACCCATTATTAATCTCCTTTTATAACATCTAATAATTAAAAAACCTCATTCATTGAAATGAATGAGGCTTATATCACTTAAAAGTTAAGCCCCATTCATTAAACGCAAACAAGGGCTTAACCAAATTACTTTTTCAGTAATTATTCATAGTCAAGTCCTGAATGGCAACAACAAGGCAATTAAACGGCAGGTTGGATTGATTTTAATATTTTTTTGTTGTTTTATATTTTTAGACATTATTAAAAATTCCTCCCACAAATTTAATTTAACGCTTATAATTATAAACATATACTTTTCGGCAGTCAAGCTTATTTTAAAATTATTTTAATTATAAATCAACAATATTTAAATAACACTACATTTAATTACAACTCAAAACAATCTTTTTATATAATTTAATCGTTAATAAATAATAAAAGACATAGAGAATAATAAAAATGGTAAATAGCAACCAAATATTATGATATGGATCTGGCAGTAAAGAACGGAAAAGTTGTAAACCAAATAGCACATCAATAATCCCCAAAATAGCTGGTAATAAGAATAAAATACCAATTTCCCAGTTAATTGATCGTTTAAGTAGACTTACTCTAGTCCCTATCTGATTAAGCATTCGATAACGGATTTTATCATCACTAGCACCATTTAAGACTTTAAACATTAAAGTTGAAGCTAGCATTGTCAAAAAGGCAATTCCTAAGAAAAAGCCCATAAATTCAAACCCACTGCTATAGTTAAGCAATAATTGATAGTTATTTGGTTTACTTGCTTCATAGATATTAGAATATTTTGGATTTTCCTTTAATTGGAGTTGTTGAATTTTCATTAAAATCGGATAGTCATGGTCAAAGTCTTTTACGTTAAGTAACGTAATCATCTTCTTTGTACCCTGTAAATTTTGCCACTTGTTTGCCGGTACTAAACGAATTATCTTTTGCAAGCCATTAATTATCATTCCGCTTAAAGCAATATTAGCATCAGTATTTGGTACATCTAGTTTTTTGGTTGGTAAATTTTCCACCTTATACATAGGCTCATCTTTTTTTAGGTAGAATTTAGTTACTTTAAGCGGCTGCCTTACAAATTCATTGCGATTAAAGTAAATGTATTTATGTGTTTCCTTATAAGCATAAGTTTGCTGATTTTGAATATTTAATTTGGCAACCTCTTTGTTAACAGCTGCCGCTTTACTAACCACAATCGTGTCATAGTAGGTACTAGTTTTAGCATGTTCCTTAACCGTATCAAAATTCAAGCCAACTGTAATTGCTCCTAAAGCCAGAGCAAAAAGCAGTGAAATTAGGGTTAAAATTCTAGTATATTCATGCAAACGAAACTTTAATTGTCCCAAAGTAAAAATGCGTATCCCACGGTAAGAAAAGCTTTCCTTTTTAATTAAGCTGGCAATAATCATGCTAAATAAAGCATTAAAAATAAAATATGAGCCACTAACAATTGTTATTAAAGCGGTGGGAATAATCTGATAAATTTTTGTTGATGACCACGTCATTACTTGATAGCCGAAAGCCAGTAAAATTAACCCGAAAACAGTTTCAACCACACGTAAAAACGGCTTTTGATTAATTTTAGTTGGTTTTTGATTTTCTTTAAGTAGATTAATAATCGGTGTTTTAGTCAGCTTATGGACATTCCAAATAGCTCCTAAAAAGAACATGATGATAAAAAAACAGAAAGTACCCAAAATAGCACTAGGTAAAATTATTTGAAAATGGTAGATTGCCAATCCGAGCCGACTAATTAATAACTTAGAAATCAATCCAGTTAAACCAAAGCCTAGTACGGTACCAAGCATAGTTGCCAAAATACCAGTAACTAATGTTTCCAAAAAGATAATCAAACCGATACGTTTTCCTTTAGCACCAAGTATCATAAACATGCCATAATCATGCTTACGCATATTTAATAAAAAAGAATTGGCATAAATTAGGTACACAAAAGTAATAATTGCCAGCAAAATTATGCCAAAAATGAAAATAAAGTTTACATAACTTGTACGTGCATATACGTCTTTAGCCAGAAAGGCAGGATTAGTAGCAATTGTCAAAAACATGTAAAAAATCATACTAGCTACAATTAGGCCCGAAAAAAGTACAAGATAATCTTTTAGCCGACTTTTAATTCCTGCTACAGATAACTTCCAAATCATAATTTTTCTCCTTATTCGGCGAGTTCCATTTGGTAAATCAAAGAATGATAAAATTCAATTCTTGACATATCATTTCTGAGTAGCTGCTTGCCAATTTTGCCATCTTTAATAAACAAAATACGACTAGCAAAACTAGCGGATATTGGGTCATGGGTCACCATTAATGTTGTAATCTGATCTTTGTGGTTTAAGTCTGCCATTGTCTCAAGTAATTCACGTGCATTCTTAGAGTCTAAAGCACCCGTTGGTTCATCGGCTAATAGAATTGCGGGGTCATGGACTAGTGCCCTAGCAGCTGCAACCCTCTGCTTTTGTCCACCTGATATTTCAACCGGATATTTGGCTAAAATTTCTACAATTCCAAGTCTTGTTGCAATCTTATTAACTAAGGGATTAATGCGGTTTGGCGTTAAACCACTAAGCGCTAGTGGTAACGCAATATTTTCACGATTAGTTAAACTTTCTAATAAATTAAAATCTTGAAAGATAAAGCCAATTTGCTTGCTACGAAAATCTGCCAACTGATTATCTTTTAAGCTACTATTGTCTTGGCCATTAATCAACACACGACCACCTGTTGGTCGATCCAAAGTAGATAGTAAGTTAAGAAGCGTTGTTTTACCAGAACCAGAGGCACCCATAATTGCTACAAATTCACCTGAATTTACAGTAAAATCAATACCTTTTAATGCTTGATACTGCTTTTCACCTCGCTTACCGTAAGTTTTTGTGACATGATCGACATGTAATATTTCCATTATTAATTACCTCCAATCTATTTATGTATTATTTATCTAATACACTACACCGCAAAATAATTTTGTCAATATTTTCATAAAAAAATAAGCCTTTCTTTGTGAAATGCTTATGCTTAATTATTCAATAGCAGTTAATTTAATCGTTGTAAAGTTTTTTTAAGTGGCGTCACAATAAGCGGAACTAAAACCGCCGTAAAAACAGCTTCAATTATTCCATTCATTCCCAAAGCAATAATCAACGCCAAAAGTAGTGGAGTACCATTAGCAAATTTACCCATATACCCCATTAATTCAGTTGATCTATTTGCAAAGAAAATACTTGTCAATAAAATCACCATCACCGTATTAGTTAAAGAAGTAACTGCTCCTGCAATTAAATATCCTAACTGCTTGACCTTGACCGCTTTTTGCTCAAATATATATCCAACCAGTCCGGGAAATAGTCCAGCCAGAATACTAGGCACAAGTGCAATTACTGGGTTACGAAAGAGCATTATGCTAACAATATCAGCTGGCTGAATATAAGCTTGAATAAAACGTAACGCTCCCCATAACAAACCAAAACACAATCCTTTCTTGGGTCCCATTAGCAGACCATACACAGCAACTGTTAATGGAACAGTTGTAATTGCGGGTAAAGTCGGCAAAATCCGGATATAACCAATATTCGGTACAAAAGTTTGTAATAAAAATATAGCAACAAATAAGGCAGTAATTGCCATGTTCCTGGTTTGTTTTTTATGCATTTGCTTCTCCTTCAATATTTAACTATTATATTGCTTAACTCATGAACTAACAATTAGTCATATCAATCTTATTATTATTTTTTTCGATACTTTCTTTAAAGTTAGTCCAACCGTGAACCATGATTAAAAAAGTGTTTAAAAGAAGTTGCCTCTTCAACAAGTTTTTCTTTGTTATCAACCTGTGATAATTTATAGCCAATAAAATAAGGTGGTGCTGCGAAGCGAGCAATTAATTTGGCACAAATTTTTTGATCTTCTCTAGGATAAAAAAACAAATTGTATGAATCACAGCGACCACCAGAAAGGACATTTAACAAATACTTAGTACCACTCTGAATCCAATCGGACCATCGTTCAAGGCCGCTTATTTTTAGCAAATTAAAGTTGAACTCAATATACCCTTGAACTGGATAAGTACTAATATTTACTTCAATATCTTTTCCATTAAAAACGGTTATACCGATGAAATTTTTTTCACAAATATATCGGTAGCCATCTTGTTTTTTTAAGCCAACGATTTGCATATGCGGATGACTTAGTGAGCCACCTGAATGTGGGCCATAATTTTTATACCAGAGAACCGATTTAAACAATTTTTGCTTATTCATTTGCTTAAAGCATTTTAAAGCAAACCGCATTAAATCACGATTATATTTTGGAGTATACGTCGTAATATCACCCACATGATTACCGGACTCAATTAAGACTGTTTGTACAGTGTCACGTAATGTTGGAAACTTATTATGCAACCAGATCATGTCACCTTCTTTTTCGTAAATATCAGTTAACTCATTTGTTTGGCAAAATGGGCAAATCAGTGCACGATTTGTTTTTCGATAAGAATTTGGCTTGCCCTGTACAATATTAATATCAAAAATTAACGGTTCTTCATCCAATATAATTTCCTCTCTAAGCATCTTTAACCTTTTGCATTTTACTAGAGCCGCAATAGATGATAAAATGGAACGGCAGTAATTGTTAGAATTATGTTATTAGTAGGTAAATTTATGCAATCAAAAAGGGACTTAAAAAAATACAATAACCGCAATAATCTATACTTAATTATTGTCGGTATCATTTTGATTTTAGCACTTATCTTCGGTGTTGTTTCATACAACAACCACGTTGCCGCACAAAAACAGGCAAGAGAATTTGCTACTACTCATTTTAACCCTAATGTAACTATTTATGGCGTCAAAGTGGGTAATCTGACGGTTAACAATGCTACTAAAAAAATTAACCAAAAAGGTAATAACATTGTCACTCTTGAAAAAGGAAAGGTTGCCATTGAACGCGACCCCAACATTAATACAATTAAGCAAGAGACGGTTACGCAATACTTTAAAAAACAACATACTGAAATGCCTAATAAACAAAACTATCAATATGACAATACCGCCTTACTTACTGCCAATAAAAAGTTGCAAACAGTCAGTGGTGCTATTGTAAACTATAGAATTGCAGGTAAAATATATAAATTAGAGGCTGCCAAGTTAATTGATCAAGCTGAATTTAAGCAGGGCAAATACATTTTTTTAAACACTGAAAGCCTAACAGCACAATTAAACAAGATTGATAAAGAAGTTTCAACAATTCATCAAAGTTATAAGTTTGCAGTTCCCGTTAAAAGAAAATTGGCAGCTCAAAAAATTACCATAAAAAACGAAAGTTATGGTTGGGGCGTTTATGTTAAAAAAGCGCAAACTGCGGTTGAACAAGCTTTCTTAAATGGAACTACAGAACTTGATGGTCAGAATTACATCTATGGACTTGGATACAGTACTTATGGTTTAGGTTACGGCAAAACTAATCATGGAATCGGCAATAATTACATTGTTATTTCATTAAAAAAGCAGGAACTCTGGATCATTCGGAATGGTAAATTAGCTGTTTATTTAACCGATATTGTCACCGGAACTAGAGATAAGAGTAAAGGAAAAGGTAACCGAACTCCAGAAGGGGTTTGGTATATTCATTATAAAGAATCCCCTGCTACTTTGCGCGGACGCAATGATGATGGTTCTAAGTACGCTTCACCAGTTAAATATTGGATGCCTTTTACACTTAGTGGTTGTGGTCTACACGATGCTGCTTGGCGTGGTGATTGGAGCAAGAGTGCATACCTACGTGGTGGCTCTCATGGCTGCATTAATATTAAACCGAGCGAAATTAATCGTGTTTGGCATAATGTGATTAAGCATGAAGCAGTTATTATTTATAATTAAGTAAGATAATAAAAAGCAGCAACGAATAATTCGTTGCTGTTTTTTTATTTAACCAATAACATAATCATAATATAAAAAGCACGTTACTGTTAGATAATTTCAACTTATTCAAATTTTATGTTGAAAATGCAATTGTATTATCATTAAAATTTAGCTAAGTTATTAGCTCTCAAATTTTGAATACTATTATTTAAGATAAGACTAACTACTAAATTTGAGGATCGTATTATGGACTAAAACAATCAAGCAATTAGCAGATGAACTGGGCATTTCTAAACAAACTACTTAAAGTCTTTACCGATAAACAAACAAGAAATTACTCGTTTGCATGATACGCTTAATCAGATCCAAAAGTTACTGAATCAATCACAACAATTATAGTTACTGGTTGAAAAAATTGATGAACTTAAACAAATTACTGACAGTACTACAACTAAAAATAAAAAGACCAACAAAATCTTAGTGGTCTAAATTATTTTAATAATACTTATAATTGACTAGTAACTTTTCTATTTACCATTTTTGTAATACAAGCGTTCAGTAATTTTTATAAGGCAATTAAGTATGACTACTGCTACTACCAGACATAATACAAATACTATAAATATAGAGACACTAGCCCAAAATGGCCATACTCTAGGACCGACTATTGTTCCGAACACTACTGCTGTAATTATGTAATAAACAGTTTCAATTATTTGTAGTGCCTTAGGCTTTTCGCGATATTTTTTATCATGTTAATCATCTCTAATTATTTAATTTAGCTTTTGCTAAAAAGTGCCCCAACCAATTTTTCAACTAATGGTAAACAGAAGACTGTTATCGCACCATATACTATTATCACTATAATGTTCGGTATTCCTTTAAAAAGCATAAATAGTTGATTCCTAAAGGTTCTAAGCAATGCTATACATGTTACAAAATAAATAAATGCTACTATTTTTGAACGATGATAATATGCTTCAATTATTTGATTAGTTATCTCTTTATTTAAAAGCATTTTGACTTTGTTCTTGTCGATCCAACTTACTAAAGAAATTAAGAACAGAAATTTTGTTATAATGCAGCAATTCAATTAAATCATCCACTGTTATGCGATGAATATTTTTCTCGACTTTAGCGTAAAATGATGGACTTATTACATTACCAACCCATTGCTTTTGCTTTTTCATTTTTTCTGTACGATATTTTTTAAGCAATTCTCCCACTAGCATAAATATTTTCTCCTCCAATTATTAACTATACTAATTATAGTTAACATGATTTAAACTAGCTATACCGCCTGTAACTTAACATAAATGCATTATCTGAGGTAGTTGCTTAACCCCTGTAACCCTAAAGCTTAAAATGATCAAATTTTGCACACTTGTAAAATCAAAACCGTATAGCATTTAAAAAGTCCGCCAAAGCGGACTTTTGTTTTTATAGTTTTTGCAGATTTCACAATTAGACCAATAAAAAAGTGCGAGAAAATATTGCGCTTTTTCCCTATACTACTTGATCCCCTAATGGATTGCTTTTTTATTTCTTTTTTTAAAAAAATTGTGTTCCTAAGGAAATGACGAAAAAATAAGCAAAAGTCAGATAGACTAATGCTTATTTTTTTATCATGATCTATTTTCATCAACAGAATTTGACAAAAAGCTTTTATTATTAATTATTTAATAACTGCTTTAATTGCTTGATTAACTGCAGCTTGTTCATGTTTAATTAAATCTACCCTAGTAGCAATTACTTTGGTATCCATTTGAATTTCACGACCCAAGCCTGGTTGATTAATCTTTGGAACAAAGAAGTCACTAAATTCTTGCAATCTATTTGCAGTATGGAAAACACGAGCAGTAACGGTGATATAAGTAGTAAATTCCATATCTCCGCCCACTTTTTCTTCAAGCCAAGACCAACGATTACGTAGCCAATCCCAAGCAGCTTGTTCACCTTTGGGATTAGACAAGATATTGAAATACCAAGAACGTAAATCTTGCGGTTTAATAATGTCTGAATTTTCAAAAGCTGCAACAATCTGCTGAATTTCACTTATATCCTGTGAATTAGTTATAGCTGCAAGCAAGTCACGCTTATAGTATGGATCAACCGTAGTTTGGTACTCATTGATTAATTGTTCGACTAAGCCTGACCGATGATAATTCTTAACTTCATTAATTAAAACATATGGTCGAATCGAGGCTTCTATTTTACTTAAGCTGTTCTCATTAGCAGTAAAGATATGGTGACCGGCTTCAATAATCGTTGAATTTCCAGCATAAAGGGCTGCAGATAGCTCCAATGGTCTAATCAATAAATCATCAGAACTATCAGTTGGCTTCGTCTGCCAGCCTAATGCTGCAACTTTATTTTCTGATAAAAGATTATATAAAAGCTTTAAATTCTTTTCTTCCTCTGAACCAGTAGTGGTAAATTTGCGAAGTTCACGAGCTGCATTAAACAGTGCATTAATTACAATATAAGATTTTGACGTAGCAAATTTTGCCAATAATGGTACTATTTCAGCATAAGAAATTTGGTTACCCTCTGCTAAAAGTCCAAGATCTTGTAACAATTGTAATTGATCAACAGCTTTAAGTTCGTTAAAGTTGGCCATAATATCGGTCATTAATGTTTGATCATAATTAACGATAAAGTGCGAACTATTTCCCACATTAATTCGTAAAGCATGACCGGCACTAGCGCGTAGTTCCTTATAATTTCCAAGATCAACTTGTTTATTTGTCATAATTTGCGGTGCTTTAAAGTTAGCATTTAACGGAATAGCCCATGTTCTTTGAGCATCTTTTCCTTCGCCAATAAAGAATTGCTTTTGGCTTAAAATCAAATGTCCAGCTTGATTAACCTCGGCACTAACAACAGGATAACCTGGTTGATCAAGCCAAGTGTGCATAATCTTGCCAATATCCAAGTTAGTCGCTGTCGACAAAGCACTCCAAAGATCGTCACCGGTTGCATTGCCAAATTGATGTTGATCAAAATAATACTTCAGACCCTTACGTAATGCATCGTCACCTAATAAAGCTCGAACCATTACCAACATCCGTGAACCTTTAGCATAAACGATTGCACTATCAAACAACGAATCAATATCAGCCGGATGTTCGACTTCCACATGAACTGATTGGACACCATCGGTTGCATCTCGTTTTAACGCCGCAGGTACTTCAGAAATTTGATAAGTATTATCCCAAATATGCCACTCAGGCTCTAAAGCATCTACTGAAACATATTCCATCATGTTGGCAAAACTTTCATTAAGCCACAAATCGTCCCACCACTTCATGGTTACTAAATCTCCAAACCATTGATGTGCTAATTCATGAGCGATAACTGTAGCTACATAAGCTTTTTGATCAACTGTAGCATTATCTGGATCTAATAAGACTGCTGCTTCACGATAAGTAATTAAGCCCCAGTTTTCCATTGCCCCAGCTGAAAAATCTGGTAAAGCTAATTGCCATGAATGAGGCAATGGATATTTAGTCTGATAAAACTCCTCGTAAAATTCTATTGCACGTTTAGCAATACCTACCGCAAAGTCCAATTCTTTAGCTTGATGAGCCTTGGTAGCAAAAACACCTACCTTAACGCCATCTTTAGTTTCCGTTACCTTTGATTGTAATTCACCAAAAGCAAAGGCAATCAAATAACTGGACATTTTAACCGTCTTTTCAAAGTAGTGAACCCCATTTTCAACTTTAATTTCCGGCATGTTGGCTAATGTCGTTTCTCCATCATGTTCATCATATTTAATAGCTAGAGAAAAAGTTGCTTTAGCTTCGGGTTCGTCAACACATGGAAATGCTTGACGTGCCGCAGTTGTTTCAAATTGTGTTCCAATAATTTGTTTCTTTACACCATTGATCATGTAGTAAGAAGGATATATTCCCATCATTGTGTCCGTCAATGGGGCAGTATACGTGATTTCAACTGTAGTCTTACCAAGATGACCTAAGTCAATCTTAATTGTTTCAGTTTCATCGCTAACAGTAAATGGCAATTCTTGGTCGTTACTCTTTACAGACATGATTGTCATATATTTTTGATTAACAAAAATTGTTTCTTCTAAGGCCTCACCAGTAATAGTTGAGGTCCCCTTAATTGTTTTTTGTTCACGATTTATATCTAGATATAAATCATAATGCTCAGGCTGAAAAACTTCGTATAAATGTTTTGCTGACATAATCTACCTCCTAAATAATATTGTTATTGTAAATTCTACCAAACCTAAAGGTAAATAGCATTAAAACTTGATTGTAAGGCATGCGTGTTCTTTCTGTAACAGCAATGACACATTAATTATGTAATATGATAAAGAATAATAAGTTAAACTATTTATGGGGAATTAAAGAAAAATAAAATGAAGAAAAGTAAAAGTCTTATTTATGAATTAATCGCCGCGCTTGCGTTATCATTCAGTTTTATCAGCATTTTTGAAACAGCAAATAACCAAAACATTCAAACTGTTCAGGCAGCGCGGAAATTATCTAAAAGAGAACGTGCTGCTAAAAAGTGGATTGCAACCCACGAATCAGGTGGCAGATATGATGCTCAAAATGGTGTTTGTTATGGCAAATACCAACTTAACCTAGCTTATTTAGGTGGCGATCACTCTCCAGCAAACCAAGAACGTACAGCTGATAATTACGTATACAGTCGATATGGTTCTTGGGTTAACGCTAAAAATTTTTGGATAATCCATCATTGGTACTAAAAATTTACTCAATTCTCCAATTAAAAAAATAGACTGGTAATTAACTAGTCTATTTTTTATTTAAAACAAAAACAGCACACCAAATGGTGTGCTGTTTCATATTTTCTACTAAATTATGCTTTATAGCGCATTATACGTACCTTACTTGAACTCAACCAACTTGCAAAAAATGCAAATCCAAAAAATATCAATGCAATAATTGCAATAACAACAATCAAATTGTCGGTACCTGTTCGGGCAATTAGTTGTTCATCGTTTAATAAATAATCTGACTCATTAACTTGATTACACAATCCAAAGAATAACATGATTAGACTGCTCAAAGTTAACAAGCCATTAATTACTGTCAAAGATTTCATCTTAACTAGTTTCAAAAAATCATGTCCTTTCTCTCGATTTAAATACATAATTATATACTTTCATTTAAAAAAAGCAAGATATGTGCGTGAAAAACTTGACATTTATTATTTCTTCAAGATTATTTTGACCACTCACTTGTAAGCCATTCTTGGGCTAACTCAAACCAGTGTGCAGCATGCGGATTAGCCTGCCATTCACGACCCTTAATTGTCATATCTTCACGTCCTAAAGAAAAACCATGACCACCACGGTTGAATAAATGAGCTTCACAAGAAACTTTATTTTTATGTAAAGCATCCAGATATTCTAATGTGTTTGTTACTAAAACAATTGGATCATCCCAAGCATGAAAAATAAATGTCGCTGGTGTCTTGGGCGTCACACCTAATGCACTATCTTTGACGAATTCATCTCCTGGTACCTTGTCTTCTTCGTCATCCGGTATAGCAAAACCAATCTTATCTAAATTGATTAACGGATAACCTAATATTGTTTTATTTGGTAAAACTGTACTACTCTTAAATCCAAATTCATTTTGATATTTAGAAGAATTAGCAATACTATTAGCAAAACTTGCAACATGCCCACCAGCTGAAAAACCAATTGTTACAATCTTTTCTGGATCAATTTGGTAATCACTAGCATGATCGCGAAAATATTTTACAGTTGTTAAAACATCTAATCCCGCATCGGGATAGATATCTCCATCATCTTGGACAAGATTATACTCCATCACGACACTGTTAAAGCCGCAATTATTAAATGCTAATGCTACTGGCTCGCCTTCTCGCTTAGAGAGATGATCAAAACTACCGCCTGGAATAACGATAGCCAAAGGATGTTGAGGAGTAACTAAATCACCAATTGAAGCTAACATATAGGGATGAATCTTAAATTTACGCCCATTAAAATTAGTTAATTCTATTTCATTTTCCTTCATTTTTTACCTCGTGCTTTACCATGCTTCTTGTTAAAAAAACAGTCGTTAGTGGTACTGTTAATAATACACCAATTAGTGAATATGTTATAACTAAAATCTCATTGACAAACATCTTTTCATTCACAATTTCACCAATTGTGTAATTTAAACGAATGTACCACAAAAATAATGATAAAAAGCTACCGAACATCCCAAATAAAATGGTATTCATCGCTGTCCCTAAAACATCATTACCGATTTTACTACCACTATTCGCTAATTGTTGGCGAGTAATCATTGGATTATGCTTTTTGATTTCCAGTAGTCCCGAACTCATGGCAACTGCTGCTTCAGCAACTGCACCTAGACAGGAGAAAATAGCTACCGCAACTGCAATTAATGGGTAGCTCAAGCCTGGCATCTGTGATAAACCAACCAGTATTTCACCAGCTTCGGGACCGAGTCCAGCAGCCTGTGCCAACCATTCAAAAACTAAAATCAAGCCACTAACTGCAAGACAAATACATAATGCCGAATAAAATGAATTTTTAGCTACTTGATAATCATGAGTGCCTAAAAAGATAATTGTAACTAACTTAAGTGGTATAAAAATCAAAATTAAAATTGGAATATTAATTCCCCAAGAAATTAGTAGTGCCAGTAAAATCAATAATAAAGTATTAATTAAAACACTAAAAAAACTGCGAATTCCCGTTTCTCCACCAATTATTGTCATTAATAATGCTAAAACAATTAACAAAGCAACTAGTGTACTCATTTTTGATCACTCGCTTTCCACCAATCATTTTTTAAAAATAACAAACTGCATCCTGTTGCAAAAACAACGGTTAACACAATTCCAATAGCAGAAACTACACTTTGAGTAACGCCAAGTGATAATGTAAAGCCAAAAGTTGAACTTAAACTATTGTTATCACGCAAATAAATAATCGTTAATGGCAATGCTTCAGACATAAAAATTAAAACTAAAACATTAATCAATGGCCCCATTATTTCCTGTCCCATGGTTCGGCCACTTATAATTAATTGCTTAGCCGTTAGCTCTTTTTTAGTTTGAATTAACTCATATAAACTAGAAATAATATCAGTTGCCTCATCCATCACTGCGCCTAAAATCCCCAATAAAGTTTGTGCAAGAAAAATTCCTCGTGGATCTTGGGTCGCATAGTCACCCGTTTCATATTTGATTTCAGATTCCCCAGTCAAGCGCATGATCAAATAACAAAGTGCAAACGAAACAAAAACTCCTAATAATGTAGCTAACCATGTAACCAACATTTTTCGATTGAGCCCTTGAACTATTAGCAAGCTAAAGAAGGAAAAAATTACATCCGCTAAACCGAATAATAAGACAACATAAGCACCATTTAATTTAATATCTAGCAGAATAACTATATAAAACAGTACCCAGCTAAGTGTCATGGATAAAATTAACCCTACTGCCTGCTTGCCAGAGATAGCAATCATTAAGGTAATCATTACCGTTAAAGCAAGAACAATAACCCAATCTCGTTTTGGATTTTGAATAGTAAGATCTCCATTTTTAATACTAACAAAAACTCGCTGTCTGCAACGATACTTCTGGGTTACTAGTTGTGATGGGTAGTAAAGATTAGTTGCTGTAAATTTTTTATTCTTGTATTTACCAGATAAAATTTTTAGATGTAAAATTTGCTTTCGAGTCTCATCCTTGTTGTCATAAACATCTTTACTCTTCTCTACTAAAGTATCTTTAATAGTAGTATCAGTAATTAAAGCTACATCATTTCGATGATAAATTTCGGTAGCAAAGTATGTGCATGCAGTTAAAATAAGTCCAATGAAACCAACAATTACTGCTAAAAGATAGCGTTGCTTAATTTTTTTCAATGTCAGCCTCCATATCTATTCTTCTTACTTTAACTCATAAGTAGTCACACACTAGTTAAGTTTATCTAAAAGAATTGATCATTTTCAGTTATAGATTAATAAATCGTTGCCACCAGTGACTCTTTTCGGGTTCCACTTGCATATCGGCTAAGGTGCGATATTCATTAGATGTAGAACTCTTTTGAGCATTTTCTTGAGCTTTAGCTAGAATTTCTTCGTGAACTTGCTCACTTGATTTATGTTGATCGTGAATAATCTGTGACCTCTTTTCGGCTACTGTTATGGATTCAGGATCTTTTTGATCATCCAAGTCATTATCTACAATGCCAGAAATATCAGGTAAATAAGCAGTCAAATCGTGCTCCTGCTTATTCGACTTTTCTAACAACTCTTTATTTTGGGCCTCAATTCGATTCATTTGTTCTTGTAAATCTTTGAGCGCCGTATTCTGCTGCATAATTGTCTGTTGCAATGCATTAAGCAATTTCATTGTCTGTGGTGCAGTCATTGTTTCCTGATTATGAGAATCAATTCCACCGATTGAATTTTGATTTTGCGCACTAACCGCAAATATTTGTTGAGCTGCTTCTTGCAGGGTCAGCCCATTTTCTTGAGCCAATTTATGAAAATCTTGTAAGTCCTGAACATCTTGCTTGCTATATAATCGAGCCTTCTGCTTAGTTCTTGGATAATAATCGGGGCGACCGGTGACTCTTTCAACAATTAGTGAATACTTTCGTAATGTAGCAACACTAACATGCAATTTTTTTGCAGTCGCAGCCGGCGCCGTTAATTCTTCAAAATTATGCTTATCACTAGCCATAAATTATTACTCCCTAGCACAATCTAATTAGCCTATTTTATGTAGCAACGTTTTTTTATGTGCATATCTCTGTTGAGCGTATTCAATTAATCGAGTAATTAAATCTGTATATGCTATTCCGGCTTCTTCAAACAGCTTAGGGTACATACTAATGTTAGTAAAACCTGGTAAGGCATTAACTTCTGTTAAAATGATTTTCTGGTCACTCGCACGCAAAGTAGAATCAACACGTGCCATACCACTACATTCAGTTACTTGATAAACCTTTAAAGCATTTGCTTTAACTTGCTTGATAATATTATCAGGTAAATTTGCTGGTATTTGCAAAGCAGTAGTTGAATCATCATCATACTTGTTTTCGTAGCTATAGAATGTGCCTTCAGCATTAATAATCTGACCGACACCAGAAACTATTGGCTGGTCATTACCCAATACAGCTGTTTCAACTTCAGTTCCGTGAATTGTTTCTTCAATTAATACCTTGTCATCATACCGAAATGCATCGGCTAAGGCAGCGTCAAATTCTTCTTTATTGGTTACGTGATGAACACCTACAGATGAGCCCTGATTAGACGGCTTAACAAATAAATCATTACCTAATTTAGCGCTGATTTTATCATAATCTTGCTTCCAATTATCTTCTTCCTGATATTCAAAACGTTTGATTGCAATCCAATCAGCCACTGCCACGCCAGCACGTTGAGCCAAAATTTTGGTGAACTCTTTATCCATTGTTACCGCAGAGGCTAAGACATCATCACCGACAAACGGCTTATCTAAAATCCGAAATAGTCCTTGTAAACTACCATCTTCGCCCAGATTTCCGTGTACTATGGGAAAGAAGACGTCAATTTCAGGTAGCTCGGCTAATGAATTCAAATTAGAAATATTATTAACTTGATGGGGATTTTTTACCGTATAGTGTGGATTTTCTAATACTTTCAGCGAATCTTGTTCATTGGCAATATAGCCATCATTGGTAACCCAAATCGGGTGTACATCAAATTTTCTTTTGTCAATTGCATTATATATATTATGGCCTGACATAATTGAAACTTCATATTCAGATGAATTTCCACCAAAAATAAGACCAACTTGTGTTTTCTTACTCATCATTTTTACCTCTTAGTTATTATTCTAACTGCTTAATTATACGGCAATAACTTACTTAAGAACGCTATTTTTTCGAATTTTAGAAATATTTTTCCCATTAGTAGCAAATTTTCTTTAAATAAAAAGAACAGATATCTTAACTCTGTTCTTCTACATTTTAAATGTTTTTATCTTTGTTATTAAATATTAACGCTATACTTTCAAAATAAACTTGTTTATCTATGATAGAGCAAATTTCATCGAACATCTAATTATTATAAGTACTTGGCAACAGCGGCTAATAAATCTGCTTCACTATTCACTATTGTACCATTCAATTTAATTAAACCGGTCGTATATAAATTAACATAATGAAATTGATTTTCAGCTATCTGACTTAAGGCAGATAGCTTCTGCTTATTGTCACTACCTTGCTGACGAGTATCCGTATATAATCCCACAATTGGTATTTCTTTAGCATAAGCAACTCCAATCTCGCTAGCAACACCATTATCAATAGTATTACCATCTAAAATTGCTACCACTAAATCACTTTGAATTAGTTTTTTAGTATCCGCCAAGGCAATCATTTTTGAATCAGCATAAGCCTGCTTATCATTAATTTCATTGTTTTCTTGTGGTAAATATAAATCGATCGCATCACTTAACTGCCGAATTTTAGCTGCTAACTGCGCGTTATAATTAATTTCTGCTTGTGAGAATAGAGCATTGGCAAAATAAATTTTCATGATTATTTCCTTTAAATATAATTGGCTAATTATTAGGTGAACTAATTTCCCATGGAATTGCGCTTAAAATGTAAATAATTACTCCCACAATTACAAAGTCCAAGAAAATACCGCTACTAATTTCTAACACATAGCCTAAAACTGCTAACCCTTCAACATTAAAAATTACTGGTACGAGGGCCATCATACCAGAAATAAGAATCAACCAAAAACCAGCCCACATTACTGCTGCCGTAATGATATGCGTTAATTGCTTAGAAGTCATTATTGCACTTATTTCTTTAATTATGGAACGAAAGCTAATAACTGCCATCACAATTAAAATAGAATTCATAAACAATAAGCCAAAAGCAATATTTCCGCCTAAAGTAACAGTACTCAAATTAAAGGCATCCGCTACCTCATAAGGTGCATTATCTCCTAATTTATTTAATTTCAACCGCACTAATTGCGCATCGCTTGATGAGCCTTGGTCAATATTTGAATCAATATCTTTCAGTATCTGCTCTGCAAGCCTTCTATTACTAACTTTAAACCAAGGAAATCCTAAAGCATAATCAATAATATGATCGGCAATTGGCTGAGTTTGCTTTGTAGTTAATAAATTTGCATTACCATTTTTATTGGCTCCAATTGTTTCGGCCAGTACATCGAAATGCTTATTGACCTGTCTAACAACGACAACTTCATTATTATTGTTCCTAAGTTGCCCTTTCATAAAAAAAGGATTAAGAAAAGTGATAGTAACCATTACTAACGTTACAATTATAAAAATTATAAAGGACATAATCTTCTTATAGTTAATTTTCTGATCTTGTCCAGTTGGTTTGCGCAAATTAGTTCGCGCGCCATTTGCCATATCTTTCCCTTCTAACAAACAATATCTTTGCCTTCATCAAACATGGTATCAATTTCATGGTGAATTGATTTTATATCAACTGCAGCAATAATCTTGTGCCCATCATTAAGACTTTCAGTAATTTGCTTTTGTGTACAGTGTAAGAAACTATACATTAATGAACCAGTAGCATAATCAGCCATTTGTTCTGCAGAAAGCGCAAATCTCTTACTATTATTATATAGTCGTCCAACTCCAGTAATAACAAAAGCTAAGCCACATTGAACTTCATTTAAGTCAAATGTAGTTTCATCAAAGATTTGTTTTTCCTTAATCCAGCTTGCTAGAATCTGCAACCAATTATCAAGAGTCTCATTGCTACTAAAAACTTCAGTAATAATCCGCTTAAGACCATTATCATAAATGCCTAACATTGCAACTGTATAAATAAATGCTTTGGTTCGTGCCCCAATATGACCACTTTCAGCATCATAAATACTTCTTACTTGTGCATCTAAAGTATTAAGTATATTTCTAATTATATCATCTGTCAGCTTAGCTTTATGTGGATAGTATGACTGTAAAAGTGACTTAGAAATTCCTGACTTTTCTGCAATCATTTGAAAAGAAACATTATCCATTCCATTTTTCCTGATCAATTGAAAAGTATTCCTTAAAATAATTCTTCGCCTTTTATAATTTTTTCGTCTTGCCATAGTGGTTCTTCTCTTCCTATACATTTCTTTTTAATTATACCAATGATATAAAATAAATAAACAAAAAGATACCAATATAACTTCAACAATATAGTCGCTTTATATTATAGTAATAAATAACCGTCTGTGCATTATTTCAATTCACTTTCACTCAGCAAGTGCATAGAACGATCATTATAAACATAATTAATTCCACGAGCTAACAATAAATCAACCGAAATTCGAACCATTCTATCTGGGTAATGATTATGCTTAATAGTATCAGTAACGACAATTTGTTCAATTGGCAATTCGTTTAAAACTTCAGTTGCATTCTGTGAAAGTAACGCATGTGTTGAAGCAACATAAACTTTTTTAGCCCCTGCAGCCATTACCGACTTAGTTGAGGAAGAAATTCTTGATCCGGTGTCTATTAAATCATCAACTATAATACATTTCTTATTTTTAACATTGCCGATCACATCATGAACATCTGTGTCATAACGTGCCCGACGTTGATCAACAATTGCAATTGGAGCATCAAATATTTGACCAAAATTTCGGGCCAACTTAGCCCCTGAGTGATCAGGCGAAACAACTACAATATCATCATCATCTGTAGTCGCAATTCCATTATCAATAAAATATTGCGCTAACAGTGGCATTGCATGCAAATGATCAACCGGAACATTATAGAAACCTTGAATTTGGGCGGCATGCAAATCAAGTGCAATTAAGTGATCCATTCCAGTAATTTGAAGCAGATTGGCAACTAACTTACCAGTAATTGGTTCACGTGAACGTGTCTTAGTGTCAGAACGTGAATATGCCAAATACGGTACAACAACATTAATGCGATGTGCAGATGCTCGATGAAGGGCATCCAAAACAATTTCTAATTCCATAAAGTTTTCATTTACAGGATCTTGAATTGATTGAATAACGAAAACATCGCACCCTCTGACACTTTCACCAATATTAACCTGAATTTCACCATCACTAAAATGTTGAACGGCGGTTTCAATTAACGGCTTTTTCAAAATTGTAGCAATCTTTTCATTCAAAACCGGGTTTCCACTTAACCCAATTAATTTCATTGGGTGCATCAATTGAAGAATTTCTTCTTTGTTCATAACTACCTCTTTATAAAAATACCATCTATTTAGTCTATTATAACTAAAAAAGTGCCTAGTGCCTAGGAAATGGGTAAAATGAATCAAAAAGCTGGTCTCTTTTTTCATTAATTAATTTGTTATTTGATTAGATAAGAAAACAAGACTCAAATTTAGTTTTGTTATGTTATTAAAGCTATTTTAGCAACAAATGAGTAACCTCAAAGTTGTCTACTGCCTTTTTATAATCCTAATTAAACAAAAAAAGATGCTCAAGCTTTATGCTTGAGCACCTTTTATAAAATCATTATTATTGTTGCCTAACAACAAACTTCTACCAGAATTTCCTTAAACTTTAATTTAAGAAAATCAGACAAAACTTATAGGTATTAGTGCAAAGATATATCACTTAATTGTTAGTTAGTAAGTATCTTGACAAAATACACAATCTTACGTTTACTTAATTCCCGTGGATAAAGTCCAAGTTAGTGAGGTCGTATATGTTCCCTTTACGATATTGGCATCTGTTGGTAAAGCTAATTGAATATCACTTGGATCCCAAGCAAAAACGAAAGCACCACCATTACTAGAACCTATTGGTGCAGTTCCAACCTGAACTGCAGTACTGTCGGCAGCTAAATTAACCGTCAATTTCTTTGTTGCTGTAGGAGATAGTGGTGCATAGGCGGGTTCATATCCTTTATCTGCAACACTTCCCGTTAAGCCAAAAACGTATCCTGCTGCGGCAGCTGCAGTATTGCTAAAAGCCAACGTAGCCCCAGCAATTGTTTTAGCATCAGCGTCTTTGCCAGTGGTCAGCGGGCCATCGGCTTTGACGCTTAATTGCCAATCTCCTGTAATTTTATTATTCTTATCATCAGTGTCTGTACGGCTATCTTGCTTATCAACTACTGTTACCCAAGTCTTGCCATTAACACCACTTAAATTAGGATTAGTGGTAGTAAGCTTTGGGGTCTGGTTATCTGCCCCGGCATATCCCTTGCTGGTTGCGGAATCATTGCCGGAGTTATTTAAATTTTTACCAGCTGCTGTAAAGATCGGAGCAGCGGGATTAAACTTGGTATGACTACCAAAGTCCAGCACTGCGGGCACGTATTGTAAACGTAAGTATCCGACGCCATCATCATCATGGTGCTTATTAGGATCTGGCTTGGCGTCTTGGTCCTGGCTAAAGCCTATTCCTACCGTACTATGATTGGTATCTGGTAAGGCTTTACCACCGTTCATAGTTTTATTACCTTCTTGGGTTTTAGCTTGAATAATGGCTGGAGTAGCAGCCGCTACGGTCGACAAGACCGTAGCACTTGTCATTACCAAACTGGCTATTTTAGTTAATTTCATCTTGAAGTTCCTCCTTCAAATTCAGATTTTTCATACACAACTAATCATCTTGCAATGATTATCCAACGATTGTTTACTAATTAATAAAGATTGATCATCTTCCAAGTATTGAAATCGTGATAGGTTTTGATGGTAAAGTACAGACACGTCGCAAAGGCAATTGCTAAGAGAATCGATAATCCTAACCAAAACCACTGCACGCGGCGATAGGAAAATTTTGCGATCAATGCTTTCAAAATGACACCACCTCCTTTATAGTTAAAAACTAGCGCGGCCGAAGCATGAAAGTCCAAATTAAACCGCCGAGACTTAACACCAGTAAAACCCCGCAAATAATCGTGGCATACAG
>NZ_REHC01000002.1 GCF_003692965.1 Lactobacillus sp. ESL0246 | reverse complement strand
GAAATGAAAGCTATTACTAAATGCGCTTAAGTTTATGATATATCAATTTGCGGGATCGTACAGAGTATATAAAAAAAAAAAAAAAAGTAATATAGAATTACCGTTATTAGGAAAAATTGTAAATTCTAAAAAAGCTAGATTTAATTAAAGCTAATTAGCTACTAGCATGGGTTTAGCAATTAATAATTAAGTAAACAACAATTAATAAAATAAGTTAAATAAGCGAAGAAAAAGTAAACATAAACTCTTTGATAACAAAGGTTATTAATAATTGATTAAAATTATGTTATGCTTAAAAGCAATAAAAAAGGCAATAACTGCCTTTTTGATTATTATTCAATATAAACTGTTAAGCGCATAAAAAAAGCGTTAAACTCCTTGCTTAACACCTATCTGTAATTTGGATTTAAAATAATATAATGATTTACTACCACACTTAAATAATAATTAGTCTATAAGTATTTATTTAAAGAATGTTTCCATTAAATCAAGCAACTTAAAACTTTTAACTGCATAACTATTATGCTTTTGTCTGGGCATTATCATTAATTGTCCTTGTGGGATTAACTGGCTGTACCAGCGAACATGCTCAACTTTAACCCAATCCTTTTCACCAACTACACAGTAAGTTGGTATCTTAATTGCTTTTAAGCTGTCAACCGACAGGTAACTTTCCGTCAATTCAACACGACTTTCGCGGTTCAGCTGCAAAAAGCGAAGACAACCTTCCGTTAAATAATGATACGGTCGAATTCCATTACCATTAACGAAAACACCTGCTACCATTAACTTTTTAAAAATTGCCTGATCTTGACTTGCAAGCATCATTGCTACAAGACCACCAGCATCAAAGCCAAAGCAATAGCAACCACGAATATTAACTTTTCGAATGAAAGAAGCCACATCATTAACCTCAGATTGATAATGCTGTGCAACTTCACCCTGACTTAGACCATGCCCACGCATATCGAGTACATAAACAGTATAGTATAAGGCTAACGGCGCTATTATCTGATCAAACATCCCACCATCCAAATGATGGCCATGTAATAATAGCAACGGCTCTCCCCTACCTAATTTACTATAATAAAGTTCGTTACCATTAACTTGTACCCTCATCGCTGATTCCTCTCACTAATATCAATCAGTTTTTGTTCAGAAAGATTGCTTTTCTTATGTTCCTGCCACAAACTCTGAACAATTGTTTTAGCGACTATATAATTCGCTTTAAAATTATCAGGAATCATCTTCAAATTAAAATTATGTACCATACTGTCTTTACGCTGCCAATAGTGATATAGCGGTTGACTATTACAATAAAAGCCTTCAGTTAATGATAGATATTGAACATTAAAAATTTGATCTTCCATAAAAGCTAAGTTTTCCATGAACTGCAGCTTATTTTGTTTAACAACTGAGAGCTTATAACCCTTATTCCAAGTATAACCTTTGACCGGTGTTCCTAGAATATGATTATCAAATAGCGAGCCCAACGGATTATTGATCAATTGATAGCTGCGCAATTTATTCTTCATGCCGCAAATAATTTTTTTGGTTACCGGTACAGAGCCATGTCTGCTTTCATAATCTAGCCAAAAACCACATGATACCATCGCTGCATCCGGATGATTATGAAATGCCTGCACAAAAAAGGCCGTATAACCAGAATCAACCCAATCATCGCCATCATGAAAAGTGAAATATGGTGTATCAACATGAGCAATACCAACATTGCGTGCATCTGACAGCCCACCATTGGACTTATTAATAATTTTTAAATATCGAAACTGACTACGGTAACTTTCGGCTATTTTACTTGTATTATCGGTTGAACCATCATTAATAATTAACAACTTAAAGTTAGGATTATCTTGTTTAGCCAAATGATCAAGTGCCCGCCCAATGTACTTTTCAACGTTGTAAACGGGCATAATGACCGTTAATTCAGGTTGCTGAATCATAGCACCCCTCCCTTATTATTTATTATACCATCTTAAATTTTCTTGAATTTTAAAAATACTATAAAATAGATTTCTACCAATACAATAATTATCCTTTTATCATTTGTATTTAGTATAATTGGTTAATTAAAAGGAGTTATTGATTTATGAAAAAAGCAAAAACAATTCTAACCATTATTGTAACGTTATTCTTTGGTATTTTGACCATTAATGGCTTTCAGCAATCAGTTAGAGCTGAAAATTTACCAATTGTTAGTCTAGGCACCTCCCTAACCGCCAACCAGCGTAGTGGCACAGTCAAAACTTTAATTGCGCCACTTAATAGTGCAAGTTATCAAACAACAACTATTAATGGTTCCGATTTAGTTAAGTATCTTAATCCATCCGGCTCTAATTTCACGACCAATTCTGGTGTTTGGTCAAGTGCAATGATTCAAAAAACCAGCGCAGGCAGTGGAATCAATGTCCGCATTCTTCCTTACGAAGGCCATAATAACATTACAACCATTACAGCCGACCAATACAAAAATGCAGCTTTAACCGCAGGAATTACCGATGCCAACATTTACGTTACGAGTGCTATTCCAATTGATGGCTCCGGCGCTTTAGCCGGTGTCTATGCGGCTTACAGTAAACATGGCGAAGAACTTAGTCAAAATCAAGTCAATGCAGCACAAGATGAAATGGGAACACTGAGCAAAATTACCAAAGAAAACAAGAATAAAGACGGTTATAGTGATGCCCAATTAAACAATGCAGTTGCGGGTGCCAAACAAGAAATGGGAAAAATTGGTAATAACGTTTCTGATAGTCAAATTCACGATATCGTTAACAACCAGATAAATATTAACCATCTTGGTAATGTCATTAATGAAAACCAAAAGCAGCAAATCATCAATATTCTAATTGAAATCCGTAATTCTGGGGCCTTGAAAGACAATCACTTTAAGGATCAAGCTGGAGAACTTTCGAAAAATATTGAAAAAAATGCCAAAGGGATTTTTGATAAAATCAATACTCCCGAAAATCAAAATCTATTTGAACAATTATGGCACAATATCAGTGATTTCTTTAGTCACCTTTTTGGATGAGTAATTGTAGTGCAAGGCAAACAGTATCACATCTGATCCATAAACTTATTTAATGTACGATCAACAAATTCATTGCCACGATTATTGGCATGTCCTTTAGTCCATTCAAATTTAGGCTGTAAAAATTGTGCAAGCAATCTGTCAAGTTCCTGCCAACATTCAAGGTTTGCAATTTCACCAGGAGTACTCTTGCGCCAACCACGCTTTTTCCAGCCCTTAAGCCAGCCTTTAATAATTGGATTTAAGACATATTGTGAATCAAGAACAAATAATAATGGCTTCTTATTAAAACCTAATTCAAGCAACTTTTTTAGAGCTTCAATTAAGGCTGTTAATTCCATCTTATTATTAGTAGCACCAAATTCACCATTTGAATCATAAGTTGACATTTGCTTGCCTTCTTGCTGCCACTCAATAAGATAAGCCCATGCTGCTTTATCAGTTGCCCGCACGTGACCGCCTTTAAAGTTGCCAGTATTGCGGGTTCCTCCATCGGTGTAAATTGTTGCAAAATATTCGCTCGACTTATCCAAATTACTAAAACGGGGAACCGTTTTACTTTGCGGTGGAGTTGATTGCTGCTTTGATATTTTTGAAATAGTTTGGCTTTCATTCTGGATCTTGGCAATCGCCTGCTTTAATGAAGTTTCATCCTTTTGAAAAAATTGATTAACAGTTGCTCTATCCCAATTCAAATATTCGGTAGCATCTGTTACCTGTTTGAAGGACTTATATTCCGCGTTGGGATAGCCATCAACCTGTTTTTTTGCCGCTTCCCAAGTGCGATAAACACCTGGTTGACGACCTTTTTTGACTGCATAGAATTTCATTTGTATCTCTTTTCTTAAAAAATTTGCCAGCAATGCTAAAATATAACTAACTCTAGTATTAAGGTGGTATTATGTTTTTCAACACAAAAAAATATAAAGAAGATGCGGAAAAAAACCACAAACACAATCTATCAAAAGATCCCAGTCGATTCAATATGATAGCATTAGCAATTTTGGCGACAATTGCACCTCTACGTATTTTTTTGCGTCTTCATAAGCAACATATTGATGATAGGACGACTGTTGAAAAAAAGCGTGGTAATTTTGAACAAATACCCATAATATATTTTCATGGTTTCCGTGGCGGTGATTATACAACCAACGTTATGGTTAAAACAGCTTTAAAGGAAAAAGGTGACACCAATTACCTCAAAGTTACTGCTGATTTACTAGGTAACTTTAAATTAGAAGGCACTTGGACCGGTGATGAAAATCCCATTATTCAAGTTGTTTTTCGTCAACGAATTGTTGGCGTTTATGCAATTGACTACTACTTACGTTTTGTATTACCTTTTTTAGCTAAACATTATCACTTTACCCAGTATACAGCTGTTGCACATTCATTAGCGTGTCCATGTGTGGTTCGGACTGAAATGCGCACATATCGCAAAAAAAACTTTCCCCGTTTAACTAAGTGCATCTTCATTGCAGGACCATTTGACGGTGTGACTTATTTAGGCGACATCCCCAATGTTAACGGCTTTAATCACAATGGACGGCCCAATGTGATTAACATACATTATCTGTATCTACTATTTCACCGTAAACAATTTAATCCCAATATTTCTGTATTAAATATTTATGGTAATGTTTTAGATAACACCAACAGTGACAAATTTATTTCAGTTATTTCGGCCAAAAGTATTCGTTACATTTTAGCGCCCAATGCAAAATCTTATCATGAGGTTGAAGTTCGTGGATCTAAGGACGCTGAGCATAGTTGGATGCATGATAATCCATTTGTGATTAATATGGTTAATAAATTTATTGGTTTTAAAAATAATTCAGGAGGACTTAAGTGAGTCTATTACGGGACGTATTTTGGATACTCATTATTACTAATACCATCTTATCTTTTTACATCGTCTTTCACAGACGCCGTTCAGTTTCAACTACTTGGGCTTGGTTAATTATTTTATTAGTTTTCCCCGTTATTGGACTAACTATTTACGGTTTTTTTGGTCGAGGAATCTCACAAGAAAATATTTTTGCAATCAATAAGCAAAATCACATCGGCTTACGCAATGTACAAAAATCAATCACAAAAGCGCCAAAAAAGACTAGTACAGCCGATAGTTCAAACAAGGCTAAAATTGTTGTCCGATTCTTTGATCACAAGGGTGAGTCGCCGTTAAGCAAAAACAACCATGTTAAACTATATACAGATGGCAAGCCAATGTTTCGTGATATGATGCACGATATTGAACGTGCAAGACAGACAGTTAACGTTGAGTTTTATACCTTTTATAATGATGAAATTGGTAATGAATTTCTTAATTTGCTAATAAAAAAAGCCAAGGCTGGAGTTAGCGTACGTCTTCTTTATGACGCATGGGGATCACTAGGTGCTACTAAAACTTGGTTTGATCAGTTACGCAAGGCTGGTGGCGAAGTTCTTCCTTTTATTACTTCCCGCAACATGATTACTAGATACCGAATCAATTATCATTTGCACCGCAAAATTGTGGTAATCGACGGCAAAACATCCTGGACAGGCGGTTTTAATATCGGAGACCAGTATTTGAGTCGTAAGAAAAAATTTGGCTATTGGCGAGACAGCCAAGTTCGAATCGTTGGTTCGGCTTCCTTACTTTTACAAGAGCGGTTTGTGATGGATTGGAATGCTTCTATTCAAAAGGAAAAGCAGCTAATTACATTTAACACCTTACTTTTTCCCAATTTAGATGAAAATGAAATTCGACCAGGAGATGTTGCAATGCAAATTGTCTCCGATGGTCCTGATCATTACAATGCCAATATGCGTAATGGAATTATGCGTTTGATGTCACTAGCCAAAAAACGTCTCTGGCTGCAAACACCTTATCTGATTCCCGATGATGCAATGTTTGCCACTTTACAGACAATAGCTATGTCTGGGATTGATTTGCGCATTATGATTCCTTGCAAACCCGACCATCCTTTCATTTATCGGGCAACACAGTGGTACGCCAACGAGCTATCACGATACGGTACCAAAATCTATATCTATACTAAAGGATTCATTCATGCCAAAACGATTGTAGTTGATGATACCTTTGCTACAGTAGGGTCAATGAATCAAGATTATCGTTCTTACGACCTCAATTTTGAAGATATAGCCGTTTTCTATGATAAAAATTTTGCTCGTGAAGTAGCACAATCTTTTGAAGAAGATATGCAAAATTCTTACTTACTGACACCTCAAATGATTGCAGAACAAGGGCGATGGCTTAAGACACTACAAAGTTTCTCACGAATGTTATCACCGATTTTATAATCAAAAAATTCCACTTAGCAATAATCCCATAACTAAGACTTAGTTATGGGATTATTTACATAGTTAAGTTAGCAAAACAATAAATTTAGTCTACTAAATAACGTAAAATTTCAATCAGGGAATTTTCATTTCAAACACAATCAAAAAAGCATACTATTTTTGAATAGTTGCTCTATATAATATCTTGAATTTCAATTTTAATATCATGATGGATATGCTGTTTTAAAGCTTCAACAATCTGCGCCACCCCATGTGAAAAACGCAAATAGTATTGGCGGTTCTGCTGTGTTGTCAGAATACAAATCACTTGCTTTTTTCTCGGATTCGGTACCCTAATTAAAGTTACAAGCATTATATCCGAATAAGCAACTGTTCGACGAAAGTAGCCCGATACAACTACTTTATTTGGTCCAAAACCTGTATAACCGTCAATGATCGCCATAATTAAAAAAATTGCCAAAAAAATCCCTAAGCCTTGGTCACTTTTTTCAATTAACTGCCAAGTAAAACCAACCCATATAAAAATAATAGCCCAAACAACTGAAGATATCCGATACTGCCCCTTTAAGTCAATACTTGCTTGCCAATACCAACTATAACAAGTATAACCGAACAATATCGCATCTAATATAAGATAAAATCCAACCATAAAATTCTCCTCGAATATGTAGTCCAATACATTATAACAGACGAAGTATTTTTAGTTAGCTTTACTCTCTCGTCTTAACTTTTACTTGATTTTTTGTTAAAAATATTATTAAATATAAATTAGATAAAATGCAATGAAAAAGACGAGTAAATAATTTATCTCTTTCAGTGAGCCAGTGATAATGCGAAACTGGCAGACCCTGAATTATTGAAAAACCCTTTTTAGCAACGCTCTGAAATAGAAATTAAAGTAAGCAGCGTCGTCGCCAGTACGTTATCACGCTGGTGAAGCATGATTGTGCTTCATGAGTTGGTCCGATTTCGGACAATTTAGGTGGTACCGCGGAAAAAGCCTTTCGTCCTTAGTTTTATTAAACTAGGCGAAGGGCTTTTCTTTGCACTAAAAACTGGAGGTAAACACCATGACTTTAATTATTCCTAAGGATTATCATCCCACTCTGACTATTCGTGACACAGAAGCAGCAATTGTCTTTATTCGTGAGCGGTTCCAAGCCATCTTAGGTCAAAAATTAAATTTGCAAAGAATGTCTGCACCACTTTTTGTTGAAAAAAGCACCGGATTAAACGATAACTTAAACGGATTTGAGCGTCCCGTTACTTTTGATGCTAAAGAACTTTCTAAGGACGATGAAGTTCAAATTGTTCATTCATTGGCTAAATGGAAACGAATGGCTCTTAAAAAATATAACTTTGTTATGCATGAGGGACTTTATACTAATATGAACGCTATTCGGCGAGATGAAGACCTTGATAATTTTCACTCAATTTACGTTGATCAATGGGACTGGGAAAAGATAATTGCGCAAAATGAGCGAACTGAAGAAACTTTAAAAACTACTGTCCTGCAGATTTTTGACGCAATTAAATTAGTTGAATCGGAATGTGCTAACCGTTACCCAGCATCCACTCATCGTTTACCAGATAAAGTTCATTTTGTAACAACCCAAGAACTTGAAAACACATGGCCAACTTTAAGCCCAGAAGAACGAGAAAATAAGATTGCTCAAAAAGAAAAAGCTGTTTTCATTATGAAAATCGGCGACAAACTGCAACATAGTGGTAAGCCCCATGATGGTCGTGCACCAGATTATGACGATTGGCAATTAAATGGCGATCTCATTTTTTGGTATGAACCGCTTAAGCAAAAGATTGAAATTTCTTCAATGGGAATTCGTGTTAGTCCCCAAAGTCTGCACGAACAGCTTAAAAAGTCTGGTCATCTTGAGCGCGAACAACTTCCATTCCACAAAATGCTGTTAAAAAACGAATTGCCGTATTCTATCGGAGGTGGTATAGGGCAGTCTCGTTTATGCATGCTTTTATTGGGAAAAGCACATATTGGTGAAGTGCAAGCAAGCATATGGCCGAAAAAAATGATTGAGGAGTGTCAGGCACACCACATTCAAATTTTATAGTTTTCAAAATTCATATAGTGAGCAAGCTGCTTACCATATGAATTTTTATTTATACAAAAACTTGTAGTAAACTATCATATAGTTATCACTACTTTTAGGGGGGAAAAATGATGATCAAAGAAAAGCAATTAACCGAACTCAAACAAGATATTACAATGGCAAAACATATTGTATTTTTAACCGGTGCCGGTGTTTCAACTCATTCTGGTATTCCAGATTATCGCTCAAAAAATGGCATTTATGACGGTGTTTCAGAAAGTCCCGAAACAATTCTAAGCCAAGAAACGCTTTTAAAGCGTCCCGAGTTTTTCTATCATTTTGTGATGAATAATATGTATTTTCCTGACGCTCAGCCCAATATCATTCATCAAAAAATTGCGGAAATTTGTAACCAAAAAGGTGATCTTATCACACAAAATGTTGACGGATTGGACAAAAAAGCAGGTAACAAGCATGTAACCGAATTTCATGGCAGCCTTTATCAGATATACTGTACTAAATGCCAGCATAATGTAGACTATTTAGAGTATGCTCATTCTTTTCGCCATCAAAATTGTGGCGGTATTATCAGACCAGGAATTGTTTTATATGGTGAAGCAATTAACGCCGATAATCTGGCAAAATCAGTTAAGGTAATGCAGCAATCAGATTTAGTGATTATTTCTGGCACAAGTTTTGTTGTCTATCCCTTTGCCCAGTTGCTATCTTACAAACACCCCGGTGCCAAGGTTTGGGCAATCAACAAGACAGAAATACCAGCAACAGATATTTCTGAAATCATTGATGATGCAATTAATGTTTTTAAACAAATTTAATTGATTTCAATATTCACCTTAATTATTACGAAACACTGAAACCCATAAGTGTTTATGGTAAAATACCATGACAATTATCCCCATAGCATTGCGGATACTATTTTACAAAGCAATTAAGAATTCACAAATAATCAGTTTAGAAAAGAGTTTAAAAGATGTCCTTAATCAAATTGTATGCCCCCTTCTTTAGCATCAACAACTGGCTTCATGTTCTAACCAGCGGTAAGGATTGGTTAATTATTCTAACTTTGATTTTGATGGAATGTCTCCTTTCTGTAGATAATGCAGTAGTTCTAGCAGCTCAAACCAAGGCTTTGCCTGATAAAAAGCAACAGGAAAAGTCACTCATTTATGGTATGTGGGGAGCATATATTTTTCGTTTCATCGTCATCGGTATTGGAACTTATCTTATCAATTTTTGGGAAATCAAACTAGCTGGTAGTATTTACCTCTTCTATCTTTCGTTTAAGTTTTTCTATGATCAGCATCATAAATTGAAAACACAACAAAAGGAGCAGACTAAAAAAGATGATTTTTTAGTGCATAAGAAAAAAAGCGGCAAACATATTTTGTCTCTTTTCTGGCGAACCGTTATTTCAATCGAAGCAATGGATATAGTTTTCTCAATTGATTCTGTTCTAGCAGCACTTGCTGTCTCAAGTAATCCAGTGGTTGTATTAATTGGCGGAATGATCGGTATCTTATGTATGCGAGGAGTAGCAGAAGTAATTATCAAACTAATGGATATCATTCCCGAATTGCAGCCTATGGCTTATCTCTTAATTGGTATTATTGCTCTGAAATTATTCCTGTCACTGCCACCACTACATTACGAAATTTCTAATACCGCTTTTGCATTACTTGTATTTATAATTTTGTTAATTACCATTGTCTTTCATTTTTGGAGAATTAAAAAACATAGACATAAATCATAGTCGTTGTTCAATATAATCTTTAAGTACAATCGCTTGGTTGTGCTTTGTATTTCTAGAACCATATAAAAAGACTACGTCTTGCTCAAGCAGTTGCTTTTTTACTAATATTAAAAATTTTTTCGTATTTGGATTTTCATCCAGCTCCTGGCAATATCTTTGTTTAAATATTAAGAATTTATCGTCATCGTGAGCGAACCACTTGCGCAGATCCAAACTGGGACTTATTTCCTTAGCCCATTTATCTATTTGAACTTCGGCTCTACTTTTCCCTCTTGGCCATAAACGATCTACCAAAATATGATAGCCAACCGGAATTTCATGCTCATAAACGCGTGCTAGTATTATATCTGTCATCATTATCATTCCTTTATTTTAGTATACTACTCGAGAAAGAAAATGAATTATTCATCTTACTTTACCAATCGTCCAACCGCAGAAATTTGTGCAGATTTACTCGGACGCCCCTTAACATTTAATGACGGCAAACAGATTTTAGGAGGTTATATTGTTGAAGCAGAAGCTTATTTAGGTAAGAAGGATCGGGCTGCACATTCCTATGGTGGCCATCGCAGTCCCGCTAACGAAGGTCTTTACGCTCGCGGTGGAACCATTTATATTTATGCTCAACGGCAATATTTTTTCTTTGATGTGGCAACGCAAAAAACAGATGAACCCCAAGGAATTTTAATCAGAGCAATTGAACCAACATGGGGAATCAATCAAATGGTTATAAATCGGGCAGGTAAGGTTGGTCCTTTACTTACCAATGGCCCTGCTAAAATGATGCAGGCGTTAGGAATCCATAACAAAAAATGGAATCTTCATTTTTTAAGTGATTCCCCTTTTACCATTGATTTAAATGATCAACACCAAAAGCAGGCTGCTGAAATTCTATCCAGTCCTCGAATTGGAATTAATCAGTCTGATCATGAGTGGGCACAAAAGCCGCTGCGCTTTTATGTTGCTGGCAATCCCTATGTTTCAAAAATGCCCAAAAGTGCTTATCAAACTACTCGAGGTTGGATATAACAACTAAAGAACGCTGACTATCTCTACATAAATAAAATGATGAAAAAATGATAATTAACTGTTGACAAAAAAAAAAAATTAGCCTATTATCACCTATAAGTTAATAATTTCCAATGCAATAGAGGTCGCGGTGATTACAAAGTTAATCTGAGTGTACGAACACGATGAAGATTTTCTGTAAGAGTTACCGCCGAAATCAAAAACTGTTCGTATCAATTTTTGGTTGGGCTGCACGAGAATATCTTGCAGACTGTCCTAGCTAGTTACTAGGGAGCGCTATATGATTTGTCTAATGAATTAGATTATAACCTCGTTGTTTAACTTCAACGAGGTTTTTATTTACGCTTTTTATTGTATTGGCTTTATTTGAAAAAAGTTTTTGGAGGTTTTCAAAATGAAGTCAAGATATAAATGGATAGCTATTTTAATGGCAATATTCGCAAATTTATTCATTATACTTAATTGGGTTAATCCGGTTAATGCGAAAGATAATAGTCCCTTAAAGATAGCCATGGAAGCTAATTATCAGCCCTATAACTGGACTCAGACAGATGACGCTAATGGTGCTGTACCAATTGAAGGATCACATACTTATGCTAACGGCTACGATGTTAAAATTGCTAAAATTATTGGTCAACGGCTTCACCGAAAAGTTGTTGTTGTTAAAACCGAATGGGATGGATTATTACCAGCTTTAACCAGTGGCAAAGCTGACCTAATTATTGCCGGAATGAGTCCCACAGCTGAACGGGCAAAAGCAATTAATTTTTCAGAACCGTATCGACGTGGTACATTCGTGGTAATTACTAAGCAAAATAGTAAATATGCTAATGCAAAGAAATTAACTGATTTCAAGGGTGCAAAATTAACAGCTCAACAAGGAACATCACATTACGGCATGATTAAACAACTTATCGGTGCTAAAAGACAAACAGCCATGCGTGATTTTGCTGCTATGCGTCAAAGCTTAATTTCTGGTACAATCGACGGTTATCTTGCCGAAGATACCGAAGCAACTTCGTTTAAGCTAGTTGATCCTGACATTAAGGCAATTCCAATTAGTAAAATGCCGGGCTTTCACGTTTCTAAAGAAGAATCGGAAACTTCAATTGGGATCGCTAAGCCCAACAAATTATTACTTAAACAGGTTAATCAAGTTTTAGCAACTATTTCAATAGCTGAAAGAAACAAAATGATGACGGATGCTATTAAACAACAGCCTAAGACTGATGACACCAATAAAGGCGGCAAAAAGGAAAATTGGCTTGTTTCAATTTGGAAACAATATGGCAATATGATCATGACTGGTATTGGAATGACCCTTTTGCTAGCCTCAGTGGGAACAATTGCAGGTTTCTTTATTGGTTTAGCAGTTGGAATCATCAGAACAATCCCTACCCCAACATCTACTAGTAAAAAGTGGCTGCTTAAGGTGGTTAACTGGTTACTTTCAATTTATATTGAAATCTTCCGTGGTACACCAATGATGGTTCAAGCAGCTGTAATTTACTATGGTATTGCCCAATTTTGGCACCTAAATATCGATCGAACCATTGCTGCTTTGATAATTGTCTCAATTAACACGGGAGCCTACTTAGCTGAAATTATTCGCGGTGGTATCATTTCTACTCCTCAAGGACAATTTGAAGCTGCTAGCGCTTTAGGAATGACCCATAATCAAAGAATGTGGCATATTATTTTACCACAAGCTATTAAGAATTGTTTGCCATCAATTACTAACGAATTTATTGTTAACATTAAGGATACTTCCGTATTAAGCATCATTTCAGTATCGGAATTATTCTTTGTAGGAACGACTATCGCTAGTCAGACGTTTAAGTTCTTCCCAACTTATCTCACAATTTCTGCTATTTACTTAGTTCTAACCTTTACTATTACCAGAATTTTCAACATGATTGAAAAGCATCTTCAGGGTGATAAAAATTACAACTTAATGGCCAACCAAGTACAAGTTGGCGAGCCTAAGAATATGGGGGTTAACAAATAATGACTGCAACAAATGAAACGATTTTAAGTTTAAAACATTTGCAAAAATCTTTTGGTGAACACCAAGTTTTGCGTGACATTTCTCTTGATATAAAAAGAGGCGAAATTGCTACTATCATCGGTCCTTCTGGCGGTGGTAAATCAACTACTTTACGTTGTATTAATCTCTTAGAAGAACCAACTTCCGGTGAAATTGCTTTTCATGGTGAAAATGTTCTTGCTTCTTCTTATAACCGCAACATCTATCGTGCTAAGGTGGGCATGGTATTTCAGCAATTTGACTTATTTGAAAACAAAAATGTTCTTGCTAACTGCATGGTTGGTCAAGAATTGGTTCTTAAACGCTCTAAAGAAGAAGCACGTAAGATTGCATTTAAAAACTTGGAAAAAGTCGGTATGGCAGAATATATCAATGCCCGTCCTAACCAATTATCCGGTGGACAGCAACAACGAGTAGCAATTGCTAGAGCAATTTCAATGGATCCAGAGATTCTATTGTTTGACGAACCAACTAGTGCACTTGATCCAGAAATGGTCGGTGAAGTTCTAAGCGTAATGCAAAACTTAGCTAATACTGGGCTAACAATGATTATTGTAACCCATGAGATGGCATTCGCGCGGGACGTATCTGATCAGATTTTCTTTATCAGTGACGGTATCATTGCCGAGCAAGGTAATCCAGATCAATTATTTAATCATCCACAAAATGAAAAAACCACGAAGTTTTTAAGTAACTTCCAGAATAATTAAATCAGTGACCAAAAGTATTTGAGAAAAACTCAACTCAAAAAGGAATGTTAGAATAAAAATGATCTGAACCCTAAAATTAGAACAGATTATTAAGCTTTAACTTAGGACTAGTTTCCGATATTTTATCGGAGCTAGTCCTTTTAATTTTATTTTTATTCTCTCGTTATTGTAGTAGACGATATATTCTCTGATTGCCTGTTCTAATTCGGCTAGATTCTTAAAATTCTTTTGACTGACTAAGACGTGTAATTTTTTTACAAATTCGTTCTCGACAGTAAGTTTCAAGTTCTGTTCTTATAAGTCCTTGTTCTGCTACTTGAGACGCTAATTTTCCTGTTTGATTAGCTTGTCTTTGGAAGTCATGTTTAGCGCGTCCTTTCGGTTTAATAACAATATTATTTTGTAAGAGCGTAACCCAATTAGCTAATGTATCCTTACTTTTGAGTCCTAAATCAGGCGAACCATGATAAGCAGGTTCATGATTAATAATAACTCGTTTAATAGCCTGTTCTTTAAATTCTATAGAATGGCTGGTATATGTTTGATTTAAAATATTTAAGCCATATCGCTCAATTAAAGTAATAAGGTATTTAATATTTTCAGCTCTAATATTATATCTCAGGCTTAATTCTTTTGGTCCAGGGCCATAGTTTTTCCATAAATTATAAATATCAATTTTATTTTGTTTAGATAATTTAGCCATAGTAAAATCCCGAAATTAGAACAAACTAATTTCGGGGTTCAGATCATTTTTATTCTAACATTCCTTTTTGAGTTGAGTTTTTCCAAGATACTTTTAGTTTAATTATTTTTTTCATAGTCTAAAACGATCTTTTCATACAATTTAACCGTTAAATAATAGTAAAACAAATACAAAACAAGAAAGATCAAAAAGGGAATCCAGATTTTGTTATAGGGGTGTGGCAGAAAAATACGAAATAGCTTCAACCCGAATAAGACATCGATCACACCTAGAATTGCTGGTAAAAGAAAGAGTGTACCTATTTCTTGCCTAATCGAAGTATGCAATACTCCTACCTGCGTACCCATCTGATAAAGCATCTTATAACGCGCTTTGTCGCTTGACGTCCCGCTCAAGACCTTGAACATCAGAGTTGAAGCAAGCATGGTCAAAAAGGCAAAGCCGAGAAAGAAACCCATAAATTCAAAACCGCTACTAAAACTACTTATGAACTGGTAGCTGCTTGGCTTACTAGCACTATACAAGTTGTCATAAGCCGGATTTTCCTTTAGCTGCTGCTTTTGAATGAGCAGCAAGGTAGGATAATCACGTTTGAAATTCTCTACTTTTAAAAACGTAACAAACTTATTTTGCCCCTTGAGTTTTTGCCACTTGGCATTTGAAACTAAACGAATAATTTTAGCTGTACCGTTAGGTACCAAGGCACCAAAAGCATTGTTAGCATTCGTTCCCGGCCGATCCAGCTTTTTGATTGGCAATGTTTCAAGATGATAAGTTGGATTACCATTTTTCAAAAAGAACCTGACGTTTTTAACTGGTTTGTTTGTAAACTCCCCACGCTTAAAGTAAAGGTGAGCTTTATTTTCCTTATAATGATATGTTTGGCGGCTCTTAATAGCTAACCGAGCGACTTCTTTTTTAACGGTGGGGGAAGTGCTGACCAAGGTTGTATCGTAATAAATGTTTTCTTCCACTTGGTCTTTCAGAGTATTGAAGTTCAAACCGACCGTAATAGCGCCCAGCGCCAGCGCAAATAGCAGCGATATTACCGTCAACATACGAGTATAATCATGCAAGCGAAATTTCAGCTGACCCAAAGTAAATATGCGAATACCATGATATGAAAAACTCTTTTTCTTAATTAAAAAATTGATTATTGCGCTGAAAAAGGCGTTAAAAGTAAAATAAGAACCAGCAACAATCGTAATGAGGGCTGCAGGGATGATGAACAAAATCATCGCCCCCGGCAGACTCATAATGTAGTAGCCAGTAGCCAGCAGCACAAGCCCTAAAAGTGCCTCGATTGCCCGTAATCCAGTATGTTGCCGGTATTTGAATGGCTTTTGATTTTCATGTAGTAAATCAATTACCGGTGTTCGAGTCAATTTGTGTACGTTTTTAAGTGCCTCTAAAAAGAACATGACTATAAAGAAGATAACGGTCCACAAAATAGCAGCAGGCAAAATCACTTGAAAGTGGCTAATTGTCAAATGCAATTTAGCAATTAGCAATCGGGAAACGAGAGCCGTTAGACCAAAGCCCAGGAGTATTCCCAATGCCATTGCCAAGGTTCCTGTCACCAGAGTCTCACAAAAGATTAGCAGTCCGATTCTCGTGCTTTTAGCGCCCAGCATCATGAACATGCCATAATCATGCTTACGCATATTAAGCAAAAAGGAGTTAGCGTAAGTCAAATACACCGAGCTGATTATTATTAAGAGAACGATACCAAAGGCAAAGATAAAGTTTAGGTAATCGGTGGGTGCTTGAATGTCTTTACTGATAAAACTGGGATTAATTGCAATCGTCAAGAACATATAAAAAATCATGCTAGCGACGACCAAGCCAGAAAAAAGTACAAGATAATCCTTGAAGCGGTTTTTAATTCCTGTTAAAGATAATTTCCAAATCATGATTTACAGTTCACTCTCCATTTCCCAAGTGATCAATCAGCAGGTGATAAAATTGTTGCCGCGCTAAGCCTGACTTCAGCAGTTGCTCCCCAATCTTGCCGTCTTTGATGAATAAAATTCGACTAGCAAAACTGGCTGCATAAGGATCATGCGTGACCATCAAAGTCGTGATGCCATCATTTTGGTTTAAGTCAGCCAGCGTATCGAGCAGTTCCTGTGCACTGGTTGAATCAAGTGCCCCGGTTGGCTCGTCGGCTAGCAAAATTGCGGGTTCATGAACTAGTGCCCGTGCAGCAGCTACCCGCTGCTTTTGTCCGCCTGACACCTCTGCAGGATACTTGGGCAAAATTTGCTTAATCCCCAGCCTAGTTGCAATTTGCTCAACTAAGGGATCTATTCGCCTGCTTGGTACGCCACGCAAGCTTAGCGGTGACGCAATGTTTTCCCGGTTAGTTAAATTTTCTAGCAAATTAAAATCTTGAAAAATGAAACCAATTTGTCTGCTTCTAAAATCGGCTAGCTGGTTAGCATTCAGCGCACTGTTATCTTGATGGTTAATAAATATATGCCCGCTCGTTGGCTTGTCTAGCGTTGCCAAAAGGTTGAGCAGCGTTGTCTTCCCTGACCCCGATGCGCCCATGACAGCAACAAACTCACCTTCTTCAAGTGCAAAATTGATTCCCTTTAACGCTTGATATTGTTTTTCACCCTGCTTGCCATAAGTCTTGGTGGCTTGATCTACTCGTAAAATTTCGCCCATTGTGTTTCCTTTCATTTTATCTCTGTGTTACATTTTACTAATACACTATAGCAAAAGCGTGAATTTGTCAATCTCCTAATTAAAAAAAGATAAATTTCTTCAAGCAGAAATTTATCTTTTCGTTTGTATTTTCAATTTTCAACTACGCTTATTAATTTTTTGTTTGCTGTCTTATCCACTTCAAGACGGTTTTGAGTGGCCTCACAATCAATGGTGTCACAATTGCCGTAAAAATCGCTTCGATCACGCCATTCATCCCCAGAACGATTGTCAGCACCACAATCAGCGGCGTGTTCATAGTAAAACTCCCCATGTTACTAATCAGTTCGTTCGCTTAATTCATAAAAATCAAACTAGTCAGCAATATGACCATGACCGTGTTAGTTAAAGAAGTGATTGCGCCCGTTCTTAGTTTTAGCTAGTTCGATCAGTTCATCTGTTAACTGAAACTCATCTGCTTCATAGATTTTAAGATCGGATACTAAACCCGTGCTCTTATTTTTACGTTTGCCGTATCTTTTAAAGTTGAAGCGCACTCCTTGCCAGTCAATGTAATAATCATCCTGTTCGTTATAAGTCCAGTTAGGCAGCTTAGTCGGATCTTTTTTACATTTTCTAGTTTGTTCCTTATCGTAAAGACCATAAGGAATATAATAATTTTTATCTTCATACTTGTTTTCAAGCAGAGAATAATTGTATTCACTGCCATAGCCAGCATCGGCAACAATATTCTTGAACTTATCTAAAACAGTCATCTACGCCAAAAAGGGTTCTGAAGTCTTAAAATCCGTTGGGTTAGGGTAAAGCGCAAAGTTTACTACATAATGGTCTGTAGTTTCGATTTGAATATTATATCCAAGCTTGAGCTCGGCGATCATTGTTAGGCCTCGACTTAGTTTGCGCCTCTTCTTAAGTGATCGTCTAGATTACTTCTTTTCGAATCAGTTCATCATAAAGTTTAATTGCACTAATTTTTAATTTGGCATGAAACTTTTTCACTGCTTTTTTCCCAACAAAAGTATACTTGTTGGCATCAGCTGCAATTTTAGTCCCGTCAATAAAAATGGCATCTTCTTTGATCAATCCTTCTGCCGGCAAAAGATTAATAAAATAAACAAAAGCTTGCTTAATCACCTGATTGGCATGGTCGCTAGATCTAAAGTTATTGATCGTATTGATATGAAATATGCCTACCGCCGAGAATAAGAAAAAAGTAAAATTTTAAGAATCATAGCTAGGGGGACAGGCTGGTCTGCCAGTATCTGTTTTATCAGAATTATTTTCAAGCATAACATTATCAGGAATAGAATCCACAAAGTTACTGAATAACCTGAGCAAGATGATTTTTAGGGATAGAAAAGTCTAAGTTCAGTGTTAAAGCAGTTTGACCTGTGATATAATTTTGATACATGAAAAGTTTACCTTTTTTGTGATAAATTAATAATATCAAGGTTGGGGCAGAATATATATGAAAAATCCGCTAGAGCTTAAAGGTTCTAACGGATTTTTTGCTTTTTAGTGTCTAGTTTTTTCCCAGACACTTTTTATTCAGTTTATAATACCTTGGGCCTTTGAATTTGGCAATCAAATTTTTCTTTCTAGCAAACAGATTGGCTGCCCAAAGCAAATATGTGATTCTTATAACTCTTTGTGCATAGTTTGCGCCGAATTTTGAAGCTCTTATTAAGAATGCCGCTTATGCCATTCTTTAATTTGTTCAAGTCGCTTCTTGAAGCGCTCCTCATGACCCTGAATTGTAGGTACATAATATTCATGACCTTCTAAACTAGGCGGCATAGTTTTCATTGTAGTTAACTTATCCTTAGTTTGATGAGCATATTGGTAACCTTTGCCATAATTTAAATCCTGCATCAACTTAGTTGGTGCGTTGCGAATCTGCAGGGGCACAGGTTCATCAATTGTCTTTTTAACGTCTTTTTCAGCAGCTAGACGGGCTTTATAGACCGCATTTGATTTCGGTGCTAAAGATAAATAAGTTACAGCCTCAACAAGGTGAACGTCGCATTCTGGCATCCCTAAGAATTGACAAGCTTGAAAAACATTGACTGCTACATTTAACGCGTTTGTATCTGCCAATCCAATATCTTCACTGGCAAACCGCACTAACCTACGGGCAATATAGAGTGGATCTTCACCACCTTCAAGCATCCGCGATAGCCAATAAATGGCCGCATTAACATCACTATTACGCATCGATTTATGTAGAGCAGAAATAATGTTATAGTGTTCTTCACCATTTTTATCATACAAAACCGATTTCTGTGTGATTAACTGTGCCAAACTGTCCATAGTCACGTTAATCGTATTATCATTTTTATTGCCATTTAAAACGGCCATTTCCAATGTATTAAGTGCCGTTCGCGCATCACCATTGGCAAACTTAGCAATTGAACTGATTTCCTGCTCACCGATTTCTACTTTCAACTTGCCAAAACCATTTGGGTTATTGATAGCTCTCTTAAGTAAATTAACAATGTCTTTAACTTCAAGTGGTTTTAAGACAAAAACCTTGCATCGCGAAAGCAACGCTGAATTGACCTCAAAAGAAGGATTTTCAGTAGTTGCACCAATTAAAGTAATACTACCGCGTTCAACATAAGGCAAAAAGGCATCCTGCTGGGCTTTGTTGAAACGATGAATCTCATCGATAAAGACCAACGTTTTTTGACCAAGTTGACTTTCTTCTTCAGCCTCTTTCATAATTTTACGGATTTTACTAATACTGCTATCAACGGCGCTGAAACTATAAAAACTGGACTGACTTTGTCGCGCAATAATTTCCGCCAAGGTCGTTTTACCCACTCCAGGTGGTCCCCAAAAAATCATTGAACAAAGTTGATCACTGTCAATAATTTCCCGTAGAATTTTCCCCGAGCCAAGTAGTTGTTCTTGGCCTACAAACTCATCCAAGTTTTTTGGTCGTACACGGTTGGCTAAAGGTTCATTTGCTGCATTATTTGCAAATAATGATTGTTGTTTCATGCTAATATCTTCTTTTTTTAATTTATTCCACCTTGCTCTTATTATACAAGTACTTATCATGTTTACTAAATAAATATTACTGGTCAATTTTTAACTTAAGCAGTTCAAGTTTACCAATAATTATTGCAACTTAAGAAATAACCTTTGCGCTGGCAGTCCTTTCAACAAAATTATTTTTACTAGTATATATAAAGTGACTAATTGATCTTTGTATCAATAAAGCTTGCAAATTATTCAGCAAAATAAACAATTGCTAGCTGAAAATTCCTAATTAAACACAAAATCAAGACTAACCAGAGCAAGCAAAGCAAATCTAGCAAGAAAATAAATACCCAGTAAGAGCTTGAATCACACAACAAAAACGGGAATGTTACCGGTAAACAACCAAGAGATTGCCCTTTTGCATGATACACTTGATCATACTCAAAAGTTACTGGATCAATCACTACAATTACATAATGACCGAGATAAAAGTTGATCAGCTTAAAAAGATTTCTAATACTTCTAACAAAAAAGAAAAAGACCACCAAAAATCATGGTGATCAAAATTATTTTGATTACTCGATTATTTAAACTTTCAAATGCTACATAGTAATAAAACTTATGTATTATATTAGATAAACAAAGTAATCATATCTGTTACCAAATTAGCCCATGTTTGAGACATACCAACACTACGACATGCTGAATAAATAATATGCTCTGTAGTTCCTGCATAATGATCAATTACTTCTAGAAAACCAGCAAGACCTCCACCAAAATATTTTTCAATCTTATTTTACTATAGCTTTTGCTACTTCAGTGGCACCAATTCGTGTATCTACTTTAGGGGCTTGTTCAGCAAGATATACAATATCCTTATCCGAAAGCTCTTTTTAAATCTTCATCAGTAAACTGACGTACTTGCTTTAAAACCACTTTTGCATCTGCTAGATCTTGTGGTGTAAACACTACATTTTCTGATAGATCATATTCGGTATCTTGCTGAGAAACTTGTTCAATGTCATCACTATCATTAGTCTTAATTAGCAAGAATAGCCAAAATTTGACCGAGAATTAATAGACTTCCACCTAATGTTGTATATTTTAAAAAATTATTTTTCTTCATAATGTATGCTTCTAAAATTAATTATTTTCTTTTACTTTTTAATAACTCTAAAACAATTATTATTACTTGTTGAATAAGCCAAAGTAATAACGAATAAATAGATATAACACCCAGTAAAATATTTTTCCCATCTAAGTAATAGAAAACCATAAAGACGAAGAACATCGTTAAATAAATACGTTCCGAATAAATTACAACTTTGTGATCAACTAAGTAATCTATTTCAGAAGAAGTTGATTTTTGATTTTTACTTGTGGAACATAATGCTACTGCTAATGTTAATAGTCCTATTATTATTTCCCTTGGACTACGCCAAGGAGAAAAATCTTTTATCGCAATTATTATTAATATAATACCTATTAAAAAAGGAAAAATTTTGCTAGGTTTTATCTTCATAATCTACTCCTATAGAATTTAACGATAAGAATTGGTAATCGATCCAATAGATCATGCCATTTTTGATTCCTTAATCTTTGTTTTCTTGTATAAATTTTTTAATTGTTTGCTATATTCTTCCATTCCAATCAAATTAAAAAAATCAATTATAATCTGACAATCTTCCTGTCCCTTTTTACAACTTTGTCCTGTTGGCTATTTGCGTGCTGTCTTGATAACGGAAAAAGACCTCCGAGCTAATCTTTTTTAGCTTGAAGGTCTTTCTTAACTTCAACTCTTGCATTTTTAAGTATTCTTGTTATACCTAAGTATTCGTTGAAGCTAATCTCTGACCGTACCAAAGTTCTGGATTAGCTTTTTTCATACCCCGATTTCTTACTTGTATAAGAAATGGGGTATTTTTATTTGCATTTAATAAAACAATCATAGCATAAAATGCGTAGCAACTATTTATTTTGTTCACTAGTTGCCAAGTTTAGTTTTTGCTGTTCTTTTTCAGCAGTAAGTTTTTGTAACTGTTGCTCCCTATCGTCTAATTTATTAGTCAGTTGATCCACTTGTTTCTCAAGCTTAGCGACTTGACCGTTTAGGTTAGACAAAATATTGTCAATCATTTTACTATCTATCTGCTTGACATTACTTGTATTATGTTTGACAGCTACTGACATGTAATATTGCTTGATATTTTTGACTGCATTATCATCAAAAATATACTGTCCCATAGCGTTTTTTTGTGGTTTCTTGTCACTGTCTAGCTTTGCTATTATTTGGTATAACCTTGCCCTGCTTAATCCAAGTTCATTAACAAGCTCTTTAGCTGTTATTTTACTCATCAGTTTACTGTCTCCATTTACATATAATGTCTAATATTTACTATCTAATTAGTATCATCTTAACATTTAAATATAAATAGAAGAAGTTTTTTATTACAAAACTACATAAGCATTATCCCCTGAAACATAAACTGTTTTACCGTCATATTTATCTTTTAATTCAAAGTAATTATTTATTCGTCCGACTATATCATACAATTTATTAGGCTCAAGCTCTTCAACTTTAATTCCAGCTGCAGTTGGTGATAAGACAGCAAAACTGTTATTTGAAATAATTTTGACTTGTCCAGGTAAATTTGTCTTTAGCGCTAGTGGATTACTCTTACTGAACCCATCACGACCATCTACCCATTGACCATTACCTAATTCTAGAGCACCATTTTCTTCACTGAATACTGCCCAACTAGACCCATAATTCAAATGTCTAATAATCCTAGTTAGGTCTGAACCATCATACAAATTACAACCAGTAGCCGTAGTTACCACAAATACCCGTTTAACATTCCATTTAACTACTGGATGTAGCGAAACAATACTATCTTTGGGTGTTGTTAACCAATCTTGCCATTGTTCTCTAGTCCAATAACAAATATCTAAATCAACTGCCTTTTGACCATTACCCCAACCTGCTAGACGACCATTACCGCCAGCATATTGAAAAGCCGCCCAATTCCATTGATGAACCAATTTACCGTATAAACTATGTGGTTGAAAGCCAGTTGTAATACCATTATTATATTGAGCAACCCATAAAGGATATTTGGCAGCAACTGTCGTCCAGTCCTTACTATTTTCAGTACTTAATGCCATATAAAGCCACGGCTTAGTGCCTGTCTTTTGGTAGACATAATCTAACCATTGTTCAACATTAGTAGTAGTCCATTGATTAAGTGCAGTTGCTTCATAATCAAGTATCGGAATTGCTTGACCAATATAGGGCTTAAACACTTGTAAAAAGTAATTAGCTTCACTAATTACGTCACCACCATTTGCAAAGTGATAAGCTGCTTTTAAATCAGCTGTTGCTATTTGAGTTACTCGATCAGGATTAGTGTAATACGTTCCCTCAGTAAACTTTACAATCACAAAATCTTGTCCTAATTGGGGAAACCCTGTTTGATAAGGACTAGCTAAATCTACACCATTTAGCATTTAATCACGACCTGACTTAATTTGGGCTTCATCGGAGACAAAACCCATTGTATCAGGTAAGTTTGTATTTACATTCTTACCATTCTGCTGGTCGTATACTGTTTGAATTAAGCCAGCTGCCACATTTTGTTCTAATGGAACATTCAATTGGCTAGCCTGCTTGACTAAAGTATCTGTTGCTGTCTGCTTCTTCTCAGCACCAGATTTATCCGTTTTAGTCGCTTCATTATTAACTAAAACTTGGGCAATTTGATACCAAATAGTTAATTTATCAGCTAACGGCTTATCGTGTTTCTGAATATAAGGGTAAAGTCCTACAAATAGAAAGGCAATAATTACCATTAGTGTACTCAATGACTGCAAAGTTATGGTTAAATTACTCATTGCAATTACACTTTCTTTTTTCTCTTTTTGGCTGCTTCTACCTGAGCTGCCTTTAATTTACGTATTTCGTCTTTTAAGCGATCTATTTCATCTTCATCATCACGATATTTGCCATGAAAATATTGGACATCATCGTACAACCGCTTACGTTCTTCTTCATCAGTTTCATGTTTGGACTTTACGCGCCACTGATAGAAATTAATCAACATTGAAACAAGTCCACCAAAGGCGGTAGAAGTTAGCAGCATTAAGATAGTTTTATTCACTGTTACCAACTCCTTCCCAATATCATTGGATAGATGTTTATTTATTAAAAAAGTCTCGTGCAGCAAACAAGCTGTGTGAGACTTTTTTATTTATAGCTCATTTAGTAAAACTATTAATTCTAACTTGTAAAGTACATTACCAAGTAATTTCATAAATTCTACTATGCAAGGTTGTACCTGCAGTTTTATCATGATAAGAAACTGTTAAGTAAATATCATTAGGTCCAGCCACCTGTATACTTTCAAACTCAGTAAGAAAACCGCTACGCTCTAGGACAGAAGTATTATTTCCATCAGTATTATTAGCATTTAAATCGATCACTTCCCATAAACTGGTATCACCTTTTGCACCATACGGGATTTTAAAAATTCTACGAGTCTGAGCTTCTAATTTTCCATTTTTATTACTCTTAGGTGCTTTTTCACTTGAAACATAAATATTTTTATCTTCGTCTATATCAAACCCTTGGATTGAGTCAACTTTTTTAACAAAATCCTCAACTTTAAACGCATAATAACAAGTAAATTGATCAAGCGGATAATTAGTAGTTCCATATTTATTAATGGCCGCATTAATCTCGTTTACCGAATAAAAGCCAAAATGCGCTGTTTCGTTATTATCAATAGTGGCAATCAGCATCCAAGTATATTCAGGAGAAACTGCTCCTTCAGATCTAACTAGATCAGTACCTGGATAGACAACACTACCATCATCATATCCAGAACCTGCCCTATTAAGAGCTGATAATCTTGGTAACTCTGTATTTTTTGAATATACTTGATTAGCAAACTTAACCCGAGCAATTTGTGAAGCCCAATACTTATCAGTACCTGGACTATTTTTAGGTTTAGTTCCAACAAACCATTCACCATTACCATTGGGACCTGCATATTCCCAAGTCTGAGTATGTGCTCCAGCAGTACCACCAACTTTAATACCTTTCAGATATAATCGATAACCATTCTTAGTAAACGTGGTATTAAGACCATTTTTAAGTGCTCTATAAACTACAGTATCTGTTCCCTGTTTTAATTGTTGTAATTCATAAATATACTTTGTTGCTACGTTACCTTTTTGGACAACAGTATGATGAACCCCATTTAATTCGTATTCTAGATGTGGAGTCACATTTCTTATATTCTTCATATTTAAAAGCCTTTCTTTAACAAAATACATAATTATGTATCCCTAATCTTAAGATCAAGCTAAATATATCAGGATAATAGGAATTATGCCGCTTACAAGCGGCATAATAGGAATTATGCAAGCCCAAAGACCTAAAAAAAACAATGCATGGGTATGCATTGTTTTTTGCTTTATTTAACTAAATTTTATTGCTTTACATCAATTGCAGTGTTAATTGGAGTTACATCAGTTGCCGTATTTACTGGAGTTAAATGTTTACCAAAAAGATACTCAACGTCTGAAGCCTTAATATACTTAAACTCAGCATCTTTATAGAATTCTGTTCCTTCATAAAACAATTCTGCTTTATTTAAGCTCGGAACCCAAATATACCGTAAACTCTTGACATCTGTCTCGTGACCTTCTGCAATAGTTGGAAAAGCACTATCACTATCCTGAATACCATGAATATTATATATTGGACTCTTCCTTATAATACGTACACTCGTAAAATTACTATATGGTAGGATAACTTGCCTTGGTATTGAACTTTTCTTAATATCTGCCCTCAAAACGAATTGCTGCTTATTATTTTTTAAGCGAAATACTTCCATATATGAATTTGACAAACCAAGTATATCCATTGAACCAGCTAAACTAACTCTATCGGAGGTGCGGTCAATTACTATTTTGGAGTCCTTCTTAATATACTTATTAGTAAAATTCCCTTGCGAATCAATTATTCTAGCATTATTACTTCTGCCTACTCCAGATTCTGTTATCTTCGCTAGCCGAACAGTAGCATAATTTGTATACAAACTATAACTATCAATTTCTTGAACATTAGCAGCTTTTATATAACCACCATGGCCAATACTATAATATTCCTGTCCCTTGATTGTTTTATATGGTAAATAGAACCAGTCCTGAAAATTTTCTTTATGGAAGGAGTAACGCTTTGTATCCGGATTAGTTATTGCTTTAACCTGATCAGCATACTTAACTGTCGCCCCTTTTTTAAGTAAGCCATTACTTCCCTGGTAAGAGTACAATTTTTGCCCTCTTTGATTATAAATGCGCGTGTTGTGGTTTAATGTTAAGGTACCGTCTGTTGCAATTTTATTTTGCGTTTGGTCAATTGTTTGTGCTGCATGAGCTTGATTAAGACTAGTGGTAATTACTGGCACAGTTGCCAAAGCAACTGCCGCTAAACTAACTATTAATTTTTTACTTTTTTTCATTTTTTATACCTCATAATAAAAAAATAATATATTTACTAAATTATAGTTTATACTTCAAAGTAATAAGTTTCTACTATGCTACCAAACAAAAGAGTGAGTAAAAATATCTACTCACTCTTCTTTTATTTCACTAATAAGTCACCCAGCTACTTACCAATTAGAAGTACCGGTGTTTCTGATAAATCACTATGCTTTAAATAACCTTTTAATTGTTTAATTGAAGTATCAGCTATTTGCTTATTCTTACCAGTTAATTCGCTAGCTAACGTTTGCGCTTGCTCTAATAAAGCCGAAGTAGGTTCATTATTATCTTTAGCAACCATTACTTTTAGTTCAGCATTAATTAGTGGTTGTAAGTCCTTATTAAATAGATTTTTGTTATAAATACCATTCACGTAATTTGTGTAGCCTTTATATTTACCATCCTTAGAAATCAAATCAACGGAAATGCCGTTTTTGATGGTTGTCAACTTTCTAACCTTAAATAGTGTATGATTCTTAACAAACTTCTTTAGTAACTTTCGGCTGTATGATTTACCACCCTTGGCTGCTGTATTCTTATATAATACACCTTTAACAGCATAAGGTAATACAAAAACATACCCAGCTTTAGCTAACCTCTTAGTCCAAGCTTTATTAGTTACAAGCTTAGGCTTTTCTATTTGTGCAGCATGGACTGTAGTATTACCTGTGGTAGCGAACAGTTGTCCCGTCGATACTATCGTTAAAACAACCAAGACTTTAAATATTTTTTTCATATGCTCTTCTCACTAATACCATTTATGTAATATTCCTTAAATTATTATAACATATTTTAAAAATATTGTATATAAATTTTAAAATATACCACTGTCAACTTAACATAATGTGCATTATCGGAAGTAGGTAAAAAAGCCCGCAGAATTAGGTCTAATTTGAGCTTTAAAAATAAGTTTGTGAAATTTAATCTGTATAGCATATAAAAAGCCCAAATTATTGGGCTTTTTATTTTAGCTATTTTTTGGATTTCACAATTAGACCAATCAAAAAAAGCGCAAAATTTTCTTGCGCTTTTTCCTGCAACTTTACTTAAAAATCTTAAGTATTTCTTTAAGTAAATCTTTCAACTTATCAAGTAAGTTTACCAATTTATCTAAAGCAATTCCAAGTTCCCGCAAAGCAGGTGCTAAATTAGTAAGTAATATGCAAGTAAGAGATAATAAAACCACGTATTTTAGCATTACGCCCACCTCCTTTCATGGAAGTTAATCGGACTTCCTGAGATTGCGCACTAAAAAACGTGCATTATCATTTTACCATGCTATAATTACTCATAAGAGATAATAAACTACGATTTTAGTAGTAAAACGTGCAAGCGACTTAATCAATCGCAAGCCGGCTGAGCGATCCCAAAAGGGTCGCTTTTTGTTTCTTTTTTAAAAGAAAATCGTGGCCAGACGATAAAAAATAAGCATTAGTCCCACCGACTTTTGCTTATTTTTTTCGTCATGAAATTTTAGACATTACGCTGTTTTGCCCAAATTGAATTAAGCAGAAATGGCACTAGCTTTTTCTACTTTGCCCCCTGATAAGGGCGTGTGATGTAGTGATATAAACTTAACGCATGTCACACATCCAAAAATTGGCAAGCTGCCAAAAAAATTTTGAACAAAATAACCCCAATTTGCAGTTTTACAATGCGGTGATACACATGGACGAGCTTGGTTCGCGCATTCAAAAGGCGCACAGCAGCACAGCAGGGAGTAACCGTTAAGCCGATCCGTCTAACTGAACTAGTGCGTAAATATGACATTGAACGTGAACCAAGCTTAGCCAATCAATTAAAAAACGTCCACGAATACCAGCAGGCTATGCGTGCCGTTGACCAAGCTCAAACCTTATCTCTGCAACAAAAAAATAAAAGTGTTGCATTAGGAGTTGAATTAACTGATCAAAAAATTGTTAGCCAAGAATTAGACCACCAAATCAAGCACATCCACAAAAACTTATTCAGCAAAAACAGCAATTAGCGTAAGAGAAGCAAACCCTTCATATGCAAGCCAATACTCAAAAATACTTGGTCTAAAGTTGTAGAGCACATTGGGCAACATTTCCACCAACAATAACCTAACTTAAGTCACTTTGAACACCACTCAAAGCTAAAACAGGAATTATTTCTTCTAAGATCACCCCCACATACGTGGGGAACACGTATTCATGACTTGTGATTACATTGTAATCATGGGATCACCCCCACATACGTGGGGAACACAAAGTTCTTACTGATATACCAGCGTTTTTTAGGGGATCACCCCCACATACGTGGGGAACACTTATTTATTCTGTTAATTTGGTAGCTACCATCAGGATCACCCCCACATACGTGGGGAACACATTCGCTCCTTATTTTTCTTATTCCATTTTTCAGGATCACCCCCACATACGTGGGGAACACTCATTCCATTCATCAGCATCTCCAGTTAAATCAGGATCACCCCCACATACGTGGGGAACACTTTTCTTTATATAAAGTATAACATTTTATACTAGGATCACCCCCACATACGTGGGGAACACACCAATCAAGACGAACAATATCATTCAAACTAAGGATCACCCCCACATACGTGGGGAACACAATTATTGTATACTGTATACAATCTATTGTATAGGATCACCCCCACATACGTGGGGAACACGAAAAAGGCTAAAAAACCTCAAACGCCAAAGGAGGATCACCCCCACATACGTGGGGAACACCCGTTCTAGCAATTGCAAAACGGATTGTCTAAAGGATCACCCCCACATACGTGGGGAACACCTAAAAATGGATCCCACATCTTCATAATTTTGGGGATCACCCCCACATACGTGGGGAACACTTTCATTTAATAATTTCAAACTCCCACTTGTAAGGATCACCCCCACATACGTGGGGAACACAATTACTGTTTTAACTGGTGTTGAAAATGACTAGGATCACCCCCACATACGTGGGGAACACAACTATAGTAGAACCCTTATAATTTGATAGCAGGGATCACCCCCACATACGTGGGGAACACCAAATGGCATGACCACTATTCTCTGGTACAAGGGGATCACCCCCACATACGTGGGGAACACAAAATATATAAGGTAATACTATACATAATAATAGGATCACCCCCACATACGTGGGGAACACTAAATACATGATGACTAAAGATTTATACCATTAGGATCACCCCCACATACGTGGGGAACACCCGTGCTGTTAATTAATCTTTGCTCATCAGTCAGGATCACCCCCACATACGTGGGGAACACCACAAGTTAAAGGCAAAAAGAGTTCAAGTTTCAGGATCACCCCCACATACGTGGGGAACACTCCGTATCTATCTTCGTCTACATAGACGTCAAAGGATCACCCCCACATACGTGGGGAACACTTTTATGATGTCCATTTTTCATGGATTTAGTTAGGATCACCCCCACATACGTGGGGAACACTAGGTTTACTTTCTTTATTTACTCTATGATATAGGATCACCCCCACATACGTGGGGAACACAAAGTTTTAAAAGACTGTTGACAAAATTGTATAGGATCACCCCCACATACGTGGGGAACACCTGACTTAATTGTTCTACATGGATAAGTAAACAGGATCACCCCCACATACGTGGGGAACACTGTCTTCTCAACACCTTTTTGGGTGTAAACCAGGGATCACCCCCACATACGTGGGGAACACAGTAAAAGATCCTTGTTATACCTTTATTTTTAAACTTTAATTTTTCCGTTTTCCATCAGTTTGTATAACAACTGCAACGTAGCCTTAGCATCAGATAGTGCATTATGTGGCTTTGAATTCTTAATATTATAAAAATCTAAAATAGTTGCCAAACGATAATTATCAATAAATTTTTCCACTTTTTTAACAACAGGTAATAAATCTAAAGTTTTATTATCCGGTTCTTTTAAATTTACAAATCTATAGCCGTACATAAGAAAGGATAAATCAAACTGTAAATTATAGCCAATAATCGTGGCAGAATTAACAAACTCAGTTAGTTCTCTAAGAGCTTGATCTAAAGTAACCCCATCTTCTTTTAATAATTGTGCTGTTATACCGGTTAATTTGGTTATTGCCTTAGGAACTACAGTATCAACTTTAATTAATCTATAAAAACTATTACACTCTTTATCATTAATTTGTTTAACTGCTCCAATAGAAATAATTTGATCTTTACCGGGGATTAGACCTGTTGTTTCAATATCAAGCGAAACAATTTGCTTATTGTCTTTAGTTACTCTCCGCTTTTCAAGCTTTTGTGTTGCCATTCTAGCACGATGAAATTTAGCTGCATTGCTAAACCCATGTTTTTCAAAACCTGATACAGCAGTAGAATTAATATGCATCATTAATGGAATGCCATCAAAATCAACAACTTTATACGTCTTTCGTGTTGTCTTAATCTGATACCCTAATTCATTATTTGTATTATAAACCATTGTAGCTTCGCCATTGCCTATATTTTTAACCACTCTGTCCCATAACAAATCACGAATCCTTGCACTCAAATTACCAACATAAACTCCAGTTTGAATTTCTTGATACCACTTAGTTAAATCTCCTCTCAAAGATGCTGGTACTTTGGTTAAAGTAATCACTATCATGTGTCATCTTCCTGATCTAGTTCATGGTATTGAACCCCAAATTTTTGTAAGCCTAATTTGTCATCCCAAAGATTTATAACATCAATATTATTAATCTCATCAGTTACATTCAAAAGATTCTGTAAATCTTTTACCATTCTTACCAGTAACTTACCATCTGTAAATGCATCCCGCATTGCCAATCTTGTTTTTGCAGCAATATCTTTATCATTGCCATATTTTGCTGTAACTTTAAACGCAACGGGAATTGAAAACTCAGCCTTGTATAGATCAGCAAAGTCATACACAAATGCTAAATCATGTCCCGTATGCACAAAACCTAAACCAGCAGAAGCACCCATTGCTACAATAACACTATAGCTTAAACCATATAAAGCCTGGTGCGCTTCTGTTAAAGCTTTATTAATCGGTGTCCCTGCTTCAAAATTATCGGGATTATATTCTCTTCTGGTCCATAAAACTCCCGTTGCCTGGGATTGCTCACGATAAATTTTTCGCACTCTACTGCCCTCTTTACCTCGCAATTCCTGCATCGTTAATCCTGATACATCTTCATTAGGGAAACGCATTTGATACATTTTTCGAGCTACTGCAACTCTTGATCGTGTATTAGAAACTAATTTGGCTTGTGCTTCAAGAAGTCTTGATGAATGATTCAAAGAACGCCCGTGAGCATATTGTCTTACACCTCGTTCTCCTACCCAAACAACAGCCATACCAGCAGTACCAATTAATTCCATGGCACGGTGTGTAATATCTACCCCAGGTCCGAGCATTAAGACACTCACGATTGCTGCGGGAACAAAAGCTGTTCCACGACTATCAGTTATCATGAGTGCACTATCCTGCCGATTCAGCTTTGCATGTTCAAAATAAAGAAAAGTTAATCGATCCTTTACTCTCGCTAGCTCAGGTAAATCAGGCTTTCTGGCACCAAACTTTTCAGTCATTATTCTTCCCAGGTATCACTGTCATCAGACCCATACCAAATGCTTTTTCACGGCCAATGCCATTTATTAATGCCTGTTTAAATTGATCTGCATCTTCTACACGTAACCGACCTTCAAAAGTTACTCTGCTAAGTCGCAGTCTACGTCCACTTCTATAAGATAATAATGGCCAATCGCGACTAACAATATCAAAAGTCGATTTATCAGTTGTAGTTCCCAATTGAAAACCTAATTTTTGAGAACGCCCAATTAACCATTTTCGCTGATAATCTACCGTAATATGCGGAACAACTCGTCCCTGCTTTACACCTGGTTGAAGCACAGTATGAGTAGGATTAGCCGTTAATCTAAATTGCAGTAGTTGTCCCTGTTTTATGCTATTAAGCAGTCGATCATAGCTCTTAGTAATGACTGTATTAGCAACACCATAGCGTAAAAGTTGTTGTTCATCAGGAATATTTTCACTTAACAATAACAGGTACTTTTCCCCATTTAGTTGATCAATTCGCCATAAATGCCGTAATCTTTTGCCATCATTAATTTCATCAGGAAAACTTTGCTCTACCCAATTGTGAAAAGCAGAAAGTTGCGTTAAATCTTTCGTTTTTTGCCGATTAGCAACATCAATTTGAACTCTTGATAAATACATTTCTGCTCCTTTCTATAACGGCGACATCGCATCATGCTGCGTATTTTGCTTAAAAAGCGGATTACGTAATTCAACCTGTGTTGTGGTAATAGGACGTGACTTATACTGGCGCGCTTTTGAATCAAGTGAAAGTACGTGATCCTTGACCAAACTTGTTCTGTTAGTAGACAGCAGATTAGCATCAGCAACGACTTGAATTTTTACCAATTTATCAGCACTATGTCTTTTTTGATACCAATTAGAAGCCTGCCAAGGTAAAGCTTTTAATGCCGTAACAGGATCTTTATCAGGAAATTCAGTTATCTGTAATACTCCGGCTGGTATATTGGAACGACGTCCTAAAAATAAGGCATAACGAGGATGCTTTAAAGCATATTTAATGCGGTCAATATCGTCTGGGCCTCCGCTAATGGCCACCACAAAAACAGCATCTTGGAGATATTCACGATAGGTGATTTTTCGTGTACCAGTTTTCCATTCAACGGTTTGGAAATCCGTTAACATTTTACCTGGCTGGTCAATACGCACGGCAAATTGTAATTTATTTAATTCTTGCACTCGTTCGTCATCACGGCTATATCCTAAAGCGGCAGCAATCATGCCGACTATTGCACTTTTTGAAGGATAATCACTTGATGTACGTCTTTCAAAGGTTGCTTCATTGCCATAAGACTGCAATGGTGCTGTGAGTCTAATTGTTAATGTTTTCATCTGCTATTGCCTTTGTTAAAGCGGTAGTAATCTGCTCAATTAATTCGGTCAACTTACCAACTTGGTTGAATTGTTTATCTTCCGCTAATCCAACTTGTGATAATGTAATATTAAATAGAGGTTCTTCAACTAATTTGTTAGCAGATTGATAGGCTTGTTGCAATTTTTCAATTGACTTTTTGACATAACCATTCTTAGTAGTTACAGGTTCTTCAAATGCGGATACTAAATTCACCGGTGTATCAGTACGCAAAGTCAGCATAATATAATTTGGCAATGTCTTGTTAGCAAAGGTATTTTGTTTTCCCGTTGGCATTGACAAAATAAAGGCTTTAACAAATGCTATGATACTTTCAAGAGCATCTTTTTGATCAAGATTCTTAATTAGGTCTTTAACATTAATGTTGGCATAGCGGTACAAAGTAGCCGAATCATATTCAATCGTCCCCAGCATTGCAGCACCATTTGTATCATCTGCTTGTAAGTCATCAAGTGCAGTAAAGTAATCATATTCTGGCATAATTTCATGAGTTGAGATTACATGGGCTACTTGTGCTGATGCATCAACATTTAGCTCCGGATTGTCTGCAACCATGCGACCAAACAAGGCTAAATCTAATGAATTATCTTCCTTGAAAATCTGCTTGATTGCTTTTTTATCATCTTTATTGTCAATTTTATCATGATTAAGGGCATATTCTGCTAATTTATTAATTTGTCCCGGACTAACAAATAACAAAGCACCAGTTGCCATTTTACCGGTATCTTTATCTTTTTTAACTTTAATACCAGCAGCAGTCAAAATAGCAACAGCTTTATCCATAGCCGTTTTTTCATCTAGACTAGTGTCTAATTTTTGGATTTGCTTTGCTAGATATACAGCAATTTCTTTTGTTCTTGTCCCAACTGTGACCTTTTCTTTTTTAAAGTAATTACGCATTGCTCTTTTCCAGCTTTGAGATGAAACACGAGCACGTGTTACTCCACCATAAAACGCTGTTTTAGGTGCGCCGGTATCATCACGGTTAATATTGGATGATGGTACTGTCTGGATCACATTAAGATCTAAAAATAAATTCTTTTCATTCATTATAATTACTTCCCTTCACTTAAATCATTATTATGGCCAAAATATTCTTCACCCCATGCTAATCTGACCTCATTAGCACAATGATAATTCCATTGAAATTTATATAAATCTTGCGCCAGCAAGGGAAAATCAATCTCTAATGTCTTATTATCATTACTCTTTAGTATTTCTACTAGATGAACTAAAGAATTCAATACGCTGTCAATATTTGTTGTTGCTAGCAACACCTGTACACGCCGATCTAATGCTTGTTTTACTTTTTCGTCTTGTCTTAGTCTGGCAAGCGCCGTAAATAAGCTAACACCAGCCGATGAGTTTTCTTCTTTTATTGAAACAAACTTATCCTGGCCCTGTTGAAAAATCGCATAAAAACGTATAGCAGCATAAATAGCAACTTCACCTGCTGTTGGTTTACCATTTTTACTCAAGTATTTGTGGGGTAAATAATCCATTATGATTGGCCAGGCCTTTTGTGCCTTAGGACTAGTAAGCTTAGAAGCCCCCCTTAATGCCGCCAGAGTTGCTTTATCAAGATCACCATTATTATAAAGCCGCTCAATAATTTTATTAGCTACTGCTTTAATTTTATAATCATCTGCCATAAATTATTTCTACCTACCTTTCTTTAAATCTAAATTCACATTAAATTTAAATTGATCCATGAGTATAAAAATATTTTGTAACCCATGTTCGGTAATGATACCTTTGATATCTCGAGATGAACTAGTATCAACTACTTTTTGCCCTTCATTAAAAGCGTAATTGCGTAATTGGTTTTGCCAAGCAATTATTTTCGGGTCACGTTCGTCTTCATCAGTTAAGCTGGCTAGCCAATTTTTAAATGGTTCATTCAAACCATAATAAAATTGTGTACTTAATTGGTTAGCAAATCCTGTAAGACTATCTTTTTGAAATCCACGCATTTTACCAAGATTACGGGCAAATATCCAAAAATCCTGCCCAATTTTCTGGGTAAGATCAATTACTTGTTCGATCCTTGCCGGCCAATAGTAAACGTTATTTGTATCAAATAAAACACCGATATCAATACTCATATCATCATAAAGCTCTGTAGTTGGCGACTGCGATGTTGCATTGCCATCATCAATTAAATCGATTGATACTAAAGTTAGCAATCTATTGCGGGTAATTAGTTGATTTTCTTTAAGTAGCCGCAACCACTTAATAACGCCGGGTTCTTGGGTATCATTTACCAGCTGAACATTGACATAATTACTAAAATTACGCCACATTGACTTGCTTAAGGTCTTTAAGCTTCTAACTGCTGGTCGATATTTACCCGTTTTGTCGTCTTGACGCCAGACAGTCATTGGTTCAATAAAAGCATTCGTACTTTCAATTTTGGGTAATCCTGCACTAAAAATCGTTGCTTGCCCATCTTCGCTCCACTCAAAATGCAAAACTCGCGCCCAGCTCGTATAAAGTTCTGCAAGATTATCAGGCAGGTCCCCTGTTTGCCGCTCAGAAATATACGCTTTGGCACTGGCAAATTCCCAGACAGGTCTTTCTAAAGCAATTTTTTGTTCACCTTGATTATACAGAACCAAGTTAAGCATTAATGTCTCAAAAACAGTTTTACCGCTAACCAAAACTGGATTTAACTTATAAAGCCAACCGGGAGAAACAGAAAATTTTTCACTAGCATTAATTTTAGTTTTATCAGTTACCCCAGTGTAGTTCTGATAGGTAATAACCCACCGAACTAATTCATCAATTGGCATTTCATTTTTATATTCACCAGCTTTGGGTGAGAACAAGGCAGGCGAATTATTACTTTCAGAAACTCGTCGATTAATTTGTTTAATTGCTACTGTACCTTTACCCTTAGCTACTGCCTTATTTGCTGGCACCAAACTGTCGTATTCCTCTTTGGTTGCTTGGTAAAAAGGATGCTTACCAAAAAAATCAAACCGATCTGAATAGCCTTTTAAGTACTCAATTACCAAATCAGAAAATTGTCCCTTTTGGTATAATTCGTGCCAAGTTGTTAATGTATCTTCCTCGATTTCCTCTTCGTCATAATCTTCATCAAATTTAGCGTCAGAGCCGAATTGATCAGTACCTTTGATTAACCAGTCATATAGCTGGCCAGCTGAATCAAAGCGTGAATAAACTGTTGTTAAAATTGCTAATAATAAGCGCATAATTGCTAAATCTTGGACACGCATCTCTCCTGCTAATTGCCGATATTGATGTGCATTTTTAAATAAATCTATTAACGAAACCTTTAATTCTTGATTGGTATCATTAACAATCACTTTAATCCAAGGATCAGTAGTCAAATTAAATTTTCTATCAATCATGGTCATCTTCCCTTGTATAACTTAACCCCAACTTTTTAGAATACTGTATATTCCACTTACCAACCTTAGCCGACAGCTTATCATTTAATGGGAGTACTAATGATCCATTTAACCAAACACTGTTGTTCCAATTATCATGATAAGACTTGGTTCTATTCTCAAGTTCATTAATTATTTGCTCAGTTTCTTTCGGATATGTAGTTAAGGCTGCTGGTAATTTGATTACTTGCTCAGCAATTTCATAATCTGGTACTGCATCTAACTTACGCCCATCTAATAAGAAATCGCCCTGAGAGGTATGTTTAATTAAGACTACCTCAATTGTTTCTTGAATATCACGCACAGTAGCACTTGCCTTTTGCTCATCCTTATCAACATTTCCTTGTTTGCGATCAAGCCAGGCATGAATTGATTTTTTCCTGGGTCTACCAATTTGAAAATTCCCGGCATTATTTTTTTTAGTCTCATTATAATTATCAAAATCTGCTTTATATGTTTGAATTCCGTTAATCTCAGCATCTGTTTCAGCGTCATAAACTTTTTGGACAAGATCAGATATATCATTAGGTAAAGTAATCTGGTTCTTTAAAAAATAATCAGTCTTCATCAATAAATACTGCTGATAGATACTTTGATTAGCAGCACCGTAATCACCCCAATGATTAATTCCCATTACAAATAACTGTGGTGTTTCTAATGATTTTGGACGTTTAATGTTGTGCCGGTGCAACCGTCCTGCACGTTGCAAAAGTAAGTCCATCGGGGCGATATCGGTATAAAGAACATCAAAGTCAATATCAAGTGATTGCTCTAACACCTGTGTTCCGATTACAACCAATTTTTTAAGGCGCTCAGCATTTTTCCCAATTGCTTGTTGTAATTTTTCTTCCTGCTTACTCCGTTCTGCAGCTAAAAATGCAGAATGAAGCACGAAGTATTTGGTTCCCTTTTGCTCCAATACTTTAGCAAGTGCTTGCGCCCGCTTAACCGTATTTACAATTATTCCGGCAACTCCGCCGCCGTTTATTTTATCTAGAACATGTTCAATCAGTTCTTCATCAGCTAAATTAAGTCTGGTTACCTGCAATTTTTGCTGCTTCTGATCACTTTGCCCGGGAAAATTAGAAAATTGCTTTAATTGCCCATTATCTAAAATGCTGAGCAGCGGATAAGCTTGCGTTTTTTCCCAATCGGCTGGTCCTTTAAAATTACGCTTATATTTTGTACCATACTTTCCGCCTAAATAGGCTTTAATTAATTCTTGTCTTTTTTCTTGCGGTAGCGTTGCCGACAAAATCACCAGTGGTACATGATAAGCCCCCAGCCAAGTAATCGCCTTAAGTAAATACTGGCTCATATAAGTATCATAAGCATGGACTTCATCAATAATCACTACTTTACCGCTAAAACCCAGATGCTTTAAGAAAAGGTGGCGCTGCTTTAGCGCCATTGACAGCAAGTTATCAATTGTTCCAACTGTAAACTTAGTTAAAATTGATTTTTTTCCTGAAAACCACGAATTAATTGTTACAGCCCCTGATGTGTCAACATTTTCCGCATCCGGCAATTGTCTATATGCTTTATTGAATTGGGCCTTACTATGCATTAATTTAATCGGAAAATTTTCTTTTTGCTTTTCAGCTAATTTTTCTATCCATTGATCAACCCGGTTAAACATAGCATTACTTGTAGCTTGTGTTGGCAAGCCGATAAAGACGCCATCTTCTTTACAAAGATAGGCTAATTGTTCCGCCGCCACTAAGGCCAGTTCTGTTTTACCCAAACCCATTGGAGCTTCAACAATGATCATTTCTGGATCTATAGTTTCACCAATTGCTTTTGTTGCTACTTTTTGGACAGGACGTGCGTTAAACCCCCAGCGTTCTTGATATGGATCCGTCATTTTATTTATTTTTTGCGGTTGCCATGTACCATTATTTAATAACCAATTATGCATTGCCTTCGTAAACCGCTGCTCCATATCCAAATCAGCCCATGATTGTTCCAGACTGATTAAGGGAAAGAGTTCCTTCCCATTTCTGGTATACTCACTTGAAGCTAACCAATCGGCTGTAATAAGCAAGCCCTCTAAAATAACTGCTTCTGGCTGAGTAATCGTAGGAATCTCGCTAACATCACTGTAACCGGAACTTACTAAAGCATAATCAAATAACTCTCGTTGTACCTGCTTCCACGGCTGTTTCAAAGTTTCATCTTGATCGCTTTGATAATAATTTGATGTATTGGCAGTCAAATCATCACTTGGCGAACAAGTTTCAGGCTTTCCATGATGACCACCAATTAAAGCTGCAACCGTGTCAGTAACTTGAAACTCCAGTAAAAGGGCTTCTCCAGCTCTATTATGAGGTGATAGATTGCGTGAAGCCAATTCCAACTGATCCAATTTAGAAAAACCACTTCTAACTAAATTTTCGATTAAATCATTATCTAAAGTCTGAGCTCGATCATATGATTCTTTAGTTTGAAAAGCCGGTGTAGCCTTGCCAATGTCGTGGGTAAATCCCAAAAACTTAATCAATTTATGAATTTCCTCATCAGTCAAGTTTTGGGTTAAAAATTCTTGTTGTCCTTGGCTAAGCCATTGATTATAGAGAAAATTAATAACCTTTTGGGTATCAGTTAAATGGGCAACTAAGGGCAACCACAACGGCTGACCATTTTCAACCTTCTTCTTGCCCCATAAAGATAAACACCTCTTAGATAACTTTTTCATTTCACTTAATCCATTTCTTATTTTTAATCATTTCACTTATGTGTATAAAAATATAGGTATGATATAAATATCAGTATAAAATAATTTTATCCTTAACTAGAAAGCGTTGTCAACGTTGTTTATGAAATGATTATTAATTTACCTAACAGCCGTATTCCATAAACAATACCATTAAAAGAATTTAACCAGATTATGAAGAAGCAATCAGAAAATATAGTAACTTCTATAATAACAAAAGACTCAAATGAAACTTAGAAGGACTGACCTCGATTGCATATCGAAAATCAGTCCTAAATTAAAATTTAATAATTGATTCTAATTTTGGCCTCCATATCATTTGAGAGCAATGAACCTCTGTCTTTTTAAATTTCATTAGCTCGGCAACAAAAAATAAAGGTGTTGCATTAGCAGTTGAATTAACTGATCAAAAAATTATGCAGCAAAAACAGCAATTACATAATAGCCGAGATAAAAGTTGATAGTTGATCAGCTTAAAAAGATTTCTGATACTTCTAACGAAAAAAATCACCAGAAAACCTAGTGGTCAAAGTTATTCCTACAGATGATATAATATCTTCAAACTTGTTTATTTATGCACTAAATATACTATAATACAATTAAATACATCAATTTAATTATCAGTTGAAAAGAGGTCACTAATGAAAATTACGAAAAAATTTAGTATTGGATTTTCTGTCGTTGCTCTGATTGCAAGTCACTTTTTAGTAAATATTAATCAACCACAAGCCATACAAGCAGCAAAACAAGTATCTAAAGGGAAAATCACTTTTATCAAAAATGATTATCTTTATGACAAATTTGGCCATAAAATTAAAGTCAAAAGGAACACATCACCTGATCCCTTTACTACCGATCATCAAGGTTACAAAATAATTTATACCTATGAAGATTCAGACTTTAGTTACTATGCAATAAACAAAATTAACGGTCAAAAATACTATAATCTTGGCGGTGGTAATTACGTAAATGCCGCAGTTGTTAAGGACGTCAACCAAAAAGATACTAAAAAAGGTAAGCTTGTATTGGCAAACAAGTCATTAATTTATACTGCCAAGGGTAAACCTACCGGACAGAGTCTTGCGCAAAATGCAATTGTTACTTATTATGGCAAAGTCAGACCAACCACAACGATGCCTAAATATTTCTTTTATGATGAAGATCTTAATAAGCAAAAACAAATATTTTATTTACCGACTAAAACGATTAATAATAAGCAATATTATGCTTTAGGACAAAATCGTTATCTTCGTGCAGATAATATTGCTAGTATCGATGGTCATATTGCTCGGTATAACGGGGTTAGCTCAGCGACTCTCCTTGCGACAGCCAAAACAAGTACGCTTTCTCAACATCAAACCAATCATCTCCTTAAAAAAGGACAAAAAATCAAAATTGATCTTGCTGTTATTCCTCGCTATTTAGATGGCTTTGAGGGATATATCTATCGGCTACACGATTATCCCGACGAATACATTGATGAAGCAGATATTACTTTTAGAAATGACTTACCAATTATTGACTATACAGCATTAGCTTTTAACCCCGTTACCCCAGTAACAGGAAATTCTATTAAGCTCTTTGATTTTACAGGTAATCCTAGTGGTATAAGCATTCAAACTACAAACAATAACTCAATTTTAATAGATGGTCTCTTTTATCTCTGGCTACCTAATGAACACAAAGCTACATTATTTTACCATTTCCTTAACTATGATAATCCCAAATTAATTAATGACCAAACACAACAACCACTGAAACAGAATGATTTACCAAATAATGTAGCAGCGGCTAACTATAGTAACTATTTTATCAAAGCCAGTGACGTTAAATTTAATAACCAAAATAAACTACAAATTCAAAACATGGAACAGCAAGCTCAAAATGATCAAGTTATTGCAACCAACGCTGATAAAAGTGAGCTACAAAAATTATTTATGAGTTTTGAAAATACTAATAAGGTAATTACCCAATATAGTGATTTAAAAGCTAATTATCGTAATGCTTTAACTAATGCTTCCCAAGTTTTACGTTCAAACAAGGCAACAATTGCCCAAGTTAATGAAGCAACTTGGCTGTTAGAAACTACCAGCAAGCAATTAATTTCATTGGATTTCCCATTAGGTGATTAGGATTACTTAAATAACCAAAATAGGTTAACTTCTAATAAGTTAACCTATTTTTCTTTAATTATTTAATTCCTAGGTGTTTAGCAAAACTTGGTTTTTTACCGTTATACATCACATAGATTGCCACTGGACTTTTTTTAGCCGAATGATTATACAACCTAAAGAGTTGCTCTGCTGTATATTTTTTCCCCTGAGGATGATTAAGCTTTCCATTACCTACCGCTTGAATATGCTTAAAACTTTGCCCCACGCCTGAACTCTTACGCAAACGATAATGACCCAATTTAACTGCAAAGCCATTTGGATTCCCTGCATGATCTAAAATGCTACTATTATGGATGTTAAAGTGACTCAAATCAATACCAGCTAACTTATAGTCATACTGAAACATTAGTGTAGAGTCTTTTAATTTGGGGGTATAAAAACCACTGAGATCAACGTAAACTAACTGTGGACAATACCTAAACATGCTGCTCATCGTGGTTACCTTTTGGGTATTCCACCCTCTTAAATTTACACTTTCAAGCTTAGAATCATATTCAAATAAATCATCCATGATTTGGACTTGATTTGTCTTAAAGGTGTGCAAATCTAAGTCAACCAGATTTGTATCTTTTCTAAACATTGCCTGCATATTAGTTAATCTACTAGTATCAAAATTGCGTAGATCTAAGCTAGTTAAAGCTGCATCAGCTTCAAACATATAATGCATATCTGTTACTTTAGACGTATCTAAGCCGCTGAGATTTAAGTGATTCAAAGCGGTATCATTTGTAAACATATAGGACATATCAGTAACATTAGATGTAACTAAATGGTTTAAGTCAAGACTAGTTAAGTTTGTATTATATGAAAACATCCCTGACATGTTAGTAACGTGACTAGTATCAAAATGGCTTAAATCAAGACTATTTACGCGAGAACGTGCAAACATTTCGCGCATATTAGTCACATGACTAGTATCAAGATTGTTTAAAACAATCTGTGCATATTTAGTATCAGCAAATAATTCCGACATATCAGTTACTTTACTAGTATTAAAGTGACTTAAAGTGAATTTTTCACCTAAAGCTCCGGTGCCTTGAAACATACTTCTCATACTTGTTAAATTGTTAGTATCAAAATGGCTTAAATCAAGATTAGTAATTTTACTATAGGCAAACATATCGCTCATATTTGTTACATTTCTGGTATCTAAATGACTTAGATCAAGATTAGTAATTCCACTATAGGCAAACATATTGCTCATATTTGTTACATTTCTGGTATCTAAATGACTTAGATCAAGATTAGTAATTCCACTATAGGCAAACATATTGCTCATATTTGTTACATTTCTGGTATTTAAATGACTTAATTCAAGATTATTCAGTCTTCTAGTTTGAAGAAACATACCAGACATATCTGTAACATTTTTGGTATCAAAATGACTCAAGTCAAGACTAGTTAAATTTAGATCATTACCGAAAAGATTTGCCATATTGTTTGTCGCATTTGTATCCACTTTATTTAATCCGCTAATGGCCTTTAGACTAGTTAAATTAGCAAATTTGTTTTTCATATTAGCAGGTAACTTTATCTGACCGTCAAAATTAAGATACTCGATTTCATCTGCCCACGACAACTCTTTTGTAAGAGGAATAGATGATAATTGACCATTTTTAATAGTTAATGTTTTGGTAACTACATCATAATTCCAGTTGCAGTCACCATCTTTTCCAGTCCAAATTCCCAATTCTAAACTCGGATTACTTGCTACTGTTTCTAGTGTTTTGGCTGATACTTGAACAGTTGCAACAGATTCCACGATACTACCTAATAAAGCAAAAATTATTCCTAAATTAACTAGTTTTGAAAAATGACCTCTTATCTTTTTAATTTTCATTATTATACCTTCTTTCTTATGTTTTAATTATAAGCTTATTTGAACACTTAAATGATATCCTCTTTAGAATTCTCCTGTAATAACTTCCAGCCAGTATTAAAGTGTTGCTCACGCAATTTTCGCAATTCATCATAATCACTACTTAAACTATCAATCGCATCCTGCAATTTTTTATTTTGCTTACGCATTTGAGTTAATTCCGGATCATCAACAACACCTTTAAGATGCATTGTTGCCGCTATGCTGCGCCGCTTTTGCTCAAATTCACTCCTAAGGGTTGCTAAAGAATTTTCATATTTAACCAGTTTCTGATTAAGTTGCGAGATTTGATCATTCAATTTGATAAAGAGCTTATAGGGCATATTAGATTTAATCCGATTGCATTCCTGACAAGACAAGATTAAATTGTCAAAATCATTATTATGTGATAAAGATACCGGATCCTTATGGTCCACGCTGCGCCCTCGCCGGCCACAATACTGACAGCGGTAATGGTATTTAGCCCGTATACGTTCACGATCAATAAAGTCAACTTCATTTAATTTGAAATCAACTTTTAATCCTAATTTATTTAAATTTTCGGCAAAAGTAAGATTTAATTGTGGAATAAATTCAGTTTTTCCTACCTCACTATCGATGACAGCTTGATTAAATTCTTGCCGGCCAAGTTGTTGCTGTGCCAGTTCATTACCATCATAATCTTGAATAAAAGACTCGTAGCGCTTACGTTCATCTTTTGAATGAACTAAAAATTTCAGTTCTTGATCCTCATTATTTTGGCCCACAAATGTATATAGCAAAGCTTGCGCAAAAATCGCAACTGTCGTATTACCAAAATCTTCGGCTTTTCCTCCACGTTGAAGGCATTGATCACAAATACTAGTTAATTTTGGGTTCATTAGTCCTTGGTGTTTAAAATGATTGGAATTAAGTCGAAGACCGCATGCGCTACATTGAAATTTCACTTTAAGATATCTCCTTTAAGGCAAATATTGTCATTAATCTTAGCTTCATTTTAACCAACTTGTATCCATAAAAAAAGGTGGATTACATATGTAATCCACCTTTTATTTTAATTAGCGCAAACTATTTATTTTCGTCTGCTTTAGCCTTGTTCAAGAAAGCAACAACTGCTGCTACATGAGCAACGCGCTTTTTACCATTCTTCTTGTTTTTAGGTCTTTGGTTTGGTTCACAACCAGTATTATAGTTTTCACCTTTACGCATAGTACTATACTTCCTTTCAGATTTTCGAAAATCTTTTATAGTTTACCACGGAAAGTATAAACAAGCAAGGCTAGGCCGATTCCGCTTCTACTTTAAATTTAGAAGCAGTAAAAAAGCAGATATTTAGTCTGCCATAATATTTTTACTTATATTCATTAATTGTAACAGCGCCATCAATTACACCACTATCATCAGAAAGGCTGATTGTAGCGTTCTTTTCATCAATGACCAATCCACCATCTAAAAACTGCATTTCAGCTGGGCTAGTATATAAATCTAATCCAGCATTATTATCAATCTTTATTGTAAAGTCAGGGTCTGGTTGGTCAACCATGACTAACTGAAAGTTAGCACCAATCGTACAGGTACCACCAACATCAGAATATTTATTAGAACCATCGTTTAATGCTAATAAAACAACTTGTCCAGTCTTTACTTGTGACCTGATTTTATCAGCAGCACTGGATTTGATGTTTATTTTAATCGATTTAGAGTTTTCCATCTTCATTTCCTCCTAATCTTTACCATTTCCATGAGTATATGCTATATTACACAATCAAGTCAAAGTTTATGTTTACAGTATCACATTTTTTGTTACCATAGAATTTTGTTATTGCTAACAAACAAAAAAAAGCTCAAAATGTATATAGCGATACATAGATGAATATAACTTGTGAAAGGGGACATTTTATGTCCAGCTTAAAAAAGATTTTTAGTGACAGAATCTTGCAAATTACTATTGTGGTAACAATTATTAGTCTGTTTTTTGCTAGACCGCGAATTGAGGATATCAATTTGCATACGATATTTTCAATCACAACAATGCTAATCATCATCCAAATTTACGCCTACTTACATGTACTTGATGTTCTGGCATATAAACTTACCAGCGTCGCTGATAATATGCAAAAGTTAAATATTCTGTTTACATTACTTGCAATTATTTCTGGGATGTTTCTGGGAAATGATATAACGGCACTTACATTGATTCCGCTATACTTAAACATTGCTAAACGTTGCAAACTGCCACAAATTTTGCCGGTCACCTTAATCGGGATGGGAGCAAATATTGGGGCAGCTTTTACACCTTGGGGCAACCCACATAACATTTTTTTGGTTAGCAAATATTCTGTTGGCGCGTTTGAATTTTTTTCATGGTCATTACCTTATTTACTGGCATCAGTATTAATTTCCTTGATTATTTTTTATTTTATTCCACGTAAACAAATTCCAAGACAAGATATTAAGCCAATCAATATTAGTGTACGTCCTACTATTATAACTACAATCGTTTTTGCCTTATTCTTTTTGGGTGTTTTCAAGATTATCAACATTGTAATTCCTATGATCATTGCTATTATTTTAGCCCTTGTAATCAATCCACGAATCTTACTGAAAATTGACTATGCCCTACTTTTAACCTTTACCTGCTTCTTTATTTTTATTAGTGATATTCAACAGATCCCAATCATTGTCACCCTTATCCATACGATGATTAATTCGGAACAATCGACATATTTTACCTCAATTCTTTCTAGTCAAATTATCAGCAACGTTCCAGCAACTATTTTAGTAGGAAAATTCACACCATACGCTAAAGCTCTCTTTTTAGGTTCTAACATTGGTGGTTTCGGTTCACCAATCGGATCAATGGCTAATATGCTTGTCTTAAAAACTTTTACCCAAAACGCTACCGTTTCCAGAAGTGAATTTTTCAAAAAATGGCTAATTATGCAACTAATTAGTTTAATTATTTTAACAATAGTCGGTTGGTTATTATTACTTATTTAAAAACTATTTATCAGTAATCACTTTTGTATTCAAATAACATATAATCAGTTATAATTGATTAAATACTTATTAAGGAGGAAAAGTAATGTTTAGTTTATCATTCAGCTTATTTTGGATAATTGTCGTTATCCTTGTTTTATTAATTGCCATTTATATTACTATTTATAATAGTTTGCAAAAATCCAAGGTCTACATTGATGAATCGTGGAGCCAAATTGACGTACAGTTAAAACGACGTAATGACTTAATTCCCAATTTAGTGGAAACAACTAAAGGCTACGCCAAACATGAAAAAGAAACCCTTGAGAACGTCGTTCAACTGCGAAATCAACTAAATAATGTTCCTACTAATGACCATACTCAAACATTAAAAGTTTCTAATCAAATTTCTGATGCTTTAAAGACTATCTTTGCTTTGTCAGAAAATTATCCTGACTTAAAGGCTAACCAGAACTTCCTAAAATTACAGGAGGAATTGACCAATACCGAAAATAAAATTGCTTATTCGCGGCAGCTCTATAATTCATCGGCAGCTCTTTATGATCAAAAAATTCTAACTTTTCCGTCGAATCTAGTTGCTCATATTCATGGCTTTAAGAAAGTTGATTATTTACAAACAAGTGAAGCGGAAAAAGAAGTACCAAAAGTTAAGTTTTAAGCGGCAGGATAATTCTTATGTTATTTCAACAAATTGCCCGCAATAAGCGCAAAACAGTTTGGATAATGACTTTATTTATCATCATTCTTGCATTAGTTGGTGCTGGATTAGGATACATTTTTGGCAACCGACCAATTTTAGGGTTAATTATTGCTTTGTTTTTTAGTGTAATTTACATGTTAATTGTTCTACCTAATCCAGCAAATATGGTGATGAGTCTAAACCATGCTCAAGAAGTAAGTGAACAAGATCACCCTGAATTGTGGCATGTTGTTCAAGATATGGCAATGGTCGGTAAAGTCCCAATGCCACGCGTTTTCATTATTAATGATCAAAGCCCAAATGCTTTTGCCACGGGACGTGACCCTAATCATTCTGCTGTTGCAGTAACACAAGGTTTACTTGATTTAATGAACCGTGAAGAACTTGAAGGTGTGCTAGGGCACGAAATTTCACATATCCGTAATTACGATATTATGGTTTCAACAATTGCGGCTGTCTTAGTAGGTGTAATTTCCTTCTTATCAGGAATTGCCAGTCGTTACATCTGGTGGATTGATGACGATGACCGTGATACCAATTCGAGTAATGGGTTAGAGGTAGTTTTTAAAGTTGTTGCAATTCTTTTTGTCCTTATCTTAGGGCCACTTTGTGCCAGTTTGGCACAAATGGCTTTATCACGTAACCGTGAATACTTAGCTGATGCATCTTCAGTTGAGTTAACACGTAACCCCCAAGGCTTAATTTCTGCATTAGAGAAAATTGAAGGTTCTGACCCAATGAAGAAGGCAGATCCTAGTAGTGCCGGAATGTATATCGAAAATCCGTTAAACAAAAAGGGAGTTTCCAATTTATTTGACACACATCCTCCAACAGAAGAACGTATTAAGCGGTTAGAAAAAATGTGATTTTTTTAATTAAACAACTAAATGAGGTGTCTTGAGTTATATACTCGAAACACCTCATTTTTAGTTAGTCAGTATATTTAAAATTTCAAAATTGCTAGCAGGTAATTTTCTTGATAGCTTATTAGTTCCCAGTAATCATTTTAAATTAATATTAGCCTGCCGGAACAATTCTGTCCGCATTTGCACTGGAGTTTCATGGTAATACTCATTAAACTTCTTATAAAAAAAGGACTTCCCACTATAACCAACATGGGCAATAATCTCTTTAATCGAAATATCCGGTCGAGCAAGCAAATTACGAGCTTCTTGCATTCTTCTTTCATCGACATGTTCAACAAAACTTTTACCGGTTTTTTGTTTTACTAAACTAGAAAAATAATTAGTGTTAAAGCCGAAATATTGAGCAGCCTGGGCAAGCGTTACCTTTGCATAATTATCATCAATATATTGCTCTAACGTAGTAGGCTCAAATTCTTGAATAGTATCAGGAATTACTATTAGATCGCGGTTTCTAATAGTCGTTATGAAAAGTATGCTTAATTGTGCAATAATCATGCTTTGGGTAAACATATTTTGATTTAGATATTCATCAATAATTTCTTTAAGTAATTGTGCTGGTTTCGATATTGGTGAACTTTTTATATAAAGTAATTGTCTTGTTTTTAAAGTATCGTGGACATTATTGATTACATTTCGTTCGCTTGGATCAAGTACACCTGCGTTAATCAAAAAGGTTTTAAAATTTAAATTAGAATTAAATTCAAGTTTTAGTAACACATTTCCTTTTAGTTGTGTTTGCACATCGTACTCACACTTACGTCGCAAAATCATGATATTTCCTGGCCCTAACTTTAACTCACGGCCATTATTTCTAATCTTGGTTTTACCAGTAATTTCGTAAAGAATAGTAGTATTGGTAGTCTGATACCTGTGTATACCTGCATTACGGTTTTCAAGATAAGCTGTAAAGATATCAAAACTGCTATTTCCTACCTTTAATTGTACTTCATTTGAATCAACATCCACAGCATCCAGAATACTTGCTAAATATTGTTCTAGTTTAAACGCTACCATAAATTCACCTTCTTTAAATAGTGACTGCTTTATAATTTTATTATATATTAATGAATTTTATCCTACTGGTCAATAACTATCCCATTATAAAAAATTTCTTCTACTAGACAGTAAACCTGCTTTTAGATATAATGAAATCAATTATCGGGGTGCCAAGAGGCTGAGAATATACCCGCTGAACCTGCTATGGTTAATACCAGCGAAGGGAAAATTAATGATTTCATGTCGTCAGACCCTTTTGGTTATGATGGCTTTTTTTATATTGAGGATAAAATTGATTACAAGTAAAAATTTGACTTTTTCATATGATAAACAAAATACTATTTTAGAACAAACTAATTTGTCCATCCCAACAGGTGAATTTTCGCTATTAATCGGACCCTCAGGATGTGGCAAATCAACCTTTTTAAAAATACTAGCACAACTCTATCCTAAATATGCCGGTACAATTAGTGGTTCGATTAACTTGGATAACCTTCAAACTGCGATGATGTTTCAAAAAGCTAGTGAACAATTTACAATGGCAACTCCTCGAGAGGAAATTGTTTTTGCTTTAGAAAACTTACAAATTAGTCGTGAGAAATACCCAACAAGATTACAACAAGCTGTCAATTTTGCCGGGATTAGCCATTTACTTGATCAAAAAATTAATACTATGTCAGGAGGCGAACAGCAGCGTGTTGCCCTGGCAGTACTTGTAGCAATGGATGTTGATGTTTTTTTATTGGATGAGCCTTTCGCTAGTTGCGATCCCACCACTCGTAAATTCTTAATTACCAAATTGGCTCATCTGCGTGATTTAGGCAAAACAATCTTTCTTAGCGATCACATTCTTAGTGATTATGTCGGAATTTGCGACAACTTGTTTCAGTTTCGTGATAAAACGATTGTCAAACTAAAAGAAAAAGAAAAAAAGCTGCTACTGCACACTAATGATCAACATCCTACCTATTCTTTCTCCATTCCAGTGCATGAAAGTAGTTGCTTTACTTTCGCCAATACTGAAATCAAACAAAATCGATTATTATTATCCCAACACGAATTACAAATTATTGCTGGCAAAACAACATTAATTACTGGGGCAAACGGCGCAGGAAAAACCTCACTATTTGAAGCATTAACCCAAATGCTACCTTATGAAGGCAACTTAACTTTTAACAAACAAGAAATTTGTCAACTTTCGCCCCGCAAATATTTACGGCAAGTTGGGCAAGTTTTCCAAGAAGCAACCGATCAATTTATTAATATTACTGTACTAGATGAACTAAATCTGAGCAAGAAGCAACGCTCTGACAATTTTTTCACTGATCAAAAAATTCAGCAAGCTTTAGTAAACTTGAATTTAGATCAACTTCTAGATCAGGTAGTTTATTCTCTTTCGGGTGGACAACAAAAGAAATTACAAATACTACTAATGTTAATCTCTAACCAGAAGGTACTACTCTTAGATGAGCCACTCAGTGGGCTTGATCAAGACTCGGCACTTCAAGTCATGAAATTATTAAGACAAAGTCAAATAGACAGGAAACAAACACTACTTATTATCAGTCATGAATTAACTAACCTTGCTAGTTGGTGTGACTATCATCTTGTTTTAGCTAATCATCAATTAACTTATGTCACTAAATGAGGTATACCATTGAACCCTAGTTTTAAATTTCTCTTAGCATTAATTATTTCTTTAGAAATATCTTTTGAGTCCAGTTTGGCAACCAACTTCCTAATTATCAGCATCAGTATTATTTACTTACTAATTAAGCATGTTAAATTGAAAAACTTACTTATAACGTTGTTTGCCCCACTACTAGCGGCAGTTACTATCTTTGCCACCCTATATTGGTTTGCGCCACAACCAAATTTAACCAATGCTCTCAGCTTATCTAGTCGTATTTACGTCTACACTTTAACAATTTATTGCGTAGCAGTTGATACCAGTGCCGAACAAATGGCTCGCTCTTTCGAACAAAATTTTCATTTACCAAGCAAATTCGCTTATGGGGTTTTAGCAGCCCTCAACATTGTGCCACAAATTAAACAAGCAATTAGGCAAATTCGCACGGCTGCAATGATGCGGGGTATTTACCTTGGTTTCTGGTCACCTACTCTATATTTCAAAGCAATTCTTGTAGCCCTAAATTCTGCTGAAAACTTGGCTCAAGGAATGGAGTCTCATGGCTATCATGAGAATGCAACACGTTCAGTAATTATAAAAATACCGATTAAGGTAAGTGATTGGACTATAAGTATTATAATTTTGCTAATAGTTAACTTAAGCCTATTTATATTGCATTAGCTTAATAAAAAATGATCGTTTTGATATGACTACTTTTTTATTTATGATAAGGACTACCACTAATAATCATGAACGCACGGTAAATTTGTTCAATTAATACCACTCGCATTAATTGATGAGGTAATGTCAATTTACCAAAACTTAGTAATTCATCCCCACGTTCATTTACAGCTTGACTTGTTCCGAGACTTCCTCCAACAACAAAAGTAATATTTGAATGACCATAGATTGCTAAATTGTTAATTTCTTGAGCAAATTCTTCACTAGAACTTTGCTTACCTTTGATTGCGGTAACAAAAACATATTCTTTATCTCTAATTTTTTGTAGAATTCGTTGACCTTCAATTTCTTTAACCTTATCTTGCTCTGCTACACTTAACTTCTCAGGAGCTTGCTCATCAGGAACCTGAATTACTTCAATTTGGGCAAAGCGACTGAGTCGCTTCTGATATTCTGCAATTGCATCCTTAAAATACTTTTCTTTTAGCTTACCAACACAAATAATTTTTATCTTTATCGCCATTTTATCCCTCAATTCCCAATCTTTCCACTATGTTTTTCCACACCTGTGAAAAACACAAATCAACATTTTGTGGTTGTAATATAAAACACTATCTTAACTTGTGGTTCTTGATTTTTTTGATCTTTTACAACTTTTTTTACTCACAAATTTATTGTGGTTATTCAATTTTACAAACTTTAAATCCCTTAAAGCTAATATATAAGCCTTAATAAGTATTTTAACAAATTTTACTGTTTTATTATTTACACACAATCCACAGATTATCCACAGCATTTTTGAGCTTATTTTATCAATTTATGCACAATCCACAAAGTTTTCCACAGTTGTTAACAACTTTACCTTAAAAGCATTTGCCTTGACAGCTTAAAAAAGCGAACATTATATTGTTTCGCATTTAAATTATTAACAAAAAAGCTATACTTGCATTAAAAACCGCTCAGTATAGCCTATTTTATTATCTAATTACAAAATACTACTCACCTTAATCTGCCTGCAATTTAACATGCAAATTAAGCTCTTTACCATTGCGATTAACGATAACATCAACGTTATCACCGACTTTATGATTATACAAAATACTGTGTAACGATGCTACATCAGAGACAGACTTGTTGTCAACTTTTACAATGACATCACCTGTTTTTAATCCAGCTACCTGAGCCGCACTACGTTTCGTTACTTCAGCAATATAAATGCCCGTCTTCAAATTGGATTTGATATTAAGTTGTTTGCGATAGCTATTTGGGATTCCTTGTAGCGCAATTACCTTAACACCTAATTGTGGTCTAACAATCTTTCCTTTCTTAACCAATTGATTAACAATCGTAACGACCTCGTTAGAAGGAATAGCAAAACCCATTCCTTCCACAGATGTGCCATCACCAGATTGTGCTAGTTTCATTGAACTAATTCCAATTACTTGACCGGCAGAATTAACTAGTGCTCCTCCTGAATTACCTGGATTAATTGCCGCATCAGTTTGAATAACAGTTTGCTGGTTTGCTGAAGAAGTTGTGATGTTACGTACCGGAGCAGAAATTATTCCTTGGGTAACTGTAGAGGCATATTCGCTACCTAGAGGGGATCCGACCGCAATTACAGTTTGACCAGCTTGTAGACTCTTAGAATCACCAAATTCAGCAGTTTGAGTAACATGACTGGCATCAATCGATAAGACTGCTAAATCAGTGGTAGCATCTGTACCTACAATTCGCGCGTTCACAGTTTTACCATTGGATAACATGACCTGGATTCTGTCACTACCAGAAACAACATGATTATTAGTCACAATATAGCCCTTATTGCCACTTTTCATGTAGATTACACCAGAACCCTCACTATAAGTCTGCAACTTACCTTTGTCTTTATTAGGCTCATCATCACCAAAAATATCGAATAAGGAGTTGCTACTGCTACGTTGACGTTTCATATTGATAACCGATACTACCGCACCTCTGACATCATTATAAGCAGGAGTCATTGTCCCACTGGTCTTAGCACTGTTTTTAGAAGTCTTGGCACTGTTAGAGCTAATACTAGTCTGAGCATCATTATTAAAACTTGCGGTATTGATTCGATCTAAGGTAGCGTAGGATACACCACCACCAATAATTCCTGCAACTACGCCAACAATGGCTGTTTTGACAATCCCATTATGTTTTTCCATCATTTAATCTCCTTTAGATAACTTTGATTAATATACCAATAAACCTTAAAAAAGTTGTTAATAAACCTGTTAAATTTGTATTAAGTCTGTTGGCTCCTCTGAATCAGTCATAATAATTTTAACATCACTGGGTAAACAGGCATCCCCATTAACTAAGATTTGCTTAGCAGCTTGATAGGCAAGTTTTGCAGTATTATTATGCTGACTCCGATGAGCCAAAAAAATATGTTCTGTCTTGTTTGATACCACATCAAGCAAGGCTTCTCCAGCTTCCACGTTTGATAAATGACCAACATCAGATAAAATTCGGTGTTTTAATGACCAAGAATATGGTCCGTTGCGTAACATCATATCATCATAGTTAAATTCCATTAAATAGGCATCCGCATCAGTAATAACACTTTTTACTCTTTGAGATACATATCCCGTATCTGTTAAAAAGACCATCCGTTTTCCATCACTAGTAAAAACATAATACTGCGGCTCAGCCGCATCATGACTTGTTGCAAATGCTGTTACATCAAGATCACCAAAAGTTTTTGTTTGCCCCGGCTCAATAATATTAACTTGTTCAACTGGGAGCTTACCAATTTTCTGAGTTTTATTTAAATATTTCCAAGTTCCACTGTTAGTAAAAGCATCCATTTGAGGATAACGTCGTAATAAAACCCCCAAGCCTTTACTATGATCAGAATGGTCATGGCTCAAAAAAATCATATCAATATCATTAATATCAACACCGATTTTGGCTAACAATGACTGAATTTTTTTGCCAGATAATCCAGCATCCATTAAAATCTTATGCTGACTTGTTTCAATTAAACTTGTATTTCCAGTTGAACCACTAGCTAAAATAGAAACCCTCACAACAGCTACCTTCTTTCTAATTTTTTTGGATATTATACGAGCTACCTTGCAAGATTTGTGCTGTGAAAGCATTAACTCTTTTAACCGTTATATTTTTAGTTGTTTTATTTTCGACTAAAATTAACCAAGTTGGAAGCAAAATTATATTACCACGAACTTCTGTTAATTTTGAGTAACCAAGACTAACCTTCAAGACACGTGAATTATTGACAATTTCACGATCAGTATACATTGCTTTAACTGCATGCCATGCACTAATGATCAATTGTGGCTCACGAACTGCACTAATTGGACCCATATAAGAAATCGTATAGTTAACAATTTGACCAGCATGTACATTAATAGTTAACTGCGCATCGTTATCATAAATTGGTCCATAATCTGTAGTTTGAACATAGCAATATGTAGTTTCACTTGATAGACTTGGATTATATTTGAACTGTTTACCATAAGGAACATTTCTTGGATCGTTCTTAAAATCCTCTAATTGTTGCAAAGTTTTTTTCTTGTTACCGCTAGATAAAACAAGAGCTTTGGGCGTACCTGTTAATTCATTATCATTTTTTGAATAGTGAATGCTTACGTTTGTTAAACTATCTGCCTTGGGGGAAAGATAGTCATGTTTTCTAGCGGCCAAATAGTAGCCCGACTGCTGTTTATGTGAAATATGTGGCGGAAGATCAATTCCATCTGCTCTCATCTCTGATCGAATGCTGGTAGTCGTTAAGCCAGATGTATTGCCTAAACTAATTGGTGAACGCCAAATCTCAAATCCAAGGTAAAGGTCAATTAATAAGAAAATAACAAAGATCAGCCACTCAATTCTTTTTCGATCCATCCTATTTCCCCTCTTCTGATTTTACTGAACTGATTTTGTTTAAATTACTAAAATTCTGCTTTCCCCATTCAGAAACACTTCTCCATTGGTCATAAGCTTTAACATAATATACAGGAATCAAATTAATCAAATTATCATGACTATTATCTTGCTCGACGCGGAAAGCAACGATTACTCGTTGAATTTCCGACTTTTTCATACCAGCAGCAATCAAACTCTGCATTACTTCTGCACTAGGCGGCAATGTACGCGTTTGACCATCAAATGGAATCGGGATCTGTAAATCAATATTATTAAATGCTAATTCAACAGCATCCTGCGTAAAAGTTGTCTTTACTTGCACATTGTGATCATCCATAAAAACCGGAAGCCCTTCGATATAATTAATATAGTCAACTGAACCATCACCAAAATCAAAGTAGCGTAAATCCTGTTCACTCAAACCTATTTTATGAACGTATTCCACACTATCTAAAAGTTGGTCACTCACAGTTTTGGCCTGACTTTTTTCATAACGTGTGTATAAAAAGTTATGACGATTAGTACTATTTTGTGGCACACGTAATTTAGTGTAGTAATTAAGTGAATATGTCGTCCAGCCATTTTTATTTGAGCGAGCCGTCACATGAGCTGTTCCTAAAAGTCGCGATACAAAATATGAATTATTTTGACTATTGGTCAAGTAACTATAAACTCGCCAATGTTGCTGTTGTGTATAAAAAACTTCATAGTTGTCTTTTAAATGGACAAATTTGACAGGTAACTTGCCTTGTGCATTACGCGCAAAGCTACGTAACCGTGAAAAGTTAGCATTATACAGATCAATACGATAGATGGTAAACGTTCGATCATTTCCTAAATAAAAGTAATGGTTATTATTTGAAATAAATATGCGCCGAAATTTTGGATTAATTTGAGTTAACTTCTTCTTTGTAAGAACATCTGCACTAATTTCATTGGGAAAAGTCAGTTGAATATATTTGGGATTATTAAGAAATTGTTCATAATTTTCTTGGCCAATACTAGCTTGCTCAATATTCCGATATTTGACATCCTTCAATTCATTAACAAATTCCAGTGATAGATTTTTTTTTGAATCATATAATCGGTTAAGCTGACCATTTTTAAAACCATATGAACTAGTAGGAATATATAAATTAGAAGCTATCCGATTACGATTATGCTCTTGGTCTGTAACGTTATTAGTTTGATTAATATGACTAAAATATTGATCATTAGTCATAATAAAAATCCATAGGATAATTGATAAAATAAAAACAAATAGTGTTCCTAATAGTAATAAAATATCCCCTAGTTTAAACCTAGACTTCATCCCAATCATCCCCTTCACTCATTGGCTCATAAGGCAAAGAAACGTAAAAAGTCGAGCCTTTCCCTTCTTTGCTTTTAGCCCAAAGTTGACCATGATGTTTATCTACTATCTCTTTGGCGATTGCCAAACCTAATCCTGTGCCACCTTGCGCTCTTGAACGTGCCTTGTCTACACGGTAAAAGCGGTCAAAAATCTTATTTAAATCTTCGTGTGGTATTCCTAACCCTTGATCTGTAATGCTTAGAATTATTCTGTCTTGTTTATGGCTCAAATTAACTGTAATTATGCCTCCATTAGGAGAATATTTAATCGCATTATTCATAATATTGTCGATAACTTGCGCCATTTTATCAGTATCAATTTCAACCCATAGTGCTTGTGTCCCTAATTGCCTGATAATCGTATACTTCTTTTTATCTTCTTTTTCATTTGATTTTACAATCATGTCAAACCGATCCAAAATATGAGCAACAAAATCATTAAAGTTGACCCACTCAAATTCCAGCTTGGCCGCACCTCGATCCATTCGAGACAAACTTAGTAATTCGCTAATCATCCGAATCATACGTTCAGTCTCTTCTTGCGTAACTTGCAAAAACTTGGGAGCTACTTCTGGATCTTTCCAAGCTCCTTCATTTAAAGTTTCAATATAGGCATGCATACTCGTGAGGGGTGTTCGCAATTCATGAGAAACATTAGAAACAAATTGTTTTTGTGAATTTTCATTTTTTTGTTGCTCAGTAATATCATGTAAAACACAAACACTCCCCGAAACAAAACCAGTTACCCGTTTAATAAGGGAAAAACTAGCATGCAAAATAACCTCATCACGACTTCCCGCATTAATAGTAATAACAATTCCTTTTTGATTAGTAATTAAATCCTGTGAAGATTCCTTTAAACCAAGAACCGTTGCAATTGGTTTATTAATAATATCGTCTTTACTCATACTTAAAAAGTTAAGTGCCATTTGATTTACAACATTAACATTACCATGACGATCCATAGCCAATACCCCATCGCTCATGTGCGATAAAATACTATCCAGTCGACGCTGCTCACTTTCAGATTCTTCCTGCGAACGCTCAATTCTAACTGACAAAGTATTAAAAGCTTGCCCCAATTGGCCTAACTCATCATTTGAATATATTTTTACCTGACTTGAATAATCACCGTCAGCTATATTTAATGCCTGACTTTGCATCTCTTCGATTGGTTTAGTAATCGCGTGTGAGACCACTAGTGACAATATTGCACCCAATACCGCAGCAACTAAAGAAGTAACCAAAAACATTAGCGAAATATTACGCAAATCATTAAAAACCCCTTGCATCGAGGCTCGTACATAAATCGCACCCACAGTGTTAGTTGAGCCATTTCCTGCGTTTAGAGGCGTAATTTGAACCATATAATCACCATGATCGTTTACTACCTTAGTTGCTTGACGTCCAGTTGACGTGACTTGTTTAACCAAAGTATTATTGACACGCTGGCCTATACGGTTTTTATCATTAAGTTTGGATACTGCACGAATAATATCCTTGTTATCAACAACAATAATTTCACTAATTGTACCTATACCATTGCTATAATCGTTGACAATACGGTTCAAATTACTATTAGTATGTTTATTGTCTTTCACCAACTGTTCCGAAAGCTGGTTCGTAACAATTGGTAATACTTGAATTGATGATTGAAAATTTTCAATACTATTTTGTTCAAGTTGTCTGGTAAAATATACTCCAATAACTTCAATTGTGGCAATAATCATAGCCATGAAAACAATTGCCAAAGTTGCGTTAATTGAAATCGTTAAGTGTTTAAACTTTTTTTTGAGTTTTTTCATAATTTATAAAATTCATCTAAAAAAGAAAGCCACACACTAAAATAATTTTGCGGGCTTTCTTTGTTAATCTTCATTCGGCTGTTTCACATAGTAGCCTACACCACGGCGAGTCACCAAAATCTGGGGCTGAATTGGGTTATCTTCAATTTTTTCACGCAAACGATGAACAGTTACATCAACAGTCCGAACATCGCCGAAATAATCATATCCCCAAACTGTCTGCAATAAATGTTCTCTGGTCATTACCTGATCCATATGCTGCGCTAAATAATATAATAACTCAAATTCACGATGAGTCAGCTCTATTTTGGTGCCTTCCTTTTCAACGATATAGGCATCGGGCATAATAACTAAATTACCAATTGTGATATTTTTGGTCGAAGTATTATCACTGTCACTCTCAACCTTTTTGGCAATACTACGACGCCGCAGATTAGCCTTAACACGTGCAACCAATTCACGATTAGAGAATGGTTTAGTAACATAATCATCCGCACCCATTTCCAAGCCTAAAACCTTATCAATTTCAGTATCTTTAGCTGTTACCATAATAATAGGTAGATCATGTGTTTGGCGAACCTCACGTGCGACCTCTAATCCATCTTTTTTGGGTAGCATTAAATCTAAAATCATTAAATCGGGATCATAGTCCTCAACTTTTTTAATTGCTTCTTCGCCATCATAGGCAGTGTCAACATCAAAACCTTCCTTGGTCAAATTAAATTTGATAATATCGGAAATTGGTTTTTCATCGTCAACAACGAGAATCTTCTTTGACATTGAAAACCTCCTTTGCCTATATTATACTGATTTTTAGATCATTATCCAAAAAAATCACAGAAATTTAATAAAAAGCTTGCAATCCAACCTAAAAAATTGCATAATAGTTTTCGTTGGTTATTTATAATAACATTTTGGGTGGCTAGCTCAGCTGGCAGAGCAACGGACTCTTAATCCGTGGGTCCAGGGTTCGAACCCCTGGCCACCCATTAAAAAGAAGCACTGCGAGAAGGCGGTGCTTTTTTGTTACCCTCTGTTTAAACTAGAATTAAAGATGAATTTAATTCTAGTTTCCTCTTTTTTGCAAAAATTACTTGCCAAAATCGAAAATAATTGCTAATATGTTTAACTGTCAACAGAAATAAATGGGTGGCTAGCTCAGCTGGCAGAGCAACGGACTCTTAATCCGTGGGTCCAGGGTTCGAACCCCTGGCCACCCATCAATAGAAAAAGCACTGCTTTGTTGCAGTGTTTTTTTGTTTTTAAAACTTATTTTTTTGACCAACCATCAAAATTAAGTGAGCTTGTATTTATTAAAAAAACTTGTTCAATAGTTATTTGCGCAGTTACAAGGCATAATTTAACTGTTTAGAAGCTACCGTTGAACATCAATTACAAACGAATTTATATCACCACGATACTTGGCGATTGAATACTCAATCGGACTCTCATCTACTGTCAATCCCTGTGTATGAAAGTAAAATATTGGTTGTTTAACTGCAATATTTAACAAGTTAGCCGTGGTTTCATCAGCCTCCATTACTTCAAGTTTTCTAATGACATGTGTTACTTTCAAGTTATACTTTTCTAATACATCATATAAAGATTCTTGAGCAAAGTTATACTTGAGTAGTTCTGGTACCCGTATTTTCGGTATATAAGTTGTCACTAAAACAATGGGCTGTTCGTCAGCATAACGTAGACGTACTAACTTAAAGACAGGCGTTTGTGGCTCGATATTTAAATTGACACTAATTTCTTCGTTTGCTTTTTCTTCTTGAAAATATAATAAATTAGTTTTAGGGTAAATTCCCTTAGCACTCATTTCTTTGCCGTAACTTTCAATTAAGTGAGTAAACTCTTGTTCAATTTTAACTCTTTTAACCACTGTGCCACGTTTGCGATAGCGTTCTAAATAACCTTGATTGACTAAAGTAGAAATAGCCTGCCGCACAGTTGGCCGACTTACTTGATAATAGTTTGCCAATTCAATTTCAGGTGGAATAATTGAGTCTTGGGGGTAAATTCCCGTTTGAATTTTATGCAAAAGATCTTCAGCAATAATTTGATATTTAGGATTACCTGTTTTTGCCAATTTGACTTCGATCACTTTCTATTTATATCATTATTTAATCAGTATACCATTCACATCAAAAAATCAGTATGAGTAAAATTTAATTTTGCTCATACTGATTTCGTTTAAATTAAAAAAATTAGATTTTAAGCGATTCAATATTATCTTCTTTAAAACGCTTTTTTAGTGCTTCTATAATTTTAATACCAGAGCTAGTGCCAATTCTTTCTGCGCCAGCTGCAATCAATGCTAAAAAATCATCGCTATTACGAATCCCGCCAGCCGCCTTGACTTTCACATCTGAACCAACAATTTCTTTCATCAATTTAACATCCTCTACTTTAGCACCTGATGTACCAAAACCAGTAGAAGTTTTAATAAAATCTGGTTTAACTTTTTTGGCAATTAAAGCTAATTGCTTAATTTCATCTTTTGATAGATAACAATTTTCAAAAATTACTTTACATGGTACTTGATGGGTATGACACAACTCAACCATTTGATTCATTTCATCTGCAATATATGTCCAGTTGTGCTGCCGTACTTGTGTTAAATTGACCACATAATCTATTTCATTTGCACCGTTTAATAAAGCATCCTTTGTTTCTGCTACCTTACATGCGATAGTTGTTTGACCTAATGGAAAACTAATTGCCGCACCAGTATCAATATCTGTTTGTTCTAATTGTTTTGCACAAAATTTTGATTGTACTTGGTTAATCGCTACCATTTTAAAATGATATTTTTTTGCTTCATCACAAAGTTTTTTCATATCGGCTTCTGTCGCGTTCGCATGCAAATTTGTATGATCAATTAATTGAGCAAAATCATCAATAGTATATTTCATCTTTTTCTCCTTTTGTAATTACATAATATAATTCTAAGCAATATTGTAAGCGAAATCAAACCAAAAATTCAAAAAACGTAATTACAAATAACGTTTGCTATAGTAAATGAAATATCATTGTGTAATAACTTTCTTTTTCTGAGTAATATACCTCTCTTTTTAAACTTAAAAATTCATGATAAAATTATTTAGTATTGAAAGGATAATTTATGGGAAAGAAAAAATTTCGTTATCATTACTTAAGTGATGATGTTGTAACTACTCACACGCAAAACTATCATTTACCTGATACTTATTCAATTTTCCCTACTTCTCTTGGTAGCAAAATTTGGTCTGCTATCATTCGACCAACTGCATCTATCATTAGCTTGATTTATACTAAATTAATAATGGATATTCGCATAGCGGGAGCAAATAAACTTCATACAGTTGCTCAACAAGGTTACTTTATTTATGGCAACCACACCCAGCCTTTTGGTGATGTTATCTTACCACTCAGTATTATTCCAGCTAGAAAATATTATGCCATTGGCTCACAAGCTAATTGGGGCATCCCCATCTTGGGAAAACTTGTTTTACCCTATTTTGGTTTACCAGTGGGACAGACTGTCAAACAAACTGCTAACCTAATCCATGCCGTAAAGTATATTATTCACAAAAATAAGGTCGTTGTAATCTATCCTGAGGCCCACGTTTGGCCATATTACACTAAGATTCGTCCATTTCCTTCAACCAGCATGCACTTTCCAATTATGCTTAATGCTCCAAGTTTTGTCATGACTACAACCTATTCAAAACCTAAGCATGGCATGCGGCCACAAATCACTGTTTATCTTGATGGTCCGTATTATTCTGATCTTCATCTTAGTCAAAAGATGGCTCAACAAAAATTGCACGATCAAATTTATCTCACAATGAAAAAAAGGGCAGCACAAAGCAATTACGAGTATTATACGTATGAAAAAATTTAATTTAAGGAGTTCCAAATGAATATTCTTTTTTGTGGTGATCATCATGCTGAAGATGGAATTTTAATCGCTATTCTTTCCTTGTTAAAAAATAGTGCTGCTAATGAACTCCACATTTATATTTTGACAATGTACACTCAAAGTCACCGAAAGAAGTTTCAGCCTTTTAGCAAACATGCAGCTGATTATCTCAAGACTATTCTCATTAAGCACAATCCACAAAACACTTTAAATTTGATCGACTGTACTGAACTCTTCGTTAAAGAGCCACTGCTTGCTAATATGAGCACACATTTTACTCCCTATGCTATGCTTAGACTATATGCGGATGAAGTTCCACAATTGCCAGAGAAGATTCTTTATCTTGACGCTGACATTATCGATCGCCGGAGTCTTACTGAATTTTACCAACAAGATTTAACAAATACCGAATTTATTGGGGTTCTTGATTATTGGGGACGATTCTTCTTTCACAACTTACATCAACATAAAATATTTGATTACATTAATTCTGGGGTACTATTACTTAATTTAGTGGAAATCAGAAACACAAATCTATTTAGTAAAATTCGCTATTTACTACAAACACGAACTGTTTTTATGCCTGATCAATCAGCACTCAATCATTTTGCGCAAAAGAAAAAAATTGCTCCCCGACGCTACAACGAACAGTATCACTTACAATCTGACACTGTAATTCAACATTTTACTACCAGTTTTCGCTTTTGGCCTTTCTTCCATACTTTGACAGTTAAGCCTTGGGAAGTGCAACGAGTTCATGATGTGCTAAAATTATATGAATATGATGATATCTTGGAACAGTATCTCGATTTAAAAGAGAATCTAATTAAAAAGTAATATATTTCGGAGAAAATTATGACTATACCTATTTTTTATGCTATCAGTGATGACTTTACAAAATATGCGGCAGTTTCGCTTCATTCTTTGGTAAAGCATACTAACCCTCAAAAAGACTATACAATTTACTTTTTATGTCAGGATTTAAGTCAACAACACCAAAAAGATTTACTCGAATTAGGTTCAAACAACGTTCATGTTGAGTTCTTTACAATTAGTGACGAAATTGTCGCACCAATTGAAAACCGCAGCGAGAACTATTTACGTGGTGAATTTTTTACAATGTCAATCTTTTATCGTTTATTTATTCCTGACCTATTTCCACAATACGATAAGGCTATTTATATTGACAGTGATACCATTTTAAACGATGATATTGCTAAATTATACAAAACCGAGTTAGGCAATAATTTATTGGGAGCATGTATGGATTCTTCGATTCAATATGTTCCTGAAATGATTACTTACATCAAAAAAGATTTAGCACTTGATCCTAAGACTTATATCAATTCAGGAATGCTTGTGTTGAATTGTAAAGCTTTCCGAGATGAAGGATTTACTGACCACTTTATGAATTTACTGACAAAATACCACTTTGATTGTATTGCCACAGATCAAGACTACTTAAATGAAATTTGTGACAAACGGATTTTACATTTGAACCTGAAGTGGGATGCCATGCCAAATGAAAATACTGTTCCCTTGCCCAATCCTAGCCTAATTCACTATAATCTCTTCTTCAAGCCATGGCATTTTACCGGTATCCAATATGAGCAATATTTCTGGACTAATGCTAAAGAAACTAAGTTTTATGCTGAATTAAAAGCAGGACTGGATAACTATACCAATGAAGAGCGTGAAGAAGACCGGCATAAATTAGATCACATGCTGGCCAAAAGCGATACAATAGCGAAACAGCCTAATAATTGGGCAAAAATTAAAGAGCAAGGACCTGTCACGCTATGATCATTGGTGATAATCGCGAACAAGTTATTAAAAATATTAAACAGGCCATTGCCCGCCAAGATTGGGATGCTAAAGTTGAAGTAGATGATCCAGTTTTATCATTAGCCAAAAGGCAAAAACTTGTAAAATCTTTTTGGGAGCAACAAACTCATTACAAAGGAAAAATAAACAATCGAATTGGACACCTAGTCTTCAGTACGCTAATGCACAGCTTGACTTCATCAACTGCGTTTACTGGACTTGAAAATTTGACGAATTTACCCCAAGGTGGCGCAATCATCACTGTTAATCACTTCAATCAAATCGATTCATTACCAATTAAAAATTTAGCTTCAAAAAGCCACCATGATCTAAAAATTGTAATCGAAGATACTAATTTGAAGTTACCTGGGATTCTCTGCTATTTGATGAACTATGTAGGAACAATCCCACTAATTGAAAGTCCTAATTATATTGGTAAAGAATTTCCTCGTCATTTACATGATGCTTTAATACAAAACAAATGGATCCTAATTTATCCCGAACAAGAAATGTGGTGGAATTATCGCAAACCCAGACCACTTCATCGTGGAGCATACTATTTTGCAGCCCAACAAAACGTTCCTGTAATTTCCACATTTATTGAAATCAAAACAATAGATAAATTAGAAAAGAATCATCCTAATTTTTACCAAACGCAATACGTAGTACATGTTTTACCAACAATTTATCCTAATTTTCAGTTAGACGTAAATGAAAATTCTAAGCAAATGCTTGCAATTGATTATCAACAAAAGATCACAGCATACGAAAAAATTTATCAGCGTAAATTTACGCCTAACTTTACTCCGTGGGATATTGCAGGTTGGCGGTATAACTATAAAAGTGACCAAGCATATAATTAGACTTAGCAAACGCTATGACTTATTCTAATAGAAGAAAATATTTTGTTCTATTATTGAAAGAGGTGTACTTATGGAAAAGTTCACAAAAGAAACTTTAGCAAAATACGATGGTAAAAATGGTAATCCAGCCTATGTTGCAATCAAGGGTAATGTATACGATGTTACCGGTAATGCTCATTGGGCCGAAGGCGAACATCACGGCAACTTAGCTGGTCGTGATTTAACTGTAGCTATTGGTCAATCACCACACGGTGAGAGCGTTTTGAGTAAATTAAAACAAGTTGGGACTTATGAAGATTAATTATCTTTAAACATAACTTAAACCCTCTAGATTGATATGTAATTAAGAGTTAGATGTATCTCTAACATTAATATGCATGTTTTTATCTAGAGGGTTTTTACGTTAATTTTAAATTTGAAAAATTGGTATTATTCGGAACAAATAATTACTACGTTATAATACTTTGAGAAGATTGTCATTTTGGCTTATCTATCGCAAAAGGACTAGTCTATGATTTACTACCATGGACTAGTCCTTAACTATTTATTTTTTAGAAAACTTCCTGACTCTTCACTAATACCTATATTATTCATGCAGTTCTAAAAAACTTTCTGCACTACGCAAATCTTCAATTGATAATTGCCCCGGTGCAGAGGTCTGTCCCACAGCACCAAAAGATAGACATGAACCAAAAATTTGTCCAGATATCCTTGTTACTTTACCTAAATCTCCCATTGCCATTGTTATTAACGGTGTATTGATCATTTCAGAAGTTGATTGTGTAGCTTCAAGTAGAGTTAACACATCCTTAGAAGAATGAGGCATGCATGCCAATTTTGACACATCAGCACCAAGCTCAGCCATTTTTTGCAGGCGAAACTCAATTACGTCTTTTGCTGGAACCTTTTCAAAGTCATGGTTACTCATAATCACAACAATATTATAATCATGTGCCAGATTTGTTATTTTTTTGACACTATCCTCATCATGGAAAAGCTCAATATCAATAGCATCACCTATGCGATTAGTAATAACTTCTTCTAGTAAATCAAAATACTTATCTTCATCTAAATTACACACACCGCCTTCATTTTTGGATCTAAAAGTAACCAAAATTGGTAATTCATTAACTGCTTGGCGTACTTTTTTAGCGGTATTAATTAATGATGATCCATCTTTAATACCATCATTGTAATAATCAATTCGCCATTCCATTAAATCGGGGGAAGCTGCTTTAATTGTTTGAGATGCTGATAAAATTTCTTCTTCAGTTGTTCCAACATTAGGTACAGCAATTTTAGGTAAACCTTCTCCCAAAACAACATTTCTAATTTTAACGGTAGACATAATATTCCCTCTACTATTTATTTTCATCAGAAAACATGATTTCCTGAATATATTCAGTTGGCATATCTTCACCTGTCCATAATTTGAATGAAGCTGCACCCTGTTCAATCATCATTCCAATGCCATCAAACACATGCTTAACACCAGCTTTTTGTGCAACTTTCATTAATTTAGTTGTTCTTGGCGCATAAACTGTGTCAAAAACAACCATGTCCTTGTGGAACCACGATGGATCTGAAACCAAAGTCTTGTCTTCAAGTGGCTTCATTCCCACACTGGTAGCGTCACAGTAAATATCACTTTCAGAAATCGATTTTTTAAACGCTGCTTGATCATTCAAATCAGTCAATGAAACTTTACAGTTTGTCTTTTCTTGAATTGTTTTCACATTCTTTTCAGCCTGCGCCCATTTATCATCCTTGATATTAAATATTCTAATTTCTTTAGCACCATCCAAAGCAGATTGAACCGCAATTGGTGTTGCAGCTCCACCTGCACCAGTCAAGGTCATTACTTTATCTTTAATATCTATTCCTTCATCTTTAAGGGCTTGAACAAACCCAATACCATCTGTTGTATATCCAGTTAACACACCATTATCGTTAACGATCGTATTTACAGCATCACACATTTCTGAAGCTGGAGACAATTTATCTAAATATTTGATAACTTCTTTTTTATTAGGCATAGAAACGTTTGAGCCACGCATATCTAATGTTCTAATCGCATCAACCGCTCCCTTAAGTTTATCATTACCGATTTCAAAACAAAGATAAGTGAAATTCAAGCCTAATTTTGCAAAAGCATTGTTGTGCATTGTTGGTGACATTGAGTGGCGAATTGGGTAAGCCATTAAGCCAATTAGATAGGTATGACCATCTAACCAACCAGTAATTGGACCATTTATTCCTGTAATATTGTTAGCCATTTTTATTCCTCCTATATAAAAATAAATATCTTATATTCACTTATTTAATGTTGCGCCAGAAATAGTATCTGTCGTTTCCCGCAAAGTTTGAAGTGTGTCATGATAATTAGCATTATCCGCTGCTTGTGTTCCAGCAACAAAGCCAGATGCATAGCTCCAAGAATTCATCATACTTGGCATTGAGTCATGACCATTAGCTCCGCCAACAATTTCACCAGCCGCGTATAAATTAGGAATTAAATTAAAATCATTATCTAATAATTGCATATTCCCATTAGTCTCTAAACCACCCAAAGTAGTACAGAAACGCAACTTTTGTTCAATAACATAATATGTACTTCCTTCATATTCATGCATAAATTTAACTGGCCGCTCAAACTCAGTATCATGCCCTGATTTAACTGCTTCACTATATTTAAATAATGTATCTTTTAGATTTTCATAATTAATACCGGCTTTTTGAGCAACTGTCCTAAGATCACCCTTAACTAAAATTGGGCTCTTTTTACCGTCTAAATCAAAGAAACCTTGAACCTCATCTTTAGTAAATCCATATTTGAGTAATAATTCATAAAATCGATCCCACATTCTTTGATCCATTACCACAAAGGAAATTTGGTCTTTTTGGGCAGCAATTGCGTCCCGAAAATGGGTGTATGGAGCTGATTCATTAACTATTCGCTTACCATTAGTATTAACAAAAATTGCTCCCATGTCACTAGCTTCTTTAGTTGAGTAAGTTGTCAATTTAGCAATCCCTGGCTCAACTTCAAGACCGTGAGGGTAAATTTTATACCAATCAAGATTGCGTGAAACTAAGTTCATGTTTTTAGCAAAATCAAAGTAGTCACCGGTGGACGTCATTGGACCATAATATGGAATATTAGTCTTATGTTCTCGATAATCGCGGGCTCCCCAACCACCAGCTGCCATGACTAATGATTTGAAGTTAACCTTAACAGTTTCATATTTACTTTCAGCAGTCAGTGAAACTAACTCACCTTTTTCGTTCTGGTTTAATTTTTCAACACGGGTTTCTAACAAAATTTTACCGCCCTTTTTGTTAAAGGCTTCGGCAACTTTTGTAATTAATTCATATGAACTGGCGGTTGGCATTTCAATTTGCCGATCAACGGAGTGTTCAATGGTTTGTGTTTCCGCTTTTTGGTAAGTTAGATCTGCAAATTCTGTAATAAAGTCAACGGCTTTACCAATATTTTTAACAAGCAAATTAGATAACAAAGGATAGTTAGTACCTCGACATTCACGGGTAATATCTTTTTCTAAAAGTGTAGAAGAATCATCTTTTGCATTCTTGCCAAACAATTTAGCTGCCACTTTTGACCCGGTACCTACAACATTTGAGCCATTTAAGATCGTGGCACCGCCAAGATAGCCATTCTTTTCAATTAGCAATACGTTCTTTCCCATCGCTAAAGCACGACAAGCAGACATAAATCCAGCCATACCCGAACCAATTACTGCAACATCAACATCTAACGTCACATTTTTATGCTCTTCTTTTTCTAGTTTGGAAGAAATATTTATACCGTTTGCCGCAAGTGCTTTCTTACCCGAATCAAGCATTGCCTGAGTCATTATCGATGCACCTGAGATTGCATCAACGTCAAAACTTTGCTTTTCAATGATATTCTTCTTCAGCTTGCCAACAACCTGCTTAAAAATACCTGGAGTTTCTGAACTTTTTGTTACCTTGATATCTTTAATTTCATTATTAACAACATTAATATCAAAATCTATTTTGCCGTTACGTCCGACGGCACGTGCTTTAATTACTTTTTCTGACATGTTTTTTACCTTCCACAAATTACCCTGCAATGTCGAACTGTTTACTTCGAACTATCAAAATAGCTGACAAGATAACGGAAATAATTGTAATAATTGCTGTAATCCAAAATACTAGTAACGTACTTGTAGCATTAGCTTTTAAAACAAAAGCAGCAACTAATGGAGCTACAAAATAAACTACAGCTGGAGCAAAACTATAGTATGAAGTTATTTTTCCGTGACCTTGTGGAAAATAAGAAGTTAAAACAGATAACCCAACTTGCCAAACACCACCAGCTGTGAAGAAACCTACTGCTAAAGCTCCTAACTCACCAGCAATCTGTGATGGATTTAAAATCATGAAAAACAAACCTACTGCCGTAATTGCTGAATAAACCAAAATCAAATTCAATCTTTTAACTTTAGTAACCATAGCTGAAGTTAAAAAAACTGATATTAGCGAAGCAATTGAATACCAAGAAACCAATTGATTAGCATTTGCTGCCGATTCATTTAAAACATATTGTCCATAATACGGTACATATAATGAAAAAATATAAAATGTAAAACATATTGTAAAGCCTAAGGCAATGATCATTAAGCCATCTACTGCTAATTTAGGTTGGTTACCTTTATCTGTATTAACTTCATCATTATCATTTATTGCTACTTTTTCTTGCTTTATTTGTGACGCAAAAGTTGTCTTAAAAGTTAGCATAACATCAACCAAAATGATCACAACCAAAATACTGGCAGTAATTTGCGGATTTTTAATTAACTTTACACAAAATGGAAATAGCATTTGCATTACTTGCATCGCAGCCTTAACAAACGAATTCATCGTTGCCGTTTTGTTTGGAAAAGCATCTGCTAAAGCTGGATAGCCTGCTGTATCCCCAAAAGAATTTGTTACGCCAAAAAAAACAGCAGCAATACCTGCAATCCAAATATTGTTAGCAAACGCTGCACCTAGTAAAAAAATTGCATCACTAATTAAAGCGATTATCAATGTTCGTTTACGACCTATTTTATCTGAGATAGCACCTGCAAACAAAATTGTGATAATCCGTCCCAATCCTACCATAGCCATAACAAGGGAAATTTGTGTTTCGGTTGCATTCCACGACTGAGCTAAAATTTGTCGATATTGACTAATAAATAGTGTTGCAGCACCTACAACTGCAAAATGCGAATAAACTGCAGCTGCAACTCCAGCATAACTTTTATTTTTTTCCATAGTCTTACCTTCCAAAATATATTATTAATAAACACACATTTAATATAACCTATTTCTATAAATAATGATAATTATTTATGGTTCATTAATTATGATTATTAACTATAATAGATAACAATATAATTTTTTAATTTAAAGCAAAAATTTTTACCTTAGTACATATGGCTTTAAAATTATACATATTCCTAAAAGTTATTATTAATTTCTTTATTTCTGTCTTTATAGTTTTCTTATATACTTTTATTAAAAACAATAATTCAATTAATTCCAAATCGTTTTTTAATAGCTTTTACATAAGATATTTCTTTAGTATTTGTTAACTTATATGGTTTAATTGCCCCAATTATTGGTTCTAAATTTTTATCCACAACTACATAAGTAAATACTGCTTCTCCAATTAATTCCATATCTGAGCTATTTAATGACAATCTATTTACTTCAGCATAAATAGTTAAAGTTTTGGATGTTGTTTTAAGTAATGTTATACAAAAATTTATATGATCCCCAACATAACTTTTTTTATGAAAAATGAATTTATCAATACGTCCCGTAAGAGTACGAGAATGACAATATGAATTAGCAAAGATGCCCATTGCTGAATCAATATTATATAGGATCGTACCCCCATGTGTAATATTCATATGATTAAGCATACTTGGAGTAACAAAATAATCTGCCATTTGTCGTTTAAAGAAAATATTATCCATTTATTTTTGACCTTCTAGCTGATTTAATAAAATATATTTTTTGATTTTACCATTTGTTGTTTTGGGTAAAGAATCAACTATACATACCTCTTCTGGCCAGTACTTTTTATCCACATTACAATGTTTCAATTCTGAAATTATTTTATTTTTTGTTACTTCTTGTCTATTATCTGTTAATACAACAGCAGCACCTATCTTTTGTCCCAACCTCAAATCTGGAATTCCTAAAACTGCAGCTTCTTTTATACATGAACACTTTTTTAATTTTTCTTCTACTGTAGACGTCGATATATTTTCACCACCACGAATGATCTTATCACTACTACGACCATCTATTTCTAATAATCCAGTTTGATTATAATGGCCAACATCACCAGTAATTAACCACTTACCATCAAAAGCAGATTTAGTCTTAACTGGATCGCCCAAATACTCCTTAAAAACTATTGGTCCAGCAACTTCAATCAGACCTTGCTTATCTTTTTCTTTTATTTGATGATGTTTCTGTACAATTCGTAACTCTACCCCTGACATTGGTAAAACTGCTGTTGTCATACAATCACACTTAAAATAATAATCTCGTGGTGTATAGCTGAACGGGACTGCCTCAGTTAAACCATAGCAGTTGTACAAAGGAATTCCTCTTTCTTTAGCTTTCAAAAGAAGTTTCCTATTGATTCTATCTCCACCACAAATTAATTGACGTAATCGTCCCAAATCTTTTACTTTATATAAAATATCAAACATCACAGTTGGCAAACTGTCTATGAAGGTTATTGATTCTTTTTTTAACAGTTTACTTACTTCATCAATATTATAGTGTTTAATAATGACAATAGTACTTCCTGCTATCATAGTTGAAATTAATCCATGGTGAAATCCAATTGCATGGTACATCCCAGAAAGTATCAACACAGTATCTTTTGAGGTTATCTTAAATGTTTCATTATATGCATACTCTGAGCTCAAAACATTTTTATTTGTTAAAACCACACCCTTAGGCATACTACTTGTACCCGAAGTATTCAACACTATTAAAGCAGCATCTGAACCATAATCATCAATAAATGGCGATAATTCTCTTTTTTTTCGAACAAAAATCTTAAGATCACCAATATTTTGTGAATAATAATGATCTAATTTAGAAAATTTACTGATATTATCTCGTCCACGTACAGATTTTTGGGAAATAATTGCAAATGGTTTAAATTTTTTCATTAAATTATCTAATTCATCAAGATCAAAGTGTGGATTCAAAGGATTGATAATTACTCCTAATTTGATACATGCAAGCATCATCACAATATTTTCAACATCTAATTCAAATTGTAACGCTACTAAATCTCTTTTTTTGATGCCATAACTTTTAAGTAGCTCAACTTGGTCATCAACCATCCGACCAATTTCTGTATAATTATATTTATGCTCTCCATCAATGATAAAAATGTCATTTCTACTCTGTTTTAAACGCTCATTCCACAGTTGCTTTACTGTAGTCACTTTTGCATTTGTATCCATTTCTATATCCTATAAAAGATTATTAAGTTGTTTAATTACTAAATTGGCATCTCCAATAATTCCATAATCAGCTAACTTGAAAATTGGTGCAGAAGCATCTGTGTTCACAGCAATCACGTACCTAGATTTGTTCATTCCAATCGTATGTTGAACCGCCCCTGATATTCCGAAAGCATAATAAACTTGTGGTGCAATTTTTAAATTAGAAATACCAATCATTTTACTTTCATCAACCCATCCTTGGTCAGTGACTGCCTTTGTTGCTCCCAAACTAGCATTTAATTTAGTCGCTAAAATTTGTAATGGCTTAAAATTCTCAGCTGAATTTAAGCCTTTACCACCTGCTACTACAACTTTTGCGTAAGCTAAATCATTATTAGAATTTTTTTCAGAAATATACTTGATATTCGATTTATAATTTAATGTTAAATTAATAATTTTAACATCATTTTTTTCATCTTCTAACGTCCCATTACAAGCTGTAGAAATAATTGCTTTCGATTCTAAAGAAATTTTGTACGAACCTTCTGTTTTTCCTATTTTTTTATCTACACATATATTATTATCACATTCTTGAATATTTTCTGCATTTGCCACAAAACTTGTATCAAGCATTGCAGCTAATCTAGCTCCCAAACTATTACCAATATTGCTGCTATCAAAAATAATTAGATAACTTTCTTTAAAGGCAAATTTTTCTTTTAGAGTTTTTAAAACAGACGCAAAATTTGCAATCGAGTAGTTTTCACTATTATAAATAGTTGTAGGCATACCAGAATGTTCATATTTTTCCTTAATTTCAGAAGCATGATTACTAAAAACCAATACATTTTTGTTGCTTTTAAAGTTATATTTTAATCCGAAAAGTGTATTACTATCATTACCTTCAGGAATATTTTTATCTTCTAATTGAATATAATATGTTGGTGCCATTTTTTACCTCATTATTCCATTCCGTTCTAAAAGAGTAATCAATTTTGACGTAGCATCTGGATCATTATCTAAATTAAAAATCATTTTTTCGCTTTTTTCAGTTTCTACTTTAATTTGACTAACTTTTTGCTTGTTTAGCTTTTTAAACGACACTTCGGTAATTTTAGAATTTATCGCTTTTTTCACAGCAGAAAAATTAGCTAAACGGGGTGTATTAATAGAACTCAAATTAGTAATGACCATTGGTAGTTCACACTGCCCCTTAAGTATTCCCTTTTCTAACTTCATTTCATAATTAAAATTAACATCAATATTTGTTAGCTGGTCATAATAATTCATTTTCAACTTGTCTGCAATAATTGCAGCAAACTGAGAAAAGCTTGAATAACCTGTTATAATCAAATCATATTTTTTTCCTTCATTTTTTAGATACTGAATCAGTTTTTTGACTAAATAGTTTTGCTGCATTGGATCTTTTAGATCACCTGTGACAATTTTAGTTGCCGTATTAGCGCCTAGAGCCATAGCTTCATGCAAAATTCTATCGGCAACTTCGCCTTGTTCAAAAGAATACGCATCAATTAATCCCCCTTTTACCTCAATAAGTTGAAGTGCATATTCCAACGCCGATTTATCTTCTGTACTCAAAAACAGATTTTCTGGATGATAAGTAACTTTATTTTTATATGAAGTATAAGTTTGTAAATGCTCCAGACCTGCTTTAATAATAACTGCGATCTTCATTAACATTCTCCTATCAGAATTGATATTTTTTACTAACTTCACGCGCAATAGTCATTCTTTGAATTTCATTAGTTCCTTCTAAAATTTGAAATCCTTTAACATCACGCATTAGCTTTTCTACTGGATAAGCCCGAGTATATCCGTAACCCCCTAAAATCTGAACTGCATCAGAAGTTACTTTCTGTGCTATATCAGTCACAAAGAGTTTTGTCATTGCACCTTCTTGTCTTACTGATAAATTTTTGTCCATCATTTTCATAGTATTATTGACTAACAGTCTTGCAGTTTCTACAGAAGTAGCCATATCTGCTAACATATTTTGAACAGATTCAAATTGCACTATTGGTTGATTAAATTGTTCACGTTCATTAGCATATTTGGCAGCTTCATTAAGTGCACGTTGCATAATTCCAACAGTCAAAGTTGAAACGTAGGCACGAGATAAATTTAAACTACTTAAAGCAATATTAATTCCTCTTCCTTCTTTACCAATCAAGTTTTCTACAGGAACATGAACATTTTTAAAGCCTATTGGTACAGTATTAGATAAGCGTAATCCCATCTTATCCTCATGTTTACCTATCCAAATTCCAGGCGTATTTTTGTCAATCATAAAAGCCGACAAGCCATGATTACCATTATCAGAAGTTCTAAAAATACCAATAAAAATATCAGCAAGACCTCCATTAGTTGCAAAAGCTTTATTACCATTCAAAATATATTCATTATTATTTCTAACAGCAGTTGCTTTAACTGAACCTGCATCTGAACCTGCATCAGCTTCTGACATAGTAAAAGCAGCAAAATGTCCTGGCTTAATCACATTAGCAAACTTCTGCGCTTGTTCTTTAGTACCTGCCATTAATACACAACGCAATGCAACAAATGATGTAATTAATGTCAAAGCATATCCAGCATCATATTCAGCTAATTTTTCAAAAACCAAAGCCGAATCTTCATAAGAAAGTCCTGCTCCACCATATTCTTCAGGTATTTCTAACATATGTAATCCTAGATTAATTGCTGGCTCAAATAACGATCGTGGACAATTCCCCTCCTTATCATATTTCTTAATAATTTCAGGAGTTAAATAACGGTCTCCAAATTCTTGTGTTAAATGAATATATTCTTTTTGTGCTTGTGTATATTGTAATGCCATAATATTACCTACTTAATCGGTTCGCCCAAGTGACGTACACCACTAGCTGCACCACTGGCAAACATTTCATCAATTTTTTTATCACTGTATCCCAATTCGTTTCTAAGCACTTCTCGTGTATCAGATCCTTGGGCACGCGAAGGAGTGAGAGTTGGCTTACCTTGAGAAGAAAATCGCACTGGATTAGTAGGAATAAAGCGTCTTGCACCTGATGGAAATTCCATGAGTCTAATTTCATCATTATCAAGAGCTTCTGGATCTTGGTAAATTTCACTTGGAACTTGACAAGCTTCAAGTGGTAAATCTTCTTTGCTAAACAAGTCAAGCCAATATTTCAAGGGCCTTTTTTGAAATGCATCTTCTAAAATACTAATCACTTCTCTACTCGTGCCATTTACATTTAAAGTGTCCATTTTGTTGTATCGTTTGTCACCTTTAACATCGTCACGCCCTACATTATGCATGACTTTATCAAAATCACGATCATATTCCGGAACACATAAAACAAACCACCGTTTATCTGATGTCTTGTATGTATTATTAAAAGGATTGGTAACTTCCTTACGGCTTTTAGGATATTGATTACCATATTGAGCTGAAACCATTGCAATATTCTGCATAAAAATTGCAGCATGATTTAAATTAACAACAACTTTATCACCTTTACCAGTTCTTTCAGCTCTCAGAAGTGCTGCACAAATACCAGCTGCTAAAGTCATTGATACTTGAAAATCTCCATAACCATTAACTGGATTATATGGATTACTACCTTTGTCCACAGTTGTACCTTGAACTCCACCACGTGCTTGATAAGCAGTAGCATCATATCCTGCGGCATCTTTTTTTGGTCCAAATTCTCCATAGCCACGATCCTGAGCAAAAACTAACTTAGGAAATTCCTTATGCAGCTCTTCCCAGGATATTCCCATATGTTTTAAACTTTTAGTTCTAACTGACGTTAAAAAGACATCTGCAGTCTTTAGCAAATCCTTAAAAGCCTGCAATCCGTCTGGGGTCTTCATATTTAAAGTAATGAAGCGCTTATTCATATTAGAAACATCAAACCCTAAATTTTCATCATCTTCATATTTCATACCAAAAACGGCACCTTGCGTACGTCCGGCATCCCCTTTAGGAGATTCTACTTTAATTACATCTGCACCCCATTCACCTAAAACTCTACCAACAGTTGGTGCAGCTAAAAATTGAGTGAGGTCAACAACTCTAATACCTTTTAATATCTTATTTGACATGTTTTTATCTCCCAATTATATAATTAAAGAGGATTGAATATTCCAAAACAACTTTAGGATTCAGCCCTCTTAAATTTACTTAATTATTTTTGATTACATACTAGTTATTGGTGTGACACCACCATCATTTATCAACAAACGACCTGCAGTTAATCTTTGAACTGAGCGTGGACCTTCTTCAAGCCACATAGCACGACAATCACGATATAAGCGTTCAGCTGGTCCATAAGGATTGTCTTGGAAATATCCAATCCCGCCAAAAATTTCAAGCATATAATCAGAAGCCATCTTAACAGTGTTAATACTTTCCAACTTTGCCAAAGATGCTTTCTTTGTAATATCCTTACCCTGATCGTAATCTTCTGCCAGATCCCACAACATTAATCTTAATGCGTGAATACGTGCACCCATATCAGCAATTTCAAAGATAATCGATTGTCGTTTACACAGGGGTTTACCAAAAGTAACGCGATCTTTAGAATAAGCAATAGACATTTCCAACATCCGTTGTGCCATTCCTAAATTTGAATCAGCAATATGGGCTCTAGATAGCGATAATGAGGAAATAGCAACTTTCATTCCCTCTCCACGCTTTCCTAACATATATTTATCTGGAACTCGCATATTAGTGAATTTCAAATCAGCATGGCCTGCACCACGACATCCCATCATAAGTGGCATTTCATTTGCTTCAAACCCTGGAGTATTTGTTGGTACAAAGAAAGCAGATAATCTTTCATCGCCCTGCTTATCGGGATCAGTAACAACAATTAAATAAGTAAAATCAGCAACATCAGCATGTGAAATAAGAGTTTTTTCACCATTAATCACCCAATCATCGCCATCTTTAACAGCTAGAGTATGTAAGTCAGCTCCAGTGCCACCACTCTTTTCCGTTAAAGCAAAGTTAGCGTATATTGACTTATCTTGGAATTTATTCATATACTTATCTTTAAGCTCTTGACTACCGAAATTATCTAAAATACGCCAATTCATATCAGAAGCGTGGTGTAAATGCATACGAATACCACCTTGGGTTCTTGAAAATTCTTCTTGAACCTGCAAAATTTGTTTTTCGCTTAATCCCCATCCACCATACTGTTTTGGAAGTGCAAATCTATACAAATCATGTTTAATAGCAAGTGGAAAGAAGTCTTTTGGAAATTGACGATTTTCTTCAATATAATTTGTCATCCGATCAAATTCATTTTGTGCTAAATGACGAATTTCTTTTAAATAGTTTTCAAAATCCTCCTGCGTCATTGACTCTCCAGGCTTAGCTATATGATTTATTTGTGTTTCTTCATATGGTGGTAGTACGTGTAAATTATTTTGTTCGGTCATGATACATTCTCCTTTTAATTCTTATTAATTTTAATGAAACCGTTTCACTCTACAACCATATTATGTTTTAAAAATTTAGACTTGTAAAATTAATAACAAGTTTATAATTATTATTTTTATAAATACTTTTATGATTAATTAGTCTTAAAATAAGTATAAAATCTAAAGATTGTTAATTTTATAACTAATATTATCTATCTTTGTATTATCTAAAATAGAAATTTAACAGTCTCTAACCTTATGTATAATTTTTCTTAAATAATGTATAAATAAACTTGAAAACGCTTCTTTAAAAATGGGTATAGTATTTATATTAGATAATTGCGAGGTATATCATGAACTTAAATCAACTTTACTATTTTCGTGAACTGGCAGACCAAAAACAATACACGAAGGCCGCTGATAATTTATTTATCAGTCAACCAACTTTATCAGTATCTATTAAACAACTGGAAAGCGAATTACATTGCAAATTATTTAAACATAATGGCCGATATGTTCAATTAACAGATTACGGTCGTATTTTTTACGATACTGTAACTAAAACATTAGCATCTCTAGATTATGGCAAAAAAAAGATTGAGCAAAAACTTAGTCAAGATCAAGGTAATATTCATATCGCAGGAATTCCAACTGCCATAGGAATTTTGTTACCTAATATTACTCAAAAATATCAGTTAGAGGTTAGCCTTGCACCTCATTTTATTTATCACGACAATCCCTCATATCAAATTTGTGAAGGCATCAAAAAAGGCTGGTATGATATTGGAATTAGTTCCTATGTACCCGAATTCAGTTGTTTAACCTATATTCCTTTGTATACTGAAGAAATTATTGCTATAGTTTCCCAAAATAATGAACTAGCAAAAATCAAAAAAATGTCTCCAGAAGAATTACGAGGAGAATCAATTATTACATATTCAAAAAAAATTCAAATTGGTCGCGATATCACTAATGCTCTATTAGCTAGTGCATCTGACCTGCATATTACTAATCGCCTTCATGATGAACTAGCAATTGCTGGGCAAGTATTGACTAATGATATCGTTGGTATTGTAGCCAAAACAATTTATCTTAGTGGATTCGATATTCATAAAATTAAACTTGATCTGCCAAAAGACACTCGTCAGGTATATCTAGTTTATGACGCAAATCAAAATTTTTCACCAGAAATTATTGATTTTATTGATTTTATTAAGAGTAACAAAATGGAAGTACAAAAAATAGTCGATAATATTCCTGTTAAATAGTATGGGGGGTTTCAATGAATAAAATATGTCAATTATTAGGAATTAAAATTCCTATCATCCACGAACCATTACATACATTAACAAATGGAAAGATGATAGCTTCTATTTCTGAAACTGGTGCTCTTGGAATTCTTGGCATTAATGCTGGTTACAGTATTAAACCAGATGCTACAACAGGTGTATCGACACCTATTTTCCAACAACAACTTGGGAGAATCGAAAATCACTCTATCCTTGATGCAATGCAAGAAAGAAACTTGATGAATGAACAAATTGATCAGGCTTTAGCTCACACTTTCAGACCTTTTGGCATGGAAATAGCTAGTTCATGCTCTAATCCCCAAGAAGACCATACTGCAATGGAATTAGTTGAATTAATGCGCAAACGAAGAATAACAATTGCTCTTTTTGAAGGTTTTGGTAAAACCATTTCGAAAAATTGGGTTGATTTACTTCATTTCAACGGTATAAAAATTATGCAAGTCATTAACAAAATTGACGATATTAAAAAAGTAAATGAACACGGGATTGATATTATAATCTGTAAAAATCGTATTAAACTCAAGGAATTTGTAAAGGCTTCTGGCAAAACTCCTGTTTTAGCTGGCGATGATATTACCAATCCAAATATTTTAACTGATTCACTCAAAAAAGGTGCGCAAGGTGTTTTCTTAAAAACTATTTTTTCAGTTACACAAGAATCTCCTGTTTCCACAAAAATTAAAAAGCAAATTATCAATGCTGATAAGCAAAAGCTCGTTACATTTAAAATGAATTCATATCAAATCTATTCCTTACCAGGAAGATTACCAAATAAACTAAATGAAATGTATAATCATGGTGTTAACACTAATGATATTTTCAATGCAGCTAAGGGTTATCAAGGATTAATAAATGGAATGATGTATGGAAACCTTGAAGCAGGATACACTGATATTGCTGCGGATATTAATCATCTTAAAACCTGTAAATCCATCGCACAAGCAGTTAACAATATATCAAATAATATTAATTAAAAACTCACTATGACTCATTCAATAACTAAAAATGCCCTGCGAGCTCTCTTATATGAAGTAGTTACTCAACCTAAGCCTGGTCTAGTTGATCCTGTTAGTTCAGGACCACATTTTGATATGAATATTTATACTTTTATCGACAGCAGTCTTAGCCTAACAAATTATTTTATTTCAGCAGAAAATATTGGTAATACCTTTAATGGTGAAGATCTTACCCAGATGTTTTTTACGCTACGTAAACAAGGCATGAAAGCTGAAAAAGAGATGTTTACTGCAACTAAAGGCATCAATACTCACAAAGGAGCAATTTTTGCTCTTGGTATTTTTGTTTGTGCTGAAAGCTACTGTCAAAACAAGCACACCGATCTATTCTCAACAATTAGACAAATGTGCGCTGGCTTAGTTGAACATGATCTTAAATTAAATAACCACGCTCAAACAGCTGGAGAAAAAGAATTCCTTTGCTATGGTGCAGGAGGAGCTCGTGAACAGGCCGAAGCTGGTTACCCGATTGTGCGTGATGTTGCATTGCCATTCCTAAAAGAAAGAAAAGGGACCGTGCAAGAACGACTATTAGACACACTAATGAAGATTGCTACTGTAACAATAGATAGTAATTTAATAAAACGGGCTGGTAACTGTCACGTTATCACTAAATTACACAGACAAGCCAATTATTATCTTCAAATTGGCGGTGCTTCAACTAATGCTGGTAGAAATTATCTATCTAAGCTAAATAAACAATTTTTAGCTAAAAATTATAGTCTTGGCGGCTGCGCCGATTTACTGATTGTCACCATTTTTGTGGCACTTGAACGAAATTATTTTTAAAAAAGCAATAAAAAAGTTAGCAAAATTTGCTAACTTTTTGTCTATTAAAAATTAACTTAGTGACGCACTATTATCATCTGACTTGATACATTCGCATGCTGAATCGGCAGCAATACGTCCAAAGGTGAAAATATCAGCCAAAGAATTTCCTCCCAAGCGGTTACCAGCATGTAATCCACCTGCAACTTCACCAGCCGCATACAACCCCTTAATAACATGACCAATCTTATCAAGTACCTGAGCACGTAGATTGATTTTTAAACCGCCCATCGTGTGATGAATTGCTGGTTTACGTGGTGTTGCATAAAACGGTGCAACCTCACACTTGAGATTAAAGGCACTCTTACCAAACTCAGGATCTTTACCAGCATCAACATATGAATTATACTTTTTAATCGTATTAACCAAAGTACCTGGATCCATCCCAGCTTTTTCAGCCAATTCTTCTAAAGTGTTGGCTTTTAGTAAAGTACCTGATTTTACTTGTTCTTCAAGAGATTCTTCAGTCGTGTTGTAAGCTGTTTTCTTAATCGCTTCATCCGCAATTAAGTAAAATAGAGTTCCGTTAGCAATCGCCGCTTTAGCCAAAGTATCCCGTTCTGCAAACTCATTTACAAAACGCTCGCCCTTTTGATTTACCATAATAAAATTTTCTGGAGGCGTTTGAATACCAGTAAATAATTCACCAGTCTTTGGATCGGAAACTGGCATTAACTGAATAAAGCCCATTCCAACCAAATCAGCTCCAGCTTCTTGTCCCAAAGCAATTCCATCACCCGTTATTGCTGGAGAATTAGTCGTTGCAATATCATTATCAATATGCTCCCAATAAGTGTTATACTGTTGGACCATCTTGGTATTTGCTCCAAAACCACCTGAAGTTAAAATTACTTTCCGTGCATGAATAGTTACCGTACTGCCATCGCTTTTTTCAGCAATCACGCCTTTTACTTGACCATTTTCAATAATTAAGTGTGTGGCCCGTGTATCAGTCAAAATCGTTGCACCATGCTTTTGCGTCCAATCACCCAAAACACGAATAAATGCATAACCCATCGGCTCAGCTGGCTTATGACCTCTGCGCCACAGCGCGCCTACAGGCATAGTCACTTCATCATAATCAAATTTAACGCCAAGATCCGTTAGCCACTTAACAGAATCCAATGCATTATTAACTAATTCAGTTACTAAAGCGTAGTCACCATGAATTTCATTTCCATCTAGGTCTGTACGCTTACCTCCTAAATAAGTTTGTATTTCGTGAAGCAATACAGAATCAAATAAATAATCTTTCCCTGACTTAATGTATTCGTTAATTTGCTTTTGTAATTTTTTAAAATCATCTTGGTATTCTGGATCAATTTCATCAACTGACATTCCAGCCAACTTTTTCAAACTTTCTTTTTCACCTGATAATGACTTGAACTTACTTTGCCATTCTGGTTCAGCCGCATTCAATGGACCGCCAGCACGTGTCGTGTTTCCACCAATTTGCGGATACTTTTCCAGAACAATTACTTCTTTGTCATTTTGAATTGTTCTAGCTGCGGCTGCAAGGCCAGCACCACCAGCACCAATTACAACAATATCGGTATTATATTCCTCGTCCTTACTGCCTACAATGCTAGGCTTTATACGATTTCTCCATTCATTCGAATCACCACCAGCTTCATCAATTGCTTGTGCAATTCCGTCAACTACACCATGACTAGAGATAGTCGCTCCACTAACAGCATCAACATTTAAAGTTTGGTTGTCAATAATTTCTTTTGGCAAACGTTTAAAAACTTCATCAGCAACACCTTTGGTTTCACTACTAGAATCAATGGTTATATTTTTAATTTTATCCTTGGAAAGGGTAACCTTCATTGGCATAAAACTCGAACCATGACCTTTTGCTTTTACATCATATGTACCTGGTTTCATTATGCTATATTTCCTCCTTGTTAAATATTTAGCAATTAAATTTTACTAACTTTTTATGACAAGGTGAAATACTTTTATAGTAAGTGAACTATAATAAAAATGTTATTGGAGGACATTATGAAAGACCCAGAAATATTGCTGCATTACATTGATACTCTATTAAAAGAGAGCAACTTTACCAGGGCAGCTCATGAATTATACATTTCTCAACCTTATTTAACTCAGCTAATCAAGCATATTGAGCAAAAGCTTAAAACAAAAATAATTAATCGAGAAACTATTCCTTTTTCCTTAACCGAAGCAGGAATAATTTACTATCACTATCTCGAACAAACCATTGCAAATAACCAAAATTTAGTCAAAAAACTAACGCCATTTGTCTTACCCAACAATGAAGTCATCAGAATTGGTATACTAGAAAGCTTGGGAACGTTCTTATTACCAGAATTGCTACCTAACTTTCTCACAAAGAATCCAAACATTAAAATTCAATTATCAGAAACATATCCCCGAGAAAATGAAACCCGTTTACTAAATGAGCAAATTGACTGTTACATCGGTCAAACTCCGGAGACTTTAAATCATGGACTGGATTTTTATGTCAATGGCGGTGAAAATTACTACGTAATTATTTCTCCCAAATCACCATTTTTCAAAAGGGGACGCTTTATTTTACAACCAAATGAATATAAAATGAAAGATATTTTGCAAGAGCCATTTGTCGTTAGTTCTGCTAATTCTGCTATCCGCCACCAAGTTAATGGAGCATTTCAAAAATTTCACGTGAAGCCCAACATTATCTTAGAGAGCAAAAGCATTCTAACCGCAACCAACTTATCAATTAAGGGCGTAGGACTAACAATCTCGGCTGCTAGCATCATTAAGAGGATGGCTCAAACTCCAATTAATCTTCTACCACTAGATAATAATTTAATTCAGATTAAATATTTTCTTGCAGTTAAACATTCTATTAAACAAAATAGCGGTCTCAAAAAGTTAATTGATACGTTCAAAAAACTTAAGATTCAGCCAAGTATAAAGTAAATAAGTCTGGCTCAAAAGCTATCAAACAGATATTATACATTCAAAACAAAAAAAGGAAAGCCTAAACCTTCCTCTTACTTCTTGCTCCGGCTGTCAGACTCGAACTGACGACATCTTGATTAACAGTCAAGCGCTCTACCAACTGAGCTAAGCCGGAATATTAAAAAAGCACGGCAGCTTCCTACCCTCGCAGGCAGTCTCCCACCAACTACTCTCGGCGTTAAGAAGCTTAACTGCTGTGTTCGGCATGGTTACAGGTGTTTCCTTCTTGCTTTTGCCACCGTACTTTCTCT
>NZ_REHC01000001.1 GCF_003692965.1 Lactobacillus sp. ESL0246 | reverse complement strand
ATTTATCAGATCTTGTTCTCTTTGTCAAGAACTTTTTTCTGTCCGCTCTCTGCTCTTTCAAGCAGCAACGTTTATCATCTTACTAAATCAGCTTTCCTTTGTCAAGCTTTTCTTTCAAATGTTTTTTGTCCTCTTCGCTTCTGTCTCTTTGACTTTCGCCCGACGACAGTTATTTATATTAGCAACCTTTTTCTTCTTTTGCAAGCTTTTTTTATTATTTTTTTGCTTACTTTGTAAAAAGCTTGTTATTACAACCTTTAGAGAAGATTTGTCCGATATTCAAAGTAGTTTTAAGCAATCTAATATTGACTATTACATTTACTGCAACATAAAAATATAATTGTTAAATAATCTTAACCTTTTTCGCATATCTTTGTTACTGTTAACGTTTTATAATACAAATAATACTTCAAGGGAGAAAATCTATATTTTGAAACACAAATTTTTAACGTTATCTGCTGCAGCCCTTCTCGGAGCTTCTATTCTAACACCTGCAGAAGTAAGAGAAGTTAAAGCAGCAACAACTTCAACAACTAATAGTAACAACATGGAAATGTACAACTTTGTCAGAAACACTTTAAAAAAGCACAATGTGCGGGGAACTGTAACCGTTATTAAAAACGGCATCCCCCAGACAATTAGTTATGGTTATGCATGGTATGGCAAGCGAATTGGTAATGGCGATAGCAATGTTGTTTATCCAACCGCTTCTTTACAAAAAGTAATTACTGGCGCCATGATTGTGCAGCTAATTAACGAAACCAGTAATACTAATAAAGCATTTTCGCAGTACACTAAGATTTCTCGTTGGTATCCCAATTTGAAAAACGCTAATCAAATTTCAGTGGGAAATTTACTTACTCATACATCAGGAATTACAGCTACCGGTACAGAAATTAATCGTGGTCGCAATTATTCCGAAGCTGGAGCAGTAAATTGGGTGGTCAATAATATTAATTCATCTACCTTAGATTCGACCGGTAGTTACCACTACAATAATAGCAATTATATTTTACTTACTGGAATAATCAGGCAAGTAACTGGTCAATCATACGAAGCTAATTTACAAAAAAGAATTATTGATAAGTTAAACTTACAAAATACATATTTATACCAGGATATTCCTAATGACAAAACCGATCCCATTTCGTACTTTTCTAACGGTAGTAAGAATTATCAAAATTCGGCCTATATTAAACGATCGCTGGCTTCGCAAATTCCGGGAGCAGGTAACTTGTTTACCTCTCCTGATGAATACTACAAAATTCAAGTTGGTTTAACCGATGGTACCATTCTCAGTAAGGATGACTTCTATTATCTAACTCATTTAAAGAGTAAAGTAAGCGATTATTCAGGCGGCATGTATTTGCAAAATAACGATTCGCTTAAGTTAGCTTATGGCAGTTTTAATGCAATGCACTTTGGCACTTGGGTTCAACTAACAAGTGACAATCAAAACGGTATTGTTATGTTCTTAAATCAAACCAATGATAATAAAAATGATCAAAAAGATGTCGGCTATGAAATTTTGCAGCATATTAAGCCGAATACCTTTGTTTCGAGATAAAATAAAACAAATTATAACAAAAAAGAAGCTCTTCATTTAGAGCTTCTTTTTATTCACCAAAGAGCAATTCATACATTTTAATGGGTAGTGGTTGTCTGAGTACTAAATCCATCCCAACAACTGGTTTCTTTTTTGGTCCAAGCAGTTCTTCTTTAATAGTATCCCTTTGAATGTCGACTTGTCCCAAATAGAAAAATTGTTTGCCAACTGCATTACTGCTTTTAACAAATAAATGTAATTTCATTTTTGAAGTATTAAGCAAACGATTTACTTCCGCTGAATCTAAATGCCTCGGAGTTCTTGTATACCACCTCAAGCTACGGCCATTTTCTAATGTATTATTATAGAGTGCACTTCTTTTATGTGCTGCATCATTTTTATAAGTAATAAATATTGGTGTTTCATCTTTATCAACTCGATAACCATACATCGGTGCTGACACATCTTTAGGCCAATTTAACAAACGGCAAACATCTTTACGATCGTATTGCTGGTAAAGGGTAAACTGCTGTTCTGGATTGTAACTTTTGCTTAACGCCAATCCTGTATCAATTGCATCCTTAAACAGTTTTTTAAAAGTTAAGTTTTCGTGCAATTGTTGTTGCAGCTTGGGTGTAAGTGCGTATGAAAATAAATCCGGTTGTTCAATCAATGCTTGGCCGCCATACAATACTTTTTTAGTAGTCTTACCCTGCTTAATATCAAAAAAAGTTAATGATAAAATTGCCATTACCGAATTTAAAACCGCCTCATTGACATATGCGTCATTTCGACTTAAAGACTGTTCAAATTCAACTTGACTAATTTGCCGTCTTTCAAGAAGCTCTTGTAGCAATAACAATTCATGTGGTCTTTTACCATTTAACAATTCTTTAGTTACAAAAGATAAAATCGCATTTTCTGACCTATTCAATATAATGGACTCACCCATTTTAGTTAAAAAGGAACCATAATTTGCCAATTGATGATTATTAGCAAAAACAATTGGGGAAGTAGAACCATATCGATAGAAGTCTAACAATAGTGGTGGACGTCCAATCTTTTCCTTCAATTGTTGATAAGATTGCCGCAATTCTTTAATACTATCAAGCTTAATTTTATCAAGTGATTCCAAAATTTTATTAGAAGCAATTTGGCTGAAATTAATAGTTGAAACATCAATTAGTCCTGGTAGTGTACTCTCTTTACGAATCTTATCCCGATCTCGACTAAAATCTTGATTTAAAGCAATGGGTATTAAATAGTTATTTTTATAGTTACCGATAAAATCAATTACCGTAACATAATCTTTGCCAGGATATTTGCGCAATCCTCGACCTAACTGTTGAATGAAAACAATACTAGACTGTGTATTCCGCAACATCACAATTTGGTTCAGCGCCGGAATATCAATTCCTTCATTAAAAAGATCAACTGTAATGATATATTCGATTTCTCCCTGCTCCAACTTCTTAACTACTTCTGCACGTCGTGTTTCGTTATCAGTATTAGTTAGGGCAATTGCTGGATGCTTTTTTTCGGAGAAAATTCGTGCTAATTCTCGAGCCTCGTCCTGACGGCTACAAAATACTAGTCCTTTGGCACTATCACCACAATAACCGTAATAATTAAGTTGGTCTAATATATAAGTAACTCGCTTAGGTGCAAGTAATCGGCTAAGATTAGCAGTTTCATTAATGGTTTCACCATCTTGTTCATAATCAGCAACACCAACATAATGAAATGGTGTCAGCATTTTCTCTTCAAGGGCCCCACGTAGACGAATTTCATACGCTAAATTATAATCAAAAAGTTGATAAACATCTTTATCATCCATTCGCTCTGGTGTAGCTGTCATTCCCAACCAAAATTGCGGTTTAAATTTAGCAAGAATCCGTTGATAGCTCGGAGCAGCAGCCCGATGAGCTTCATCAATTAAAATATAATCAAACTCATTATCATCAAGTTTAGCTAACATTTCTGGTCGACTTAAAGTTTGTATGGTTGCAAATATATACCGGCATTCTAATTGTTGCTTGTGCCCAGTTAACAAACCAAAATCACGATAATCGCCACCTATTATTTGATAAAAACTTGCTAAAGCCTTTTGAGCAATCTGCTCTCGATGAACCACATACAAAAATTTGCGTGGCTTAAAAGCTTTTACTGCAAAAGCTCCAAGATAAGTTTTCCCTGTTCCTGTTGCCGACACAATGAGTCCGCGTTTTTGACCACTTTTAATCAAATTCTGCAATTCTTCTAGTGCATCTTTCTGCATTTGATTTGGCTCAATAGAATTGTCAGAGTGGGATGATTCATTTAAAGGAACTGCCGGCTTTTTCCAATTCCGTTCATAATTCTCCACCCATCTAGTAGTTAATGGGTAACTATTTTTACATAATTCTTTAACTTCGTCAGCAATCTGGTTAGTCAAAGATGCGTTATTCTTAGAACTGAGTTTTAAAGCCCATTCATAATTACTCAACATGGCTGATCTAGTAAAATTAGCACTACCAATTACAATTGTTTGCCAACTTTCATGTTCAAAAAAATATCCCTTAGCATGAAAATCTTTTTGAGCAATTTTGACAGTTAAATTCTTAATTTTTAACAATTCTCGGAAAACTTGAGGATTATTAAAAGCTAAATAATCTCCAGTAATTAAAGTTCCCGAAATATTTTCACATGCCAAATCAGCCATGATAGCTTTAAATGGTACCAGCATATCTTGTGTAATAAATGCAACCGCCCAAGTAAAACTACGACAATGTAGCAATTCCGAACGCAAAGTTAGCCATATCTTATCATTTGGGGTGTTTTGTAATAGTTTAGGATTTAACAATTCATGTCCAGGATAAGCTGAATCGTATAAGCCGTTAAGAATTGCATCCTGTAATGGATTATTCATTTTATTTATCACCTCAAAATAAATTTTACATAAAAGAAAAAGAAACCCAACTATTTTGGATTTCTCCGTCATAATTACCACCAAATTATATAGTAATCTCTAACAAAATTGGGCAATGATCAGCACGCGCCCCAGTCGCCATCATTTCTGAACGTTTTACCAAGTTAGCAATTCGATTACTAGTTAACCAATAATCAATTCTCCAACCTGAATTATTAATTTTAGCCGTCTTAATTCTTTGCGCCCACCAAGAATAAACTCCTTCAATGTTACCATTAACTTTTCTAAACGTATCAGTAAACCCAGCTTGAAGCAACTTAGAAAAACCAATCCGTTCTTCATCGGTAAAACCAGCTGAATGATGATTGTTATCAGGATGTTTAAGATCTATTTCTTCGTGTGCACAGTTATAGTCTCCACTAGCCAGTACTGGCTTTTGCTGATCCAATTTAGCTAAATATTTACGATAGCGATCATCCCAAATTTGGCGCTCATCTAGTCGCTTCAAACCACTGCCAGAGTTAGGTGTATAAACTTGCGTAACAAAATAGTTGGGGAATTCTAACGTAATAATTCTACCTTCATTATCCATTGGTTCGGGAGCTCCAATAACTGGGAACGAAACCACTGGATTTAGATCCTTTTTATACAAAAACATTGTTCCAGCATAACTTTTACGGGCTGGTTCTTCTGCTGAACGCCAAACTAAATCATATTGCGGAAATTCTGTTGTCAAAATATCGAGATGTTTCTTTGTCGGTCCAGTTGCCCGCAATTTTGTCTCCTGAATTGCAATAACATCAGCTTTCTGATTACGAATCACCTTTAACACTTGACGTGTCTCTTCTGCCCTTGAAGACGTACCGGTTAAAGCTGCATTAAGTGAATCAATATTCCATGAAATTAAAATCATTTTTTTCTCCTTTTATTTGTTATTTTTTATTATAGCGGTTTTTACAAATGTCTTATACATTAACACTCATGCAAAAAGATGTTCACTTTTTCACTACCACAATTCAAAAATATTGTTATTTGTTTATTTATCTAGTAATCTTGTATAAAACAATTGTAAGCGATTACTTAATTTGATGGATTTTATAAAAGTAAACAAATTCACAATTAATGCTTTTCAAATCCGATTTTACAAGTGTATAATAGCACAAGAGACAATAATAATTATTATCTATGGAGGTTAGATTTTATGACTAAAATTTATGCTTACGCAATTCGTAAGGATGAGGAGCCCTTTGTACACGAATGGAAAGATGCCCATCCTGAAATTGATGTTGATTTCACTGACCAACTATTAACTCCAGAAACTGCAGAATTAGCTAAAGGTGCTGATGGTGTTGTTACCTATCAACAATTAGACTATAAAGCAGATACAATTGAAGCTCTTGACAAATTAGGAATCCATAACTGGTCTATTCGTAACGTTGGTATTGATAATATTGACTTGAAGAAAGCTAAAGAATTAGGTTTCAAGTTAACAAATGTTCCGGTTTATTCTCCTGATGCGATTGCAGAACATGCAGCCATTCAAGCTGCCAGAGTCTTACGTCAAGACAAAGCTATGGACGAAAAAATTGCAAACCATGATTTCCGTTGGGCACCTACTATTGGCCGTGAAGTACGTGATCAAACAGTCGGAGTTATTGGTACTGGTCATATCGGACAAGTATTTATGAAAATAATGGAAGGATTCGGTGCTAAAGTTATCGCTTATGATATCTTTAAAAATCCAGAATTGGAAAAGAAAGGCTACTATGTTGATAATTTAGATGACCTCTACGCACAAGCCGATGTTATTTCATTACATGTGCCTGACGTTCCAGAAAACATCCACATGATTAATGATGATTCTATTAAGAAAATGAAAGATGATGTTGTTATTGTCAATGTTTCTAGAGGACCATTAGTTGATACTGATGCAATTGTTCGCGGATTAGACTCTGGTAAAATCTTTGGTTTCGTAATGGATACTTATGAAAATGAAGTTGGGATTTTTAACAACGATTTCAGTACTAAAGAATTGCCAGATAAACGCTTGGCTGACTTAATCGCTCGTCCAAATGTCTTGGTAACTCCTCATACTGCCTTTTACACTACTCATGCTGTTCGTAACATGGTTATTAATTCTTTTGATAATAACTTAAAGCTGATTAAAGGCGAAAAACCTGATACTCCAGTTGACTTAACCAAAGAATTTTAATCTTTCAACTTATTCCAATTCTTAAATACATATATTGACTTACTCAAAAAACTGGTAGGCCATTTACCAGTTTAAAAAGGATCAAATGTTTTAATCAAAGCATTTGATCCTTATTTGTTTCATTAAATAATTGTTTCACATGAAACGTCTTCTAGTTCATCGATGCATTAATTGCTGCGATTAATGCTCCACGGAATCCCTTTTCTTCAAGTTTATTTACACCCTTAATTGTTGAACCCCCTGGAGTTGTTACTTCGTCTTTCAATTCTTCAGGTAGTTTTTGACTAGTCAGTGCCAGTTTTGCTGTTCCCAAAAGCATCTTTTCAATAATTCGATATGACTCTGACCGCTTAACCCCATTTTCAACGGCAGCATCACTGAGCGCCTCAATTAAAAGATCAATATACGCAGGGGTACAACCAGCAATAGTACCATAGATGCCTAATAATTTCTCTGGAACAATATACACATCTCCTAAACTAGTAAACAAGGTCTTAACCTTAGTAATTACTTCTTCTGACTCATCTTCTTTAAAACTAATTACAGTGATTCCTTCACCTAATTGAACGGGTGTATTGGGTACTACTTTTACAAAAGAACTGTTACCTGATAGCTTCTGATTAATTTTTAATAAGTCTCCTCCGCCAGTTGAAATAATAATACCGCGATATACTTGACTCAGTTTCATAAAAATCTTTTCATTAGCTGGACTTCCAACAGCTACAATAACAGCATCACAATTTATGAATTCTGAATAATTTTTAATTAACTGTAATTTTAATTTGTCAGCAACTGTTTGGGCTGACTTATGGCCACCATCATAAACAAAAATATCTGTATTTACCATATCGGCATTAAGTAGCCCCAAAATTATTGCTTTTCCAATTTTACCTGTTCCAATAAATCCTATTTTCATTCTTATCATCCTTAATTTAGTCACTTTATTGTTAAATTTTAAACATAATAAACATCAACCATGGTATAACTACTTCCTCAAATTAATCATCTCTGTGACAGATTTGTTTTAAGAATCTTAACTAGTTGTGGGTAAGTCGTTACTTCCACCAATGGTTGCAAATTCAGAGTGTTTTTTCGGTGGCGGTGGTTATACCAAATACAATCAAAGCCATAATTTTTAGCACCCAAAATATCTGATTGTAATCCATCCCCAAAAAAGATAGTTTCATCGGCACTAATTTCAGTTAAACCAAAAAAATAATCAAAAATCTTCGGATCTGGTTTTGAAAAACCTGCTTCTTCTGAGGTAACAATTAAAGAAAAGTAGTCTTTGATTTTTGCTAGTTCTAGCCGATGAGATTGCATATATGTTTCACCATTACTCAAGATGGTTAATTTATAACCATTCTTCTTAGCAAAGTCCAACGTATTTTTAACTCCAGGCAATAATTTATGTGTTTCACTAAAATAAGAACGATATTCATTCATAATGGCATTACCATCAACCTCAATATTAAGATTATCCCGAATAAAATTACTAAAAACCATCTCACTAAGTTGATTATAAGTAATCTTACCTCGTTCAAGTTGTCGCCATAACCCCTGATTGTAAGTATTGTATCGTCTTTGTAACTCAGCTGTTAAATGCCAATGATGAGCACTAAAAAGACTGTGCAAAGCAAAATTTTCGGTAGAAGCAAAATCTATTAAAGTATCATCAACATCAAAAATTATTTGTTTAAAGTGCAAGTGTGCTCCTCCGTCAGTATTTTTCTTTCTCTAAGTTGAAAATCTATTATATCATGTCAAAATAACTATTAATGATTATTTAAGATTAAGCTTTAAAACTAAATTTAAACAAAAAAAGACTATAATATTATTTAACTTATTAACAGAGGTGATTAGGAATGATTACACTTTTATTAATATTTTGCTTGATTGGGCTATTTAGCAAAATTGGTGTCGGAATTTTTAAGATACTATTTTTCTTATTAACATGCGGTATTGTTTTTATCTTTTTTGTCCATTTTTTAATTCCCTTTATTATCTTTGGTGGTATTTTTTTGATTCTTTTTAACTTAATTTATTATTAGATAGCCTATGTTTTAAGCACAACTGTATCGGTCAGATTCTGTTGTGCTTTTTCTTTGCGCCAAATCTACACATTGATTTAAGCTTTGACTTTTAATTGCCTTGTATTGTTTTACTTCCACCAAAGTTTAATCAAGCCCTGCGTTCCTAAATCGCCTAAATGTTTTTTGTCTACTAAAATCTCATACAACTTTTTTGCTTCTGCTGTTGCTGGCAGATTTATATTCATTTCTTCAGCAGTTTCCAATGCAATCCGCAAATCCTTTAGAAAGTGCTTACTAAAAAATCCCGGTGTATAATCTCCTTTAAGAATTCTGGGTCCGTAATTTGCTAAACTCCAATTAGCTGCACTTCCTCCACCAAGTGTTTTAAGAACTGCTTCTAAATCTAACCCAGCCTTTTGAGCATAAACCAAACATTCAGTCATTCCCGTCATTGTACCCGCAATCATAATTTGATTAGCCATTTTAGTGTTTTGACCTGAGCCTGGTAAACCAAAATAGTGTATCTGTTTGCCAAAATCCTTAAAAATGGGGTTCAATTCTTTATATGCGTCTTTACTACCCCCAACCATAATTGTTAATGTTCCATTCTTTGCACCAAGATCACCTCCAGATACTGGAGCATCTAAGACAAGAGCTCCTTTTTTATTACCAATAGCAGCAATTTTTTGAGCCAGTTGAGGTTTAGAGGTTGTCATATCGACAAGATATTTTTTATTTACCGATGCAGATAAAATCCCATTCTTACCGAAGTAAACTTTCTCGACATCACTTGGAAATCCTACCATTGTAAAAACCAAGTCTACTGCTTCAGCCACTTCTTGTGGAGTGGTGCACCATATTGCACCGCGCGAAATCAAATTATTCGCCTTACTTTTTGTTCGGTTATAAACATAGAGTTGGTGCCCTGCTTGTATTAGATGTAAACAGATCGCATTTCCCATCACACCCGTTCCAATGAAACCAATCTTCATCATTTTCAGCTCCTTTATTATTTTGATAAACTTGTCACTTATTCTCCTTGATTATAGCTCAAAAAATAGCAAGTATTTTACTAGATAAAATATTTTTGTTGACTTCGTCCTTACCTTAGGTACTACAATTAGTCTTATAATTTGATACACTAATATCAGTTTTGCATGTTAGAAACTAATATCCTAAATAAACTAACATTACTAAAACTTATTAATGCTATCAAAATAAAGTATTTTATACTTTATACTATCAAACCTATAATAGTTATATTACTAGGAGGTATTAATCATGAATAATCATAATGATTACTTATTAAGAAAAATTTCTAGTCCGCAAGACTTAAAAAATTTAAGCATAAGTGAAATGGAACAATTAGCTGAAGAAATCCGAACACTAGTCTTAGAAAAAGATGCTGCAGAAGGCGGGCACCTGGGACCAGATTTAGGAATAGTAGAAGCAACTATTGCCTACCACTATGTTTTCAATGCACCCACAGATAAGATTGTTTGGGATGTTTCACATCAAACATATCCACATAAAATGTTAACCGGACGTGCTCAAGCATGGCTAGACCCAGAACACTATAAGGACGTTACTCCATATTCTAATCCAGATGAAAGTCCCTATGATTACTATTCAATTGGACATACATCCACATCCATTGCTTTAGCAACAGGTATGGCCAAAGCACGAGATCTCATGGGCGGTCATGAAAACATTATGGCTTTAATTGGTGATGGCTCAATGACAGGGGGTTTAGCCTTTGAAGGATTAAACAATGCTGCAATCGAAAAGCACAATTTAGTTATTGTGATTAATGATAACCAGTGGTCGATTGATCAAAATGTAGGTGGGCTCGTCACTGCCCTAGCTAAGTTAAGAAATTCGAATGGTCAAGCTAAAGAAAATCCATTTACAGCAATGGGTTTTGATTACCGTTATGTTCAAAATGGTAATGACCTCTCAGATATGATTGCTGCTTTCAAGGCCGTAAAAGATGTCGATCATCCAATTCTTTTACACATTAATACAACCAAAGGCAAAGGATACGAACCCGCTCTTAAGGATGAGGAAGCTCACCACTGGGTTGTACCATTTGATTTAGCTACTGATCAACCAACTACACCTGTTTTAGACAAGCCGACTGCAAAAACAATAGCCCTTGACGTTCTTAAAGAAGAAATACAAATGGGGCAAAAAATCATGGCGATCAATGCAGCAATTCCAGGAGTGTTTAATCTTGATCAATTTAAGCATGATTATCCTGATAATTACACCGACGTTGGTATAGCGGAGCAAGAATCTGTTGCTTTTGCAGCTGGTTTTGCCAAAGAAGGAGGAATTCCTGTATTATTTGAAAATTCGACTTTTTTACAACGAGCTTTTGATCAACTATCTCACGATGTCGCAGCAAATAATTTGCCAGTAGTAATGATGGTTGCTGGTGGTGGATTGTCGAGTGAATCAAAAACACATTTGGGTATATTTGATCAAGTAATGATTTCTAATCTGCCTAATTGGATTTATCTTGCACCAACCTCTTTAGCAGAAGAACGTGCAATGCTGCAATGGGCAATTAAACAAAGACAGCATCCTGTAGCTATTAAAATGCCCACACTTAGTGTTCCTACTGATAGCGCTACACAAATTGAAACAGATTATGACCAGATTCAATATCAAATTCAACCAGGTAAAAATATAGCAATCCTAGCCTTAGGTGATTTTTATTCTTTAGGTGAAAATCTTGCTCAAAAATTGGATGCCACTCTTGTCAATCCGATTTCAGCTAATATCCTTGACAAGCAATCCTTAGATAAATTAGCACAAGATCACCAAGTTATTATTACTCTTGAAAATAACATACTTGATGGTGGTTTTGGTCAAAAAGTCGCTTCCTACCTAGGTAAGCAAAATATTAAGGTTTTGAATTATGGACAAAAACGGATTTATACTGACCAAACACCACTTGCTCAAATCTACCGAGATAATCATTTAACTGTTGAACAAATTACTGATGACCTAAAGGCACTTTAACTTATCAGCTATTATGGAGGAACAAACATGAAGAAAAGCAAAACAACTTTTATTAGTCTTGCTTTAATAATTATTCTTATTTTTTCCGGATTTCTTTTTTACAATTTCCTCCAAGAAAAAGACGCTAGCAGTCAAATTGCAACACCTACCATCTTTTTCCATGGTTGGGGAAGTAGTTATCATGCCGAAGAAAATATGGTCAGATATGCGCAGGAACATGGATGGACTAATTCAATTATTAGAGCAGATGTCAGTCCCAACGGACACGTTACCTTGATTGGTACTATTAAAAAAAGTGCTAAAAATCCAATTGTTGAAGCCAACTTACTTAACAACCGAAGTGTAAGCTCAAAGACAACTAATCAAGAAATTGCCTTAAGCAAAAGCAGCAGTTATGTTAAAGACGTTATCATTGCCTTACAAAAAAAATATCATTTCAAAAAAATCAACTTAGTAGGACATTCAATGGGAAATTTACAAATCGCTTACTACCTTCGAGATAATGCTGACAATTCTAAACTTCCCGTATTAAACAAACAGGTATCAATTGCTGGGCACTATAATGGCTATATTGGTGAAAGCGGAGCTCCTACACACACCCAATTAAATCATAATGGTTCACCCAAAGTAATGGATACTGGTTACCGTGGTCTTTTAAGCCTACGACACAAATTTCCTAAAAATGCCCGAGTATTAAATATTTATGGTAATACCGGACATGGTAGTGATGGCTCGGTTGAAGTTAACTCAGCACGTTCATATCGTTATTTAGTTATCCCACGGGTACGATCATACCAAGAAAAAGAAATTGTCGGTTCACAAGCTCAACACAGTAAACTACACGAAAATAATCTAGTTAATCAACTTTTAGTTAATTTCCTATGGTCAAAGTAAACAAAATTATTCCATCCAGCTATGGAATAAATAGCCTGTCATCATTATTTGATTACAGGTTATTTTTGTAATTATACTTATTTGTTATTATTTAATAAATATGATAACTAAATTATATTTATAATTAGGAACGGAGTGAATATCAAGATGGAATTACGCGTTTTAAATTATTTTGTAGCGGTAGCCCAAGAGTCCAACATGACCCATGCAGCCAAAAAGCTACTAATCTCTCAGCCCGCTCTATCAAGGCAAATAGCTGAATTAGAACAAGAACTTGGCGTTAAATTATTTAATCGTAATAACCGGCGACTAACTTTAACCCCAGCTGGACAATACCTATTGGGACAAGCAAAGGAAATTCTGGCATTAACTGCCAAAACTAAAAGCAATTTAACCGCATCAGCTTTTATCGGTGGCGAACTAACAATTGCTGCCGGTGAAAGTTGGGGAATGCAGCGCATTATGAATATTATTGGCGGAATTATTACAGATTACCCTTCTGTCAAAATCAACCTGCTAAGCGGAGATTACAGCTATGCTGAATGCAAACTTAATAATGGTACTGCTGATTTTGCAATTATTATTGGTGATATTCCCTTAACTAACTATGCTTCTCTAACCTTACCTGAAAAAGATACCTGGGGCATTTTAATGGCTAATAATGATCCTTTAACTCAAAAAGCTGAGATTATGCCACAAGACCTGATTGGTCGTTCAATTCTAAACTCACAGCAATCCCAAAGTTTACAAATTTTTCAAAATTGGCTAGGTAATTACAATAATTGCGTCAATTTTATCGGTACCTATAATTTGATTTTTAACGGTACGTTGCTAGTTAAAAATCATGCAGCAATCATGTTTGCACTAGATAATTTGGTAAGTACAGATCCTAGTTCTGGCTTAACTTTTAGAAAACTATCACCTCAGCTGCACCAAAGGATCAAAATTGTTTGGAAGAGAGAAATCAATCTTTCACCTGTCGCAGAATTATTTTTAAAACGACTGAAGAAATCGATTTTTAATGTGTAAATTATATTCGACTGCATTTATTAACAATGAATAATAGAAATTTACTATAGTTAATAAATGACCTTAATTTTAAATATACAACGGAGTTTAAATATGACTAAAAATATTGAAGAACAATTTAATGAATTAATCACACCTTTTTATACTGATATAAATAATCATTGCAGCAAGCATTTAAATAACGATCGAATGCTAATTCCAATTATTGCCAGCATTACCCAAGGAGTAACTGTCTCATTAGCAGAACAAATTGAAACAGTATTAGCATCTAATATTGCGCCAGAAATTATCTTGGAACTGGTTTATCAACTAACTCCTATTATGGGTCAATTAAAGGTTGTACAGGCATTAAAAATAATCAAAAAAGTTTTTACCCAACACCAAATTAAGCTTACTGAACCTCAAGCTAATTCAGATTCAAACTTTGGTGCTAAAACTCAAGCGCAAATTTATGGTACTGAAATTAAGAATCTACTTAAAGATTTGCCAGATGAAGCCGGTAATTTTATACCTCAAGCTTTAACCAATCACTTCTTCAATGATTTTTATAATCGAGGTGTCTTGTCGGTTCGTGACCGTGAACGCTATGAATTATTGGCACTAATTACATTAAATGTCGAGTTTCAAATTAAGACTCATGCCCGTGGGAGCCTAAAGGCAGGCAATAATGAAAGTGAATTGATATGGTCGGTTATTCAACTTTTACCAGACATTGGTTTTCCTTTTGTCATTAATAGCGTACAAATTATTCATCAAGTGGCTAAGGAACTAACAGCTTAATGATTGCCAAAAAAGCATTTTAATAAAATTTATAAAGTTGGGTTAATTTCTTTACTATCACAAATATCCATTCCCATAGTGATATTGAAAAATTTGTACTCCATGTTCAGATAGTCGCAGCAACGAGATTTTGATACACTTTTTCGTGTCATATATTTTCCAAGAAGCACAGCTTTACATATTGATTTATTTAACTAATACAAAAAAGTTCATATTATCTATGAACTTTTTTGTATATTTCTTTGACTATTTAACTGCCTCTTGGCGCATCTTAGTTTCTTTAATTGCAGTATAGAGAAGAAAAATAATTGCTATGATTGAAGCACCATACAACACTGCATTGCTGGCAATCCATCCAAATTTAGTAACTAAAGCACCAATTAATGCCGTGGCCAGTGTTTCACCAAAAATATACTGAAAGAAGCCCATAAATCCGGTTGATGCACCAACAGCAAACTTAGGCACGACCTCATTAATCATTAGGCCAACTAAGGTTAATGGTGCATAAATTAAATTGCCCATCAATATTAATGCAATAATAATCATCGTGTGATCCATACTAAAAAAATATACTGTAAGACAAATTAGTGTACCAATCACACAGGCGATGGAAACTAATGCTCGTCTACCCTTTAAAGCATCAGAAATGGCACCAATAATGATTACTCCCGGTACAGAAGCTAATTCAAAAATTCCGATAATCCACTTGGCTGAGGCAGGATCAAAGCCTTTATTCTGAACCAAATAAGACGGAATCCAACTTTGAATTCCATAACGTACCAAATAAAGTGACATAGAGGTTAACGTCACTGCCCATACCAGTTTGTTTTTTAAAATATATTTTACAAAAATCTGACTAACACTTAAATTGGTTTGATCAGTTGTCAGAACTTGACCATTATCTAAAATAACTTTATCACCTGTATAGGTCGCAATATCAGGTAAGCCAACAACTTTAGGTCTATCAGCACCCAAAACTAAAATCAAAATACAGATAACAAATGAAATTGCAGATGCAGTATAAAAAACAGCTGAAATTGAACCAGAAAAAAGAAAGACTGCTAACTGTACAATTGCAACACAGATAAATGATCCAGCATTGTGTGCAGAGGACCAAATCGAATACATTGTGCCACGCATGCGTGGTCCCCACCAAAGCTGAATCATTTTTTGACAGGCTGCTGCACCCATTCCTTGAGTAACAGCCATTAAAAACATTAAAAACATCATTAAGTACAAATTCTGTGTTGATCCTAAAAAGATATTCAAAATAGCGGATAATAACAACCCAACCATTAAATACCGGTTAGCATCACATTTATCCGCAAAAACCCCCATAAACAGTTTGGCTACACCGTAACCAATACCAAAACATGAAAGAATCAAACCAATATTCGCAGTCGTAAAATGATACTCTTTCATGATATCATTTTGTTCAGTTGTGAATACCAAGCGAATGATGTAATACCCAATATAGCCGATACACGTCGCAAGTAAAACTCCAAATTGACGCCATTTATATGTACTTGCAATTTTAGCTTGTGGCACCTTTTTTGTAGAATCTGGCTGCTTTAATATCCAATTCAACAATGAAGTCACTCCCTTTCATTATTAATGAAAGCACTTTCTTTGACTTGAGAAAGATTATTATAAATAAGATTTAAGAAATTTCACGCTTGAATAAGAATAGTAAATAAAACTCTACAATGTTAAATAGTAATTTATTATTTAATTATCGAAACACACAGAACTTCTAACAAAATAATAACAGATATTTAAAATCACCAACTACTTCCTTTAAAATTATCTTTGCTAGAATATTAGCTATCTAAATATTTTCATCAATTTTAATATTGATGCAATTTCTGCACCCGAACTAATTAAAACTAAATATTTCCCGGGAAATTTTTCAGTAGTTAGAGAAAATTCTCCAATTAGTTCATTTGGCTAATTATTTTACAAGTGATTAAATTTAATATTTTGTATAGCATCATTATTGTCAACAATACAAAATGTAATGCTACTTCTTAACTATCTTGAAATTTGGCTAGCCAAATAATTTTTAACTCAAAGCAAATAAACTATTGCTAATTTATTACTTAATATTGTCTATCTAGGTATAATTAGTTGCACTATTGATAAATCACTTCATTAAGTTAACAATAAAATTATCACAAAAATTCTTTGGAAATTATGGTCAATGCTAAAATACTGATTATCACTAATATATCCGCTAATTTCATTTTTTCTTTTAAGAATAAATCTCCAAAAAATACGCTATATAAAGAGGTCATATTCAAAAAGACCCATGCAATACTTGAATTTATCGATGATGTTGCAAGTGTATAGGTGGTTTGAGCCAATAGGGTTAAAATTGCACGAATCGTATAAAGAATATAAACTTTTTTAGAAAGATTTTCAGTACTGATTTTAAAAGTTTTATTTTTAAACCAGAAAGTAATTAATGAAATAAAGCAACGTAGATAAATGGTCATAATTGTAAAAAAGACCAAATCAATTGGTTTTATCAAACCTTTAGTTAGTAATGGTGATATTGCCGCTTGTAAAATTAATAACGGTGCAATTACGCTGAAAGTCTGACCAAGAACATGAAAATCCAGCTTACTCGAACGTTGTTCAAAAATAATATAATAACAACAATCAGTGTTGAAATAATTGATACCAAGTAGGATGCCTTACTAAAATAGCCCATTGTTAAAAAAATTGCTAACGGAATAAACAAATCTGTTAGCTTACTTAAAATCACCGACTGCATAATAGATACTTTACGATAGACAAAACTATAACCATAAGCAACAATTTGGGCTAAGAATGCATATATAACAACTTTAAGCAAATAATTATTTGTAAATCGAGGACTCGAATAATGTTCTCTGATATAAAAAAGAAAAATGGTTACTAAAATAGAACTGCATAGATTATTAATAAAATTTACATCAATTGAACTTTGCTTGCGATAACCCATTTGATAGCGATCAATTACAGAAATGATACCACGAGAAAGAGACGAAATAGTGGCAAAGATAATTAACCAAAGATTGCTAAAGATCATAAAAAATAGCTCCTTTTTTAAATTGTAGTCAAATGCTTGTGTTATCGTCAAAATAATCGCTATTAAAGATATTTAAAGTAAGGTAAGTCTGTATGCTTATAACTATATCCAAATTAATTAAATTATACACCTTAATTTAGTTGGAATTTTTTCTGTTTTATCAAAAAAGCACCGGAACTGTCTACGCCCCGGTACTTTCTTCTTAAATCACAAATTATCTAAAGTTTTCTTTTGTGGTGCATTTTTAGGATTATCTGCATCATTTTCATGATATCCAAAGAAGTAAGTTAATGTAAAAGAAGCAATAATAGTTATAATTGACACAATCCAGAAATTCATTAAATTATTTGGATTACCTTGACCAGCCTTTGCTACAAAAGATGGAAATCCAATTAAGCTCCCTGTAAAACCATACATATCAACTTTCAACAATCCATTAACTAAACCGCCTATCGCTGCGCCAATACTTGAGGTTAAGAATACTTGCCCATATTTTAAGTTAACACCGTACATTGCAGGCTCAGTAATTCCTACTGCAGCTGAAATTGCGGCACTTAAAGATAATCCCTTTAAGTCAGGATTATGCTTAGTCTTAACCCAAACTGCTAATGCTCCAGCACCTTGGGCAATCATTGTTACTGATACTATCCCGTTCAATACACTGTGCCCATTAGCCGCAATATCATTAGCAATTAGTGGAATCACTGCCCAATGTAATCCAAAAATAACCAAAACTTGGTAAAAACCACCAATTATTAAACCGGAAAGCGCACTATTAACTGTTAAAAGCCATTGCAAGATTGTAGCAATTCCTTCAGAAATAAATGAAATCACGGGACCTACAATGATTAAAACCGTCATCCCAACTAAGAAAATTTCTACTAATGGTGTAAAAATTTGTCTCAAAGTTATTGGCATCCACTTCTTAATCCACGGTTCAATTTTAGCTGCCATCCAAGCAGCAAAAATCATGGGAAAGATTGAATATGTATATTGTGGAATATGAATTGGAATGCCAAAGAAGTTAGCATTAATTCCTACGCCAGCAAGATAGTATGTGAATTTACCACTAGCAAAGATTTTAACTAAATCAGGATAGATTAAGAAGCCGCCAATTAAAGAAACTATGACTGGATTAGAACCTAATTTCTGTGCAGCTGTGAATCCAACGATTATTGGTAAGAAGTAGAAGGCAGCATCTCCCATTGCATTGATAATAGTATATGTTGAAGAAGTTGTTGACATGTGGTAAAAGTTAGTCAGAATATTCAGAACTCCTTTTAACATACCACTAGCTGCTAATAACCCAATTACTGGCATCATTGATCCAGTAATAACACTAATTAATTGAAAGAAACCATTTTTAATTTTTCCTCCTACAGTTTTCGGTACAGGTGACTTTTTTACTGATTCTTGTGTTTGCTGTGAATAATTTGGTCCAAGCAACTTAATTAGTGCATCGTAAACATCATCGACAGTTTGACCAATGACAACCTGATATTGATTGTTTGCTCGTGCAACATCGATTACTCCCTTTATCGCATTAACCTGCTTATCATCAGGAATACCATCATCTTTTAATGTAAATCGCAGTCTAGTAAAGCAGTGAATAACACTCTTTACATTTTCCATACCACCAACTGCAGTTAATATTTCTCGAGCAGTTGTTTGATATTGTGATTCTTTAGTTTGAATCACCGCCTCTTTTGAAGATTGCTTTAAACTGATAGTTGCCGCTACTTCTCCTGCTTTAATCATACCTAAATTCAAATCAATTTTATCTAGGACTTGAGCAGTATTTGTAATAGCAACAATAATAGTATCTTGCTTATGTGCAGCATTAATCGCTTCTAAATCCATTGTCCCTATGCGTTCACCTACATGAACATTATCGCCTGCCTTAATATTTAAAGTAAAAGGCTTACCCTTAAGTTCTACAGTATCGATACCTAAATGAATCAGTATTTCAACTCCTTCTTGAATTTTTAAGCCAATCGCATGTTTAGTTTCAGCAATCATCACTACTTGTCCTGAAATCGGGGATATAATTTCCCCAGAACTAGGTGCTAAACCAAAACCTTCACCTAACGTTTTCTGCGAAAAAACTGGATCATTAACTTCACTGAGATTAATTACCCTCCCAGTAGTAGGTGCTACTAACTTAATCTTATTATCCATATTAGGCCTCCATGATATCGCTTTCTAAAATAGATTATATGACTTGTATAGACAAGTGTCAATGAATTGTTTATTATTAAATTGTAAATACTTTAATTAATTGTTAAAGTCAAAATTTTACCATAAATGATATTATTAAAATAAAAAGGTGGTATATATGTGATGGTAGCAAAATATTTAAAAATTTCTGCTGATTTGACAGAGCAAATTCAGCAAAAAAAATATCATGTAGGGGATTTTTTACCAAGCGAACCGATTTTAGCAAAAAAATATTGTGTTTCACGTGAAACGATTAGACGAGCATTAGACGAACTAATGTCTGCTGGATTAATTCAAAAATTACAAGGTAAGGGATCTGTTGTACTTGACGTAACACGCATCGCTTTTCCAATTTCTAATATTGCTACCTTTAATGAATTAAATGTCCAAGAGCAGATGCATGCAACAACTAAAGTTTTATCATTAATGGATGCAGATTTACCTTTAAATATTAGTAATAAATTATCGTTAACTTCTACTTCATCTACTTATGTCAAACGTTTACGGTTCAGCAAACATGAACCTATCGTAGTTGATGAAGATTACATTTTAAAACAATATGTCCCCAGTATTTCTATAAATCAAGCCCAAGGTTCTCTTTACTCTTATTTTGAGAAGGAACTAGGATTAAACATTGACTATGCCACAAAAGAAATTACCGTTGAAGCTGCAGATAATAAAATTGTTAACGAATTACAACTAAAAGATACTAATTTAGTTGTCGTTGTTCGTAGCCTAACTTATTTAAAAGACACATCCTTTTTTCAATACACGATTTCACGACATCGTCCAGATAAGTTTATGTTTGTTGACTTTGCTCGTCGAAAAACAAAGCATGGAGGAATTGTTTTATGAATTTTGAAGATAAAGTTATTTATCAAATTTATCCTAGATCATTCTACGATAGTAATGGTGATGGAATTGGAGACTTGCCTGGAATTATTCAAAAGATACCTTATTTAAAACAACTTCATATTGATATGATTTGGTTTAATCCTTTTTTTGTTTCACCACAAAATGATAATGGATATGATATTGCCAATTACTACGCAATTGACCCTCTTTTTGGTACCATGGCTAACTTTGAAGAATTAGTCAAAAAGCTAGTAGACAATAATATTGATGTAATGCTGGACATGGTTTTGAACCATTGTTCAACCGAACATGAATGGTTTAAAAAAGCTTTAGCAGGAGAGCAGCATTACCAGGACTTCTTTTATATTCGGAGCCCAAAAGCTGATGGTAGTTTGCCTAATAACTGGGTTTCAAAATTTGGTGGACCTGCTTGGGCTCCATTTGGTAAAACTGGCAAATATTACTTACATTTATATGACAAAACTCAAGCAGATTTAAATTGGCATAATCCCGCAGTCCGAAAAGAAATATTTAAAATTGTCAATTTTTGGCAAAATAAAGGCGTTAAAGGTTTTCGCTTTGACGTCATAAATGTAATTGGCAAAAGTGAAACTTTGCCCGATGCACCTGATAATGTTAACACCAAACTAATGTATACTGATCAACCAATTGTTCACCAATATTTACAGGAACTTAATCAAGCAACTTTTGGTCAAAATCCTAATATAATTACCGTTGGGGAAATGTCATCAACTAATGTAGCGAACTCGGTTGAATATACAAATAAAAAACGACGTGAGTTATCAATGGTTTTCACATTTCATCATTTAAAAGTTGATTACAAAAATGGACAAAAATGGACAAAAGTTCCATTTGACTTTCTCAAACTAAAAAAATTACTAAATGAATGGCAATTAGGAATGAGCTCTGGCGGTGGATGGAATGCATTATTCTGGAATAATCATGATCAGCCATGGGCACTTAGTCGTTTTGGTGACCCCGTACATTTTCGTGAAAAATCTGCCGAAATGCTTGCGACAGTGATACATCTATTACGTGGAACGCCATACATTTATCAGGGCGAAGAACTTGGTATGATCAATCCTAACTATCAAACGATTGATGACTATGTCGATATTGAAACTAAAAATGCATATCAAGAATTGCTTCATCAAGGACTGAGTTCACATGATGCACTCACAATAATTCAAGCTAAATCACGTGATAATAGTCGCTCCCCCATGCACTGGGATAATTCACATAATGCCGGCTTTACTACAGGAACTCCTTGGCTAAAACCTAAAAACCAAGATAAAATTAATGTTACGGATGAATTGAATCACGGTGAAATTTTTTCTTATTATCAAAAATTGATTCACTTACGAAAAGAATATCCAATCATTGCATATGGAAATTATCAACCGATTGACCTAAATCATCCTCAAATTTATGCTTATTATCGAACATATAAAGGTCAAACATTAATAGTAATCAATAATTTTTATGGTAATGAATTATCATACCAGTTACCTAATTCTTATCAAAATCAGCAAGCAAAAGTTTTGATTAGCAATTATGACCGGAAATTAACTCAAATACCTGATCATTTAAATTTAAAACCATACGAAGCAATTGCATTATTGATAAAATAAAAAAGTTGAGATCAAAAAATGATATGCACTCCCAAAAATTTATTTAAATTGGGGAACATATCATTTTTTCTTTTACAATTCACATATATTTTAAAAATTCAGCAATTAGCTTTACATAAATCAACCATTTTATTGTATTTTTTCCTGCTGGTTCATAATGATTTATAAAGCTCGTGATAATCTTTCAAGTAAATATACAACAGGAACCTGCGTAGTTAAATTAATCGTTTGTCCAATAATCTTGTACTCCAAATGATAAGCAAAATTTAAATCAGACAAATGAGCGATTGTATTGTCCTCTTCATTAGTAATACTGACAATCCTAGCACCTAATTTACTAAAACTTTTTACTTGGTCGATCGTTGGCTGACCTTCACCACTTACTGATAAAACTATAACCGTTTTATTTCGATAGGAGTCTCGACTTAAATTGACAGGATAAAAAGGATCATCAATCGCAAAGGCGCTGCGTCCATTATTAACAAATTGGCGCGCGCCATAATCACATAAATCGCCCGATGTACCAATGCCAAAGAAAATAAACTCAGCTGTCTTCTTGGCTATTTTTTTAAAACAATCTATTTTTTGATCATAATCTGGTAAAACATCTTGAGAAAAATAATATTGAGCCTGGTAAGTAATATCATCAACTACTTTATTTCTTTTCAATTCAGATGCAATTGCACTTTGTAAGTCATAATAATGCTTATATCCCAGTGCAGTTAGGGTACGCACAATTGATGCAGGCGAGACTTGCAAAGTGTGTGCCAATTGCCGTAAAGTTGATTCCATTACTTCTTTCTTATTCGCTACAATATAATTATAAATTCGTAATTGTGTTGAAGTTAGCTTATATTTTTTCCGCAATAGTTATTTCCTGATTTAGTTCTTATAATTAATTAGTTGACCCTTTAGCTTTTTCTGCTTGCAGTTCAGCCTTTAATTTAGTCCGATCCATACTTCTGAAAAAGAAGTAGTAAATAATTGTGTCCATTACTAAATTAAATAATTGCATAATTCCACCAGAAATATGTCCTGTTGAAAGAATTCCTGATAAAATTGGCGGAGTTGTCCAAGGCGGATAAATCCCAATAGTTTTAGCTACCCAACCCATTTTCATAGCTGTATAGGTTGTAATAATATTTGCCATCGGCGCCAAAATAAACGGAATTACAATCTGATAATTCAAAACGATTGGTACACCAAAAACAACTGGTTCATTAATATTAAAAATTGCAGGTCCAATTGAGAGCTTACCTATTGCTTTTAATTCCTTATCCTTGGCAAAGAAAGCCATTAAAATAACAAATCCCAATGTCGCACCACAACCACCAATTCTGACAAAGTTGTCAAAAAAAGTTTTGGTAATGATATTTGGAATAGCTTCATGAGCCTTAAAAGCCGCTGCATTAGCGGCTAATGCAGAATACATCATTGGATCAATTACACCAGAAATTGCATTGGCACCATGAATACCAAAAAACCACAGCACACATACAATCAATTCAATGATAATTGCTCCACCCAAAGAATTTGTTACTTTACTCATCGGATCTTGTAAGAAGAATGTAATCACGTTAGGAATGCTCTTCATTGGTGTAGCTTCAACACCAATTCGAATTAACCAAACTACAAATAGTGAAATTGCTCCAGGGAATAAAGCTGCGAAGGAACTACTTACTGCAGGTGGAACTGTATCTGGCATTTTGAAGATTAGATTTTTATGCATTAACCAAACATATAAATCGGTTACAAACAGACCGACTAATAAAGCAGTGAACAAACCAGATGAATCAAATTGTTTCAATGGAATCAATAAGCCCCCGTCTTTACCAACCTGCATGGGAATAGTCAGAATGAAAGCTGCTATTGCCACAATCATTGCTGAAAAAGGATCAATTCCTTGATAACTTTTAGCCAAATTATAAGAAATACCCGCAACAGCAACCAAACCCATAATATGGAATGAAGCATTCGTCACATATTGCACTACATTAGCCCAGTTAGGACCAAAAATATGTGCCATAAAATCCAAATACCCTTGGGCCGGAAATTGTCCAATAATCATAAATATCGAACCAATAATAATCATTGGCACCGCTGCAGTCATTCCATCACGCAAGGCAATCATATGCCTAGCACTGGAAATTCTATTAAATAGCGGAATTATTTTTTTGGTAAGAAAACTATTTTCTTTTTTCTCTGCCATTTTAATTACTCCTATATAGTTTATATCATATTAAAAGATATCGCTTACATTAAGTTATGATATCACTATGTTTCATAAAGTCAACATTTTTTGGAAACAAGTTTCAATAAAATAATTGCATTACTAATACCTAATCTATTTTTAAACTATATTACTTATTAACTTGATTTAACGGTTTTTTATCACGTAAAAAAGAAATTAAATTTTGTGATGCTTCCTGTGCAATTGCTGTACGTGCTTGTAGAGTTCCTGTACCAGCATGAGGAGACAAAACCACATTATCTAATTCTCGCAAAGCTTGTGGCACCTTGGGTTCAGATTCATAGACATCTAGTCCAGCACCAGCAATATCACCATTTTTAAGAGCAGCAATCAAATCATCTTGCTTAATTAATTGTCCTCGTGCAGCATTAATAATATAAGCAGAATTTTTCATTTTATTAAAAACCTGTGCATTAAAAATACCAGTTGTTGCTTGAGTAGCTGGTGCATGCAAGGTAACTACATCTGCTATTTGAATCAAAGTTTCAAAATCTACATATTTAATATTTAAATTATCCTCTGTTACAGAATCTAATTGGTGCCGATTATTGTAAATAACCTTCATACCAAAAACTTGGGCAAATTTGGCTACCTCAGAGCCAATTCTTCCCATTCCATATACTCCTAAAATTCTTCCCTGTAAGCCCATGCCCATGTTTTCCGATCTAGAAACATCAAGCCATTGTCCCAAGCGAATCGCATGATCATAAAAATGAAGTCGGCGCACTGTCGCTAGCAAAAGGGCAAAGGTCATTTCGGCTGTTGGTACGCGCACACTTTGTGGACAGTTTGCTACTATAATTCTTTTTTGTTTAGCATATTCAAGATCAATATGGTCAAACCCCACTCCATTAGTAGTAATAATTTTGAGCTTGGTACCAGCATCAATTAGCTGTCGATCACCTTTCATTCCCATTAATAATAAGCCATCGTATTCAGATAAATGTGCTAAGACCCATTTACGTGTTTCTTTTTCAGGCTCATAAGTGACATCAAAATTCTGTTTCAGTTCAGATAACCCAGCTTCTGGAATAATACCCGTAACTAACACTTTTGCTTTATTCATTCTTTAACCTTCTTTTTTAAAAACGGGATCACTACTATTGCGCATTGCTTGCACATTTGGTGACTTAAAATAAATTCGATTAGCATTATTGTACATAACATCTTCTAATTCCGACTCAGTAAAGATATTCGTTTCTTCCAGCCAAGTTGCTAAGTTATGATATGAATTAAATGTGGCTGACCAAGGTGAATCAGTACCCCAGAAAATACGCTTTGCTCCAAGAATATCTTTAGCCAGTGCAACATCTTTTTGACATCGAGGAAACGGAAATGTAGTTTCTTTTTCAATGTCTTGAATTGCGGAAATTTCTGTGCTGATATTAGCGTAAGGTGCCCACTGCACTAAAGCATTAGCTAAACGATTTAAATGATCAGCACTAGGGAATGATAAATGACACACAACAAAGTCTAATTGAGGATAACGTTGTGCCAAATTAGCAATTGCTTCGGGCTGATAGCTAAATTGATTATAGTCGCCATAATCGACTGTAATCACAAATCCGGGATAATCAGCAAAATAATGAAACATTTTTCCTAATTCTGCTGAAGTATCTAATCGAAATGGCTGATGGTAGCCATGTAGACCACCTCCCTGACTAATTTCAAGCTTAATTGCTCTAAAACCTAGATCTTCAACATGCCGATGAACAATCTCCATTGCGTTGTCGGCAAATGGATCAACGGAAAAGGCTGCTATAAATTTATCAGGATATTTCTTTACGGCTTGGTAAGAATAATAGTTTTGAAAACCGTATAAACTTCCTTGAAGTAAGACGGCTTTTTCAACTTGATTATTTTTCATTACTTTTATTGCTGCTTCCGCTGTAAAATTATGATCACCCCAGCCATTCGGAATTAAATTAAGAAATGTTCCATCGTCCCAAATCGCCTGTCCGTTACCTAAAGAAGTCATTCTTCCTTTAGCAGAAAGCCCAGCTAATGCACGCACTAAATGCAAATGTCCATCAATTTTTTTCATAATATGCCTCTTCTTCTATGACTTTAACCATTATATCTATTTTTCAGTTTAGAGCATTCAGCATTAATTGACTACTATCATTATTTAAAATTAAAACTCAAAAAGCTAATTTCTCATTGTATATGAGAAATTAGCTTTTACTAATCATCATAAATAATACTTATTTTCGTAGGTAATTATATAGACCCAAAATTAATTCAATTAAAAGTAATAAATTCCATAACCCTACCAACACTGCAGATATAATAACTATAACCATTACTTGTTCATTATATCCTACACTCTTACTTAAAATCATACCCCAAGCAAAAAGACCAAAGCCAATCACAAATAATAATACCTTAGTAATTCTATATGCCTGCTGATCTACTTTCATCGTTAGATACCTATCGCGTTCATCATCATCTTCACTGGTACCCACATCTTTTGCACGCAAAAAACTACCAATAGTCACAATGATAGCTAAGACTAACCATACACTATCTTTAAGCAGTTTAATCCACTCAACTTTATATAAAAAATCTCGCCCTAATTCATACAGGCTCAGTACTGAACATAATAAAAAGAAAAATGTTTCTAAATAGTACATTAATTTCCTTTTTTGATTATCTTTCTTCATTCTCAAAGTACTCCTGCAAACAAAATAAGGTTTCAATATTAGTATCAAAAATCTGTGCTAACTTATAAGCTAAAATAATTGATGGTTGATAGCGTTCTTGCTCAATCGAATTTATCGTCAGTTCATTTACCCCTACTTTTTCAGCAAGTGAAGCTTGGGTTAATTTTCGCTTTTCTCTTGCTTTTTTAACTAATTTTTTGATGATATCCTCTCCTTTTTCAGATGATTATGTTGATCTGTAATTAATATTTTATTAAATACATATCAAAAAATCAATCAAATTATTAAGTTGGTTGGATCTTAAAATACACTTTAATTTGAGATATAATAAAAAATAAAAGGAGAATAATTTATGAATACAAATAAAACCACTAAAAAAGAAAGTTGGGGAAAATTTATCTTTGATGTCATCGTTATGACGACAATTACTCTGGGAATTTTTTTCCTTCTATTACGATTTGTAATTTCAAATGATCGCGTTTCGGGTGCATCTATGCAACCTAACTTTGAAGATAATGACCGCTTAGTTACATGGCGCAACTTTTCACCTAAATACAATGATGTCGTGGTACTACGTGCCCCAAAAACTCCCCAAGACGTTCCTGGAGCCTTTTACGTAAAACGAATTATTGGACTTCCTGGCGATACCATTGTTTCTAAAAATGATCAAATGTATATCAATGGCAGATTATTACCAGAACCATACTTAAACAACCATTTTAAAAAAGCTGATAATGTTGCAGGTGAACCCTTTACCACTAATTTTACTTATAAAGTTCCTCAAGGCTATTACTTTGTAATGGGCGACCACCGTGATATTTCCAGAGATTCCCGCTTTTTTGGACCAGTTAAACGTAGTGCATTAATTGGAAAAGTTGTTTTTCGGTACTATCCCTTTAATAAAATTCAAAGCTATTAATCCAAATCAAAAATTAGCAGTTGCTTATAGCGCTTAATTGTGCTTTAATATCTTTAATTTAAAATTAGCAAATTAGTCAGGGGGACTTAAATTGAATGCATTTAAATCACATTTAGCAAATAATCAAATAAAATATAAAAACAGATCACCTAAGCAAAAAGCTGTTAATCGAATTTTGATGCTTTGGTCATTTTTTTGGCATTAGTGGCTAACCTATTTCGACAAGAAATATTTGACTTTTGTCATAGTATCAATTATTTACGTCAACTTCCTAACTCTTTAATAATCATCATTTATTGTTTAATTATAAGCATTGTCTGTGGTTCTACCTGGAATATTTTTAAAAAGAGCACAATTGATTTACTTGAAAAATAAACAAAGCAAATTTAGAACACCAAAAAAGTAGTCTCACGACTACTTTTTTGGTATACATAATAATGTTAAAGGCTCTGCATAGTAACAATTTTATGTTCCGACTATAAGATAGTATGGCAGATTATAGATACATTAATAGTAGCATCAAGTTGCAATCGATTATAAACAACTCAACGCCAATATCTGAATAGTCAATAAGTACACATACATAATAACGAAATTCCCAGTACAAAAAGGCCAACCTTTTGCTCTAATTTCTGATTTTTAGTCATATTATTTTTAATAGTTTTTCCAGATGTAAAACACTTAAAAAAAGATAGGCCAAAGAATAATAGACCGAGTAACATATAGATAATAATATCGATTGATTTAGCATCTGGACGCTTAATATAGTAGTAAATCCCCGCAAATATTACCTGTAAAATTGCAATTAACCGCATTATTTGTTTTTTAGTCAACTTGTTTTCAAACATCTAGTATTTACCTCATTAGTTTCATGGCTGTTCAATATTTTCAATATTGATAAGAAGATTATATAATGAAATAAGGAAATAAGGAGAAAAAATATTATTTTATTTATTAAATGGAAGTGCAAAAGATGCTTAAAAAGGCTAAGAGTAAATTTGACTTGCTAACGTTATTGCAACAGCAGCAATTACCCAATACTAATGAACAGTTTATTATTAAGCAAGCGCTTGTTAAATTAAACCAAAAAGAAAATCCAAATTTAGTTAAAGCTGATGTAAAAGCTGCTTTGACAAAACTTGCGCTAAAAAGACTTCTATCTAAAGAAGGAATACAATTACTTACTCAATTAAGTGAACCCAATATAAATGAAGATGTTGCTAAAACTTCAGCAACTTGGTTTTAATAGCTGTGTTTAACTCATAGCTATTAAATTTAAAATTTTTAATCATACTTACTACCCCTTAATGTAGCGATTAAGCTTGCTATATTAAGGGGTATATTTATTCTCAAAAAATTAATAACGACAAATTTTTTATTTTATACGACTACTACAATATTTCACAATAATTTATAACTATTCAAAACATTTTCTAAAAAGTAAAAGCCCATCAGATGATGAAGTTTTATTGACCTTGTATGAACGAATGACGTGTAAGTTTATGATTATTCCCCTTCCAGACAAGACCGTTATCAGCGTTATGTCTGCCTTCAATGATTTACGTGAGCAGTACAGTGAACATTGGAATGAAGTTTTCAAAACAATTACCACTGACAACAGTTCTGAATTTGCAGATTTATCCCAATTAGAACAAATATTGCAAACATTGGTCTATTATGCCCATCCATTTACTTCATGCGATAAAGGCGGAGTTGAGAAGCATAATCGCATGATTAGACGCTTCATTTCCTAAGGGTAAATACATCAAAGACTATTCTCTTGAGCAAGTCTCTGAGATTAAAGAATGGTGCAATAACTTACCTAGAAAGATACTAGCTTATCACACACCAGATGAATTATTTGAACGCAAGTTAGATTACATCTATCAAGTTAATTAAAGTAGGTGTTCAACTTAAAATTGCAATTTTCGAAAAATCCTTTTTTAACATAATCAAATAAATATTTATCATTAAAACATAAATTAATAGGATATGAATCCACCTTTAAAGTAATCTCCATATCATTATCAAAATAGAATTTATTATGCATGTACTGTATACTAGATTCTATAATGCGATATCCACATATACTTGATACACTTTTATATTTAAAGCTATCCCTATCATCTATTAATAACTCATAAACCTTTTGTTTACCGATTACATCATTTATATTCAATGATTTTAGGTTGTAGGTTACCGTAGCAGGCTCGAATTGATCAATATCGGCAATCAGACAGTTAAGTCGCCATCACCAATAAACTGGGTAGTCATCTTCACCATCGTTCATGTGAATAGCGGTTTTAGCGATAAAAAACATTACCCGTCGCATAATTATTAAATTCATCTACTTGCAAATCCATAATTGAATTCGCTTTTGATAACTCACATAAAGCTGGGGCCTTAAGTAACGCTAGATCTTGTTGAAGCAAATCATATAATATAATTTTTTATCTTCATATTTTTAATTTTCATAAAAATAATGCTCTAATACTTCAAACTCTAATCTTAGTAACGATTCGAAATTTGTACCTTTTCCTCTATACCAATGACTTTAAATCACCTGACAATAAACCATACAACTTGCAGACTACCACATTTAATCTTAAATCACTTAAGAACCAGCTTTGATATTTACAATCAAATTTTAAATTACTAAGTATTTTTCACTAATTGTGTACCCATTTATAACTATACTATCTTTCAAAATTAATTAGCCGAAACATACTTTTTTATTCCTAATTTCCATAAGAATTTAGAAATTACATAAAAAATAACTAGTAAAATCAAATAATAAATAAAATATGACTGTATTCCATATTTCAAAAATTCATTAGTGATATTCGTTGCTAATAATATAGGTATCACGAATACAAAAATATTTTGTATTATTTTAGGAAATATCTTTTTAGGTCTAGATGCAAAATTGAATAAGTCTTCAATAACTCCACCTAATCCTACCAATCCATTAAACCAAAACAGCAGAGTTAAACATATTTGATTCAGGACAAAAATCATCAAAGCAGTTGCAATTATTAAAATATTAATAACTATAAATTGAAATTGTGTTATTGCTTCTTTATTTAGAAAAACGATTAACAAAATATACGTAATTATAAAATTGAAAATACTTGGAATGTCTATACTTTTACCTACAGATAGCCAATACGAAGAGATAGGCCTGACTAGAACATAATCTAAATTGCCTTCTAAGATATCATCATTTAGTTCTTCATGTCCTAATATAAAAAATATGTTATAGATATATGTAGAACAGTTAACAAAAGTTATTAGAATAAAATATTGATTTTCAGTCCACCCAGGAATACTCCGATCATCAGCAAAATAGATATCCCCTGTTACTAATTCAATAATCAAAAATATCAAGGCTAAAATAAAAGTTATAATACTTGTTGTTCTATAAATTAAGAATTCCTCAATACTTGTCTTCCAGATTGTTTTAACAATTCTTATCATGCACCTATACCTTCATATTTTTTAATCCCTATTTTAAAAATATATTTTCTAAGGAAGTTAAAATTAACTAGCCATAAAAGAACTACCCCAAAATACTTAACTGAATTCGTATCAACTCCATTAATCATTAATCTTGCGGGTACATCAGTAACCAAAGAAAAGGGATTATATTGAAGCCAACTATAAATTCTTTTATCTAGCATATTTAAAGGAAAGTACAATCCGCCCAGAAGTAAGTAAATTGCGTTTATTCCGTTACGCAAAGGCCACATATTAATAATCCAAAAACTTAATTCTCCAAGTAACAACATCAAGTTAAAAAACATAAAATTTGCAACTATAAAATAGAAAAATAAAAAAACAACTATAAGAAAATTGTTAGATAGTATTACTAGTAAGCCCAAATAGAATATTAGTATATAAAATTGCTTACCAAAGCTATACAAAAAAATATACCAAAAAAGTGATATAGGCTTAGTTATATACATTGATAATCTTCCAGAGCTAATTAAGTTTGCCAAATAGTAAAGTGGAGTAGTTGTAAATATTAAGGCGGTTGTATTGGTAAGAATCAAATACCTGGCCATATTTATAAAATCAGAATGTGGTAGTAATAAATTCCATACCCATAAAGATACCGCCAAGTTAGCTATTTGCAATATTATTGTAAGAATTATATTAGAGCGAAAAATCACATTATCTTTCATTCCTAAATATAAAACAGGCATATACTTTTTAATTTTTTTCATTAGCTTTATCCCATTCTTTATATATTGATAAAACCAAATCTTCGATTGTCATTCCTTGTCGATTAACAGATATTATATTTTGCTCTCCTACACTATCAATTTCATTCTGTAATTCTGAAATTGATAGTACTTTTTCTTTAGAAACCATATTGTTATTTGGATCCAAGAATTTAACTTTAAATTTTTGATGATCGTTTATATCCACTGGTAACGAATTTAAAGATCCATCAAAAACAATGTGCCCCTGGGCTAAAATAAGTAATCGCTTAGAAATCGCTTCAATATCACGTAAATTATGTGACGTAAATATAATCGTAGTTTGATTTACTCTATTTTCTTCAAGTAAAAAATCATATATATTTTTTTGAGTCCCTATATCCAAGCCTAGAGTAGGTTCATCTAGAAATAAGTATTTGGGTGAATGAATAAGTGTACATAATAACTCACATTTTACTCTCTGCCCTAAAGATAATTTCCGAACAGGAGTTTTGATGATGTCTTTTAAATTCAACACCTCTATTAAATAATTTAATCTTTTTTCATAATCTTCATCATTTAATTGATAAATCGCACTGAGCATATTAAACGTATCCATAGGTGGCAAGTTCCAAGAAAGCTGGGTCTTTTGGCCAAACATTACACCAATATTTCGATAAAATGATCTCCGATGCAAAGCTGGATTCATATTATCAATCCTAATACCGCCTTCAGTTGGTTCTATTATCCCCGTTAATAATTTTGCAAAAGTAGTTTTTCCTGCCCCGTTAGGTCCAATCAATCCTATTAATTCACCATCAGGAATGTTTAAATTTAATGTATCAATTGCCCGCTTTTTTTTATTCTTGCGTTTTAAAAAATCATGCACTGAACCCATTAACCCAGGATTTTTTTCAAATGTTACATAATCGAATGAGACATTATCTAGTCTGATCATTTTCTCTCATTCCTCCCATTAATAATTAATATTATACTCATGTTATTCTTAATGTAAACATTTTATATAGCCTGTGCTTCAGGAATTACTGTTTATTTCTACATGAACACAAAAATAGCAGGCATAAGCCTGCTATTAAGCCATTTTACTACTCTCTAAAATTCTAATTTCAACTACTAAAAATACCTCATGTGTTTCTGTGTGGTTATTTCAAATAATTTCTTTATTTTCCAAACTTTTTACTTATTTCAATTTATTAAAGCATAAAACTAATGGACTAGAAACCAGAAGGTTGCCGACTTCAAACCTTTATATATCAATGTTTACACGACTCTAAATCGCTTAGCTGGTTCCATTTTTGGTTCCAGCTAATTAATTAAAACAATTCACTATGAGTTCCAATAGCAACTAAATACACTATCGTTTTGGACTGCGAATAAATTAATAAGTGATCGCCTGTTTGACCATTAAGATGAATATCAATTATTTTAATGATCATACCTTGTGGATTACCTAAGCCTTTTTTAATTTGCTTAATTAATTTCAGTTTAGCATGAAGCGGGTGAGGCTTAAAATAACTTGGAATACGTTTGCCTTCTATTAACTGATTCACAATATATTTCCAGGCTGTGTGTCTTTCAGAATCAATTTCTTCTAGTAATTGTTCTTTAAAAACATCGTTCCAATTAGGATCAACCTGACTCATAGCAAATTGTTTCTTAAATTGACTAGAAAAGCCAATTTCTTAGTGCCATTCATATCTACTTTTATCTCTGCTAGCGATGCTTGAACAGTTGCACTAAGAGTAGGAACAACATATTGCTTCGAAAGACCCTCAGTTGCAACTTCAGTCAAACTCATTCTAACAAAATCAGAAATACTCAAACGATGTTTTTCTAATTCTTTACTAGCCTTGGCTTTAATATTAGGATCCATTCTTGCTGTTTGTGCCATTATAATTATCTCAGTTTAATTGTACTATCATTGTCGTACAAAGTGATAACAAAAACTTACACCATTCTAAGTTTTCTATAAGAGTAAAAAGCTATTCGGACTGCGAGTGCTAAAGAAGATAATAATTTACCGCAACCAGCCAATGGTGACGCTCGCAGTAAAATCTATAACCATAAAGTTACAATAAAATAAAAGTGCTTCTCATCAAAATTGTGAGCATCCTCTTACTTTATAAAAATGTCATTTTGCACACAAAAAAAGCTGCTACAAATACTAATATATCACTCTTTGTGTCTATCAAAAAATCAGCCACGGAACATAGTAATTTTTATGTTCTGTTTGTGTTCTTAATTATCCTTTCAAACAAAAATTATCCTTTGCGTATCTACTTAAAACCTTGATACACAAAGGATAACTAACTTACATAAATTTAAATTATGCGACTAGAAGTGTAGAGGCTTATGATTCTTAATTTTATTAAACCAATATTTCTAACTATGTGTGAGAAAAGCTTGTGGTTGAATTTGTGGAACGAACAAGAAATTCAACATTCATAAAACAAAATTATTGTTTATTTATATCCACTTTCCCTAATCCAATAAATTCGATTCTCTTATCTCTAGGAATTTGAATTCCCCAATGTTCATTAATGAAATTGACTATTTCTAATCCTCTAGTTTTTATTTCTTTTATAGTCCATTGTTCATTACTAGCTACTCTTTGCTCATCAATAGTTCCAAATTTGTAACCCACATGTCCATGTTCCTTTTTATCTTTAAAAGACTTGTTACCAATTTTTTCATTCTTTTTATTATTTATTACAAGTAAATTACCCAAAGAATTTTTAATTCTAACTTTTTCAGTTTGGGTATACTTACTGAAAAAAGTATTCCAGTTATTACTTTTATTAGGCTTCTCGGGATATATATGTTCAATAGATGGAACGCCATCACTATCATTTCCAAAATATAGGTTATTAACAAATTCAAGAGTCAATGGTTCCTTAGCCTTCTTATATAGATCAAGTATATACTCCGAAATAATATATTTAGTTGGAAAAGTAATTAGATTATGTTCTTTATAAAATCCATTCCTAGATAATTCATCACATAATTTCGAAAAACACGTTTTAAATTCGTCAGATCTAAGAAATTTTTCAATATCTTTATCAAGATTATTATAATTATCAAGCAAATTGTCAAAATTCAACTTAGATTTTAAAACTCTAATTGATATACTAGTAGGATTAGCATCACATAATGAATATATAAAATATATTCGCTCTAACCTTCTCAAAAAGCCTTTACGTTTTGCATTATCATTTGTTGTCAAGAAGTAATAAAGAGATAATACTTTCCAATCCTCTAGTGGACGTCTAAATCCTCTATAAGTAATATCATTTTGTAACTTTAACTTCATAAAATAAATACGAATCTGTTTATCAAAACCTGGATTAACACTAATATCCATAGGATAATTAAAAGAATACCAATATTTCATACTTTTATTAAGACTGCTAACATAATCAAATATATTATCTGGTTTTATTTTATCATTTTCAATGTTACTAACTGTAAAATATTCATCTAATAAAAAATGCCTAAATCCATCTCTATAATAATTTTCTAGCAGTTCATGTTTACTATGATGCTTGAAAAAATATGTAATCGTATGAGCTGTAAGAAACTCATCATCTGATAACATCTTTTCAGGTTTTTTACCAAGAAAATCATATAATTGCTTCCAACAATTATTTATTTGTTTTCGTACAGCCTCACCATTTATCTTGTACTTTCTATGAAAGCGAGTACTTAAATAAATCAATCTATTTTTTAACAATTCTAAAGTTGATAATTGTTTTCCTCTATTATTCATAGTTTCAAATGTCACAAAGACATTAATTTCATGGTCTATCTGATACATATTAAATAATATTTTTGTTGTCAACTTCAAATAAAGTTCTTGAATTTGACTAAATGATAACTTATCAAGTTTATCAATAAAAAAAGAAAATGCATCTTTTAAATTTTGATTATATTTGTTATTTATTATATTTACATTATATGTATCTAATCCTAAAATTTTACTTTTAAAAAATGCATCACTAGAGTTTTTATCATCATATCCAAACAAAACAGTATAATCTTTAGTAGAGTTGCCTTTATATTTTACTAAAAAAGTTTTTTTAATATCATCAATACTATAAATATTAATTACTTTTCTATTGTTTTTATTCATATTTTTAACTATTGCAGATATTAATATAATTATGCTAGTAAGTCTTTGCTGTCCATCAACAACATATAGTGGCGTATATCCTCCAAGATCTACAATCCAAGAATCATTTGGCAATACATCATCGTAATCTTTGCGATCAATTTTATCTGTAGTAATAACACCCATATAATAAGAGCTTGAAATATCAAAATTTATGATATCATTCCAAAAAGCAGAGATTTCGCTTTCGGTCCAAGCGAATCCTCGTTGATAGTCTGGTATCCTAAATATAGTGTTATTAAATAATTCATACAAAGAATTTAATTGTTTTTCCATATAATCATTCCTTTCAATGACAATATTTTTCACACAAGTAAGCTAGTTAACCATTATTATATATTCTACCTTTATAAAACTCTAATAACTTTACTATACTCTTATTTTGAAAAACCAGTCTTAAACTTAGGTATTAAATCTATTAGTAATATTATCATTCATAACTAAATCTGACATCTCAATATTTCTATCTTCATCAACATGCACATAAGTTTTCATAAACATCTTGACTGTATGACCCATACGACTTGCTGCCCACGGAAAAGACATTCCTGGAGTATTGCCCAACTTAGTTGCTACCGTATGCCGACAAGTGTACATACTAATATTTAGACCATTACTATCTATTCCGACTTGCTCACAAATGTTTTTTAACATATCATTCATGCTTTTTTGAACTACTGGATAGCCTAATGCACACAAACGATAATCCTTAATATTCAACATGATTAAATCATTTTTATTAGCCATATCATGCTCAAAGAGAAATCTATTCTGACGATGTTTAAACTTCTCAAATAACTGTAAAAGTGGTTCAGGAAGGGGCAAGGTTAGTCTAAATTCGCCTTTAGGCCTACTCTTCAAATGACCGTTAAACTGTTTTTCTTTTTCATTCCATGAATTATTTATTCTGAAAACTTTATACTTACCATCAGTGACTAAATTAGACCATTTAAGGCCTTGAATTTCTTGTGGTCGCATACCAGTTTGCAAAGCAATTAAAATTGCAATTTTAGTAGTCCAATGACTGACACTAGTTGTATTTAATTGACGATAAATTTCAGCTTCAATCTTAGCAATTTCATCATTTGTAAAAACATATTTTTTAGCTGGTGACACCATTTCATCACGTCTAAAAAATTTTGATAATGCCTTAATTGGTACCGGATTTTTTTCTAAGCCATAATCTTGTAAACTGAAAAAGAAACCTCGCAAATTTTGTAATTGCCTAGCAATCGTACTATGAGCTGTAACAGTTACCTGGTGTGTTCTAACATATTCTCTTGCAAAATTACGAACATCTTTTTCTTTAACTGCATAAACTTTCTTTTTACCAAAGAAGCGTGACACTAATTTAACCGTATACTTCCAATTATCATACGTAGTAATTGACGACCAACGACCTAAACGATATTCTTCTTCAACATATCGATTTAAAGCCTCTGCAAGTGGCTGATTTAACACATCTAACGCAAAATTTTTGCGTTCACGATAACTTACCCACATTTTCTCTTCTAATTGCTTAGCTTCACGTTTATTAGTCGTTTTAGTAATTCTACTTGGTACTGAAATAGTCTTGCCAGTTTCATTATCTGTTGGCTGTATTCTAACGCGATATTTACCAACATTCTTACCAGTTTTAATTAACGTGATTGCCATTTATTTCTTCACGACCTTACATGTTTGTTTAGAAAGTAACCACGCTTGTACTTCATCAAAGACATAATATTTACGTCCAGCTTCTGTTAATTGATGATATGGGCACCCGTTATCAATTAACTTAAAAAAATATGTATAACTCACACCTAGCTTTTGGGCTATTTGCCGTGCATTCAATAATGTATCACCAAACATTATTTTTCCTTTCCTGTATCTCTATCCTTTAATTCTTGTTGTAAATTACTTAATATTCTTGAAAAGTCTTGCCTAGAACTCTCAGTTTTAATGAATTGCGATTTTCTAATTAATGAATCTGATAGCTTAACGCCGCCTATTTGATTAGGCTTATCAAGATACTGATTTAAAAATTGGTAAAACTGATTTAAACCTATCCAACCATAATTGTCCTTAATTAAATACAAAACACCTGCAGCTCCATCTAATAAAAACCACATTATTGTTTTGTTTAATGACAAGTCTAAATTAGCTTTTTCTTGATCCAAATTATTAATTCCTAGTCCACTCGCTAGTTCTGTTAGAACTTTCCATTCTGGTGCAAGATTGTATTTTTCCTTAATCTTTTTTGTATTCAACTAGCGACCACCGCTCTAATACAATTCCTAGCAGGTCTGAATAAATATCTTGCTTATTCAATTTAGCTACTAATTCGCCGATTTTGTGAGCTGTTTTACCTTTAAATTCGCCTTCAAGACGTACCCAATCATGACAGCCTTTAGACATACTTCGATAACGTCCATCAGGTCGATCTTGCTCAATCTTTTTATCATAAATCCTTAGAAAACAATCGCTAGTTCTAGCACCAACATAAATAGTTTCTACTTTTTCAGCATTACTAATAAATTTCAAACGTACGGACGGAATTCGATTACCTTGCTTATTTAAAAATATCAATTCCTGATTCATAATTCTTTTAGCAATTGAATCAGCCGAAAAATTATAGTCAATTAAATCAGTTGCAATATCAATTCTTGAAACATGACCTTGATATTCTAAATAAACCTGCTTAATGAGATTTTGCCAATCAACTTTTAAACCAGTATAATCTGCAACCAATGCTTCATAGACAGCTTTACCAACAGCAGTAAAATCGATTGAAATTCCCATGTCCTTTCTGTCAGGGTTCCACATTACCGAAACATATTTCTTTTCATTAGAACCAAAATTATAGCTTTTTGAATAACCATTTTGACCCTTACTTTCAGCTTTAATTTCAAAATAATCTGAAAGAGCAAAAATTTTATTTGCTAACCGTAATTCATCTACATCTTCGATACGAAATGTATTTGCTACATACGGAATGTAAAATCTAATTTGGTCAATGCTAATCATATTAATTTCTCGCATTTTTGCCTCAAAAATTCTCCGTTACCCCCATATTATTATACGGGGGTAGCCCGCACGCTCCGCTTGGACGTGCTACTCGGGAACACAGTTCCCGCCAGCGGGCTGCCTAACGTTTTAACTACTGCCAATAACCTGTTTCATCAGCAAAGTTATTCCAATTGAAATTATTTTCTAGCTTACTAATTACATTAGGTACATTGACACTAGACATATCAGGTGCGACAAAGGGAATAGGCAAAATGTTAGCTTGTCCATCTATCTCAATTAAGCCAAAACCTGGTTTATTTGGGATTCTAGGCAATTCTTTTGTGTCAATCCCAGGAAATACCATTCGATAAGTCTCACTGTCAGCATTACCCATAATAATACGATTGCCTAATTGCAAAGTTAAAGAACGATCAATTACCGTTGCCTCTAATCGCTGCGCCGACAAAATCACAAAAATTCCTGCCTGCCGTCCTTTTAAAATTAATTGTCGTAATAAGGACATTAATTCATTCTTTTCTTTAGTAGTCGTTTCTGCCATTAATGCTGCAACTTCATCAATCAAAATCAAATACGGTCGCAAATTATAATCAAGCCAATCTTGACCAAAATTACCTCTAAAATGACTAGCACGGTTGTTCATATTATCAACCATATTTCTTAATAACTTTGCAGTTTGTCCCACAGTAGTAGCAACAACTTGATCGCCATCATTAAGATAATTACTTAAAGTAGATAAGTCAGACCGTTTATTATCAACGATTAATAGCCCGCCTTGCATTTGTGACATAAACTTCAAAGAAATATATGTTGCTAATTGCGTTTTACCCATACCTGAACGGCCAACAAGAAGAAGCCCAGGACTGCCTCTAAAATTAAGTTTGATTGTTGAAGTCAATGTTATATATCCTTGATCTTTAGAAGAAATCATAATCACTAACTTTCTTTCCAAACTCAGGCATTTTATATAACTTGTAAGTTACCTTGCCAAATAAATCATATGTTTTTTCACAATTCATTTTTAAGACATCAGACAAAATATCAGAAAGTTGTCTCACATTTTCATGATTTTTAATGCCATTAGTCAGAAACGTAATATAAATAATATTGTTACACTGTTCAACTTCAATTTTTACAGCATTGACAATTTTTTTGGTATCTGATTTACCCTCAATTCGATCATAATCAATTAAACTAGCAGCTCTGACAACTTTCTTTAATGGAAAATAATACTTAGCTTGTAGTAAAAATTTTATAGCTATACCACCAAATGGTAGTATCATTAATAATAGAGGATATGCTAAATTAGATAGATTTCTAATGGTAATAGCATGAACTGTCAGCAACATGAAATCGATCAAAATTGTAATTGCTGCAGTTATGAATGCCAATATTCTCCACCCGTTGTTTAACCACAACGGGTTTTTAGTATTAAAAATTATTTTGTGATTTTTCATTTTTCACTCCTCCTTTATAATTTCATTGCTTCTTCTGGTGTTATACCTAATATTCTAATATTTTCTGCATTTAGTCCTTCTTTTCCATTAAATGTCCAGTGACTCAAATTATCAAAAGCAACAACTTTATGTATTGTTCCTAATAAAAAGCCAGTAGAATCATTTTCTACTTCTAACAGTTCACCTCCTTTAATTTTTACTTGCAAACGTGTACCGAGTGGCAACTTAGCATTTTTAGAAGTCACTACTACTTCATGGATCGCACTCACATTAGTCTTATCTTTATTGTTAAAGTCCGGACTCTTATCAATATAACCTCCTTGTAAAACAAATACTCTACCAATAATTGGTAGCAATGCTCCCATTCTTAAACTTTGAATAGGTGTATTTTTACTTTTACGACTTTCAACTTCTGTCGATAGTTCTTTGTTTGACGAATTTTGTACCATATGATGTTCTCCTTTAATCTTGCTAATTACTAATATTTTTATTTATGTTCATTTTTTAAATTATAAAAAATATTGTTCATAAATATATAAATTATTCTAATACTATCAATGATTTTTTGCAAATTAATTTATCTAATCATTTGCTCCTGCTTCAATCATGGTATAATTTAATTAATATTGGAGGATACTATGACCCAACTTAGACTTAAAGATATACGAGAGAAGCTTAAGAAAACTCAAGAAGAATTTTCCGAATATTTATCTCAAGAAAAAGGTATTAGAATTTCGAGAAGCACCATAGCTAAATATGAAAGCGGGGTTATTTACCCATCAAAACGAACACTCAAAAAGCTAGCAAATGCACTTGACGTTTCAGAGTATTATTTATCTGGTCAAGGATATAAATCAGAAGATATTAATGAAAATCTTCTACAATTACTTCACACAGCTTTTTTTAATTATCAGGATGATGATGAGACTCACAATGCAATACTGTCATATCTTCATAATATTCTTAATGAATCTGTTAGGCCAATGAATTATTATTATGACAGTAATGGAAACAAACTAACCTTTTCAAGTGGGATAGAGTATCCTCGTATAGATGCTGTTGATGATTTTTGGAAAGAATCTTTCCCTTTTCTTTTTAAAGATAGCAAATTTCAAGAATCCTTAGTAGGAACAAATAAACTTGAATTCGTAAGTACAGTTACTTATCGAATTACTGATATATATAAGCGAATTAGTTTTTCTATTTGTCTTAACTCAATAAGTAAGCAGCTCGAAGATTTAGATTCAAACGTTAAGAAAATATCATCAAATATTTTAAATGAGGACAACAAAAATATTGATATCCAAAAACAAACTGAATTCATAGATAATGCCATTTCGCAAATTAGAAATACTTATTATTTTTCAACGGGTACAGGTCTTGATCACAGTAGACTTAATTAGTGGATATCCGAATTTGGTAAACTTTAACAAATACCATCAAAGATAGATTTTCATTCTATCTTTTTATTTTTTCCAAAAATAACTTACATTGGACACACAACAACATCTCTTCAAAAGCTTGATAAATCGGCACTTATTAAAGAACAAACTTATTTTTACCACACAAAAATCACCAAATTCTACTTTTGTGGCATTTGTGTGGCAAAAGCTAAATATTAACAACTTTGCATAACTATCAACTAAAAATTAAAAACACAAAAAAAGCCTATTATCAAGATATTTATAGAACCTCAATAATAGACTTCTTAAAGCTTATTTATGCTGACTAGAGGATTCGAACCTCCGACCTCATCATTACTAGTGACGTGCTCTGCCAACTGAGCTAAGTCAGCGTTGTTAACTCAACAACGATATTTATTTAACCATATTCCTAAAGATTAAGCAAGTGCTTTTCAATTATTTCTCCAATTTTTTCATGTACTAATTATTATTGTCTTTTAGCGTTATAATACCATTATGATCTAAAAATTGGAGGGATAGAATGTCTTTTGTTTCATCACAATTTGCCATGGAATTTTCATGGCTACTGCGAATTATCGTAGCATCGTTATGCGGCGCATTAATTGGATATGAACGTGCTATTCAAAGAAAAAGTGCTGGTGTCCGCACCCATATTGTTGTTGCTTTTTCATCTGCACTCTTTATGATTATTTCCAAATATGGCTTTGCCGATTTATTGAAAACTCCGAATATTGCCTTGGACCCATCACGAATTGCTGCTCAAATTGTTACTGGCATTTCTTTTATCGGTGCCGGTGCTATTTTGGTTAAAAAACAGCAAATTTCTGGTTTAACTACTGCTGCTGGGATTTGGGCCACTGCAGCTATCGGAACGGCGATAGGGTCTGGCCTTTACTTGTTAGGAATAGCTACAACCATATTCTTGTTTATAATTCAAATGCTGTTTCATGATGACAACCTAATTGATCAAATTATTCGCCACATTCGCTTTAATATTCAAATTGAAGCAATAAATCAACCTAATATTTTGCAAACAATTGAGAAAGAATTAACTGCTAATTATGTAGAGAATGTTTCGGTTAAAATCATGTATGTTAGTGATGAACGAATTATCTTTTTTGTAGATGGGATTATAAACAATAATATCGATGAAAATAATATCATTATGGCCTTGCGCAAGTATCCAGACATTAAGCGCATTAGTTATGCCACTATCGATAAATAGTTAAGTACTAATCTTTAAGCAATAGTTAAGTCTATTGCTTTTTCAGTCTTAATTTAATCATTATTGTCATAAGGATTATACAATAGAAATAGTTTATTAATGGAAGGAGTAATAATATTATGGCTGGTTCACTAGATTATTTACGTTGGCGTGGCGATATTACATTTTCCGAAAGACCATTTAATAGCGTTGACGCTTCTTTATTATCATCCTTAGTATATTTACCTGCAGATAATTCTGTTATTGAGCATACACTTAGCGAATTGGCAGGTAAATTACAAGATTTACCTACCTTCCAAAACCAGATGCATTCAGAAACTGCTTCTGAAGTTATGTTATTACCGGAGAGCCCAAGAATTGGTAAAATAAAAATTCTTGATTGGACTAATCGCTTAGAAAAAGAACCTCACCCATTACAATTTAGTGCTGCGACTTTTGCTATCGATAAAAGGACAATTGTAATTGCTTTTCGTGGAACTGACGGTACGATGATTGGCTGGAGAGAAGACATGCGGATGAATTTTTTGCCCGAAATTTACGGACAAAATGTTGCAGCCGAATATTTGGAAACAATTGCTAAGAAATTTCCTAACCAACGGATTTACTTAGTCGGGCATTCAAAAGGAGGAAATTTTGCGCAATACGCTTTGAGCGCAGTCAAACCAGAAATTCAAGAACGTGTTATTAAGGCAATTAATTTTGATGGCCCAGGATATTTTCACAAAGTCTATACTAGTCCCGGTTTTATTAAAACGATGGCAAAAATGAGAACATATATCCCTCAAGGCTCAATTTTTGGAGCAATGCTTGACCATCCCGAACAAACTATCGTTGTCAAAAGCACAGCTGCCATGCGTAATCAGCACGATCCACGTCGCTGGTCAGTAGGGCGTGATAGTTTTACCTTAGCTGATGGTTTATCTGCTGGCAGTCGCGTAATTCGTCATGCATTAATTAACTTTAACAATTCTATTCCTCAAGAAAAGAGAGATGAAACTTTTTCTGATTTATTTGAAGCATTTGAAAACTCTGATATCCATGAATTGCATCAGTTAACCAATAATAAGCTAGTTGGTACTTACCGCCTGAGCAAGGTGCTCATGACTCTTGATCCAGAAGAGCGCAAACTAATTGCCCAAATTTTCAGCAATATCTGGAACTCATACAAAAACAACGTAACTATGCCTCTAATGACCAATAATTATGAGCTATACCCCAAGAGTAACGATTCTAATAAAGCACCCGTTTTCTATGAATTCTATGATTCTGAGCGTCCTAATTTAGAATTACCTCCTAATGTTCAAGATAAACTTCATTAGTTGTTTCATGTGGAACATAATAATAAGGCTGGGAAACTTAATTGTTTCCCAGCCTTATTTAATTGAAGATTATTTCTTCATATTGTCTTTAACATCTTCGACTTTATCTTTAACATTCTCAGCTGCGTCTTGAGCTTTGTCTTTAACATCGCCTGCAGCTTGTTGCATTTTGCCTTTAACTTCGTTAGCTTTACCAGCTAACTTATCTTTAAATCCTTTATCAGCCATAATATTATGTCCTTTCCCTAAAAAAATTAGTGAAAATTTCTCTTACTCTATTAATAGTACAATTAAAACAACTGTTTGTCACTGAAAACGCTCAATTTTGTAATCAAAAAATCATCAAGCCTCAAACCATCATCTTGGAGCTTGATGATTATAATTTATATTGTTTTTTATTATTCAGGCTGATGATGAGTATAATCGAGATTTGAAAAGCGATTATACGGTTTTGAAAACATCAACTTAATTGTCCCTCGACTTCCTGAACGGTTCTTTTCAATAATAACCTCTACTTCGCCATTATCTTCTTCTGCACCAACTTCGGGATTTTTATCTTCGTCTTGATCTTCTTCACGATAATAGTCCTCACGATATAAAAATGAAACAATATCTGCGTCCTGTTCAATTGAACCTGATTCACGGATATCAGACAAAACTGGACGCTTATCTTGTCGTTGCTCGACAGAGCGCGACAATTGCGATAATGCAATTACAGGAACATGAAGTTCTTTTGCTAATTTTTTTAACTGCCGAGAAATGGCCGAAACTTCTTGTTGCCTAGACTCACTACGTGGACCTTCAATAAGTTGTAAATAGTCAATCACAATTAACCCAAGATTACCTTTTTCCTTGGCCAAACGCCGAGATTGTGCTCTTATCTCGCTCATCTTAATTCCCGGAGTATCATCAATATAAATTTTGGCATTAGCTAAGGAGCCCGACGCAACAATTAGTTTACGCCACTCCTCTTCATCTAATTGTCCTGTTCTTAAATGTTGAGAATTAATTAATCCCTCAGAAGCCAACATCCTCTGAACTAACTGCTCGCCCCCCATTTCTAGGGAAAACATTGCAACTGCTTTTTCAGTATGTAGTCCAACAAATTGGGCAATATTTAAAGCAAACGAGGTTTTACCGACACCAGGACGTGCGGCTACTATAACAAGTTCATCTTCATGTAAACCAGTTGTCATTTTATCTAGTTCGACAAATCCTGTAGGCAAACCTGTAACCATGTTTCCATCTTCAGGAATGTCATTTATTTCCTCAATTGTTGAATTAACAATCTCCTTAATGCTTCGAAAACCATTTGTACTATTTTCTGAAGAAACATTCATGATCTCACTTTCAGCGTTATCAAGAATTTCCGTCACATCATCAGAATCCTGCATAGCATTAGTAATGATTTTTTGGCTAGCGGAAATCAACCGGCGTAAAAGAGCTTTACGATGGACAATTTTTGCATAATAGACAACATGTGCTGCCGTTGGCGTTGCAATTGCTAGTTCAGAAACGTATGCAATTCCACCGATATCATCCAGTTGATTTTTTTTAGTCAATTCATCCTGCAAAGTTAGCGGATCAATTCCATCTTCACGATCAGATATGTCCAACATTGCTTGGAAAACTAACTGATTAGCCTTTTTATAAAAATCATCAGGTTGTACTTCCGCACTGGCATCAGCAATTGATTTAGGATCAATAAAAATTGCACCTAAGACTGCCTTCTCTGCTTCATCATCGTGCGGTATTTGCTGTGAGACAATATTATCCATTAGTTATGACCACTTTTTATCAGAATCTAATTCAAAGCTTAATCTTGCTGTGTAATATGAACGCGAATTTTGCCTTCTACACCCTTAAATAATTTAACTGGGACATTTGTATACCCCAATGTTTTAATTGGCTCAGATAAGCTTAATTTACGTTTATCGATCTTAATATCAAATTGCTCTTCTAATCCTTCAACAATTCTCTTACTTGAAATTGATCCAAACAAACGTGAATCAGAACCGGCCTTTGACTTGAAATTGACAACTGTTTCATCTTTTTCCAGAAGTGCTTTAATCCTTTCTGCCTCGGCTTTTTCACTTTCATATGCAGCCTTTTCATTAGCATTAATTCTTTCAAGCGTATGCATATTAGCTTTGGTAGCAGCCTTGGCTAATCCTCGTTTAATTAAAAAGTTTTGCGCATAACCATCAGGAACATTCTTAACTTCACCGCGTTTGCCGCGACCTTTAACGTCTTCAGTAAAAATAACTTTCATTTTGTTCTCCTTTTATTCATTTTCTTTTTCATAAGTATCAACCGCTGCGACCAATTTATCAAGTGCTTGCTCAATCGTTATATTCTTTAACTGAGTTGCAGCATTCGATAAGTGTCCGCCACCGCCTAATTTTTCCATAATAACCTGAACATTAATATTACCCATTGAACGAGCAGAAATACCAATTGTATCCTTATCACGACGTGTAATTGCAAAACTCGCTTCAACATTCTCTATATCAAGAGCAGTATCAGCTGCTTGTGCCGTAACAATTGGATCGACGATTTTATCATTCGATCCACATAAAGCCGCCAGCTTCGGCTTGATCATCTTTAGACTGCTAACTAAACGAATCCTTTCCAAAAAGCTTTCAATATCTTCTTTGAGCAGTTCAGTTACACCTACCGAGCTGGCACCAATTGAACGCAGATAGCTAGCAGCATCAAAGGTTCTTGTTCCCGTTCGTAAAGAAAATTCCTTAGAATCAACCGTAATTCCAGCTAACATTGCTGTTGCTTCAAGATCAGTTAAAATTCGTTTACCAGAACTTGGTTGTTGATATTCAACCATTTCTGTTACTAATTCACTAGCAGAAGAAGCATATGGTTCAACATATGTCAGCATTGGATTTTCTGGAAATTCTTCACCGCGGCGATGATGATCTATGACAATAATTCGATTCTTCAATCGATCATACAAATCTTTCGAATACGTAATTGAGTATTTTGAATGATCAACCATTACTAACATTGATTTATTTGTCACACTATTTAGAGCTTGATCAGGCGAAACAAACAAGTTTGCGTTATCTTTAGCCTGCTTCATTTGGATCACTAATCGTCCTACATCATAATTAGTCTTATTAAGATCTAAGACAAAATTTGCTTTAACACCATGTAATCTAGCAATTTTAACTACACCAATACCACTACCAACTGAATCCATATCTGGATTGGCATGACCAACAACAAAAACCTGATCCGCTTCTTTAAACAGCTCACTAATTGCCTGCGAAACCATACGAGCCCTCACACGGGTTCTTTTTTCCATCGGATTAGATTTTCCACCATAAAAGCGCGCAGCCTTGCCAGGTTGATTCAAAACAACCTGATCGCCACCACGTCCCAATGCTAAGTCAAGGTTAGATTGTGCCTGATCAGCCAGTTCAGTTATCAGACTACTTCCAAAGGCAATCCCAATTGATAAAGTCAATGGTGTATTATTACGGCTCGTTTCCATTCGCATTTTATCTAATACAGAGAATTTATCTTGTTCCATCTTTGTCAAATCTTGCATATGAACTAACAACAAAAAGTGATCTTCATCTATTCGCTTTAAGTATGCATTAAATTTTTTGGCATATTCACTCAAAGTATTTTGAACATAAGAGCTCGTCGCTGTTAGTTCCTGATCACCCATTGTTTCACTTAATTCATCATAATTATCGATAAAGATTTGACCAATCGCCAATAGTTCGTTGTTATAGCGTTGTTCAATTTTAGCGTAACGCGTAATATCTAATAAATAAACAACTCCTAAATTATCCTGAATGACCATTTCAAATTGATGTCCATCCCAGTTAACAACATGATTTTCTGCAGTTTTAGACTTGATTGAATCGTCAATTAATTCATCTAAATCTGGGTCAACCGATTTAATTGTGTGTCCTATCAAATCATCATCTTTTAAATAAAGTTGTAAATATGGATTTACCCACTGGATTTGCCTATCTTCGTCATAAAGCAAAATTCCCAGTGGCATCTTGATCATCGCTTCTTGCTCGCTACGTTTAATTCGATATGACAAGCTAACAGCAAAATTATTGGCATTGCCAGCCAAGACATAGGCACCATAAACGGTACAGGCAACAGTTAATATAAAAATTACAACCATTGCTAATCCGAATAATGGATTCATAATCATCGCTACAATACTGCCTAATAGCGACAGAATCAAGATAACTAGGACTGAAGCCGTTAACCGTGAATCCTTGATAAAAGCAGGAAATTCAAGCTTACGTAAAAAATCTTTCATGTAAGATCCTTCCTAAATTAATGTAAACTACATTAGTATTATTATACCTTGTATTCACGGGATAAGAAACTCTTACCATAAAGCTTAAATCTGTATACAAAAATACACTAAGCCAACATTGGCTCAGTGTATTTTATTTTATTCAGCTAATTAATCTTCAGTAACAAACGGCAACAAGCCCATAATGCGAGCTCTTTCGATTGCCTTAGCTACCTTACGTTGATTCTTAGCACTAGTGCCAGTGACACGACGTGGTAAGATTTTACCTCTTTCTGAGATAAAACGTTTCAACAGATCAACGTCCTTGTAGTCAACGTAATCAATATGGTTGGCTGCGATAAAGTCAACCTTACGACGACGATGGCCGCCTCTTCTTTGTTGAGCCATATCCTAGATCCTTTCTTTTAAAAGTTAGAATGGAAGATCGTCATCAGAAATATCAATTGTATCTCCCGAACCAGCAAATGGATCCTGTGTTGTATCCGGCTGATTATTAATCGGAGTATTCTGATTTGATTGTCCCATATTTGGCGAACTAGTGGCATTTGAATTACCAAAACCGCCATTATCATTTGGTGTAAAACCACCATTTTGGCCACGGGTTTCACGATCTTTACGTGATTCAAGTAGTGAAAAATTATCAACGATAACTTCAGTCACATACACTCTTTGCCCGTCTTTATTATCGTATGTTCTGGTTTGAATCCGGCCATCAATACCCACAAGTGAACCTTTAGACGTAAAGTTACAGAAATTTTCTGCAGCTTTACGCCAAATGACACAACTGATAAAATCTGCACCTCTCTCACCTTGAGCGTTAGTATACTGACGGTCAACGGCAAGAGTAAACGTAGCAACCGAGATTCCACTCCCAGTAGTACGTAATTCAGGATCACGCGTTAAACGGCCAACAAGTACAACTCGATTAATCATACTATAGGTCCTCCCTTTCCTAAATCACGAAAACGATAAAGATAAAGCTTTGCCTATTTGTCTATTTTAACAGTCATTGAACGTAAAACAGCAGTGTCAATCTTAGATAAACGATCAAATTCATTAACTGCGTCAGCATTATCAGCAGTGAAAGTCATGATATGGTAAGTTCCCTCACGATATTTATTGATTTCATATGCAAAATGACGCTTTTCCCAGTCTTTTGATTCAACCATCGTACCACCGTTATCGGTAATAACCTTATCATAGTTTTCAACTAAAGCCTTTTTTGATTCTTCGTCAATATCCGGCTTAATAATATAAGTTATTTCGTACTTAGTAGTTGTCATACTAGTGCACCTCCTTCTGGACTAAATGGTTCTTGCTAAAATTCAAGAACAAGGAGAGTAATCATTCATTACTCACAATTTCTAATTTTAGCACATAAATAAAAAATTACCAAAGTATCTTCACGTGATCCTATGAGAAATTTCGTTTTCTCTAGTAACAAGTACGTAAAAATATTTGATAATTTTTTGTTTTATTTAATTATTTATTCTTTTTAGTCCATCTAATCTTTAGACTCTTCAGCCACTTGATCCTCGACCGGAACAAGTGCCAAACTAGCAACTTTGTTGCCATCGTTAACCTTAATTAAGCGAACGCCTATCGTGCTACGGCCAGTTTGCGAAACATCTTCAATCTTGAATCGAATCATAATTCCGTCATTGGTAATAACCATAATGTTTTGTGTACCATCGACTACAGTTACACCAGAAAGTGGCCCATTCTTTGCAGTTATATTTGCGGTCTTGATTCCCTTACCGCCTCGGCCCTTAACTGGATACTCAGTAGCAGAAGTCCGCTTACCATAACCATTTTCAGAAACAATTAAAACTTCATCTTGATCACGAATAACGTCGGATCCAATTACATAATCATGGTCACGCAAATTAATACCACGTACTCCAGCGGCTGTTCTACCCATAGAACGAACAGCTTTTTCACTGAAACGTACTGCATAACCCAAATGTGTACCGATCAAAATGTCCTGCTTACCATCAGTAGTCAATACATTAGTTAACTCATCCCCGTCACGCAAAGTTAATGCAATTAATCCGCTATTTCTGATATTAGCAAATTCACTCACCTGCGTGCGTTTAACAGTTCCTTTTTTAGTAATAAAGAAGAGGTACTTGTCATATGCATCCTCGGGTATATTAATGATTGTTTCAATCTTCTCCCCTTTTTCAAATTGAAGAAGATTGACAATTGGTAATCCTTTGGCTGTGCGACCTAGTTCAGGAATTTCATATGCTTTCTTGGAGTAGACTTTACCCTTATTAGTAAAGAACAGCAAAAGGTCATGCGTACTGGCATAGATCAATTTTTCAATAAAGTCTCCATCCTTAATGCCCGTTCCTTTAATACCTTTACCACCGCGATTTTGAGTCTTAAATTCATTAATTGGCATCCGTTTGATATAACCACTATGAGTCAGGGTCAATAAGACATCTTGCTTTTCAATTAAGTCTTCGTCTTCAATTGAAATAACATCACCCTCACTAATCTTAGTCCGGCGATCGTCACCAAAACGCTTTTGTGTATCGAGAAGTTCATTGTAAATTATTTCATGAATTCGCTCAGTTTTTGCAAGAATATCCTTGTAATCAGCTATTTTAAGTTGTAAATCCTTATATTCTGCCTCAACTTTGTCCCGTTCTAACCCTGTAAGGCGAACCAACCGCATATCTAGAATAGCTTGCGATTGCTTATCATCAAGTCCGAAACGACTAATCAAAGCCGCTTTAGCAATATCACTCGAATCACTTTGACGAATAATATGAACTATTTCGTCAATATGATCTAGAGCAATTTTTAAGCCGGCTAAAATATGTGCTCGAGCTTCAGCCTTTTCTAATTCAAACTTAGTCCTACGAGTAACAACATCTTCTTGATGCTTAAGATAATATTCCAGCATCTGTTTTAAGCTCAAAAAGTGTGGGGCACCATCAGCGATAGCCACCATGTTCATGCCGAAATTAGCCTGCATTTGAGTCAGTTTGAATAAATTATTTAAAACGACACTAGCACTGGCATCTCGGCGAATATCAATTGTAACACGCATACCAGTCTGATCAGATTCATCCCGTACCCCAGTAATACCGTCAATTGTTTTTGAACGAGCCAAGTCGGCAATTTTTTTAATCAATTCGGCTTTATTTACCAAATAAGGCAATTCTGTCACAACAATTCGCTCACGACCATTTTTCTCTGCTTCGATCGTTGTATTAGCCCGAACAACAATATTGCCACGACCGGTCTCATAAGCACGATAGATTCCCCCACGACCCATGATAGTTCCACCAGTAGGAAAATCAGGTCCGGGAATTGCTTTCATTAAATCCTTTGTTGTAACATCAGGATTATCCATCAACATATGTAACCCTGTAATAACTTCGGATAAGTTATGTGGTGGTATATTAGTTGTCATACCAACTGCAATTCCACTAGTCCCATTTACCAAGAGATTGGGAATTCGAGCCGGCAGTACAACTGGTTCATTTTCTGAGTCTTCGTAATTACGTTGCCAATCAATCGTATTTTTATTGATATCGCGAAGCATTTCTACCGCAATTTTACTCATTCGCGCCTCAGTATAACGCATTGCGGCTGGTTCATCGCCATCAACAGAACCAAAGTTTCCATGTCCATCTACTAGCATATAGCGGTAACTAAAATCTTGCGCCATATGTGCCATCGCTAAATAAATTGAAGAATCCCCATGAGGATGAAATTTCCCCATGACTTCACCAACAATTCTGGCTGATTTTTTATATGGTTTATCCGGTGTAACGCCTAGTTCACTCATTCCATATAAAATACGCCGTTGTACTGGTTTTAACCCATCGCGAACATCAGGTAGTGCCCGCGCTACTATAACTGACATGGCATAATCAAGAAATGAGCTATTCATTACACTAGTCAGATCAACATTTCTTATTCTATGATCTTGACCTTGATTGTCGTTATCCATTTAAACCTCCTATGCATCTATATTCTCAACGTACTTAGCGTTGGTCTCAATGAATTTGCGTCGTGGTGCAACATCGTTGCCCATCAATAGTTCAAATACATCATCAATATCTTTAGCATACTCAGGGCTTACTCTATCAAGCCGCCGATTTTCAGGATTCATAGTTGTTTCCCATAGCTGTTCAGGATCCATTTCACCTAACCCCTTGTATCTTTGAACTGTTGCTTTCGGACTTGGTTGTAAACTACCTAAATAATCATGCAATTCTTCGTCAGTATCAAGATACTTAATTACCTTTCCTTGACGAACCTGATATAGAGGCGGACGAGCAATATAGACATATCCCTTTTCAATCATAGGTCTCATATAATTATAAAATAGAGTTAAAAGTAACGTTCGAATATGAGCACCATCGACATCGGCATCCGTCATGATAATTAATTTATGATATCGAGCCTTAGAAACATCAAAATCAGCTCCAAATCCAGTTCCAAGAGCAGTAAACAAGGACCTGATTTCTTCATTAGCCAAAATACGATCCATTGAAGCTTTTTCAACATTTAAAATCTTGCCACGAATAGGCAAAATTGCCTGAGTTAATCGTGAGCGGCCCTGCTTAGCAGAACCGCCAGCAGAGTTCCCCTCAACAATAAACAATTCTGAAATACTTGGATCATTACTAGTATTATCGGCCAATTTACCAGGTAAATTGGCAATTTCAAGCCCCGACTTTTTCCGAGTAACCTCACGAGCCCGCTTGGCAGCGGTCCGCGCTCTTTCAGCTAACTGTGCTTTTTCAACAATTTTGCGTGCAACTTGCGGATTTTCCATCAAAAAATTATTAAAAGTTTCGGAAAATGAATGATCGACTGCTGTCCTAGCATCAGAATTGCCAAGTTTAGTCTTAGTTTGTCCTTCAAACTGTGGATCTGGATGCTTAACCGAAACAACAGCTGTCATACCTTCTCGTATGTCTTCACCAGAGAGATTATCATCATTATCTTTTAACAATTTTGCTTTGTGCGCATAATCGTTTACTACACGAGTCAATGCCGTTTTAAAACCTGCTTCGTGCATTCCGCCTTCATAAGTATGGATATTATTGGCAAATGTCATTAAAGTAGTCTTATAACCGGTGGTATATTGTAGGGCTACCTCGACATTAATATCATTGTAGTCACCATCAACATAGATTGGTTCATTAAATAAAACATCGGTTCCCTTATTCAAAAAAGAAACGTACTCTTGAATACCTCCTTCGTAATGATAGACATCTGTTTCAGCGCTTTCTTTGCGTTGATCAGTAAAAGTCAACTTTAAGCCCTTATTTAAGAATGCCAATTCCCGAATTCGATTCTTCAATACTTGGTCATCAAAGGAAGTTGTTTCAGTAAAGATATCTGGATCTGGAAAAAAATGAACAATTGTACCATGTTCTGATAACGAAACTGTCCCAGTCATCTTCATTTCAGTATTAACACGACCGTGATCGAAATCAATATAATATTTTTTCCCATCTCTCATCGTCGTAACATCAAGTTTAGTTGATAGCGCATTAACAACTGATGCACCAACACCATGAAGTCCACCAGAAACCTTATATCCGCCACCGCCAAACTTACCACCAGCGTGCAAAACAGTAAAAACTGTTTCAAGTGCCGGTCTGCCGGTCTTCTTTTGAATGTCGACAGGTATCCCACGACCATCATCTTGAACTGTAACACTGCCATCACTATTAATTGTTACCTCAATCTTGGTTGCAAAGCCTGCCAAACTCTCATCAATTCCATTATCAATTATCTCCCAGACTAAGTGATGCAAGCCCTGAGAACTAGTGGAACCAATGTACATCCCTGGACGCTTACGAACTGCTTCAAGTCCACCTAAAACTTGAATTTGACTGGCATTATATTTATCAGCTTCTTTTTCATATTGCTTGATCCGCTCAAAATTTTCTTTTTGATTGTCGTTATCGGCCATTCAATTTCCCCTCTTCTAAATAAATTTGTCCAGATTCAATTCGGTATACTTTTGGTTTTTTAATTATTTCCCAGGAAATACCGCTTAAATCTGTCGTAGTAATAAAGGTCTGCGTCTTACCATGAATGTAATTAAGCAGCGCACTCTGCCTTTTGTGATCAAGTTCACTCATCACATCATCAAGCAAAAGCAGTGGATACTCAGTAGTTAAGTGGTGAACCAATTGTATTTCTGCAAGTTTAATACTTAAAGCAATTGTTCTCTGCTGACCTTGCGAACCATACAAATGAGCATCTTTACCGTTAAGTTCAAATTCAACATCATCACGGTGTGGACCACTTAAAGTGGTTTTTTTGACAATTTCACCTGATTGATTTCTTTGGAAACTGATCAGTAGTTTGCGATAAACTTCTTCAACACTATCAGTTTCATTAATTTCTCGTACCGATGGTCGATAAACAAGTTTCAATTCCTCATTACCAGCACTGATATAAGCATAGGCATCGCGAGCATACCGATCTAAATAAGTTAAAAATTTAAACCGACGAACAATTACTTCTGCAGCTACTCCTGCTAACTGATCGGATAAGACATCTAAGAACATCATATCATGTGCGGAACCATTGGCTAATTGCTTTAAGTAATTGTTCTTTTGCTGGAGAACCTGTTTATACTTACCAGCAAAATACAAATATTCAGCACTAATTTGACCAAATTCTTGATCCATAAAGCGCCTGCGCAATGAGGGGGCTCCTTTGATAAGTTCTAAATCTTCAGGCGAAAATAGAATTGCATTCAGTTGCCCAACATACTTGGATAATTTGGATTGCTCTATCCGATTAATCCAAACTTTCTTCCCCTTTTTAGTAAGCAAAACACGTAATGACAAATCAATTTGACTCTTATAAACGTGCCCAGTAATATTCGCATAATCTTTGCCAAAAGCAATGAGTTCTTTGTCGTTACTAGTCCGATGTGAGCGTGTTAACGCCAAAAAGCAGATTGCTTCAAGCATATTGGTTTTACCTTGCGCATTTTGTCCAATAAAAATATTGACGTTGGGATCAAATTCAATATCCAATTGTTGTAAGTTACGATAATTTTGTGCATTAAAATGTTTAAGGTACATTTACTTAGTTACCGAAATTCATACTTTTCTTGTGCAACTTCTAGTTTATCCCCTGGTCTGAGCTTTTTGCCCCGTCGATTTTCTGTTTCATTATTCAGTAAAACGGGATTATTCTGCAAATACCACTTGGCTTGTCCACCAGAAGAAATAATGCTTTCTTCCTTCAAAAATTGACTCAAGGTAATATAATTACCCCTTACTTTAAATTCTTTGATAATATCCACCTTCACCACTATAAATACCTATAATAAGTATATTCGTTTCCCAAGTAAAAGACAACTCAAAAGCCAATATAAAGCCGTTTAAACGGTTTTTATAAAACAAATACTTCAACAGTAAATAGCTAAAAAGTAAAAACAAGTACTTATTTAAGCGCATCTGACAAAGATGATCATAAAAAAAGCCATCATTCGATGACTTTTTTGTTTGTAATTAAAAAGTTCTAACTGGTGTGATTAATTGTACAAAGTTGATGTCCGTTTTATTAGGATTAACTGTAAAAGGTCGAAGCGGTTGCGTGAAATCCATCACAATAGTGTCAGAAACTGAAGCTCTCAGTGCGTCACGCAAATAATCCGGATTAAACGAAATTTTTAAATTTTCTCCAGTTAGTTTATTGAAACTAACATTTTCTTCAACATTACCAATCTCAGCGGACTCACCAGAAAGTATTACCGTCTTTTTCTCTGTATCGATTGTCAAATCAACTACATTATTGCGACCAGCGTGAGTTAACAGACTAGCGCGATCCAAGGCACTTGAAAGTTCTACTAAATCAAATTCCACACTAGTAGTACTTTCTTTGGGAATTAATCGTTCAGTATCTGGATAACTACCTTCAAGCAAACGAGAATAAAATAAAATATTACCAATTTCAAATAATACCTGATTATTTCCAGGACAAATTCTAATTTCAGGATCAGTTTCACCGATAATACGCGCCAGTTCTAGTAAACACTTACCTGGAATAATCAAATCAGTCTTAGTTTGTGGTCCATTTTCCAAATCTATTGCACGACTAGATAACCGGTGTGAATCAGTTGCTACAGCATGAATTTGAGTTGGACTAAAAGTAAAATGAACTCCCGTTAAAACTTGTCGACTTTCTTGAGTCGCAACCGCAAACTGAGTTTCATTAATAATTTCGTGGAAGGTTTTACCAGAAATTGTAAAAGTTGATTCATCAGGAATTTCCGGTAATCTTGGATAATTATTAGCGTCTAATCCATTAATCGTGAATTCACTAGTTTCTGAAATAATTTGCGTTTGAAAACTGGATTTTACTTCAAGTGAAAATTCTTTACCTGGTAGTCGTCTAATAATTTCACTGAAAAACCTTGCTGGTAAAACAATTGATCCAGTTGATTCAACTGATAAATCTTCACTTACTGGTATACGAATTTCGATAGAAATATCTGTATCACTTCCAGTTAGAAGTAATTCATTTTCAGATAAGCTAAGCTTTATACCGCTTAAGATTGGAATAGTTGCCCGCGATGAGATTGCATGCATAACGTTATTGAGATTGTCTACAAAAAGATTTCTGTTTATTGTAAATTTCATAATTGCCTCCTGATGATAATCATGTTTAGTTAATTATATATATAAGTTAGTAGTATTAGTAGGTCCTGTGATTTCTGTTGAAAAGGTTATTTACGCTTAAAATAACGTAATTCGACTGGTTCAAAAAATGTGAATAAGTCTATTATTTTTCCACAGTTAATAACTTTTTAACGATCAAGCATCTGCTTTAAATCAAATACTGCTGTTTTGATTTCGGAATTGGTTTTAATTTCACGACTAATTTTTTCATATGCATGCATGACAGTTGTATGATCCTTGCCACCAAATTCCTGACCAATCTTAGGAAGACTTGAGTCTGTTAATTCTCGTGATAGGTACATTGCAATTTGTCGTGGTACCACGATTTGCCGCACGCGCTTTTTTCCTTTTAATTCATAGGTGGAAGTTTGAAAATAATTTGCAACTACTTCTTGAATTTTTGATATTTGAAGTCCTTGATTTTTCTGAACCAATTTTAAGTCTGCTAATGCTTCACGAGCTAAATTAACATTAATGTCTTCATGTTCAATCGTCGCGTGTGCTTGCACTTTAACGAGCGCACCTTCTAGTTCACGAATATTCGTGTCAACTTGAGAAGCAATGTAATCTAAAGTGCTATCATCAATCGTTAAATTCTCGGCTTCGGCTTTTTTGCGTAAAATTGCAATTCGTGTCTCTAGATCTGGTGGAGTAATTTCGACCTGTAATCCCCAAGTAAAGCGTGATACTAACCGTTCTGATAAATCAGGAATCTCGGTTGGCAAGCGATCACTAGTCATCACAATTTGTTTTTGATCGTTATAAAGTGTTTCAAAAGTATGGAAAAATTCTTCTTGAATTCCCTCTTTTTTAGCAAAAAATTGAATATCATCGACTAATAATAAATCGCAGGTACGATACTTTTCACGAAATTGATCTTGCGTTTTATTTTTGATGGAATTGATAAAGTCGTTAACAAAAGTTTCACTTTGAATGTAAACAACCTTGGCACTCGGGCGTTCTGCCAGCATCTGGTGGCCGATGGCCTGCATCAGGTGGGTTTTACCGAGCCCGACGCCGCCGAAGATAAAGAGCGGATTGTAGAAGCTCCCGGGACTGTCGGCTACCGCCAGCGCCGCACCAGCGGCCAATTTGTTGCCTTCGCCCTGGACGAAGTTGTCGAAGGTATATTTTTCGTTAAGCTTGAGGTTGCGCACAAAAACGTTGGAGCTCTCTTGCCGAGGCCGTTCACGTGTTGTCTGTGTCTGCGGCTTAGGTGTGACTAGGCGCTCGCTAGTTGAATTGCCCTCGATCTGAAAGACGGGCAAGACCTCGATGTTGTAGTAGCCGTAAGCCGACTGGATCAGCTGTGAGGACAGGTTCTTCTCCCAATAGCCCTTGGTTACTGGGTTCTGGACAGCGATCCGCAGTTCATGAGTGTCCTTATTATAGGAAAGTGGTTTAGTATTTTTGAACCAGGCGTTGTACGCAACCTCGTTGAAGCGTTCGCGCATTTCGTTATTAAAATGCTGCCAAAATTTATTGATATCAAACAA